>NZ_AP027343.1:0-60531 GCF_055393875.1 Sphingobium sp. TomTYG74 | reverse complement strand
GTCCGCTCCCTACATGCCGGATAATTCCGGCTCGAAATGGATTTCAGTGACGCGGAACTTGCCGTCGACCTTCTTGCATTGGACAACGACGTCGACCAGCATGTGCAGAAGGTCGAGAATGTCCGCTCGCGATAGGTCGCGACCACCTTCCGATTCTTTGACCAGCAATGACAATTGCTGAAACGCCAGTGCGGCCGAGTCCGCGTGAACTGTCGTGATTGAGCCGGGATGGCCGCTGTTCACGTTCCGAAGATAGAAAAAGGCCGTCCCGTCGCGCAGCTCCTGCAGCAAGATACGATCAGGCCGCATCCGCAATGCCGCTTCCAGCAGATGCTTCGCCCCAACCTGCGCCTGTCCCTGGCCGTCCTTGGAGTAAAGCAGATGCACCGCGTTGCGATGGGGAACGATCAGCTCGCGCGTGTCCTCGATCGTCAGCAACCGCTCTTCATCTGGAATGAGCTTAATCAACGCCTTCGATAGCGTCGTCTTGCCCGATCCCGTCGCGCCGGAGATCATGATATTCTTGCGCGACTTTACCGCCAATTCCAGAAACTCGGGCCAGTCACCCTTTGTCTTGAGGGCAACCAATTCCGCGTCGGCGGCCGAGCTGCGTCCGCGTGCGATCTTGGTTTCAGCGAACAAGCCGCCCGCGTGCAGCTCGTCCAGTCCGAACGTCTTGGTCGAAGGCTTACGGATCGTGATGGAATACAAGCCCAGGTCGCAGGCCGGGGGCGCGACAATCTGCACACGTTCACCCGTGGGAAGGCTAGTCGAGCAAATTGGCGTTGTCTGCCCGACCTTTTGCTTTGTGTAGTTCGCCATCGATCTAGCCAGCGTTTCGAGCCACTCGATCGACAGCTTTTCGTCGTTGACCCACTCCCAACCGCTCCGCCCTTCCACGCCAATCTCAAAAGGCTTGTTGATGACGACTTCGGTAACGGCGTCGGCATCGAGCAGAGCGCGAAGCGGTTGCAGATGGTGGACCAAGATTGCCTGATCGAACATCAGCGGCGCAGCCTCAGTGAATAGACCTTGCTGAAATCCACGTCGCGAGCGACCATGATCGTCATTTCCTTGCCTTGCGCGGCGCGAAGGCGCGGTCTGATCCGTGCGGCATCCTGCACTGCGACACCCGCTGCCTGGTTCGGCGTATTGAAGACCTGATCGGCCCCCGACACTTCATTGCTGATCGCATCGCCGGCATCGCCAACGATCGACAGCAGCAAGGCCGCGCCGAACCTTTGCCAGAAGAAGTTATCGACCTTGCCGCCCATGCCAGCGCGGCCGAGCTGATCGGCCGCAGGCGAACCGAGGCTGACCGAAACGCCCGACGGCGTGATGGCCCGATTCCACAGAACGAAGATCCGGTTCTGGCCTCTGGAAAAGCCGCCCTGATACTCGCCCAGCACGCGCGTTCCCTTTTCCATCAGGATCACGCTGCCGTTCATCGACCATATGTCTTGCGGGACGAGGCAGCTCGCTAGGCCCGGCTGAGTGGAGTCCATCGCAGTTTGCAACACGCATGGAATCTGCATCCCTGCCGTGATGAGGAAATTACGGTTGGACAGCCGACCAGCATCGACCCGCTCAATGTCCATGCCGTTCAACTGGCGCGCGAGATTGTTCGGCTCTTTTGCGGTAGGCCCGCCTTCGCCGCCTTCCTCGGCATTGCCGCCGACCCGAAGGTTGCTGAACGGCCCATTGTTGCCGGTTACGGCCCCGAGCGGTCCAGCGCCGGCACTCACCGCCATGATCGGCGCGCGGCGCATAGCATCTTGTCGCGCCTGTTCCCTCGCGATTGCGGCCATGCGCTCCTGGCGCATCTTCTCAAGCCGTTCCGCCGTAGGATCGGCGGCGGGTTGTCCTTGACCCGGAGCGGGAACGGTTACGCCGCCCGTCGACAGGTCCTGCCCATCCATGATCGGATTGCCAAAGGGGTCCACACCGACTTGCTTCGCAGCCTTATCGCTGCGCACCACGACCGCAGCGGCTTCCCGGGCCGACTTCTCGGCCGACGCGTCGTCATCAAGGCGGAACGTACTATCCGAAGGCGTTTTGTTGGCCTTCTCGGATTGCGTTGCCATGGAATAGACCATGAAGCCGACGAACGCCGCGCCGACCGCAGCGGCGCCCATTGCGCCTTTCCCCATCGACTGCAGGCGACCGCGGGGATTGAATGCCTTGCGATCGAAGTCGGGGGTTGTGCTGTTGGCATCCTTGAGAGCGTCGTCGGAAACCTCGCTGTCATCGTAGGTCAGGCGACTTTTCGCTTCACCGAAGTTCAGGGTCTTCTTGTCGTCGCCATCATCGGCGTTGTTCTGAGTATCGCTCATTTCGACTGGCTCCCCTCCACGCTGCGTTCAACCTCTGGCGAGGCGGTCCCAGATGAATTGTCAGGTCCGTAGCGGTCGTAGGCATCGTTCCAGATGCAGCTCAGCGAGTTGCCGCGTCGCAGGCGGAACTCGCGTGCGACCTGATGCACCACGAGAAATTCGCCGCGAACGTCATAGGGAACGACCGCTTCCGAACCGTCTGGCAAGACGGTGAAGATCGCCGGAAGCTGCTGGTTTCGAGGAAACCGCATGATGGTGAACTGGCCGTTGTCGGAAATCTCCGAGGGCGCGAGATCGGACGAACCGGCAATCTGGTAGGCAAGATTGCGCCTGCCCTGGACCGCAGCGGCCTCCAACGCCACTTTGACGCCGCCCGCTTCAACCATGAGCATTTGCAACTGGATCTGCTGCACCTTCGCTTGCTGCGCCGCTGCCGCTTCCTCTGCCGGGTAGCGGAAGCGCACCACGAATTGAGCGTCCGTCCCCGGTGCGATTGCACCGCTGCGCGCCGAGAGTGCAAATGTGTAGGTGCGGACCATGCCGCCCCGGCGCGTGACGACAATCAGATTGGTGGCTGGCGCGCGCTCGCGCGGCTTGATGAACAGAATGTTCTCAGCCGGCGCGACTTCCCAACTCACCGTGTCGCCCAGGGCGACGCTCGAAATCGTCTCACCTACGCCGAATACGATTTGAGACGCCGCGCGGAACACGCCGTTGACCCGGACAACCTCATCCGCATCATAGTTGATGTAGCGAATGCGGCTGTCCTGATTGCCAGCGCGAGGGATTTCCTCTGCGAATACCGGACTTCCGGCCATGATGGCGGCGAGAGCGCCGCCGACTAGAAAGCTGCGAACCCCGATCATGACGCAATCTCCGGGTCTGCGCGGTAGCTGATGACCTGAAAACCAAGCGGGTTGTTGAGCCGCCCCGCTTCAGTCGTCGGCTTGTCCACGTATTTGAAATTGATGGTCGCGACCCAATGGCTCAGCTCGTCGGGCGCGTTGCCAGGCCTCATCACGGACTTGGTGAAGCGCACTTGCGCAACGCGGTCATTGATGAAGGTAATGCCCCTGACAGCCGCCGAGATTACCTCGCCGTTCTGGTAGTTCACGATCGGGCTGTTCGGATTGGTCGCCCGCCGCTGGCCGGCGAACTTCTCCTGCTCTTGCGGGATCGAGAGCGCGTAGACGCGGGCTTGCGTCTCACGCGCCGAGACTTCGGCCCAGCCCTCGCGATTGCGAACATATTCCGAGAGGAAGAACTTGTTCACCGCCTCGTCGGCCGTGATGTTCCGCGTGTTGGTAAGCCGCGTCACCACATCGATGCCGCCTGTCTGGCGATCGACGCGGATAACATACGGTTCCACCGACCGCAGCGGCATGGCGACATGCCACGCCAGCATGGCGAGCCCGAAGGCAACGCCGCTGGCGCCGACGATATAGGCCAACCGCTTTTGCTTGTTGGCCTCGCTCACCCGATCGAAATCCCAGCCTTTTGCATCCGAGAAATACTTGTCGAGGTCGCTCTTCATTTTGACTCCGAGGCTCATGGTCAGCAGCTCCTAAACGCGGTTTGCGGGGAGATCGGATCGCGCCCCATTGAGAGCGGCCGACCAACCGGCGCAGGCGGGCCATTGCGCGGCGCTGGCGGTGGAGCCGTCAGATCGGGGACCGGCACGGCTTCCGGTGCCGGTTCGGCATCCTTGCTGAACACCATCACCTCAGCACCACCGCCCTCGCGCGGCGCTGGCGCTGCGCTCACATCGGCTTGCGAGAAGATCGAGCCGTATGGATTGGCATTCCGCGCGCTTCCGCGACTGCAATGCTTGGGAGGATTCCCGCCCTCCGACGTGGTGGCACAGGCCGCCAAAGCGCAGCTTGCCACCCCAACGAAGAGAATCCTTCCCCATCGGCGCGCGGACGGCGCGCCGTGATGACACTTCACCATGAGCTTTCCTCCTATCGATTGCCCGGTCTGGACGATGCACCGGGCATCGAAGTTCGACCGGAAGATGCTTGAGCTTGTGCGGCAAAACTGGCGCGGGCCGCCGTCTGACGATCGAGGCTTCGACCGGCAGCGTTGCCGATCGCGCCCGCTGCCCGGCGAGGGGCGCCCAGCGACGAGTTCATGATTCTGCGTTGCAGCGTCGCCGGGTAGATCGCGGACAGGAAGCCCGCGCCCGAAGATCCACCGCCACCGGCAAACGAACCAATCGACTGCGCTTGCATGATGATGAAGCCGCCGACGAGGACCGCCACGAGTTGCAGCATCATCGCGGCCAGGGCCGTCCACGTATCGCCGCCGTCGCCGGCCCCGACAGAATTGGGAATGGCGTTGACCAGCGCGACGACGAACAGAAGCGCGATCGCCACGGCCGCCGTTTGGATGGCGTAATTCAGCACCGCGCCGAGCCAGCTAAAAAACAGACCTGACGAGGACGGGAAGATGAGCGCGCCGACGAAAATCGGCATCGTCGCAATCGTCACGAACAGGCCGAACTTGATGAAAAGCACGATCGTCATAGCGATCGCCGCGATGATGTAGGCGAGCAGCATGATGAGAATGACCATCAGGCCCGTGGCAAGGTTCGGGATCGTGACAGGGAAAAAGGTGCT
This sequence comes from Sphingobium sp. TomTYG74, assembly GCF_055393875.1. Classification (NCBI taxonomy): domain Bacteria; kingdom Pseudomonadati; phylum Pseudomonadota; class Alphaproteobacteria; order Sphingomonadales; family Sphingobiaceae; genus Sphingobium; species Sphingobium sp. TomTYG74. The sequence continues at coordinate 55,580 of NZ_AP027343.1, read as the reverse complement.
GGCCTCTACCCAAGGCTCCATCGAATTATGGATCGTTAGCGCCGGCTCGACGGCATTCTTTACGAATGCGTCGAAAGATGCCGACAGAGCGCCGCCGCCAAGGGCAGAAGCGAGCTGATCGGGCGCAGCCTGCGCCGTCGCGGCAATGTCGGCCGCGATGGACGACGTTGCCGCCAGAATGACGAGATAGCATTTCAGCCAAGTGCCGAGGTAATTGCCGAACGGTTCGTTCGACACGCCGCGCATGACGGCGAAGCCCACGATTACCAGATTGATCGCCATGGCCGTTTGTAGCGGCGCGGAAACGAGGCCCACGACAGCGGCGTACTTACCGGCAAGAGTCCCGGTAATCTGGCCTTCTAGCATGGTGTAGATTGCATCGAGCATGGATCACCTACTTCCCGTTCCAGGTCGGCCAGATCGCACCGGATTTCAGGTTCTTCTCTGTCCTGGCCCGGTCGCGCTCGAACTGCTCGCGAGCGGTCTGCTGGATCGCGACAGCGGCATTCCCGCAGTTGCCGCCCGCGTCACCGTTGCTCTGGCAGCGAGCGGCCTTCTCGCGCGCCTCGGTCAAATGCTTCTTGTAGTATTCGACGGACTTGGCTTCCTCACCGCAGCCGGCAAGCGGAAGCGCCGCACACATCAACATCATGAGACACTTCCGCATCGCCTGCCCTCCTTACTGGCCGCTCCAAGTGGGCCAGAGAGACCCGTCTTCGATGTTCTGCTGGGTGCGCCGCTGGGAAGCCGCGAAGTCGGACGAGGACCGAAGCGCGGCCGCGCCGCGTGCGGCTTCCTGCGCCGCCTGCATCTGCAGGAGGCGGTTCGTTACCTGCGCGTTCTCGATTGCAGCACGCGCCGCAATGTCCTGCGACTGGCGCATGGTCGTTGAAGCCGAGAGGCCGCTGTTGAGCTGCTTCAGGCCCTTGCCGGTCGCTTCGGTCGCTTCCAGCATATATTCGCCGTAGGCTTGATCGCGCGCGCCGGCTGTCGCCGCTCGGTTGAGAATGCCTTGCGCGTCACCGAAACCGGAATCGATGCCCGCAAGCGAGAAGTCGGAACCGCTCATGAGCGACTCTGCCCGGTTCCCGATCGCGCCCAGCTCGCGGAGATCGCCGGAGATCAGCGAAAGGGATTCCTGCATCCCCGAGGGCAGGGCCTCGCTCAGTATCTCGTTGTTCAGCAAATCGCTGACGCTGTTGATTTGCGTCACGCTGTTGAGAGAGGCGTAAAGCTGCTTGGCCTCTTGAAGCTGCTGCAACGTGTTGCGAGCGGTCTGCAGAGCCTGCGCGACCGACTTCACATCGACCACGGCCAATTGCGCGTGCGCCGTCCCGGCCATTCCGAACGTGGCGGCCGCAAGGAGCGCCGCCCTGATAATCTGCTTTCTCATATCAGTTACTCCATTCCCTACGCCCTGCAGAGCGCCACTGGCGCTTGAACTCGGGCAGCCAATGTTGGGGATCATCCCCGAACTCTGCGCGCAGCTTGTCGAGCAACGCGACAGTTCCTTGCCGGCCCGAAAGGACCGCCAATTCGTCGTCCATGCCGTTCAGGTCCAATTCGACCACCACGGAATCATGGCCCTGTTTGATGAGGAAGCGCCGACTTTCCGGCGACAGGTCGACCTTGATAAGCCGGAACTCGGCTTCAGTGAGGTTCAGCCCATCGATGTAGTCGCGCGCCTGCGCATTGGGGTTCGGGAGAAGGATTTTCGTCGGGCATTGCTCGATGATGGTTTCGGCAATGTCGGAGCGAAGCGCGTCCGCCGGCGACTGCGTGCCGAACATCATGATCGCATTGCGCTTACGGTAGGTTTTCAAGCCGTCCCGCGCGAACTGGCGGAACGCAGGATCGCCCAGCGCCTTCCAGAACTCGTCAATGTCGATGATGACCGGCCCTCCGTCCACGATGTCATCGAGCCGGTGGAAGAGGTAGGACATGAGCGGCGGGCGGATCGCATCGTTCTCGAGGAAGTCCGTCATGTCGAAGCCCATCAAGCGGGCATCGAGGCGCAGCGTGTCGTCCTCGTTGTCGAAAACCCACCCAAACTCGCCAGTTCGCGTCCATCGATCCAAGCGCGCACCCACGCCCGTTTCACTCGTCTGATCCAGTTGCGAGCGGACCGCCGCAAGGGACCGCAATGGCTTTGGCAAGCGGAAGACGGCTTCAAGCGCCTGGCTCACCTGATACAGCTCTTGCGGCGACAGCTCACCGCTCTCGGGAGCGACGAGCTGGCGAAGCCACGACTTCAGGAAATCCCGGTTTCTCGGGTTATCGTCCAGCGCCTTTAACGGCGCGAAGCCCGATGGCTGGCCGTTGCGCAGAGCGAGATACGTGCCGCCCGCAGCTCGAACAAAGATTTCCGCACCGCGGTCCTTGTCGATGAAGGCCATGCGTGCGCCCAGCTTTTCAGCCTGCGAAAGAAAGAAATTCTGGATGACAGTTTTACCGCCGCCAGAAGGGCCGAGGATCAGCGTATGACCCACATCGCCATAGTGGAAATTGAAGTAGTAGGGCGAATTGGCAGTCGTCTTGAGCAGCGCGACCGCCTTGCCCCAATGGTTGCCCTCCGCCTGACCTACAGGATACGTGTGGATCGGCGCCAGCGCGCCGAAATTCCGCGACGTGAGGGCCGCAGGCCGCGTTCGCCATGCGAAGTTGCCCGGCAGCATCGACCAGTAGGCCGCCTCTAGCGCGAGATCTTCACGGGCAGCGACGATACCGCTTTCCGACAGCGCTGCACGCGCGACGCTCATATTCTCCGCAAGGATCTTAGGCGTCTCGCCAAAGACCGACAGCGCTAGGTGATGTTCGCCCAGGACGAAGCGGTTCGACTGCAGATCGTCCATCGCCTCTCTAAGCTGATCCTGCTGGCTAAAAGCCACATCGTCGGTGGCGCTGAGCTGTGCGCGCTTCCGCCGTGCCGTTTCCATGCCCATTTGCTTGCCGAGGAAGGCGAAGCCCTGACCAAGCACGAACTCGAACTTGGAATCTAGCAGCGCATTGAGCTGGCCCGGGAACGTGCGCGCAGCGTGTTCGCGCACCGCAAGGACGCCACCGAAGCGGGAGCCACCCGGCTCCCTGACCTCGAACAGCTCCTGCCCGAAGATGACCCGATCCGAGTAGATCGCGCGGCCGAGGTGCCCGCGCACCAGCGGAACACGGCGCTTATCGGCCGTCATGATCCGTTGCATCAATTCCATCGGCTCGCTGAACTGCAGCCCGTTGAACTCGTAGATGCCGAGCATCCGGGGGCCGACGCGAGCCATGAGCTTTTTCACGTCGCGCAGAATGTCGCTGAAGGTTTCGAGAATGTCTTCTTCGGCCTCGGCGGCCGACGATTTGGAGAACATCGAGAACACCGACGAGGCCGCCTTGTCAGCCACACCGACCGCAGGCCGGTAGATCACCGTCAGGTAAAGCTCATTCACGAACAGGCGCTTTGCCAGAATGCGGCTCCTGTAGGCCGCATCGAGATCGCGGGCGAAAGCGGAGGTAAACTCGCCGTCCGGATAGCCCCTCTCGATACGCCGCACGGTATGCACCATGACCGCGACACGCTCATGTGCGATCGTGCGCCAAGCCGTATTCAGTTTTTCGTGCCAATCGTTGATGGTCGCGATGTCGGCCGTCTCGAAAGACATGCCCTCAAGCGCGAAAACGGCCATATATTCGCCATTGTCGAGCGCAACGACATGCTCGTTTACATGGCGCGCGAAGGGCAGATATTGCGAAGCGTCGCGCTCCTGCTTGATAGCTGGCTTGCGGTTAAACACGGCTGAATCCTTTCCGCTTTACGCCAGCCACCGGGAGCGGCGAATAGCTGGAACCGCCCCAAATCATCTTGTTCGGTGCCGGAGCCTTGGTGCGCCCGAACAGGAAGATGATTTTGAACATGTTGTAGTCAGTGCGGACGATGAGCCTGGCCGCACCCAGCAAGCCGCCGCCGATCGCCAGCGCCCATATCGGGTTGCCAACGACCATCAGGACGAACACCGAGGCCATGCCGATCGCAAGCGTCGCCTCTACCGGCACGCCGAACCAGAGCGTCGGCCGCGTCAGGGCAAGGAACAACGGATCTTCGGTAAGATACTCTGGCTCCGACACTCAAAACCTCTCTTTGCCGCTAGGCGGCCTTCTACGTGAGCAATGCGGTGATCGACCCCGCGCACAGCACGACAGCCAGACCAGCGGCCCACAGCGCCAAAGTCTGCCTGTCGCCGTGCCCGGCCATGAAGAAATAGCCGATGATGACGAGCGCGAGCGTTCCGAACGCCGCGCCCGCCGCCACCATTTTCCCGGTTATCTCGCTGGCTTTTGCCGAGGCGGAGGCGACTTGCGTCGCCCCCGGCACGGACCATGCCGCTGCGACCAGCGCGGCGATTATTGGGAGACCCCGGCGCATTTACGTCCCGGAGATCGTATCGACGACCCAACCCGCGCCGAAGACGATGAAGCATCCGACGATGATCGAGCCGAGCAGGCCCTTGTTGCCTGCGCCAAAGAAGAACATGAATCCGGCGATGACGAGCGCGATGGCGGCAAGGCCCTTCGCGATCGGGCCGGTCAGAAGGCCCAAGATGGCGTCGACCATGGACTCGACTTCGGTCTGGTTGGCCGCCTGCGCCCATGCAGGGACAGGGATCAGGGCCAGGGCGGTGCCGGCGAACGCAAAGCTATGCGTCCACCGATCCTTTACGTAACGAGTGAGTTTCATCAGAAAAAACCTCCGCTTAGCAAGATTACTGCTCCGACGACGAAAGTAAGGAACGTGATTAGCGTCCCTCGCCCCGTCATGATGAGAAAGCCCAGCCAAACAACACCGAGCCCTATTGCCGGGGCCACCAACGCCGTCAGTTCATCAAGAACCGCATCCGCAATGGACCCCACGTCCGCATGAGCGGGCGTGACTGCCAGGCCGAGCGCAAGCACGACCGACAATTTCGTGATTAGTTTGTTTGCGCGCATCACAGTCCGCCCGCTGCTGTCGGAACGGACTGGCGCTGGCGCCATGCGGCTTGCGCGAAAACGTCCCAGGAGGGGGGAGCCGGTTCGGCCATTGTCACGCCGCCCATCCCTATTTCCGCTGACGCGAGCGTGGCCGTCGCCTGATAGGCGCCGCCTCGCTCAACATCATCAGCCGGAGCCACGGCGGCAACCGTCCAAGGCGCGCCCTCTGTGCTATATGGAGGCACGACGGGAGCGCCCTGGCCGTTTGCGAATGCAATGTGCCAGTGGTTCGAATGGTTACGATCGCCGGGGCCGAGCAGCTCGATTATCTGGACGCCACTGGCGGCCAGCACCGCACGGATTTGAGCGCGGTTGATGGCGCTCATTCCGCCATTCGGCACGAAGTCGACGGCTTGCCCGTATTTGTGAAAGCTGTTCTGAGCGCCATAGCGGGCGTTCATCGGGCGCAGCGTGTCGGTGATCCGTCCGCCAAAGGCTGACACCAAAATGCCGCCGACCTGATCGGCCGTGGCAATAGCACCCGAGCTGCGGGCAACCAGAGGCCGCACGGGCGCACCGCCGTAAGCGGCGGCAAAGACCTTGCCGACGTAGCCATTCATCATGCCGCGCGAGCGCGACCCGGTATTATACTCGCTCAGCGCCGCGCGCAGCGGATCGGTGTGACCGGCTATCCGCGCCCTGCTATAGTTGTCTGCCAACAGGCGCGCTCCGGCGCGCAGATTGGTGCAGGGATCGAAGACCGTTTCCGGGGTGACGCCGAGCCGTGCAAAGTTCGAGCTGTTGATCTGCATCAAGCCAGCATCGAAATTCGCGCCCTTGCGCATCAGACTGCGCGCCGTGGCGATTGCATCGGCTGCATTGCCCGGCTGACGCAGGAGCGAGCCACCCGAATTGACCCCTATCCGATAGGGGTCGCGCTCGGTTTCAACTTGGATAATCGCAGTCATTGTCGCGGGTGCGACATTTGGCGCGCAAGAGTTGAGCAAAGCCGCCAAAACCGTAGTACTCAAAGGCATTGAGTGCCCCTTTCGTTGAGTCCGGTTATCAGCGGTAATACAAAACCGACACGTCAGCAACACGCATTCGCAATAAGGATTCGCGAACGCGACGAACCGTTTATCGCCTTTTGCGCGGAACCCGGCCCGGATCGCTCTTGCTGGAAATGGCGTCTATGGCTTAGCGTTAGCCACAATTTTGGACCGAATTCCTGTTCGGCATTCAGACAACTGAGAGCGGATCGCCTTGCCGAAAAATGTGCTTTTCCTCGCCGAAACGAACCAATCTCCCTCCATTTTGGAGCAAAGGGCGGCTTGCGAGGCTGATGGCGATTTCATCGTAGATGCCGGGCAAGTCAGTTTCGTGGATCTACCGCGTAAACTGGCAAAGGAAGGTCATGAGTTGATGCGGGGGGACAGGATCAAAATCTACGATTTTACTTGCCTGCCGCTTAACACGATGACCTTGGTTCGCATGATGGTGAAGGTTCTCAATCGCGGAATCGCCATAGAGTTCTGCGCGCCCAAGATAGTCATCGAGCCCGACCAAGGGGCTGAAATGTTCCGCCTCGTTGCGGCCCTCGACAACCACTGGCGCCGCGTTCACGGCATGAAAACCCATTCGAGCGATTCAAAGCCTGGCCGGAAGCCACGGCTTACCGATGACCAGTTACCTGACATTCGCCAGATGCTCGATATGAGGGGCGCGACGGTTGCAAGCGTGGCGAAATCGCTGGGGGTTGGCCGAACGACGCTGTTTGATTTCTTGCAACGGCATAGGGATGCGCCGGCTCTGCAATCATGAATCCGCTAGAAGCGCCGCTAACGAAACACCAAGAGAAAGCGATAGTCCGACAAGCTCCCGCAAAGTAACTTCACGGGATTGCCCGCGCAGGATCGAAGTCAATCTCTCTTCGGCGATCCCGCTTTTGATCGCGAGATCTGGCTGCGACATCCCGCGTACTTTAGTCATTTCGCTAACCTGCTTAACCAGATTGCCGTAAATATCGGCATTCTGGTTAACCCTGTCTTGCATAGTCATTATCTGGCCTCTGCCGTGTCAGGAGCTTACTAACGTAAGCAGCAGCAAACCCCTGTCCAGATAATAATAGTCATTAGCAGGAGCAGTTATCCTTTACTCAGCGCTGAGCAGGTCGAGCACCGAGCAGCCCAAGCCATCGGCTAGGTTCTCCAGAATCTCAAGGGTGGGATTCGCCTTCCCGTGCTCGATATACGATAAGTGGGATGCAGCGATGCCGCTTCGGGCGGAGAGCTCCGCTTGGGAAATTTTGAGCTTCGTCCGCCTTGAACGGCAATTTTCCCCCAGCTTCTTTGCGAGCTTTGAGGCCGCTTCATCAAGTTTTAGATACTGCGGCATTATGCGATCCCGTATGCCTTATAATTGATTAACTCCAAAATGGAGACATAGGCGAAGGCGTCGCGCTTGGCGACACCGGGAGCGATTGGCTGCCGAACGTTTTTTGTCGATGGGCCATTCAGGTATCCTCGTTGCATCAGCGAGATTAGCCTAACAGGCGCAGTTGGTCTCTCATGGAAAATCCGGAAGTGAACCCTAACTTCCGAAGTTTAAAAGCCGTATTTCTCCCGGCGTAGCCGGAAGGCATTTTCGCCGCCTTCCATGATTTGTTTGATCGCTTCCCGTGCCGCCGGTACGTCGATCGCCCCGACGCCCTTGATCGTGCCACGGGATTGATCGCCCGTCGTTCGATATCCAAACCACGCCACCAGCTCCGCGTCGCCGTTCACAACAAGGTTGGCGTTGTGGCTGGCAAAGACGATTTGACGAAGTCGCTTCGCATCCCAGATTTGATTTACGATTTCAAGCATGACCGGGTTGTCGAGATCTTCTTCGGGTTGGTCGATGATGAGCGGCGGCCCTGGCTGGTTAAGCAGCGTTTTCAGAAGCGCCGTCGCTTGCTGGCCGGCGGAGGCGTTCTTGAAGGGAATATACTCCCCTTCCCGCGACCGGAATTCATAGACCGGCACCGAGGCGATCGGTGTCAGCGACAGCACCAGCCAGTTTTCCGGCGTGAAGTGCTGCGCGATCCTGTCAATGTCGCCGGCGCTCAGTCCGAGGCCCAGCAAGGCGACCCCGCCCGGCCTTGTGCCGGGAGGACCGCGTTCGGCATCATAGTCCGCCAAGCCTTCCAATTCCGCCAGCGCCGCCATCCAAGATGCTTTCGGATCCGCTGCGCCTGCGATTCCCTCGCCCAGCGCATCGAGCTTCGCCGACTGAACGCGCGAGCCCTGCAGCGCCGCGCGCAGCGTGCCAACGAAGGCGCCGGGATCCGCGTAACGCTTAACGCCCACGCGGATCAGGCCGCCCGAGCGGGTTGTAAGCTCGGCACATTCGCGGTCCACCAGATCATCATGCTCGGCCTGTGCGCCCAGCCATTCATCGCGCGCGGTCGTGTAGTTCTCGTCTGCGGTCGCCAGCGTCGCCAGCATCTCGCGCACCCTTGTCGTTTCATCGGCCAGCTCGGCAACACGCGCCTCCAGAGTTCGGAGCTGTTGCAACTTCTCGGTATGCGATGATGACCGCTCCATCGCTGCGCTATATTCATCCTGAAAGGCGGTATGCCCCGCGTCCCACGCATCCCAAAGGCCAGCGGCCCCCTCCCCTCCTTCGATCACGCCCGCCGCCGCGGCCATTTCGTCGAGCGAGATCAGCGCGGCCTGCAGCATCGCATCGTATTGGGCGCGGGCCTGATCGAGCGTTTCCTTCATGGCGGCGGGCTCTGCCGGCACGGGCTGCATGGCGGCGCGCTGGCCCTGGACTAGCTGGCGCAGTTCACGGGCCTTTTGGCTGATCGTGCCAGCCCCCACTTTCCACGACGCCACGAGGGAGCTGGCGGCATTGTAATGCTGGCCCTGCTCAAGAAGCGCGCGATCGGGATCCGAGAGCCCCGAGAGTGACGCGCGGATAGTATTCGCCTGCTCTGTGATCGAGCGTTCTTCCAGGACCCGGTTATGCAGCGTCCGCGACAAATCGCGGAAACGCTGGCGCGTGGCATAGGCCTCCCGAATTCGGTTCGCGCGATCGTCAGCTTTCCGCTGCAGCCGGTCGAGATCGCCCTTGATCGGCGCGGTGATGAAGCGGGTCAGCTCCTCGATGCGGACGCTCACGTCACTCAGTTGTTTCTGGCTGTAGGCCTGTATTGGAAGAAGCGCTCTCACCTCTTCTTCGGTACAGGGCTGCAGCGCTGCGGTGCCAATTTTCATCAGGACGCTGCCGTCGGCACTTGCCCGCCGAACGAGATGGGGAACCCCGTTGAGGACATAAGTCACGTCGACAGTGGCACCGTGCGGCTTCAACGTGCCGTCGATCAGCCGCAGGCGGCGGGCCTGATAGTTCGGCGTTTCTTCCTCGTCGCCGCTTGGCGGCTGATCGCATAGCGCCCAGCGGATATATTCCAGCACTGTGGACTTGCCGGTGCCACGACCGCCGATGAGTGAGCTGTATTGCGGGTTGAAGTCGAGATCGAGCGGCCCGAGAAAGGTGGAATTGCTAACGCTGACGTCGGCAATGTAGGTTTCCGGCACATGGGGCAAGTCATGCGCGACGCGGGATTCCTGCGCGAGACATGCCTGCCGGAGAGCTTCCGCGGTCGGCGTCGCCCATTTCAGCCAAGTCGAGGGCACGCCGAGCGTGGTGTGATCGTCGCGGCGCGTGTCCGAGGTCTGGATGCAGGCGATCCGCTTATGGCCCCATGCGCGATCAATGCCGGCCAGCTTGTTTTTCGTCCCCTGCCGCAAATTGGCAAACGGCCCATCGCTGTACCCTCCGACGCAAGGCATCTCGATATACTTATCGGTCTGGCCGGCGCGCAGGAGGGAATGTTGCCCCTCGTCGGTGACGTTCGGCAGTATGATGTAACGGCCGCGCAGATATTCGTGCGCGTCGAGCTTCGCCTTCAAATCCGAAAAAGTCGTGATGGTTCCGAGACGCACAACGTCCCGGACCTTCGGCTGAGCCGCATCGTTTTGTGTAATCGCTAGCGCATTTATCACTAGCGAAAACATATCATTGGGAAAGTCAGCATCGAAGATGATGATAGCTTGGCACGGAACGCCGAGCGTCAACTCCATGCCGGGGAATACGATGAGCTTATTTGCAGGATCGAGCGCCGCGCCGTCTTCCGCCAGCTCTTCTTCCGCTGCCCTGCGGATGAAGGGCAGAAACGTCATGCAGTGATGATCGGTGATGGCAACGGCCTGAAGGCCCTTCTCTCGGCAGGCTGCGACAAACCGCCGACCGTAGGCAAGCCGCTCTTCGTCTGTGACAGCATCCGGTCCCGCCCAGCGGAGATCGCGCGGGGTGTGAACCTGAAAATCGCTACGGTAAAAATGTGCGCCCTTGTCCAAAGTCATGCCCCCTATATCAGCTCGGCCGACCGCGCTTTTCAAACCAAGTTTGACAGAACTTCAGGAAATGACGTGCAGGATGTTTGGGGGCAATTTCGTTCTCACCGAGCCAGCTGCGCCATTCTCGTTCGAGATAGTGGATGTCCCATCCAGGGGCGACATTGCGAGCATCGCCGTAAATGTCGGAATCTAGTGGACCCGTCCACGGCTCCGACGCCGAAGCCAAGGCGGCGGCTTTCATTGTTCCCCGGTTGGAGAACATCACCATGTCCGCCACTGAGTCGAATGAAACCAGGTAGTCGGGAAGATGATCGCTTTCGACCAGTTCCCGCACAGCGCGACGGAACTCCTTGTCCGATGATTTCGAACCCGATTTCTTATGGAGGATTTCGAGGGACACCTTCCAGGATGCCTGCTGCCCGCAGTGCTTGCGGGCCAGTTCGTATATCCGGCGCTCGATCGGCCTGCGTAGTCGAAAATAATCCCGGTGCAGCGTTAGCACCTCATTGTGACGGATGGCGTTGAACACCCAATCCGATAATTTGATTTCGCAATAGAGCAAACGTCCATCCAGGCCGTGACTACGCCGGATCGAGGAGGCGTCGATCAGTCCAAAGCCCTCAATCTGTTCCTCGTCGCCCGTGACGATATTGGTCCGAATACGGGTCCCTTCGAGGCGATCCAACGCCTCAATCAACGCCTTGTAGTCTTTCCCGGAAGTTCCGCGATTAGTAAATACGAGCAATTCGCGGCTGCTGATCCGCACACGCTGGGAAACTTGCTCACCCAATTTCAATTTCGCCATAATCTGCGAAATGCAATATATCAAAATATCTTTGTCATAGATCGTGGCAAGCCCCTTGATGCTAGGAGTGACCTCAAGCCAGTTACCATTATGCTCATAGCGCCGCACGCTAGTCTCAGGCTTCTTTGACAGAGAGTAAAACGGATGCTCTAGTTGCGGCATCACATCTTTAAGTACCGCGTCCCCCACATCACAAATGAAGAGGTCGTGCTGGGGATGCCGTTCGGGCACCAAAGCCGGGTGCTTCTCAGGCACTAAGGCTACTTGCGGATTCGGGGTATCGGCCACCATAAGCGGTTATTCGGGGTATCACCCACCGATGTCAATAGTTCGGGGTATCACCCACCAATAGATAGATTCGGGGTTTTACCCACCAGAGCCTTAGATTCGGGGTATCACCCACCGCTTTATTGTGTTTCGGGGTATCGCCCACCCGCCTTGCACATTCGGGGTATCGCCCACCACAGTTCGGGGTTTTACCCACTTGTCTTCGGGGTATCGCCCACCGGAGGACTAATTTAATCTTTGAATAACAAAGGGATAAGCCCGTTTTTCCGGCGCTTAACACAGAATCATAACCAATATTAACACATACGCGCGCGAGGCCATCCTGTGGATAACTTCCAACGTCGCACCTGGAGATGAAAGAAAGCGCCGCCTCTTGGGGGCTCCGCCCCCGCCGGCTCCTCGCTTCGCTCGCCCGGTCATGCTTCGCATGACCTCCCACCCGGCATCCCCCTAAAAGACGGCCTTCGGCCGAAGCTTTTGCTTTTTTAGGGATGAGACCGAAATGGCAGCTACCCAAACAAACCACATCTAAGGCCGCACCGTTGGACGCAGCGGCTACGCCGCTGCGAATGCTCCCCAGGGGGCGCAAGCGGCTTTGGCAGCGCTCAATTCATGACCTATGTCCTCGCTGATGGCTAAATCATGGGATCGAGACGGAAGATTAGCCATTCCAACAGGCTTTAGGACCAAGTGATAGGCGATGATAATCGTCGATCGCGGTGCGGGACATGCGGCACGATATGATTTGGGCCGCGAAAAAATGGTTGCCGCCTTTGTCTTATAATATATTCTCGGACTATGAGCCTCAGTGTTACCGCCGCTGCAAAAGAAGCTGTGAGGCGTCTGAATGGGACGTGGCACGGTTCCTATGGGAAAGCGTGTTGCCCCGCTCATGAGGACAGTTCTCCATCACTCTCGATCACACCTGGCCGCGCTGCCGTCTTGTTTCATTGCTTTGCCGGTTGCGGTCAATCCGAGATCATTGCCGCCCTGGCCGCAAATGGAGGCTACGTCCGCCCGACTGAACGCGATACTGCGCCGCCAGAGCGGCGCGACCTTGGCCCGCTGGCGCGCGACCTTTGGAGCAAGGCGCGCGCACTCGCCGGCACGCCCGCTCAGCGATACCTAGAGCGCCGCCGCATCGGTCATTCCACCATCGGCCGCTATGACCCGGCAGCAATGACCTACGAGGGCGGCAAGCGGCTCCGCCTCCCCGCCCTGCTCCTGCCCATCATCGAGCGCCGGCAGCTCGTCGCGCTTGCCCGCGTTTTCGTGGACGAGGACGGCAACAAGCACCCGCAGCTTGTCGACCCCAAGCGCACCCTGGCCGATCCGCGCGGCGGCGCCGTGCAGATCGGAGCCATCGAGGGCGACCATCTCAATCTGGCCGAAGGCTTCGAGGAAGCGGAATCGGTCATTGCCAAATTCGGATTGCCTGGCTGTTGGTCCGTAAATGGCAGCGAGCTTTATGCCCGCATTCATATCCCCGATCATATCCGTTCGATCACGGTCTATTCGCAGCACGGGCAGGCTGCGAGGGCCGGGCTCGAGAAGGCCGAACACCATCTGAGAGACGGCGGCCGCGCCCTGCAGGTCGAGCTACCGCCGCGCGGAGGCGACTGGAACGATGCTTGGCGGGCCGAGCAATGACCCGTCTCGCCATTTTTGCAGTTGGCGGCGTGATACTCGCCGCCCTGTTTGGCGAGGCACACCCCGATTTCATCGCCAATCCACCGAAGAGCGCGCGCGAAGCGTGCTACCAGCTCGCCAACCAATCGGATTGCCGCGCGGCGCTCGCCCTGAACGATCTTCGCCGAAACCGCTTGCCGAAGGCGGCGCCTGCGCTGCCCGATCCGCGCCGCACACCTGGCGCCTATGATCCGACGATTACCCAAGACATTATCGCTACGACCATCTGCAATCCCAAATTTGTCGCAGCCCGCAAGCCGCCATCGTCATGGACGGCGGCGGCAACGCGCCGCATCGCCGCGGCCCAATTGCCGGACCTAGATCCTGACTCTCTAGTGCTGGACCAGCTCGTGCCGATCTCCCTTGGCGGCGCCCCGAAGGACTACCGCAACCTGTGGTTGCAGTCCTGGGCGGGCCAAGAAAATGCAGAGAAGAAGGACGGCCTAGAAACCCTGCTAAATCGCATGGTTTGCAGCGGCCAGCTATCGCTGGCCACCGCTCAAGAGGCCGTCGCCGTGAACTGGCTCGACACGTACCGGCGCGCGGCGACGATGCAAAACCTCACACGCTATAAATTGCCCCAACAATGGGGCGCGAAACCTCAAGAAATTCAGCTCGATTTTGTGCCCGAGCCGCAAGGCGAAAGCGGTGCAATCGTGTTGGATGCTCAGATCGAGCCGGAAAGTCAGCCCTACGAGGTGCCGGCGATTCCGGTCGATGGTCGCAATTTTCAACCGATGGAGTGAACGGGATGCCACGCAATATCGCAGAATTTCGCCTGATCGGACAGGTTGGCGGGATCGATCAAAAAGAAAAGGTCACATTCGTCAACATTGCTTCAAATTATAACCGGCAAGTTGATGGTGAATGGCAGGAGGAAACGCTTTGGAATCGCGTTACTTGCTTTGCAAAGTGTGCGGAGTACGCATCGAATGTCGGTAAAGGCGATATGGTTCATGTGACGGGGCGTGTAAAACAGTCTCAATATGAACGCGATGGATCAACGATCTACGGCACAGACCTTATTGCAGACAGCTTTTCGGTGCTTTCGCGGGTATCTTCCGGCGATTGATTTGAGTTTCTATGAGCGTGGGCCTGGTCTGAGTGGAAAATGGGTGCCTGTGCGGCCTTCGGCACGGCTCTATCTCCGCTCCACTCCGACCGAACCCGCAAGCGGTTTCGTCCCGTTCGGGTGACGATCCTCGCATGAGAAAGTCGAGAGGATCCGCAAAGCGGATTTTCGCGGCTTTTCCCGTAGCCGCCCGGCGATCGGCCGCGCGATCGAGATCGAGGCGGCAGCGCCGCCATGTCTTTCGATAGATTTCGGGGCCTGTTCCGGCCCCCCGGCGCAAGGGCTGGACCGTCTCGGCCGCTGCGCGACCTCGCTTGGCGATCATGGGGGTTTCCCCGCCCTTCCTCCGCTGCGCTCCGTGCAGGACGGGCGATCCCCCTCCCCCATGATCGGCCCTCACTGCGCCATTCCCCGACCCACTTCGCCAGCGGGCAGAAGTCGATGGACGCCATCGCCTTCGGCTCCAGTTTAGGAAGGGAAAAGCACATGCCACGGAACACCGCTAAGGCTCGCAAGACCACCGCTCCGCGCATCGACGTTTACGAGGAAGTCACCAACCAGATTGTTGCGCTGCTAGAGGCAGGCACCCGCCCTTGGTCGCCCCGCTGGGCATCCGGCGCGGCATCGCTTCCCCTTCGCCATGAGGGAACGGCCTATCGCGGCATCAATATCCTGCTGTTGTGGTCCGCAGCCATGGCGCACGGCTACACCAACCCGCATTGGATGACCTACCGGCAGGCGCACGAACTGGGCGGACAGGTCAGGAAGGGCGAGAAGGGCAATCTTGTCGTTCATGCCGGAACCTTCACCCCGAAGGACGGCGAGACGGGCGAGCCAATCACCGACAGCGAGGGTAAGGAAACGAGCCGCGCCTATCTGAAACGCTATGTCGTGTTCAACGTCGAGCAGATCGACGGTTTGGACATGAGCAAATTCCCTGCCCCGTTTGTCGAGATCAAGAACCGCGACGAGCGCGACCCCGAGCTTGATGCGGCCTTTACCCGCTACCCGGTCCCCTATCGTGAGGGTGGCAACAGCGCCTATTATCACCCCGTCGTGGACAGCATCGCCATGCCTGCCTTTGGCGACTTTGTGAGCGGCAACGCCTTCTATGCGACCCTCGCGCATGAGGCCATCCACTCCACCGGCCACACGTCGCGGCTCAATCGCGAAACGCTCTACGAATACGGCAAGAGCAAGGAAATTCGCGCTGCCGAGGAGCTGATTGCAGAGATCGGGGCGGCCATGCTTTGCGCTCAGCTTGGCATGGAGCCGACCGAGCGCGAGGATCATGCGGCCTATCTGGCGTCATGGTTGACCGCCCTTCGCAATGACAAGCGCGCGATCTTCCGCGCCGCGACCGCCGCACAGGCAGGAAGCGAATTGATCCTGTCCCACATGGCAGCGCCCGGAATGTCTCGCGCCGCCTGATCCGGCGAGGGCGGCCACCAGCGCCGCCCCGTCCCTGCCATTTCGAAGGACTAACCCATGCCCAAGACACTCCCCAAGGTCGAAATTAGCTGGCGCGATGAGAATTACGGTTCCGTCTGCGCCGTCGCGGCCTTCCGCAACTATGCTGGCAACGTCGATTGGAGCGAGCGCACCCACCAGCGTTTTAGAGGATGCCTGAAGCGCGCCGGTTTCGAGCTTCACTATGGCCGATGCAGCTACATCGCCACTCGCGGCACCGGCGAGGAACGCCAACGGGCTATTTGCGAGGAACTGGACCGCGCCGGTTTTCAGATCGAGCGGGGCGACGTTCGCACGCCCGAGCCGCAGCCATGACCGACGCCCCGCCCGTTCAGAGCCTCACCGCCTTTGCGAAGGCGTGGGGCTTGGTAACAATGGCCGAGGCGCGCGGCCATATTCATGCGGGCTTGCGCTGCGCACCGCCTACCAAGAGATTCCGCCGATGGTACGAGGCCGAGACGCGCCGCTTACTGGCCGAGGCTGATCAGACCGCGCGCGCCTATGGCGCGGCAATTGAGGCGGGCCGCACCGCCGCGCGCCACGCTTGAGCAGATCGCGGAGGGCCACCCTGATCTTGCATCGACCCACGCGGCCCGCCGCGTCATCGAAAAGCGGCGTACGCGCCGCAATGCAGAGAGGATGGATCATGACGCCAATGCGCAATCTTGACCGAGACACCCGCCGCGCGCGCCTGCTAGCTGCACAAACCCGCCCCGTGGGCGGAATCAATCGCAAAGGCATCCTGCGCGGCCATTGGGACGGCGGCAATGTCGTTCGCCAGTTCCGCGACGGCGCTGGCGAGGCGCGGGGCCTGGCCCCGTACTCGACACTGCCCAAGGTCGAGGACTGATGAAATTTCGGGCGCGGACCTGTCGGCCCGCGCCCTGCCTCTTTCGAGAAAGATCCATTATGGCTGTAACCATGATTGCCGCAGGGCTTATGTTCGCCTGCACCCCGACCCTAGTTGCAGATGGGGACGGGCCGGTTTGGTGTGCGGAAGGCCCGCGTATTCGTCTCTCAGGCATCGCCGCGCGTGAGCGCGACAATAGCTGTAGGCCCGGCCATCCTTGCCCGAGAGCATCCGCACAAGCCGCCATGGACGCCCTTGTCGCCATCTTAGGTGGATCTCGCGGGAGAACGCGCTTTCCCGGCGCACGCTACGACCATGTTCGCGTCAGCGCGCCGACAATGCATTGCCTTTCCGCTGGCAATGCAAAGGGGAGCCGCACCGCCGCGTTCTGTCAGATGGCGGACCGGCGCATTCTCAATTGCGCCATGCTCGCAACTGGCACCGTGGCGCGATGGGATCGCTACTGGCGGCGTGATATTGTCTGCCCGTCCCCACAAAGACGATAAACCGATGTTCCCATTTCGTTCCTCGGTGCGTTAGAAGGGGGCGAAAGGGAATCATCATGTTGCTGCCACCGATGCAGCCGGTCCCGCTCGCCGAGGTGCCAGAGGGGCTAATTCCCTTTATCATCGGAGCAGCGGGAGCCGGCTTTCCGTCCCCAAGCCAGGATTGGCAGGAGGACTCCATTTGCCTGATCGAGCTTCTACGGCTCGACAGGGCCGCCAGCTTTGTCTTCCGCATCAGCGGCACCAGCATGATCGACGCTGGAATCTACGACAACGATGTTGTCGTGGTGGACCGCGACACGCGGGCTGTTGAGGGGCATATCGTCATCGCCATTGTGGATGGCGGCTTTGTCTGCCGTCAGCTCACGCGTCGCCAGGGCGGGACATTTCTTGAGGCTCGCAACGCCCGCCAGCACTATGACCCTACTCCCGCCGAGGGCGTGGAAATATGGGGCGTCGTGCGAACGAGTGTCCGTGATTTTCGACGCTAGGCCTCGCAGATGACCCATGGAATTGTCGATGTCGCCAACTTCTATGTCTCTGCCGAGAGGCTTTTTGACCCGTCTTTGCGCGGCGTTCCCGTCATCGTCCTATCGAACAATGACGGTTGCGCGGTTGCGCGCAGCGAGGAAGCGAAGGCCCTGCATGTCCGCATGGGCGAGCCCGTTTTCAAAATCCGGGATCGGATCAAACGGCATGGCATCCAGCTCCGATCGAGCAATTACGAGCTCTATGCCGACCTCAATCGGCGGTTCAACGCCGTCATTGCCGAGCATAGCGATACAATTGAGATCTACTCGATAGACGAGAGTTTCTACCGCGCCCCCACCTTACCGAACGGCCTTGGCGACGTGGAAGCCGCGCACACGTTGCGAGAGGATATATTACGGCAAGTTGGCCTGCCGACCCGGATCGGCCTTGGCCCGACGCGCACTTTGTCGAAAGTCGCCAATGCGCTCGCCAAGGCCACCGAAAAGGTTTGGGGCGGCGTGGTGGATCTCCACGACACTGAGCTACGCCGGCGATTGTTCGAGCGATGGCCGGTCGGGGAGGTGTGGGGAATAGGAAGCGCGCTCGAGGCGCGGCTTCGACCTCTTGGCATCCGAACAACCGCCGACCTGGCGGCGATGCCGCCAGCGGTCGCGCGCGATGTGGGAACGGTTGTGCTTGAGCGGCTTGTGCGCGAGCTGGGCGGCATCGAATGCGCGGACTTCAAGGTTGAGCCCGACGCGCTGAAGGCAACTGCCGTCACTCGCCAATTCGGAGAGCCGGTCAAAACGCTCGACGAGCTGCGCGAGGCGATGGCGCGGCGCGCAGCGCGCGCGGCCGAGAAGATCCGCGCCCAGGGCCTCGTTGCGAGCCGACTGATCGCCTTTGCCCATGGCTCACGCTATCGGCCGAACCCGCCTTCCGCTTCGCGATCGGCGCGGTTGTCGCCGCCGACCAACGATCCGCGCGTAATCTTGCGGATCGTCGGCCAGATGACGGAGGCCATGTTTCAACCGGGGGGCGTCTATACGAAATGTGGCGTTCTGCTGGAAGATTTGACCCCGCAGGGCCAAGGCCAAGCCGACCTGTTCGCTACGGTCGACCCTCGTGCCCCGGCGCTGCTGGCCGCCATGGATGGCCTCAATAGTCGGTTCGGCCGCAACACCATCACGCTCGCGGTCCAAGGCCACGGCGCCAAGGCTTTCGACACTAAGCGCAGCCAGAAAAGTCCGGCTTGGACGACACGGATCAACGAAATTCCAGTCGCGCGCTAGAACCAAAGCGCTGAAAGAGTAGCGCCGTTAATTGCGATTGAGGCCCATTTGGCGACTTTGCAGCTTATCCTTCCAGCGACATTCCAATTCGATTAGATCGGCCATAGTGGCGGAGGTGCCGACGGTCTCCAAGATCGACACCTGATAATCGCTCGGATCGCGGCTTTTCAGCGCGACATTCCCTCCATGCCCCGATGCGAAATACTCGCGCCAGCGGCCAAGAAAGCCCTCTCCGCTGGACGCCATACCGACATACTGTTCCCTCGTTCGCGGGCACGTAAGGAGGTAAATTCCGCGCGTCGCGCGCAGAGCCTCCGCCCAATGGGCCGGCATTGTCTCAATATCAGAAAGATTCAGGATCAATGCCGCGAAGCCGGGGAACGGATCTTCGCGAAAGGTCCGGCGAAGCTCGACAACCGGCTTTGGAACGCGATCGCCACGCTGAATCCACGCGCGATAGCCCTTGCCCCAATCGATCCAGAGGCGGCCCGCATATTCGGCCAGCTCGGGCAGCAGCGCTAGCCGATATTGGTTGCAGCTTCCTGCCGGTTCCACTCCTCCGGTGACAGGATGCGGCCGATCTTCGGCTAGCGGCCCGATCAGCTCTGCAGAGTACAGACCGACGAACAGGGTTTCCTTCCCAGGAACACCGACGAAGGATGCCCAATAGGGTGCGCGTAGGTCCGGGGCGTCGCCTACCCCTTGGGTTTCCTGATACGCCTCAAAGCGGCTCCTATGGTCCCGCCAGAGGGCATATGGCGTCGGGAACCCCGGATGCCTGTTATCTTGGTGTCGCAGAAGCCGAACCGAGCTTCGGCTAATACCCGCTAGGTCCAGAAGATTGCCAAATGTGAGCATCAGGCCTCAGCTCCCGCGTCGTCCGCGACGACCGGGGCAGCGTCATGCGGCAGCGGGCCGAATAGCGTTTCTAGCATAGCGTCCATCGTGTCGATCCGCCGAAAATGCTTGGCCGGCACCTTGCTATGATTGACCCGAAGCGGCCGATCGCCGCCTTCACGGCGGCCGATACGCTTCGGACTCGCGAAGCCCGACAGGTCAGGAAGCGGTTCGCCGGGTGCCCCTCCGAACCACCAGAACGGCCCAAGATCTAGATCGAGCGTCACGCAAATCCAGATAACGCAGCCGCTGGGTTTGTCTGCGAGGGCTCGCCCCACTGAGACCGGCGCTGGCTTACTACGGATGCCAGTCTTGAACTGGATATGGCGAACGACAGGCCCTCGCCCCATGACCAGGTCGTAACCATGCGCGTCGAACTCAGATCGCAAGACTTCCACGTCGGTTATTCCGCGCCGCCATAGCGTGCGGAGGGCTTCACCAACGAAGACATGCTCAACGATGCGCTCCCGCAACGTCGAATGATGCGAATGCATGTCAATGCTCGCCATGAGTTTACTTCCCCCTTCAACGCCCATCGATCGCGCCTACGTCCTTAACCCCGGGCCGGTGATGCAACCGGAATCCATAGGTAGCGGAACAGGCCAGCTTTACCGTCGATCCGATTGTAGTCCTGCCAAGTGAGGGCATATCGCCCCTTGATTTCTAAGGCCGCTTCGCGGTTTTTCGTTGTCCCTGGCTTCGCCAGTTCGTGCCAAGCGAGCGAGCCGGTCAGCTCGCGCAGGTCGCAAAGGTTGAAGGCTGCATCTACAGTGTCAGTGCGCGCCCGCGGTTGCCAATAGCTCGGATCGTTGGTGAGAACCAAGACGCCAGCGCCATAGCCGGTTGCCTCCGCATAGGCTTCCATGCGCGTCACATCCTTGCACACGTCATAGCGGCGCTGGTCATGTGCCCCGTGCTGCTTCAGCGTGACCGGCTCCCCGTCGAGCGTGGTCGAAAAGCCCTTGCTGAGATATTTGAGTTCCAGGGCGAACCGGGTTTCGCCGATCACGATTACATCGATCGCGCCCCGCGCGGGGGCGGTTAACGGCCATTCCAGCCTTACATTTAGATTCGGATCGTTCTTCCGAATTTCATAGGCAAGCTCATGCTGGAAATCAGCTTCGGAGCAGAACACGGGCCGACGCACTGCTAGGCTTGCCATCAGATCCTCAATGACGATCAAGTTTGTCTCCGTTTGTCACGCGACTTAGGCCAAGCCTGTAAACAGAATATGGCAACACCTTCCACAAGTGGTTTCGACGCCGTTACTTTAGCCTACTAGATCAAGCGCCGTCCCGGTCAGGATATGAGGCGGCAGCGCCGCCGTTTTGATTGTGTAGTGCGGGGCCTGTTCCGGCCCCCTGGCGCAAGGGCCTGGCCGTCTCCGCCGCTGCGCGGCTCCGCTTGGTGATCGCGGGGGTTTCCCCGTCCTTCCTCCGCTTCGCTCCGTGCAGGCCGGGTGATCCCCCTCCCCCGCGATCAGCCCATATTTGCGCCATTCCCCGACCCAGTTCGCCACTTGGCAGAAGTCGATGGGGCCATCGCCTTCGGCTCCATTTTAAGAAGGGAAACAGCACAATGGCTAAGACTTCCAAGCCCACCATCCTGCATCTGACCGTCGATCAGCTTCACCGCAGCGAGCAGAATGTTCGCAAGAAGCCGTCCAGCGCCGCGAGCGATGCTGAAATCTCCGCTTCGCTGCTGTCCGTGGGCCTCATTCAGCCCATGGTCGTCATCACATGCGAGGCCGGGGGATATGAAGTAATCGCCGGGGATCGCCGCCGCCGCCTTCTCACGGCGCTGGCCGAGGCCGACCCGAGCCGGAAGGCACTGACATTCCCGTGCATGAAGGTCGATGACTTAAGCAAGGTCACAGAGATCAGCATGGCCGAGAACCGTGCGCGCGAAGCGATGGCGCTGCCCGATGTGTATATGGGTTTTGCTGCCATCCGGGCCGAGCGACCCGAGGCGACCCTAGAAGAGCTAGGCGCGATGTTCGGCTACGATGTGGGCCGAACTGCGCGCATCATGCGGATTGCGAACCTTCATCCCGAGATCATGGACCTCTACAGTGCGGGCGAGATCGATGACGCCCAGGCACAGGCTTACGCGGCGACCGAGGATCGTTCGCTACAGATCGCGGTCTATCGCCAGTTGGAGAAGGAAGCGACACGCCCACACGAGAAGAATGCGAGCGCCATTCGCAAGGCGATGAACTCCGGCAATCACGAACTGACCAAGCTAATGTGCTATGTCGGCGTCGATGCCTACCGGGCCGCAGGCGGCGAGTTTGAGGCCGATTTGTTCGCGCAGGATGGCGCTGGCATCGTCCAAAATCCCGACGTGCTTCACCAGCTAGTCGAGCAGCGCATGGCCGAGGATAAGGATCGGTTCGAGCATAATATCTCGCGCAATGGCCGGGTGCTTGGCGAGAAGTGGGGCCTTGCAGACCTTCAATTTTCGTGGACGGCGACCCCCCCGCAGATCAAGCAGTACGGCTATCTTTCGACCGACCATGAGCTTCGCATTCGCAACCCGAAGCGGGGCGACCTCCCCAGAGACCTCGCGAAAATCTATGCGTCGATGGAAACGCGCCTCGCCGCGATGATTGGAGAGGATGACGAACCGCTTCCCGATCAAGAAGAGGCTTACGAGAAGCTGGCGAACGAGATTGCCGAGCTGGACGCGCAGCGCACTATCATCCTGCCTAAGAAGGGCGCAGTCGTCGCCGTCGCATCGATCGAGAATGATGGCAGCTTTGACGTAGAGCTGTGGTTTGCAGATCGGGCGGCGAAGGGCGCAGAACTGCCTAAGGGGGCAACCGAGCAGCGCGGTCCCAAGCCAGCGCCAACACCGGCAGAGGCCGAGCGCGCGCGTTTCGGGCTGTCCAAGGACAACATGCAGGTGATGATGCTCATCCGGCGCGATATGATCCGGGCCGAGCTAATGCAGTCCGCTTCCGCCGGTTCGTCGCTCGCGCTCGACTTCATGATGTTCACGCAGGCCCGCACGATCCTGACCCCGGCACATGGCTACGGAAACACCGTCTATTTCCATGGCGAGCATCAGGGCATCAACGATCTTCACCATGACGAGGATGGCACCACCAAGATTCACGATCTTGTCGGAAGCCGACCCGAGCGCGCGGCGTGGCTCACCACCAAGGAGGGCTTGGCGTCGGGCGAGTGGATGACGGCTCGCGATCCGATTGAGGGCTTCGCGCTGTTCCGCAATCTGCCCGCCACGGACAAGAACAAGGTGGCGGCGATGATCGCCGGTCACATGCTCATGGCGACCACTTCGGTTTACTCCGACGGTCGCACCCCGCGCATGGTGCGTGAGCTTGCCAACTGCATCGAGGCCGAGCCCGGTTTTGGACGCTGGCGCGATACGGTCGAGCTAGACGAGGCGTTTTTCAGCACTTTCTCCAATAAGGCCCGGCTTGGCCTTCTCGAAACGTGGGGTTTGGCAGATCGCGCCAAGGGCATGAAGGGCAACGAAACCGCCGCCTTCTGTGCCCGCATCGCGAATTGCGACGAAGAGGACGCCAAGTTGCTTGGCCTTCACCCCGACGATGTTGCCGAAGCGGTGAACTGGCTCCCCGACTTCATGGAGAGTGCCAGCGTTGAACCCCTCCCTGCCAAGGAGGAACCGGAAGCCGATGAAGCCGATGAAGCCGACGAGGGCGACGAGCTGGGGGACGAGGATCAGGACGACGATCACGAACAGATCGACGAGGCCGCTTGATCCAAAGCGGGGGGCTTCGGTCCCCCGCCCATTCTTACGCAGAGAGAGAGGGACCGCCATGGCCCGCCATTGCATCCGCGAACCGCGCTATATCCCGCCTGTCCACGTCATTGGCGAGCAGCCTGACTTGTTCGGAGGCCCTACGATCAGCCATGCGACCGAGCGGAGACCGGTAGGAGCGAAGGCGCTTCGCGCTATCACGAAATGGGCCATCACGCCTTGGCTTGGCGACGTGGACCGGGAAACCGTTCTCGAGGAAGCACCGGCCCCCCTCCCCGTCTACCTCGTCGCTTGCGTTGCCGCAAAGCTGGATCACGCGGCCGAGGCGCGCGATCTTTATATCTCCCCGTGGTTTCGCAAAGCCCGCGCCTATGTCGAGCGCACCGGATCGCCCTGGCTGATCCTTTCGGCAAGACATGGCCTGATTGCCCCCGGTGCGGTCATCGAACCCTATGATGCGACCCTTGGGACGATGGGCGCACCCGCTCGCCGCCTTTGGGGCGCTCGCGTGCTGGACGAGCTGGCCCGGGTTGTTGACGTCGCCGCGCCACTTATCGTTCTCGCAGGCCGCAGCTATCGTGATCCGCTGTGGCCGAGCATCGCGCCTCGCGCCGCCGCGCCCATGGAGGGCTTGGCTATTGGCGAGCAGTTGGCGTGGCTGTCACGACCGACCGCAGACATATGAGTTTCCGAGCAACCGAGGACGAAGGCGAAATCTCCTAGGTTGTTCGTCGTGCTGGCCGGTGGAGCATCCCGCTCCACCGGCCCCCTTCGCTGGATCGACGCCGTTCTTTATTCGTTCAAGACTTGATGATATAGGAAAGGCATGACGATGAGCGGCGATACTGGCCCTATGTGGACCCAAGATCAGGCGGTTGCCTATGAGGCAGCGCCCCCTTCGCTGGATCGACGCCGTTCTTTATTCGTTCAAGACTTGATGATATAGGAAAGGCATGACGATGAGCGGCGATACTGGCCCTATGTGGACCCAAGATCAGGCGGTTGCCTATGAGGCAGCGCTAGAGGCCATCAATGATGTGATCGCCGGGTATAGCGAGCAGATAGCGCTTGAGCAGGAGCGGGCCGCTCCCAGCGCGGCGCGGATCGAATGGCTTGAAATGCGGACGGATCAGGCGACCGCAATCATGCACTCGCTCAACGTGACCGACACTGAAAATGTCCGGCAAGTGCTGTCCGAGTATAGCGCGATCGTTCGCGCGCGTGACGCCGCCGAGGCCGTCCCCATCGCTGCCTAAGAGGCAGCATGGACCGCGACCCCGAACGACATAGCCTGTCACCCGACGCCCTACAGAAAATCTATGAAAACCGCGTAGCTCCCCGCCTATTCAGGGGCGCGGAGAGCGTCGAGCAGCCGACCGCGATTGTTCTAGGGGGGCAACCCGGCTCCGGCAAAACCCCCATGCAGAACCATGCTACCCGCGAATTTGCGGGCAGCGGCGGAATGGTGAAGATCATCGGTGACGATCTTCGCGCCTATTTGCCTCACTATAAGAGCTTGCAGCGCGCCGACGACAAAACCGCAGCGTTCTATACCGACCGCGATTCTGGCCGATTGGTTGAGAAAGCCATTGCCGAGGCCGCACAGCGGCGCGTCAATGTTCTGGTGGAAGGCACGATGCGCAACCCTGAGACGGTTGCGGCGACCTTGCAGCAATTTAGGGACGCCGGGTTCCGAACCGATGCGCGCGCCCTGGCCGTCAGTCCCGAAATGTCGAGCCTTGGAGTGTTGCAGCGATATGCGGCGCAGAAGGAGAGCCGGGGCATCGGGCGGATGACCACGATTGAGGCCCACCAGAATGCCTTGCGCGGGATGCTCGACACGCTGGACCGGATTCAGGACGGGCGCCTTGCCGACAGGCTCACGGTCTACCGGCGCGGCGGCGAAGTAATCCATAGCATCGACCTCGCCGGGACAGCGCGCGCGGGCGAGCCTCGCGCCCGCGAAATGGTGGAGCGCGAGCGCAATCGGCCTCTTTCGCCGCAGGAGGCCCAATATAAGCAGCGCGAGATTGAGAGGCTGACGCCGATCCTTCAAAAGCATGGCGTCATTCCTATCCGAGATCCGCAGCGAAGTGCCGACCTTGCGCATGGCAAGGATGGGTCCCTTTCCCCTCCCCGTCGTGATGACGATCGCGAGCGATAAGGGTGCGGGCCGCCCGATGGGCGGGCGCTGAATTGGCAATTCCACCTGCCAGTGTAATCCTATGATGAAGGCCGGATCCGGTCGCTTCACGGACCGGCGCTCCCAATTTCCTATGGAGATCAGCTCCCGAACTGCCCGGGGAATGCTTTGCCTCGGGGCCTTTGAGACATGTCGGATATCATAAGGTGACAGGCTTTTCGATTTCTGTACAAGAACGCAAATGCACAGGCGATTGCGGGGCATTTTAATGCGCTTCACCGATACCAAGAGCGAAACTTTGAACCTGCGGGTATCTCCTACCTTCAAACGGGTTTTGAAAGAGGTCGCAGATCATGAGCAGCGCAGCATGGTAAACATGCTTGAAGTATTGCTGTGCGACTACTGCGATAGCAACAAAATCACCCCCCTTGATTGCGAGAGGCCTGCCCAAAAACAGGCGCGTAAGACGCGTAATAAGGTCCGCACAGGAGCGCCGGCATGAGTTTTCGCTATATCGGGTCGAAGACTAGACTTATTGACCAAATCTCTGCCTACATTGGTCCTCCTAAAAAGAGCGCATTTTTTGTTGACGCTTTTTGCGGAACTGGTGTTGTAGCAGAGGCTGCGGCGGATTTGGGCTGGAACGTGCGGATCAATGACAGCCTGCACTCAGCAGTCATTTCCGCAGGAGCTAGGCTCATCAGCCACGAACAAGCAACGTTCAAAAAGCTTGGCGGTTATGTCAAGGCGATTGCTAAACTCAATGCTGCAATGCCTAAACATGGTTTCATATGGCGTGAGTATAGCCCCGCATCAGTCGCAATATGCGGTTTTGAGAGACGCTATTTTACGCAGGAAAATGCGGCGAAAATCGATGGCATAAGGGCGTTGATTTCTGAATGGTCGATAACTCAGAAGATCAACGATGTTGAAGAACGATTGCTTATTGCTGATCTATTTTTTGCACTTAACCGTGTGGCGAACATAGCGGGCACGTTTGGTTGCTTTCTTTCCAAGTGGACTGCCCAATCACAAGAAAAAATTGATATGCGTTGCCGAGAATTGAAATGCATCAGCATTTGTGTTGAGGCGACGGTGAGTGACGTATTTGAAGTTCGTAATGGCAAGCAAGATGTGGTGTACCTTGATCCTCCATATACCAAGCGACAATACGCCAGTTACTATCATATCCTTGAGACTGTGGCCTTGGGTGATGAACCGGAGGTTGATGGTGTCGCAGGTTTGCGCCCTTGGAAGAGCTTGGCGTCGGATTTTTGTTATAAATCCAGAGCTCTAAATACGCTTTCACGCTTGGTACAAAGTCTGAAATCACAAAAAGTCCTTTTATCGTACAGTAGTGAAGGTCATATCTGCATGCAGGATATGAACGACGAGCTATCTAAAATTGCCTCGTTCACTATGAATCAGTTGGGGCCTATTGGACGATATCGCCCTAATAAAACGGCTAGCAGAGTTGCATCTGACGTGAATGAATTTTTGGTCGTAATCGAGCCGCGAGCGAGGAACCTTCTCACGGCAGTTAATGCCAAGCCCCCTGTTCTTGAGGAGAGCTATGCATGAGCGCACCTCGCCCCGTTGAAGCCGAGTACCTAGCGCCTGCAGAGCGAGCCCTTAAAAGGGCCGTAGGGGTAGGGCATGGCCCGGCAAACTTTGAACTCAGACTTCAAGTGTTAGAGGCGGCATCCGCTCGTTTTGGAGGGTTCGAGCTGAAGGAATTCCATGAGGCTTTTGGCGTGCAAAATGCACGGCCCTTTGCTGAACTCTTAACGCTAGCGGCTCCCGTTGTAAGCGCCATCGATCATTCCCCAATCCATCCTGCATTGGCTTTGAGTGCTTTGGCGAGGGAGGTACTGCATGAGCAAGACCGCAAGAGCACTGGTGCGTATCACACAGACTTTCGCTTAGCTTGCCGTTTGGCGGAGCTTGCCTCTCCCCGTTTGACCCACAAAAGCAAAATAATTGATCCCGCCAGTGGTGCAGGAATTTTGCTTTCAGCTTTGACCTATGCGGTATGTGGGATGGACCGGGCCAAAGCAGCGTATTGGCTTGCCAACGGCGTCTATGCGGCAGACCTTTCGGCCAATTCGTTACGTGCAGCTGTACTGAGCCTGGCTTCGTTTACCGACGATGTGGCTGCGCTAAAAGCTATGCGCGCGCGTTGGTATTGTGGCGATAGCCTGATCGCAGATCGTAAGGTCTGGAAAAAGATGGCCCCTGAGGGATTTGATGCTGTAATCGGCAATCCGCCATGGGAGAAGGTCAAGCTTTCTCGGCACGAGTTTGCTAAGGCATCAGGTGCGCAGCGCCATTACGGTGCGCAAATCGATGGCCTTGATGAAGAGCGATTTTCTAAGCGACGTGGTGAAGTAGCGAGTTATTCTCGGCGGCTCTTAGCTTGCTACCCAGATTTAGGCAGTGGTGAACCCGACCTCTACATCGCGTTTACGGACCTATTCTTCGGGCTCTGTAAGGAGCAGGGCGTGGTAGCAGCGCTTGTCCCTGGCGGTCTTATTCGGTCCCAAGGAACCGAGGGCATGCGACGAAAGATTTTCGATGCGAGTCAGAGCGTTTCGATATCAATTATCGACAACCGTGCACGTTTTTTTTCCATCGATACGCGCTTCAAATTTTTGGCGGTGGCCTTGGTCAAGTCGGGTTCCAAAAAGAGCAAGCGTGAGCCTTTGAACCTCTTGCATGAACGTGGAACACCCACGGGTTTAGAGACCACTGGAACCGCCATCATTGGCCGTGGAGCGCTGGCCGCAGTCCGCGAGGACCTTAGTCTCCCCGAGGTTCGTAGCGCGGCCGAGTGGAAGCTCTTCTCGAAAATTTCGGAGGCGGGCGTGACGTGGGAAACGCCTGGCAGTGGCTGGTCTCCAAAGTTTTGCCGTGAAGTCGATATGACCAAGGAGCGGCTGAAATTCCTTGGATATAATGCGCGTGATGCTTTGCCTCTGGTGGAAGGTCGCATGGTCCAGGCGCATCGGTTCGGTGTGAAGGGACACGTGACTGGTAGCGGCCGCAGTGCGCAATGGGAGGCCTACCCCATTGGAGGCTCGCGTCTCTCGCCGCAGTTCTTTATTCGATCCTCTGACATACCTCGTGCCAGTCAGCACCGAGCTAACGTGTTGCGTGTTGGTTTTTGCGATATCGCGGGTCAAACGAATGAGCGTTCGCTGATGGCCGCGTTGATCCCCCCCGGGGTGGTTTGTGGCAACAAGGTGCCCACGATCCTTTTCCCAGATGATCCTTCGGAAGCCCGCCTTCTGGTTTGGGCTTCAATTGCTAATAGCTTTGTGTTTGACTGGATGCTTAGGCGGGTGCTCACGACCACGGTAAACTATTTCTTGCTACAAAGCGTGCCTATGCCGAAGCTCGCTAAAGACGGTTTGCCGTGGAGAAGGCTTGTGAGTGCGGCGAATGAATTACGCGCACTTGATACTGGGGGAAGTAGCCGAAAAACTTATGAGCGTATGGCGCAGATACGTGCGGAAATCGATGCGGAAGTCGCTGTGGCCTATGGTCTTGAACTAAAGGATTTGGAGCTAGTGCTCGAAGATTTTCCAATTTTGGATCGAGGCCAAGCGGCACTACCACGAGAAAATAAGTCGACGATAACTCGAGATAGCGTTTTGGCCGCGATGGCTAAGAGGATCGCTAGCCGGTCGACAGTTTGGTCGCGCCGCTCGACCGAAGCCGGAACTTTTGGGGCCATTGCTTATGTTCCCTCTGAGCTTGCTCTCGGAGGCGATGTAATCACAGATTTTGAGAAGAACGGAAGCCAAAGCCATGGTTAGTGCTGGGGGGCACGTTGCCCGAATTTTGTACAAGGAAATCGTTGCCGGTGATCTGAGGAAGATCCTTGCTCAATCAAATGATTCTGACACTGGTGGCGGCGCGCGGGACTTCCGCTTTGGATCATTCAACACATTGTTGCCCGTAATTAAGATGATGTTTCCTGGTACGGCGAAGGTCAATCGAAAGCGTGACGGAGTTGTTGAAGAACTAGCCGTTTATCAAGGGGAATTTTTCTGGAACAATGACCAAGGTCATGTTGTACGAAAGGATTCTTTCTTCGAACCACCAACCGATGTGCGCCCCTCTGAGGGGCGCATTGCACGAGTGCATGAGTATGGTTGTTTTGACACAAGTCGTGTGCCGCAAGGGGGTGTTGGAAACCGGGTATTGCTCTTGCTGATTCAGTTAAATGATGGGTCGGTCTGGCCATACTACGCAGAAGAAAAAACGCTTCGGATAAAAGGGGCGTGGGATCCAGTGGTGGCCGATGAGCTATTGGCATGCTTGGATGCCAAGCGTGCAACTAATCGGGCAGTGATCGGCTATCGAGATTTTACCAACGCGGGCAGATACTGCAATGGCAAGTGAAGGCTGCAAAAAGGCATTGATGATGCTGGCGCGGTCACGGAACGTGTTGGTGTCTGGTGCGCCCGGAACAGGAAAATCGAGGCTTTTATCTGAAATTGCGATGGCTTTTGAAACCGGCTTTGGAATCACAGCTGCCGGTGGTCCGCCAAAGCTCAATCCTGTCGGTGGCATTCCCATCCCTCCTGCAGCGGGAGGGGTCGTCAAAGATATTCCGGCTCCCACCAAGACAGACCGTAAGGTCTTTCGGACGGTGTTTCATCAGAACTCTAAATATCGAGATTTCGTGTCCGGCATCACTCCAGCGGTCAAAAAGGCAGAAGGATCGGCCGATTTCTCGATTGTGCAGGGTACGCTCTACCGGGCAAGCGAGCATGCTAAAGCTCTGAATGGGGCGGCGCTTCTCATCATCGATGAGATTAACCGTGGGCCTGCGGTTCAGGTTTTCGGTGGAGCCATTGTGGCAATTGAATCTGATAAGCGCTTGGCGGCCGATGGGAAAATCCGTCAAGAAACACAGTTTTTTGAAATGCTCGATCCTCAATCTGGCGAGGTGATCGAGTATGCTTTGCCCCATGACCTCTATATCCTAGCAGCCATGAATCAGGCCGATGCTTCGGTGGAGCCGTTAGATGTGGCGTTCTTACGGCGTTGGGAACCGTTGCGGCTAGAACCAGACGAAGGGGCATTGAGAACATTCTATGGTCTCGGACCAAAGAACACGAGCGTCCTGCCTGACGCGCCGGCCAATGTGAATGACGTCTTGGAGGCTTCCGTCCGCGCATGGATGGCTGTTAATGAACAAATCGCCTTGGGTCGCGGCCCCGAGTTTCAGATCGGTCACGGCGTACTTATGTCGCACGTTAAACCTCAGGCGTTAGGTTTGTCCGAGGCGTTGGGAATACTGTGCGTAGGTTGGGCTAAGGTGCGAGCCCACGTGGATGAGGTGTTCTTTGGCGATTCTCGTGGCATTGCTGCGGCTCTCAACGCGCTCGATGGGCCGGCCTTCAATCCGTTTAAACTGACGGAAACGACCTTTGCAGATGATCTGCGCTTTCGCTTTGAAGGTCCTGCTAATTTTGCAGAAGGCAATATTTACGCTGCCCTGAGAGCGTTTGCTGATCCAAGGGGGTAAATGCGTGGCGCTTACCCGGACACGGCTGTCTCTCGTTGAGTACGGAGCGCCCATTGATCTTAGTCGAGCGATTATTGATGCTCTCGGGGTAGACCGGACGAAGGCTGATAGCCTTCTGATCGAGGCGGGCAGCCGCGTGGGGTCGAGCTTGCGGTTAAACTATAACCCAATCAGCGTTGATCTGAAAGGTGCACGGGCCATCGACTTTGCGGGCCTCATTCGCTTGGCCCCCTCGCTTGAACTGGAAGTTGCGCCTAAATTTCTCGGGCTTGATGATGCCGATGCTACCTGGCGCGAAGATTTCTTCTTTCTTTCCACGCTATCACGCCATGGACGTTTATTGGCTTCTGAACGCTTGTCAGCCTCAGGTGGCGCGCCACGGGATCTCTCTACGTTGGTGGCGCGCTCTATCACGAGCATGTATGAGGCACGTAAACGTCGACCGCTTCGTAGCTATCGCAGAGTGCAAGAAGCAGATTTTTTCATTGATGGGGATCCTGATCCGATGGACCTCATTTTTCCTTCCCCCGATGGCTTTGAACAAGAGCTTGTTCACTTTGATCGGCGAAACAACTGGAATGCGGAGATTGTCGCCGCAGCGAAGGAATTACTACCTGAGGTAAGCGATCCTTCGGCTGTTGGTTCACTAGTGCGTTTGATTGAAGACCTGTCGCCCCAGAGCGCCCCTGCTAACCGCCGCAAACCAGTCCCTGCACGACATAGAGCATGGAAGCCGTTGCACGAGCTGTCTATCGATGTGCTGGGAGGCTTAGGTGTAAATTATCGGCAGGGTCGGGCCCATGCGCCCGGCTATTTGGTAAGCACCTGGCGAGTATGGGAGGACTTGTTAACTGTTGCCGCGCGCTTGGGATTTGGACGAAATGCAGTGGTGCCGCAGCGGGGCTATCCCCTGGGCATAAAGACTAAAATCAGTACGGGAACTGTGAGTAAGCTGTCTGTCTATCCTGATTGCGTGATTGAATCAGATGGTGTGAGGCCGAGGATGCTTTTCGACGCTAAGTATAAAGGTCACATAGAGAAGGGGCAGCTTCGTATTAGCGAAGCCGACATTTATGAGGCATTGGCCTTCTCAAAGGCTACCGGATGTAATCGAGTTGTACTGGCTTACCCGGTGCCGCCATATGAAGATCCAGATCCTGTTGGTTCATGCATAATATTTGAGAAAGTTGTATCAGGTTCAGTTAACATTGTAGGCGTTCAGATTGAGAGCCGCAAAATCTCTAGCGCGGGCGCGCTCAAGACATTCTCCATAAATATGTCTTCTGGAATTTCCGCTGCCTTTGTTTAAGTCTTTCTATGGGCAAGCCGTCTTGCAGCTAGATGCCGGGAGCGGGAGTCGTCCACCACCCTCGTAACGTAGCTGGCATATCAGCCGGTGCATTTTGAGTATACCTTTTAAGGACCGCCCAAGGTACGGTCTTATTATTGCCGTTTGACAACGTAAAAAGGACTGCACTAAAACGGACTGCCTAAAAGAGACCAATCATGTTCGTTCGTGCTTATCTTCGTGCCTCAACGTCGCAACAGGACGCTTCTCGGGCGAGAGGTGCCCTTGACGCGTTCGCAACCGAGCGAGGCCTGCGCATTGCCGCCCGCTACATGGAAAACGAGAGTGGTGCGAAGCTCAATCGGCCCGAGCTGTTTCGTCTTTTGGCAGATTGCGAACCTGACGACATTCTGTTGGTAGAGCAGGTCGATCGACTGTCCCGCCTCACTGCCCCGGACTGGATTAAGCTGCGATCGGAGATCGACGCTAAGCAGGTTCGGATCGTGGCGTTGGATTTGCCCACGTCATGGAGCCTCGCGGCCCCCGGCGACGAGTTCACCGCGCGCATGTTCTCTGCCGTCAACAACATGATGCTCGATGTTCTCGCTGCGGTTGCCCGAAAGGATTATGATGATCGGCGTCGCCGGCAGTCCGAAGGGACCGCGCGTGCCAAAGCTGCGGGCTTGTACAAAGGGCGGCCAGAGAACAAGGCGCGAAATGTCGCCATCGCATCCATGCTTGGAGACGGGCGCACTTGGCGAGAGGTCATGAACGCCACCGGGTGCAGTCGAACGCTCTTAGCCAAGATTGCCCGCGAAGTAAGGCAGCGACAGGTTGAACGGCAAGAGGCCCCCTGCCCTACCCCGTGAAATGGTCGTTTTGTTGTCAGACAACCGAGCGCCCCATCCGGTATCGGAGAGGCGGATTTCAGCCGTTGTGCAGTGTGTAAACTCGCACTGTATGTGGCGGCTTTCTGATCGCGCTATCTGTCGTCGTGCCTGCCGCCAGTCCTCCTCGCCAACGATCGAACTGTGTGACTGACCGGGTCTGCGGCAGCACGGGTGCTGGGCAGCAAGACCGGCGATCGTAACCGGTGCTGACCCGACAAGCCCGACACGGCGCGCAAGCTGCTCGCAGCCGGCGACAAGCCCGACAAAGTCGCCAAGGCGATCAGTGTAGGTGTCTCCTCTTTTTACGGGCAATTCCCGTTAGCGACTGGAAGCTGGCGTAACTGTGATGACGCCTATACCTATCGCCGGCCAATGAGAGTTTACGGGAGACGGCATGCCTACAGGAAGCGCCATTTTTGTGGACTTCGACAATGTGTTCACTGCGCTGTGGGGGGTTGATGAGGGGCTCGCCATCCGGTTTGCCTCTGATCCTTCTGTCTGGCTGTCTGGCTTAGCGGCTATTGATGCCGATGCGCCCCGGCGCTGGCGCATTGCGCGGTGTTATATGAATCCGCGAGGGAATGTGAGCGCGCCTGGCGAAAGAAACGATCGCCTTTGGTTTTCCAACTTTCGCACGAACTTTGTACAAGCAGGATTTGAAGTGATCGACTGCCCTACGCTGACGCGGGGTATAAAGAATGCGGCCGATATTCGAATGGTCATCGACGCGATTGATCTACTTGAGCATCGAACTCGGTTTGAAGAATTTGTGTTCGTCTCGGGCGACTCTGACTTCACCCCGTTGTTGCATCGATTGAGAGCAGAAGACTGCCGGACAGCTATCGTTTCACCTGGTCATCTTGCGGTCGCCTATGCAGCGGTTGCGGAACGTGTGCTAGGGTTTGATGTGGTCGAAAGACTGCTTAACGGCATCGTTCCTGCGGCGCCTGTCCAAGCAACGGCGACTACTACAGAAACAAGCGCATCGGTGAATGAGCAAACTTTTGGGCAGCTCATTCGACAGCGCTACCAAACAGCTACTAAGCCGCTCAACCTCTCCACCTTGTCCCAAGATGTGCTGCGCGAACTGCCTGACGCGAAATCCAGCGACTGGTTCGGAAAGGGCACTTTCCGGAGGGCTCTCGATAGCTTGAAGCTATCTAACGTCCGCTTTTCAAATCATCAATTGTGGGACGCCGAGAGGCATGAAGCTCCTGCGGTTTTGCAAGCCGCCGTCACCTCACCATTTGATGAAAACACCCTTCTCATTGACCCTGAAGATCGGGATTAGCTGTCTCTAATATCCTGAGATCCGAAGGTCTCAAATGTCGCCACTTTGCGACTTTCCCGTTCCCGAGAAGGAAGGTTGATCGAGACGGTGCCGCCCTGTGCGCTTGACTGCACAGGGCGGCGCACCCCAAGCGATGCTAATCTTGAAGCTCAGCTTGGCACGATGAGATCGCCGCAAGCAACTCACCAGCGGCCCGAGCAGCTCGATCTTCAACTTCCTGTCGCTCTGTCGCGACACAAACTTTGCCAGTCCGAACCGCCCTAACAAACTTTACGGCCCCTCGGGTGTCTCGATTGACGATAGAAGGATCGGCCTTTTGTGCGGCCTTTGTCGTCACCGAGATGGCAATTGCCTCACCATATTCGCGCTCCAACTCTTCATATTCAGCAATCTCATGCAGCAAGCGAGCTGTACCTGCTGTTTGCTCCTTCTCAACGATCATGGCGTTCTCCTGTGTATGGCTTCTTCAGGGCGTCGAAGACCGCCTTAAAGATGGTATGGACTCGGGTCGCTTCAATCGCCTCACAAACGAATCCCCTCCCCTCCCCTCCCCTGCCCTTGAGTTGCATCCTCCAACAGCGGCGCCTTTTCGTGAGGTGCTAGCCTGGCCGATGATGATTGTGCGAGCGAGCATGTCCCCTCGTGCCCATCGGTGCTGATTGACGCACCTGGGCGGCTCCCCCTGCCTCATGCGGGTTCCGGGCCTTCGGCCCCAAGCAGAAAACCGCCGCTGCGCGCCTACGGTATCCGCAAGCGGACCCTCCGTTTTTCAGCTTGCCCGCGTCAGGGGGGCCGCCCCTCCAAAGTGCGTCAGCAACGACAGCACGAAGGAACGAACATGCAGAACATCGCTGCTGAATTTCGCATCATCGGCCGCATCGGCAGCACGGAGATCAAGGAAAAGGTGGCAACGCTGGACGTTGCAGCAAACTACGGCCGCAAGGTTGGCAACGATTGGGAGGACGACACCCATTGGAACCGCGTCACCTGTTTCGGCAAGAATATCGAGCGCGCCGCCAAGATGGCTAAAGGCGACCTGGTGCACGTCACTGGCCGCGTTCGCCAGTCCCGCTATGATCGCGACGGCCAAACGGTTTACAGCGTCGACCTGATTGTTGATCGCATGGCAGTGATCGCCAAGAACGGCCGCCCTGCTGATGACGATCGCGACGAGGATTGAATCCAAGGCGGGCGGCGCCCTGCGCCGCCCTTCCCTTCCATGGGTAATTGGGGACTTAGGGGATATGCTTATGCCGGACCATGAGAAGGGTGCTGGATGACTTGAACGGATCGAGGCCGCGGTTGTCCTCTTCAATCGGGCGATGTGTCTGGTCGAAAGCCAGGGCAGTCTAGGTGCCGCATTCGCTGACGACTTGGACAAAGCCGTCCGTTCAGCTCGCGCAGGAATGCAGGGGGAAGGCCACGGCGACAGCCGGCTATGCAACAGAAACTACATGTAATTTAAATGCCTGCAAATTCCATGCAATTGATGGTCAAGAAAATTACAGGGCTGCAAAAGCCCTTACATTTCATGAAAGGGCTTTGCATAGCTTTCCCTATCAAGTATGTCTCATGAATGCCTTTGCTGTCTAAAGCAGCTAAAAGGCTGTTGAGACATGCAAAGGAAAGCAAATGGCAGTCATCGCCTTGGCATCCCCGAAAGGAGGTTGCGGCAAGTCCACAACGGCGATCGCCCTAGCCGGAGCTTATGCCGAGCAGGGATATTCCGTCAGGATCATTGACGCAGACCCTCGTCAGCGCGTCATGCGATGGGGGGAGGCGGGGCAGACCGGCCCGCAGATCGCTGTCGTCAGCGCGAAGGCCGACACGATCGTTTCGACAATCCGCGCCGCCGAAAGCGAAGCGCAGATCGTCATCATCGATGTCGAGGGAAGCGCAAACATGGTTGTTCCGCTCGCCATCGCCCACGCCAATTTCGTCATCATTCCGGCCAACCCATCGGCGGCAGACGTAGAGGACGCTATAGCGACCGTGCGCATCGTTCTGGACACGCCCAGCAAGCACGGGCGCAGCGTCCCCCACGGGCTGCTATGGACCCGCGTTTCCACCGGGTTCCAGTCGCGCGAGTTTGCAGCTCTGGCGGGGCAACTGGCCGAGGCCGGGGTGCCGGTCATCGGCCAGCTTGTAGAGCGCACCGCTTACAAGAGCCTGTTTTCCTATTGCACCACGCTTGACCAGCTTCCTCGTGATGAGGTGCCCGGAACCGACAAGGCTAGGGCAGAAGGAACGGCGCTGGCGAATGCCGTGGCCGAAGCGATCTTGGCCGATCAGGAGAAAGCCGTATGAGCGAGCCACAGAAGCCTCAGAGGCGTAATCTAAGCCTGCCCCTGGCATCGGTGCGCAGCGTCGCCCCGGATGCTCCCACAGGCGACGAGAGCGCTAAGGAGACGGCACAGCGGCACGGGTTCGACAATATCCCGGTGCCGGCCAGCGAGGTCGACCGTCTAAGGGCGAACCAAACGAGCGAACCGCCTCGCCGCAAACGTGGGGCAGGGCGGTCCATGCCCTTCTCGGTGAAGCTCGCACCCGCCACGATGGAATATATCTACGAGGTAGCGAACTCGCGTGACATTCCCTTGGCTCAGGTGATCGAGGAACTTGTTGAGGCCCATCGGGCGGGCGCACGATGATGCAGAGGCCGATGACAATCAACGAGGACGGGGAGGGGGAAACCTAGCCCTGAATGGACGGGCGAGGCCGTTGGCTGGAACCAACGACCCCGCCCTAATCACAACCGCAAAATTGGAGCTTTGCGAATCATGACTGACGACACCCTATCGAATCCCGTCCTGGCGAGCGATGCAACTTGGGCAAACGCGCTTGGTGATTATCGGGCCGCAGCCTCCCGGTTTCATGCTGAGGTCGCGCGTGCCGTTGCGACTGGCGAGGACATTGACCAGGCCGCCGCCGATGCACACACATTTGCCGCCGTCGCCCTCATCGGGATACCGGCAACCCGTGTCGTCCAGATCGGACAAAAGATAAGGGCGGCCGACAATCTGGTGAATCTCGGGCAGCTCTATCCGAACCTTGCCGAGATCCTTTTGGGCGACGTGCTTGGCTTGATCGGGATCGCGGACGGCGACGAGAGGCTATTGCCACATCGGCTCCACTGAGGCGCAATGCGGCCAGTGCGATGCGCTGGCCGTGCTTCTCCGGTGGACCGACACAGGGCGGTTACAGCGTAGAGCTGTTGCAGCTACTGGCCGATAGGATCATGACCGTCAGGCGTGCCAGCGTCTGCCGGCTCGCTGATCCTTCCCGTCACCACGGCGCCCGTCTGTGGTGAGGGCGCAGGCTGACGGAGAAGATCATGACCGCATCGACCATCATTGCCGACATTCCTACGGGCTTCATCATCGTCGCCGGCATCGTCGTGCTAATCCTGGCCGTTCGCTTCCGTGGTTCCATGTCGATCGCGTTCGCGGGCTTGTGCTTTCTTGGAACCTGGAACGCGGGTGAAGCGCAGCCAGTCATTGCGGCTTTGATGGGTGTTGCCCTTTACGGTGTCCTGGCTCTGATCGCGAACGTGATCGGTGGTCGCGGCGAGTTGGACAGCGAAGCACCAGCGGGCGGTTACGATTATGCCGCCGAGCAGGCGCGCCTCGCCAGTGAGTACCATCGGCGCGACCGGGAAAGCCGCTTCTAGTCTTCGGATAAACCGCCGATCGCAGCAACCACTTTCGCCGCGCCATGCTTCGCAATGGCAGCGGCGATCGAGCGGGCTTCGGTGCGCTCCATGTCAGGTATCTTGACCCGCTTCAGTGCGGCTAGAAGCACGGGACGCCCTGCATCGCGCAAGGTATCCTCAGCTTCTTTCTCGCGCTGCAGGATCGCCGCAAGCGCGGCCTCAGCTTTGATACGCTCTTGCTTGATGCTTTCGAGGGCAGGGGACTTAGCCATGAGTTTCATTCCTTCGATGCGGTAAGTGAAATCGATCGCCGTGGGGTGAGCGGAGCGATGGACCGGCGGAACACTAACTGAGACTCAGCGACACCAACGCGACAGCCAGACCGAGCAATGAGAGGTCAAAGCTCCCTTATGCCAGCGGGTGATGTTCGAGAGCCGGGCATTGCTCGCCTTGTCGGCGGAAGCGCGGATCGATGCCCCGTCGCGGTGGTTTAGCCATGCGCAGTAGATCGCCACGAGTGCGAAAACCGCAGCTAAGAAGTGCATCCCGTCCACCTTCGATATAAGACAAACCCGGACTGTTTTATTCGGTCTGCATGGAATGTCCAGACTGGTTGAAATGCGCTAGATCGTGAAAACCCTAAATCAAATGGCGCGCGGCTAAGCCGCTCACTTCGACCCAGTTGCGGACGGGCTGGTGCTATTTCCGAGCGAAGGCGGAAGGCGACCACCGGGCACTGCCATCCCTCCCGTCCACGTTTCTGGTTTCGCTTGAGGTGATTAATGGCGAGTGATAGGTAAGTATGGGAGATTGAAGTTTGCAGGATAGCCTGAATGATCGCATTGTCTGACACAATGCCATCATTCAGGCACCGCTGCACGGGGCTGGAATGTCGAGAATTACGCTGCGCCTTGATGACGACGTTACCGATCTAGTCGACGTGCTGGCGAAGGCAGGAGGCATGACGCGGAGCGCATGGATCGCGCGGGCAATCAAGGACGCCCTTGGCCGCAGGCCCGATGAAGTCCGCGACATTCCAGCGAGTGGAGGGGCATCAAAGACGCTGGCCCTTCGGCTTCCCGCCGAGGAAATGGAGGCGATTGATTTGATCGCAGCCAGGGCGGGGATGACTCGCTCGCAATGGGTGAAACGGACGCTCCGTTGGCAACTATGGACCCGCGCCGGCGAGCTGCGCCTTGTGCCAAGCAGCTATCGTTCCATCATGAAGATCGTCGGCCAGGTGAGGGCTATCGGCTACTCGCTCAATCAGGCTGTGAAGGCGATGAACGCTGCCAACCGACCCGAGAGCCCGCTCTTGATCGAGCAGGTTGCGCCTCATGTGATCGCGATGGAGGGTCGCCTTTCCGAAACGATCAGAGAGGCTAACTCGACCCTGACCGCGATCGTATCGGGCGAGGTCGATTACTGGACCGGCAAGGATCGTGCAGCTCCTGTCGTCAGTGGGATCGAGCCGTGAACGCGTTCGAGTTTTCAGATCAGACCCTTGAGGATCTGGAGCGCGTTCAAGGTGCGCGCGGGGCAGGGCGGGGCAAGGTCGACCATCGCGGCAACCGTGCCCTGGCTCGCGACCTTGGCACTATGGTGCAAGTGCCGCTTCGCCCCGGTTCTGGTGCTGGCCGCTTCGGAGCGCATTCGCGCGATGCGCGCAATGCGCGTGCGATCGACCAGCTTGGCCGCACAGCAAAGCGTGCGCCGCAAGTCGTCGTGAAGATCACAAGTCGCATTCATGGCGCGGCCAGTACCGTTGGCGCGTTCACCTACGCTGGTCGCATCGGCATGTCCGATCAGGAGCCTGTCGGGATCGAGACGAGCGAGGGCAAGGAGCTCATGAGCGCGCACGATATGATGCTCCTGGCGCGCGAATGGCAGCAGTGGGAAACGGCGGACGAGGCTCGCAGGAATGGTGCGACTGCTATCGCAATGGTGTTCTCCATGCCTCCCGGCACCGACCCCGAAAAGGTGCGCGCGGCCGTCCGCGACTTCGCTGAAACTGACCTGTCGAACCGTCGCTGGGTGATGGCGCTGCATACGGACGAAGCGCACCCGCATGTCCATCTTATCATTGCTGGCCGCGACAATGATGGACGCCGGTTCAACCCCAACCGCGAGTTTCTTCAGCAGTGCCGTGAACGCTTTGCGGAGAACCTTCGCGATCGAGGCGTAGAGGCAGACGCTACGATGCGGATCACGCGCGGCTACCCGCCCAAGCAAGACCCTACACCTGTTCTCAAAATGCGCGAGCGTGGCGCGGAGCCCGAGGCAGACAAGGGCCGCGTGGCTGTTATCGCCGGGCAGGCTCCGGATGCCGAGAAGCGGCTTGGCGAGCGGGAGCGGGAGCGTAGCAAGACGGTCACGAACCATGTTGCCGTGCGCGAGATCTATGCGCGGGCGGCTTCCGAATTGGAGGCGCATGGCGGCGCGGCCGAGGCTGATCGGGCCAAGGCGCTACGCTCGTTTGTGGAAGCCATGCCGGCGCCTGCGAACGCGCGCGCGGAGATCATAGAACGCCTGAGAACGGGCAACGCGCTCCCCAAGGAATATGCTCAGGACCGTGAGCTTGAGCGGTTGAAGGCTCGCGTCCAGCAGCGAGACACCGAGCAACGGGCGGCAGCGCTGGACAGGATCGAGCGCGCAACTGGAAAGATCACATCTGTTTCGGCTGAGTTGAATGCCGGCGACAAGAAGGCCGGGGCTGGGGACAGCGAACCGACCATCTTTGATCGCATTCGCGCGAAGTCGGCCGAGCTGAAAGACAACAATGCGCCGCCCGATCTCGCGCCCGATCGCACGCTTGCCGGTGCCACCGAGCGGCTACAGGCCATGCAGCGGAAATTGGATCAGACGATCAAGGATCGCGCGCAAAATAAGGACCAGGATCGCTCCCAGGATCGCAGTCGCGACCCCGACAGGGAAGGGCCGACGCGGTGAGCGAAGAGGAACTATTGAGCGCGCTGCTCGACCAGATCGGGACGCTCGCGGAAGGCGTGCAGGCCGTGATGGAGAACCAGCAATCGCTTGCCGCGAAGCTGGACGCGCAGGCCGCCGAGCAGGCGGCCCAGGCAAAGAGCTTGGCGGCGATCAGCGTCGCCGTGGGCATGACCTATCTTGCTACAGGCACCGAAACACCTCTTCCCGTCGACGTGTTGGAGGATCGTGCCTTCGCCTCTTTTCTTGAGAACTACCCGCTGGATGGCCCCCCGATCACGGGCAAGGCAGCGATGGCGGACCACCTGGCCCAACTGGATCAGGTTGAGCCTGCAAGGCTCGCAGCGGGCTTCCGCGACCTCGAGCGGCAAACGCATCTGTCGATGATTGAGCGCGTCCGCAACAAGCAGATCGAACGCATCGCGCGCGATAAATACGGAAATCTTGAGGCCATAGAAAAAGGGCGCTCTGTTGCCGGGGTGCCCTTTCCCTTCCGTGAGACAGATCGCTAATTTTAAACGGTTGTGATCGACCAGAGCAAGTCGTTCCGTCTCGTTCGGTGGGCGTCTGGTTCTGACGGAAGCCGACGGTTGTGTTGACCGAAGCACTCTGCTGTCACACGGTTTGCTTTGCGGGATCGCGGTAGGCGAGCAGCCGCAGCGCATTGAACACGACAAGCAGCGTGGAGCCTTCGTGCATCGCAACTGCCGGACCGATGCCAAGGCCAAGGATCGTTGCTGGCACAAGCAATGCGACGACACCCAGGCTGACGAACACATTCTGCCGGATGATGCCGCGTGTGTGGCGGCTTAGGCCGACCGCGAACGGCAGATGGGCCAGATCGTCGGCCATCAACGCCACGTCGGCCGTCTCCAGCGCCACATCCGAGCCGGCAGCGCCCATCGCAATGCCAACGGTCGCCGATGCCATTGCCGGCGCATCATTGACCCCGTCGCCGACCATCGCGACCTTGTCCTCACCCGCGAGCTTCTTGATCGCGGCGACCTTGTCCTCCGGCATCAGGTCGCCCCATGCCTCGTCGAGCCCGACATCCCTGGCGACGGCGTCGGCTACCTTCTGGTGATCGCCCGAGATCATGATCATCCGGGTGATACCCATGTCCCGCAGGCGTTTGAGCGCGATCTTGGCCGCCTCGCGCGGCGTGTCCATCAGCCCGATCGCACCGATGTCCCGATCGGCCTTGCGCACCACCATAGTGGTGCGCCCCCCTTCGCGCAGGGCCGCGATGGCGTCAGTAGCGGCCGCATTCAGCGCAGGGATGCCCTCCACGCCGAACATCTCGGCCTTCCCGATCCACACCGTCTCGCCACCAACGGTCGCAGTGACGCCGCGTCCGGTCAGGCTCTTGAGGTCGGTTGCGGTCGGAATGTCGCGCCCGCCCAGGCGTTCGCGCCCATCCTTGACGATCGCCTGCGCCAAGGGGTGATCGCTCAAACCCTCGACAGCGACCGCGAGCGTCAACAGATCTTCTTCGCTCGCGCCGTCCACCGGCACGACATCGGTGATGCGGGGGCGG
Organism: Sphingobium sp. TomTYG74; assembly: GCF_055393875.1. NCBI lineage: Bacteria > Pseudomonadati > Pseudomonadota > Alphaproteobacteria > Sphingomonadales > Sphingobiaceae > Sphingobium > Sphingobium sp. TomTYG74. The sequence goes on along the minus strand of NZ_AP027343.1, from coordinate 12,852 downwards.
CCTTCCGTCAGGGTGCCCGTCTTGTCGAACGCGATCGCCTTCAACGAACCGAGGTTTTCGAGCGGAGCACCGCCCTTCACCAGCACGCCGCCGCGTGCCGCGCGTGCAACGCCTGAAAGCACGGCACTGGGGGTGGCGATGGCGAGCGCACAGGGGCTGGCGGCGACCAGCACCGCCATCGCCCGATAGAAGCTGTCGCGGAATGGCTCGTCGATCACGACCCACGCGAACAGGAGGATGAACGATAGAGCCAGCACCGCCGGCACGAAGACACGTTCAAACCGATCAGTGAAGCGCTGCGTGGGAGACTTTTGCGTCTCCGCTTCGCTCACCATCTTCACAACCTTGGCGAGCGCGCTCTCGTTGGAACGCCGCGTCACCTCGATCTCGATCGCGCCGCCGCCGTTGATCGTACCGGCGAACACCCGGGACGTCGCTTCGACACCATCGGGCTTCGCGCGCGCCGCCTCGACGTCGGCCACAGGCTCCTTGTCCACCGGGATGCTCTCGCCGGTGACGGGGGCCTGGTTGATCGCGCTCGAACCCTTGATGACGAAGCCGTCGGCAGGCAGGCGCTCGTTGGGGCGCACGATCACCACATCACCGATTACCAGCTCCTCGACGGCAAGCTCCGTGGTCTGCCCGTCGCGGCGCACCGTCGCCTTGTCGGGTGCGAGTTCGGCGAGCGCTTCGATGGCCCGCTTGGCGCGCCCCATCGCATAATGCTCGAGCGCATGGCCGAGGCTGAACAGGAACAGCAGGAGCGCGCCTTCCGCCCAGGCACCCAGCGCCGCGGCGCCAGCGGCTGCCACGAGCATCAGCGTGTCGATCTCGAATTTCCTGAGTTTCAGATTGTCGATCGCCTCGCGCAGCGTGAAAAATCCGCCAAAACCATAGGCACCCACATAGAAGGCGGTCGGTAGCCATTCGGGCATGCCCGCCACGAGTTTTTCGACCGCGAAGCCGATCGCCAGCAGTGCGCCACACGCGAGCGCAAAGATCAGTTCGGTATTGGGGCCGAGAAAATTGGCGTGCGCGTGATCGTGGCCGTCACCCGGCCCATGTTTCTCAGTGCCCTCACCATGACTGGCGTCGCCGTGGTCGTGGTCTGTATGGTCACTGGCGCTGTGATCGTGTCCGACGTGCTCCGAGCCAGTCCGCTGTACCGGTCTGACCTTGAGCTTGCCGAGCGCCGCGAGGATGAACGCCTCGTCGACCCGCTCCTTGTCATATTCGACACGGATGCTGCCCGAGGCGCTGGCGTCGGCCTGCAGCACGCCGGGCACCCGGCACAGGGTTTCGCTAATGGTGCGCGCGCGGCGCTCGTGGCCGATACCCTCGACCTGCCACCTGGCATGACCGTATCGTCCGCTAATCTCGGCGCCGGCTGCGCGCACCATTTCGCGCACACGCGACATCGGCAATGCCGCGCTGTCGAAATGGATGCACAGCTTTGCGGGGGTCTCGCCATCGGCGGGAAGGACATGCGCCTGTTCGACGCCGGGTTTCGCCTTGAGTGTCGCGACAAGCCGGCCAACGCAAGCATCGGCCGCGTCAGGAATCTGCGGCAGCAGGACGGGGATATCGAGTTTGAGCTTGTCGGTCATCGCATCTTCTCCGCGCTGTTTTTTGCTTCTGCACGAGCATCGCGCAGGATTTCTATGCCGCCCTTGACCGCGATGAGCGCGGTCGCCAGGCCGACGAGTAGATCGGGCCAATTCGTTCCCAGCCACAACACCAATGCCCCTGCGATCAGGATGCCGCCGTTGGAGATGAAGTCATTGAAGCTGAAGGTCGTGGCGGCGCGAAGGTTCACGTCCTTCTGGCCTAGCCGCTGGAGCATCCGCAGGCAGACATAGTTCACGACCGCCGCAACCGCTGACATGACCATCATCGTGGGTCCGATCGGTTCGCTGCCCTGGATATACCGGCGTCCGACATCGAGGAGAATGCCGCCTGCGAAGATCAGCAGCATCACGCCCGATGCGCTCGCCGCTCGTGTTTTCCAAGTCTGTCCGCGGCTCAACGCGATGAGGCTCAAGGCGTAAACGGCCGTATCGGAAAGATTGTCGACGCCATTGGCGATCAGCGCGCTGGAATCACCGATCAGCCCGGTGGCGAAGAATCCGACGGCGATCGCTGCGTTTAGCAGGAGCACTATCCATAACGTCCGGCGCTCATCAGGCGCCTTTCGAGCCGACGACCTCATGCCATGATCTCCTCGATCAGCAGCAGCGCGAGAAAGCCGACGAAGAACATGGCGCTTATCAGCGGCGAGTCCGGCTTTTCGTGGGCCTCGACCAGCAGTTCCTCGGTAACGAGGTAAAGCAGTGCCATGAGCCCGAAACTCAGGAACCCGGTGATCCATACCGGCGTCAGCAACGCCACTGGCTGCGCGACGAGAGCGCCGAGGGGCAAAAGCAACGCCAGCGCGCAGGTCAGGCCAATCGCCTTGGCCTTGCGATATTTGCCGGCAAGCTCGTTGGTGAGGGTCAGTGCAAGGAACAGCACCTCTAGTGTCAGCGCGACGGCGAGCAGCGTGCCTGCCTTCTCGCCGGCGATGAAGGCAAGCCCCAGAACCAGCCCGTCTATGGCAAGGTCAAGTCCTATCGCCGCGAGAAGCGCGACAGGTCCCTTGAACCGGCTCTCCGCCGCCTTGAGGCTCAGCATGACGGCGACGCCGAGTGCGCCGCCGATCAGCGTCGCGCTCGGGGAGCCGCCGTGCTTCACCAGCGGCAGGATTTCCGTGGCGGCGGCGGCGAACACGACGCCGGCTGCCAGATGCTGCATGGCCGCGACCAGCTTCTCGCCCGGTGTCCGCCATCCGGCAAGGATGGCCCCGAACATGATCGCGACCATCGGGATGAGGGAAAATTTGAGTGCGGCCATCGTCAGCGCTCCACGATGATGTCTGGACTGGTCACAGGCTCGTCGCCTTCGTGCACACGATGGTTGGCTGTTCGGCCTCCTCGATCCTGATCTCGTTACCCGAGAAGGTCGCGCTCGCCGTATCGCCGACATATTGGAGGCCCTGCGCCGGGGCGGTCAGAACAAGGGGCGCCGCATCCGCAGCCCGCCGAATTTCCAGGGTCAATCCCTCATCCTTGAAGTCGATGAGAAGCGGGCGCTTGTCGTCGCACCGATACGGATGGCGGCCAGGAGTGCCGCTTGCGTCCGCGCTGTCATTCGCGTGGATTTCCTGTTCCGTGGGCGCCTTTGTCGCCGGCTGCTCCGAACATGCAGCCAATGCGATTGCGCCCGCGATGATGCCGACCGTCCTCGAACGAAGCGATGTCATGATGGCCTCCGGTTGCTTCTGAAGCCGTTTCGAGGCGGCAAGGTCCGTCCCTTCGCGCTTGGGTGAGCCGCCCGGCGCCGCAGGTGCCGTTCCAGGCTTGCATCCGAGCGGACGAGACTGGCGTGGAACTTGTGGCGCATTATCGCTGCCATAGGAGTACCGAAGAGCCCCGAAAGGTGCAGGCTGTGCCGCATGCGTGTCCCCGTTGCCTCCGTCTCCAGAGTGTAGTTCTCTTCGAACAGGAGGAGCTTGGGAACACCGGCGGTCCAGGCAAACATGCGGGGTTTGTCGATGCAGATGATGTCCGCCTTGGCGGTTATTTCCTTGTCGAGCTTGCCGATGCGGAAAATGTAGGCGGCCTCGCCGCCTTGGACTGCAGCGCCGGAAAGCTGAATGAAGGGCTTCCACCGCGCATGCCCGGCAAAGTCGGTAAGAACCGACCAGACGCGCAGCGGCGATGCCTTGAGGCTCGTCACATTCTCGATCACTGACACCTCATGCCTCCTTTCTGGGCGTGGTGGGGAGGGCGAATTCTTGCCCTCCCCTGTCCGATCATGTGTGCTGCGGCAGCGGCGCTGCCTCGTCTCGCTCGTCATCCTTCGCCGCTTGCTGCCCGAAACGCGCGTAGAGCGTCGGCAGCACGAACAGCGTCAGCAAGGTCGCAGAGATGAGACCGCCGATGACGACGGTCGCGAGCGGCTTTTGCACTTCCGCGCCGGCACCGCTCGCGAACGCCATCGGCACGAAGCCGAGGCTGGCGACCAAGGCCGTCATCACGACGGGACGGAGCCGCTGGATCGCCCCTGTCCGGGCAGCTTCTGCCCGGTCCATGCCGGACCGGATCAGGTCTTGCACCGAACTGACCATGACGAGGCCGTTGAGGACCGCGATGCCGGACAGCGCGATGAACCCGACCGCGGCAGAGATCGAGAAGTCCATGCCCCGGGCAAACAGCAGCAGCACGCCGCCGACCAAGGCGAAGGGCACGCCGGTGAACACGATCGCGGCATCCCGCGCCGATCCCAATGCCCCGTAGAGCAGCAGCAGGATCAAGATGAAGCAGGCCGGGATCACAAGCTGAAGCCGCTGACTGGCGGACTCCAGATTTTCGAATTGCCCGCCCCATTCAAGATAGCTGCCAGCGGGCAAGCGCACGTTCTGCCCGACGGCCGCCTGTGCGTCCGCCACCACGCTGCCGACGTCACGTCCACGCACGTTCGCCTGCACGACGACGCGGCGCTTGCCGTTCTCGCGACTAATCTGGTTCGGCCCATCGACGACGCCGATACTGGCGACGCTGGACAGCGGCACATAGCCGCCCCCGGCAATCGGCACCTGCACCTGTTCGAGCTGGCGCAGATCGGCGCGCTGCGCGTCCGACAAGCGGATGACCACCGGGAACCGGCGATCACCCTCGAAGATCATGCCGGACTCGCGGCCGCCGATGGTGGCGGTGATTGTGTCCTGTACGTCCTGCGCGGTGACGCCGACCCGCGCCATCGCGTCGCGATTGACGCGAATATCGAGCATCGGCAGACCTGTGGTCTGCTCGACCTTCACGTCCGCCGCCCCTTGCGTCTTGCGCAGAACGCCGGCGATCTGTTCGGCGGTGCGGTTCATGGCAACGAAGTCGTCGCCAAACACCTTGACCGCGATGTCGCCGCGCACGCCGGCGATCAGCTCGTTGAAGCGCATCTGGATCGGCTGCGTGATCTCGTAGGCGTTGCCAGGAATCTTGCCGAGCAGGCCTTCCAGTCGCTCGACCAGTTCCTCCTTGGCTAGCTTGGGATCAGGCCATTCATCGCGGGGCTTGAGGATGACGAACATATCGGTCGCGTTGGGCGGCATCGGGTCCGATGCCAGCTCGGCCGTGCCTGTCTTGGAAAAGACGAAGCGCACCTCGGGCTGCTTGGCGACAATACGCTCGATCGGCACCTGCATGGCCTGGCTCTGTTGGACCGATGTCGCCGGGATACGCAGCGCCTGGATGAGCAGATCGCCCTCATCGAGCTGGGGCAGGAAGACTTGCCCCAGCGTAGTGAAGGCCAGCGCCGCCGCGACGAGGCTGACAACACTTGCGCCGATCGTAAACGACGGGCGCTTCATGGCCTTCTCGAGACCCGGTTCGTACCGGGCTTTCAGCCATGAGATGATGCGCCCATCCTTCTCCTCGACCCGCTTGGACAGCCAGATGGCAATCGCCGCAGGCACGAATGTCAGCGACAAGGCAAAGGCGAAAAGCAGGGCGATGATGACCGTCAGCGCCATCGGCACGAACGTCTTGCCCTCCACGCCCGTAAGCGTGAGCAGCGGGACATAGACAAGGATGATGATCGCCTGCCCGTAGACCGAGGGCCGGATCATCTCGCGCGCCGCCGTGGCAACGGCTTCGAGGCGCTCCTTCATGCTGAGCAGCCGGCCTTCATGGTGCTGTTGCTCCGCGAGGCGGCGCAGCGCGTTCTCGACGATGATGACAGCGCCATCGACGATGAGACCAAAGTCGAGCGCGCCCAGGCTCATCAGATTTGCCGAGACACCCAGACGCAGCATGCCGAACCCGGTGAGCATCATTGTCACCGGGATCACCGCCGCCGCAATCAGCGCGGCGCGGAAATTGCCGAGCAGAAGGAACAGCACGACGATGACGAGCAACGCGCCTTCGGAGAGGTTCTTGGCGACCGTCTTGATCGTCGAATTGACCAGCGCGGTCCGGTCCAGAACGGGTTGCACCACGACATCAGGCGGCAGCGAGGCGTTGATCTCCTTCAGCCGATCAGCGACCGCCGTGGCGACGTTGCGGCTGTTCTCGCCAATCCGCATGATCGCGGTGCCCACGACCACTTCGGTGCCGTTCTCCGAGGCCGAGCCCATGCGGATCGCCTGGCCGGTGCGAACGGTGGCAACCTGGTCAAGGGTGATCGGCACCCCTTCGCGGGTCGCGATAACGGTGCGCGACAGTTCGGCCGCGTTGCGCACCAGCGCGTCGGAGCGGACCGCCAGACCCTCGCCGTTGCGGTTGACGAAGCCGCCGCCCACGCTGGTATTGTTCTTCTCGAGCGCGGTGCCAAGCTCGGTGAGCGTGATGTTCAGGGAAGCGAGCTTCTGGACGTCGGGGACGACCAGATACTGCTTGGCATAGCCGCCGATGGAATCGACGCCGGCAAGACCCGGCGTGTTCTTCAGCAGCGGCGTGACGATCCAGTCCTGCGCGGTGCGCAGATAGGTTGCCTTGTCTTCTTCACTCGTCAGCCGTTCGCCTTCCGGCGTGATGTAGCTACCGTCGGGCTGCTGACCAGGCTCACCGGGGCGGTGCTTGTCATCCTGTCGATGATCAAGCCGGACGGTCCACATATAGACCTCGCCCAGCCCCGTCGCGATCGGTCCCATTTCGGGGTTCACGCCGTCAGGCAGGTTCTCCGCGACCCCGGCAAGACGCTCGCCGACCTGTTGGCGAGCGAAATAGATGTCGGTGGACTCGCCGAAGACCGCGGTTATCTGTGCGAACCCATTGCGGCTGAGCGAGCGCGTGTTTTCAAGGCCGGGAATGCCCGCAAGCGCGGTTTCGATCGGAAACGAAACCTGCTTCTCGACCAGCTCGGGCGACAGCGCCGAGGCGCGGACGTTGATCTGGACCTGGTTGTTGGTGATGTCCGGCACCGCGTCGATCGGGAGCCGGTAAAGGGAATAGGCACCGATGGCGGTGGCGACGGCGGTGAGAAGCAGGACGAGCCAGCGCTTCTCGACCGCCCATGTGACGATACGGGCGATCATGGCATCAATCCTCGTGCGCCGCTTCGCCCTTGCCGAGTTCGGCCTTGAGCGTGAAGCTGCCGGTAGTGGCGATCTGTTCGCGGCCGCTGAGGCCAGAGCGGACGATGACGGTATCGCCGGCGGCATCGCCCAGCGTGACCGGGGTAGCCTGGAACCCCTTGGCGGTGCGGACAAAGACCACCGATTTGCCTTCGACGGTCTGAATGGCCGTCGTCGGCACGCGTACCGCAGAGCTTCCAGCATTGCCGCTCAGCTGCACCGCAGCAGTGACGGGCTCGCCGACACGCCACTGAGCGCCGCGATTGTCGAGCGTCGCGATAACCGGCACCTGCCGCGTTTGGGGATCAAGCGCGGGCGAGACGAAGGTTATACGCGCGCTGGTCTGCCTGCCCGGCGCCGTTACCGTTACGACGTTCCCGGGCCTGACCCTGCCGGCGTCTTCGGGCTTGAGGTTCAGCGCCAGCGATACCCGGCTAAGATTGGCGATACGGTACAGTTCCGCGTCGGCTGTGACGGTCTGGCCCAGCACGACCGGACGCGAGATGATCTGGCCGGCGATGGGGGCGGTAATGCCGAGGCGGTTGAGGCCGCCGCCGCCCCCGCCGCCGCCGGCGGCCGAGACCTGGCTTTGGGCCTGGCGGTAGGCAATCCTTGCTTCGGTCGCAGCCGTTCGCGCCGCGATCAGGTCTTGTTCGGGCGACACGCGCTGCGCGAACAGGCGCTGTTCGCGTGCGAGGTTGGAATTGGCGAGTGCAAGCCTGGCGCGCGACGCTTCCACCTCTCCCTTGAGCTGTGCCGCTTCCCTGCTTTCGATGACCGCGATGGTTTCCCCCCTGCCGACCGACTGGCCCAGATTGCGGGTCAATGAAACGACGCGGCCTCCGATCGCGGCCGAAACGACCTGCGTCCCTTGCGGATCACCCTCGATAGTTGCGGGCAGTTCGATCGTACCGGCTCCGCCTGTCATCGGGCGCGCGATCTGGACCCCGGCGGCCGTGATCTGGTCGGGCGTGAGCGTCACGGCCCCTTCGTCGGCATGCGCTTCTTTACCGCCGCCCTCGTCGGCATTGGCAGATGCTTCATTGGTTGCAGTAGTATCGCCGCCTTCGGAGCTACCGCCGCAAGCGGAGAGCAGCAAGGCGAGGCCAAGCGGCATCGCGCCGCCCATAAGGATGGTCTTCATCGGTCGGTATCCCCCGAAATCGTGGTCGCCGTCGCGGGAGCGGTCAGCCGCTCCAGTTGCGCGCGGGCATTTTGATAATTGGCGAGTGCGTCGATCGCGGCGACGCGCGTCTCGGCAAGAGTGCGTTCGGCGTCGAGCAGATCGAGCTGGCCGAACTTGCCTTCACGGTAGCCGATCCGGGCGATCCTGGCGGCTTCCTGTGCCGCTTCCAGCGCCGGTCCGGCTGCAGCACGGGCGGTTGTGGCCGCGTTCGCGGCCTCCGCCTGCGCGTTCGTGATCGCTTGCTCGACATCGAGGGCGGTAACACGCCGTAAGGCTTCCGCCTGGCTTCGCTGTGCGCTCGCCTGCGCGATGGCCGCGCGGCCATTGTTGAACAGCGGGATCGGAATCGAGATCGAAAATACCGCAGCGGTGTCGTTGGTCGCTTCGAGCCGCCTTAGAGCCGGGCCGATGTTGAGGTCCGGCACCCGGTTCGCCCGCGCCAGCGTCACGCCGGCATCGGCGACGGCTAGATCGGCGTCGGCGGCGGCGAGTGCCAAAGTGTTTGCCGCCGGCGGCGTCTCGACGGGACCAAAGGTCGGCGCCGGGAGCTGATCGAGAAGCGCGGCATCGAGCATCCCGTCGATAGGTCGTCCAATCCGCCGTGCCAGGTTCGTGCGCGCTGCTTCGGCGAGCCGTGTCAGCCGTTCCACATTGGCATCGGCGTTGATCCTCGTGACATCGGCGCGCTGCTGTTCGAGCGGCGAGGCCCGTCCCGCCTGAACCCGCACACCCGCGCCGCGCAGCACTTCGGCGGCAATGCGCGCTTGATCGCGCGCTGTTGCGAGCCGGCGTTCGGCCGCAACCGCATCGATATAGAGCTGCGTCACCTGCAGACGAATGTCGCTCGCGGTGATCGCCGCCTGCAGTTCGGCACGCGATAGCTGTGCGCTAGCGACGGCGACGCGGGCACCGCGCTTACCGCCTAGCTCGATCGGGATCGCAACGCCTACGGTCGTCTCCGCACTTTGCAGACCCTTGTATGGGCCAGATCCGGCGACGTTTTCGACCTGCCCCTGAAAGACGGGATTGGGTCGTAGCCCCGCGACCGTCCGTTCTGCCTGCGCCGCTTCGATTGCGGCCGATGCCGCGTCAGCGGCAGGCGCCGCGCCGCCTGCGGCCAATACGGCCTGATCGAGGGTATAGACGCCAAGCGGCTGCGTTGCCGCAGTCATCGGCGTTTGCTGCGCCTGCGCCATCGAGGCACAGGACGCCGCGGCCATCATGGCCACGAACATCTTTTTCATTATCTGGTGATCCTGACAAAACACGTCTGATCGGCGGATGCCGACCGGCGGGCGATGTCAGGCGGCGGGAGGCCTTAGTGCAGGGCCGGTCCGATAAGACGCCAGGGCGCTTTGCGGCGCAGGGAACGGATGCAAGCCGCTTGCCTCGCCAAGCGAATAAAGATCGCTTGTATCGGGTATGTCCAATGTTGGACCATGGCAGGTGCTGTGGTGATGGGGCATCGCCTTGTCGGCGTCGCCCTGGGACTGGTCGGCATCGCCATCTTCATGCACGACTCCGGCGCAATCCATCAGGATCTGTCCTGAAACCTCGCGTGCATGGATCGTCGCCGTCAGCACAAGCGACGACGCGATCATGACCAGCAAGAGGGAGCAGAGCCTGCGCAGCATGTGTCGTGACCTAAACGATATCCCGGCCAGTGTCATCGCGTAACTTGGGGAGGCGCTGGGCGCGCGTCGCGCCATGCCGAGATTGCCTCAGCAACCGCGTCAACACTCGGCGTTTGCTGGATCGCTGGATGCGCAGGGTTACTATCCCGAACCAGTCTTCGGTCGCCATGGCCTACAAGGAGTTCGACGACAACGAACGGATGCGACCGTGCTGATGCGGCCTCACGCCGCCCGGCTTGTCGACCGTTATTCCGAGCGCAAGGAGCTTGATGGGAGGGGGCGAGCGGCGACGACAATGCCGCGGCCGCAATTGGATCCGTGGGGCCGACCTGACGAAGCGAAAGCCTTCGAGGATGAAAGCACCGTCACCTTGCGAATGGCCGATACACCCCAAACCTGTCGTTCACGGTTGTACTGGTGAACGGCGGTTTTGTCTCACAATCCGCCCTTCGTCAGTGCGTCGGCGACAAGAGCGTGGCGGCGGTGTTACCGGTCTAGCTCTCGCGCCGTTTTCTCCGCCGCCGCGCGATTCTGATCGCGCGTCTCATCCCGGCGCTGCTCGACCTCGCGCACGCGCGGGGCTCGCACTTCGCCACCGCGCTCTAGGGTCTGTGCAACCGCTTCTCGAGCCGCGACTTTCATGCGCGCCGCTTCTGGTGTCGCGTGCCCATATTTCTTGTCGATTGCCGCTTCCATCGCGGCGACCTGCTTGGCGCCGGGGTTTGTGCTCTTGTCCTGAAGGCGCTCCGCCTGCGTCATCTGCCTGAAATCGGCCGCCACTTGGCGGTCACGATCCTGGCGGGCCAGATCGCGCGTACCGTTCGATCGTTCGCTAGGCTTGCTGCCCGCAGCCTGCTCCGTTTTGTCGTCAGCCATTATCCCTTAGCTCCTTTCAAAAAGGCCAAAGCCTCGCTGTCGTGTCCGCTGTTGTCGCCCTCGTGGGCGGTAGATGCGCTTTCCGGGCTTGCAGCGGCTTCCGCCCCGTCTACGTTCACATTCGCGCTGTGCGCGCTTGCAGCGACATTCCCGGCCGTCTCAGAAGGCGACCCGTCCCGAGCCGCCAATTCGTCAAAGTCCATGCCGGTGAAGTCGTGCGACAAGCCCAGGGCGGCAAAGAATGCCGCCGCCTTGTGCGGATCTCCGTCGGCGGGCAGCTCATCGAATGGAAAGCCCACCAAGCGCGCGAAATCGACGCCGCTTTCCGCCTCAGCATCGGTCATTTCGGGAGACTCGATGCTTTCGATGAATGCCAGCGAGCGCCTTGCAATCGAAGGATCTAGCGGCCGCGGTATGATCGGCGGAGGGGCGACGCTCGACGCCTTCGTCATCCACTTATCCTTGTAATAGCGAATTTTCCCGCCTTTCAGCGGGGGGATGCCGGCGCGCAGAACGATCACGTCGTCTTGCGAGAGCAACAGCAGCTCTTGCGGCAGCATGAGGGGACGGCGCTGATCGGAGGTTGATACAGATCCCTCAAAGGCATCCCACACGCGCTTGGAGCGCGATTTCGCCTCATACGTGTAGTTGCCGAGGCGTTCGGATAGCTCTTTCGCAACGTCGACGTGCTTGGGCGTAAAGACCAACTCAACGCCGCAGTTCTGGACAATCTCGCTAGTCACGTCAGGGCCGTACACATCGCGCAATTGCGCGCGGGCCTGAATGACTGGCAGCAGACGAATGCCGTAGCCGGCGACGTAACTGAAGCCTGAGGCGATCACGCTGGCGCGGCCGAGGCGCGCGAACTCATCGAGCAGCAGGAGCAGCTTGAGCGGATGCCTCCCGGTTTTTTCGTCCGGCAGCTCGCGCACATTCAGGTCGATGAGCTGTTGGAACAGCAGATTGTAAATGTCCGAAACGCGCTCGATGTTGTCGGGGGAGACGCCGAGGTAGAGCGAGATCGGGCGCGAACGGAACTCGCGCAGGTCGAAATCAGATTCCGACGTGGCCGCGTCGACATAGGGATTGATCCAAAGATTGATTTTGGCCGACACGGACTGGCGAATGCCGGTGAACGTATTGGCCGAGCTGGAGATCCAGTCATTCAGCGCCGATATGCAGGCCTCCGACAAGGGATCGCCCGCCGCCTGCCTGTCCTTGATGATCTTCGGGAAACGCTCTTTCGCATCGCCGGCGCTGAAGTTGCGGTAGACCTCGCCCATGGTGAAGGGGAGGGCGGGAGTTGCCGCGATATAGGCCGCGACGCCGATGAATGCGGTGCGTGCGCTGTCCATCCAGAAGCTCTCGCCGTTCGCTGGCGGCGGCCAAAGCATCGCCGCAATCTTCTGCAGCTCGTCAATGACCTCCACCGGATCGGTACGCCTGATATGGGCGAACGGATTATAACGGGCCGTGCGGCCTTGGGGATCGAGCGGATCGAACATCAGCACTTGATGACCGAGGCTCTTGCGCCAACCTGCCGATTTCTCCCAATTCTCTTGCTTCACGTCGAGGACGACGACTGAATCCGACCACGCCAGCAGATTTGGAATGACGACGCCGACGCCCTTACCGGCGCGTGTCGGCGCTTCCAGCAAGACATGCTCAGTGCCGCTGAACTGGACAAACTCTGTACCGAACAGGCCCTTCCTGCGCGTTCCAAGCAGCAGGCCTTCCCCGTCGAGCAGGCCCGCACTTTTAGCCTCGATTCGATTGGCCCAGCGCGCCGCTCCATGGAGCGTCTGACGCTTGTTGATGTAGATGAAGGCGCCGCCGAGCGCGCCGATCGCCGCGACACCGCCGACGCCCTTCAAGAGCCAGCCCATCACAAATGGATTGTCGCGATAGAACCAGAAATATTCCGGCATCCTGGCTATATTCAGGTCAGTCCGGAATTGCCCCATGCCGATGATTGCCACCAGGCCGCCGAGGACGAAGATCACGATGAGCGCAAACACACCGTAGACAGCTATATTACGCCGGTTCAT
>NZ_AP027342.1:837500-1011242 GCF_055393875.1 Sphingobium sp. TomTYG74 | reverse complement strand
CACAGGGACACCCGCACCGTCGCGCCATAGCTGGCGGGCGGCGCATAATAGGATGTCGTCCCAAGGATGCCGAGGTTCAGGGTATAGGCCCGATATTGCTCGCCAAAGACGTTCTTGCCCCATAGCGATATGTCGAACCGCTTGCTTGGATCGGTCCAGCTGATCGACGCGTTCGTCACATTATAGGCGGGCTGGACCGAAGAGGCGGCATTGGTGACTTCCAGGAACTGCTTGTGGTACCATGCTCCATCGACCTGCACCGCGCCCGTCCCTGCCCCGACGTCGAAATCATAGCGGACAAGATAGTTCAGGCTGAACCGTGGCGCGTTGGGGAATTCCGCGTTCCTGACGGTCGCATCGGGAAAGACGCAGCGGAAGGCGCCGCCGATATTGGTGCAATATTGCGCGTCCGGCGCGCCGGGGAACAGTTCCGGCCCGATCTGTTCACCCGCAGCGCGCACGGTCTTGACCTTGGATGTTTCCCAACTGCCGCCCAGCATCATGTTCAGATGGTCCACCGGCTGCCAGGTAAGTTCAACTTCGGCGCCGGTCGCGAGCGCATCGCTGTTCGACACTTGCGGCGTGCCGCCGATCATGGCGAACGCCTGATAATCTTCGTAAATATAGTGGAACAGCGTGGCGTTGACCCGCAATTTCTGATCCGGGGTCGACAACTTCGCGCCGAGTTCGAAACTGTGCAAGGTTTCGGGCTTATGCCGGAACAGTTCCGCCGTCACGGTCGGGGCGAGCGTCCAGTTTCCGCCCTTGATGCCGCGATTATAGGACGCGAACAGCAACAGGTCGCGATTGGGCTTGTAATTGATCGACACGCGCGCGGCGTAATCGCCATGGCTGATGCGGTTCGCGCCGGGCCGCTGGCTCGCAAATGTCTCGTCAGTCGCAAGTGTCTGGTCCGGAAAACCCGTGTCGCTGAGCGTCGAGACATAGTCCATGGACTTCGTGTCCTTGGAATAGCGCAGACCCGCGATCAGCGACAAGGTGGACGACAACTGATATTCGCCCTGCCCGAACACGGACCAATTCTTCGACACCAACGAATAGCGTTCAAGCACGCGCGGAGCGTTGGCCGAACCATTCAGGTCGATAGCGTTGCCGATCACGGGCGCGCCGATCGTGGTCATCGTCCCCTTGGTGCGCATGTCGAGATAATAGCCGCCGACCTGCCACTTGAGCGGCCCGGATTCGCCCGACAGGCGCAATTCCTGCGAAATCTGGTCATATTTCGCGGTCGTGCCGAACACGATCACTTCGATCGGCAGGCCGTCGCCATCCTCCAGATAGTCTTTCTTGAGACTGGTATAATTGGTGATCGACGTCAGTTCGACATCGCCCAGCGACCAAGTGACGTTCGCCTGGCCGATATGAACGCGGCGATTGAGGTGCCCCGCCGTGCCGGAGAAATTGTCATAGGGCGACGCTTTCGCTCCGGTAATGCCATTGACCACGCCGCCAGGACCATTGGTCAGCCCCGCGGAGTTGACCCGGCAATAGCCATTCGCCTCGAACACGCAATTTTCGAAGGAGTAGGCGCCGGTCGGCACTTCATGGTCGCGCGAATATTTATACCATAGTTCGACCATCAAGTCGGGCGTCACGTCGATCTGCGTTGTCGCGCGCAGGGAAAAGGCGTTCTGCCCGCCGACATCTTGCCCAGAACTGACCAGACCATTGGCAGCGTCTGTATCCTTCGCCTTGATATAGTTGCCGCCCAACGCCCGGCGCATGGACAGGCGAGCGCGCCAGCCTTCCGCAATCTGTCCGCCCACGGCGCCTTCCAGCGAGCGCTGCCGAAAACGGCCATAGCTGCCCTCGACATAGCCGTTCAGGTCGCGGTCGGTCGCGCCATGGCTGAGATAATGGACGACCCCGCCCGTAGCATTGCGTCCGAACAACGTGCCTTGCGGGCCGCGCAGCACCTCCACCCGTTCGATGTCGAACAATTGTCCGCTGATGCCGTTGATCGAACCCATATAGGCATTGTCGGTATAAACGGCGACAGGTGCTTCCAGATAGTCGGTGAAGTTGTTCTGAGAAATACCGCGCAGGTTGAATATCGTCACATTGGGCGACCATGCATTGATGTGCATCGCCGGGATCTGCTGCGTGATTTCAGTAGTGTTGGTGATACCCAGCTTCTTGAGTTGATCGCCGGAATAGGCGGAGATCGACACTGGTACGTCACGCAGGCTCTGCTCACGTTTCTGCGCGGTGACGGTGATTTCGCCGAAGGGACTGGCAGGCGTGGGCGCTGGATCGGACTGAGGCGGTGCGGAAGCATCCTGAGCCATGACTGGCTGACTGCACAGCATCATCGCTATCAAGGATGCCGAGCTTAGCCGTGAAGCAGACCAAGTCATCATCATTTTTCCCCCTATTTTAGCCGTGTCGTATTCAGCGTCACCTTGGTTATTTAATAGGCCGTTCGGCGAGCCGCCCAAGCGGCGCGGCCGGAGACCCGTCTCCTCAAGGCCTGTTGAGTAATTTATCATGATAAGTTAATCAAGGGAAATGTCGCCGGATCAGCCATCATCGGAGATTGAGAGAAAATGGCGAAAAGATTTGACGGTAAGGTCGCGCTGATAACCGGCGGAGGCAGCGGGATCGGGGCTGCCGCAGCGCAGCGCATCGCGGACGAAGGCGGCCGGGTCGTTTTGCTCGGACGGCGGCGCGAGTCACTGACCGGGGTTGCAAGACAGTGCGACGGCATTGCGATCGTCGGCGACACAACCAGCCCCGCCGACATCAAAAGCGCCGTCGATCAGGCATGCGCGGAGCTTGGCGGCCTCGACATTCTGGTGGTCAGCGCGGGCACCGAACAATTCGGATCGGTGGAAAGCATTTCGCTGCCCGACTGGCATCGCGCGTTCGACGTCAATCTGGATGGCGCGATGATGGCGGCGCGGGCTGCCATTCCGGCGATGCGCGCGCGCGGCGGCGGGTCGATCATATTGATATCATCGGTTGCTGCCTCGGCCGGAGCGCCATCCTATGCCGCCTACTGTGCATCAAAAGCGGGATTGCTGGGGCTTAGCCGGTCGATCGCCTTCGACTATGGACCGGAAAATATCCGCTGCAACGCGATGTGCCCGGGCTGGACGCTGACCGAAATGGCGCAGCGCGAAATCCGGGACATGGCGCGGGAAAAGGGCATCGATCCCGCTCAGCTTCAGCAAGAGCTGACCCGCGCCTACCCCTTGCGACGCATGGCGCGGCCCGACGAAATGGCGGCGGTCGTCGCCTTTCTGGCGTCCGATGATGCATCCTTCGTGACGGGGACGGCGCTTAGAGCGTCGATGGCGGCGGCGGCATCGTCGATGTCGGCACTCTGCCTTTCCTGTAACTTTCAGCAGTGGTTCAGCATTTCCGACGACTACGACTTCGTCTTCAGATACCGTTCCGCCAGATCGCACGTCCGTTGGATTATCATCGGCCCCTGGGTCTGCGCCGTTTCCGTTTCATAGCGCGTTTGCGTCCAGCCCATATAGGTCGTGCCGCGCAGGAACAGGAAGAGCGGCAACAGCGCTTCATGCTCGGCGGGCAGCACGCGCTCCTGACGATAACCGCGCAGCAGCGCTTGCGTCAGCGGCGCATAATCCTCCTGATGATGCAGGAAGAACAGCGCGGTCGCCAGTTCGAACATATGCCAACCAAAGCCGCAATCGTCGAAATCGATCAGATTGATCCGCTCGCCGTCGAACAGCAGATTTTCCGGCACGAAATCGGCGTGGATAAGGCCGTATCGATCGCCATCCATGCCAAAGGCCGCCAAGTCGCGCGCGGCGTGCTTCCGCGCTTCCTGCAATAGTGCAAGCTGCGCCGATGTCAGCCCCGGCATTTCCCAGAAGCGCCCCCAAAAGGGTTCCGATCCGATCAACCCGTCCGCATCCCACGCATGACGCACCATTGTCCCCGCGCTGGCGCATGCGTGCGAATGACCATGCACGCGGGCCGCAAGCGCCCCGACTTTTTCCATTGCCGCGATTGCATCCGCGCCAGTCAGGGACAGGCCATGGTCCGCCGACCCGATCGGCGTTCCGGGCAACCATTCGAGGAAATCGACCTGGCGCGGCTCTGGGACTGCGGGATGCGCCATAGCGACCAGCGCCTCGCCCGCATGGCTAAGCGCGGACAGGGGCGCACCCACGCCCGCATCGGCCAATGACCGCATCCACGCCAGTTCCGATCGCAGCGCCTCGGGGCTGTGGTATCCATATCGGTGGATGCGCACGGCAAAGCGGCGGCCATCGTCGCGGAACACCGAAAATACCGCATTCTCCCGATATTTGACGGGCGTCAGATCAGTGAAGCGCCCCGGCCATTGCGCCAGCGCCGTTTCCGCCAGCAGCTGAAGCGCGGCGATCTGTTCATCCGGCGTCCGGGCGTAAAAAGCGTCGTTCGATGCGGGCATCAGCAGGCCATTTCTTCCAGTGTTTCGTCAAGCGCCGCCAGTAGGATGTCCGCCTGTTCACAGGTGAACACCATCGACGGCCGCATCTTGAGGATGTTGTCGAATGGACCAATGCGACTGAGCAGCACGCCCTTGTCCTTCATCGCATTGACGATCCGGCCCGCATGGGGCGAAGGTTCCTTCGTCGCGCGATCCGCCACCAGTTCAAGGCCGAAGAACATGCCGCGACAACGCACATTGCCGATGATCTCATGGCGCATCATCAACGCTTTCAAACGCTCTTCGACATAGGCGCCAACGGTGGCGGCGTTGGCGATCAGCCCTTCATTCTCTATGACGTCCAGCACTGCGGCGGCGGCGGCCGTCGCCACAGGGTTTCCGCCGAAAGTGTTGAAATAATTCGCGCTCCGGCCAAACTCGTCGATCACGTCATAGGTCGATATGACGCTGCCGATCGGGAAGCCGTTGCCCATCGGCTTGCCGGTGGTGATGATGTCTGGAATGATGCCGTGATACTGATGAGCCCACATCGCGGCACCAGTTCGGCCAAAGCCTGATTGCACCTCGTCCGCGATGACCAGGCCACCGGCCGCACGCACCAGTTCGACCAAGCCGGTAAGGTAGCCGGGCACGAATTCGGGCAAGCCTTCGTTGGCAAGCGAAGGATCGATCAGCAGGGCCGCCAGCTTGACGCCACTGTCCTGCAACGAAGCGATCGCCCCGCGCGCCTCATCCAGATAATGACTCGCCAACTCGGCGTCGGATCGGCCCAATCGGTGGCGATAAGGGTCAGGCACCTGCACCAGCCGGGCGAAGTCCGGAAAGGGTTCAGGGACTGGAAAGGCAGTGCACAGGGATGCGAGGACCGCCGAATTGCCATGATAATTGACGCTGCTGGCGATGATGCCCGTGCCGCCCGTCACATGCCGGGCGATGCGCAGAGCCAGCTCGTTCGACTCCGTCCCGGTACATGTGAAGAAGACGCCGGCATGATCATAATCGGTAGTGGCGGCCAGCCGTTCGGCGTAATCGACGACATTGTCGTGCAGATAGCGCGTATTGATGTTGAGCGTCGCCAGTTGCCGCGACGCAGCCGCGACCACATGGGGATGGCAATGGCCGACATGCGGCACATTATTATAGACGTCCAGATAGCGGCGCCCGTCGCTGTCGAAAACCCAGGCACCCTCACCACGGACCAGATGCAAGGGCTCGTCATAGAAAAGGGGCGCCCCGGTCCCCAGCACCTGCCTGCGTCTTTGCAGAAGAGAGCGATCGTCAGCATTCATGCAGGGCATCTCCCAATTCACTCATGATATATTTATCATGATAAATGATTGTCGTCCAGAGCGCCGCGATCCGAATTTACGCCCTAATCCTTGTTCTCGTCGGCCAGCCTGCGCTGCTGCGCCCGCCACCGGGCGGGAGACAGGCCGGTTTCCGCGCGAAACGCCCGGCCGAAATGCGCCGGATCGCTAAAGCCCAATGCAAAGGCGACATCTCCCGAATTAAGGGCGGTGTAATGGAGCAGCCGCTTTGCCTCCAGAAGCACCCGGCCCCGGATCACTTCAGACGCATTCCGGCCCGCCCCTTCCCGGCAGGCGCGATTGAGCAGATAGGGCGTCGTTCCCAGCAGCGCGACATAGGCATCGACCGTGCGGCACTCCCGAAATCTCTGTTCGAGCAGGCTGATGAAGCGGGAAAACAGCGTGGCTGCCTTCGGCGGGGCATGGCACGCAAGCCGGTCGGCTTCGAACAAGCGGGCGAGCATGACCATGATCAGTTGCACATGCGCGCTCACCACATTTTTCAGGCCCCAGGACGGAAACTGATGTTCTCGTTCCAGGTCCAGAAACGCCTCCCGTACGCGGCCAGTCAGTTCCGCAGGCATTTTCGAGATCAGCGGGTTCCGGGCAAGCGCGTCAACCGGCACGGCATCGACATGGTCAAGGACATTGGACAGGAAATCATGCGACAGGCTCAGCACGATGGCGTCGGCCGCCGCGTCCGCCCTGAAACCGTGGACCGCGTTCGCGGGTATCCATGTCAGCGTGCCGGGCGAAAGGTCATGCTCTGCGCCGTCGATGGTGAAACGGCCTTCGCCCTGCAACCAATAGGAAAGCTGATGCAGGTGCGGATGGACGTGCGGCTCGACATTGCCATGGTGCAGCGTGCCGCGATCACTGATTCTCTCGACATGGATAAAGCGCGGATCGAGATCGCGGATATGTTGTCCGTAGATGAAATAATAAGGGGGCATGGTGGACTGGGGCACCGCCGAAATCCTATTCGATTTTTGAGTAAATGGCCAAAGCTTTTCGCACGTCACTAACGCCGCATCCCTCCTGAAATGCCATCATGACGGCATTGGATGGAGGAGAGACAGGATGTTCATTCGCGACGCGTGGTATGTCGGCGCATGGAGCCACGAACTGGACGTGACGTCGATGATGTCGCGCAGGGTGCTCGGCGACAACATCCTGTTCTTCCGCACGACGGGCGGCAAGGTGGCCGCCATTCGGGATCGATGCAGCCACCGCTTCGCTCCGCTGTCGATAGGGCGGCGGGAAGGAGACTGCGTACGCTGCATGTATCATGGCCTGTTGTTCGACGCCGATGGAAAATGCATCGAGGAACCCGGCCGAAAGGGGCTCAGCCCCAACACCAATGTGCGCAGCTACCCGACGGTCGAACGGTACAAACAGGTATGGATATGGATGGGCGACCCGGCAAAGGCCGACCCCAACCTCATCCCCGACTGCCATTATCAGGACGATCCGGCCTGGGCGTCCATTCCGGCATATATACATTACAAGGCCGATTACCGTCTGATCCTGGATAATCTCCTCGACTTTTCCCATTTGACCTATGTGCATGAAAATACCTTGGGCGGCTCTGCAACGATTGCGCATATCCGGCCCAAAGTGGAACGTGAGGGAGACAAGGTGCGGCTGACCCGCTGGTATTTGGGGGAGCCGGGCATCGCCCCTTATCTTAAGGGCTTCAACACGTTCGAAGGCCCCGTCGATCGCTGGCATATTTATGAATTGCACATCCCGGGCAATGTGTTCCTGATGGATTCGGGCAGCGCCCCTGCAGGCAGCGGCGCCCCCGAAGGGCAGCGCGTCAGCGAGGCGATGCAGTTCCGCGCGACACAGATCGTCACGCCCGAGGACGAACAGAACAGCCACTTCTTCTGGAGCTATGCCCATAACTTCAACATCGGCGACCGCGAATTCACGGCGAAACTCGCCGCTCGCATAGCGGAAGGCTTCGAAGAGGACCGGTTAATGATCGAAGCGCAACAGGGCGAGGTCAACCGCAGCGCCGGGGATCAAATGGCGTTCATCATCGCCGATAACGGCCTGGCGCTTGGCCGCCGCATCATCGAGGAAAGACTGGCCGCAGAGAAAGCCGGGGCCGGCAATGGCGGCCCCCAGTGATTCCGCCGCTTCTCACTCCAACTGCTTCTCCAGCTCCCCAAGCACCCGATAGCAGTCGAACACCTTCGCCACGCTCGAATTAGCCTCCCGCCCCTCCCGGATCGCGCTCACAAATTCGCGGTCCTGCAACTCGATCCCGTTCATCGACACGTCCACCTTGGACACGTCGATCGGCTCTTCCTTGCCGTTCACCAGATCATCGTAGCGCGCGATATAGGTGCCCGTGTCGCCGATATAGCGAAAGAACGTCCCCAGCGGCCCGTCATTATTGAAGCTAAGCGAAAGCGTACAGATCGCCCCGCTCTCGCTCTTCAGCTGGATCGACATGTCCATGGCAATACCAAGCTCAGGATGGATCGGCCCCTGCATCGCATGCGCATCCACGATCCGCCCCGCCTGATAGGCGAACAGGTCCACCGTATGCGCTGCATGGTGCCACAGCAGATGGTCGGTCCATGACCGCGCCTCACCCTTTGCATTGATATTCTTGCGCCGGAAGAAATAGGTCTGCACGTCCATCTGCTGGACGTTGAACGCGCCTGCCTTGACCTGCTGATGCACCCATTGATGGCTCGGGTTGAAGCGCCGCGTATGCCCAACCATGCAGGTCAGCCCCGTCTCCTGCTGCTTGGCCAGCACCGCCAACGCATCGCCCCAACTGTCGGCCAGCGGTATCTCGACCTGAACATGCTTGCCCGCATCCATGCAGGCGATCGCCTGTTCCGCATGCATCTGCGTCGGCGTGCACAGGATCACCGCATCGACATCATCGCGCGCCAGCGTCTCGGCCAGCTCCGTGGTCGCATGCCCGATCCCATATTTCGCCGCGATCGCCTGCGTCGGCTCCAGATTTCGCCCGACCAGCGAGGTGACGGTCACGCCATCGATATTTTTCAGGCCATCCAGATGCTTTTCACCAAAAGCCCCCGCACCGGCCAGCGCGATTCTCATAAACTAACTCCTCATCTTACTGGCCGCGCGCTCT
Source organism: Sphingobium sp. TomTYG74 (assembly GCF_055393875.1). Classification (NCBI taxonomy): domain Bacteria; kingdom Pseudomonadati; phylum Pseudomonadota; class Alphaproteobacteria; order Sphingomonadales; family Sphingobiaceae; genus Sphingobium; species Sphingobium sp. TomTYG74. Next base: position 1,002,385 of record NZ_AP027342.1, on the reverse strand, counting down.
GGCTATCGCTGCATCAGCGCGCGCATCACCGTCATGAATTGCTGATAAGTCTGCCCCACATTGGCTGCGGACTGACTATATGCCGGGTTCTGCCGGTCGATTTCGACGACCGGCCAATCCGCCTGATGCAACGCCGTCGCCGTCCGGAACTTGCCAAAGGCATCGCGGAACCGGCGGCTATCCTCATCGGACAGGTTCAGCTGCCCATCCGCCTGGCACAATCGGTTGATCTGTTCCTGCAACGCCCGCCGAGCCTGCAAATATTGCTTTTCCCAGCCCGGCTCCGCACCGGTGGATAGCGCACCCAGTTGCTTATGCACCTGCTCCAGCCTAACCAATGCATCCTCGATGTCGGCGCGCGCCATGATCCATCCCTTCGATTGTCGTTATGAATCGTCGGGTTTCAACACCAAATGCCCGACCGCCGTATTGGATGCGGGAACATGATAATGGCGATGCAGCGGCGTGACCTTCTTGCCCAGCGCACCGCGCATGATCAGCCACATCACCATCTCGATCCCCTCCGATCCGGTTTCCCGCAGATATTCGATATGCGGGATGGCGCGCAACTGCCCATTATCTTCGGCACTTAACAGGTCCAGGAAGCGATTGTCCCATTCGGCGTTGATCAGACCCGCGCGCGGCCCCTGCAACTGATGGCTCATCCCGCCCGTGCCCCACACCTGCACGTTCAGATCCTCGGGGAAACTTTCCACCGCCCGCGCAATCGCCTCGCCCAGCATCCAGCAACGATTGCCCGACGGCGGCGGATAGGTGACGACGTTGACGGCCAGCGGGACGACCTTGACCGGCCATTTGTCGGGCTGCCCGAACAGCAGGCTCATCGGCACGGTCAGCCCATGATCGACGTCCATCTCGTTGATGATGGTCATGTCGAACTCGTCCAGGATCAGGCTCTGCGCGATATGCCAGGCAAGGTCAGCATGCCCCTCCACGTCTGGCACTGGCCGCGGCCCCCATCCCTCGTCGCAAATGCCGTAGCGGTCGGCACAGCCAATCGCGAAGGTCGGAATGATCTTCATGTCGAACGCCGACGCATGGTCGTTATAGACCAGTATCACGACATCCGGCTTTTCCTGCGCGATCCACTGCCGCGACCAATCATATCCGGCGAACACCGGCGCCCAATAGGGCTCACCCACTTTCCCATTATCCATCGCCGCGCCAATCGCGGGCACATGGCTGGTCCCTACGCCAGCGGTAATGCGGGCCATCAACGTTTCTCCCTTATCGAACGCTGGCCTTCGGGTGATCGCCCTCCGGCGACCATCATGGCCTGATACTCTTCCGTGTTCATGCCCGTCATCGTTCCCACTGCCTGCAAAAACGACATGCCGTCGGTGGAAAAAACCTTCGCCAGGAAATAGATATTGCCGCCCAGATCGAGGCAACGATTATAGTCGCGATCCAAAATCGCCTGCCGTTGATCTTCCGTCATCGGCCATTCGTTCAGATAGGCGCGCTCGTCCGCCTTCCACCGTTCGCGATTATCGCCTTTCATCAGGCTCATCGCGAACTGGTTCATCCAATAACCCTGCCGCGCGCGCTTTCCGGTATAGACGCGCGTACCGGGTATATCGTCGAATTCGGCCAGATATTCATGGATATCAACGCTCATCGGCGGTTCTCCAGACAAGAAAAAATCCATCTTCCGCCTCGTCCTTCCACAGCAGGGACAGAAGATGGACCCACTCCCCAAGGGGCTGCAAGGGGGGTACGGTAGCTCACAACCCGCGCGCCTTCAGCTGCGCATCCAGACGCGGGAAAACACGGCGGGCATTGCCCTCGAATATCGCGTGCCGTTCCGCATCGCTGATATCCAGCGCATCGACATAGCGCTTGGTATCATCGAAATAATGGCCGGTCGTCGGATCGATCCCGCGCACCGCGCCAACCATCTCGGACCCAAAAAGGATATTCTTGTTGTCGATCACATCGGCCAGCAAATCGACGCCCGGCTGGTGATAGACGCAAGTGTCGAAAAAGATGTTGTTCATCAGATGCCTGTCGAGGCTCGGCTTCTTCAGCATGTCGGCCAGTCCCCGATAGCGCCCCCAATGATAGGGCACCGCGCCGCCGCCATGCGGAATGATGAAGCGCAATGTCGGGAAATCCGCGAACAAATCCCCCTCCAGCAACTGCATGAAGGCGATTGTGTCCGCCGCGATATAATAGCCACCGGTCGCATGCATCGCCGGGTTGCAGCTGCCCGACACATGGATCATCGCCGGAACCTCCAGCTCGACCATCTTCTCGTAAAAGGGATACCAGTAACGATCCGTCAGCGGCGGATGCTGGAAATGCCCGCCGCCCGGATCGGGGTTTAGGTTGCACCCGATAAAGCCCAACTCCTTCACGCACCGCTCCAGCTCGGCAATGCTGTTCGCCATGTCCGCCTTGGGCGACTGCGGTAGCATGCACACGCCAGCGAAAGTCTCGGGGTACAACCCCACCACCCGCGCGATCAGGTCATTGCACCGCATCGCCCATTCCCGGGCGACCTCCGCATCCCCCACATGCGGTGCCATCGCCGAAGCACGCGGAGAAAAGATCGTCAGGTCCGCGCCCCGCTCCTTGATAAGGCGCAACTGGTTGGACTCGATCGTGTCGCGAATCTCATCGTCGCTGATGTCCGGATAAGACGGCGCAGCAACGCCCGCCTTGAACGCCGCCTTCTGCTCTTCCCGCCAGGCATCATGCCCCTTGGGGAGCACCGTATAATGGCCATGGCAGTCGATAATCAGGCTCATTCGTCTCTCAGTCCTTCAATCACAGCATTCATACATCGCCGTCATCGGCCAGTTTCCGTCATCCCAGCGCAGGCTGGGATCTCATGCCTCTTCTGCCCCCACCAAGCTCGTCACCCCGGGCCTGACCCGGGGTCCCGCTTCTCCATCCCCGCGCACTCAGCCAGCGGGACCTCGGATCAAGTCCGGGGTGACGAAGGGGATAAGCGCCCTCGCCCAACTCCCGTCATCCCAGCGAAAGCTGGGATCTCGTGCCTCCAGGCCGAACCCACGCCGCCTGAGATCCCAGCTTTCGCTGGGATGACGAAACTCCCTCAAGCCGCAACTGCACTCCCATCTCGGGCCAAACCATCACCGGCCACATCCTCACCCCGCGCCAAAACCACCCCAAGCTTCCCGCTCAACCCCTCGGGCACCACCTCCACGCCCAGCGCCCCAATCGCCCGCTGCCGCTCCACCGTCCCGCGCGTCATCGCAGCCCCGGTGCCCAGCGCCTCCAGCGTCTTCACAACCTCTTCCATCTCCGCCGCACGGCGCAGCCCATGAACCAGCATCCGTTCCAGATTATAGTCCGCCCGCTCGCCCCAAGGCCGCGCCTTCTCGCTCGCATCGAGCGACGCCAGCACCTCGTCGCGCACGCCCGCCGCCTCCGCCGCCAGCACGCATTCCGCTGTCAGCGCCTCCATTCCCTTGACCATCACCGACCGGATCATCTTGATCGCGGACGCCCGGCCCACCGCGTCACCGACAACGCGCATATTGGTAAAGCCCAACACCTGCAACCGCGCCGCGGCCTCTTCCGCCATTCCCCCGCTCAACAGCAACGGGACGGACAGCGCCGCCGGACGAACCGGCGCCATGACGGCGACATCGACATATCGTCCGCCGACAGCCTCGATGGTCCGCGCAACCTCCTGCTTGGTCAGCGGCGCCACGCTGTTCATGTCGCAATAGATAGCGCCCGGCGCGATGCACTCCGCCGCCGCCTCAGCAACCGCCAATGCCTGATCCGCCGTCACCAACGAAATCACCAATCCCACGCCGGAAAGCGCGTCTTCCAGGAAGCGCGCGCCCAGCACTTGGGCGTCCGCATAGCTGGCGATCATCGCGTCACGCGCCACCGCATCTTCGGTCTTGCTGTCGAAAACATGCGCCCGCGCGGCCCAACCCCCTGCCAATGCAAAGGTCGAACCCGCCTCGCCAAATCCGATCAGACCGACTTCCTGCTCCATGCGCCAAGGGATGGCCCATCCCTACTGGCCCCGCCAATCGAATCCCCGGCACTGTCATAAGTTTTTACGAACTTATCTTCTCTACTTCCTGATCGATCGCCGCCATGAAACAGTGTTGCAAGCGCGTCGGGCGCCAATCCGTTCTGGTGGTCAGCCCGATCATGCGGCTGATCGCGCCGGGCGCGGGACCGATGTCGATCACCATCCCGGCGTTCAGCTCCAGCGCCAGTTGATCCACCGACAGCATCGTCAGATAATCGCCGTTCACCAGCAGCTCCCGGATCGTCATCACCGATCCGCATTCGATCGGCACGGCAGGCAATTCTCCGCCCAGCGTCTCCACCATCTCCCGCCACAACTGCCGCAACGGCGTTCCTTCCGGCGGCAATATCCATGGGAAACGCCGTAGAGCGTCCGCGTCCCATCCCCCGGCCAGCGGATGCCCGGCCCGCGCCATGATCGTCGGCCGGTCCTCGAACAGCGGCTTTTGCACCAGGTCCTGCCCGACCGACGCATCACGCAGCGCGCCGATCATCATGTCCACCTCGCCATCGCGCAACGGGCCGACCAGTTCGGCATGTGATCCTTCATGGACGCTGATATGCACCTGCGGGAACTCGCGCCGAAACCGGCTGATCACGCGGGGCAGCAGCCTTGCGCGAGACAGCGGCATCGCGCCCACGACGACGCGCCCGCTCTCCTGCCCTTTCAGCGCCTCGATCTCTTCCAGCCCCGACCGCAGTTCCGCCAGCGCCAGCCTCAGCCGTCGCGCCAGCGCCGCCCCCGCATTCGTCAACGCCACGCCCCGGCCACGCCGCTCCGCCAGCCTGTATCCCATCGCGAGGCCAAGGTCGCCCACCGCCCGATGCAGCGACGGCTCTGTCACGCCTGCCTCGGTCGCCGCCGCCGCATAGCTCCCCGCCCGCGCCAGCGCGACAAAGGCCCGGATTTGCGCCGCCGTCGCCCGGTTGCTGCCGATCAGCCGCAACGCCGCTTCCAGTCGGGGCGCAAGCCTCACCGCCGCTTCCGTCGGCGTCATGCCGCCGGGGTGCCGCTCGAACAGCGGCAGGCCCAGCTGCGCCTCCAGCTTGGCGATCCCCTGAGTCACCGCAGGCTGCGTCAGATTGACGGCACGCGCCGCCAGACTGACGGTCCCTTGAGCGACCACGGCGGCGACGGCAGACAGGTGCCGGATATTGAACTGATCAGGTGTCATCACGAACACTTAGCAAAAACTAATAATAATGACACAGTTCAAACTTGTTCAACCCGTTTTTTCTCGCCACTTCCTTCATGCTTTCGCCAAAGGAGCAAATCGCATGTCCGGCATCGTCGTCCAGAATATCGACCGGGCGGACCTTTCCATCATCGACGCCCTCGCCCATTGCGGCGTCGCCACCGTCCACGAATCCCAGGGCCGCACCGGACTCCTCGCCCCTTACATGCGCCCCATATATCCCGGCGCCCGCATCGCTGGCAGCGCCGTCACCATTTCCGCGCCTCCCGGCGACAACTGGATGATCCACGTCGCGATCGAACAGCTCCGCGAAGGCGACATCCTCCTCCTCGCGCCCACCAGCCCATGCACCGACGGCTATTTCGGCGACCTCCTCGCCACTTCCGCCCAGGCGCGAGGCTGTCGTGGCCTCGTCATAGACGCAGGCGTCCGCGACATCCGCGACCTCACGCAAATGAACTTCCCCGTCTGGTCGAAGGCCGTCCATGCCCAGGGCACGATAAAGGCGACGCTCGGCAGCGTGAACATCCCCGTCGTCTGCGCCAACGCCCTCGTCAATCCGGGCGACATCATCATCGCCGACGATGACGGCGTCTGCATCGTCCCACGCGCCAACGCCACCGCTGTCCTCGAGAAAGCCCAAGCCCGCGAAGCCGCCGAAGAAGCCAAGCGTGTTCGCCTCGCCGCTGGCGAACTCGGTCTCGACATCTACAACATGCGCCCGCGCCTTGAAGAAATGGGGCTCAAATATGTCTGACTCGGCCCGTGTCATGTGGATGCGCGGCGGCACGTCAAAGGGCGGCTATTTCCTCGCCGAAGACTTGCCCGCCGACCCCGCCATTCGCGACAGTTTCCTTCTGCGCATCATGGGTTCACCCGATCCCCGTCAGATCGACGGCATGGGCGGCGCCGACCCACTGACGAGCAAGGTGGCCGTGGTCAAAAAGTCGGCGCGGCCCGGCGTGGATGTCGACTATCTCTTTCTCCAGGTCTTCGTCGATCAAGCCATCGTCACCGACGCGCAGAATTGCGGCAACATCCTCGCTGGCGTCGGCCCTTTCGCCGTCGAACGCGGCCTGGTCGAGGCGCAGGATGGGGAGACCCGCGTCGCCATCTATATGGAAAATACCGGCCAGACCGCGATCGCGACCGTGCAAACCCCGAACCGTATCGTCCGCTATGGCGGCAACGCGAAAATCGACGGAGTCCCCGGCACCGCTGCCCCTGTCCCGCTGGAATTCCGCGACACCGCCGGTTCCTCCTGCGGCGCCTTGCTCCCAACCGGCAATGTCTTCGATGAGGTCGAAGGCGTTCGCGTCACCCTGATCGACAATGGAATGCCTTGCGTCGTCATGAAGGCACAGGATTTGGGCATAACCGGCTATGAAGATCGCGACGCGTTGGACAAGGACACCGCCCTCAAGGCTCGCATCGAGAAAATCCGTCTCGCCGTTGGAGAACGCATGAACCTTGGCGATGTAAAGGAAAAGTCGGTGCCCAAGATGATGCTGGTAGCACCCGCGCGCCACGGCGGCGCGATCACGGTGCGCAGCTTCATCCCCCATCGCGCCCACGCCTCCATTGGCGTGCTGGGCGCGGTCAGCGTCGCCACCGCCTGCCTCATTGAAGGCACGCCAGCGGCAGAGCTTGCCGCCATTCCCGATGGCAGGATCAAAAGCCTTTCGGTAGAACATCCCACGGGCGAAACCACCTGCGTCATGGAACTGGACGATCAGGGCCAGGTCGTCAGCGCCGCCTTGCTGCGCACCGCCCGAAAGCTGATGGACGGAGAGATTTTTGCATGACGGATCGTGTTGTTAGCTGGCACTCCAATCCGTCAGTGCCTCGCTTCATGCCCCCGCCGGGCGCGGTCGATGCGCATTGCCATGTCTTTGGCCCAATGGCGCGGTTTCCATTCAGTCCCAAGGCGAAATATCTTCCAGAGGACGCCGGGCCGGATATGCTCTTCGCGCTTCGGGACCGGCTGGGATTCTCCCGCAACATCATCGTCCAGGCGAGTTGCCACGGAACGGATAATGCCGCGACTTTGGACGCCATAGCGCAGTCAAACGGCAAGGCGCGCGGCGTCGCGGTGGTCGATCCGGAAATCAGCGACGCAGAACTTGAAACGCTGCACGAAGGCGGCATTCGTGGAGTGCGGTTCAACTTCCTCAAGCGTCTTGTCGATGATGCGCCGAAGGACAAATTCCTCGAAATCGCCCGCCGCATCCAGCCGCTTGGATGGCATGTCGTCGTCTATTTTGAACCCGACCTTCTGGAAGAACTGCGCCCTTTCCTGGACGCCATTCCCACCCTCATCGTCATCGATCATATGGGCCGTCCGGACGTCACCCAAGGGCCGGACGGCATCGACATGCGCGCTTTTCGCGCCCTGCTCGACAGCAGGGACGACATTTGGACCAAGGTCACATGTCCCGATCGGTTAGATCCGCAAGGTCCCCCGTGGGACGATTTCGCAAGGACCGTCGCCCCTCTGGTCACGGATTATCCGACCCGCGTGCTTTGGGGCACCGATTGGCCACACCCGAACATGGAAAAGGCAATTCCCGACGATGGCGCGCTGGTCGATATGATCCCGCGCATCGCGCCCACCGCCAGCCTCCAGCATAGCCTGCTAGTCGCCAATCCCACCCGGCTTTATTGGCCCGAGGAAATGGCTGTCGATTAATTTACGGCCGAAACCACCTCAAGGCACTGCTTCCTAGTCCATTCTTTTGTGCTCTCCTGTCCGCGCAAGCCCGGACGCCCCGATCTATTCTGGCAGCGTAAAAGCAGCCCGACGACGGGCTGAAATAATGCGGAGAGGCAGATGTTCCTTAAGAATTGCTGGTATGTAGCCGCCTGGAGCAGCGAGATCGGGCGCACCCTGCTGGAACGGCAGATCTGCGATGAATCGATCGTCCTCTACCGGACGGAGAGCGGCGATCCGGTCGCGCTCGGCAATGTCTGCCCGCATCGCTTCGCACCACTCAGCGCCGGAAAGCTGATCGGCGACGATATTCAGTGCGGCTATCACGGCTTCCGGTTCGGCACATCGGGCGGCTGCACCCGCACGCCGCTGATCGACGGCGTGATTCCGGCAAAGATGCGGGTCAAGCGCTATGCCGTCGTCGAACGTTACGACATGATCTGGCTGTGGCTTGGCGATGCGGACCATGCCGACGAAAGCACGATCCCCGACTTTTCCTGCAACAATGATCCGTCCTTCCGCCGGATCGAAGGAATGATGGAAGTCGCCGCCAACTATGAACTGATCAGCGACAATCTGCTCGACCTGACCCATGCCGAATTTGTCCATGAAGGCGTTCTGAACAGCGAGGCGTTGACCCGCAGCAAGCTGGAGACACTGCAAAGCGGCACCACTGTCTGGTCCAACCGCTGGGCGCATGACGGCACCGCGCCGCCCGCCTGGGCCGCCGCATTCGACAATTATGCGGAGAATGTCGATCATTGGGCCTATATGCGCTGGGACCCGCCGGGCAACCTGCTGCTCGACGTCGGCGTGACGCCGGTAGGCAAGACGCGGGATGAGGGCGTCTGGCTCTATGGCTGCGACCTGTTGACGCCCAGGGATGCGACCTCCAGCTGGTATTTCTGGTCCTTCGCCCGCAACTACAAGGTTGACGATCCGGCGGTGGACGAACTGTGGCGCGCCGCGATCGAGATCGCCTTCGTCGGGCAGGACAAGCCGATCCTGGAAGAACAGCAACGCATGATGGGCACCCGGACGCTCGATGAGATGGGACCGGTGATGGCGTCAGCCGACGTCGCGGCAACCCGCGCCCGCCGCATCATGAAGAAATTGATCGCCGATGAGGCCGAAGGCGCCCTGCCTCAGCCCGGCGCAGAAGCACCCCTTGACTTGCTGAGGCGCAAGGCCGGTACGCGCCTGCCGGTCGAACCGGTGGTTTGAGGCTGACCATGGCGAAGCTGATTGACGGGCTGGCGCTCGAAATCACCGGGCGGACTCTGCTAGCCCCGGACATCGTGCGGATCGACTTCGCGCGTGCTGATGGCGGTGAGCTGCCGCCCTTTAGCGCAGGCGCACACATCGACGTGGCGGTGGATGATGGACTGGTGCGGCAATATTCGCTCTGCAACGATCCCGCGGAGCGGCACCGCTACCAGATCGCGGTGCTGCGCGAACCACAATCGCGGGGCGGGTCTATCCGAGTGCATGACGCCTTCCACCCAGGGCGGCAGGTGAGCGTCGGCACGCCGCGCAACCTGTTTGCGCTCGCCCAAGGAGGCAGCCGACATGTGTTGATCGGTGGCGGCATCGGCATCACGCCGATCATGTCCATGGCGGCTACACTGGCGAGCCAAGGGAAGTCCTTCGATCTTCATTATTGTTGCCGGACGCCCGAAAGCGCTGGGTTTGGCGATGCAGTCGAGGCGGTGGGCGGACGCACCTATTTCAGCCGCCATGACGGAGCGCCCCGCTTCGAGCCGGCAGCAGCGCTCGGGTCGCCCCGCGCGGACACCCATGTTTATGTGTGCGGGCCGGCAGGCTTCATGAACGCCGTGCGGGACGAGGCTCAGCGGCTTGGCTGGGCGGATACCAACATCCATCGCGAACTGTTCGAAGCCGCCGAACCGCTGGTACAGGCAGGCGACCAGCCCTTCGATGTGTGCATTGCCAGCACGGGCGCGACCTTTACGATCGCGCCCGGTACGTCGGTTGCCAGCATTCTGGCTGACGCGGGGATCGACGTGCCGGTCAGTTGCGAACAAGGCGTGTGCGGCACCTGCGTCACCGCTGTGCTGGACGGCGTGCCCGACCATCGGGACAGCTATCTGACCGATGAAGAACGGGATGAAGGAAAGCTGTTCACCCCCTGCTGTTCACGGGCGCGGTCACCGCTGTTGCTTCTCGACCTCTAACCCAACGTCCTTGTGGCGCGCCCCCGCCTTTCCCGCTATCGTCGCGGCCTAGCGCGCGATTGACGGCGCGGGAAGGAGACGGACTGCGGGTGAATGGCCCCGGCTATCACGTATCGACCGCCGCGCTGGACGGCGCGCCCGCCTTTGACCATTGGCACGGGCAGGTGCAGGCGCATGTGACGCCCATCGACATTCGCGTGCCGGATCGTACAACATTCCGCGGCGAGTTGCGGCAGCAGCATATCGGCGACGTGCAATTCTCCGTCATCAACGCAACCAGCCAGGAAGGCGTGCACGACGCCAGCGGACGCCACGGCGCCTCGCCGCGCTTCGACCTTGTCTATATGCGCAGCGGCGGCATCACGCTGCGCCAGAATGGACGGGAGGCGACGCTGGGCGCGGGCGAGGCTTTGCTGTTTAGCCATCTCGACAATTTCAGCTTCGTCACATCGGCATTTTCGGAGGCCTATCTGGTCGCCCTGCCCAGCGCCTGGATCGAACGCTGGCTGGCCGATCCCTATGCCTGCACCATCCGCCCGCTGATCGGATCATCGCCCTGGGGCGCCGCGATCGACGGGCTGTTGCACAGCGTGGCACGGGCCGTGGAGGAAGAACGGCCCCTTCCCGCTCACCTGATCGCTGATCAGCTTGGCGGCTGCCTGGCGCTGATGTGCGAGGGGATGGCGGGCGAGGAAACCACACATCGCCGCCGCCTGGTGCACCAGATCCGACGGACGCTGGCCAGCGGCTTCGCGGACCCGGACCTGACGCCCGCGACCATCGCCGCGCAGCACGGGATTTCGGTCCGCTATCTCCACAGCCTGTTCGCGGCGACGGGCAGCAGCGTCGGGCGCGAACTGCGCACGATCCGCTTGGGCCGCGTCCGCGCAATGCTGGAGGACAGGGCGTGCCGCAGCCTGACCATCAGCGAGATCGCTTATGCATGCGGCTTCAATGATCCGGGCTATCTCGCCCGCTGTTTCGCGCAGGAATTTGGGCGTTCGCCGACTTCTTTCCGGAAGGGGTGATCAGAGGGTTGGGTATCCGGCTCTACCCGCACCTCACTTCGACATCGATATCGTGACCGACGCCATCCCCGAAGGCAGCGCGCGGGGCTTGTCAAGCACCACCTCCGCCTGCCGCACGTGATCGAAGGCGAGGCAGGATCGCGCCAGTTCCGCGCCGAACGTCTCGATCAGCCCGATGCGCTTTTCCGCCAGCATCCGCGCCAGTTCATGAACGCGACGATAGTCGATTGTCGCTCCCAGCGTGTCCTCCGTCACAGGATCGACCAACAGCGTTATGCTGACCACCAACGGCTGGAACGTCCCGATCTCGTCGGGGTTGATGCCAATGTCCGCCATCAGCGGCAGGTCGCGCACCGCGACGCGCGTGGTGGAGCAGGACTCAGCCAAGAGCCGCCGCCCGTTTCGCCGCCTGCACCGTATTGGCAAGCAGGCAGGCGATGGTCATCGGTCCCACGCCGCCCGGCACTGGCGTCACCGCTTCGGCATGGCCGAGTTCGTCAAAGGCGCAATCCCCCACCAGCTTTTCCTTCCCGTCCTCGTCGATCACGCGGGTGATGCCGACATCGATCACGATCGCACCCGGCTTCACCCAGTCGCCCCGCACAAGGCGCGGACTGCCGGCGGCGGCAACGACAATGTCAGCCGTGCGCACGATGTCGGCCAAGCCCTTGGTCGCGATATGCGTGACGGTCACCGTGCATTCGCGTTCCAGCAGCAGCATGGCGACGGGCTTGCCGACGATGTTGGACTTGCCGATCACCACGGCGTTGAGGCCGCGATAGTCATCCACCACCGTGTCGAGCAGACGCATGCAGCCGAGCGGCGTGCACGGCACCAGTCCACCGATGCCGGTCGATAGCCGCCCGACATTGACGGGGTGGAAGCCGTCCACGTCCTTGGCCGGGTCGATCGCGTCCAGCACCCGCGTCGCGTCGATCTGCCGGGGGAGAGGCAACTGCACCAATATGCCGTGGACGCCCGGATCGGCATTCAACGCTGCGATCAGCGACAGCAAATCGGTTTCCGCGATGGAGGCATCCAGCCGATGCTCGATCGACCGCATGCCCGCCGCCTTCGTCTCCTTGACCTTGCGGCGGACATAGACCTGGCTTGCCGGGTCCTCGCCCACCAGCACGACGGCGAGCGTAGGCAGCACCCCGGTGCGCGCGTGCAGCTCCGCCACCTGGCGTGCCGTCTCCGCGCCGATCGTGCGGGCGAGCGCCTTGCCATCAATGGTCCTGGCCACGCGCGGATCAGTTGCGGAAAACGACTGTGCGACCGTCATTGACCAAGACCCTGTCTTCCAGATGAAAGGCGACCGCCGTCGCCAGCACGCGTCGTTCGATGTCGCGGCCCTTACGGACGAGGTCGTCGGGGCTGTCGGCATGGCTGATCCGCTCGACATCCTGATGGATGATCGGCCCTTCATCGAGGTCGGCGGTGACGTAATGCGCGGTCGCCCCGATCATCTTGACGCCGCGCGCATGAGCCTGGTGATAGGGCTTGGCGCCCTTGAAGCCGGGCAGGAAGCTGTGGTGGATGTTGATGCAGCGGCCCGACAGATAGGCGGCGAGATCGTCCGACAATATCTGCATGTAGCGGGCCAGCACGATCAGTTCCGCGCCGGTTTCCTCGACCACCGCCTTGATCTGCGCTTCCTGTTGCGCCTTCGTTTCCTTGGTGACGGGCAGGTGGTGATAAGGAATGTCGCCGATCATCGTGGTGTTGAGCGCCGCCATCGGATGGTTCGACACGATGCCGACCACTTCCATCGGCAGTTCGCCGATGCGATGGCGGTAGAGCAGGTCGCCCAGGCAGTGATCGAACTTCGATACCAGCAGCAGTACGCGCCGCCGTTCCGCCGCATCGCGCAGGCTCCAATCCATCTCATGATCGGCGGCAACGGTGGAAAAGGCCGCGCTCAGCTTGCCGATGTCATTCCATGGCTCCGCCAGCTCGGCCACAACGCGCATGAAGAACAGCCCGCTTTCACGATCGTCGAACTGCTGGGCTTCAAGGATATTCCCCCTATGCGAGGCGAGGAACGCGGCGACGGTGGCGACCAGGCCCGGCCGGTCGGCACAGGACAAGGTGAGGATGCAGGTCTGGGTCAATCGATCCCCCTATGGATGATGTGCGTTAATTCTGGTTAGACCGGTGCTGTCCGATCCACTCCGCCGTCCGGGCAAGCCCGCCGAACGGATAGAAATGCAGCCGCACCGGGCCATGACTGGAATGGAGGCCAGCGGCGATATCGCCCACCAGCCGGTCTGGGCCAGCAGCGCCCAGCAGGCGCGACAGGGAAATCCCATACTTAGCAAGCACCGACGCAGACGCGCCCACGCCGCAATGGGCAGCAAAGCGCAGCAGCGTCTTGATCCCCGCCGGTCCCGGCACGCCGATCCGCACCGGCGCATCGATGCCCCGCCGCCGCAGGTCGATCAGCCAGTCGAGCACCGGCGTCGCATCAAATCCGAATTGCGTGACGATCAGCGGAGCCATGCCGCGATCCGACACCTCCGCGCATTTCGCCAAAAGTGCGCTCCACCGGGCCTCTTCGTCCATCACCGGATGACCTTCCGGGTGCCCCGCAATACCGATCGCCTTCACGCCATTGTTTTCGAACAGACCCGTGCGCAGCAGCGAAAGCGCATCCTCGAACGGCCCCGCAGGAACAGGAGGATCGCCCGCCACCAGGAACATGCGGCGCACACCCGCCTCTTGAGCCGACCGACGCACCGTCTGTTCCAGCTCCTCAAAGGACCCGATCCGCCGCGCTGACAGATGCGACATGGGTTCAAAGCCAAGGTCGCGGACCAGCTTCGCCGCATCGATCCGCGCATCGATCGTCTCGCCCGGCAGGAAGGTGATGGCGATCGGCGTTTCGGGCGCCAGCATCGACGCGGCAGCGCGCAGGGCGTCGCAATCCTTGGCCGTCATCTCGATCGAATAGCCATCGGTGATCCGATCGGGGATATGCTGTTCCCAATTCGGGTGGATCGTCGCCGCGCCCGCCATGACCGCTCTCCTGAAATCTTTGCGCTTTGCCGGGCAGCTGCGGCCACCCGATCTTTTTGCCATTTCTTCTCTAGCGCCTTTCCTTTAATTCGTATATAGGAAATTTCACGAATACGAATTAAGGCGATTTCATCGTGTCTGCTTCCGCCGCAAATCTTGTCCTTCTGCCCGGCCTTCTCTGCGATTCCCGCATGTTCGCCGCGCAGCTGAAGCGTTTCCCTGACGCTTTGGCGATCGATGGCTTTGGCGCGTGCGACAGCATCGTGGAAATGGCTCGGCGCGTGATCGCCTCTGGCACCGAGAAGATGGCGCTGCTCGGCCATTCCATGGGCGCGCGAGTCGCGCTGGAGGTTGTGCGGCTAGCGCCCGAACGGGTCGAAAAGCTCGCTCTGATTAGCACCGGCACACACACTGTCCGTGAAGGAGAGGCAGAGAAGCGCCACACCCTGCTGGCGCTCGGCCGGGCGGAGGGCATGGCCGCACTGGTGGACCGCTGGCTTCCCCCCATGGTCGCCCCTACCCGCCGCGCCGATCAGGAGTTAATCGCACCGCTGCACCTGATGGCGACACAGGCGGGGATCGACACCTATGCGGCGCAGATCACGGCCCTTCTTAGCCGCCCGGGGGTCGAATCGCTGCTGCCCAACATCGCCTGTCCAACGCTGGTCGCGGTGGGCGACGCTGATGAATGGAGCCCGCCCGAACAGCACCGCTACATAGCCGCGCGCATCCCAGGTGCGCACCTCAAGATCATCGCCGAGGCGGGCCACATGCTGCCCGCCGAGGCGCCTGATGCCCTAAACCAAGCCATAGCCGACTGGCTCGACATGCCCGCCGGTTCCAATGTCAAAATGGGAGACGATGAATGACTGAAAGCCTGCAAAATCTGGTCGAAGGCAAGGGTGACCTCGTTCACTTCCTGCGCAACCAGCAGACCGGCCCCAACGCCTATCCGGGCGTTCCTGCGGAATATTCCAACTGGCGCAACGAACAGACCGCATGGGCGCAGAAGGCCGTGCTGTTCAACCAGTCCTATCACATGGTCGATCTGGAAGTCAGCGGGCCGGACGCCTTCGCGATGCTGAACCATCTTGGCATCAACAGCTTCAAGGGCTTCATCCCCGACCGCGCCAAGCAGTGGGTGCCGGTGACGCCCGACGGCTATGTCATCGGCGACGTGATCCTCTTCTATCTGGAGGAAAACCGCTTCAACCTGGTCGGCCGCGCGCCAGCGATCGAATGGGTGGAATATCATGCCCAGACCGGCAAGTGGAACGTCACCGTCGAACGCGACGAGCGCACCGCCGTTCGCCCCGACCCGGAAAACCGCAAGTCCTACCGCTACCAGCTGCAAGGGCCGAATGCGATGCAGACGCTGGAGGCGGCGATGGGCCAGACCCCGCCTGACCTCAAATTCTTCCACATGACCACGCTCGACATCGCCGGTTGCAAGGTGCGCGCTCTGCGCCACGGCATGGCGGGCCAGCCGGGCTATGAGCTGTTCGGTCCCTGGGCCGAGCGCGAAACCGTGCGCCAAGCGCTGATCAAGGCAGGCGAACCCTTCGGCCTGACGCTGGTCGGGGGCCGCACCTATTCCTCGAACACACTGGAATCGGGCTGGATCCCCTCCCCGCTGCCTGCCGTCTATAGCGGCGAAGCGCTGAAGCCCTATCGTGAATGGCTGACCGCCAACTCCTACGAAGCCAAGGCATCGATCGGCGGCAGCTATGTGCCCGACAGCATCGACGGCTATTATCTGACCCCCTGGGATCTCGGCTATGGTCCGTTCGTCAAGTTCGACCATGACTTCATCGGCCGGGAAGCGCTGGAGAAGATCGCAGCCGGACCGCATCGCAAGAAAGTGACGCTGGCGCTCGACAGCCAAGACGTCGCCCGCGTCATCAGCTCCGCCTTCCAGAAGGGCGACCGCGCGAAATATTTCGAATTTCCCTCGGCCGTTTATTCGATGCACCCTTATGACGCGGTGCTGGTCGACGGCAAGCAGGTCGGCCTGTCCACCTGGGTCGGCTACAGCGCCAATGAAGGCCGGATGCTGACGCTCGCCATGCTGGACGCCGAATATGCAGAGCCCGGCACGAAGGTGACGCTGCTGTGGGGCGAACCCGATGGCGGCACCAGCAAGCCGACCGTCGAGCCGCATATCCAGGTCGAAATCCACGCCACTGTCAGCCCCGCGCCCTATTCCGAAGTCGCGCGTGACAGCTACGCGGATGGATGGCGGACCCGCAAGACCGCCTGATCATCCAACCGGCGGGGCGTTTTTCTCCCTGGCGCCCCGCCGGATTTTTTGGGGGTAGTGCTGCTGTGCTCCTGCGAAGGCAGGAGCCTAGTTCGGCGCTTGGACCTGGGCTCCTGCCTTCGCAGGAGCACGGCATATATCCATCACCCGTTTGCCCTGAGCGCGAACGGCGCCGGGATCAGCGGCATACTTCAAGCAATATCAAACAAAGCCGCCGTCCGTGTCAGCGCGGACACCACGCGCCGGTCAAGTTCCTCATCGAACCGCACTACCGGCACGGCGACGCTGAACGCCCCGGCCACTTCCCCATCCGCGCGCGCCACATAGGCCAAACCGTAGATGCCGGGCGTGCTTTCTTCCCGCGTGCGCGCCACGCCCGTCTGCCGCACCAGCCTGATCTCCTGCCGGAGGGCATCCGCGTCCGTGATCGTCGTGGGAGTCAGCGCCTCGCGACGGCTTTCCTCCAGATAGCGTTCGAACTCTTCGTCCGGCATCGCTGCCAGCAAGGCCTTACCCGCCGAAAAACAGTGGAGCGGCGTGCGGCGGCCAGTCTGCACGGCGTAGCGCAGGGCATGATCGCTCGTCTCGGTGACCAGCGCCTCCATCTCCCACCCCTTGCGCACGAAGAAGGAACTGGTCTCGTTCAACTGGACCCGAAGCGACCGCACCAGCGGCGCGGCCCGTTCGGCGAGCGAGAAGGCGGGCGTTGGCCCCTGTAACCGGGCCAACCCCGGCCCGGCGCTGTAGCGGCGACCTTCGCGTTGCAGATAGCCGCGCTCCGTCAGCGTCGCGAGCAGGTAGGACAGGCTGCTAACAGGGATCGACAGCGCCTGCGCGATCTCCTGCGCCACTAATGGACGGCGGCACGACACGACATATTCGATGATGTCGATCGTGCGCATGGCGGATTTGACGGTGGGCGATAGCGTCTGTTCGTTCATGGCCCGACTTTAGCATCAGGAATGAAATGGAATAGCCTCATGCCGAAAAGATGAGCGATCCGCTGCGCTCCAGGAAACGCCATCCTCCAGTGGTGCGGATGAACCTGTCCTTGAATGATCCCACCAACGGCGCGCCTGGGCCGACGAACAACAGCATAGCGCTTTCGCCTGTGGCCTCATCTGTGCTGAGTATGTCGATGACGACATTGGCGCAGACATGGCGGGTGGTACGCGGCGGGCGGGCGAGGAAAGCGGCCAGTATGGCTTCGCGGCCAACAATCGGCTGATCGGGCGCGGTTGGCCGGGATAGTCGGCCATCATCTGTGAACAAGTTGGCTGCGGCTTCCCATTTCGCCGCATCGTTCAGGTTGGCATAATGGTGGACGAGACGGGTACAATCCCACTCGATTGCGCGGCGCTGGTCGGGGGTTGGGAAACTCATGAGGCCTTCGGCGCTGTGGCGTGTGCGGCTTTGCGTGGCAGAGGCCTGCTCTTGGTCATTTTGCAATCCATCCGCCGGGAGGCGGGCCTGCTCCTCCCGGCGGACGCCCCCTTCAGAGGTAGAGTTGCGGGTTGATGGGCAAGTTGTTTTCCCGGCAGTAGCTCTCATAATGGTTGATGAACCACCATACGTCGGCCGTCTCCACGAACTTGCCATCCTCGTCGTAGAACTCGATCGGACCTTGCATCCATCCCCAAAGCTTGCCGCCCTGCGGATGTTCGCTGACCAGTGTGTGGCGTTCGCCGGGCACTTCCAGGAAGAAGTCGCCTGGGCCTGCGACCCAATCGTGCTCCAGATAGCGCAGGCTGCCTTCCAGGCACATCATGACCAGCCGCCCGCGATGCTTGTGCGTGCCGACGACGCCCGGTCCTTTCAACCAGAGCACATTGCAATAGATGTTCTGGCGGACGTCGAACGCGAGGTGACGAATGGCGGCGTTGGGACCGAACGGCACCCAAGGACTTTCCGCCTCCGACGGCCCGATGAAGCTGCCCTTGACGCCATGCGCCTCAATCACATGAGACAGGTTTTCAGGCACATCGACGATCTTGAAGGCGGTCGAGGGGGGGGCGGTCATTACAGTAGACATGATGATGCGATCCTGTTTCGTGTATTGTGGTTGATCAGAACTTCACGCCCAGCCTGGCATACCATTCGGCCGGACGATTATAGGTGCCGTAGAACTGCCCCCCGGCGATCTGCGCCTGACCCGTGGTCAGGAAGCGTTCGTTAAAGACGTTGGTGCCGCCCACCGTGACACTGTAGCGGTCGTCGGGCAGGCGCAGCGTGACGTTGGCATTGACGACGTTCGAAGCCTTGCGGTTGAGCAGGAAGGTCCCTTCGGTGTCGTTGCGCATCTGCGACGTGTAGGTCCAGTCGGCCAACATGATGAGTTTCGCGCCGCTGCTGCCTACATCCAGCTCGACGCGCGGGCTGACATTGACCTTCCAATGCGGCGTCTTGGGCAGTTCGGCACCCACGAACACACCGCCCTGGATCACGCTGGGCGCGACCACCGCACCCGGCAGCACCGACGTATATTTGGCGTCGATATAGCCGAGCGATGTCGTCAGGGCGAAGGCGCGGATGGGCGCGAACACCGCTTCGGCCTCGAACCCCTTGATGCGGGCGTCACCGGCATTCTGGATGGTGGGGGACACGCCCTGCTGGAAGTTCAGCTGGATACCCTTATAGTTGGTAGTGAAGGCCGCGAAGTTCAGCTGAAGACGCCGGTCGAACAGCTTCGACTTGAGCCCGATTTCCCAAGTCGTCGCCTTTTCCTCGTCAAAGCTCGGCGCATCCGGCAGCGGGTTCGACAGACGCGTGGTCCAACCACCGGTCTTGTATCCCTTCGACCATGACGCATAGGCCATGAGGTCGTCGCTGGGATAAAGCTGGACGCCGATCTTGGGTGAAAAATTGTCAAAGGTCTTGCGGTTCACGCCACCGGGATAGAGCTGCAGCGGCGCATTGGCGTTGGGGAAGCCCGCAGCGATGCGGCAATCGTCGCTGATCGGCGTCAGCGACGCGCAGGGCGGGACGCCAAAGCCGTTCAGGATCTTGTAGGTCAGGCCGTTGAGATCGGACTGAAACCCTTCGAAAGACTTCTTTTCCTTGGTATAGCGCGCGCCAACCGTGATGCCGATCAGGTCGATGGGCTTGAAATCCAGTTGGCCGAACAGGGCACCATTCTTGGTACTCAGGAGATTGTTGCCATCGACCTGCAACAAGCCTTCGGCGAAGGTCACATAATCGTGAAGATTGCCCGATTCCTTGAAATAATAGGCCCCCAGAACATATTTCAGCCGCTCATCTAGCGCGTTACCCAGAAGCTGGAATTCCTGGCTGAACTGCTTCTGGTTCATCTCGAAGCTGATCTGCAGCATGTTGAGCGGCGAACCGTCATTGTCCATGCCCACCTTCCAGTGCAGTTCGCGATAGGAGGTGATGGATTTGACCGTCAGACTGTCCGACAGGTCATATTCGATCGTGCCAGCGCCGCCATAGGATTGCATGCGGGCGAAGTTCATCCCCGTCGCATAGCTGCTATCCTTGTCCCCAGTGACGAAGCGATTGTCATAAGGCAGGCGATTATTATCGGGGTTCGCGTCGGCATTGACGCCGAAGATCGCGGGCAGGTCGAACATGCCGGTGCGGCCAGCGCGACGGTAGCCATAGGCGAAGGACGGCGGACCGTTGCCGCATCCCGTCGATTGGCCCGCAATGGCGCAGT
Source organism: Sphingobium sp. TomTYG74 (assembly GCF_055393875.1). Lineage (NCBI taxonomy): Bacteria > Pseudomonadati > Pseudomonadota > Alphaproteobacteria > Sphingomonadales > Sphingobiaceae > Sphingobium > Sphingobium sp. TomTYG74. The sequence goes on along the minus strand of NZ_AP027342.1, from coordinate 982,261 downwards.
TATAACTGCCCGCGAAAACATCAAACGCGCCGCCCGCGACATTGGGCGTGGTCGCGAGCAACGTATTGGGAAGCTGTTCCTGCCTGCTGCTGCTATAGTCGCCGCTCAGCGTTACCCGCACCGCATCGCTCGGTTCCCAGCGCAGCTTGGTGCGCACGCTCCAGGCGTCTTCGCCGCCTTCGCGGCCTATCCCGGTATTTTCATAACCCGCTCCGGCATAGGCGGTGGAAGGTTCGACCTGATAGGTGCCCGGCTGCGCACCCGGAAATGGCTTGCGCTTGAAATAACCGTCTCGCGTCTTGACCGAGAATGACACCGAACTCGACAGCCCATCCGCGATCGGAATGTCCGCTGTGCCGCGCGCCTGGAACAGCTTGTAGCTGCCCGTTGTCGCGTCGCCGATGAAGCGGAACTTGTCGCCCGGATCATGGGTGACGATGGAAATCGCGCCGCCGATGGTGTTGCGGCCAAACAGCGTACCCTGCGGACCTTTAAGCACTTCGATCCGCTCGACGTCGCCCAATTCCTGGTTCGCGCCGACCGAGCGCGCAAGGTAGACGCCGTCCAGATAGACGCCGACACCCGGATCTATATTGAAGGCGAAGTCGTTGGACCCGATGCCACGAACATAGGCGGCCAGCACAGATGACGATCCGGAAAAGGGCGTTCCTGCGTCAAAGGTGACGTTGGGGGCGAGCCCCGACAGCGCGGCGACGCTCTGCACCGCGCGCTCCTGCAACGCATCATTGGTGAAGGCGGAAATCGCGATCGGCACCTTCTGCACATTTTCCGAACGCCGCTGGGCGGTGACGACGATATCCTGGATACCGCCGCTCTGGGGCGCTTCTTCCGTGGCGGGAACTGGCGCAGGCGTCGCTTCCTGGGCGTAGCCCGGTGTCAAAGTCCCGGCCGCTATGGCCAGCACCGACGCAACGGGCAATGCGGCTATCATCTTGATCATGGTTCCTCCCCTCGACAATGGACGCTTTTCGCGTTCATCATCGAAATGACAGAAACCCGCCTCCCGTGCTTGCACTGGAGCGCTACCGATCAGGACTCCAGCGCAATTTGATTCATTTCCACGAATTTTTCACGAATGCGAATTATCGCATTAGTCAGTTTGACAGGTAGCCGCCATCGATCGGGATGCACGCGCCGGTGATGAAGGCTGCCCTGTCCGACAGCAGGAAGGCCGTAAGGTGCCCGCACTCCTCCGGTTCGCCCAGCCGCTTGATCGCCTGGGGCGCAAGCAGCGCTTCCAGGAACTCGGGCGAAGTACCGTCGAGCAACTTGGAGCGGATCGCGTTGGGAAGGATAGCATTGACGCGCACATTGACGTCCCCATTCTCCCCTGCCGCCGTTCGCGTCAGGCCAAGGATCGCATGCTTGGTCGCCGCATAGACGCCTGCTTCGCGCAAACCCACCGCTCCCGCGATGGATGAGACGTTGACGATGCTGCCGCCGCCCTGCTCCCGCATGACGGCCAGAGCGCCGCGCATGATGCGGAAGCAGCTTTTGAGGTTCACATCGTTCACCTTGTCCCACAGATCATCGCTGCTGTCCGCCAGCATGGATTTAAGGCCGATGCCCGCATTGTTGACGGCGAAGTCGATACGCCCGTTGATCGCGCGCGTCTGCGCAATCAGCGCGTCGATATCGGCCGCGCTGGTAACATCGGCCGCCATAAAGCGCGCGGTGCCGCCCGCCGCTTCGATCTCCGCGACCGCTTGCGCGCCTTCCTCGGCTGAGGAGGCAAGGTCGCTCAACACGACATTGGCCCCTTCCGCCGTCAGCACCTTGGCGATGCCGCGCCCGATGCCGCTGGCAGCGCCAGTGACAAAGCCCGTTTTCCCGGCCAGCAATCCGTTGGTCATCTGCGTCACTCCTGCATGCTGATGATAGGCGCGCTCCTGCGATCGGAGCGGCCGAGGGACGATCTTTGGAAATATACCGCTGGTCAGGCGCGCGCGATCTGGCGGCCTTCGCGGGGTGTATAGCCGTGCCGCTTGCGGAAGCAGCGCGCGAAATAAGCAGGGTCGTTGAAGCCGAGTTCGAGGGCGATCGCGGTGATGTTCGCCGCCCGGTCGGTCGCGAGCATTTCCAGCGCCCTTTCCAGCCGCCTGTCCAATATATAGGCGCGTAGCGTCGTGCTTTCGGCCGCGAACCAGGTCTGGATCGTTCGCGGCGATATGCCGACTTCGCGCGCGATGGATTCCGTGTCGAGGTTCGGATCGCCCAGCCGCGCCTCCACTATCGCTTTGACCCGCGCCAGTCCCCGGCCATCGACATTGGGGCCGCCGCGCACAGCGCTGCGCAAGGCAAGGCCCAGTAGGTCGAGCATCAGCGTTTCGGCACCCTCGGCCCAGCTTGGATCAGGCGGCGCGGCGCGGCTCTCCGCCTCCCGCCACAGGGCAAGGGCGAGTTGGTGAAAACTGTGGACGGTCGGCGAATTGCCGGGCGTCGGACTGCCGATATGGAGGTCCAGCTGCGGCACCCGCTGTTCCAGTTCATGGCGGGCAACGTCGACCACCATCATTTCATGGGATGCAACCTCGATCCGCATCGGCGCGGCCGTGGTGCAAATGGAAAGGTCGCCCGGGCGCAGCACGCATTCGCGGCCGGATTGACGCTGCTCGCTAAGGCCACGGGTCTGGAGGTGCACCAGCAGCCGCTCTTCCCCATGGTGGCGGGCGCTGCGCGACACGACCGAAGATTCCGCCCGCGCCTTGAAAATGGTGAGATCGCCTAGTGTCCAACAACCAAGCTGGCCTAGAAATTCGCGATTGGAACTATCGATCATCAGCCCGGCGGACCGGCCAGAGGCGATCCTGTTCCAGTAGGCCAAGCGATCACGCCTGGCGACGTCCTGCGTCGAGAATTGCTCGATCATCCACCGCTCTCCTGACTGGAACAGTTTCACATAAATTGTGAAAAGGAAATAGTGGCGGTCGTCGTCCCCTTGACCTCCATCCTGCTCGTCGCGGGTGATGGGGTCATAATCATCGTCAAGAGACTGATAAACCTTACTTTATCTCCGCTTCACTCCCTCCCGTGGAATATAGCCTCGGACCAAGACTTAGAAAAAATGAATATCTGCGGATCAGTTCGAATGATCGCTACGGCCCGATGTGGGGCCACAGCAGACCTAAAGCTCGTTCGGAGACCGAAGATTTCTCGGCGCGTGCGACGTGGAGCGTGCAATGAACCATCTTCTTACTGTGCCGTCGCAATCGGCCCGACCAGAATGTGGTGTGAAGGCCATGGGTTTCCTGTCGGCCTTCGATCAACCCTATGTGCTTTTAGACGACGCATCCTCGCCCAACGGCGACGTCACGCTCTTCACCCATCCGTTGCAAGTGATTGAGGCTGCGACGCTCTCGGAAGTTGCACCTGCACTGGAAGCGGTGCGCGCGGCCACGAGACAAGGCGCACACGCCGCCGGGTTTGTCAGCTATGATGCCGCTGCCGCCTTCGATACCGCCATGCCGGTTACCCGCTCCTGCGGGCCGCTCCTCTGGTTCGGGATATTCGGGACTCCATTGGTACTGCCGTCACAAATGTTCGCGGACCTGCTGCCGAGCGACACAGCGTTCCGCATGGGGCCGCTGACGCCCGCCAGCACTAAAAGGCAGCATATGGAGCGGATCGAGGAGCTGCTCGAACTCATTCGTGCAGGCGATCTGTATCAGGCCAACCTCACTTTCCGCGCCGGGATGGACTTCGACGGTGATCCGCTGGCACTCTACACCCGGCTGCGGCAGCGCCAGCGTGCCCCCTATGGCGCGATCATATCCACTGGCGCAGACCTCATCTTCTCCTTCTCGCCGGAGTTGTTCTTCACGGTGACTGGGCGCGACATTGCCTGTCGTCCGATGAAGGGTACGGCGGAGCGACACGGCGATCCCGCAGCGGATGCCGCTGCCGCCCAATCGCTGGCCACCGATCCCAAACAACGTGCCGAAAATCTGATGATCGTCGACCTGATGCGCAATGATCTGTCGCGGGTGGCAGAGCCTGGATCGGTGAAGGTGCCGCAGCTTTTCTCGGTCGAAACCTATCCGACGGTCCACCAGATGGTCTCTGCCGTGACGGCGCGTCGCCGCGAGGATGTGGACGCTTTCGACATCCTCGCCGCCCTGTTCCCCTGCGGCTCAATCACTGGAGCGCCCAAGATCCGCGCGGCGCAAGTGATTGCACAGCTGGAAGACAGACCACGCGGCATCTACACAGGATCGATCGGCCATTTCACCCCGGACGGTGACGCGCGTTTCAACGTCGCGATCCGTACCCTGACCATCTCACCGGCAGAACGGCGGCTGACGATCGACCTCGGGTCTGGCATCGTCGCTGACTCCGATCCCCTCGCGGAATGGGAGGAGTGCCTGACCAAGGCGCGATTTCTTGACTAAGTGTTTGGTCCCGGCATTTGATGGTGCATCATCTGCTGGCTCGGAAAATGCGGAAACAAAAGACAAATAGAGCATGATCCGATCCAGTTTGATCGGAGCATGCTCTAGGATTTGCTTGCAGCGATGCCGAGCTTGTTCAATCTGGCCTGATCGAACAAGCCCCAAAGCACCAATCCTGAAACCCGCCACCCGATGGCGGCGGGTTCCTTCAACTTCAGAAGGTGAAGCCAGCGCGGATGCCATATTCGCGGGGCGCCCCGTAGAATTCATTGAGACCGAACTGGCCGCTGACATAGCGCTTGCCGGTCAGGTTGGTGCCATAAGCTTCGATATGGAACTGGCCCGTGCGTAGCGTGACCAGACCCGACAGCAGCCCATATCCCGCGATCCGATCCGACACGGGCGAATATGCGAGATAGGTGAAGCGCGGGCCAACATAGGAATAGCTGACCCGTGGCGTCAGCGTCACGTCGTCACCCAACTGGAATTCGTAGGCCGCCGTCCCGCCATAGGTCCATTTGGGTGAATAAAGATTAGGGCCGCCGTCGGTAGTAGTGATGGCTGGCGTGTAATCAAAGCAGACCGGAGGCGCAGAAGGCGTGCCGGGAGGGCATTGGGGACCCAGGCTTCCCGACGGGATAGCCCGCGTGTTGATAAAGGTCAGCCCGGCCAGCTTCGAATGAACATAAGCGACGTTAGCGTCAAAACTGAAGCCGCCGAACTTGCTCTGCAACTGCGCTTCGAAACCCTTGATCTTGCCTTTTGAAATATTCTGGACGCCGTTGAAGCCGGTCGTCGGTTCGATCACTTCGAACTGGAAATCGGAATAATCATTGTAGAAAGCCGAAATCTGCGTGCGGACATGCTTGTCGAACAGGCTCGCCTTCCAGCCGATTTCATAGTTCCAAACCATTTCCGGCCGGAATTCGGAATCCACAGCATTAAAGCCGCCGGGCTTATATCCCCGCGCCACGAAGGCGTAGAGCAGATGGTCGTCGTTGACCGTCCAATTGATCGCGGCTTTGCCGGTCACGCGCCCATCCTGATGCGTGCCCGCCAAGTTCGCGACGGGCAGGCCGCCCGGAGGGAAGATCGGGATGCCAGCGCCGATGCGCACCTGACCTACGCCGCTGGCCTTATAGTGCGAATAGCGCGCGCCCAGCTGTAACTGGACGTCGGGCGTCACACGGTAGCTGCCCTGCGCGAAGATGCCAAGCGTTGTGCGTATATTGTCGGGATCAATGTCTGTCGGGAAGCCCGCTTGCAGCTGATGGATCCGCACCTTGATCTCGTTGCGCTGGAAATAGCCGCCCAAAATCCATTCCAGCGTTTCCCCGGTCGGCGAGATCAGATTGATTTCCTCGCTATACTGGCGTTCTCGGGCATAATAATCCTCGGCGATGCCACCAGGCGCCTGCGATGCATCGACATCGTTGACGCCCTCGATCTTCTTGCTCTGATACCCGCTCAATGACCGCAGCACGATGCCGTTGGCGAATTCCTGCCGCAGTTCCAGGCTGGAAATGAACGCCTTTTCACGGATTGCCACCGGTGTATCGTAGCTCAGCGTGTAGATGTCACCAACAGGAGCGGGATTGAACAATACTCCCCGGATCGGGCGATAGGCATAGCCGCCAATGTCGCGGTCGTTATACTGAACCTTCAGCAGCGCGCGAAAGTCTCCGGGTTGCCACAGCACGCCAATGCGCCCGCCCTTCTCGTCCAGCTTGCCCGCCTTGTTGTTGAAGGGGCCGACATCCTTGAAATAGCTATCATGGCCCCGGTAGAATCCAGCGCCGCGCACAGCCAGCGTGGATGACAGCGGCACGTTCACCGCGCCTTCCAGCCCGAAATTGCCCCGGTTGCCAGCGCTCCCTTCGGCATAGCCATTGACGCCATTCAGATCGGGATTGCGTGAATTGATGAAGATCGCGCCACCGGTCGAGTTGCTGCCGACCAACGTGCCCTGCGGACCGCGCAACACTTCAACGCTCGCCAGATCGTAGAAGCTGTTCGCTTGGACGATCGGCGGCTGGAACAGCCCGTCGACATAAGTCGCCACGCCCGCCGTTACGTTAGGCGAGTTGCTGGCAAGGCCGATGCCGCGAATGTTGACGGCCGATGTGATGCCCGCGTCGGAAATGGACAGCGCGGGCGTCGCATTTTGAAGATCGTTGAGGCGCACGACGGCGTTCGCCTTGAGGTCGCTTGCGTCGAGCGCGCTGGCGGCGACAGGCACCTTTTGCAGATTTTCGGTTCGGCGCTGGGCCGTCACGACGATCTCGCCCAATGTACTGGATGACTCAGGCTGCGGAGCGGCCTCTTGCGCCCCGGCAGACGCTGTCCACAGCGTCATGATGGCGGTGGAGCCCATCAACAATATGTGCTTCATTCTACCCTCCCTTATTCTTGCTATTCTTGCGATTATTTCGGTGACCACGCCGATACGGCTTTCAGAAAAGCGCCGGTTTCCGCCGTCGGCTTCTCATCGCCCGGCGGGAAATAGCTGATCTTGACCACGACGGTGCGCGATCGCGGATCGACGTAGATGAACTGGCCTTGCAACCCTACAGCACTGTAGGCGCCGCTATTGTCCAGCAGCCACCATTGCATCGCATAGCCGGTGGGGACGCCCGGGGCCTTGGCATCGGCTGGCGTGGACGGCGCCGTTGATGTGCGGACCCAGTCGGCTGGCACCACCTGCCGCCCGTTGGCGCGGCCGCCGTCCAGCATCATCTGGCCGATCCGCCCATAGTCACGCAGCGTGGCGTTGAAGCCAGCGCCGCTGAATTCGCGGCCCGTGCCCGGCTGCCCATCCATGATGTAAAAGCCGTCCTGCTCCGCGCCCAGCGGCTCCCACAATTTCTGCGCGGTATAGCCCGCGACGGTCGTACCGCTGACCCGTTCGATCAACCAGCCAAGCACGGCGGTGTCCAGCGTCTTGTACTGGAACACGCTGCCCGGTGCATGCAGCCGCTTCACCGTCCGCGCGGCATCGGCAAAGCGCGCGACATTCTTGACCAGCGCGTCGACATGATTGCGCGCCGCGATGCCGGGATTGGCGAAGTCGTAGCGTTCCTCATAATCGACGCCAGACCGCATCTGCAGGATCTGCCGAATGGTCACGCCGTCATATCCGCCGCCCTTCAATTCGGGCAGGTAAGCGGTGATGTCATCGTCCAGCGACTTGATCCGCCCTTCCGACAGCGCACAGCCGACCAGCAGCGACGTGACTGACTTGGTCATGGACCAGCCGATGAAGCGGCTGTTTTCGTCGCTGTTGTTGCGGTAGATTTCGCTGACGATCTTGCCGTCCTTCATCACCAGCAGCGCGTTGGTGTAGGTGCGATCCAGGAAATCCTGCGCCGTGTAGCGCTTGCCGCCGAAAGTGTAGCTGACATCCAGCGGCGCGTCGGCGCGCGGCAGCCGCCAGGGCGTTCCCGCATGGGCGACGGTGCGCGTGGTAAACAGCCGGTCCATGCTGCGGAAAGTCAGCGAGTTGATGTCGCCATCCAGCATGTGCCAGCGAGCGATCTGGACGGCGACCGGGACGGTGGACGGCGGGCCGTCGGCCAGTACCGGCGGCAATGTCTGCTGCGCTGATGCAGGCTGAATTGCCGCGCACAACGCGCCAGCGGCCAAACGCACAATTAATCCCGATGCTTTGCGCACGCGCACATCCTCTACTTTCGGCCGCAAATAGTCGTCGGCTCGTTACTGGCATTTTGGACTTGAGAACTAAGCGGCGCGGCTCCCAAATGGGATATGCGGCGCCGCATCTTGTTCAATGCATGCTGCCATGCAATTGAGCGATGACGGACCCATAGAGCTTGCCCACCAGATCGGCCTGGCGGCGGCTGTCCGTCTTTTCGAGGATTCGCTTCATCTGGATCCGCACGGTGCCGACGGAAATGCCGCGGCGGCTGGCATAGGCATTGAGCGATGTGCCTTGCGACAACGCGACGGCGAGTTGCGCCTCCGCAGGCGTCAGGCCGAACAGCGACGTGACGTGCCCCGCCGACAAGGGAGGCGCCTGCGATGGATCGATCAGGATCAAGGCGACACCGTCCCGGTCATCGTCCCAGCCATGCGCCGCCGCGCCCTTGAAGGCATCGTTGGGCAGGGCGATGGCCTGCATTATGCTGCCCTCAAGATCGGCGAAGGTCGCCGTGACCATGTCGCCATGGCAAGCAGGCGACAAAAGCCGCGCCAGCCTCTGACGACTTTCGGCGGACACCCCGCGCAGCTGGCCCTGTCCCAGCGTCAAGGGCGCGCCATTCCTCAGCATAGCCGCCGCCGCGCGATTGTGCCAACGCACCTCGCCGCTCGCGTCGCAGAGGATCACCCCCGCCCGTAAACGGTCCAGGATCGAGGCCAAGGATGCCTGCGCAGCCTGTGCCGCCTGCACCGTGGCCGAAAGGCGCGACATGGCCAGCAGATGCGGGGCGATGTCAGCCAGGAAGGTGGCGTCATAGCCGTCGCGCTCTACCGTGTCGCTGATGTGCCGGTGCAGGATCAGGCTGAACCAGCGCGACGGCGCAAATTCGAAAAGCAGGCCCGACCCGCCCCTTAAGCCAACTTGCGCCAGTCGATGCCGCGTTTCCTGCAATTGCGGCGATGCGGAAGCAAAACGTTGTTCATCAGTGCGCACCGCGAGCTGCCCTTCCAGGCGATCGCGCGGCACGACGGCAAGCCGGGGATTGTCGGGATTGTTGATCCATCGGTCGTGCAGCGCGGCGTTCGCATGGGAATAGCTGTCCCGCTCCTGCCAGCGCTGGATCAGATGGTCGCCTTCCTGCCGATAAATCTGCACCGCCGCGCTGCGGACGCCAAGACCAGCGCAAATCTGGTCCAGCATCGGCCGCCAATTGTCCGGGCGTTCACAGCATCCGTAAAGCGCGGGCAATATCTGCGCGCTGAAATTGGCCTCCATTGCATCCCTCCCTGCTTGCCGCGCACTGTTTTTACTGCGGTGATAGGCTCCCAATTGACGTACGCTGCGGGGGGATAGCGCGGCCTACATGACCGCCGCTTCCCTCTCCTCATCCGTGGCATTTTCTTCCTGTTCCAGAACGTCCAGCACGACGCGCAGCGCATCCTGATATTCGGGCGTCAGCAAGCGCGTGTAACGGTGTTCGTGCGCGGACATGATCGCGTCCGCCTCGCTGCGCGCGTCCTCTCCCTGGGCGGTCAGGCACAGAGCGAAGGAGCGTCCGTCGACCGGCGACTTCTGCACCAGGTCCTTCTGGATGAGGCCAGTGATCAACGGCACCATATTGGCGCGCTTGATGCCCAGCATGCGGCCTATGTCGCTTTGGATGCAGCCCGGATTGGCGCCGATCGTCAGGAGGATCGTCGCTTCCACTGGCCGCAGCCCGACCAATTCCAACCCCGCGCCCAGCGTCGCCATCATCGCGGAGGAGGAACGCCGCAGCCGATAACCCAGCCGCGATGCGACCGGATTGACCAACCTGTTATCGGAAGGACTCGTGCTCATGCCACCCTCATAATGTTATTGCTCAGAACAATCAACATTGATATGCAACATAACATTAGGAGAGGACCTGACACATGTCCGCATCGGAAATTTCCCTGAATATCGGCGGCGAATCGCGCAGTGCCGCATCGACTTTCGAACGGTTGAACCCGGTCACTGGCGCCGTCGCCACCCGGGCCGCCGCCGCCAGCGTCGAAGACGCCATTGCTGCGGTAGACGCCGCCAAGGCAGCATCCCCCGCCTGGTCACAGACCGGCCCCAATGCCCGCCGCGCGTTGCTGATGAAGGCCGCCGACGCGCTCGACGCCCGGGTCGATTACTTTGTCGATGCGATGATGACAGAGATCGGCGCGACCGAGGGCTGGGCGCGCTTCAACCTGATGCTATCCAGCTCGATGGTGCGCGAAGCGGCCGCCCTCACTACCCAGATCGGCGGAGAGGTGATCCCGTCCGACAAGCCCGGCTGCATCGCCATGGCGATCCGGGAACCTGCAGGCGTGGTGCTGTCGATGGCGCCGTGGAACGCGCCGATCATCCTCGCCACCCGCGCCATCGCCGTGCCGCTCGCCTGTGGCAACAGCTTGGTGCTCAAGGCATCGGAACAATGCCCGCGCACCCATGGCCTGATCGTTCAGGCCTTTGTGGAAGCAGGCTTCACTGGCGGCATCGTCAACCTGATCACCAACGCGCCACAGGATGCGGCCGATGTGGTCGGCGCAATGATCGACCATCCAGCCGTGCGCCGCGTGAACTTCACCGGATCTACGCCGGTCGGCCGGATCATCGCGAAACGCTGCGCTGAACATCTGAAACCTGTGGTGCTGGAGCTGGGCGGCAAGGCGCCGCTGATCGTGCTGGAGGACGCCGACCTTGAGGAGGCAGTGAAGGCCGCCGCCTTCGGCGCTTTCATGAACCAGGGCCAAATCTGCATGTCGACCGAACGGATCATCGTGGTCGACGCCATCGCCGACGCCTTTGTAGAGAAGTTTCAGGCAAAGGTCGGCACCATGGCGGTGGGCGACCCGCGCGAAGGCAAGACGCCGCTGGGCGCGGTGGTCGACAGCAAGACCGTTTCCCATGTCCGTACGCTCATCGATGATGCGTTGGCGGCAGGCGCGATCCAGCTGAACGGCGGCAAGGCGAATGGCGTCTTGATGCCCGCCCATGTCATCGACCGCGTCACGCCGCAAATGAAGCTGTTCCGCGACGAAAGCTTCGGCCCGGTCGTCGGCATCATCCGCGCCCGCGACGAAGCGCATGCGATCGAACTCGCCAACGACACCGAATATGGCCTATCCGCATCGGTCTTTACCCGCGACACCGCGCGCGGGCTCAGGGTCGCGCGGCAAATCCAGTCCGGCATCTGCCATGTGAACGGCCCGACCGTCCATGACGAAGCGCAAATGCCCTTCGGCGGTGTCAAGGCGTCGGGATACGGCAAGTTCGGCGGCCGCGCCGGGATCGACAGCTTCACCGAATTGCGCTGGATCACGATGGAGACCCAGCCCGGCCATTATCCGATTTGAACCAACCGCATTCACCTACGCGTCATCCCAGCGAACGCTGGGATCTCAGGCGGACAGGCACGACTTAGCCGCCCGAGATGCCAACTTTCGCCGACATGACGACCAAGAACAAGGACTTTACCATGACCAATTTCCTGCATGCCGATGGCGTCGAGCAGGCCGAAATCGAAACCGTCGCCTTCACGGTGGAGGACGGCGTCGCCTGGGTCAGCCTCAACCGCCCGGACAAGCGCAATTGCATGTCGCCGCGCCTCAATCGCCAGATGATGCGCGTGCTTGATGATCTGGAGTTTCGCGCCGATGTCGGCGTCCTCGTCCTGACCGGCGAAGGCACGGCGTGGAGCGCGGGTATGGACCTTAAGGAATATTTCCGGGAAACCGAAGCCCAGGGTCTGAAGGGCACACGCGATGCACAGCGGGAAAGCTATGGCTGGTGGCGCCGCCTGCGCTGGTATCAGAAGCCCACCATCGCGATGGTCAACGGCTGGTGCTTTGGCGGCGGCTATGGCCCGCTCTTCGCCTGCGACCTCGCCTTCGCGGCGGAAGAGGCGCAGTTCGGTCTTAGCGAAATCAATTGGGGCATCCTGCCCGGCGGCGGCGCGGCCAAGGTGGCGACGGAACTTACCAGCTTCCGCAACGCCATGTATCATGCGCTGATGGGGGAGAATGTGGATGGCAAGACGGCGGCGGAATGGGGCTTCGTCAACGAAGCGCTGCCGCTTGGGTCACTCAAGGACCGAGTGTCGCAAGTCGCGCAGACGCTGCTGAGCAAGAACCCGGTGGCGCTCAAGGCGACGAAAGATGCCATCCGCCGGGTGCGCGAAATGACCTATGACAATGCCGAGGATTATCTGATCCGCGCGCAGGAAGCGGCCAACAGCTTCGACAATGAAGGCCGCAAGGAAGGCATCAGGCAGTTCATCGACGACAAGAGCTACAAGCCGGGTCTAGGCGCGTACGACAAGTCGAAACAGCAGGCCTGAACAGCGGCAAATTGGCGGGACCGATCGAAAAGTCGGCCCGCCCAAACAGTTTTTTGGAGAGACGGACCCATGACGGCCGACACCCTCAATCCGCCCGTCGCCGCCGCCCGCACCGGCAATGCGCTCGATCGGCTGCTCCGCCCGCGATCGGTGGCGATCGTCGGCGCATCGGACAAGCCGGGTGCGCTGGGCGCATCCGTCCTGTCCAACTTGATCCGCAACGGCTTTCCCGGCGACATCCACCTCATCAATCCCAAGCGCGCCGAAATCGGCGGACGGCCATGCCTGCCCTCGGTCAATGCCCTGCCCGATAGCGTTGATGCCGCCGTCCTCGCCATCCCGCGCGCTGCGGTGCTCGATACGGTGAAGGCGCTGGCCGCACGCAATGTCGGCGCCGCCGTCATCTTTTCCGCCGGATTTGCCGAAGGCGGTGAGGAAGGTCTGGCGGAGCAGCGAGAGATTGGCCGAATCGCCGACCAGACCGGCATGGTCGTCGAAGGGCCAAACTGCCTTGGCATGACGAACTTCATTGATCGCGTACCGCTGACCTTCGTTGAAACCGACGCGAAGCGGCTGGGCGATCGTCCCGGCATTGGCGTCGTGTCGCAAAGCGGAGCGATGGCCTGCGTCCTGTGCACCACGCTCGCTTCGCGTGATTTGGGCCTTTCCTTCTCCATCTCGACCGGCAACGAAGCGGCATCAGGCGTCGAGGATTATGTCGATTACCTGCTGGAAGACAGTTCGACGCGCGTCATCGCCATGATCGTGGAACAGTTCCGCAAGCCCCAGCGCTTCCTGGCCGCCGCCCGCCGCGCCCGGGCACTGGGCAAGACCATCGTCCTCCTGCACCCGGGCCGGTCGGCCGCCGCGCGTGAGTCCGCCGCGACCCACACAGGGGCGATGGCGGGCGACTATCAGGTGATGCGGGTGAAGGTGGAACGGGCGGGCGTCATCCTGGCCGAGACGCTTGAGGAGCTGGGCGATATCGCCGAAATCGCGCTGCGCTGTCCAACCATCCCGGCGGGCGGCGTCGCGGTGCTGGGCGAAAGCGGCGCGTTCAAGGCGCTGACCCTTGACCTTTGCGAAACACTCGACCTCGACCTGCCGCAGGTCAATGACGGCAACGCTCCAGCGCTGCGCGAGGCGCTGCCCGAGTTCGTGCCGGTCTCAAACCCGCTGGACCTGACGGCGCAGGGCCTCGTCGATCCCGACCTCTATCGCCGGACGCTGGCGGCGCTGTTCACCGACGACCGGTTCGGCAGCATCGTCGCGGGCATCATCCAGACCGATCCCGTGACCGTCGGCATCAAGCTGCCGCCCATCCTGTGCGCCGTTGACGAATTGCGGCCGGACAAGCCGATCATCTTCACCGGGCTGGACGAAGGCGCTCCGGTTCCGTCCAATTATCTTGATCAGTTGCGCGCGCTTGGCATCCCCTATTTCCCTTCGACCGAACGCGCCTTCCGCGCCCTTAAGCACCTCAACGACCATGCGCGTCGGGACTTCAGCGAAGCGCCGACCACCCCCCTGCTCGCCTCCGGCCTCGCCGGGCACAGCGGCGTCATCCCGGAATATCGCGCCAAGGCGATACTCGCCCCGCTCGGCATCCCGTTCCCCCGGGGCGCCTTCTTCACCAGCATCGACGACGCGCTTCGCGCTGCGCAAGCGGTCGGCTATCCGGTCGCGCTCAAGGCACAATCGGCCCGTCTAAGCCACAAGAGCGATGCGGGCGGCGTGGTGTTGAACCTCTCCAACGGCGACGAACTGCGCGCGGGCTGGGACCGGCTATATGCCGATGTCGCCGCCTATGATGCAACCATCGCGCTCGACGGCGTCCTGCTCGAAGCCATGGGCGAACGCGGCGTCGAACTTATCATCGGCGCGAAGAACGATCCAGACTGGGGGCCGGTCATCCTGTGCGGGTTCGGCGGGGTCACGGCGGAAATCCTCCAGGACGTGCGCCTGATCACCCCCGGCCTCTCGGTCGATGCCATCGCCGCTGAACTGCATAAGCTCAAGCAAGCGCCTCTGCTGCGCGGCTTTCGCGGATCGCCCGCGCTGGATGTGGAGGCAGCAGCGGGGATTATCCATAGGCTTGGCCGCATCCTTCTCGCCGAACCTTCAATTCGGGAGATCGATCTTAATCCGGTGATCGTCTATCCGCAGGGTAAAGGCGCGATCGCCCTCGACGCCCTTATGCTGACAGCTCCGGAAGACGCCTGACCAAGGCAATAACCAGATCGACAATCATTTCAGGGTAGGTGAGGATGGCGCAGAACGGAACCGACATCAGGCAATTACTTGATGAAGCGCCCATGGGCCGCCTGCAAATCGCGGCTGTAGCGCTGTGCATCATGCTGAACGCGCTTGATGGCTTTGATGTGCTGGCGATCAGCTTCGCCTCGCCCGGCATTGCCGCGGAGTGGGGCATCGACCGCGCCGCATTGGGCGTCGTGCTTTCGATGGAACTGATCGGCATGGCTGTGGGGTCCGTGCTGCTCGGCGGCCTGGCTGATCGCATCGGCCGTCGGCCCACCATCCTGCTCTGCCTCGTGGTCATGGCGACGGGGATGTTGGCCGCGACCTTTTCATTCAGCGTTGTCTCCCTGTCGGTGATACGACTTGTCACTGGCCTCGGCATTGGCGGCATGCTGGCTTGCACCAACGCCATCGTCGCGGAGCTTGCCAACGCGCGCACCCGCAGCCTGGCCGTTGCCCTCATGGCGGCGGGCTATCCGATCGGCGCGATCCTTGGCGGCTCGGTCGCTTCGATGCTGCTGATGTCGGGCGAATGGCGCGACATATTCCTGCTGGGAGGAGTCGTCACTGCAATCTTCTTGCCGCTGACGTTCCTGCTGCTCCCTGAATCGATCGGCTTCCTCCTTCAACGACGCCCGGCCAATGCGCTGGACCGGATCAATCAGCTGATGGGTCGGATGGGACACCATGCACTGGATGCTTTGCCTGCTTCAAATGCAGCGGCACCCAAGGCGTCCTTTGCCGCGCTGTTCAGTCCCGGCCTCGCACGCACGACGGTGCTGCTGACGGCCGCCTATTTCTTTCACATCATGACCTTTTACTTCATCCTCAAATGGGTGCCCAAGATCGTCGTGGACATGGGTTATGCACCCTCGTCCGCCGGTGGCGTGCTGGTATGGGCCAATGTAGGCGGCTTGCTGGGCGCGCTTTCGCTCAGTGCCCTGAGCTGGCGACTGGACGTCCGTATATTGGTGATCGCCGCCCTCTTATTGTCGATGGCAATGGTGACCGTCTTCGGACAGGGACAAGCCAGCCTTTTCGGCTTGGCCCTGGTAGCTGCGGCGGCGGGATATTTCACCAACGCGGCCGTCGTCGGTCTCTACGCCATCATTGCGCAATCTTTCCCAACGGCCGTCCGGGCGGGCGGCACGGGAATAGTGATCGGCCTCGGCCGTGGAGGAGCTGCTTTGGGTCCCATCCTTGCTGGTTTCCTTTTCACTCTCGATTTCAAGCTTCCCGCCGTGGCATTGACCATGGCATCAGGGTCGCTGATCGCAGCATGCGCATTAGCCCTTCTCGTGACTGGAGGACGGCACAGTAATGCGTCCAAGGTTTATGAATGAACCGGTGTTCCCTTCATTGCCCGCCCGCCGCTCGCGCTCTTCTTTGACATCTTCATAAGGACGAAAGACTGCCCATGTCGCCACAGCGCTATTCCATGACGGCAATCGCGTTGCATTGGTCGATCGCGGCAGCCCTGAGCTTTCAACTCGTCCTGGGCTGGCAATTGTCCGGCATCGCGCCGGGGCTGGGCCAATTTGCCGCCTATCAGCTGCACAAGTCGATCGGGATCGTCATCCTGCTGCCCACCTTTCTGCGGGTTGGCATCCGCCTGGCCCACCCCCGCCCCCCGGCACTGGCGGATGATCGGATATCTGCGTTCGCGGCAAAGGTGACGCATCAATTGCTCTACGCAGTCATGCTGCTCGCCCCGCTCAGCGGCTGGGCGCTGGTCTCAACCAGCACGCTGCGGGTGTCGACGCTGCTGTTCGGCACGATTGCCTGGCCGCATCTGCCAATCCCTCTTGGCCTCAATGGAATAGCCTATGACACGCATCGCATGGCGGCTTATATCCTGGCCGGATTGGTCGTTCTGCATGTCGCTGGAGCTATTCGCCATCAATTCTACAAGCGCGAGGATATACTTGTTCGCATGATCCCGGGCTTGGCGCCGGGGCTTGCGCTGCTGGTTGCGCTAGGAACATTGGCATTGGCAGGTGTGGCATCATTCTTTCTTACCGGAACGCCCACCATAGCCGTGGCGCAGCGGCAAGGAACGCCCGCGCCGATCAAGATAGCGCCGCCTTCACCCGGCTCCACCCCAGCGCAGCGGCCTACCACGACCCCGACGGCCCCAAAAGCTACGCCGGTGCCCACGGCCAGTTCACAACACCTTCCATTGTCGCGGTGGCGCGTGGCGGGGCCGGGCAAGCTCGGCTTTATCGCCATGTGGAGCGGCGCGGCGGTGGACGGGTCCTTTCTTCACTGGAAATCGGACATCCGCTACAGCCCAGACGATCTGCCCGGCAGCGCAATCCTGGTGACGATCGACCTGTCCTCCGCCGTCACGGGCGACGCACAACGCGACGAAACGCTGCGAGGCCCCGATTATTTCGACATAGCGACGCATCCGCATGCTGTGTTCCGCGCCAAGGGTTTCCGACCACAGGGCGGCGACCTGTACGAAGCCAGAGGCACGCTGGACCTGAACGGACGCCGCCGCCCGGTCACGCTACGCTTCACGCTGCGTCAGGATGGGGACACGGCCAGAGCCGAAGGCCGAGCAGATCTTGACCGGAACATGTTTGATGTCGGTTCAGCCACCGATGAAACGATCGCTGCGAAGGTCACGGTAAACTTCAGCTTAACCGCGCACCGTCAGGACCAGTGATGATGCGGGTTTCGAGGCAATTTCCAGGGAGCACTTTGTCATTCAGTTTGTCCAAGACAAAAAATTGCCGTTCTTTTCCTCGCGTCACGCCGCCTTTAGGCGCAAGCCGACCATCAACTGCCAATAAGGTGGTTATTCTATTCCTGACATTTGCAGACCCGCATCGAGGTGAACCTTAGTGACCCAGCGCAAATACGCCCTTGAGCAGCTTTCGGCACTGGAACTGGGACCGCTCAGCTTTGTCGAGGTCGCCGCACGGAGCGGCTATGACGGTATCGGCCTGTTTCTTGAGGGCCTGCCGGTCCCCCATGCCGCATCTTACAGCCTGGTGTCGGACCACCATCTGTTCGAGACATTCGCTCAAGCGATCAAGGACGCCGGTCTCTTCGTCCATGTCGTCGAGCCGTTCCTGATAACGCCCGACATCAGCCGCGAGGAACATCTGCGCAACCTCGACCTGGCGGCGCGCCTGGGTGCACGGGTCTGCGGGACGCTCGCCTTCGACGATAATGAGAGCCGCCGCAACGACCGGCTGGCGGAACTCGCGAATGAGGCTGGGAAGCGTGGCCTTGCATTGACCATAGAGCCCTATCTGGAATCGAGCTGGCAGACGCTGTCGCAAGCGGCGGCAGCGGCCGATGCGGCCGGAGATCACGCTGGCGTGACCCTTGACGTCCTCCATGTCATCCGTGGCGGTGAGCATTGGGAGGCGGTGCGGGCAATGGCTCCCACCAAGATCAAGACGATCCAGATCAGCGACGGCACATTGGCAAAGCCCGCAGACTGGCCCCTCGCGGCAGTAACCGACCGCGCGGTGCCGGGCGAGGGCGAATATGATCTGGCGGCGCTGGTGCCCTTGCTCCCGGCAGGCATCCCGATCGGCATCGAAGTGCCCTCGCTTGATCTGGCTGCGCGTATGCCCGCCGAAGAACGGGTGGCCTATCTGCTGCAAAAAACCCGCCAGATCATGGGCGACGCAGCCTGAACAGCGCCGGGTCTCACCGCATGGTGAGGCCTCCATCCACCGAAATGGTCTGGCCGTTGATCCATTCCCCATCGGTAGATGCCAGCATCGCGACCATGGCGGCGATGTCCTCGCTTCGCCCCAGCCTCGGCGCGGGCGTCTCGCTCTGGAACTGGGCCAGAAGCTCCGCAGGCGCATGGTCGCGCATCAGCGGCGTGATAATGTATCCCGGCAGGATCGCGTTGGCGCGGATATTCTCGCGGCCCCAGCGGTTCGCGACATGGCGCACCAGCGCGCCGATGCCAGCCTTGGCCATCGCATAATAGGGCCGCACCGTCTGACCCATGGTCGCCGCCGCCGACGAGCTATAGATCATGGCGCCGCCGCCCCGCGCGAGCAGATGGGGCAGCGCATGCCGGGTCGCCCGCGCCATCCCCTTGAGGTTCACGTCGAGCGTGCGGTCCATCACGGCATCCGTCGCGTCGATGATGTCGCTATCCTCCAGCAAAATCGCCTGATCGGCGAAATTGGCATGGAAAACATCGATCCCGCCAAATGCGACGATGGCCGTATCGCAGAGCGCCGCGAAGCTCGCATCGTCGGCCGCATCGAACAGCGCGCCGATCGCGCGCCCACCGCCGCGCCCAATATCGGCGGCGACCGCCTCCACCGCAGCTTCCTCGGACGGCGGGCCAGCGACGACTACGGATGCGCCCTCGCTAGCCAACCTTCTCGCCGTAACCTCGCCAATGCCGCGACTTGCGCCAGCGACGACCACGACCTTGCCTGATAGACGATGCAAAACGCCGTCCACCTGCTCCATCTTCTCTCCTTTACCGCGATGGCGTCATGAAATGGCCGGCGCGGCCAGTCCATGATCTTCGAAGAACGTCGGTGCGGTATAGAGCTTAGGACCGGCGAACGCGACAGCGTCCGGCGAATCCATCATCCATGCCACGGTGCGGCCGGTGTCCGCCGGTGTGTAGCTCGGCAATCCGCCGCCGAAGTTGAGGGCGGCGTCGCCATATTTGGCCGTCAGCGTCTCGGTGATGGTCAGCCCAGGCTGGATGTGAAAGCTGACGATGCCACGGTCGCGATATTCCAGATCGACAAACTCGGCGAGCTTGGAAAAGGCGGCTTTGCCCGCAGCATAGAGAAAACCCCATCCCCCTTCTTCGAGTTTGCGCTCGCACAGGGTGGTGCCAGCACCGCTGGTGATGAACACGATGCGCCCAGCCCCTTGCGACAACATCGGCTGCAACACTTTCTGGGTGATGTGCAGATGATTGATCATCAACCCCGCCATCGTCTGCTCCGCCTTCGTGGCATCAACCGCATCGATCGGCGCCATCAGATAGGGACTTTGGGCAAGCGCGTTGTTGAACAGGCCGTCGATCCGCCCCCATGTCTCCAGCACGATAGCAACCGCAGCATCGATGCTATCACGGTCCAATATGTCCATCGGGACGCCGATGGCCCGGCCTCCCATAGCCTCGATTTCCCGCACCGTCGTTTCCAGGCTGCCGGGAAGGGCGATGGAAGCCGAGCCGGTTTCCTCTTCGGCCTTCCCTTCGCCTTCCTTGCGCGTCCGACCAGTCACCGCGACGGCGAACCCCCGGCGGGCAAGCTCGATCGCCGCCGCTTTCCCTATGCCGCGCGTGCCCCCCGTTACCAAAGCTACCTTGGTCATCATGCTACTCCAGTGCTTCAGCCGACGCGCAGTTCGGCAAGATCTTCAGGCGACAGCGTGACCGATGCGGCCTTGACGCTTTCGGCGATGCGGGCGGGGCTGGATGCGCCGAAAATGGGAATGGTCTGCTGCGGCTGATTGACCAGATAGGCCAGCACGACGTCGCTGACCGAAACGCCATGACGCTCGGCCACGCGCTTGGCGGCCTCGAACCGCTGCTGGTTGGCGGGGTTGTCGTAAAAGCCCTTGAGGTGATCGGGAACCTGCCCCTTCTCCAGGAAGGAGAAGAAACCACGGCTCTGCGCGCAATAAGGAACAACGGTCAGGTCGCTGCCCTGAAGCGCGCCGCCATAATCCTCGAAATAGAGCTGATAGCCCTGCGCCATCGCCGCTTCCTCGTTCGGCTTGGCCAGACCCCAGAAGGGTTCGACCGCAACAAAGCCAGCATTGCCCTTGGATTGCGCATAGGCATTCGCCTCGAGCACACGGGCTGCGGTCCAGTTGGACGCGCCGAAATAGCGGATCTTGCCCGCCTGCTGCGCCGCGATCAGCGTGTCGATGATGGGGCCGACCGGCGCTTCCGCATTGTCCATGTGCACCCAATAGAGATCGATCGTATCGACGCCCAGATGCTCCAGGCTCTCTGCAAGGTCACTGTTGATGTCGGCGGGCGTGACGCGGTTGCGATAATCGCCGACGCGCAGGTCGAAGAAGCCGCCCTTGGTGGCGATCACGAAGTCGGCGCGGTTGCGCCCCTTCAGCCATGCGCCAATCGCCCGCTCGCTCGCCCCCTTGAGCGCGTCGGGAATCCAGTCGCCATAGGACCGGGCGGTATCGATGAAATTGCCGCCCAGTTCCACAAACTTATCCAGAATGGCGTTGGCTCCCGCCTGATCGATGGCAGTGCCGAGCATGTTCGTGCCGTAGCACAAACGGCTAACGGACAGGTCGGTCTTGGCGAGCTTGACCTTCGACAGCATGATTATTCTCCAATTAGGAACACAGAAAAAAATTGGCCGCAGGTCGAAACACTGGGGCGGCGACGCGCAATCAGCCGAGCGAACGGCTAATCTGGATACGATGGCCATCGGGATCGGCGATCACACGGCCCTTGCTGTTCTTGTAATAGTTCTTGGAGCGCGGATGCCTCCATATCATCTGCTGCATCTGCGCCTGCACGCGTTCGTTGAAGTCATCACGGGCGACTTCTGTCGCCGCGCCGACAGGCTCGCCCATGCCGACGCTCATGATCTTGCGTGGCAGATCAGGCGACGGCTCGCCGCGCGCCGGGACGCGCGTAACGAGCAGCGCGCGGGCCGGTAGGCATCTTCGGCAAGCGGCAATGAAGGCCGCCAACTGGCTGCGGCAGAAACTTTGATCGGGCTCGTCACCGGCATTGCTCTCACTCGTCCCTCATGCCTGCCCTCCAGAAAGGCAGCGCGAAAACCTTTATAACGACGAATTATCGAGATATTGTCGAAAAAGCAATGACACTTGCGACAACGATGGATTAAAGAACGTCAGTTTAGCTGGAGAGGAACCCCAAGAATGCCGACAGCATCGGATTATGTGATCCGCCCCGTCGCGGAACCCCGCCTGATCGATAATGTATATTCGGACGATCAATATGCTCGCCTGATGAAGTTGATCCGCGAGCAGGGTCCGTGGAATATGATCCTGGCCCTCCATTTCAAGAGCCCGGAAGAAGTGGTCGCGACCACGTCTGGCGCCGTACCTGAAGGCGTGGAACTGACCTGGGACATGTTCCTGTCACCCTACTTCCGCGGCTATCTCGCAAAGGCCGGCGTCAGCCTGTATCCAGAGATGGACGACCTGTTTTACAATCCGAAGCATCTGGCGCAGATCCGCTCCTACTGGAACGCGCAATATGCGATCCCGGACAATATGAACTTCGTCATGCAGGGTCCGGCCGAGTCCTCCGATCCTGGGCATCTGGACGCCGCCGCATTCCGTGGCATTTCGCAGAACGACACGCCGATCTGGCTAATGAACACGATGGCGAAGTCCGGCCTGTTCCAGAAATGGTCGCTCAAGAAGGGGCAGGTCGTCGCGTGGTTCTATCCCGGCTCTATCGGCGGCGGCTTCACTTACTGGCCCGAAGGCCCGCAGGCCGCGCCCAAGCGGATCGCACAACCGATGTGGAACCAGGCCGTCGTCGCGCAGAACGAGATGATGTTCCACCGTGGCGAATCCTGCGGTCCACTCGACAGGCGCCGTCCGCAGGGCCTCAGCATCGACTCGATGCTGTATCCGGACCCGGACGCCGAAAACGCCTGGCTGATCAAGACAGGCGACACGGTGATCCAGAAAGTCCCCGCGAGCGAATCGCGTCTGATGGTCCACTGGGGCGGCAACGTCTTCCAGGATATGGACGAGATGAAGATGGTGCTGGAACATAAGGACGATCTGACCCAAGATCAGGTGTTCGACATGTTCATCAAGGATTTGCGGGCGAAAGGACTTCAGTTCGAGACCCCGTCTGAACCGCTTCACGACAAGGCTTTCATCAGCATGCTGACGCGTACCTATGACGTTGGTATGCCGCGTATGTATCCCGCCGAAGCGCCCCGTCCGCATCAGGATCGCCTCGCGGCTTGAACATAAGCAGGCCAGAGACAGACGATGGAAGGGCGGTCATTTGATCGCCCTTCCTCTTTTTTGCGCCTGACCCTTCTCGCCTCAGTCGCCAGCCGCAGCGAATATGTCCTCGATCAGTCTGCTGTCGATCGTCTCGCCACGATCGGCAGCCACTCTTTCGAGAAATTGCACGATGCTGCGCTGCCAGACTGGCACGCGTGCGGCGAAGATAGCTTTTTCGCTTGCAAGAAGGGGGACCTCGCCCGCCCGGGTATCCAGCACCTTGAGCGCGGCCTGTTCAAAAGGATGCCCCACCTGCTCAAGCGCCCTGATCTGTAACAGGATGACCGCTGCGCCAATGACAATCTCACCCATCTGACGATGGACCATGAGAGCCTCGGCCACCGTGAATCCGGAAGCGGTCATTTTTTCGAGCCACGCCTCGGTGCGGTCAATTTCCACTTCCGCGCCCAGGCCGCCGGTCAGGAAATGGGCCAGAAGCTTGCCGGGGCCTGTCAGCGTCTTGTGCAACGCGACCGCAGCCTCCGTGACAAAGGCGAACCAGGGCTGCCCTGTGTCCGTAGCCTGAACGTCTTCCTGCACCAGTTGAGCCGCCACGAGGCGAACGAGATCGTCGCGGGTCGCGATATAGCCATAAAGAACCGTTCCATTGACCCCCAGCCGCTTTGCAACCGCGGTCATGGTCAGATTTTCCAGGCCTATCTCCTTCGCGACCTGCACAATCTGGGAGAGGGTCAGGCGTCGGGGCCGACCCAGCGGTCTATTGGCGCGAGCTTTGTGGTCCACCTTCATACCCCTGCGATGTCAGCAAACGACGAGCACTTCAAGACAGGGAAACATCAACATTTTCGAGACTATGTCGAAAAACGTTGATAAGTGGATCGCTATTGTCATAAATGCTGGCAAAATCCGGCGAAGAGATTGGGGCTGCCAATCCCGCCATCTTCGTCGTGCTTGGAGAGTGTGCAGTAACATGAAATCCGTTGAAAATCCCGGCGTGAGCGCGCGACCCCATGCACAACAAGGCCAGCGTTACAGATTGACATGCTCGACCGGCGTGACCGCAACAGCCTCACGCCTGTCCGACATCTCTCACCAGCTGCCATCAGGAACATCTGTGCTCGTTGCCGAGGTTTGTCACGGCGATGGGCGTGCCAGGATCAGCAGTCCCGCTGGGTGGCTCGACAGCGATCTGCTGGAACCCATCGGCCCTGCCCGCCCTCGCAAGCGCGCATTCGAGCAATTTCGTCAGAACCATCTGGAAATCGCCCCCCGGCGATCAGCACGGGCTGGATTTCCCGATATCTCTCGACATGGTTTGGGAGTTCGGCCCCGAGTTCCTAACGAAGGCTTTTCGATCGGCGGGCACAATCTCGCCCGACAATGCTGTCACGCAGATCGTCTCCATCCAGCCGCTGAACGTTCCGGGCGCTTCGGAAAATGCCATCCTCACGGTCTCCTATGCAAAGGCGGAACCCGGCATCGAGAACGATCTGTTCATCAAATTCCCGCCTAAGGATGTCGAGTTCAAATATAGCCTCGCGCATATGGCGCACGGCGAAGTGACAATGCTGCAATTTGCGCGCGATCGTAACTTGCCCGTCCGCGTCCCCTATCTCTACTTTGGCGATTATTCCTCGCTGACCAACAATTACATACTCATCACCGAACGCCTGCGGTTCGGCGAAGGCGCCATCGAACCTGCTTATCGCAAGGGCTTCGACCATGAGGTGCCGCATATCGAGGAGCATTACCGCACCCTGGCAAAGGCGATGGCGAGCCTCACCGCCGCTCACAAAACCGGGGCGCTTGGGAATGATCTCGAAAGCGTCTTTCCCTTCAAGGGAGCGGCACGCGATTACAGCTTCCTTGAGGACCCCACCCCCAAGATCGATCGCCTGATCAACTTTATCGGCCGCATCGCTCCGCAACTATTTGCCGCCGAGGCGTCGAACCCTGCCTTCCTGAAAACCTTTCGCGAAGACCTGCTGTACGGTTTCGCGCACAAGGACGCCGTGTTGGCTTACCTGCACGAAAAGGTTGATTATACGGGGATGTGCCATCCCAATCTGAACATCGACAATGCGTGGTTCTGGCGCGATGCCGATGGTACGTTGCAGGCCGGATTATTCGATTGGGCAGGCGCCGGGCAGATGAGCATCGCGCAAGCCATGAGCGGCATGTTGATGATGCAGATTCCAGAAAAGCACATCGACGTCGTGGCCGATGCCCACAGGACATATATTGATGAATATCATCGCCTCGGCGGTCCTCGACTTGATTATGATGAGCTTCATTTCCAGTACAAGGCGTCGCTGTTCTCCACGGCCCTCTATGTCATTGTCGCATGGGTGTCCGACTACTTCTTTGAACGGCTGACGGAAGAAGAGTATCGCGGCATTGCCAATCGCTTTGACGATCGGATCGTCCAAAATGGCCTATATCAGGGCACGGTGTGGATCGATTGCATGCTGCGCGAATGGCTCCAGCCGGTCACGCCGGGCGACGTTTGCCGTAGCATCGTAACACGGAAAGCAAAGGGAACGGGTGTCGACGGGAAAGAGGCGATAACGCCAGCTTAAAAAAGGCGCGGCCCAGTAGGGTCGTTCGCCATGGAGTATATCCCAACCCTTCTTTCGCAAAAATTTCCCAATGGCGGAGGCTCAGGTCGCCGAATGGCCCTTCCCTTCGCCGATGGAGGTTTCCGTCTTCGCCTTACCGGCTATCGTGGACATCGCGCACGGGATAACTGACGTCCGCAGCTTTATGCAGACGGGATCAAGTCTGCGATTCAGGAACACGAATGGTAATGCCGTCCATTTCCTGATTTAGAATCAACTGGCAAGTCAGGCGGCTGTTCGGCCGCACGTCGATACAGCCCTCCAGCATCTCCTTTTCCAGTTCAGAGGGCGGCGGCAAGCGGGACCCCCAATCTTCCGTGACATAGCCATGACAGGTCGCGCAGGCGAGCGCTCCGCCGCATTCACCAACGATACCGGGGATGTAGTGATGTGTAGCGCACCGCATCACGCTTTCGCCGGGTTCAGCGGCGACCAGATGTTCGTTTCCCTGCGGATCGACAAACTTGATCTTCATCATTCTTCCCCTTTCATGCCGCGCCGTAGGGTTGAACCCACAATTCCCTGGGACCCCGAAGCACCGCGCTTACAAATTCGACATCCTTGCCGGGAGACAAGCGAATGTCGGGAAAGCGCTCAAGGACGACCCGCAGCGCCACCTCCAGTTCGCGCCGGGCGAGATGCATGCCCACGCAGAAATGCCTGCCCCGCCCAAAGCTGATCAGTTCGCGATTGTCACGGAACGGATCGAACCGGCGCGGGTCCTTGAATATTTTTGGGTCGCTATTGGCCGCCGTGATGCCGAACAAAATCCAATCGCCCTTGCTGATCTGCGCGCCGCTGAGTTCCACGTCTGCGGACGCCATGCGCGGCAACAGGGCCGTTGGCGGCTGCCAGCGCAGTCCTTCCGTCACAATTGCCGCGCGCTCCGCTTCGCCCTTCAAGGCAAGGCTACGCAGACTGGGGTCTGCGAGGACGCAGGCGAACAGGCTTCCTCCCGCTTTATAGGTGGTGTCTGACCCAGCCGGGAAAAGTAAGCGGAAGAGGGACAGGATACGCTCATTGTCGAGCTTTTCCCCCTGAAATTCAGCCGCGATAAGCATCGATACGAAGTCATCTCCGGGCTGCCGCCGACGCTCCTCAATGATCGCCTCCATATAGGCGTCGAAGCCCGCCTTGGCTTCCATCGAACCTTGCGGATCCCAGGGATAATCGATCAGCTTGACGGCCCACCGCAAAAGCAGGCTTTCGTCACTGACGGGAATGCTCAACAGCCGGGTGATGACCGAAAAGGGGAACAGCCGCGTGAATGACTCCACGAATTCGACCTCTCGCTGCCCTTCGATGCGGTCGAGCAGTTCGTGCGCTACAGGCTCGATCAGGCTTTCGACATAGCTACGGGTACGCGCGGGGAGAAAGGAAGGGGCGACCATTGCGCGGGTCACGCGATGCTCCTCCCCCGTCAGCGCCAGCAAATTGCGGCCCATGGGAATTTCGGTCATGGCGAGATACCCGTCGCTGGGATCGAAATGCACCTCGTCGGTGAACGCGCGATTCAGTTCGGCGTGGTCCAATATGAGCCAGGTCGGCGCGCCATGGTTCTTGACGGAAACCACAGCCCCATAGGCCCGTAGCTCTTCGAGGATGTCGTGCAGGTTCGGAAGCTCATCATAGGCGAAGTCGATGTGCGGCATCAGGGGCGCAGGGGCAGGCATCCATTCTCTCCATCCGAAACGGCCATGTCGTTCCGTCCGGAGTGCCCTAAAGCGCTATACGCCGCCATTCTGCCTCCAAATGGAGACAGTTCACAACAAGCCCCTAAGTTCAGACAAGGCTGGCAAGACTGCTGAGCAGCAGACGGACAAGTTCTGTCTGCCGCGTTGTCCCCGTTTTCGTGAGCGCGCGCTTGCAGTAAGTACGGGCCGTCGTGACGGTCACGCCAAGGAGGGATGCGGCTTCACCGATGCTGTGGCCATTGGTGAGCAATATCGCGAGCCGCGCCTCTGCTTTGCTGAGGCCAAAGTGGTCAGACACGTAATCGACTGCCGTCGCTGGCAGGGATTGGGCGTCGCGTTTCAGATAAACGACAAAGGCGATTTCGGAGCCGCTTTTCTGCCCGGCCAACCCTTCGGCAGAACGGATGATCAGGCTGACCGAAGACAAGCCGTCCTGTCCGGCAATAGCGTGCGCGGCGGGTGTTGGCGCGCTTCCAAGCTGCCGCAGGGCGTTGACGAACTCCTGTTGCGCCGAACCCGACAGACAAAGCCTGCGGCCGAGGCGACGGACCGAAGACTGCCCGGCGAGAATAGCTTCCGCCTCGGCATTGATCTCCAGGATTTCCCCTTGATGATCGAGCATCACAATGCCCACAGCCAGCGCCGACACGCCATGGGCGTAGATCGCCGACTGATCCTCCAGCTGGCGCAATCGCCGCTGCATCAGAACCGCGCGCGAAAGATGTGGAAGAAACTGACGAACCGACGCCATTTCGGGCGCCGAGAATGGCCCGGTGGCGCCGCCGCGGGAGCCGTTTAGCCAGACATCCGTGCCGCCATATCGCCCGACAAAGGCGAAATAAGCATGTTCGATGTCGAGTGGGCGGCACAGCTCGCGATAATAGTCCGACGCCCTGAAGGTCTGCCGGTCTATCAACGCCTCCAGCTGACGCACCTCTCCACCGGGGATGCCGCCATAGTAGACCGGATCTTTCCATTGATAGATCCGCCGATAGGCCTCGGTAGGCCTATCAGGATCGCGGTCGTTCTCCGGGCAGGCCGAATCTGTGTATATCGCGCTGCAACCCCCGCCATTGATCGGCGTGAACTTCAGCATCAACCGATGAGCCCCGGTTAGACGGCGCAGCTTCGGCAGAGCGGCCGCCCAGGGCCGATCGGCCAAAGGGCCATCATAGATCGCGCTGATCAGGTCGTCGTGCATGCCCTTATCCTTGGATCGCCGCTTCAGGCCAAGAACGCCCTTATATGCCGATGCCAAGTCCCGGGGAATTGCTTTGCTTATCTAATGTCGCGCTTGGCTTATCCAATGAGCGAGAGGGACGGGCCAAGAGCCGCCAGCCAGACGACAGGAGGGCCAGGCGTGAAAGCGCGGAGCGGTCACCCGTGCGCGCAAGCATCAAGGGGTGAGCAAACGCCGACGCATCGGTCGGCGTCTGGCGAACAAATCCTGAGCATAATGCCGCTCGGGCACTGAGCGGGGCGGCTCAAATTACCAGCCGGTGAAAGCGGTCAATCCACCATCGACGACGAGCTCGGTGCCCGTGATGTAGCGCGCCTCATCGGAGCATAGGAAAAGCACTGCGTTCGCGATGTCCCAGGCGTCCCCCATGCGGCCCATCGGCACCTGTGCATTGCGCTTCGCCACCATACTCTCATAGTCACCGCCGTTATAGCGTTCAGCGAGCCGCTTTACGAGCGGGGTGAGCATCAGTCCGGGCGTGACACAGTTCAAGCGCACGCCCTGGGCAGCAAAGGCGACCGCCGTCACCTTGGTGAACTGAACGAGGCCCGCCTTGGCTGCGGCATAGCCGACCTGATCCTTGCCCACCCAGCGCAGTCCAGCGACCGAGGAAATGTTGACAATGGAGCCGCCGACCTCCGTCATCGCGGGAATCGCTGCCTTGGATGTCAGAAACGCACTGGTCAGGTTAAGGTCAAGCTGTGCCTTCCAAACATCCTCGTCCATCGTCACGGGATTGCCCGGCTCCGACCGACCGACATTGTTTATCAAGATATCGAGCCGACCGAACCGCGCAACACAATCGGCAATGATCGCGTCAACATCGGCTTTGCGCGTGACGTCACACACAGCGACATGCATCGTGCCGCCTTCGCCCTCCACAATGGCTCGCGTCTCTTCCGCCGCCTCAAGCGTCAGATCGACGCCATAGATCGTCGCCCCCTGCCGGGCGAGCAGAGCGGCGATCGCCTTACCATTGCCCCATCCGGGCGCAAAGGATCCGCATCCCGTCACGATGGCTACACGCCCGTCGAGTCTCAGCATGTCATCCTCACCAAAAGTCGCCGGGGTAAAGAGACGTTGATTATACCTGTGTCAATCAGCACCGTTGCCAATCAACCCGTCAACGGCGTAGGGCGGCTGAAAATAAAGGAGCCATGGTGAATACAGGATCGCGTATCATTCTGATCAGCGCACTGGCGCAGTCGCCTGGTCCCGCTATGGCAGCGATGCGGGAAGAATGGCCGGATGCGACGGCAACAAACCTCATCGACGATTCCCTCGCCAGTGATTTTGCCGCAATAGGATCGATAACTCCGGATATTTACGACCGCTTCCTGACGCTCGGCCGCTACGCCGCCGCCTCGCATAACGGCACGGTACGCACGGCGGGGCTGCTGTTCACCTGCTCCGCCTTTCGGCCAGCTATCGAAAGGGTCAAGGCCGACCTGTCCATTCCCGTCGTCACGCCCAATGAGGGCGCATTCGACGAAGCGCTGGCGCTCTGCCGGGGACGGGAAGAAGGCGGACGCATCGGTCTGCTGCTTACTTTTCAGGGATCGGTGGCGCCGCTGACCGGCGAAATTCATGCGATGGCGGACGCTCTTGGCCAGGCGCGTCCCCAGATCGTCCCGTCGGTCGCGGAGGGTGCGCTGGAGGCGCTTCAGGCGGGCGACAGCGATCTGCACGACCGGCTGAGCGTGGCCGCCGCCGAGGCTTTACCGTCCGTCGATGTGGTCGTGATCGGGCAGTTCTCAATGGCCCGCGCTGCCCCGCTTATAACGGCATGCCGCCGCGAGCCGGTGCTGACCACGCCCCATATGGCCGCGCGCAAGCTGAAGCGCCTAGTGGAGGCGGCGTCCATATCTTCATGATCCCCAACAACGGCGGGGGTTCAGATGCGAAGAATTTTGATAGCTCGACGCCCGCGCTTCAAGGGGTTTCGACCGTCTGTCCGTGCCGCTTTCAAATCACTCCATCTATCATCTGTCTGGCGAAGCGCGGCATGAGTGGGAGCATAGCATCGTGGGCATGGAGAGGTGCCGCTGGTCGATCACCTTCCGCTCGCTTTCGGCCAAGGGCATCCTGATGGGACGTGCCGGTTCAGCCGACGTTCCCGCCTGACCCTTGTTCCAACCAAATCCGCGCCCATATCCCTATTATCGTCAACAACGGAAAGGAGGTGGTCTGATGTCTCATTGTCACATGCCGGTCATGGCAGAAACGAAGAGTCTGACCGCCGCTGCGGGGGTCCGCCTCTTCTGAGCGCGTCCAATCGGCTGACAATGGAAAGGCCGTCCGGGATCAACCGGGCGGCCTTTTACCTTGGCGGCGTCTGAAAGCCTTCAGTCGCTTGTGATCGCCAACCTCTCGAGCGCAATTCGTCTGATCCGTCTTCGCTTTAGCCTGAGGCTTGTTCCCGCCGCCATCGAACCAATTGAGCCGCAGAACGTCTAACTGCTCAGAGCCATGAAAATCGCGACCTATAATGTGAACGGCGTCAACGGGCGTCTCCCGCTACTGTTGCGATGGCTCGAACAGGCCGCGCCTGACATCCTGTGCCTGCAGGAATTGAAGGCGCCGCAGGAGAATTTCCCGGAGCAGGCAATCCGGAACGCGGGATATGACGCGGTATGGCACGGGCAAAGCCGATGGAATGGTGTCGCGATCTTGAGCCGGGTCGGGACCATTCATGAAACCCGGCGCGGCTTGCCCGGCGATCCTGAAGATGCGCAAAGCCGCTATATCGAAGCGGCTGTGAACGGCGTCCTTATCGCCTGCCTATACCTTCCAAACGGCAACCCCCGTCCCGGCACCAAATTCGACTTCAAACTTCGATGGTTCGAGCGGCTACACACGCATTTGGCCTCGCTGATCGAACTCGATGCCCCGGTGATCGTGACAGGCGATTATAATGTGATGCCGACCGATCTCGACGTCTATGCTCCCGATCGCTGGCGCGATGACGCGTTGTTCGCGCCCGAAGTCCGCGCCGCCTATCAGCGCCTGCTCGATCAGGGATGGAGTGACGCGATCCGGCAACTGCATCCGGACGAGGTCATCTACAGCTTCTGGAAATATTGGCGTGGCGCATTTGAACGCAATGCCGGGCTACGGATCGATCATGCGCTGCTAAACCCGGTAGCCGCTCGCAAGCTGGTCGCTGCCGAAGTCGATACCCGGCCCCGCGCATGGGAAAAGACAAGCGATCATGCGCCGGTCGTGATCACGCTGGATATCGGGCAGGGGGAGACATGACCCGGCCAACTGCTACCTCAGACGAAGATCAGCCGATCCTCCTTCCATTGCCGATGGAAGCGCGTCTGGTTGCCGAACTGCCCGTGCCGCCCGGCTGGCAATATGAACCCAAATGGGATGGTTTTCGCGCTGTGGTCGGCCGTGATGGAACGCGCGCCGCCATACGCTCCAAGTCCGGAAAGTCGTTGGCCCGGTTCTTCCCGGAAATTGTTGAAGCTCTGCTGGCGACGGCTGAGCGCCGCTATATTCTCGACGGCGAGTTGATCCTCCCTCTGAATGGCACGCTTTCCTTCGATGCGCTTCAGCAGCGGCTGCATCCAGCGGAAAGCAGGATTCAGCGTTTGTCACGAGAGACCCCGGCGCAGCTCATGCTCTTCGACTGTCTGGCGCTAGGCAACAGCGAACTTATGGATGCGCCTTTGCAGGATCGCCGCACTGCCTTGGTGCGCTTTCACGCCAGGAATGGGACAGGGATGCTGCGGCTGTCGCCAGCGAGCGACCGGATAGAGGATGCGACGCGCTGGCTAGAACGGAGCGGCGGTGCGCTGGACGGGATCATCGCCAAACCGCTCGACCTGCCCTATCGCTCCGGCGAGCGCGCTATGATGAAGATGAAGAACTACCGGAGTGCTGACTGCGTCGTCGGCGGCTTTCGTCGAACTAGGGACGGGCAAGGCGCTGCTTCATTGCTGCTGGGGCTTTATGATGAGACAGGCGCGCTGCACCATGTCGGTTTCACCTCCAGCTTCAAGGCCAGCGAGCGTTCGCTTCTTTTGCAGCAGCTCGAACCGTTCGCAGGCGGGCCGGGCTTCACGGGCAAGGCACCGGGTGGACCCAGCCGCTGGAACCGGGGCGAGGAAAGCGCATGGGAACCGCTGCGTCCGGAATTGGTAGTGGAAGTGAATTATGATCAAGTGACCGCAGGCCGCTTCCGCCACGGCACGCGCTTTCTGCGCTGGCGTCCGGACAAAGCTGCGGATCAATGCTCATGCGATCAGTTGCAAGCAGAGCTGCGGCCTGCCGAGGTCGATCAGCTGTTGAAAGGCTGACTCACGCGCTGCTGCGCCCGCAGCGCTATGCTGCCATCCTGCCCAGCGAAGAACTATGCCCGCTACTAGGTCGTAAACTCATAAAATGGCTTGAGGATTGGCCATTTGCATGATTCAAGAGCCTCCAGATTTGGAGGGTTTGATGGCACGGCGGCGGTATGAACTGACAGATCGGGAATGGGCGATTATCGAGCCCTTGCTTCCCAACAAGTCGCGCGGCGTGGCCCGGGTGGATGACCGTCGAGTTATCAACGGGATCATGTGGCGCTTTCGCTCGGGAGCGACGTGGGCCGAAGTGCCCGAGCGCTATGGGCCTTCGACAACCTGCTACAATCGGTTCGTCCGCTGGCGCAAAGCCGGGGTGTGGGACCGGCTGCTGGCAGCGGTTTCTGCCGGATATAATGGCGAACTGGTGATGATCGATTCCACCTGCATGCGCGTCCACCAGAATGGTGCGACGGGCAAAAAGGGGGAGGCTGCGATCGTGGCATGGGACGTTCCCGGGGCGGCCTTACCAGCAAACTCCATGCTCTTGTCGATGCTGACGGACGCCCTGTCAGCCTGAGACTGACAGGCGGGCAGGTCCACGACGCCTGTGAAGCCGAGGCGCTGATCGAGGCCATCCCCGAAGGCGCAACCCTGCTGGGCGACAAGGGATATGACAGCAATGCCATCCGTGAGGCCGCTGCCGCCAGGAACGTTTGGGCCAACATTCCCAATCGATCCAACCGCACGCAACGCTTCGCTTTCTCGCCATGGCTCTACAAACAGCGAAACCTCGTCGAGCGCTTCTTCAATCGCATCAAACAGTACCGCGGCATCGCGACCCGCTACGACAAAGACCCGGCCAACTTCCTCGCCGCCATCAAGCTCATCTGCGTTCGCCTCTGGTGCAACGCGTAATGAGTCTACGCGCTAGTAGAACCGGACGGTCAGATGCCCGGGATCGCGCAACTCAACTCACGAAATCAGCCACTCTTCTGACTAGGTGTTTGGTCCCGACATTCGGTCGAGGACGGTGTCGCACCTGCTCAATATCGACGAGACACTGGCGGTGAAGGTGGCCGATGGCCTTGGCCTGCCTCTGCCCGATCCGGCCGTGGCCGCGCGCAAGCCTATCACGGACCTGCCGCCCTCCGACAAGCTCAGCATCGTCAAAAATGGTCCGAAGAGTTTTCGCGGTCGAAAGCTGGGCGTCCTGCTGAGCGACGGAGCGGACGCAAAATTGCTCAAGGCGCTGATCGATGCAGTGGAGGCAGAAGGCGCCATCTTCGAGATCATCGCCCCGAAGATTGGCGGGGTAACCCTGTCCGATGGGACGCGGATAGCTGACAAGCACAAAATTGACGGTGGGCCGTCGGTGCTGTTCGATGCCGTCGCCATCATCGTGTCCGCTGAGGGGGCAGCGCTGCTGTCGCTCGACGCGGCAGCCAAGGATTTCGTCACCGACGCTTTTGCCCATTGCAAATTCATCGGGATCAGTGCTGAGGCAGAGGCGATTTTCGCTAAGGCGGGTATAGCCGACGATCTGGACGAGGCTTGCCTGCCGATCGGCACTGCCGACGACGCCCGCACCTTCATCGCGGCGTGCCGCACGCTTCGCCTCTGGCGACGTGAACTGAAGGTGGACCTTGACGCCCACCCTCAAGCATAAAGCACCGCGGCGCAGTCTTAGGGCTTGATGAAAATGTTGAATCGGGATGGGGACCCACGTGAGCAGGTGAACCGACCCTTTGTCGCCGTTCAAAGGTAGAACGCAGCGCCCTAACAGCGGCCCCTCCCCTCACCGGATTTTGCATGATCATCTTTCACAAGGGGGCAGCCGATGGTGGCACATGTTCGGTACGAACAGCAGATGACCGTTGACAACTTTGCTCGCTGGCTGGCTCTGTGGCAGCAGGCCAGCAGCGAGTTGCTCTCCTCCGCCGCAGGCGCAGCCTTTCAGGAGAAGGCGGAGCGGATCGCCAAAAGCCTCCAACTCGGCATCCAGTTCTGCCGCGAAAGGAATGAAGGATGATCAAGCACCTTCCTGACGGTGTGACGCCATATAAACGCACCCCAACCTTCACTGAGGAGAATATCCCGGCGGGTCTTCTGAATGACCATCAAACCAAAGAAGGCACCTGGGGCCTGATCTGCGTGGAGGAAGGCCAATTGCGCTATGTCGTGACTGATCCGCGCAGGACGCCAGCAGAGACAAAGTTGAGCAAAGATGCGCCCCCCGGCATTGTCGAACCAACAATTCTTCACCGGATCGAGCCACTCGGCACCGTTCGCTTCCATGTCGAATTTTTCAGGCTGGAGCGCTGATTTGCCGCCCATAGTGCTGCGCGACTGCTCGCTGAAACGACTCTTATGAGAGGTTTGGCGATGGATTCTCTCCAGCAGTAGACGTTCAGCTTACTTCGCGGCCGTCACAGGACTGGTCATTCATCGCTTTAAATCGAACTGCGTCAAAGTCACTGTCGACCAGCTCGTGGACCAACAGCGATGAACGACCACTATCACCAACCGCTTCACCCGCTCTTTTCACTACTCACTGTGCGCAGCCCATTCGCCTATGTTGGTTTCCTGACCGATCAGCGCCAGTCCATGGGCGATCGACGTCAGTTCATTGCCCGAGGCGATGCGATTAGCTGGGAAACGCTCTTCAAAAATGCGTCGTACCGCAGGGATTAGCGAGGAACCGCCGGTAAGAAAAATATGATCTATCCGTCCGGCTGAAAGACCCGCCTTGGCAAGCGTCTCGTCCACTGTCGCGCCGATGCGGTCGAGATCCGGAGCGATCCACTTCTCGAAATCGGTGCGGCTGACGTCCGCCTCCACATACACGCCGGCGCTATCAAAATGAAAATGTGCATGCTCTTGGGTCGAGAGTGTCCGCTTCAATTGGGCAACCGCGTTATAGAGGGGGTAGCCAAGCTCATTTTCCACAACGGCGATCATTCGACATATTGCAGCGGGATCGGTCGCAGCTCGCTTCAGCTTCTGCAATTCAGCGAGCGTACGGCGATTATGCATCAGCGCAAGGCGAGCCCAGTCCCCAAAATCGGCGAAATGGCCCGCTGGTATCTCCAGCGTCTTGCCCATGGACGCATATGTGCCGCCTTTACCCAGCATGGGGAGTACCAACTTGTCCATGATGCGATAGTCGAAACGATCGCCCGCTATGCCGATCCCGGCGGACCCAAGCGGTATGCAGCGTTGCGCCGTGCCCGGCGCCTCGATCCGCACAACGGAAAAATCGCTCGTACCGCCCCCGAAGTCGGCGACCAGCAAGGTTGCGGGTTCAGTGAGCCGCGCGGCGAAGCTGAAAGCCGCCCCCAGTGGTTCGTAAACATAATGCACTTCCCGCTCGAGGGCCGCGAACATGAGGTCGTAGCGCTGGCGAGCGAGCCTGTTGTCCGGCCGTTGCCCTGCATAGCGAACCGGGCGGCCAACAACGACGCGCGGCGGCAACAGCTTCAGTGCATCGGCCGCACGTGCCCGCAGCCGCTCCAGAAAAACATGGCCCAGCTCCTCGAAGCCTAATCGCTTGTCGAAAATGGTTGCATGCTCGAACGCCCTGCTTGCAGCGACGGACTTGAAGGATTGCAGGAAACGGCTGCCTTGAGGGAAATCCAGAAACTCGGCGATGGCCCATGGTCCTGCTTCCCGCGCAATGCCGCCCGGCACGCCGCTATCCTCCCAGAAGCAAAGCGCGGAGCGAAAGATGGGGCCGGAATTGCCGGGCGCCGGGTAATCGACCAACCTTGCGCCACCGTCAGTATTGCCCAATGCCACAACGGAATTGGTTGTTCCAAAGTCGATCCCGATTGAACAAGCACGCGAAGTCATGTCATTTCCATGTAATTTGGCGGAAGGTCACCTTGACCGGTGGGGCGGGCGCCTATCACAGGCATGGGCGCGCGGTGCAACCTTTACGATATCCCGGCCGAGTTGTTATCGCTCCGCACATCACCTCAAATCGGCCATGATCGCGCGAACTGCGATGGCATTGCCGATTGAAGCGCTCGTAACGGGCTTTCCCGTTGGAGAGATCACTACGCCACCCATTTTAAGGGCAGCGGTCGGCCAAAAGAATATCGGCCGTGATGACCATTGTTCCCGCCGTCACCCGCGCGGCGATCCAGTCGTCCGCCGCGTCGAAGCCGTCACTGACCACCGTGCGGCTGATCAGCGGATGACCGGATATCCGCAAGGAATCTGGATCATCGGGAAACCACATTCATGCAGCATTGCAAGTCATTGTCCGCCACGCTCGGCCTGGGCAAGGCGCCGTCCGGTGATTACCGTCTGGATGATGAACAGCAGGATCAGGATCATCCCGACCGCCCCCACAAAGACATCGAAGCCCGACACCGCGCCAAAGATGCCGGGACCGGACCCAAGCGCCATCATCATCAGGGTCAGGGCAATCAGCACCAATCGCAATTCCGTGGGACCAGCGGCTAGATAGGACAGCTTGAACTCTCCTAGAACACGGGCGGAAAGATAGGCGTGGATCGAAAGCAACAGATAACCGGCCAGCGCCACCAGCGCGACATCCATGGTCACGAAGGGGCTAAGGCCAATGCCTGCAAGGATCAGCAATGTCGCCAGACCATCGCAGCTGTGATCGATAAAATAACCGTAGGAAGGACGTTCGATATGGCGATAACGCGCGATGCTGCCATCCATCGAGTCCCCGAACCATTGGACGACATAGCCGACGATGGCAAGGAGCAGCCAGGAGGCCCCCACACTGCTGGCGACATACCCCAGGAAGGTCATGAGTGCGCCAACCATGCCAAGTGAGGTCAGGCGATCAGGCGTCACCCACTGCGGCATTCGGCCGCATAGCCAGTTGAGCAATCGCCGTTCTTTGGCGGCTAACCAATTTTCCTGAATTCTCGAAAGCGAAGGCACAGTCTGTGATTGGATTTTCATACGATCTTATGAAGCCATGCCTTTCGATGAGCAACGTCCGAAATACCGGCAAATCAGATTATGTGACAATGGGGCGAACAGCGAGTGGGTGAACGGGTAGCTTGTGGCGGTTAGGCAACGACTTTTGTAATGATCACCTGGTCAGAACAGATGACTGGCACCGACATATTTCTGCCTCAGACCCCTTGGCGCCACTCAGCCGACGATTATCGATCCCTAGGTGCAGACGCGGGGCTTTTCCGCAATGGATGCCCAACCTGCCGTCATGAGGTCTACCGTTCAGCGCGAACTAAGGCCGATCGACATTCAGAGCATGGTGATCCATGCGTCGAGCCCAGGTGTCGCTAAAGATGGCGAGGGCATGCGCGCTTGCGAACCTCCCCCGCCAGCCGACATGTTCGAAAGATTTCCGGCGTCGGTAGCAATCAATCAATAGCCTGATGGGTGGATGCCACAATCGATCGCCGCCCGATCGCTATTTCTGCCGCCGCGACTGGCAGGCATTTGCCCATGCTTATAGAGTCTGCCTGTTGAGTCTGAGAGCATTGGTGACGACGCTGACGGATGACAGCGCCATCGCGGCCGCCGCAATCATGGGTGAAAGCAGGATGCCGAATAGTGGGTAGAGCAGGCCCGCCGCGATCGGGATACCGGCAGCATTGTAGATGAAGGCGAAGACGAGGTTTTGCCGAATGTTCGACATGGTCGCCCGGCTAAGGAGCCGGGCGCGGACGATGCCGTTGAGATCGCCCTTGAGCAAGGTCACGCCTGCGCTCTCGATGGCGACATCCGTTCCAGAGCCCATGGCAATGCCGACATCGGCGGCGGCAAGGGCTGGAGCATCGTTCACGCCGTCACCGGCCATGGCGACCACCCGGCCTTCGCGCTTGAGCTTGGCGATGACCGCGTTCTTTTGATCGGGCAGCACGTCCGCCTCGACCTCGTCGATGCCCAGACGGGCCGCCACCGCCTGCGCCGTGGTCTTGTTGTCGCCCGTCAGCATCACCACGCGGATTCCCTCATCGCGCAGTGCGGCGAGTGCTTCCGGGGTCGTCTGCTTGACGGGATCTGCGATGGCAATAATCCCTGCCGCTTCGCCGTCGATACCAACGAAGATCGCGGTCGCGCCGTCCCTCCGCAGATCGTCGGCGGCAGCGGCGAGCGCACTGGTATCGACGCCCTGATCATCAAGAAAGGTCGCGTTACCAAGGACAATCCTGCGCCCTTCGACGATGCCGGTCGCTCCGCGTCCGGTCGGAGAATCGAACGTGCTGACCTGAGGCAAGGCCATCGACCGAGCGCGGGCGGCTTCGACAATGGCAAGAGCAAGCGGATGCTCCGAAGCCCGTTCGACCGAGGCGGCGAAGCGTAGTAACTCGGCCTCCATCTGGCCCGCAGTCGACACTATCGCAATCACGGCCGGGCGCCCTTCCGTAAGCGTGCCGGTCTTGTCGACGACCAGTGTGTCGACCTTCTCCATATGCTCCAGCGCCTCGGCATTCTTGATGAGGACGCCCAGGCCCGCGCCTCGGCCCACGCCCACCATGATAGACATCGGGGTTGCCAGACCCAGCGCACAGGGGCAGGCGATAATGAGCACCGCGACCGCCGCGACGAGACCGTAGGCGAAGCGCGGCTCCGGCCCCCAGATACCCCAACCGGCAAAAGCAAGGACGGCGACGGCGATGACGACCGGCACGAACCAGCCCGAAACCTGATCGGCCATGCGCTGAATCGGCGCGCGCGAGCGCTGTGCCTCGGCGACCATCTGCACGATGCGAGCCAGCATCGTGTCGCGGCCAACCTTGGTCGCCACGACGACAAGCGCGCCGGTCTGGTTGAGTGTACCGCCGATGACGCTGTCGCCCTTGGCCTTGGTGACCGGCATGGATTCTCCCGTCACCATGGACTCGTCGAGTGATGAACGTCCGTCCTCGACAGTCCCATCTACGGGCACCTTTTCGCCCGGTCGTACCCGAAATCGGTCGCCAACGCCGACGAGATCGAGACTGACCTCCTCGTCCTCGCCATTTGCGAGCAGACGGCGGGCCGTCTTGGGGGCAAGGCGGAGGAGTGCCTTGATCGCACCTGAGGTTCGCTCGCGCGCGCGCAGTTCAAGAAGCTGGCCGAGCAGGACGAGGACAGTGATCACCGCCGCTGCCTCGAAATACACAGCCACCGTGCCATCGGCGTTGCGGAAGGCTGGAGGGAACAGTTCAGGGGTAAGTGCGGCGACCATGCTGTAAGCCCATGCGACACCCGTGCCCATGGCAATCAGGGTGAACATGTTCAGGTTGCGGGTCTTGAGCGAGGCCCAGCCCCGCGTGAAAAACGGCCATCCGGCCCACAGCACGACGGGCGTCGCCAGCACCAGCTGGATCCATGTTGAAACCGGCATGGGCACGAAATGATGAAGAGCGGGAAACAGATGCCCGCCCATTTCCAGCACGAACACGGGAAAGGCGAGGATGAGGCCAATCCAGAAGCGACGTGTCATGTCAGCCAGCTCCGGACTGGGGTCACTCTCCGCACGCGCCATTTCCGGTTCGAGAGCCATGCCGCAGATCGGACAGGCGCCGGGATGATCCTGTCGCACTTCCGGGTGCATCGGGCAGGTCCAGATCTTGCCCTCAGGGTTTGCGTTCGGGACGGGCGGCGCTTCGCCAATATAGCGCAGGGGATCGGCCGCGAACTTTGCCTGGCACTTGCTGCTGCAAAAATAGAAAGTCTTGCCGCCATGCTCGGCGCGATGCGCCGTGCCATGCGGATCGACCATCATACCGCAGACGGGATCGCGCACGTCCTGCTCCACCTTGGAGGCGTGATGATCGTGACGGGCATGGTCCATCTCAGTTCCTCGTCTGATCTGTCCCTGCTGCTCGACAGCGTGTTGACGTCAATAAGCCAAGGCGGGGGCTTTGAATGCTTAAAATAGGGCGGTCGCGTTGGGCGCGCGCTACGGTACGATACTTATATCGCGCGCATGGCTGACGGTCGATGAGCGCCGCATTTCAATTTCGCGAGGACAGGAAGATGAAACATTCGGCGGAGGGATGCTCATGCTCCCACGACGGCCACGTCGGCTTTCGCTCAGCAGGCCGATCCGCAGGCAGATGATCAACCCGCCGCGCAGGCAACCCTGTCAGAGAAACCTGTTCCGAACGCGCCTGCGCGAAGATCAACCTCGTTCACCGCACGACACGACCCTATACCCCGCAAACCAATGGCATGGTCGAACGCTTCAACGGCCGCATCGCCAGCGAAGTGATGGGCATCAACGTCGCCGGCCATGCTGATCTGGAAATCCTGCTGACCGGCTTCAACCGTGCCTACAATCGGCGACGACAGCGCGTGCTCCTCGGCAGCTCACCATGCCAGAAGGTAGAGGAGCGGATCGGCCTTATGCCCGCGCTCGCCAATCCTCTTTACAAGCCGACGGCACCGGACGATCTTATGACCAAAGTCGACGACATACTATATTACGCCAATGATGTGTCGCAACCAGACAGCTAGCAGAAGGGTGTCATCTATATCCGGCGCTTACAGCCGGTCGAAGCAATGATAATGATTATGTTAGTCGAAACACCGGCTGTCCATGTAAACTGTGTCCACCCTCAGAGGACATTTGTGGTTCGCTCGTGCAATGACCTATTTCAGAACGTCACCTTTAGAATGGCGAGGGCCGTCAATCCTGGCAAGGCGCCTCTATTTCCGTGACGATATGCCACTGGTTCTCAGCCTTGACCACGACGTAGTTCCAGCCAGGCTTAATGCAGGCGGTGACGGAGTGGCCATCACCATCGGTTATCGACCAGCGCGCCTGCAGCAGCACAGTGTTCCGGCCCAAGGCTACTGCCTTGACATTGGCAAGGTGGCTATTCTTCCAGCCAGCCTTGGTCCAGGGTTCCACATATTCGGTATAAAGGGCTGCTTCTAAATCGCCGCGATTTAGTATCCGGGCCTCGTTCCCCCGGATGAACTGTACCTGGGCAAGATAGTGACCGTAGAAATTCGGGCTGCCGCTAACGAAATCCGCCGCGTAGACCCGCTCGTACCACCGGTTTGCCTCGTCAGCGAGAGAAGATGGAGTCTGTGCCGTGGCCTCGCCCGTAACGGCGACCAGTGCGGAAACGGCAATAGTAAGCAATGCTGTTCTCATTCTTACCCTCAGGGATGATGTTCCGATGTTAGTGAAGCGCCTTGAGATAGCAGATCGCGGCTGCCCGGGCGGCCGCATCCTTGACCCCACCAAATGCCATGCGCGTACCGCTCACGAAGGTTTGCGGATTGGCCAAGAAGGAGTCGAGAGTCTTCTCGTCCCATGTTATACCTTTCGCCTTCAGCGCAGGCGAATAGGCGAACCCTTCCATCGAAGCCGCTTTGCGGCCGACAACATCCCACAGATCGGGACCGGTCATATTAGGCTGGCCCTTCTGAAGGCTGTGGCACACCTCACACTGGATGACAGTGGTCTTGGCCAGTGCCTGATCGCACTCGGGATCAAGCTTTACCTCCTTTGGTAGCGGAGGCGCAGCATCCTGGCTTGCGACACTGCCGCCTGAGCTTTCCGATTCTGAATGGCTAGCCTGCTTCGGCTGCCCGCCGCAGCCGCCCAAGGCTAGTGCGACAGTCATGGCGGTTACCGCGATGCGGTAATGAGCAATCTTCATCCTTCTTCCTTTTCCGTCCGTCAGGCCTTGACCAGGTCCTTCGCGATCTGCTGACCGGTGCTGACACCCATCTCGATACCGCCGTCCATCCAACCGCGCCACATGGTCGCAATATCAGAGGTGGCAAAATGGATATTGCCCTCAGGCTTCTGCAGTTCTGGTATCAGTGCGAACTGATGCGGTCGCAGCGTGCACCATGTCCCCTTCGAGAATGGATCGAACGCCCACTGGTAGCCAAAGGTCGCCTCCAGCTCGAGATCAGGAATGAAGGTGCGCAGCATGGTCTGGACCGCCTCGAGATTATTGACATCGAAGCTGCCATCAAGGCCATAGGACAGCAGTGTCGTCCCCTCCGGCCCGGACTTTTCAGTATACCCATATTGCAGCGGTCCGAAACTGTCATCGGCGGTAAGAAAGATATTGCCCAGTTCGGCCTTGGTCTTAACGTGAAGCTTGTTGCCGTTGCCGACATGCCGTTCCTTCGACGTCTTCAGCTTAACTTCGGCAAGGGCGGGTTCAAATTCGAAATCGGCCCATGTATTAAGCGGAGCGGCAAGGACCACCTTACGGGCAGTCAAGGTCTGCCCTTCCTCGGTAGTGACCTTTACCCTGTCCCCTTTCTGCTCGATCCGCTTGACCGGGGTACTCAATTTCACTTCGGTTTTGCCGTCGTTGATCATTGCGTCGATGAGCGAGATAGTACCCTTCTCAAACTTGTAACGGGAGGTGGCATTGTTGAAATCGGTCGAATTGCTGCCGAGGTTAGCCCACCAGCGGAGCATTTCGAGAAAGCCGCCCTCATTGCACTTGGCATGAGACATGGCCGACCAGATGGCGTTCACATTGATGCGGACATCCTCATCCAATCCCATCTGGTTCAACCGGTCCTGGATCGAAAGGTTCTGATAGGGCTTCCACTTGTCGTTGAAGAAGGTGTCATAGGGCCGTTCGAATACCTCGCGAGACATGCCGCAATAATCGGTCAGCGCCCTATCGACCTTGGGCCAGAGGGTGGCGATGTCCGCCTCAACTGCCTTCCCGTTCTTGAGGTAGATCCACCGTTCGGGAGCGACAGCCGCTGGCGTGTCAATAATCGGCAGCTGGTAACGGTTTACTTCCGCCCAGATATGCGGTTGCAGCCAGTAGAGATAGTTAGCGCCGAGTTCCACTTTCTCGTCGCCGAACGGGGCAAAGAAGGTGCGTCCGCCAAGGCGGTTGCGGGCTTCAAGTAGTATAGTTTTAAGACCTGCCTTGGAGGTTTCGCGAGCGGCGCTGACACCAGCCATGCCGCCCCCCACGACTATAACGTCGTAGTCCGAACCACCGCCGCCATTGACGGCAGAGCAGCCCGATAGGGCGACTGACGTGGCAACAGTGGCGACAGAAACACTAGCGATGAAATCCCGGCGGGAAACGGTTTCAGCGGTTTCCGCTGCGGCAATGGATCTGCTTCTCGCCTTTTTGAACTTGATCACTGCCTTCTCCGATTGATGCCCACTTCAAGTCAGGACGGCAGCCTTAGCCCACTTCTGCCAGCTGTAATGGCCCCGCCTTTACACTGAAGTGTGATCTGATGTGACGAAGCATCAATACCTCTTTGAGGGTATTGTAAAGCAGGCGCTCAGCCCTGAATTTCAATTCCTGCCTCGCGGAAAGAGGCCTGGGGCGCAGAAGCCTAAAATTCAGAAAAAATAGTTCTGTGGGGAAAATTATGAGAAAGTCATATTTCTGTCAAGGTGCGGCATTTTGCGCGTTCTTCATGTCCGGCATCTCGCCGCTTTATGCCCAGGAGGTGGATACATCTTCCGGGCTGGGGGATATAGTCGTCACCGCTCAGAAGCGCGCGCAATCCGTGCAGGATGTTGGCATTTCGATCTCCGCTTTTTCCGGTCAGGACATCGCACAGATGGGCTGGTCCAGCTCGGAAAATATCGCTGCGCAGACTCCTGGCCTGGTCGCCACGTCCTTTTCCGGCGGCGGTTCCACCGGCCTCTTCTCGATCCGTGGCATTTCGCAGAACGACTTCGCGGACCATCAGGAAGCACCGAGTGCCGTCTATGTGGACGGGGTCTATATGGCGCTAACCGGCTCGGCAACGGCGGAAATGTTCGACGTC
The DNA here is from genome assembly GCF_055393875.1 of Sphingobium sp. TomTYG74. Taxonomy (NCBI): domain Bacteria; kingdom Pseudomonadati; phylum Pseudomonadota; class Alphaproteobacteria; order Sphingomonadales; family Sphingobiaceae; genus Sphingobium; species Sphingobium sp. TomTYG74. Next base: position 938,066 of record NZ_AP027342.1, on the reverse strand, counting down.
GATCATGTCGAGGTGTTGCGCGGCCCGCAGGGCACGCTGTTCGGCAGAAACGCGACCGGCGGGCTCGTCCATATCGTCACTAAGGACCCGACGCGAGAGTTCGAGGGTTATACCGATATCACGCTCGCCAAATATGGGCAGATGCGCTTCGAAGGAGCACTTTCCGGACCGTTGTCCGACACGGTGCGCGCGCGGATCGCCTTTGTATCGAACAAATCCGATGGTTATTTCAAGCATTCAGGAACCGGACTGGCAACCAACGCTGGTGAGATTTTCGGTGAATTTCCTGAAAAGGCAAAGGCGACCAAGGCAGACAGATTTCGCAATTTCGATAATCAAAACATCCGCGCGAAGGTGGATTGGGACGTCACCGATGCCGTGACCGCTGGTTTCACCTTCAACTATGGCAGGGTCAACAATGTCGGAAACGCGTATGACACTGTGCCTACGCCAAACGGTGTCATCGACCTCAACGCCACGGACTTTTTCGGCTCTCCTTTCGATCCGAAAATCAACTCGGAAGCTCCAAATATTCGCGGTTTCGTTGATAAGGAATCCTATTCCTACACTGGCGACCTAACCTATACTGCAGATGACTGGAATCTGACCGCTATCGTCAATTATTCTAAGAGTAAAAAGTCATATCTCGAAGATGATGATGGAGGTCCGTATAATATTGCTGCGTTCGGAACGGATCAGGATGCTAATACGTTTAGCGCCGAAGTCCGTGCCAATGGAAAGTCTGACAGTTTTACATGGACAGCCGGACTATATTACCTGGTTATAGATGGTAATTATTTTGGAACTTTCCAGTTTCCTGGCGTGACAGGGGCGACAGACAGTGTTACCGGCGATCCGATTCCCGGCTATGGTTATGGCATTGATCTCGACTATGGACTCAAGACGAAGGCTTTCGCTGCCTTCGCCCAGGGAGAATATGAGTTGACCGATCAACTCAAGCTGATCCTCGGCCTGCGTTGGACGGATGACCGCAAGCAATATAATATCAAGGCCAACTGCGTCGATATTCCCGGTGGCCTTAGCACCTGCGCGGATGTCACCATCCCTGGGTCGCTGCTGGCCGAAACGGATCGCTCCCATCTCAAGCTGAACAGCAGTTTCTTCACCTGGAAGGGCCAGCTCGAATATTCGCCCAATCGGAATCTGATGTTCTATCTCGGTTATAACCGAGGGGTGAAGGCGGGCAGCTTCACAGCGCCTCTCGACGGCCTGCTCAGTGTTTCAGAGCTGCCGTTCAAGCCTGAGACGCTGGATGCCTATGAAGTGGGCATGAAAGCTGATCTCATCGATGGCGTGATGCGCCTCAACATGAGCGGCTTCTATTACGACTACAAGAACTATCAGGGCTTCATCTTTACTGGCCTTTCCTCAATCGTGAAGAATTTCCCCGCGACGATCTACGGCGGCGAAGCGGAACTGACCATTCGTCCGTTGGACGGTCTAGAAACCCGGTTTGGCGTCGCGGCGATGTCTGCGAGTGTCAAGGATGTCGAGGTGGCACCGGGAACATTCGCCAAGCAGCATATGATCCTCGCGCCCGATCTTACCGCCAATTGGCTGTTGCGCTACGAGCAACCGGTCGCCAATGGCACCCTGTCGTTCCAGTATGATGGCTCTTATACAAGCCGCCAACATTACAACACAATCAACGGACCACTGGTTAGCGGCAAGGGGTATGCGCTGATGAACGCGCGCGTCGGCTACAAATTCCCGCTGGGGAATAAGGATGCCGAAGTGTCCTTGTTTGTACAGAACCTCGCTAACAAGAAGAATCAGACCTACGCTTTCGACTTGACGTCCTTTTTTGGCAACACCATTCAGGTCTATGGTCCCCCGCGCATCTTTGGCGGCACGGTACGCGTGAATTTCTGACCCTGCCACCATGGCTCCCGGTTCCGGTGGTAAGCATCGTGACCGGGAGTCGAGTGGATCTGCGGACGGCTATTTGCCGGGCTCAGAGACGGTTTCGAAATTCGGCGGTAGGCACTCGCCGTCGGGCATCCCCCCCATCTAGAGCATGATCCGATCAGATTGAATCGAATCATGCTCTATTTGTCTTTGTTTTCCGCATTTTCCGGGCCAGCAGATGATGCCATCTGCTTCGAAAATGCTCTAGCACGCCGCCAGTTCCTCCTCACGTTGCAAACTTGGATAGCATCACTTCTACCATCTGAAGGGTATTGTGAGGTACGAGAGAGGTCGAGATAATGGCCTGTTCGGCCAGGTGGGGCACCGCCGACATGCAGTCAGACCAGGAGTTTCCATGAACGAAGAGTTGCAGGCGAAGGTTCGTCCAAAGCCGACATGGGCGATCCTGCCCGATGACTGGAGCCTTCTCTTCGTATGCTTTGCTTTTTCGCAAGCTATCGGCCTGATCACCTATTGGGTGCTGCCACTGCTGGCAGGCTCGCTCATGGCTGGATTGCACCTTAGTGCAACGCAGGTCGGATTTCTGGGAACAATTGAATTTTCCGGCCTATTTTTGAGTTCCCTTGCGCTTGCCCCTTTCATGGATCGCGGCATTCGACGACAGGCCGCCTGGGCGAGCGTCATCATAGTCATCAGCATCAATTTACTCTGTGGGACACTCGAACTCGACATGACCAGTTTTGCGGTCCTGCGGTTCATTGCCGGGCTGGGCGCCGGTATCGCCCTGACAATTGGCAATGCCTCGATCGCGAACGGCGTGAACCCGGAAAAACTGTCGGGACATCTTACCCTGCTGCTGGTCGGATTCATGATGATCCTGATGCCGACCTTTGCCTTCATCAGCGAACATTATGGCCATCGGGGCGTGTTTTTAGCGCTGGCCGGAACGGTTGCGCTTGGGGCGCTCGCCACACCCTTCGTGCCACGCAGGCCGAATGAAGAGGCAGCGGCTATGGCCGACGCGGAACAGGGCGGACCACATGTATTGCTGGGCCTCAACGGTATCATGCTGATGCTGGTTGCGTTGTTTTTCGGCCTGAGAGACACGCTGCCATGGCTCGTCGCCGAGCAGATCGGCACCAAGACTGGAATGAGCCTCCAGCAGATAGGTACACTATTCTCGGTCATGTATGGTATCAGCATCATTGGTCCGGTCATGCAGTTGTTCCTATCGCGAACCATGCCGCCGAAATTTCTGCTGGCGCTTTCGCTCGTTGTCGCCGGGTTGTTCCTGTGGCTCTTCACCCTCGCCAATGGAAGTGCGATCCAGTTTAGCATCGGCATCGTCGCCTGGGCGACGATATACTTCATGGCTTATGCCCAGCTTTATGCGGTGGCGGCGCTGGTCGATAGAAAAGGCAGGCTGGCGTCAGCGCTCGGCGGGGCGTTCATCGGCGGCATCGCTATCGCGCCCTTTATTGGCGGTTATCTCAATGACATGGGCGGATATGATGCGATCGGCTATGCCGAGATCGGCCTGACCCTCCTGATGGCGATCTTCGCCATGACCATGGTTTCGCGCGGAGGCCTGGCTTGGGGGGCGTCGGACAGAGGAAGGAAGGCCGCGATTCCAGCCTGTCCTCACGACGTGTGTGCCGATCGGCAGTAAAGGATCGGGGAAGAAACGCCATCAATCCTGGCGAGACGCCTCCACACTGTGGCGGTAGTCACTGGTCACCAGTCTTGACCTGGTAAGGGGGGCGCAGAGCCAGCCATTGATGTTGTCGGCATTATTTGTCCAGACTTGGTTGGAACGAGCAGCCTTGCCGTGACGGAAAGCGCGCAAGCCTCAAGCAACTTCTGGAGGACCAAAAGCGTAATGGGGACCCTTATCACCAGATCTTGGCCGTGAGCGCCCGGCTGCGCCCTGCTCGGCGGCGAGATTGCGGTTGCGTGGTGGCGATTTACAACGCAGCCCGTCCACGATGCTCGCGAGATCCTCGCTGCTGGGTTGAGCCCCACCCGATGTCGAATGCGCTGATCCCGTTGGGCAACCGCGCCACATCATCCGCCGTCAAATCCGGCAGCGCGCGGCGATCGAACGCGCGCTGAATCGTCGCCCGCCAGATGTGACCAACCGGGGCCGAATGGAGAGCCCTCCCCCTCCTGATCGCAATTGCTACGCCCGACGCTGAGCAGCCGCGCACCGGAGCGGTCGATTCATCCTCGACAACGATCGCCACCAACCCCGACGCGCGCAGTCGGCTCTGTCGCAAAAATTTGGCAATGGGACAACGGGATGGCCGAACGCCCCGGGGGGAGATGGAAAGACATTGTTTCGAGGGCGGCATCCGCGCGGATCATGCCACGATCTACCGTCGGGTGAAGCATTATGCGCTGCGGTTTGCTCGTGCGACCAGGCGACCGACAAGCGATCGGCGATATAGGTAGCGAGTTCGGGTTTTCGCGCAATCTTATCGCCGCGAACGCGGCGCTCGCGGGCCAGGTTTTGCGCGACGGTGGGGAAATAACCTCGAAACAGCGGATGCTCATCCAGGTGCCGGGTGCGCTTGAACTCGCGAGAAATCGTCGACGGATGACGGCGGAGCGCTGCTGCAACCTCCCGCACGAACCGACCGGTCGCCACCAAACGATAAACGTCGCGCCGCTCGTCCAAACCCAGATGCTGATAGCTGTTCATCATGTGCCTTCCTGGAAAGGGGATCAAACCCCTATAAAACCTAGGATTTCGCACTTCGAAATAGAATCCACCGGCAAATAGAGCGCTCGATCGATAAAGGCGTGACCCCGTGCCGACACATAGGCGGCGAACACGCCAATCTGGCAGTTCGTGTCTTGCTCGCCGACCCGATTTGTTGACGCGCAACACCACAGGATGCCTTGCCCTGCTTGAGGAATCCGGTCTCATCAATGACCAGAACTCCGTCCTGTGTGTCGAGGTTCTCGACAACAAACTCCCGCACAATGTCGCGAAGCCCGTCCGCGTCCCAGCGCCCGGCACAAATAGCCTGATTCGCCAAGGCCTCGGATCACCCGCCGCCTCAGCGCGCATCCAACCCGTCTTACGACGCTCGTCGCTCAGCAGGAAAACGCTGACGCTGCAACTCGTTACTGCGTGAACAAGCCGCGCATACGACCCTTCACGTCGCGAAGCGACGGTGCCCACAGCTCCAGCGTGGTCTCAATCGATGCATCCGTCATCCACGGCCTCCTTACAATGGAGACCCTTTGATTCAGAGTTTCAATCGATATGCAACTGTAATGCGAGCCTTTCTGTAATTTCTTTCACGAACTAAGACAAAATCGGGATTTCACTTCTCGCCGCCGAACGCTTCGGCGTCAGCATAAGGGAACCACCAGAAATCATGGGATGAGCAGGACGGGTCGATCATCACCATCTTAGAATGCCGGAACTGGTCCAGGCCTTCCGCTCCTAGCTGGCCACCCATGCCGGAGATCTTGCGGCCGCCGAACGGCGCGGCGTTATTGTCCATCAGTGGCGCGTTGATCCAGGTCATGCCGCTTTCAAGCTCTTCGATGGCGCGATGCGTTTCGCCAAGGTCCGTGGTGTAGACCGTCGATCCCAGACCATATTCCGAACGATTGGCGAGCGTGAGGGCTTCGTCGAAATCAGCGACGCGGCAAATGGACATCACCGGGCCGAAGCTTTCGACGTTCAGGATTTCCGCGTCCGGCTGGACGTCCGTCAAGACCGTGGGTTCGACGAAATAGCCCGCGTTGAGGTGAGACGGACGCGCGCCGCCTGTCGCCACCTTGGCCCCTGCCTTGATCGCACGGGAGACAAGTCCTTCGTAGCGACTCCGCTCGCGCTCCGACACCATCGGCCCCATATCGACCTTGTCCAGGCCGTTGCCGATACGAATCTTTCGCGTCAGCCCGACCACCTTGTCGATGAAGGCCTGGTGGATGTCCTGATGGATATAAAAGCGCTCGCCCGATGTGCAGACCTGACCCGCATTGAGATTGGCGGCGAAGACGGCGGCGCGCGCAGCAATATCAAGATTCGCCGACGGCATGACGATGAACGGGTCGTTGCCTGACGTTTCGATCAGAGCCTTTTTGAAATTTTCGGCGCACCCCTTCGCGACGGCCCGGCCCGCGCCCACGCTGCCAGTGAAAGCGATGCCATGAATGTCCTTATGTGCCACCATCGCCGTACCGACGCGGACGCCGCCCGTGATCATACCGATCAGGCCAGCCGGGAGGTGCGGCATCATCGTCTTGAGGAAAAGGATCGAGGAGACTGACGTGTGGTCGGACGGCTTCAGGATCACGGCATTCCCGGCGCCCAGCGCCGCCGCCGCTTCCCAGGAAAAGAGGCAGTAAGGGAAATTGAAGGCCATGATGATGCCGACGACGCCGAGCGGATGCTTGGTGACGAGGTTCATATGACCGGCCACGACCGGCCCGACGACGCGGCCATGATCATGACGGGACACTTCGGCATAGTAACGGAACGCCCATACGGACCATGTGACCTCGTCAAAGGCTTCCTTGTAAGGCTTGCCCATTTCGCGGGTCATCGATTCAGCCAGCAACGGCCGGTTGTCCTCGATCGCCTGTGCGACCTTATGAAGCGCTTCGGTACGCTCCAGCGCCGAAAGCTTGAGCCATGCGCGTTGCGCCTGCATGGCGCTGGCGACCGCCTGATCGAGTTCGGCGTCGGTCGCGTCCGATACGCTCGCAACCACTTGTTCCGTGGCGGGATCGATCACGTCAAGCGCGGTCGTGGAAGCACTTCGCCGCAGCTCTCCGTTCACCAGGATATGGTTGCTATAGTCGGCAAATGGCTTGAACCCAGACATCAGAATGCTCCCAGAAAGACTATGGTAAAGTTCAGTTGCGCGTCGCTCTCGCCCGCCCGGTCAAGCTCCAAGCCAACCCCCACCGACGGCATAGGTGTAGCCTGTGCAGTATGATGAGGCGCCGGACGCCAGGAAGAGAGCCGCGCCTCGCCGTTCCTGCGGCGGGCGTAGCGCTTTATCGGCGGACGAGCCAACAGTTCGGCCTGGAGTCGGCGAACGTCTGGCGACATTAACCGGGGCTATCGAATCTGCCCGGATGCCATCGGGAGCGAGCATGGCGCCCAGCGGGCGCGCAAGCTGCACGACCCCGCCCGTCGTCGCCGCGTAGCCGATGGAGCCTCCGCCACGATCCTTCATCACCTTGGCCGCCGCCAGAGATCGGCAGAATAAACAATCGCGCCAGCGTGAGACAGGGCGGTGCCAAGCTCAAAGCCGATGCCGCGCGCGCGCCCCGTTACGAGAGCAACTCTCCTTTTGAGCTTGAACAAATCCATCATGTTCACGCGCCACCTGGCCTTCTAACTTCCAAAGTTATGAAAACTCTGTTCTTTTTTAAAAGTGCACGCTTTTCTTCAAAGCAGCGAAAATTACGACAGCCGCTGGAAGACGACTTCCTTCAATAACTGGAAAACAACTATACCCTAATTCGCCCGTTGGTGCCGGTGGCGACCTTGATCGGCAATACCTCTGCGAGGGTATAAACGAAGCCCTGCCGTCAAGGCCAACTCCGCGGTCTCCAAAACACGAAAGGAAAAATCACCAGTTCAACCCTCGCCCCGCAACGCTTCCATTGCTATGGATTGTTTTAGCCTCCTGGCTGCCGCAGCACCGCGTTGCGGAGGCGGTGCAAGCAAAACCAGGTTCCGGTCAGTATGAGCGGCGTCGCGACGGACACGATCGCCGAAGCGTGCAGAGCAGGCGCGAAGGGCTCTATCCCTTCAAGCATATGCCCCAGCAGCGACACGCTATAATAGCTGATGGCGACCACAGACAATCCCTCGACCAGTTGTTGAAGCCTCAGCGTCATGCTGGCGTTTCGTTCGAGCGAGGTCAGAAGTCTGGCATTCTGATTTTCGATCCGCGTTTCGATCCGGGTCCTCAGCAAATTGGAAAGATGGGCAGCGACATTGGCGATCTGGTGCGACCGTTTAGTGAAGCTCGCACATGTGCGCACCGCCGGAAGAAAGCGGCGCTGGGTGAAATCAATGAGCGACTGACACCCCCTTATCGGTCGGGGAGCCAGTTCGGCCAGCCGCTCATCAACCAGTTGAGCGTATGCTGCGGTCGCGCTCATTCTATAGTTTGTTGCGCCAGCGACGGCGCCGATCTCCAACGAAAGCTGACACAACTCGTCCAGCAGATCGTCATCACGGACCTCCGGATGACTCAGCATCTGGCCAAGCTCCCCCAATTTGGCTTCGGCTTCGAGCAGCAATCGCGATTGCGCTTGGGCCACCGGCAAGCCCATAAGGGCCAGATTGCGGTAGTTCCCCAGTTCCTGAAAACGCTGCACGGTACGTGTGAGGTCGCCATCACTGGCGCCGTTTGCGGCCACCAGAAGCCTGCCATATCCTTCAGGCCCGATACGAAAATCGGACCAGATACGAATACCGTCGCCTACATGGCAGGATACCAGTTCATCGCCAAAGAACGCCATATCCTCCAAGCGGGTCTGAGCCTTCTCCTCATCTTCGACGATCTCGATCCTGGTTGCGCGTATCGCCGCCCCCGGCAATTTTTCCATTTGCGAAACAGCATGGTCCGTCGAGTCCGCTTGGCCGGAGTCTATAAAAAGAGTGATAGTGCTTGCTTCGCTGTGACGCTCCCAGGTGTAAGCTATCCCGTCATGCAGCGTTCCTGAAACATGGCTGGCGCCGGGGAGACAAGCTGGCTTCCCACTGAATTGAGCGACGAAATCGCGTTCCTGCGCCCGATCACCTTCATCTAGAATGTTGAGTATCTGCACGATCTCCATCGACGCTGAAAGCCGTGGCCAGCGCCGCAAATGCATTTCTCCGACGACCCGCTTGCGGAACTCATGTTCTCTCACGCTCCCCGTCCCCTCACTTGGCCATCCTCTTCAAACACCTTTCTCGAAACGGCGCATCCGCAGATTTTTGCTGTTCATCCCACTAGATAGAAGGGTGGCGGGCTTGACCCGCGTCCTAAATCAGTTCTGGACGCTCAGGCCCGCCACTCTTTCGCCGTGACAGACCTATAGCTGACGCGGGATGGCCATGCTCCTACCCTCATCGGAGTAGTTACCCAGTCGCAGACTTCACCTTCGACCATTGCTGCCCCTGAGAAATGCGGCCTGCGAGACGTTGGGTTACGAGAGACGGATGCCACACTTCTATCTGATGGTGGCCAAGAGCAGCCGCCTTTTCGGTTGGCGCACCCTCTAGGTGGCCCGTGCTCGCCCCAGCCGCGCCCGCATATACTACCCCGAGCGGGGTATTGTTACACCAGTCCGTCATCAGCACAATGCCATCTACACAATAGATTTCTTCCTGATGGGTGCGTCGTTCCAATAGCGGATAAACAGTTTGCCGGACATTCAAACGCTCCGATCAAAATTTAAAGACCTGCTGCCGGGTGATGACTTGATGGACCGGCAACCTCTTCACATGCGCATGTGAATACCTCTGCGCACTCGCCATATCGCAGACATCTGGAGTGTTTTTCGTGACGTCATATCCGAGTTCCGCCGAAGTCGTAATCATCGGTGGCGGCATCGCAGGATGCTCCATAGCGTACCATTTGACCAAATTAGGCATTTCCGACGTAGTGCTGTGCGAGCGCAAGCAACTGACCTGTGGCACGACCTGGCATGCGGCGGGATTGGTCACACAACTCCGCGCAAATCGAAGGATGACGGAGCTTGCCTATTATACGGGGCAGTTGTTCGGGCAGCTGGAGGCCGAAACGGGCATGGCCACCGGCTATATGCAACGGGGTTCGCTGCGCCTTGCCAAAACGCCCGAACGGCTTGAAGAGCTTGCCCGCGGCGCATCGATGGGGCGCAATTTCGGTTTGCCTGTCGAACCCGTAACCCCCGGCCAGATCAAGGAGCGCTGGTCGCCAGTAAACATCGACGGCATCGTCGGCGGATTCTGGTTCCCCAATGACGGTCAGGTCAACCCCATCGACGTAACGATGGCCTATGCCAAAGGCGCGCGCATGGGCGGCGCCAAGATCCTTGAGCAATGCTTGGTCAAGAACATCATCGTCGAAGGCGGCAAGGCTGTCGGCGTCATGACAGAGCAAGGTGAAATCCGGGCGAAGAAGGTCGTCATCACCGGCGGCATGTGGTCGCGCGATCTGGCGGCGCAAATCGGCGTAAGCCTTCCCCTGCATGCCGCAGAGCATTTCTACATCGTCACCGAGGCTATCCCGGAACTTCCCCGCAACCTGCCTGTCATGTTCGTCACCGATGAGCATGCCTATTATAAGGAAGATGCGGGCAAGCTCCTGCTCGGCTGCTTTGAACCTAACGCCAAGCCTTGGGGAATGGACGGCATCTCGCCCGATTTCTGCTTCGACACGCTGCCCGAAGATTTCGACCATTTCGAGCCGATCCTGGAACTCGCGGTAAACCGTGTGCCACTGCTGGCCAATGCGGGTATCCAGCTGTTTTTCAACGGACCTGAGAGCTTTACCCCCGACGACCGTTACCTGCTTGGCGAAACGCCCGAGGTGCGCGGCCTGTTCACCGCTTGCGGCTTCAACTCGGTAGGCATCTTGTCATCGGGCGGCGTCGGCAAGGTTCTTGCGGACTGGATCAATGACGGCATGCCGCCGGTCGAGCTGGTCGATGTCGATGTCCGTCGCACGGTCTCATTCCAGACGAACAAGAAATATCTCCACGACCGGACGACGGAAACACTGGGCGCCATGTACAACATGCATTGGCCCAACCTGCAGATGGAGACCGCGCGCAACGTGCGCCGCAGCCCCTTCCACGATCGCCTGATCGCCAAGGGCGCATGGATGACCGAAATGAACGGCTATGAACGGCCCGGCTTCTTCGGCGGCACAGGAACGGCGCCAAAAGTAGAATATTCCTATCATAAGCCAAGCTGGTTCGACGACACTGCTGCCGAATGCCGCAACACGGCGGAGAATGTGTCGGTCTTCGACCTCAGCTGCTATGTCAAATATCTGATGGAGGGCCGCGACGCTCTCAAGGTTCTCAACCGGCTTTCCGCCAATGAGATCGACGTGCCCGTCGGCAAGCTGGTCTATACCCAATGGCTCAATCCCAAGGGCGGTATCGAGGCCGACGTCACCATCACGCGCCTGTCCGAAACATCCTTCATGATCGTCACGATCGCTGCGTCCCAGCGCCGCGACATGGCCTGGCTGAAGCGGCATATCCCGGATGACGCGCATGCCCATGTGGTCGACATCACGTCTGGATTGCCGATGCTGGCCGTGATGGGACCCAAGTCACGCGAGCTGCTGCAGAAGATTTCGCCCGCCGACTTCTCCAACGAAGCCTTTCCCTTCGGCACCAGTCTGGAAATCGACCTTGGCTACGCGAAAGTCCGCGCCAGCCGCGTCACCTTTGTCGGCGAACTGGGTTGGGAACTCTACATGCCGGCCGAATTCGCCCAGCATGTGTATGATGTCCTTGTCGAAGCGGGAACGGAGTTTGGACTTCGCGACGCTGGCTTCTTCGCCCTCAATTCCCTCCGCATGGAAAAGGGGTATCGCCACTGGGCGCACGACATCGGCGAGGAGGATACGCCACTGGAAGGCGGCCTGGGTTTCGCGGTCGCGCTGGACAAGCCGGGCGGGTTCATCGGCCGAGATGTGCTTCTGCGTCAGAAGGAAGCAGGCAAGCTCACCAAACGCCTCGTCCAGTTCAAGCTGAAGGACCCGGACGCCCCCTTCGTCTTCCACAACGAGCCGCTGTGGATCGGTGACCGAATAGTCGGCGACATCTCTTCGGGCGCTTATGGCCATCGCATCGGGGCTTCGCTGGGGATGGGTTATGTCCATCACGAAGATGGCGTCGACAAGGCGTTTCTGGAAGGGAGCAGCTTCGAGGTCGAGATCGCATGGAAACGGCATGAGGTGGAGGCGCAGTTGGGGCCTTGGTATGATCCAAAGGGCCTGCGCATCAAGGCTTGAGCCGCCAAAGCCACCTTTCTCACATCAGCAGTTGCATCTTGAAGGCGCTTAGCGTCGCCGGGAGGATATCATGCGCATTCTCGTTCCCGTGAAGCGGGTCATAGATTTCAATGTAAGGCCCAGGGTCAAGGCGGACGGAAGCGGCGTTGACCTTGCCAACGTCAAGATGGCCATGAATCCCTTCGATGAAATCGCCCTTGAGGAAGCGATCCGCCTCAAGGAATCGGGTCAGGCAGCCGAGGTCATCGCCGTGTCCATCGGCCCCGCCAAGGCGCAGGACACGTTGCGCACGGCGCTGGCCATGGGGGCGGACCGCGCCATCCTTGTCGAGACCGACACGGACGTCGAACCACTCGCCGTCGCGAAGATTCTGAAAGAGATCGTGGCGGAGACCGACCCGGGTCTCGTCATCCTCGGAAAACAGGCGATCGACGACGATGCAAATCAGACGGGGCAGATGCTCGCGGGACTCATGAACCGGCCGCAGGGCGTCTTTGCAAGCCGGATCAGCGTCGATGGCGACGCAATCGATGTGACGCGGGAGATCGACGGTGGCCAGGAAACGGTAAGGCTGTCCCTGCCAGCGATCATCACTGCCGATCTCAGGCTGAACGATCCGCGCTATGCCTCGCTTCCCAACATCATGAAGGCGAAAAAACAGCCTGTCACGATCAAGAGTCCCGCGGACTACGGGGTGGATTGCACGCCACGCATCAAGACCCTGAAGCTGGCCGAGCCGCCAGCCCGCTCCGCCGGTATCAAAGTCGCCGATACGGACGCTCTGGCTGTCAAAATCAAGGAAATGGGAGTTGCCTGAGATGAGAACTCTCCTTTTGGTCGAGCATGATAATGGCGCGGTAAAGGACGCTACCCTGTCCGCCGTCACGGCCGCTGCCAAACTCGGCCCCGTCGACCTGCTGGTGACCGGATTTGCGTGCCGTGCCGTGGCAGAAGCCGCCGCACGGATCGCGGGCGTCGATAAAATCCTTCTCGCTGATGCCCCCTGTTACGAGCACGCGCTGCCGGAAAATGTCGCGCCGCTGGTGGCAGCCCTTATGACCAACCGTGACGCGTTTCTCGCCCCGGCGACAAGCATGGGGAAGAATGTAGCCCCGCGCGTCGCCGCGCTGCTCGATGTCATGCAGATTTCGGAGATCCTCTCCGTGGAAGGCGAAAAAAGCTTCACCCGCGCGATCTACGCCGGAAATGTCATCGCGACCGTCCAATCCACAGATCCCAAGCTGGTGATCACCGTGCGGGGTTCGGCCTTTCCCATGGCGTCCGCGACAGGCGGTTCCGCCGCGATCGAAGAGGTTTCCATCGGGGCCGACGCAGGTCTATCGACTTTTGTCGGTGCGGAAATCGCAAAGCTGGAACGCCCTGAACTGACCTCCGCCAAGATCGTGGTTTCCGGCGGCCGCGCGCTCAAGGATGCGCAGACCTTCGAACAGATCATCATGCCATTGGCCGACAAGCTGGGTGCAGGCGTGGGCGCCAGCCGCGCCGCCGTCGACGCGGGTTATGCCCCCAACGACTATCAGGTGGGGCAAACGGGCAAGATCGTTGCTCCCGAACTTTATATCGCGGTCGGCATATCGGGCGCGATCCAGCATCTGGCTGGCATGAAGGACAGCAAGACCATCATCGCCATCAATCAGGACGAGGACGCGCCGATTTTTCAGGTCGCCGATATCGGGCTCGTCGCCGATCTTTTCACCGCCGTCCCTGAACTGACCGCGAAGCTGTGAAGCCCACGGCGCGCAACTGGGCATAGAATTTTGGAGAAGAATGTGACGACCGATATCCTCACCGTATCCTGTCCGTCAAAGCGCGGGATCGTGGCCGCCATTTCCAGCTATCTGGCGAGCCAGGGATGCAGCATCTCGGATTCCTCGCAATTCGATGATGTGGAAACCGGCACCTTCTTCATGCGGGTCAGCTTCGTCTCCGAAGAGGGCAAGTCGCTTTCGGAAATCGCGGAGGGCTTCTCCCCGATCGGCGCAGAGTGGAATATGAATTTCGAATTTCATGATTCCACAGTCAGAATGAAGGTCATCCTGATGGTGTCCCGCTTTGGACATTGCCTGAACGACATTCTGTATCGCTGGAAGATCGGCATGCTGCCGATCGACATCGTGGGCGTCATCTCCAACCATTTCGATTATCAGCATCTTGTACTCAGTCACGATCTGCCGTTCCACCATATCAAGGTGACCAAGGATAATAAGGCTGAGGCGGAAGCCGAACTGATGGCAATCGTCGAGCGCACGCAAGCCGATCTCATCGTCCTTGCCCGCTATATGCAGGTGCTTTCGGACGAACTGTGCCGCAGGATGCCGGGCCGGGTCATCAACATCCATCACAGCTTCCTGCCCGGATTCAAGGGTGCGAAGCCCTATCACCAGGCCCACAAGCGCGGCGTGAAACTCATCGGTGCCACCGCCCATTACGTTACTGCGGAACTGGATGAAGGCCCGATCATCGAACAGGAAACCATAGCCGTCACGCATGCGCAGAGCGCGGACGATTATGTATCCATCGGACGGGATGTGGAGAGCCGCACATTGGCCCGCGCGATCCACGCTCACATACATCATCGCGTATTCGTGAACGGCGACCGGACGATCGTTTTTCCCGCCAGTCCGGACAGTTACGCCGCCGATCGCGTGGGCTGAAATCACCGTCGGCACCCGGCTGTCCACAACACCCGAATGACAAGGCTGACCATGGCGAAGATCATTGACGGCAAAATGATGGCCGATGGCATTCTAGAGACCGTTCGCCACGACGTGGACGCCTTTCGGACACGCTGTGGCATCGCGCCCACCTTGGCGGTCATTCTGGTGGGTGATGATCCGGCGAGCCATGTCTATGTCTCGCGCAAGTTGAAGGCATCCAAGCGGGTCGGCATAACGTCGATCGAGCGGCGCCTGCCGAGCGAAACGACCCAGGATGCCCTTCTGGCGGAGATCGATGCGCTGAACATCGATCCCACCGTGCATGGCATATTGGTCCAGCTACCGCTGCCGCAGCATATTGACGCAAGCGTGGTGCTGGACCGCATTTGCCCATCGAAGGACGTGGACGGCTTCCATCCCGTGAATGTCGGCCGACTGTCTACGGGTACTCACGGACTGATCCCCTGCACGCCGCTCGGTTGTCTTCTTCTGCTTGAAAGCGTGGTGCAAGATTTTTGCGGCCTCAAGGCTGTCGTCATCGGAAAGTCCAACATCGTCGGCAAGCCTGTCGCCCTGCTTTTGCTGGAAAGAGAATGCACCGTCACCGTCACGCACATCAACACGCGTAATCTGCCGTCCATCGTTTCAACCGCCGACATCGTGATCGTGGCCGCGGGCAGTCCCGGCCTGGTGCGCGGCGGCTGGGTCAAGCCCGGAGCGATCGTGATAGACATCGGCATCAACAAGATTGTCGACAAGGATGGCCGGAGCATAATCGTGGGTGATGCGGTGACTTCAGAGCTGGATCATGCCGCCGCCGTCACCCCTGTGCCGGGCGGCGTCGGACCCATGACCATCGCATGCCTGCTTTCGAATACAGTCCGCGCAGCCAACATGATGACGGCTGGTTCGTCACCGGATGTTCAAGGGGCCATATCCGTCCCTCGCGTGGCCTAGAGCATTTTCGAAGCAGATGGCATCATCTGCTGGCTCGGAAAATGCGGAAAACAAAAGACAAATAGAGCATGAGCGCGCAGGTCAGTCAGTTGCTGCGGGGCACCTGCCCATATTGAAGCAACGGATCGGCATCCAGGCCGACATTCACTTCCCCAACCACGTCGATGAACAGCGAAAACAGTTCCGCCATCGAATTGATATCCAGCTTGGCGTATATATTCCTCCGATGCACCTTCGCCGTGCCCTCGGCCATTTTCAGCCGTTTCGCGATCACATCTATCGGATATCCTCTCAGCATCATTTGAACGACTTCGAACTCGCGATCGGTCAATAGCGAGCGGCCGAAATTATCGCGGGCTCTTTTAAGATCGTCGTGCAGCTTCACTTCTTCGGGCGAAGGAGGAGCAAATAGTTTCGGATCGGCAAAATGTCGCCAGCTCGAGGAAAGCGTGCCGAAGACAATCGGAGCAATCGCCTTGGCCAGTTCCAATTCCTTATCCGAATAACGCCCCGCATCACGGGAGCGCGCGAAGGAAAGCAATATGTGCCCGCCCTGCCCCTCCGACATGCAATAGCACATCTCATCGACAAGATCGGTGTCCACATAGTGCCGAACGAAAAAATCGCTGGCTTGAAAATCATCCTGATCTACCACGTCCTTAAGGCTGATCGCCTGATTTTCGATGGACCGCTCAATGGCGAGATAGAATGGATCAGTAAGGTAAAATCCGTTTTTATAGTCGTCGACCTGCTGCTGCCTGACAGAATTCAGCGTGCGATGTTCCACCACCTCTGGTCCAACATTTTCCCGAAAATGAAACAACATCATCTCGTCTGATCGGAGCGCGGCCGAGAACATGTCAAACAGCGCCTCTGCTCTCGCCTTACCTTCCAAAGCGATAAGCTGGGCGATCTTGCCATTCCACTCAGGGGAAGCCAGATATTCCAGTGACAACATTTCAGACATTTCCCCCTGCCCTGACTTCAAAACGAAACATGTTCAGGCAAACGCGTCCCGGCCAGCCCGTTGAAGACGCGTCAATATGCCGGGTCCGCGCTGAATTGCGCCGCAAGCCAGCGTCTGAAACGGACGATTGATGGGTCCGACCACCGATTGGCAGGGCCTCTGAAAACATAAGCTCCCAGTGTCACGGGCACAAATTCCTTTTCACGAGGCACGACCTTCACCAGTCTACCCGCCGCAAGATCTTCGGCAATGAGATAGTGATTGCCAAGCGCGATCCCTTGGCCAGCGCGCGCGGCGGCTAGCGCCAGATGGGCATGACCGTATCTGCCGGTCGGGGTGTTCGGCGGAAGATCGATAGATTGCGCTTGCATCCACATGCGCCATTCCACATCGCTGCGTTCCTCGATCAGCGGCAATTTGGCCAGGTCTTCCGCCGAACGGATTTTATCGCCCCAGCGAGAAACGAACATCGGCGAGGCCAACGGAAAGACATGCGGCCTCGCCAGTTCAAGCGTTCGCACACCGCGCTTCCGGTCCAGCGTCTGGCTATCGCCTATATATCGAATGTCGCCATCAACGGCGTTGTTCGAGAGGTCGAGGAGCCCATCTTCCGACCGAAGATCGACCGGCGGCATCCCGTTTCGACCAGACGACATCGCCAGCCGCGTCGCGAGCCAATGCAACGCCAACCCGCCGACGCAGGATATTACGAGCTTGCCATCGGTTCTGCCCCGAACGGCATCCGTTGCTTCCCTCAATTCATTGAAAACCCTCACCAGGCGGCCATGATAATCAACGCCGACCGCTGTCAGCTGCCCGCTTTCCCGGTCAAGCAAGGTAACGCCCAGGCGCTCTTCCAGCCCCCTTACGTGACGGCTGACAATGGCATGGCTTACGCCAAGGGCCTTCGCTGCTCGCCGGATACCACCCAATCGGCCCACCGCCTCAAAGGCCTTGAGGGCGGAGAAAGGAGGCAATGGTGAATTCATCGCGTTCAGCCATATAATTAGATGGTGACTTCAGGTTACCAAACCCGCCGCCGAAAGCAACTGCTCCCGAGATGCGGAATCACCTAATGTGTCAGCATCAGGAAAGATTCCAGAAACCATCATGAAGGTCATCAGATGCGGAATTCAGAATATATCGCTCGTCGCGCGAAAGCCGTTCCGCAGGGCGTCGCCACCGCCACCAATATTATCGCCCACAGGGCCAAGAACGCCACCATCTGGGATGTCGAAGGCAATGCCTATATCGATTTTGCGGGCGGGATCGCGGTTCTCAACGTGGGCCATCGTCATCCCAAGGTGATCGCGGCGGTTCGCGACCAGATCGACAAATACACGCACACGGCATTTCAGGTGGTTGCCTATCCGCCTTATATCGAATTGGCTGAGCGGCTGAACGCTTTGGCGCCCGTCGATGGCGATGCCAAAACCATCTTTTTCACGACCGGCGCGGAAGCGACCGAAAACGCAGTCAAGATCGCACGCGCAGCCACTGGCCGCCCCGGCATCATCGCCTTTGCGGGCGGCTTCCATGGCCGGACCTTGCTGACGTCCGCCATGACCGGCAAGGTTTCGCCCTACAAGAAGGGTCTTGGACCCTTTCCCGGGGAAATCTACCATCTCCCCTATCCCAGCCCGACCACAGGAGTCAGCGTTGAGGAAACACTCAAGGCTCTCAACTTCCTGTTCGCGGCCGACATTGAACCCGAACGCATCGCGGCTTTCATCATCGAGCCGGTCCAGGGCGAAGGCGGTTTCCACAGCCCGCCGCCCGAATTTTTCCAGGCGCTCGACGATATCCGTCGCCGTCATGGCATATTGGTGATCGCGGACGAGGTTCAGACCGGCTTCGCGCGAACCGGCAAGATGTTCGGCATTGAACATGCGCCGATCAAGCCGGACCTCCTTACCGTCGCGAAGTCGCTGGGCGGCGGCTTTCCGATTTCCGGGGTCATAGGGCGCGCTGATGTGATGGACGTCATCGGCCCTGGCGGTCTGGGAGGAACCTATGGAGGCTCTCCCGTCGGGCTGGCCGCAGCCTTGGCGGTGCTGGATGTGATCGAGGATGAACGCCTCCTCGACCGTGCCAATGTCATCGGCCACAGACTTCGCGAACGGATTACGCAGTTCGCCGAGAACAAGGATCTGGTGAAAATCACCGGCCTGCGCGGCCCCGGGGCGATGATTGCCTTCGACATCGTCGATGAACATGGCCAACCCGACGGCGTTGAGGCAAAGCGCGTTTGCTCTCGCGCGCTTGAACATGGGCTGATATTGCTAAGCTGCGGCCAGTCCGGTCAGGCTATAAGAATTTTGGTGCCGCTGACTGTCGAGGACGAAGTGTTGGAGCAAGGTCTGAATATTCTGGAGAAGGCGCTGACAGTTTCCGCGAGGGAGGTCGCGTGACCTTCCCACACACACTCTCTCGACCGGACCTGCTCAAGGAAGCGGCTTTCATCGACGGGCAGTGGATCGAGGCAACGGCGAAGATCGCCGTCACCAATCCCGCAGACGGCTCTGCGCTGGGGACTGTGCCCAATTTGGGCGCGGACGAAACAAAGCAGGCGGTCGCTTCCGCCTGGCGCACTCAGGCCGATTGGCGCAAGCTGGCTGCAAAGGCGCGCGGCGCCATACTGCGGCGGTGGGGCGAACTGATGCTCACGCACCAGGACGATCTGGCGACAATTTTGACGCTGGAGCAGGGCAAGCCTTTTGCCGAGGCCAAAGGCGAGGTCGCCTATGCAGCCTCCTTTCTGGAATGGTTCGCGGAGGAAGCACGGCGGATCAATGGCGAATTGATCCAGCCGCACGCATCCGATCGTCGCCTGGCCGTGCGCAAGGAGCCGGTTGGCGTCGTCGCCGCCGTCACGCCCTGGAACTTCCCCCTCGCAATGATCACGCGCAAGGCAGGGCCTGCTTTGGCCGCCGGTTGCTCGATGGTGCTCAAGCCCTCTGAACTCACACCCTTTTCGGCACTGGCGCTCGCCGTGTTGGCGGAGGAGGCAGGGGTGCCTGCGGGGATATTCAACGTCGTGACCGGCGATGCGGCACCGATCGGGGAAATCCTGACCACGGACCCGCGAGTGCGAAAATTCACGTTTACGGGTTCGACGGGCGTGGGCAAAATGCTGGCGGCACGCTGCATGTCGACAGTGAAGCGTGTTTCCCTGGAACTGGGCGGCAACGCGCCCTTCATCGTCTTCGATGACGCCGATGTCGAAAGCGCGGTTGAAGGCGCTCTCATTTCAAAATTTCGGAACACCGGCCAAACCTGCGTCTGCGCGAACCGCTTCCTCGTTCAGGATGGCATTTTCGACATCTTTGCAAAGCGCCTGGCCGAACGCGTCAGCCAATTCGTGGTAGGCGCGGGCATGAACGGACCCACCGACCAAGGGCCGCTGATTGATAAGCGGGCCGTGGTCAAGGCATCCGCTCATGTCGATGACGCAGTGACGCGTGGGGCGCACATTCTGACCGGCGGTCACGCGATCGAGGGCGAAGGCAATTTCTTCCTTCCCACGGTATTGGCAAATGTTTCTGCCGACGCGCTGCTTTGCAAGGAGGAAACATTCGGCCCTGTCGCTGGTCTGGTGCGGTTCCAAAGCGAGGCTGAAGCGATCGCGATGGCCAACGACACTTCGGCCGGCCTCGCCAGCTACATCTACACGCGGGATTTGGATCGAAGCATTCGCGTTTCGGAAGCGCTGGAATATGGAATGGTCGGCCTTAACACCGGACTGATCTCGACGGAGGTCGCGCCATTCGGCGGCGTCAAGGAATCAGGCCTTGGGCGCGAAGGCTCCCACTGGGGCATTGATGATTATGTGGAATTGAAGTTGATCTGCACGGGCTTATGAGACCTCACATGACGAGATTGAGGTCAAGGGGCATTAAGGTGGCATCGACTGGCTGCGCTTGGCGGGATCGAGCCCGCGTTCGAACAGCGTGCCTAGGATCGAGGGATCGATCTGGCTCCAGTCGCGCCGCGCGGCGCTGAGCAACTGGTCGATATCCTCGCTCGCGACCGGCAGCACACTGGCATCGGTGAACAGCCCGCCGTTGAACCATTCGATCGGCTCGAAATCGATGTCGCCGCCGATCGCCATCGCGCTGAACAGCTTGGCGGCATTGCCCTCGAACCGCTCGGGCCGCACCCGGCTGGCGCTCAACACCTTGGTGAACAGATGGTCGGGCAGCAGGCCGACATCCTCGGCGAACATGCAGAAGACGAGCTGGTTGACGAAATGGGCCACCCGGTGCGGCTCGCGCCCCCGGTCGCGAAGCCGCTGGGCGATGCCGACGAATTCGCGCGCGGTCTCCTCGGTCAGTTCTTGGCGCGACTTGGCGGGCCTGAATTGCTCGGAATCGGTGAAGGCGGCCCTCAGCCGATCGCGCACCGCGCCGTCGGTCAGGTCCTCCAGCGCGATCTCGTGCGTTTCCTGAACGCTGTTGGTCCAGTTGGTGCGGATCACGATCCGGTTCATGTCGGATACGATCAACAGCGGCGGATTTTCCAGCGCCACCGATATTGCAGCAGCTGGCCATAGGCCTTGTCGAGATTGGCGTGGCGGCCCTTATATTCCCAGCCAAAGCATTCGCGCCGCCAGACGTCCGCCCAGCGGTTTCCGCCGCTGGTCTTGTTCGCACCCTTCTCGGAAGTGAACCACTCGCCTTTCGGATCGGCCGAGACCGGATCGTGGACGCCGAGTAGCGCGCACAGATCGTTGAAATGGCTCTGCGACGGACTGCTCCTGCAGCTCGACGTTGCGCCATTTCTTCAGAAAATCGTGCGGTTTCATGCGCCCCCGGGAACAAGTGATCGAACCTGCGTCAATTTTGCGCAGCCCCGGCTCTTTAGTAGCCAATCAACACGATGGAGCAATCACCAAGGGCGCGCTGCTGCCGGACAGCCTCCTATGGCACCAGCGGCAGGTTCCACCGAAAGCTGCCGTCCAATGGCCGCCAGAGAGCGGCGGAACTGGTCGGTGCCGCCATTCCCTGCAGATAGGTCATGCGGTTACATTCGCCAACATAGCCGTCGTTCGCGCGGCCGCAGGCACTCGCTGATACCAGCCGATCATTCATGTGAATGCACCGGCTTCCCAAGGATGTCAGGAAGCCGGAATTTTCAGATTTCGGTCCGTTCAGACAGCGTCAAAGCATCATCGATATCTACGCCGACATATCTGACGGTATTCTCGATGTTGGTATGACCGAGCAGGATTTGCACTGCCCGAAAGTTGCCTGTGGCTTTGTAGATCAGTGAAGCCTTCGTTCTTCGCATCGAGTGTGTGCCATACTCCCGCCTGTCGAGGCCGACCGTCGAGACCCATTCGTCGACGAGGCGCGCATATTGCCGTGTACTCAAATGACCGAGGTAATCGATCCTGCTTGGGAATACGAAGTCGCGGATCGTCCCGCCGCGCCGATCAAGCCATGCCTTCAGGCTCTTGCGTGCCTCGGACATGATCTCGAATTGCACCGGACGGCCAGTCTTTTGCTGGACGACAGTCGCGCGATCACGAAATGATCCTGCACTCATCAGGTCGCCGATCCTGATCTTGACCAGATCACAGCCACGCAGCTTGCTATCGATTGCCAGGCCGAAGAGCGCCCGGTCCCGTAGACGCTTATGTTCGTCCAGATAGAAACGGATGGCCCAGATATCACGCGGCTTCAATGGGCGCTTTGGCCCAACATTCTGCCCTGCATTCCAAGGGCGCCGATCATGTATGGCGGGATCAAGGTCTGAATGTCCCATGATAGTTCTCCGATGGCCAAGATTGGCCGACCGGAAGATATCGGAACGTCGTTGTGTGCGGTGATTTGAGCCTCGCGACATCGTGCCAAATTTTGCCAAACCCGCGAGGCGGTGCGGATGCTCGCAATTGTCGAGTTCATATCGACCAGTTCATCGCCGAACGTCGCGGCCTTAGCCGTATGCGCCGAAGTGATTGGCTATCGCCGATCCAGTCCTCAGAATTAGTTCGTAGGAACGCGCTATCGGCTCGATATATCTCGTTTGAATATCGGCATAGACTTGGGTTAGGTCGTCCGGGTAATCTGACCGAACGGGGATATTGAAATCGGCCATCGTCGGTGCCGATACGGGGAACGCCCATCGCAGTTGCCGCACCGCGTCGTCGATCCGTAAACTCAGAACCATATGCAGCACGTCCTCGCGGCTGATGTCATTAGACCGTGAGAATGGGGGGATTTGGACAGCACGAAGAAACATGTGCTGCATCAACGCAAGCCGAACGGCATGGAGCGCACCAAGAGACCGCCGGAGATCTTCCCGGCCTTCGTCGAAGTCTTCGTCCGGAATATGGTCGAGCAAGCGATGGAGTTTCACCGCATCGACGCGCAGCCGCGAGACGAGCGTCCGGAACGCACTGTTGCGATCGTCGACCGTCAATTGATTGGCCAGCGCCAAACAGGCGGCTTCAAGATGTCCTTCCATGCTTCGATAGGGCCGACTAGCCCAGTAGGCCGAATTGAAAAGTTCGCCGTAGGCCGCGACCGACTTGATGCTTGCGAGCCGGTTCCCGGCCCTCAGCAACCGAACAATCTGCCGACCTCGAGCACTCGACGTGAGCATTTCCGCAACGGCTTCCATGTTCTCGGTAGAAGCGGTGCCGACACCGGCAATGAGATTTACCGGATAGCCAAGCTGCTGAAGGATCGCATTGTGGGGGATGGCCCGAATCTGCCGCAGGTTCATCTCTCGGTCGGTGGCCAGATCCGACTGACGCCGAGCCTTGCGACTGCCGGTTTCATGCAGGAGACCAAGGCCAAACGCGGTGATCGATCGCGCGTAGGTCCGGGACTCCATGAACCCGCGCTGGACCCTGCGGATGCCGCGGTAAAAATCCAGGCTGATCTCGGTATGGTCGTAGAGCGGATCCGGTTCCTGTTCGGGCATGCCCGTTTCAGCCTCGGCAATGCGAGATAGGGCGGCCAGCGCGAGCTGCGGCGTACGAAAGTACATGTAACCGTCTCCGCCCTGGAAGCTTGCCTCGAGTTCAACGGCGATGCCTGCTTCAGCGAAATGGCTGCGCGCCCAGCAGCTCATCGGGTAGGTCTGACGATCCAGCATGCTGCCCGGATGAGCCCCACGGCCCATCGATTCCCCATGGGTGTTGAAGATCAGGGCAGAAACGTCGTTGAGGCCATATTTCGCCATGGTGCGTGCGAGGCGACCATGCAGACGCTCAATCGCAAGGGCCGCCGGAAGCTGTCCGATGAACCGCCCCGCGTCGGAGAAGCCCGTCTGAATCGCCAGGCGGCCTCGTCCTCGCACATAGGCCTGATAGGCCGGTTCCGCCAGCAGGGCGTCGAAAAAACGTTCGGCCTGTTCCATCGCGCTCTCGGTTTCGAAGAGCGGGGAGACGTCAACTTTCTTCTCAAGGCCGAACAGGCGGGCAAAGTACAAGGCAGACATTACCGTTTGGGGGTCTTCGCATTCCGCGATGAGCATTCGGATCGGCGTGTCGGCGTCAATGTGTTCGAAAATCTGCGCCATCGCGAGAAACTGGCGAACAGCGGTGGTGTTCTCGATGGCCAGCACTGCAAAACTGGTTTGGCGTGGCCGGACTTCGTCCAGAATCGACCGGATGCGAAGCAAAGCCGTCTTGCTGGCCAGGTCCAGCCTATTCTCTGGATCGATCCGTCGCCGGATCGCGTTGTGCAGTTGGGCGGCGTTGACGCGGAACTGGATCCCACCCATGCCCAGCCCATCGGCCTTCATCGCGCAAACAAGGGTGAGCAGGGAGCGTGCGCGCGCTTCTTCAGCGTCGCGTGCAGAGTTTTCCAGAGAGGCTATCACGCGATCGAGCGAAGTCAGCTTCGCCGGATGCTCCGCAGCCAGCGCATTGGCGGCGACGGATATGGAGTCCGGGTCGGCCAATTCGCTGGTGAACAGGTCGGCCATCTCGGCCGAATGCGTCTCGGCCGCGCGGAGCAGTAAGACGCATTCGTGCTCGGGCATGATCTCTTCGAGCACACGCGCGTAGCGTGCCAGTCTGATGGCTTTCTCCTGAAGGCGGCAGTGGATGCTGGTCGTCCAGCCGATGTCGGTCCGCCCGTCCATGTCGTATCCGACCCAGGTGGCAAACCGGAAAGGCACGGGGCGAAACTCCCGCCATTTGTCCGGAAATCGATCGAGGGCGTGTTCGAACAGCGCATCGACAATCTCATCGCGGGCGTTCTGGGCATGCGTCAGCGCGGACATGGCCTCCGCATGTTCGTGCGCCAGCGTAATGGCAGGTCGGACGGTTTCCGCATTGAAAACGATTTGCTCGTTCTGGTCACAGCAACTGGCTGCCCGAGCAATTGCATCGCTCTGTGCCGGGGTCAGCAGGAAAGTCGGGTGAGCCGTGAACACGACATGTAGCAAGGGCGAGGACCAGCGCTTGGTCAGGTCTTCGAAGGTATGTGATCCGGCCGCCAATGAGCGAAAAACGGCCTTGTTTTCTTCGTTATCGACCGGCCGAAGAATGCGAGCGAGACGGATTGCCCTGCTTTTCAGGCTTTCGCGCTCCAGCTCCGCTACGATTTTCGCCAGACCATCGCTACAAAGCGCGCCGGTTTCCAGCAACCGGGAGATTTCCAGGCTCAACTGGAAGACAGGATTGTAAAGCGGGCTTTCCTGCGTCCGCTCGTGCAGCGCTTCCAAACGTTCGCGGAGCGCTGCGGCATCAACTGGAGGCGAAAGAGGCGCCGCAGCCCTTGTGGCCAGGCCTGAATGGCGATCCCGCTGTTTAGAAGTCAACATCGCCGCTCAACTCTCGCATGGCCGCGCGTTCGAAAACATACTGCTCAAAGCACGCAAAGTTGTCGTTGGATGCGGGCGAAGTTGCAGCAATGCTGCGTACGGATTCACATATCGATCGGCTTTGCCTGTATTCGACGCAAAGTCGGGCGGATGCCTGAAAGTCGGCTGTTTGAGTCATGGTTCATCTCAATCTGAATCAGAGCCACAGCCAGCTATCGAAACGCGCCGCCTGCCCCTTGATCACGTTGTCTTCATCGACAAGAGTCCAGACGGTCGCTTGTTCGATGCGAAATTCCCAACCTTTGGCCGTGACACGGTCCCCCGCGTAGCCGGGCTGACAGAGGCTCAGGGATTGGCTTTCGCCAGTTCGGCAGCCAGCAATAGCTGACGGTTCCAGACCCGCGCGGCGTCCGGATCCTTCACGATCTCGACGGACAGTTCACCGAGCCCCGAAATCTCCGCATCGATTCGATCGCCGACCTTCAGATAAGTGCCTGAAGCGTGACCGACCCCCGCTGGCGATCCAGTGAACAGTAGGTCTCCAGGCCTCAGAGTGATGTGCTGACTGACATCGGCAATCAATTCCGCAACGTTCCAGATCATTTCTCCGGTATGCGAGTCCTGCTTCGTCTCGTCATTGACCCGCAACCTTAGTGAGAGTTCGTCGGGACTGATGAACTTGGCTGGAACGATCCTGGGGCCAATCGGGGCACTGTCGTCGAAGCCCTTGCCTCCGAACAGGTCGAATTGCCGCCGCTGCCGCTTGTTGAACTGCAGATCGCGCGCCGTCAGATCGAGTCCGATCGTATAGCCTGCCACGTGGCTCATGGCTTCATCGAGAGGGATGCGACGCCCCACCTTGCCGATGACCACTACGAGTTCGATTTCCCAATCGAATGCCTCCGATTGACTGGGATATCGCACAGTCTTCCCAGGTCCGACGATCGATCCAACCTGCTTGGTGAAGTAGAGGATGTCGTTCGCCGCTTTGTCGAAGTCGGCAATGCCGAAGTCCTTGAGCAGATGATCGTAGTAGTTGCTGCCTGCGCAGATGACATTGGCTGGCCTCTGCAACGGCGCGAGAAATGACGCGCCTTGCGTTGACGAGATCGGCGAGGGAAGGTCACCCCGTGCAAGGGCGCCTTCAATCGCGCCGAGCATGGTTCCCCAATTTTCGAACAGCGGAACCAGATCGGGCCCGTTCACGGACGCTTCCGGCACGAGGTCGGCAAGAGCATACAGCTCGTCGCTCAATTCCAGCACGGCACATGGACCATTGGCTCCCTCGATCAAGGCTAGCGCAAAGCTCATCTGAAATCCTTTCAATCCACCAGGGATCTGGATTGGCCAAAAATTCCGCCAACCCCGGCAAACGGGATATCGCCACCCTCTTCGATACGAAGGAGCTGATTGTATTTGGCCAGCCGCTCGCTGCTGCGAACCGACCCGATCTTGATCTGGCCCGTTCCCAAAGCAACCGACAGGTCAGCAATGAACGTATCCTCTGTCTCGCCGGACCGTGCGGAAACCACAGCCGCATAGCCAGCCGACTTCGCGACCGCAGTCGCTTCTATGGTGCCGCTGACCGTACCGTTCTGATTGAGCTTGATCAGCGCGGCATTGGCCGCACCTTGTGCAATTCCCTTTTTGATCCGCTCGGCGCTGGTGACGAAGAGGTCATCGCCCACGACCTGGCAGTTCGGTAAGGCGGCCGTGAATTTGCGCCAGTTGTCCCAATCATCCTGTTCGAGCGGATCTTCTATCGAGACGACCGGATAGCGGCGGGCCAGATCGACGATGAAATCCGCCATTTCCGCGCCGGACAAGGCGCGACCTTCGCCCGCCAACCGATAGCTGCCATCCTCGAACAATTCGCTGGCCGCGACATCCAGCGCGATCGCCGCGTCCTCGCCTGGCCGCAGTCCTGCGGCTTCGAACGCACGCACCATGAGTTCCATGGCCTGGTCGGCCTTGCCGAAACCCGGACTTAGCCCACCTTCGTCTGCCAGGAGGGTCGTCAGACCACGATCCTTCATGAGGCGCGTTGATGAAAGTCTTACCCGGGAAATCATCTCAAGCGCTTCGCTGTACGACTTTGCACCGACCGGTATGACCAAGAAGTCCTGGAGGTCCATCCCGCGACCGGCGTGTGCGCCGCCACTCAAGATGTTCGTCATCGGCATCGGGATTGAAATGGCCGTGCCTGCCAAATCCGCAAGATAGCGGTAGAGCGGAATCCCCTGATGATCGGCAGCGGCGCGTGCCACTGCCATTGAAACCGCGAGTACGGCATTGGCACCAAGCCGTTGGAGCGATGCGGTCCCATCGATGTCCCTCATCAGCTGATCGATAGTTTGCTGATCCAGCGCCGACTGCCCGCAGAGCGCGGATGACAGTTCTTCATTGGTATTGGCAACAGCAATCTGGACGCCTAGACCATCATAGTGATCCGGATCCTGGTCCCGCAGTTCCCATGCCTCGTATCGCCCCCTGGATGCTCCGGACGGAGCGCAGGCGCGACCGAAGCTGCCGTCTTCCAGCGTCACATCGGCTTCGACCGTGGGCCGCCCACGACTGTCGAGAATTTGTCGCGCGCGAACCAAGGTAATCTTTGCGGAAGATGTCATGCGTGAAGCTCCGGGAAAATGAGAAAATCGGAAGATTGGGGTGCAGCCTTCATAGCGAGCAGTTCGTTTGCCTTGGCTTCGATGGCGCCGGAATCGAGCCTCGCAAGATAGTCCGCCGGTGATTTGCCGAAGAGCCGCGCCAGCAAGAGGCACGCAGTGACATGTGCCAGCCCGGCATCGACTATCGGTAGGCCTTTGGCCCGGTAGCCATCGAGAAATGTTTGGATCGCGGCGCCTAATTTTGCCGGATGACCGCCTACCAGCGCGGATTTGAGCATCAGGTGCGCGAGGCAAAAGGCGACGTCGAAACGGGGATCGCCCCAGTGCGTGACTTCGAAGTCGAGGATGACGGCATCGCCGCCATCGGCAAGAATATTCTTCGGACTGTAGTCGCCATGGACCAACGCCTGCCGTCGCCCGAGCATAGCGGCCGTAATTTCACGAATGCGAGGCGCGAGATGGGGCTTTTGCCCGGCGACGTGGTCGAAGAAGGGCTCGACCCTGAGTTCGTGAAAGAACTGCAAATCGTCGAACCGGCGCGCGAGTTCCGGACGCTGCGCGGAACGGCTGTGAAACAGCCCCAGGATTTCCCCGACGCGAGCCGCCGTCGCCAAGTCGATCCTTCCATCCAGCAGATCGGTTTTCCAGTTGCGCAAGCGAGGAGCAACGAGCCGCATCGCAAAGCAATTTTCATCGGGGCGCACCCAGACGATCTCCGGGACGGTCTCCGTGCCGCCAACACTGCCAAAGGCCTGGATCGCCGCCACTTCGATCATCGAACGCGAAGGGTCGGAAAACCAATCCGCAGCAACCTTGAGCTTGGCCAACGCCTTCTTGACCACCAGTGGTCCGTCCGGAGTGTCGATGACACGGACGTCGCTCGCCACGCCGCCTTCAAGCGGGATGCCTTGATCCTCGGTATCAGACATCGGGTGCGTTCCGCGCATGTTTCGGGCGTTCACCCCTCAGGACCCTGATAGCCTCTTCACAGGCACGGCGGCGAAGTTCGGCCATCGACGCATCCGATGCATAAGCCACATGCGGCGTGACGGTAATGAGCGGATGATCGACGATCGATCTTGGCGGGCACGGCTCCCCATCGATGACGTCGAGCGCCGCGCCCCGGATCTGTCCAGCCTCAATGGCCGCAACTAACGCCTCGTTGGAAACGATCGGCCCGCGACTTACGTTGACGATGAGCGGCCTCTTCCGAGTGGCCGAGAGGAAGACGGCATCAACAAGCCCGGTTGTTTCCGGGAGCAAGGGAACATGGACGATGATCGCATCGCACTCGGCCTGAATTTCGCTGATACTCGAACTTCTGGCCACCGAGGCATCCGGCCTGAAGTGGGGGTCATAGGCCAGAACGCGGCAGCCCATCGACTTGAATTTCCGGGCGGTTTCGCGGCCGATCCTTCCATAGCCCAGAATGCCGATGACCTGGTCCGAGGTCCGAAGAAGACCGGTCGCATTCGACTCCCAGCCATGGCTCTTGGAGGCGGCGTTCAGTCTCGAAATGCCGCGGCAGTGGTCAAGAACAAATCCCAGCGCGTGGTCGGACACTTCCTGAACGCAGTAGTCGGGCACATTAGTGACCCAGGTGCCACGCGCCGTGGCGGCATCGACATCGATATTGTCCAGTCCTACGCCCAGCCGCGCGACGATCTTCAAGCGAGGCGGCATTTCAATCGCCTTGCGGGATACCGGCGCCCAGCATGTGACGATCGCCAGCGGCGAGCAATTCGCGACCAGTTGCTCGACCTCTGTCGCGGTGCCGGCGACCTCGGGACCCACCACCAACCGATATCCGGCACCTTCGACAATCGATGTCTCGATATCGAGGTCGGGCCAGGGATGATCCGTCAGCAATATACAGCCCGGATCGTTGGTAATCGAATCACTCATCGTTCGACGGCATCCTATTTAATGCGAACGTTAGCATTTATCCAGATTGTTTATGCTGTCAACCGGTTTTGAGGACAGAGGCGTTTCGGCCGCGACCCTGAGTGTAGTCGCCATCAAGAAAAGGGGCGGTTCAGCGGCCTGCTTTTGGTGATCATGGGGCGATGCCACCTTCGCTTGACCGGGTCGGCGCCTTTCCGCCAATCGGGTCGAGAGCATGTTGACATCAGCCGTATTGCTCCGCTAGGTTAATGCTAACGATAGCGCAATGCGATTCCCGAGCCATAGGAGCCTTACAATGCTGCCCCCCGTCAACCTTCGTCCGGCGTTCAACATCACGCGCACGAGCCACGTAACTCTTACCGTGGCGGATTTGCAGAAGAGCCGCGAATTCTACACGGAGGTGGCAGGCCTCGTAGTCTCGGATGAAGATAGTGAGACCTGTTATCTGCGCGCGCTTGCTGAGGCCTGCCATCACAGCCTAACATTGGTTCAATCGAAAGATGGCGGCAAATGCCGACGTATCGGCTTTCGCGTACTGAGCGATGACGATCTCGATATTGCCTATGACTGGTTCACCCAGCGCGGGTTGCCGGCCAGTTGGGTGGAGGTGCCGTTCCAGCAACGGACCTTGCACGTTGAGGACATCGACGGAGCGAAACTGGAATTCTGCGCCCATATGGAAACCCGCCCACGGATGTTCCTCGACAAGAGAAACCATCGCGGGGCGTGCGCCCAGCGTCTGGACCATTTCCAGACCCACACATCGAACATGCAACGTGCCTGTGCATTCTACAACGAGCTCGGGTTCAGATACTCGGAATATATCGCGCATGAAGACAAGCTGCTCGCAGCCTTCATGTACCGTAAGGGAACCTGTCTCGATCTGGCGATCGTCCCTGGCATGTCGCCGCGACTTCACCACTTTGCCTATACCGTATCGGAGTCGCACGACATCTTCACTGGATGTGACATTGCCGGGCTTCTCGGTTACCCCACGAATGTCGAGCGCGGCCCTGGCCGCCATGGTCCTGGCGGCATGTTGTTTGTCTACATTCTCGATCCTGACGGACACCGTATGGAGCTCTTCAACAGCCACTATCAGACCATCGATCTCGAGATCGAACCGGTTCGCTGGGAGGCTGCATCGCTTTCGACCAGTTTACGCTGGGGCCTTCCGGCTCTTGCCCGGTGGTATTTCGAGGCCAGTCCGTTTGAAGGTGTCTCGCTCGCGGCCCCTGCGCAAAAGCCGGATCCGGAAACGCTGGAAAGCTATCTGATGAAGCTACAGCAATCAGGAGGCAATTGCGGAACGCTATGACGCGTGTGGGCATCATCTTGAACAGCGAAAGTTGATGCAGTGACTATCAATGTCGCTTGAAAGTCGTGGGCAAGATACAGGGTATGCGCACCTTACCCTCAAAGTCAGAGAATTGGTCAAGGAGAGACAGGGCGATGGAAGGTTCTGGAGCTGGTGTACCAGTAAAAATCCGGCGACTTGTCACGCGGCATGACAGTCAGGGACGATCCGCCGTCGCCTCCGACGGCGCGCCCACCATATGTTCGGCCTATGAGCATATTCCCGGCATGGTCACGCGTCTCATATGGGCGACTTCGACCGGAGAACCCGTCAGGAGCGCACCGGAAGATCCAACGACACCGACGCTTTCCCATGTGCCGCTACCGGGTGAAACCCGCTTCATCGTCGCGACCTTTCCGCCCGATAGCATTTTCGCGTCTACATCGTTCGATGGAGCCAAGGCGGGAGAAGAAAATTTCCGCCTCAGCCCCGGCCTTGCCGAACTGTTCGACGAGGCCGGATTTCATCAGACCGCTTCGATCGATTATGGAATCGTGCTTGATGGCACGCTGACCCTGGAACTGAGCGACGGGTCGAAGTCGGTCCTCCATCCTCACGATGTCATTGTTCAGAATGGCACCCGTCACGCCTGGCGGAACGAAACCGACAAGCCCGCGACCATAGCGTTCATATTGATCGGAACTTCACGAGACAAATGCAACGAAACTCAATCAGGAGAGATTTGAATGACCCGGACAATGGTCGCCGCCAGGCTCCACGAACTGCATAACCCCATGACGCTTGATACGCTACCTGTACCTCAACCGCGTTTGGGCGAAGTGCTGGTGAGGGTGAAGGCGTGCGGCATCGTTCCAAACATGGGCAACGTGATCAACAACTGGACGTCCTGGTTCCCGCATCAGCCTTTGCCGAAATTTCCCGCGATCTTTGGCCTCGACCCTGCCGGGATCGTTGATGGCGTCGGTGAGGGCGTTATCGGCATTAATCCAGGAGACCGGGTTTATGTCAGCCCGCTTCGTTCATGCGGTTCCTGCAGGCCCTGCTCGGCGGGCCGCCGGACGGAATGCCGATACTACACGCTGAACGGCTACTTCAGCACCAGTCCCGACGGACAGAAAATCTTCGATGTCAATCAATATGCCGGTTTCGGCGAATATATGCTGGCTCCCGCCTATGCGATCGTCAAAATCCCGGACAACATGACCTTCGAGAAGGCAGGCCGGATGGGCTATCTTGGCACATCCTACGGCGCCTTACGCAACGCCAACGCGGGGCCGGGACAGGTTGCCTTCATCGATGGCATTACCGGGACGCTCGGCGTCGCCTCCACGCTGCTCTGCTTGGCTATGGGAGTGACGAAGATTCTTGGTACGGCGCGCAACAAGGAGCTTATAGCTCGCGTCAAGGCGTTTGCCCCGAATCGCATCGAGATACTGACGCTGGGCGAGCGCTCGGCTGCCGAATGGGCCATGGAACATACGGACGGCCACGGCGTCGATTTCGTCATTAGTGCGCTTGGCGCACGGGCGCCTGTCGAAACGGTCGCTGACTCGATGCATGCGCTCAAGCGCGGCGGTCGCCTGGTGGTGATCGGAGGCGTTGCCGATCCGCTGCCGGTGAACGTCAAATGGCTGATGGACGAGCAGATTCATATCATCGGTTCGAACTGGTTCACCACCGAGCAGGGCCAGGAACTGGCAGATATGGTCGGTGCCGACGTCCTGGACATGAGCTACCTGAAGGACGAGATCTATCCACTTTCTCAGGTGAATGAGGCTATTTCCGGACTCAGGGAACGGGACGGCGGGTTCAGCAACTACGTCGTTTGCCCCTGACGGAGTTCAATACTTCACCCCCCGGACCGCATCCATATGAGGGGTGCGGTCCTTTTTTTGGCCGACGTCCTATCAGGTTTTGATGGGGTGCGTGCTGCGGCGAACAATCAGCGTCGACGCCACAACCGAACTGTGTTCGACCATGGGAGACTTCTTGTTCTGCTTGTCTCGCAGCTGATCAAGGAACCAAAGAGCGCAGCTTGTGGCAAGATTCTCGACAGGTGGCCGAATAGTCGTGAGACCGCCGTGCCACCATGAGAACCATTCGGGATCGCCAAAGCCAATGAGCGAGGGGACATTCCTGTCCCAGCCGCGCGTCTCGAGCCATTCGATGATGCCGATCGTCACATTGAAGGCGCCTGAGATGATTGCCGTGGGTTGCTGGTCGAGCGACATGACCTCGTCCAGCGCCACGCGTCCGAATTCACGGGAGGGCGCTCCAACCCGGATGATGCATTCGCTGACGTCGAGTCCAGCCCTTTCACAACCAAGCAGGAAGCCTTCCCGGCGCGATATGCCGGTGGACAGCGATCCCTCACCGCCCAGATAGGCGATCCTACGGTGTCCGAGCGATGCAAGGTGGGCGACGGCTTCCTTGATCGAGTTTTCGTCGTCGATGCCGAACCAGGTATTTTCGAGCCCGTTCACGCGCCTGAGCAGCTGAACATGCGGAATCTGGCGAAGGAGTTGGAGGCTGGCACGCTTTGGCGAGGGCGTGGGCACGATGATGATGCCCGCAGCCTGGGCCGCGACGAGTTCACGTATGTTCCTGATTTCGTCGTCTTTGTCGTCGCGGGTGAGCGAGAGGACGAGGCGATAGCCATGGCGTCCACAGACATCGGACAGCGCCTGGGCTATCGTTGAATAGAAATCGTTGCTGATCTCGGGCACCAGAAGGCCGATCAGATTGCTTGTTCCCCCTCGAACGATGCGCGCGGCAATATTTCCAGCATAGCCGGCCCGGTCGGCCGCCTTGCGAACCTTCGCCTTTGTGTCTTCGCTAATTCGAGGATCATCCGCCAGGGCGCGACCAACGGTCGAGACAGATACTCCAACAGATTTGGCTATTTCTCGGGCTGTTACCATTCTCTCACCCTAGCAGTGCGAGGAATGTTCCGCAAAGCGATCGATGATCGACGCTTGCCGGCTTAAACGATGAGGCCGCTTGCAGCGCAAGCTGCAAGCGGCCCCTCCACTCAGAAGCGGTAGCCCAGCGAGGCTCCAAATGTGCGCGGCGGGTCATAGGTGCCCTGGATCGGGAAGCCCTGGAAACCGCTCGACACCTGGGTCGAAGAATAGGTACGCTTGTCGGCGATATTCTTGATCCACAGCGAAGCCGTCAGCCCATTCTCACCCTCGTAGCTCAGCGAGGCATTGTACTTCGTGTAGCTCTCCTGAGAGATTTCGGGTCGGTTGTAGAACGAAAAGTAAATCTGGCTGGTGTAGGCCACCTCGCCGCGCAAGCGTATGTCGCCGCCGCCAACCGGAAGCGAATACTGCGCCGCGAGGTTGGCCGTGTATTTTGGCGCCTGCGGCAGACGGTTGCCGGCGAGATTGATCAGCCCAAGCGTTGGCCGCGCCGAGTCTTCCGACAGGAAGCTTGTGAATTTGGCATCGAGGTACGAGGCGTTCCCCGACAGTTCGAAACCGACGAACGGCTTGATCGTGAACTCTCCCTCGATCCCGCGGACCCGCGCATTTGCGGCGTTTACGAGAACTGCGGCGGCATTGAGAATGCGCTGAACCTGCAGATCCTTGTAGTCGTAGTGAAAGATCGAGCCGTTCAGCCTCACGGCGCCATCTGCCAGCGTGGCCTTGAACCCCCCTTCATAGTCGGTCAGCTTTTCAGGCTGAACCGCTGGAGAGAAGCCCGCAAGGTTGAAGCCGCCCGACTTGAAGCCCTTCGCATAGGTTGCATAGAACATCAGATTGTCGGTTGCCTGCCAGCTCAGATTGAAGCGCGGCGTAGTCGAGCTGAAGGTCGCCGATGCATTCTGGAAACTGGTGTAATTTGGCTGAAGTCCAGGCGCAT
Source organism: Sphingobium sp. TomTYG74 (assembly GCF_055393875.1). NCBI lineage: Bacteria > Pseudomonadati > Pseudomonadota > Alphaproteobacteria > Sphingomonadales > Sphingobiaceae > Sphingobium > Sphingobium sp. TomTYG74. The sequence goes on along the minus strand of NZ_AP027342.1, from coordinate 903,093 downwards.
CGGGCGTGAACAGTTCGACGGCTCCGCGCTGGTCGATGTACTTCGTTTCACGCGAATAGCGCAGGCCGACCGAAAAGGTCAGGCCATCGATTAATTCGTAGTCGAGCTGGCCGAAGGCCGCGCCGGCCTCGGTCTTGAGATTGCCATTGAAGTGAAGGCCCTTGCTCATGAAAGCCGTGCTGAATGTCAGGACCGGAGCGAAGTTCGATTCGGCGTAGATCTTCTCATGGAAATAGTAGCCGCCAACGAGCCATTTGAGACGCCCGACCTGACCGTCTAGCCGCAGTTCCTCGCTGAATTGATTTGCCTTTTCATATGTTCTGATCGTCGACAGATCCGCCTGCGTGCCGTCATGATCGCCGCGAACATCCGCGCTGGAATTGCGGTAGCCGGTAACGGATGTGAGAGTAACGCCGCCCAGATCGGCGATCAGCGTCGCGCCGAGCCCCCAATTGCGGCGCTCATCATCCTGCCGAATATTGGCGAACGTATCGCGTGGGTTCGCCGGAAAGGTTCCTCCCAGAGATACGACTCGGGGGGGCGAGTCCGGATTTCCCTGGCCGACGAAGTGAATGGCGAATGCGGCATCGCTCTGGTAACTGTAGTCGGCCGACAGCAGCAACGAGACCGACGAAGACGGCTCCAGTCTGATCTTACCCCGCATACCAAGCGAATGCTCGTTGTCGATGTCTTGGCCGAGATTCAGATTTCGTCCATAACCGCTGCGGTCAGTCTTGGTGAAGGCAAAGCGCGCCGCCACGCCTTCGGTGACGGGTCCGGTGATCGCCCCCTCTTCCTGGAAGAGGCTATAGTTGCCAACCGTCGCCTTGACATAACCGCCAATGGTATCCTGCGGATCGTTTGTGATCACATTGATCGCACCGGCCGTGGCATTGCGACCATAGAGCGTTCCCTGGGGGCCGCGCACAACCTCAACACGGTTGATGTCGAAAAAGGTCGAAAGCTGCGAACTCGGACGTCCGATGTAGATACCGTCGGAATGGTATGCGACGCGTCCTTCCTGGCCACCGACGGTTGCGTCCAGACCCAGGCCTCGAATGGCGATTCGGGCGAAGCCAACCTGTTTGCCGAAATTCACGCTGGGCAGCGATGGGGCCAGACCTTCGAAGCTGGTGACCTGCCGATTCTGGAGCGCCTCGCCGCCAACGGCGCTGATCGCCAGTGGCACCTTTTGAACAGATTCGGAGCGCTTCTGCGCCGTAACCACGATTTCGCCTTCCGCGACACTGGCGTCGGCAGTCCGATCAGCTTGCTCCTGTGCATGTGCCGTAGCAAGTGAGGCGAAGGAAACCCCCGCCGCGATGGTAATCTTGAGTGCGCTCGAAAGTTTCATGTTCCTCTCCCTAAGCCAAGCCGCCCATTGATGGTCGAAGCTTTGGCGGTTCCGGCGGGACTCGCGCCCTGCAGCACCGTGTCTTTCGTTGACTGGGGCGGGTAAGTCAACATAATTATGCTATCGTTAGCAGAATCTGCGTGCCGGTCGCATTTGGAATGCGGCAGCTAGTGGTGTCAACAATGCCAACAAATTGAGCGTAAATGTCGGAAAGGGATCATTATACCTACGGGGCACGATCGCACAGGGACCGTCGCCTTATGACTGAAATCAAATTCTCATGCTATCGTTTGCGCTTGCAATCACGCTTGGATGCGAGTGATATGCTCGCCGATTCGCAATGGTAGCCGACACATCCGCTCGGATGGGGCAGCACCTTGAAAACAACTCGGGAAGGGGATGCAATGTCGAATCCGCAGTTTGTAACAGCAAGCGATCTAGTGAACGCCAACCCTTTGTCCCGGCTTCAGTATCTGGTGATAGGATTCTGCTTCGCAATCGTGTCGGTCGACGGGTTCGACACCGCAGTGATCGGCTTTTTGGCGCCAAAGATCGCGGCAGAATGGCAATTGCAACCGCAAGGCCTGGCTGCCCTTTTCGGGGCCGCTCTGTTCGGGTCCATCGCCGGATCCGTAATCTTCGGGCCGATTTGCGACTATATCGGCCGGACACGTACCCTGGTTGTCGCCACCTTGATGTTCGGGATTCTCACTGTTGCCGCGGGTCTTTCCCAGAATCTGACGCAACTCATCGCGCTACGGTTCCTGGCAGGGATCGGCCTAGGAGGTGTCCTTCCCTGCGCCATCGCGTTGACGTCCGAATATGCTCCGGCGACCAGACGGTCTGCATTGGTCAATGCCATGTTTTGCGGTTTCACATTAGGCGCGGCCACCTCCGGCCTTATCGCCGCTTGGCTCATCCCGGTGTTCGGTTGGCGGATGGTTTTCCTGGCCGGCGGCCTGGTCCCGGTGACATTAGCGATCGTTTCCCATTTCATTCTGCCCGAATCGCTCAGCTTCCTGACCGCAAAAGGTGGACGGGAAGATGAGATACGTGCTGTTCTGGCCAAGATCACTCCAGGCGGTGTGCCCCTGGATTGGTTGCCGCAGTCCGAAGTCGTTTCTGCAGGAACGCCAGCGACCGAACTGTTCGCGGTACGTCCTCTTTCCGGAACATTGCTGTTGTGGCTCACCGCGTTCTGCGGCTTGATGTCGATATACCTTCTCAACAGCTGGATGCCCCTGCTCCTTACCCAGCAGGGCTATTCCATCAGCCAAGCCTCCGTAATCGGCGCGATGTTCCAAGTGGGTGGGACTCTCGGAGCAATCTTCCTCGGCATCCTGATGGATCGGAAGAAACCCAATCGGGTGATCGCGATCGCGAGTCTTCTGGCCGGCTTCTTCCTTTTCGCGATCGGATGGTTCGCGGGGCAGCCAGTTCTTCTCGCGGGAGCACTTTTTTGCGCGGGGGTTTGCATTCCGGGCGCTCAAGTCGGATCCTCCGCCTATGCCGCAACTTGGTATCCGACACGTGTTCGTGCGACCGGGATCAGTTGGATGAGCGGCATGGGCCGCGTGGGATCACTTATCGGCAGCGTCGGTGGAGGGGTGTTGGTCAGCATGGGGCTCGGCATCGGCGGCATTCTTGGCCTTCTGGCAATACCCATGACAGTGGTTGCGGCCGCAATGGCCTTTCATGAGCGCATTTCTTACAAGGACTAGGTGCTTGGACAGGTTTGCGGCTAGGCTAATCCCAGTTGTCGATCGTGTCGCCTGCGATAGTTCTTCACGGGGTTCGCCCGGCGAGGCCCGAGCGCGGAGACCGGCCATTGTAATAGGCGATCTAGCGATCAAGGCCAGCTTTCAGCTTCGAACCGGTCTCGAAGGCATGGAGACAACCCGACGCAGAAGCCGACAGGTCAGCACTGTGCGGATCGCCCAGTCCATGATCGCGATCAGGTACCGGAAACCGCGCCAGGTTACATCCGCGCACCACATGTGATTGGATCGCCAGCTACGACGCCATTGCTTACAAGCAATATTGGGCCGTCGAACGCTTCTTGGCCAAGCTCAAACAGCGGCGCTGCATCGCAACTCGATACGACAAGCGCCCCGGCTTCATCAAAAACGCGCCATCATCATGCTTCAGCCCAAATGATAAATCGTCACTACAGCCTAGCGCGCCTCACATGTTTCGAGCGCCGCTCCAGATGCGGCGCTCAATCATCTGCCCTATCGGCTTCACCCGATCAGAGCCTCACCAAATCCGCTTCGATCGGCAAGCACGCGGGTCCGGTGACGCGGGCCGACATATTGTACCAGCCGATCGTGAAAAGCAGGGACAGCATCTGTTGATCGCCGAGGTTGCTGTGGACTTCCGACCAGATTTCCGCGCCCACCCCTTCGGGATCCCGGGTTGCGTCACGCGCCAAGCGAAGGACTGCCTTTTCCAGCGCCGAAAATTCCTCCGAAACTTCAAATTCACCAATGAGCGCCAGCTTTTCAGCCGGAACACCCAGTCGCCTCGCAATGTTCCAGTGGCGAACCTGCTCATAACGGTTGCCCAATGACTGGCATGTCATGATGACCGCAAGTTCACGAAGCACAGGATCGAGACCATAACCATCGCGCACGGCGTCTGCCATGTCGAGAAAAGGCTTCAAGATATCCGGGCAATTGGCAAGCAGCGCGAAAACATTGGCATCCGCCACGTTCCTGCGCCGTAGATCGAGAAGCTCGAAAACTTCGGGAGCGCTGCCACGCCGTACGAGCGGCAACCTGCATTGCTTATCGTCGGAATTCATTGCGATGTTCTCCATCTTTGGCCGAGTCTTACTCCCTTGGGATCCCGGCATCCATGACAGTCCTATTGAGATGTCGAACAGGCATGGAAATGAACGATTTTCCACTCGCCTTTCCGCCTGTTCAAGACCGTGGTGGCGATGAGAGTGCGATCTTCGCTAGACCCGTCTTCGCGAGGCATACGATTGATCTGCGGCCCCGAGGCGATCGCAACGTCGCCATAGACGCGGATCGACATCTCGCCACGCCAGCATTGGCGCGGCGCGTTCATGAAGGAAACCAGTGCTCCGGCCTTGTCATCGATCCGTCCAGTGATGTGGACATGCGCATAATCGTCACCGAGTAAGCGGCCAAATCCATCGATATCATTCGAACTGATGAGTTCGCACCGCGCGTCTTCAATAGCGTGTACCGCTGCTATGTCCATTTGCATGTCGTTTTGCATCGACAATGTCCCCTATGCTGTTTGTGCTCGACCCGTAGCCTTGGGCAAACATAGCATCTGCCGCCGCACTCCCGGCAGAACTTTCGCTTCGATCGCGGTGCCGATCCGGTCGGACCAGGACCATGTTCAGGTCGAGGATCACACGACCCTGCAGGCTTGGGGTTCGACGAAGAATGCGGGATTGAGGATGACGGATTCCATGCGTTCGATCATCTCGAACAGCTTCGGAACTACTTCGCGCCACTGACTGTCGGCGTAGAGAGCCGCCCGCCGGGCCGCCCGATCGTTGGCATCCGCATAGGCCCACATATGCATGATTTGATTGAGCTCCCCCGTTTCGGAGAAAAAATATCCAAACGGCTGCCCGAGGTGCCGAATTTGTGCTTCAAGCCCTTCGGCCCTGTACAGAGCCAGATAGTCGTTCACTCTGCCGATCTTGAGCGTATAGATGCGCTGTTCGACGATCATTGCATGTCTCCAAACTGAAGCAAGGCCGCCTCACCCAGTTTTGGCGAAACCCTTGGATGGGCGAGATCCGACCGCGAAAAGCGAATTGGCAATCGCACGCCGGGAATGCCGACACCCCCTTCACCGCCCATCATGAGCATCATGCCACGGCTAACGATTTGCGGGTCGGCGAATGCATCGGCGACCGTATTGATCGGACCCGCGGGCACTCCTGCAAGTTCGAGCTCGGCCAGGAGGGCACCTCGCCTCCATTGTCGTGTGCGGGCTGCAACAAGCGCGCTAAGTTCGATGCGATTTTCGATGCGCAGCGAATTGGTCGCGAAGCGGTCCTCCCTGGCAAGTCCGACAATAGCGCAGAACCTGCGGAATTGTTCGTCATTTCCGATCGCGAGGATGATCCAACTATCTTGGGTCGGATATGTTTCATAGGGGGCTATGTTGGGGTGCGCATTGCCGAGACGTTTGGGAGCAGAACCAGATATCAGATAGTTCATCGCCTGGTTTGCCAAGGTGCCGACCATCACATCGAACAACGCCATATCGACATGTTGGCCCATCCCGCTCTGCTCCCGCTCGGCTAGGGCAGCCTGGATGCCGATTACCGCGTAGAGCCCGGTGAGAATGTCCGCATAGGCAACACCGATTTTTTGCGGTGCCCCATCGGGTTCACCTGTCAAATCCATGATGCCGCTCATCCCCTGAACGATGAAATCATAACCGGCGCGGTGCGCGTAGGGGCCATCTTGGCCAAATCCGGTGATCGAACAATAGACGAGGCGAGGGTTGACTGCGCTGAGCGAAGCGTAATCTAGACCGAACTTCGCCAGTCCGCCAACCTTGAAGTTCTCGATGACCACGTCGGCGGACTGCGCTAGCTGGCGGGCCTGGACTCTTCCGCTTTCTTCGGCGAAGTCTATTGTCACGGATCGTTTGCCGCGGTTCGTGGCATGGAAATAGGCCGCGTCCCCGCTGCCGTCCGCATGCTCAACGAACGGCGGCCCCCATTTGCGCGTGTCGTCTCCGGCCGGACTTTCGACCTTGATGACCTCCGCGCCAAGATCAGCAAGGATCTGACCGGCCCACGGGCCGGCCAGAATCCGGGCGAACTCAACGACCTTGATGTCGGCAAGCGGAGTTTGGGTCATCCTAAAAGGCTGCCAGCCCGGTGATCGCGCGCCCGAGAATGAGGGCGTGAACGTCGTGCGTGCCCTCGTAGGTGTTGACAGTCTCCAGATTGACCATGTGGCGGATGATCTGGAATTCTTCCGAGATGCCGTTGCCACCATGCATGTCACGCGAAACGCGGGCGATATCAAGCGCCTTCCCGCAGTTATTGCGCTTGATCAGCGAGATCATCTCAGGCGCGAAGGCGCCTTCATCCATCAGTCTGCCGACACGCAGGCTTGCCTGCAGCCCGAGTGCGATCTCCGTCGCCATGTCAGCCAGTTTCTTCTGGTACAACTGGGTCGCGGCGAGCGGGCGGGAGAACTGCCTGCGATCCAATCCATACTGGCGCGCCGCGGCGTAGCAGGATTCCGCGGCCCCCATCGCACCCCAGGAAATCCCGTAGCGAGCCCGATTGAGGCAACCAAAAGGCCCTTTGAGACCTTCGACATTCGGCAACAGCTTGTCTTCCGGTACGAAGACATCGTCCATGTTGATCATGCCGGTGATCGACGCTCGCAGGCTGACCTTGCCCTCGATCTTCGGTGCGGAGAGCCCCTTCATTCCCTTGTCGAGTATGAAACCGCGAATGGCGCCACCATGCGCTTCGGATTTTGCCCAAACGACGAACACATCCGAGATCGGTGAGTTTGAGATCCAGGTCTTGTTCCCGTTGAGGCAATAGCCGCCATCGACTTTCACGGCGCGAGTCCGCATCCCACCAGGATCGGAACCCGCATCCGGTTCGGTCAGCCCGAAGCACCCGATCCATTCGCCGCGCGCGAGCTTGGGCAGATACTCCATGCGCTGTTCTTCCGAACCATAGGCATAGATCGGATACATGACGAGACTGGACTGCACCGACATCATCGACCGATAGCCCGAGTCCACTCGCTCGACTTCGCGCGCAACGAGCCCATAGGCGACATAGGAGGCAGCAGCGCCGCCATAGGCCTCTGGAAGAGTGATGCCGAGCAACCCCTGTTCACCCATTTCAGCGAAGATCGCCGGATCGGTATGTTCCTTTGCGAAGGCCTCGATCACGCGCGGTTGCAGGCGGTCCTGGGCGAAGCTCCGCGCCGCGGCCGCGATCATTCGCTCGTCTTCGGTCAGCAGGCCCTCAAGGCCCAAAGCGTCTTCCCAATCATACCTTGCCAGCTCAGCCATCCGTTTTTCCTTCTCGTGACCTGCAAAACCTATCGGGCGCTTTGATTTCTTAAACTGAGAAAAATTGTATTTTTAATCTCAATATGAGATCAAATTGTCATGATTGATCCTGAAAGCCTGAAAGCCTTTGTGGCTATCGCCGAGCTCCAACATTTCGTGCTTGCCGCTGACCGCCTCGGCGTCGCTCAGTCGGTTGTGAGCAAGCGGCTCAAGCGGCTTGAGGACCAGATTGGAACCCGTCTGGTGGACCGCGGCAAGCGGAACAAAGTGCGACTGACCCATCCGGGTGAACTCTTCCTGCCCGAAGCACATGCAGGTATTGCCGCACTCGAGCGAACCGAAGCGCTCGGGCGCAAATTCGGCAGGGGCACTGCAGGGCCAGTCAGGATCGGCTATGTCTTTTCGGCGATCATGGCAGGCGTGCTGCCCAACATCCTTCGCCTCCTGCGATCTCACCTTCCTGAACTGGAGGTAGAACCCGTTTCGCTCGAAACGCCGGAGCAGATTTCTGCGGTCGATGATGGAAAGATCGACTTCGGCATCATCAGGCCGCGACCCACATACCCTGTCGGGACACTGGCCAGGACGATACACGCGGAAGACGTCGTAGTGGCCTTTGCTCCTGATCACTTTCTGGCCGGAGTGCATCCGCTGCGCGCGCGCGATGTCGTGGAGCACCGCATAATCGTGCCCCAGTTCCACGAGGAAGTCGGGTTGATCGACATCATCCGCGGCGTTGCAAGGACTGCCGGGTCGCCGCTGCCCCCTATTCAGCGAACCACCGATTTCATAACCGCTGCGGGCCTTGCTGCATCCGGAACAGGAATTGCGATCGCTCCCAGATCCCTCGCCCGACTGAACCTCCATAACCTGTGCTTTCGCGACATCTCGGACCATAGCGCGCGCTTGGAACTCGTCCTTATAGCCCGGTCCGACATACCGTCGGCGATCAGCAACGTGCTGTCCGGTTTCCCGTCAACCAGCTGACACGGAGACTATCTCGTCCCAGTTTGGCCTGCCTCGGCCCTTGTCGCAGGCGGGGACGGAGGGGAGTTCTTCATCCAGCCAAGCGTCCCAAGCGCGGCAAGGACCAGGCAAGCAATCAGCCATATCTTGAGTCTGGCCAAGCCGAGCAACGGTAGCGTCGGCTCGGAATCAGGGCCGTCTCGGTGTCGCAGACCGGGAAGCATATGTGACAATACATCGTCCCTATTGAGGAAATGATGCTTCATCGAAGCTGCGACATGCAAGACGATCAGGGCGAGGAGGCCATAGGCCAGCCACGCGTGAATACCGCTAAGGTGGAACGACAGGGTTCGCCGAACGCCTGCTTCGGCCTCAGAGATGAAGTTTGCATAAGGAACTGCAAATTGCCCGAAGAAGAGCGTGCTGGCCTTGAACTCCTTATCCAGCGACTCCGCCCATTCGGTCGAAATATACAACCAGCCTGTCAGCGGGATGGCGACGAGCAGCAAATAAAATAATGCCTGCGCAATGAGAGCGGCAAGTCGCTCCCAGTTCGCCATGCCGACGGGCAGGCCAGGTGCCTTGCGGCGGAGTCTGAGGGCAATACGCGCTAGCGTGATGGCAAAAACCAGCATGCCAAGCGACTTATGGAACTGGAAAATCGGGAATGCGGATTTCATCCGTGCCGGATCCCGGATCAATTCGAGCATCCACCAGCCTGTCCCGATCAGCACGATCACAACCAGTGCGGATATCCAGTGGAATGCCATCAGACCGAACGAATATCGCTTGGGCGCCATGGCACTGGATTCGGGACGCTCCACAACGATTTGATCTTCAGGCATTCTCGCCTCCTGTTTTGACAGCGTGCGCGCCCGTCCTGCGCTTCAAAGGCTATCCACACACCAACTTATATGCTAACGATAGCACAGGTTGTGATTTGATCAAGGCCGCAATGGCCATTAGTTTCAAGGAGGTGTGTAGTGCAGACTATCGGCGTAATCGGGGCAGGCCAGATGGGTATCGGTATTGCTCAAACGGCCGCGCATCATGGTTACAGCGTACTGCTGTCGGACCTCGATATCGAACGTGCCGAAGCCGCAAAGGCGATGATCGCCGGATCTTTGCGCAGGCTCGAGGAACGGGGGAAACTGGATGGCCTGACGGCGGATGAAATTGAGCACAGAATCACGCCGGTTGCTGGATATGGCATATTTCGCGACGCTTCACTGGTGATTGAAGCAGCCACGGAACGCGAAGCGGTCAAAGCGGCAATTTTTAAAGATGTGGCGCCGTTTCTTGGGGATGGCGCAATTCTGGCAACAAACACGAGTTCGATCCCGATCACCCGGCTCGCTGCGAGTGCGAGAGACCCTAGCCGTTTCGTGGGCCTTCATTTCTTCAATCCAGTCCCCCGGATGGGTCTGATCGAAATCATTCCTGGAATGGCGACCAGCCAAGCCACTGTCGAATATGTTGTCGGGTTCGCTGAATCCTTGCAAAAGCAGCCCATTCTATCTCAAGACGAGCCGGGTTTCATCGTAAACCGCCTTCTCTTGCCGATGATCAACGAAGCCGCATTCGTGCTTGGCCAAGGGACGGCCGGAACGGCTGACATCGACAAGGCCTGTGTCCTTGGTCTCAATCACCCCATCGGGCCACTGCAACTCGCTGATTTCATCGGACTCGACACCTGCCTGGAGATTATGCGATTGCTGCAAGAAATGACCGGAGATCCAAAATATCGCCCGGCGCCGTTACTGATAAAGCTTGTGGAAGCCGGGTGGTTCGGCCGCAAATCAGGGCGCGGCTTCTATGAATATTGCGGAAATGAACCCGTCCCCCTGCGGTAACATTCCCTATGCCCTGGCCGCCCCTTGTCTTGCGGCCCACTAATCCGCTTCTGCACCATGGCACTAGGCTCGGGAATCGTTAAGCGGTTTGCTCTTCGGGGCTTCTCACCTCTTGTTCCGACGGCGCGACAATCGACATCAACCCAGCCCTCGCGGTTCTAAGGCTATCCATATGCCATCCTAAATGCTAACGATAGCACATTGCGATTCGATCAAATCCGGTCGAGGCCGCGCTTGCTTCAAAGTAGTTTTTTCGGAACGAAAAGGATACCAGTATGCAGACGCAAAACAACTCAGAGGCCAAGGCGGGTCCCAAAGGCTGCCAGGAAGTGGACAGAAGATTGGTAGCGCGGGTCGAGGCTATGGTGACACACCGCACCGACGAGGCGCTGAATGCCCGTTTGGGTATCAGCTATAATACTTGGCGCAAGCTGATCGCTGGACAACCTGTCCGAACCTCATTGTTAACCCGCCTAGAGGCGAAGCTGAACATGCTCGAGGCGCAGGAGCATGGCTGAAAGGTAAGCCAGCTCCTCCGTCAGCACCGGCATGGCAGGCGCGGCCTCGGGCTGCAAAAACGGCAACGCGGAGCGAGGTCGACGAGATCCGTCTGCGGCATATGTGTGCCTCGCCGCCGCAGCCGAGATGGCGCGGGTTTGAGGGGAGCCTGAACGGTTCCTCATCTGGTGCGGCGTCGGCTTCGAGCAGCGCCTGTTGTATATTGGCGCTGCTCCCCTGTGTCGGAATTCGGCAACAAAGCGGTTGTTCGCGGCGCTCCGCGAGGCCGTCGAAACCGGCCTTTCATTCACGGGCGAGTTATGAACCCTTCAGGCCGTGAGCAGACTTTCTCGAGTTTAGCCACATTCGGCCGACCCTTAACCTGTCGCCATCTGGGTCATTAACGCATAATCTGTCTTACCCGTACCCAGCAGCGGTAGCGAATCCAACACCCTGATCTCGCGCGGCAGTGCCAACTCGGTCACGCCATTGGCCCTACCCCAAGCCTGCAACGCCGCCGCCTTTGCATCCCGCGCGGTGGTGAACAGCACCAGCTGCTCCCCCTTGCGCGCATCCGGGCGGGTGACGACCGCATGTTCGGCTTCGGGCCAAAGCGTCGCGACATAGCCCTCCACCGCAGGCAGCGAGATCATCTCGCCACCGATCTTGGCGAAGCGCTTGGCGCGGCCCCGGATGGTGACAAAGCCCTGCTCATCGATGGTGACGATGTCGCCGGTGTCGTGCCAGCCTCCCTCGGGCGGTTGCAGGATGCCGGGCGTGTCGGCCTTCATATAGCCCGCCATGATATTGGGGCCGCGTATGGAGAGCCGTCCGCCCTCGCTGATCCCGGGCACACTGTCCAGCCTCGCCTCGACCCCCGGCAGCAGGCGGCCGACCGACCCGGCGCGGTAATGCATCGCCGTGTTGACGGCGATCACCGGGCCAGCCTCTGTCGCGCCATAACCCTCCAATATCCGCAGCCCGAATTTCTCGGCATAGATTTTCCGCGTCTCGTCCCGCACCCGCTCAGCCCCCGCGAAGATGTAGCGCAGCGAGTAGAAGTCATAACCATGCGCCATCCGCGCATAGCCCGACAGGAAGGTGTCCGTCCCGAACAGGATCGTCGCATTCGCGTCATAGGCGAGCGCCGGCACGATCCGGTAGTGCAGCGGACTGGGATAGAGTAGCGTCCGCACGCCATGGAAGATCGGCAGCAAGGTCCCGCCGGTCAGCCCGAAGCTGTGAAACACCGGCAGCGCGTTCAGCACGACGTCCGACGAATTGAAATCGATCCGCGCCGCCAGCTGCCGGCAATTGGACAGCAGGTTGCGATGCGTCAGCACCACGCCCTTGGGTAGGCCTTCCGACCCGGAGGTGAAGAGGATCACCGCCGCATCATCGGGGGAAATCCTGAGCTTCCCATGCATCCTTCCGGCAAAGCGGCTGGCGATCAGCCCACGCAGCTTCGCACCCGCACCGATGGTCGCACCCAAATCCTCCAGCCAGATAAAGCCGATTCCTTCCGCCTCCAGCCCTGTGATCACATCGCCAAGCTTCCCCTGCTCGACAAAGGCGCGCGCGGTGACGATCGTCCGGATCTGGGCCGCAGTGCAGGCCGCCTTCAGATTGGCGAGGCCCGCCGTGAAATTCAGCATCGCGGGCACGCGCCCGCCCGCCTGCAGGGCAAAGAAGGCAACCGCCACACCCGCAACATTGGGCAGCAGCACACCCACCGCCTCACCCTGCCGCGTCGAGCGGCCCAAGGCCCGCCCTAGCACTAGTGCCCCCGTAACCAGCCTTCCGTAACTCAGCGGCTCGCGCTTCACATCCTCGACCACCAATGCCTTGGCGCCATGGACATGCCTCGCTTCGAGCAGCGCCTCGAACAGCGTCCGGTCCGTGTCCGACGTCGCGAACATCATCTGGCTCATCTCGTCATAGAGCCGTCGCCCGGCGATCGCCCGCCGCGCCCGCGCCGTCATCTCGCCTTCTATGGTGAAGCGGCGTGGTTCCAGCACGGTCAGGATGATCTTGGGGAAACGCCGCAACCGCACCTTCCCCTTCAATCGCGAAAATGGCGTGAACTGGGCGCCATCGATCCGCACGGGGATGATCGGCGCGTCGGCCTTGTCCGCGACCATGCCGGGGCCATCGAAGACCTTCATCAAGGTGCCGGTGACAGTGATCCGGCCTTCGGGGAAGATCACCAACGTCCGCCCCTCGCGTACCGCCTTGACCATCGCTTTGGCCGACAGGGGATTGGTGGGATCGACCGGAAAGGCATCGAACAGCGGCAGGAAGGGCTTCACCCACCAGGCCTTGGCGATCCGCGTATGCACCGCAAAGGTCGGCTTGCCGGGGAGGAAGGCGGCCAGAAGCAGCCCGTCAAGGAAGGACACATGGTTGACGACCACCACCGCCGGTTCCCCAGCGGCGGGCATGTTCCGAGCGCCATGCGCCTCTACACGATAGCAGAGCTTCAGCAGCCCGCGCACGATCGCCTTGATCACCGTCTCCGGCAGCAGCCAGCAACTGATCAGCGCCACCGCCAAAGTCGCAAAGCCCATCACCCCGATGATGCCGGGTACGCTCTCGCCCCGCGCCAGCATCGACGTCACCGCCGAGACGACCGCCACCGTCGTCGCCGCATTGACGATATTGTTTGCCGCGATGGTGCGTGACCGCTCTTCGCGTGGGCTGTGCGTCTGGAGGATGGCATAGAGTGACACGATGAACATCCCGCCCGCAAAGGCGATGCCGGTAAGATCGACCATGATCCGCCAGCTTCCAGGCGAGCCCACGAATTGCGCAATCCCGGCGCCCTGATGCACAGGTACAAAACCACTGGTCGATAACCAAAGATCGATCATGAACCCAGCCAGCGCCAGCGCCGAAACCGGCACGAACCGCGCAGACACATGCCCGCCCAGCAGCCGGTTCACCAGCATCGATCCCAGGGCGACACTGATCGAGAAGATCAACAGGAACAGCGTCGCGACCTCCTGCCTGGCCTTCAGCACCCCGCTCACCAGCGGCGCAAATTCAGCCAGCAGAACCGCGCCCACGGCGAAAAACCAGCTGATGCCCAGAATCGACAGCCAGACGCCCCGGCCATGCCGCGCGGCCTTCAGGATATGCCAGGTGCTCTTGAACACATTGCGCTCGATCCTGAGGCCCGGCGCTACCGCTGGCGCGGGCGGCACGGCAAGGCTGATGAGGAAGCCGAAGATCGCGACGCCGACAGCCACAAGGCCCGCCTCCCAAGGCGCGATAACCCCCGCCAGCAACTGCCCGCTCAAGATCGCGAGGAAGGTTCCCGCCTCGATCAGTCCGGTCCCGCCCATAATCTCATGCGGATGCAGATGCTGCGGCAGGATCGAAAATTTGACCGGCCCGAAAATGGTCGAATGCAGCCCCATCAGGAACAGGCAGGACAGCAGGATCGGCACCGATTGTAACCAGAAACCTGTCACGGCGAGGGTCATGATGACGACCTCCGCCGCCTTGACCACGCGCACCAGCTTTGCCTTGTCCCACGCGTCAGCCAATTGACCGGCAAGCGCCGAAAAGAGGAAATAGGGCAATATGAAAAGGCCTGTGGCGATCGTCGCCAGCATCTCCGCCTTATCCGGCTCGGCACGATAGAGGCCGAAATTGGCGAGGAACAGCAGCGCGAACTTCAACAGATTGTCGTTGAACGCGCCCAGAAACTGCACCACGAACAATGGCGCGAAACGGCGTTTACCCAGCAAAGACAGATCAGGTGCGGACATATTCTTACCCCCGTCCTTCAGCCATTATGCGGCATTTGTCGCAGAGTTGTTAACCGGTTCGCGCAGCACGCGATTATAAAGCCATCCGATCCCGATCAGGCTGAAGCCCAAGGCCAGGAACGCCCCGATCCGCAGCAGCCCAGAGAGGCCCGACGCGTCGAGTAGAAATACCTTGGCAACGGCGCAGAGCATCAGCAGCAGCGACGCGATGCGCCAGTCATGCGCTTGGGTACGGATGCCCCAAAGCAGGAAGCCGATCGCCAACCCCAGCGCAAGTACGGAACGCAGGATGTCCTCAGCCTCACCCAGCCCCGGCACGGTCAACACCGACCCCACGAACATCTGCCGCACGCTGGCCAGCGCAAAGAGCGCGATCAGCAGCATTCGCAATATATCCGCAGGCCGCTGCAACAGCTCCTTCCTGCGCTCGACCAACCCGACCGCCACAAAGGGCAGACCGAACGCCGGCAGCAGCAGATTAGCGACCGGCCAGTCCCCAACCGCCTGAGCAGCCCAGAGCGGATCATGCAGCAGGACCGTATAAACCAGCGCATGGCCAAGGCCCACGCCGATTAGCCCAAGCGCTACTCCGCCCGATTTCGCCCACCGCCAAACGCCAAAGCCCAGGCCAATCAGCACAGCCTCCCAAATCACCCTCTCAGCTAGGGCCAGGCGCACCACGTCCGCGTCATTCACCAGCCCAAAGATCTGCTTGTAACCGATATGGATCGCGACTCCGCCCATCACCGCCGCTGCTGCAAGGCCCCCCTGCCGAACCGGCAACGGTACGGCCCCACCAATCCGCCACAGAGCGACGCCCAAAAACAAAGCCGGAACCGCGAGCCGTCGCAACGCCTCTCCAACCTGCGGCAAGCCCGTCACCAGCATCGGCTCCCCCGCCAGCGACATCAGCGCATGGCCAGACCAGACCGCCAGCGGCCGGACCGCCCACAGCAACGAAATAGCGGCCATCACACCCAGCGCAGGGAGCCACCGCCGCGCGCCTTGCGCCAGCATAACCAGCCCCAGAGCCACCGCCACCGGCAACCAGAGCGCGGGCATGATCTGCGCCACCGCCCCATAACCGAGCAGCGCTGCAAAACCTTGCGCCACCAGCCGCCCCTCGCCGAAACGTGCGCGCCAGCCGAACAGGACCGCCATCAGAGCCACCGCCAGCCAGCGCAGCCCCGCCTCGGCGGGCACGACAGCGTCACCCCAAAGCCGCGCGACCTGAGCGAAATCCCATCCGACCAACGCCATCACTGCGCCCAGCGCAAACGCCCAGCCGCTCCACTCGACGCGATGGTCCCCCGCCCGTTCCGCCAGCATCAGCAGACCCGCCGCCACCGCCGCCATGACGATGGCCAAGACCCATCCCGCCAGACCGAAGTCGCCCGCCGCGACCAGCAATGCCGCCGCTGTCGTCGCAAGCAAGGCAAAGCGCTCATCCTGCCGGCGCTCGGCACAGTTCCAGCCCAACATCATGGCCGCGACCGGCATGGCCGTGATCGCCAGGGCCAACAAGGCAAAGTTGCCGTCCGCTCCCATCTGATGGAAATGAACAACACTGACGAGCAGGCCACCCAAGGCCAGCCCAGCGACCTGTCCGGCCTCCACCAGCCCCCCGTCCGTGCGCCACAACCGTCCCAACGCCGCCCCGCCATAGATCGCGCCCATCGCTAGCATCACCAGCGCAAAGCGGCCCATTTCCGGCTCCGGCCAGATTCCGGCGAGCAGCAACGCGACACTCAGTCCGACCGCGCTCAGGGGCCGCAAGGCCGCATCGCGCCCTAGCCAGACCAGCGCCACAGACAGCAGAGCAAATAGGCCCCAATGCAGCATCGCAAAACCGCCGGTCGCGACCAGCGCCGCCATCTGCGCCGCTGCCACCACAGCAGCAGCTATGCGCACAACAGTCCCTCGCGTCCCCGAAAAGGCCAGCAATGGGAGGCCCACGCCCAACGCCAGCAGCAGCAGCCCGACCGACAGCGAGGAGGCCCAGTCCAGAGCCCCCATGACCAGCAGTGCCACGCCCCAACCGGCTCCGCCGATCAACGCACTCACCCCCAGCCACATCCAGCGCTGTGTCCGCGAGAGCGCGCACAGGCCGCCGACCGCTAGTGCCAGGTAGCAACTGAGCAGGGGCACATTGGGCGACCCCGCCTCGACCAGCGCGGGCGCGGCCAGACCGCCCACAAGCCCCAGCAGCGCGCTCGGCGCCCCGAAACGTAGCGACAGCCCCATGGCGAGCGCCGTCACGCCCGCCAGCCCGGTAAAAGCCGTTCCCGGCCCGACAAGCCCATAAAGCCCGTGCGCGGCCAATATGCTGACATAGAGCGTCGCCAGCCCCGCTCCGGCCAGCGCCTGCCGCACCCGAGGATCGCGCACCCGCGCCTCCTGCCACAGCGCGGCTTCCGCTCCGCCGATCAACGCCGCGCCGAACAGCAGGCCCAACACGATCCGCACCACAGGGGACAACAGCCCCGCGTCGATCGAATATTTGACCAGCAGCACCCCGGCCACGGCCAGCGTCACCCCGCCCGCCCAGATCGGCAGCCGCCGCCCGAACAGCTCCTCAAAGCCGAAGGAGGGGCGCGATGGTCCAACCGATGCGGCGGCGGGCTCCGGGGCAGCCTCCGGCTCCGCTTCGACTGGCTCTTCCACGACAGGTGCAACCGGCTCGGCTGGAGGCGCAATGGGCGGCGCAGGCGGGGTCGGCCGCTCACGTATCACGATGACAGCGGATCGCACGGCCTCGTCTGCCTGCTCGCGCGGCTGCGGTCCACCCTCCAGCATGGCCAACCGTTGCTCGGCAGCCGTCAGCCGCGCCCTCATGTCGAACAGCATGATTCCGAAAATCAGCAGAACAAGCGCCACCAGCATGAGTCGCATTCCTCGAAGCGGAGAATGTGCCGTCGCTATCGCAAAATTTTACGCTGTTCAATAAAATAATTAGACACTGTTCAATTGTGCCGCTATCGAGCCCTTCATGGGAAGACGCTCCGACCACAGCCGCGAAGAACTGAACGCGATGATCCTCGCCCAAGGCCACCGGCACATGGCGGAGGTCGGTTTCGCACGCTTTTCCTCGCGGGAGGTAGCCAAGCGGATCGGATATTCGGTAGGCACGCTCTATAATGTGTTCGGCAGCTATGATCGGCTGATCGTCGCGATCAACACGCGCACCTTCGACCTGTGGTCGGCCTTTCTGGAGGCGCGCCTAGCCGGTAATCCACCGGATCGGATCGCCGCGTTGGTCGATGGCTATTTCAGCTTCGCTCGCGAGAATATGAATATCTGGATGGCGATCTACGACCACCGCCTGCCATTGGGCGTGCCGATGCCGGAGGACTATGCCGGGCAACGCGCAGGCCTGACCGAAGTCGTGGTGCGCGAAGTCGCCGCCGTCCTGCCACTCCAAGGCCGCGACATCGCACCGCGCCTCGCCCGCTCGCTGGTGGCTACCGTGCACGGTCATTGCACCTTCGCGCTGAACGGCAGTTTCGCCTTGCTCGGCGAAAGCGATCCGCTCGACATGGCCATCACCCGCGTCAAGGAATCCTTGAGGGCGGCGGGGGCAAAGCTCTAAACAGAGACTCACAAGGGGAACAACCGATATGCCAAGCTGGTTCGAAGAGCTGGAACATGATCTGCAATCGCCGTTGGCGGTACGGCGGCTAGGCAGCGGATGGTTTTCGGGCTTTTTCGGGCTGTTGCTCAGTTTCACCGGCCTGTGCCTTGTCGTGGCCCTGCGATGGCCCGACTGGTTCGCCACGCCCGAACTTGCAGCGCTGCATAGCTGGTGCGGCCTGCGTCCGCTGGTTCATGGCTTTCTAATCGGCGGTTATGCGTTGGCTCTTCTCAGCTTGCTCCTGCGCCCGCGCAAGGCGATCGGGGCCACTGCGCTGATCATCGCGCTGCTTGCCACCCTGCTCGGCGGCGCGGAGGTGCAGCCGAGCGAAACCCATGATTGGGGCATCTTTTTCGGGCTGGATTTCTTTGCGGTCAACATGGTCGCCACTGGCCTGATGTTCGCGCCCATAGAGCGACTTTTCCCTCACAAGGCGCAGCAGCGCCTGTTTCGTCAGGAATGGCGCGAGGACCTGTTCTATTATCTTCTCAGCTCAATGCTGGTGCAGCTCATCACCTTCCTGGCCCTCGCGCCATCCAGCTATATCAATGCGGCCACAACCGGCCTCGCAGGTATCCGCGCCATGGTCGCCAGCCAGCCCTGGCCGCTTCAGTTCCTTGAAGTCGTGATCCTGACCGATCTCGTTCAATATTGGTTCCACCGTGCCTTCCATCGTGTGCCCTTCCTTTGGGGTTTCCACGCGGTCCATCATTCGGCCAAGGCGATGGATTGGCTGGCGGGTGCGCGCATGCATTTCTTCGAGATCATCGCGCTGCGCGGCGTTACGTCGTTGCCGCTATTGACCTTCGGCTTCTCGCCGCTGGTGATGCAGGCCTATATCGGTTTCGTTTATATCTACTCCTCGCTGCTCCACGCGAACCTGAAGGGCGACTTCAACCGCCTGGGCCAAGTGATCGCAACGCCCCGCTTCCACCATTGGCACCATGGGATAGAGGCCGTGGCAGTGGACAAGAATTTCGCTATCCACCTACCGCTGCTCGACCGTCTGTTCGGCACCTATCATCTTCCCGACGGCGAATGGCCCAATGGCTACGGCGTGCCCGAAAAGGTGCCGCAAGGATACCGCGCGCAATTTCTTTATCCCTTTCGACGCACACAGGATGCGTAGAGGGATGACCTTCGGGTTACACAGGAGGGCGCTGGGCGCGGGTCGCTAATGGTCTAGGTGTTTAGTCCCGGCATGTGATGGTGTAAATTTGACCTCATCACAACGGAGGGAGCTATGGGCCAGGTTCTCCACGGCAGCGCCAAGACCACGCACACCATTCGAGGCGAACTACAGCGATCGCAAGCTTCGGTCGCGCACCTCGCGAAGCGATACGGGATCAACGAGAAGACCGTCTTGAAGTGGCGTAAGCGGCAGTCGGTGGAAGACCTGCCGATGGGGCCGAGGGAACGCCGCAGCACCGTCCTCTCGGCCATGGAAGAAGCCGCCATCGTAGCTCTGCGCGTACAGGCGAGGCTTCCGTTGGACGATGTCTACATCGCGTTGAAGGATGTGATCCCGCATCTGACGCGCTCGTCGCTGCATCGCTGCCTACAGCGGCACGGGATCAGTCGCCTACCCAAAGCGGACCGCGAGAAGCCGAAGAAGTTCAAGGCATACGAGATCGGCTATTTTCACATCGATATCGCCGAACTGCGACACGAGGGCGGCAAGGCCTTTCTCTATGTCGCTGTCGATCGCACATCAAAGCTGGTCTTTGCCCGCATCTATCGCAGGGCGACCAAGATGGTGGCAGTCGGCTTCCTCAAATCCCTGATCCGCACAGTGCCCTACAAAATCCACACCGTGCTGACTGATAATGGCGTGCAGTTCGCCCAGTTCGAGCGCGGCACCGGCCTGATCTTCCCGCACATCTTCGGGCGTGTCGCCCAGGAAAATGGCATCGAGCATCGGCTAACCAAGCCCTACCACCCCTGGACCAACGGTCAGGCCGAACGCATGGTGCGGACCATCAAGGAAGCGACCGTCAAATCCTTCCAGTACGCGTCGATCCTCGAGTTGCGGCGGCACGTCCGCGACTGGCTGATAGCCTACAACTTCGCCAAACAGCTCAAGGCTCTCAGGTTCAAAACCCCATACGAGGCTATCGAGGAACTCTGGAAATCAAAGCCAGACATCTTTATCGTCAAGCCACACCATCACATGCTGGGACTAAACACCTAGTGGGGGGCCAGCCGAATGGCTGGTGCCGGAAACGAATCAAGGAAACCGAACCCTTGGCACCGCTTACAACGGCGGCGGCCGCCAACATAGCCGCCATTGACAGCGCCTAATCAGGTTATTGGAATCTGCCCTACGTTCATCCGCAGCTGACATGGCCTAACAAACGCGACTGTCGCCATTCACCAACTCATGAAGGGCCTTATCCGGGGAGATGGGGCCTTGTACAACGGACTGCAAGGCGCCTCGGCGAGTTTCGCAGAAATGGCTAGCAGGTCGTCGTTATCGCCCTTTTCGTGCCCATAGGCTGCCAGCCAAAATTCGGCTTGGCGCAGAAATTCATTGGAGGACGCCAACCACGCTGCGGTTAGCCGTTTTGGCGTAATTGACGCGACTCATTCGCCAGACCTCTTGAGCGATGAAATCAGCGGCGATCCCATGCTCCATCAGAACGAGCGCCAGTTGGGCGGGGAAACGCCGGGCCAACGTGGCAGCAGGCGCCAGCGGCATCAACACGGGCAGCAGAGTCCGCTCCGAAACCAGCATTGCGACTTGGGGCTGCCAGAACAGAGCGGTGGCGTACCAGTTGCCCAACGAGGTATCACTTTGGCCGGGAGGTGAAATTTCCGGCTTGATCCGATCGAGCAACTTCTTGGTGCAATGCAGGTGAAACATTGGGCCAAGGGATAAGGAGTAACCGGTGTTCTCAGGCCACGGCGGTCCATGGCATGAGTTCGCCGACGGCGCTGGCCGGATGACCCGCGGCCAGCTTGCCGAGCGTTTCGGTCAGCCAGGTGTGCGGATTGATACCGGATATCTTGCAGTTCTCGATGAGCGTGGCGATGACCGCCCAGTTGTCGCCGCCTTCATCGGAGCCGGCGAACAGGGCATTCTTCCGATTGAGCGCGAGGGGTGGGGTTGAGCGTTCGACGGTGTTGCTATCGAGATCGATGCGGCCATCATCAAGGAAGCGGGAGAGGCCATCCCAACGGGTGAGCGCGTATCGGATTGCCTCGCCGAGCTTGCTCTTGGCGCTTACCTGGCGGTTCCGCGCACCGAGGTATTGGTGGAGGTCATCGACGATGATGCGACTGCGTCCACTGCGGATCAACCGGCGTTGTTCGGCAGGCAGCCCTCGTACCTCGTCCTCAATGGCATAGAGCTGGGCGATCCGGCGCAGCACTTCGGTGGCGACTGGCGAGCTGTCGGCCAGTTCGTAGAATTTGCGGCGCACATGTGCCCAGCAAAAGGCGAGGTGGATCTGGTTGCGCCGCCGGGCGAGCGCGGCGTAGCCACCATAGCCATCGACCTGCAGGATGCCGACGAAGTCGCCCAGGTGCGTTTCCGCCCGCTCGCTCTTGCGATCGGCAGCATAGACATAGGCAACCATCGGCGGATCATCGCCGCTCCACGGGCGATCATCGCAAGCATAGGCCCATAATTGCCCGGTTTTGGTCCGCCCTTGACCGGGATCAAGCACTGGTGCGGTGGTCTCGTCGGCGAACAGCCGCTCGGATCGCCGCAATCGCTCCAGGATATGGTCGCGCAGTGGGCGCAGGTACCAAGCCGCCCGTCCCACCCAGTCGGCCAGCGTCGAGCGATCAAGCTGGATGCCTTGGCGGGCGTAAATCTGTGCCTGTCGGTACAACGGCAGGTGATCAGCGTACTTGGCGACCAGCACCTGCGCGATCAGCGCTTCGGCAGGAATGCCGCCCTCGACGATCCGTGTCGGCGCCGGGGCCTGCACAATGGCACTCTCACACGAACGGCAGCCGTAGCGCGGACGGCGCGTGACGAGCACGCGAAAGGTGGTGGGCACGACATCGAGACGCTCGGCCACATCCTCGCCGATCTGGTGGAGTGAACCCGCGCAGCAAGGGCAAACCTTGTCCTCGAGATCGACTACCTGTTCGATCCGTTCGAGATGGGAAGGCAGTGATCCGCGGTTGGTCTTGCGCGGCCGATCCGCCGGTGTCCGCTTCGCCTTGTCGCGGGCCTGCTCGGCCTGAGCCAATGCTGTCTCGACTTCTTCCAGGGAGAGCTCGAACTGGTCGGGATCGAGCTGTTCGAGGACGAGCGCACGGAGCGCTTCGACGTCGTTGGGAAGGTCCCGCTTCCATAAGCATGAGGGCAGTGAATCAGCAGACGAAAGCCCCGTCAACTGGCAATCTGCGGAGCAATCGGGCGCCGCCCGCCATGCACTCGGCGCCAGTCCAGGCCTTCCGGCAGAGCGCCCAGTTGCGCCGCCGTAAGACGCATCACGCCGTCCTGGATGCCGGGCCACTTGAAACCGCCGGACTCCAGCCTCTTGGCCATCAGGCACAGGCCGGTGCCGTCCCACCAGACCAGCTTGATCCGGTCGGCGGGCTTCGCCCGGAACACGTAGATCACGCCCGAATAAGGATCACCGCCGTACTCAGCACCAACCAGCGCCGCGAGCGAATCTGCACCCTTGCGAAAATCTACCGGGCGCGTCGCCACCATCACCCGCGTACCAGGCCCTATCCCGATCATCGATCACCATCAATGCCTGGGCCCTGCAGAGCTTGGATAACGGCTACCACCAGATCGGTCCGGGCCGCTTGCCCGATCCGGATAACGGCACCACTGACCTCGACCTCTACAACCCCATCGTGCGAACCCGGCGGCGATGTCTCGCCAACCACGGGCACGAACATCGGCTCGTGACGGGGCGAAATCTTGCTGGCCTCTACCGCGTAACGCAACTCCCGGCGCCATGTGTATAGCAGCGCGGTGCTGACATCCCGCTCGCGTGCAAAGGCAGCGACATTGTCGCAACGCTACATCTCCGCAACGAGCGCCAGCTTCTGCTCCAGCGTCCAGGAACGCCGTCGTCCGGCCAACCCGCTGAGAACTTCAACCCGTCGAACTGGCTTCAGAGCCACTCCAGTGTGAGTGTCCAATGCGGTCGTAAGGATGGCGTCGTCCATCCCCGCATCTCTGCCTGAGCCACCAAATCAGACAAGGTGGCGCCAGAACACCGGTTACTCTGTTCGAGCGGAAGGTGCCGCGTTGATGGATCAACTAATCGAAAGCGTGACGATCTATCCTGACGGCGCTCGGGGTCCCGAAGCGCAGATCGTGTCCAACGTGACGGATCTGGCGGCGTTTGCCTTAAACGACAACGCCGCCCCGTGGGGCGGCGTATGTAGTTCTATGCCGTGGGTTGCGGGAGCCGAGTTCCACCGCTGCAGAACTCGCTTTCCCTTGAACGGGTATGTTCTCGGGGCGAGACCGTGACAGGATTGCTAAACCGGCAGATTGCACCCACGGCCCGCCGAAAGTGGGTGAATAGTATCTGTCTCAATAAAATTGTCTCGCAGAGTTTGCGAGCGCCAAAAATTCCTACATTTTTTAACCGGTTTGCTAAAAAACTGGTCACTCCCGCGTCGATACTGGAAGCGCGGTAGCGGATCGCCCGCGAAAACCTCTTACGCAGCGATCTCTTCGAAGATCGCCATAGTGCGCTCAAAACGGGCAAAAAGCTCGTCAAGCTCTTCCGCTGTGATGATAAGCGGTGGGCAGAAGACGATCGTGTCGCCTAAGGCTCGCACGATCAGTCCTTGGCTGAGCCCGATTTCAACCAAGCGCGCACCCGCCTTAGCGGCTGGATCGAAGCTGATCCGGTTCTTCGGATCAGCATAAAGCTCGATCGCGGCCACCAGCCCCACCCCTCGCACTTCGCCGACATATTTTCGGCCTTCATAGCTACGGAGCGCCTTCCAGAATTGCGGCATCAATGACTGCACATGGCCGACCACATTATCTTCTTCGTAGATCTTGAGCGTTTCCAGTGCGATGGCGCAGCTCACCGGGTGCCCCGAATAGGTGAAGCCATGTCCGAAGGTGCCGATGGTGCCGCTGTTTCGGGCGATGGGAGCATAAACCTTCTCATTGACCATCACCGCCGAAATCGGTGCATAGCCGGATGACAAGCCCTTTGCCGTGGTCAGAATGTCGGGCTTCATGCCGTAGGTGGTCGATCCGAACATCTCGCCCGTCCGGCCATAACCGCAGACCACCTCGTCCGCGACGAGGAGCACGTCATATTTGGCGAGGACTTTTTGAATCTTCTCGAAATAGGTCGTGGGCGGCTGAATCACCCCGCCTGCGCCCATCACCGGCTCAGCGAAGAAAGCGGCGACGGTCTCCGGCCCTTCCGCCAGGATGCGCTTTTCAACATTGTCGGCCAAGCGGGTAGCGAAATCCTCTTCGCTCTCACCAGGCTCGGCGTAGCGGAAATAATGGGGGCAATCGACATGCAAGATGTTATGGATCGGCAGGTCGAAATCACGGTGGTTCGTGATAAGGCCACTTAGGCTTGCCGAAGCCACCGTCACGCCATGATAGGCGTTGAGCCGGGCAATGATCTTCTTCTTTTCAGGTTTGCCGATGGCATTGTGATAATACCAGATTAGCTTGACGGCAGAGTCATTCGCTTCGGACCCGCTGTTGGCGAAGAACACCTTGGACATGGGCACGGGCGCGATGGAGAGCAGCTTGTTGGCAAGCGCGATAACCGCCGGGTTCGATCGACCGGTGAAGGTGTGGTAATAGGGCAGCCCCCGCAACGCATCGCTGCCCGCTTTGGCAAGGCGCTCGTTGCTGAAGCCCAGCGAAGCGCACCAAAGGGCAGACACGGCTTCAAGATAACGCCTCCCCTTATCGTCTTCCACAAAAACGCCGCCACCCGTGGTAATGACAAGGGGGCCGACCTCAGGATGGGCCTCCAGGTTGGTGAAGGAGTGAAGGTGAGCTGCAATATCAGCTTCGGCATTTTCGCTGGGATCGTACATTTTCGTCCTGCTTGTAATCGTTAAGAACTGACTTCGCGGCTACGTTCATTTTCATGCACGCCCGGTAGACCATACAGCCTTTAGTAGTTGACTTGCCTTTTCTACATTTACGCCCACGGGGCGGAGCATGATTCAGTTTAATAACTCGGCGTGCTACAACAGCCTGAGATTTCCGTTGAAACCCTGCTCGAGCTCAGACGCCTAACTTTCCTCACCAAAGTGCCAACGCGGCCACACTAGGCCCGCCGCCATAGGTCGAACCCTGGCCGCGAAGCGCTCAATCGCCAATTTTGAAATTTCCATTGGACTGTAGCGGCGTTCGCCTGGTCAATGACACTTCCCAAATCGTGCCGACGGGGTCAGAGAAATAACCGGCCCGATTGCCGAAAATCAGGTCTCTCGCTGGCGAAATTACCTTGCCGCCCAGTTCCACGACCTTTTCGAGGATCATTCGCTGTTCGTCCTCATCACGAACGACATAGCTCAAGATGACACCGCTGAACGCGGGCGGGTGCTTCACGGCATCGGCTACTTCAGGCGGAAGCGGCTCTCCAAACGCCTCTTCAGCACCCAATATCCTGGGGCTGATCATGAATACGAACCCATTGGCGTTGAACAGTGGAAGAGATTCGCGGCTGAGGGATGATCTTTTCCAACCAAGGGCTTCGTAAAACGCACATGCGCGTGGAACGTCATCGACGCAAATCACTATGCAGCTCAGTCTCTGCTCCATGATGGTCATGTCCATTGTTTCCTCTCTCATTCGGTCCATTCAGCGCGATAACCGGCTGCCTCAGTCGGCTATCCGGTTACGCAACTGTCCAAGCTTGAGTGCTTCCAGCACGATTTCGTCGCCAGCTTTCAGCCAGCCATGCTTGTCGCGGCCTTTGGTAAACCGCAGTTCGATGATGCAACCGCTTGGACAGGTGCCAGAACCGATGACGTCGCTAGGATAGAGTGTTGCATCCGCCGAAGCGTGCGCCAGCAGACGAGGCCAGTTGAAATACATCTCGCGCAGATTGCTGTCTGACCAGCACTCACCATTGACGCGACCAGTGAGCGGCAGGTCGATGCGCCCATCAACGATGTCGAACTCATCAGGTGTTGTCAGCCATGGCCCACTAGACGTGGCGAAATCCTTGGCCTTGGCGGGGCCCATGAATAACTTGGTCTCCTGTGCGCCAAGGTCACGCGCTGACCAGTCGTTGATCAGCATGAAGCCCGCGACATGATCGGCCCAGTTCGCGTCATCGACATCGAGGTCTCTCACCGGCGACCCCATGACCAACGCCACCTCAAGCTCATAGTCGAGCGATTTTGCCTTACGCGGCGGGATAACGGGGTCATCCGGACCAATGAAGCAATTGGGATTGCTGAAGTAGAAAACCGGAATTTCATACCATAGCGGGTTCATCTTGCCGCCAATGCCCTCGACGCAATTTTTCGTGTGCATCTCGAAGGCGGAAAAGTCCCGGAATGACCGCGGTTGCGGTACAGGGGCCAGAAACCGCACATCTGCGGCATCGAAATTCCGTCCCAGCGCAGGCGCCTGCCGCGTCATCGCGACTGCGACCAGATCATCGGGGCCAGCGCCCGTGACTTCCGCGACACGCCCATCATCCAATATCAGTACCAAGGACGTCGTTTCGTCCCGCAGGACTGCCCGGCCAATCTTCATGAGTTTTGATCTTTCCTATTTCGCGCTGCTTGCGTGCGCGCATCTTGCGCTTCACTCCCAAGCTGCGTCAGTGTCGCCGACAGCAGTTCGGCTCGCATAAAGCTTTGCAAATCCTCGGTTTCCGCTCGGTCGATCAGCGCTTTGGTCAATTCCACCGCTTGTGGCACATGACTATGCAGAGAGCCGATCAGCGCGATGGTGTCCGCCTCCGCCTGCCCCGGTTCCGCCAGTTGATTGACAAGGCCCAGCGCCAACGCGTTCTCGGCACCAAGGGCGGTATCGCTCAACAGCAGCGCTGAAGCGCAGTGTCGTCCCAACCGCTGCGTCAGAAACCAGGCGATACCGCCGTCAGGCACCACGCCCAGCTTGACGAAAGGTGCAGCGAAGCGTGCCGTCCGGCTCGCGACGATAAGGTCGCAAGCCAGCGCCAAGCTCCAACCCGCACCGACCGCCGCACCTTCGACCGCCGCTATGACCGGCACGGACGCCGTGCGGATCGCCGTGATCACGCGATGCCCCAGCGCCACGCGCTCCGCTGGAGCCGTCGCACGAAACCCTTCGGCTGGAAGCGATTTGACGTCACCGCCCGCAGAAAAGAAATCCCCCGCTCCCGCGATTATGATCGCCCTTATGTCCGCTTCACCGCAGAACAGGTGAAGTGCGGCTTCTATCCCGCGCCACGACTCAAAAGTCAGCGCGTTGCGTGCCTCGGGGCGATTGAGCCGGATCAGCCCGATGTGCGATGCAGGTCGCTCAACCTGCACGCTGTGAATGCCATTTAGATCTTCCATTGCGGCGCACGCTTTTCGGTCCAGGCACGCGCGCCTTCACTCGCATCGGGGTGCGGCATATGCGCATCAAGCGCCCGGTCGGCCGTAGCGATCACTGCACTCTCATGTGGCGACTTGCTCAGCGCGCGCAGCAAGCCAAAGGTCTCCCTGACCGCCGTAGGAGATGCGTCAGCGATCCGACGCGCCGCCGCCATGGCGGCCGCCATGCTCTCCTCCGCCGTGTCATATAATTCGTTGACCAGCCCCAACGCATGGGCGCGCTCAGCATCGAGAATGCCGCCTGCCAGTGCGATCCGCTTCGCCTCGCTCGCGCCGATGATCCCGACCAGCCGCAGCGCACCATAGCCGCAAATCTGGCCAACGTTGACATGCGTGTCCAGAAAGCGGGCGTGCCTGGCCGCGAACACAATGTCGCCGTCCACCACGAAGCCCAGCCCGCCACCAGCCGCAGTCCCATTCACCGAAACGATCACCGGCTTGGTGAAACCTGCATGTGCCCAGGTCAGCCGCCACGCCTCGCCCGTGCGTTCACCCGGACGGCGCAACTCACCCTGCGTCGTCAGGACGCTGACGTCCGCGCCCGTGCAGAAATGCCGGTTACCCGAAGCGGTAAAGACCACTACCCGTACATCGTCGTCGTTGTCCAGCGTCGCCCATGCCTGGCTCAGGGCCTTATATATCTTCCGCGTCAAGGCATTGCCGACGCGCGGGTTGTGCAGCGTCACCGTGGCAATGCCCTCGGCCTTTTCGATATAGACGCCTGGCGCCCGTTCTTCGGTCATTTTATCATTGCCCCAAAAGGTGTCGCGCGATCATGTTGCGCTGGATTTCAGATGTGCCGCCAGCAAGGCGTAGGACGCGGACGTCGCGATACATTTGGCAGATCGGCGTTTCCGCCATGAAACCGGCGCCGCCGAATATCTGCAGCACACGATCGACGACCCTCCCCGCCATTTCCGAGGCGTAGAGCTTAACCATCGCCACTTCATAGGGCGCCACCTGTCGGTCGCCCAATTGCCGGGCGAGCGCGAAGGTCATGGAGCGGGCGGCGAACAATTCGGTCGCACAATCCGCCAGCGAATGCTGGATCGCCTGATAGTCCGCAATCGCGCTGCCAAACGCCTTGCGCGTCTTGGCATAATCGACGCCAAGTTCGATGGCGCGCTGCGCCGTGCCCAGCGCCGTGGTGGCCATGGTCAGCCGTTCTTCGGCAAACGTCTTGAATACGAGCTTGAGGCCGCCGCCCACTTCACCGATGACGGCAGAGTCGGGCAGTTCCAGATCGTCCAGCACCAGCTCGGCCTGTTCCAGTGGGCGGCCGCCCATCGTCTCCTGAAGCCGCGCAACCTTCAGGCCGGGCGTGCCCTTTTCTACGAGGAACAGCGTAAACGCCTTGGACCCCGCCTCGCGCCCAGCGGTGCGGGCGAGAACGAACAATATATCCGCGCGCGCGCCGAAGGTTATGTAATGCTTGCCACCATTCAACCGCCAGCCGTCAGGGATCGGTTCCGCCTTGGTCTTGAGCCCTTGCACGTCCGATCCCGCTTCAGGCTCCGTCACGGCAATCGCAGGCAAGATCGTGCCAGCGGCGATACCGGGCAGATATTTCCGCTTCAGCGTTTCGGAACCACCAAATTCCAGAAAGCGCGCGGCGATGCCGTTGGCGTTGTTCAGTTGCACCCACACCGGCTTGGGCGCGCGCGTCAGTTCTTCGTGGATCGCGTAAAAGGCCAGGTGCGAAAGCCCCGACCCGCCATATTCCTCGGGAATGGTGAGGCCGAAATAGCCACTGTCGCACAATTCCTGTTGAAGCGCGTCGGGCACTTCTCCACTTGAGCTAATCTCGACCTCATGAGGCAATATACGGCGGTTGACGAAATCGGCGGTCGCGCTTTTCAGATCGGCGACGTCGTCGGGAAAATCCAGAATTCCAGTAATCAGCGACATTGGTTAGCCTTTACAATTATTGGGGCCCGGCATCGTTCAGCAATGCGTTATCGGCGCCCAGCGCGGGCGCCGCAGATGCGGCGGGCCGCTTAGTGCGGAAAATAGAGAATGGCGAAGGCACGCCATGCAAGGAAGTGGAATCCCAACTCCACTCGCTGGTCATTTCGTTGGCCGCGACCTGCGGATCGGACAACAACTCGTCCGGGAAGGCAACCCGTTCCCAGGTTACCCCTTCAGCTGCGAAGCGTTCGGCCCAATGAGACAAGGGATGTGAGCCAAAGACTTCATCCAGCAGGGCAATTATCGCAGCCGCATTCTCCCCGATCGAACGCGGGGAGGCAAAACGAGGATCGTTGGAAAGCTCAGCTCGGCCAAGCGCCCTGGTTACACCCGGCACATGCTGCATGGCATCGACGCAAGTCAGGAAGAACCATCTCCCGTCGGTCGTTCGATAGCTATTGTTCAACGGTGTGCGGGACTTCAACCGGGGGCGGGCTCGCGGCACGCGGCCATAGGCCTGATGCGACACCAAATCGCCACTGATCGCAAAGGCCGCCGTCTGCAACAAGGATGTCTCGACCAGCCCGCCGCGCCCGGTGCTTGCCCGTTCCAGCAGACCCGAAACTATGGCCGCATAAAGGGAGAGCGAGGTCATGAGGTCGCCATAGCCGCCTGTCAAGGCAGCGGGCTCGCTGCCGTCCTGGGTGACTTGCGAGAGAAAGCCGGATCGCGCCCAGAAGGCGCCGACGTCGAAGCCCCCATTGTCCGCATCCGGCCCGCGCAGGCCAAGTCCGGTCAGGCTGGCTACGATCAGTCTAGGGTATCCTGATGCGAGATCCTCGGCGTCCAAACCCAGCCTGCTAATCTGCGCGGGTCGAAGGTTGTTCACCAGCACATCCGCTGTACTTAGGAGCTTTTCAAATCGGGCGCGGTCCTCTGGCTCAGTTAGGTTCAGCACCACGCTCTTCTTGTTGCGGTTGAGCATTGCAAAAGCGGCGGAGGAGACATCATCGCCGCGCATGGAATGGGGAAAGCGCCTGACCGGATCACCGCCTGCGCTTTCTATTTTCAGGACCTCGGCGCCCAGATCAGCGAACATCGCGGTTGCATTGGGGACGGCCAGCCAGGAGCCGACCTCAACAATGCGTAGCCCGGCAAATGCCTCGAGCCTGGAGTCGGCAGGGGATTGGACGGATGAGTGAAATTCGTTCATGCCCCCATCACACTACAAAACAAACGACCGGTCAATTAAAATTGCAGAATGGCTGGTGCTTTAGGACGCTGGCGTTATGCAGAACAACACTTAACTCCAGATTTTCAAAACTTTTCTGCCCACCAAAGGCGTCCTCAAGAGCGTCGCCACAAGACTCATTTATTTTATTGACCGACCGGTTGGTTGTGTATAGCCTTTCCGAAAGCCTAAAAAGGTAAGGAAAGGATTCTGGGTGGAACAGGTTCGCCACAATCATGGCAAGCTGCGCGCTGCGGCCGACGATTGCTGTTCCATGCATCAGCAATCAGCCACGATCGTCAACACGTTGCGCATCTTCTGCCGCGTCGCCTATGGCCTTGGCCAGCAAGTCGATCGCCGGTCCGTCGCTGGATTTGCGTCTGACGAGGTACAGCCCTGCGTCAAAATCTATGCCCACAAAGCGTCGGAAGCACAGCCCTACCGGGTGAGGTCGTTCATGGATCGACGTGCTGGCGATGCTGATGCCCATATTTGCGGCGACCAGCGCAAGTCGAACGGTTTCCACCGGAATTTCCTGAACGATACGCGGCTGGGCTCCGGCCGCGACGCAAGCAGCGACGATCTTGTCAAATGCTACGGTGTCAAGCTCGCGCGAAAAGCTCAAAATCGGAAAGGCGGCAAGGTCCGCCACGCTGACCTCAGCCTTGTCACTCAGCGGATGGTCCGTGGGCATGACGACCACGCTGTCGAAAGTGCGTATCCGCTCAGCAAAAAGCCCTGGCTCGCTCACATCGCCCTGAACGAGTGCGAGGTCAACCTGTCCAGTGCGCAGATGATGAAGCGCCTCGCCACGGCTGGTCACGATTTTGACAATCACCTCGACGTCGTCCGTCATGTTCCCGAAGACCGTGAACGCCTCGCCCACGAAACGCAGCTGTCCGGCGAGGGCGGTCATGCCGATCCTGACGGTCCCCGACCTTCCAGCCGCGTAACGAGCAAGATGCGCCTTGGCGTCGGCGACGCTTTCAAGAATTGGTCGAGCGTGCCTGAGCAGGATTTCACCCGCCGGCAGCAACTGCGCACCACGAGGCAGCCGGAGGAACAGCGGCAGCCCAAGCTCTTCTTCCAACTCATGGATTCTCCGGGACAAGGCGGATTGCGCGACATGGAGTACGCTGGCCGCACTTTGGAAGCTGCCCTCTTCAGCAATCGCGACGAAATAATGGAGCCTTCTAAGATCCAAATCACCCTCCATAATTATCAATTATCATTTCAATAACAAATCAACTTTGATCAATAAACCAACATTATGAATTATTATTTTAGGTATATCATATACAACCGGGGAGTATCGTCATGAATAGAAAGAAATTCTATAGAGCTATTTTGTGCGGAGCCAGTGCACTTCAACTGAGCCATAGCCTGCCTGCTTTCGCTCAGGAAGGCACTGAGGCAAAAGGCAACGAGATCGCCGACATCGTTGTGACGGCGAACCGCCGCGAGGAACAGCTGCAGACCGTCCCGGTGGCCATTACCGCCTTCACTGGAGAATCGCTCCGTCGCGAGGGCATAACGTCGAACCAGGATCTGGCGGGTAAGGTGCCGTCACTCGTCGTCGGCCAGGCGTCCGGCCAGCGCGATACACAGACCTTCACCATCCGCGGTCAGGGATCGACCTTCGGCGGCGGACCGGGCGTTGCGGTCTATTTTGCCGAAGTACCCCTTCCCCAACGCAGCGACACCGTCGGCCAGATCGGCACCGGCACGCTGTTCTACGATCTGGAAAATATCCAGGTCCTCAAGGGACCGCAGGGCACGCTGTTCGGCCGCAACACCACCGGCGGCGCGGTGCTGGTGGAACCGGCCAAGCCAAAGAACCAGTTTGACGGCTATGTGCAAGGGCAGCTCGGCAACTATAACGACCATGAAGTCGAGGCTATGGTCAACGTGCCGGTGGTCGAGGACAAGCTGCTGTTGCGCGTCGCTGGCCGCTTCGCCGCGCGCGACGGCTATACCCGCGAAGTCACCACCAATCGCGATCTCGACGACCGGCATTACTGGACGCTACGCGGCGGCCTGACATGGCGGCCGACAGAGACAATCGAAAATTACCTGCTGGTGACGAATGTGAAGGTCGATCAGCATGGCACCGGATCAGTCTTCGCCGGTTTCAATACGGCGCTCAACCCCGCTAATGGCGCCTTGCAGGGATCAACGGCGCGTGTCTTCGGCGTCCCGCTGCTAAGCCAGGTCCTGGCCGAGCAGCAGGCCCGTGGCCCGCGCAGGACCCAGCTCAACATCGTCCCGGTGGAAAAGCAGCGCCTGTTTATGGCGACCGACAGTCTGACAATAGATCTGTCCGACACCTTCAAGCTGCGCAATATTGCAAGCTATGCCCGGTACAAAACCCGCGCCGCTTTCGACCAGGACGGGTCGCGCCTGCCCATCCAGGACACCGGGCCGGGTGACGCAAATTCCACCGATGCGCGGCAGTGGACGGAGGAACTACAACTCCAGGGCAAGCTGCTGGACGATCACCTGAACCTGGTGACCGGTGTCTATCATGAAGATGCCAAGTCACTGGGGCCGGAAATCCGCCAGGGTTCAAACAACGGCGCATTCTCAACGGCCTCGACTGGCGAGCATCGCAAATCGACCGGTGTCTATGCACAAGCGGCGCTCGACATGGGCGTTCTCACCCCGGCGCTCGATGGGCTAAGGCTAACCGGCGGCTATCGCTACAGCTGGGACGACAAGAAATCCTTCCACGCCTTCTACACGCCGACGGCCTGCATCATCCCGGCGGCGACCTTCCCCGGTTGCCAGCTCAGCGCCCGGTCGAAAAGTTCGGCGCCCAACTGGCTTGTCTCCGTCGATTACCAGATCACGCCCCGCGTGATGGTCTATGCCAAGGCAAGCCATGGCTACAAGAGCGGCGGGTACAACTTCAACGGCACCAACCCGCAGAAGCTGACCTTTGAACCGGAATATGTAACGACCTATGAAGCGGGAGCCAAAACCCAGTTCCATCTGGGCACCATCCCCGTCCGCCTGAACGCCGATTATTATTATTCGGACTATAAGGACATTCAAAAGTCGGGGACGACGACTACGGTTTTGCCGAACGGCCAGATTTCCGGCGGTTCTGCGATCGTGAACGCGGGGGCCGCGCACATCCAGGGCATCGAGGTGGAAGCGACCATCAATCCATTCCCGAATTTCAGCATCAGCGGCGGCTACAGCTATACCGACGCGAAATATGACAAGTTCCAGTTCACCTATCTTTCCGGCGGCCAGGTGTTGATTGACGACAAGACGGCTGTTCCATTCTCATTTTCGCCTAAGAACCAATTTTCGGTATCGGCGCGATATGACCTGAAGCTGGACGACATCCAGACGCTGTCACCCTCAATCAGCTTCTCGCATGTGGACCGCTATTACACGCAGATCACCTTCCCCAGTCAGGAACCCTTCGGCTACCTGCCGCAAAGCAACCTGCTCAACCTGCGCGTCGAATGGGCCAATGTCGGGCGTCGCCCGATCGACATGTCGTTCTTCATGACCAATGTCGCCAACAAGACCTTCCCGATCCAGCTGCAGGCCAATTACGGCAAGAATGGCGCAAGCTATGGCGGCGGCTTTGCCCGCTATGTCTATAGCGAACCCCGCATGTATGGCATTCAGTTGCGCTATCGCTTTGGCGCGTCGGCGCGGTAAATAACGGACAGGAAGAGGAATAAGACCATGAAAACGAAAAGTTCCGTCCTAGCGCCGGGATGGCCGATATTCCTCTTCCTGCTTTTCGCCACACTGCCCAATACCTTCACGACAACGTTGCTTTCGCCTGGGCTGCCGCTGCTAGCAGCGGAACTGGGGGATGGAGCGCGTGGCATAGCCTATGCGCAAATGCTGATGACCGTTCCGGGCATCGCCATGATCGCATCACCTCTGCTCGGCTGGCTTGCAGACCGCTGGGGCAAGCGTCCGATCCTTCTCGCCGCCCTGTTCACAGACACGGCGGCGGGCCTCGGGTGCATGATGACGACCGATTTCACGGTCCTTATCATCCTTCGCTTCATCCTGGGCCTGGGCGTAGGCGCGCTGATGACGGTCAGCCTGTCCATGATCGGCGATTATTATGCCGGTGAAGCACGCACGAAAATGCTGGGCTATCGCTGGGCTGCGATGACGTTCTTCTCGATGCTTGCCGTGCAGGCAGGCGGGCTCTTTGCAAATAGTCATGGATGGGCTGCGCCGATGTGGCTCTATCTCGTTGGCGTCCCCCTGTTCATCTTTGCGCTGCTGCGCGTGAAACCCGCTGCGCGCCAGTTAGAAACAGCGGTCCAGGAACCAACCGAAACGCAGCAACCGTTGCGCGAGACGATTAACGCGATCTTCATTCTGGCCATGCTGGGTAACGTCTTCCTCGCTCTGGCACAGTATAATATCTATACTCAGTTGCCGTTCCTGCTTCGGGAAAAGGGGTTTCTCGACCCTCGCACATTCGCGGCCGTCATGTTGCCGGCGCCATTGGCCTCGATCGGGATCAGCCTCTATTTCGTGCGGCTGAGGCGAAAGATGCACCCCTTGGCGATCATTGCGCTCTCTCTTGCCTTGTTCAGCCTTGGCACGATGTTGTTCGTCCGTGCTGACGGTGTGACGGGACTGCTTATTGCCTCCGCTGTCACAGGCAGCGCTTCCATTCTGTTTGAACCGGCGCTCAGCAGCTTCCTGCTGGACCGTATCCACGCCAGCCGTCGCGCCTTTGCCATGGGAGCTATCTTCAGCACATTTCATGTCGGCCCGTTTTTGATCCCGATCATCTTTGGCCCTGTGAACAGGATGTACGGCTTCTCAACGTCATTCATGCTGCTTGCCGGTGCGACGCTCTTCGGCGCGGTGCTATTGGTCATAGGTTCACGCGGGCGCATTCGACCAGACCCGGTCGTCACCGCCCCAGCCTGACGCGCCGGAGATTTCGCGGATGCAAACCCGAACGATCGCTATTGCCACAACAACGCAATTCATCGTGATGCTGGGGTTCACCGTCATCCTGCCAATCGGGCCGGACATCGCGGTGGACCTGGGCCTACCAGTAGCAGGTCTCGGACTATTGGCATCATCCTATTCGTTGGCGGGGTTCGCCACGGGTCTCGGCTCGGCAGGACTTCTCGATCGATATGATCGTCGCACGCCACTAACAATCTGCCTCACCCTGATCGGCCTTGCTACCATAGGGGCAAGCTACGCCAACAGCCTGCCGATGCTGATGCTCATGCGCGCCATCGCGGGCGGATGCGGCGGAATATGCTCGGCACTGTTGACGGCGATCATTGCCGATACGATCGCACCCGAACGACACGGACGGGCCTTCGCGCTCGTGCTCGGAACAGGCCCACTTGTGTCGATCATCGGCCTGCCTATGGCGATACAGCTTGCCGCGATCGCGAACTGGCGGTTGCCTTTACTGCTGCTGGGCACGGCGGCGCTGGCGCTCATGGTGATCGCGCGGTTCGCCCTGCCCCCGATGGCGGCACATCTGAATGACCCCCTGCGTCCCGCCGGATTCCGGTTGAAAGGCGCATTGCTTCGCCCTGCCTTTCGTGTCGCCATGGCGAGCATATTCACGATGACAATCGCCTTCGGCCTGCTGGCGGCGAACAATGCGTCGCTGCTGCTGCTCAACCTGCACCTGCCCCGCGGCTGGCTGGCGATATTCTATATGGGGTGTGGTGGAGTAACTTTCGCCCTGCTTCGCGTGGTTGGACGGATTATGGATCGCCGGGGTCCTCACACATTGATCCTGCCTGCCGCGTGCACCTTCAGCGGGGGCGTGTTACTAAGCTATGTGCTCCCGTTTGGCCTAGCAACGGGCGCGACCGCCATGTGCGTCGTGATCATGAGCATATCGACCTTGAGCGTGTCCATGACCACATTGGCGCTTCAGGCACCTGATTCGGTCGAGCGGGCCGGGTTCGGCGCATTGCTCGGTGCGCTTCAATATTCAGCGAGCGCCATTGGCGCGGCCGTATCAAGTGGCATCCTGACCGATTTGCCAGGACCGCGCCTAGGCAACACCCAAACCGTCGGTCTGTTGTCGATCGGCGCAGCCGCGCTCGTTCCCTTATGGGCGGGCATGCTGCGGCGGCACTTGGTCGCAGCACCGCAGGAACCGCCCTGCCCGCAGCCACAACCCGCTGAATAAATCGTTCACAGGAGAGAATTGCCAATGCCGGATCGGAGCATGATCGGACCCGTTGAGGGCGGACGTGGCCAGCCCTTCATCCAACCGCTGTTCGACTGCACCAGCGTCGAATATAGGCAGGAGGAATATTTCCTCTCCGGCACCGCCTCGCGCTTTCATTTCGCGGATGGGACCGGGCCATCGCCGGATGGTCAGTGGCAGGTCGAACGAGGGGAAGCTCTGCCCTATTGCACCCGCATTGTCGTACGACGTCCCGCAGATGACTCCCGCTTCAATGGCATCGTCATCCTGATCTGGAACAATGTTTCCGCCGGTTTCGACAATATCCGCACCCATCCCCTGATGTATGAGAATGGCTACGTCATCGTCGCGGCATCCGTGCAGCGCGTCGGGATTGAGGGGTTTGCGGGCCCCGACCCCAAGGGCCTCCTCGCCTTCGATCCGGAGCGATACCAGGACCTTTCGATTCCGACAGACGACATATCCTACGACCTGTTCTCGCAGATTGGAGCGGCGGTCGGTCCGCACCGAACTGGTCCCATCGACCCCTTAAGGGGCCTTGCCGTGCGGCATGTGATCGCCCGTGGCGCATCCCAGTCGGCTGGGAGGCTCGCCGCCTACATCAACGCGATCACGCCGATGGGCCATCCCTTTTCCGGCTTCATGCTAGACGTTTACTTCGGCAGCCCCACCGCCATCGAAACGGATGGCGATGCGCTACCCGGTGGCCTGGACGATCTGTCAGACCTGATAGACGGTAGCTGCCCGTCCGGGACCAGCCGGCTGCGCGACATCGACGTCCCCGTTTTTGTGATCAATAGCGAAACCGAAAGCCGCAGCTTCGCCCTCGTCCGCCAACCAGACAATGAGCGGTTCCGCCTGTGGGAAGCAGCTGGCATCGCTCACGCAGGGGGTATCAAGGTCAGCGCGGCCTTTACCGCCACGGACCTGCCGCCCAACAGCATTGACATTCAGCCCTTTCGCGACGCTGCTCTTTACCGGATGCGTCGATGGATCGAAGAGGGCGTCCCGCCCACTATCCAGCCGCGCATTAAGGTCAAACCGGCAAGCGACAGCATTCCGCCGCGCATTGTCCGCGACGCACTCGGGATTGCTCGGGGCGGTGTTCGCCTGCCCGAGGTCGCGGTGCCGACGGCTGTGCATACTGGTTTCAATACACCCGATTGGGCGTTCCTTCGCGGATCGAGCGAGCCATTGACGTCGGAACAATTGGCCGCGCTATATGAAGGCCCCGAAGATTATCTGCGCCGCTTCAGCGAAGCTGCCGAAGCCGCTGTTGAA
Organism: Sphingobium sp. TomTYG74; assembly: GCF_055393875.1. Taxonomy (NCBI): domain Bacteria; kingdom Pseudomonadati; phylum Pseudomonadota; class Alphaproteobacteria; order Sphingomonadales; family Sphingobiaceae; genus Sphingobium; species Sphingobium sp. TomTYG74. The sequence continues at coordinate 864,853 of NZ_AP027342.1, read as the reverse complement.
GCTGGCGTTCTGCTGCCAGAAGCAGCACGAGCATCGGTGGAGCGCGCAAGAGAAGACAATCCGCTGAGCCACGAGCAAAAGGAACAAAAGGCATGATATTGCCGGAACTGCGCGACAGGACAGTCATCATCACTGGCGGCGCGTCAGGCATTGGCCTTGCCAGCGCCCATGCCTTTGCCCGGCAGGGCGCCAGACTGCTGCTCGCCGATGTCGATGAAAGCGGCCTGGCCGCTGCCAGGGACGCACTTGTCGCGACGGGGGCGGAAGTAATCGTGGAACGGGTCGATATCGCTGACCCCGCCGATGTCGCGCACATGGTGGAACAGGCGATCCTTCATTTCGGAGGACTTTATGCGCTCATCAACAACGCCGGCATCACCCAGACCGGGATGAAACATCTTTGCGACGTGGACGAGGATCAGTTCGACCGTCTGATCACGGTCAATCTCAAGGGCATGTGGCTGGCCATGAAATATGCGATCCCGGCCATCGAACGCAGCGGCGGAGGCTGTGTGGTCAACATGTCCTCTTCCGCCGGGCTGGTGGGGCAGGCAGGCGTCAGCATCTATGCGGCAACCAAACATGCCGTGCTGGGCATGACCAAGGCGGCGGCGCTGGAATATGGCATGAAGGGCGTGCGCATCAACGCCGTCTGCCCGGGCGCGATCGACAGCCCGATCCGGGCGCATCAGCGATCAAACTACACGGCGGAGGAATGGGCCGCTCGCAGCAAAGCCTATCATCCGTCGACAGGCCGCGATGGAACGGCGGATGAAGTGGCGGGGGCGATATTGTTCCTGTGTTCGGACGCGGCATCAAACATCCACGGTACATCGCTGGCCGTGGATGGAGGGCGCACCGCCCAATAAGGGCGCCCGTTCGCCAGAGTATTTTCGAAGCAGGCGACATGACCTGCTGGCTCAAAAAATGCGGAAATTCAGGTGATTGGGAACGTGGTCCGATCCACCGATCGGACCACGCTATTGCTCAGTCCAGAGCGTCTTGCTCCGCCGCCATCGCCCGCGCAACGTCGCCGATGGCGATCCAGGGCTGCTGTGATGGATCTTCGATCCGGCTGAACATCCGGTTGTGACAGATCGCAACGGCAAGGCCGCTCGCCGTGTCGCCCCAGCCGATCGATCCGCCAGCGCCCGGATGGCACAGGATGGACGGTGCTATCCCGATCGCCGCTTCCACGCCCGGATGGTCGCTACCGAGCCAGAAGCCACCCTGCCCCAATATGGCGACACGGCCGACCACGCGATCAGTCTGGAACGGGTCCGTGCGCAACTTGGTCAAGCTCTGCACGGTGGCTTCAGAAAGGATGCGCACGCCGTCCAGTTCACCCCCGCATGCCAGCATCGCATAGAGGCGCGCTACCGACCGCGCGTCGGCAATGCCCCCCGCGCCCGGCAGAACGGCCGCGTGAACATCGGGGCGGTTGAAGTTCGCGGGGCCGGTCGCCACCGCTGGCGGCACGGCCAGGCTGAGGTAGGGCGCAACATCCTCGCCAGCGCGCGCATGGCTGGGCGCCACCGCCGTGGTCAGTGACACCGCCCCGCTATCGCCTGCCGACGCCTGCCCGCCATGGGCGACATTGGTCAGCGTCGCAACGCGCGGTTCCAGCGCGGGATCAAGGCCGAGGTGGAAGTTCGCGATGCCGAGCGGCGCGCAGATTTCCTCCGCGATGAATTGGCTGATCGGCCTGCGCGCCGGGTCGGTCCGCCGCACGATCTCACCTATATACCAGCCGAAAATAAACGCCTGATAGCTGCTCTGGGAATCGGCGGGGAACAGCGGCTCCATCTGTTCGATGTGGCGGATCATCCAGTCCCAGTCGCACATGGTTTCCACTGTGATCCCCGGCGGCATCTGCGGCACACCCGACCGATGCGACAGGACATGGCGAACCGTGATCCCTTCCTTCCCGTTCGCCGCAAACTCGGGCCAATAGCGCGCGATCGGTGCATCATAGTCGATGAGGCCTCGTTCGGCCTGGATGTGACAGGCTACGGCCGTGAATGATTTGGTGACTGAAAAGACAGGAAAGAGCGTTTCTCTCGTCACCGCGCTACCCGTGGTCGCATCGGCCTTCCCCGCCCATGTGTCCACCAGCAGCCGTCCCTGATAATAGACCGCGACCTGCAAGCCCACTTCCCCGAGCTGCAAGGCCCGGGCAATAGCAGCATCCATGTCCGGGGTGCTGATCCTCTCCATTCGCATCTCCTGTCTATTCGCTTCTTACTTCATGATTTTGCGCCCAGCGACACCTTGATCCCTTCGCCGGTAATCGCGGCGGATTCCGGCGACAGCAGAAACGCAACCACCTTCGCCAGATCAGCAGGTGCCACCCATTCGCTGCCGTCGGCGTCCGGCATGTCGGCCCGGTTCGCAGGCGTGTCGATGATCGTCGGCAGGATCGCGTTGACGCGGCTATGCGGCTTCAATTCATTGGCAAGGCTTTCGGTCAGCGCCATCACCGCCGCCTTGGATGCGGCATAGGGCGCCATACCCGCCGCCGGAGCACGAGCAGCCGCCGCGCCGATATTGACGATGCTGCCACCCGATTCAGACAGATAGGCGGTGGCCGTCCGGCAGCAGAGCGCGGCCGACAGCAGGTTCATTCGATACATCCTGTCCCAATCCTCAGGATCGGTATCAGCCACCATGCGCCACATGAAACCGCCAGCGATATTGACCAGACCATCGATCCGCCCATGCACCTTTGCAATCTGTGCGAAGGCTCCGGCAACGGCATCCGGCTGCGTCAGGTCGATGCCGCCAATGGCCATCCCATAAGGATAGCTCTGCGGCGCCTCGCCCAGATGGATGGCAGCGATCACATGCCCCCGGTCGGCAAGCAGTTCCACGACGCTCCTGCCCAACGCGCCGAACGCTCCCGTTACCGCGATAATGCCCATGACAACCCCTCTATGTCTGCAATTGCCCACACGCTAGGCACGTTCGAAAACCGCTGCCAGCCCCTGGCCGCCGCCAATACACATCGTCTCAAGGCCATAGCGCACGTCACGACGCCGCATTTCCCGCAACAGGTTTGCGAGTATCCGTCCCCCCGTCGCACCAATCGGATGGCCGAGCGAAATGCCGGAGCCGTTCACGTTCAACCGGTCCCGATCATCCCAGCCCCAACCCTTGAGCACGCCCAGCACCTGCGGCGCGAACGCCTCGTTCAATTCGACCAGCCCGATGTCATCCCAGCTGAGCCCAGTCCGCCGGAAAAGCCGCTCCACCGCAGGAACGGGACCGATGCCCATGCGAGATGGCTCGCACCCCGCCGCTGCCCAACTATGCAGCCACGCCATCGGCTCCAGCCCCATTTCCTCCAGCCTATCCTCCGCCACGACCAGGCAGGCGGCGGCGGCGTCATTTTGCTGGCTGGCATTGCCTGCGGTTACGACGCCATTCTTTTCGATAGGACGCAGGAGGCCAAGGGAATCCACCGTAGCGTCCGAGCGGAATCCTTCGTCCCGGTCGAAAATAATGGGATCACCGCGACGCTGCGGCACGGCAACAGGCACCAGTTCATCATCGAACCGGCCTTCCGCCCACGCCGCCGTCGCCCGCTGGTGACTCATCGCGGCGTAGGCGTCGCATTCCTCGCGCGTTATGCCGAAATCGCGCGCGACATTTTCGGCCGTCTCTATCATGCCGCTGATGACGCCGAACCGCGCGATCGGCTGCGACATCACGCGCCCCCTCGATAGCCGGTCATGCAGTTCCGTCGATCCCCCGCGCACCCCCCGGCGCATCTGTGTCGTATAATGTTCGACCTGGCTCATGCTTTCGACACCGCCCGCAATCACCACATCGGCCGCGCCAGTCTGCACCATCATCGCGGCGTCGATCACCGCCTGAAGCCCGGAGCCGCAGCGTCGGTCGAGTTGATAGCCCGGCACCGAGACCGGAAATCCCGCCGCCAGCGCCGCCCAGCGTCCGACAGCAGGCGCCTCGCCATTGCCATAGCCCTGCGCGAAGACGACATCGTCCACCCGCTCCGGGTCAATCCCGGTGCGATCCACCAGCGCCCGCAGCACCACCGCCGCCAGTTCGCCCGCAGGGATGTCGGCCAGCGCACCCAGATATTTGCCGACCGGCGTCCGGATAGGATCAACGATGGCTGCCCGCCGCATTTTCATGCCTGCACCTTCCCGCTTCCAATACCCTCAAAATCGCGCCCCTCGGCGGCGAGCTTTGCCAACAGTGGCGAAAGGATAAAATCCTCGCCCAACCGAGGTGCGAGCGCCCGAAGCCGCTCAACAATCAACCCGATGCCCTCCTGCCCCGCCCAGAAAAGCGGTCCACCGCGATAGGCCGGCCAGCCATAGCCAGTCGCCCAGACAACATCGACATCGGACGCCCGCAACGCCTTGCCTTCTTCCAATATGCGCGCGCCTTCGTTCACCATCGGATAAAGGCACCGCTCGAATATCTCGCGCTCCCCTATCTCCCGTCGCACAATGCCCTTGCGCTCTGCCAGTTCAAGGATGATGCCCTGCACCTCATCGGACGGGACAGGCTTTCCCGCAGCGTCATAGTCATAATAGCCCTTGCCCGCCTTCTGGCCGAACCGTCCGCGCTCGTTCAATATTTCCCGGACGGTCGAGGAACTGCTCGTCTCCCGGTTCCAGCCCACATCATTGCCAGCCAGGTCACGCATCTGGAACGGCCCCATGGGAAAGCCGAAATCAAACAGCACGCGATCCACGTCCCACGGCATCGCCCCTTCCAGCAGCAGCTTTTCCGCTTCCTTCTGCCGCTGCGCCAGCATGCGGTTGCCGACAAAGCCGAAGCAGTTACCGACGATCACGCCGACCTTGCCGATCCGGCGCGACAGGCCAACGACCGTAGCGAGTATGTCGGGCGCGGTATGTTCGCCCCGCACGATTTCCAGCAACCGCATGATGTTGGCGGGCGAAAAGAAGTGCATGCCAACGACGCTCTCCGGCCGGTTGGTGAAAGCCGCGATATCGTCCAGATCGAGATAGGATGTGTTCGTAGCCAATATCGCATCGGGCCGCGCGACCCTGTCGAGCGCCTCGAAAACCTCGCGCTTGACCGCGATATTTTCATAGACCGCTTCCACGATCAGGTCGCAAGCGGCGACGTCTTCAATCCGGGTGGTGGGCCGCAGCAATGCCATGGCCGTATCGATGGCGTCCTGCGTGACACGCCCGCTCGACAAGCCTCTTTCATAGTTTCGACGGATCATGGCGACGCCCCGATCCAATGCTTCCCTGTTACGCTCAACCAAAGTCACGGCAATTCCGGCAGTCAGGAAATTAATCGCGATGCCGCCACCCATCGTGCCCGCGCCGATGACCGCGACTGTCTCGACCGGTCTCGTGCCGCTGCCTGCCAGATCGGGCGGCAGCTTTGCCGCCAGCCGTTCGGCCAGGAATATGTGCCGCTGCGCCAGCGCCTGATCGCCGTCCCGCAGGCCCTCATAAAGGGCGCGCTCGGCCTTCAACCCTTCCGCTAGTGGCAGGCTCATCGCCGCCTCGATGCAGCGCACCGCATATTCGGGCGCCTTGAACCCGCGATATTTGCGCGCGTTGGTTTTGCGATAGCGATCGAACAGTCCCGCGACCTCCTCCGCCGGAAGGTCTTTGGTCGCGCTCCCGACAATTGGTAGGCCGTCACGCGCCGCCAGATCCCCCGCCAACGCCACGGCGCGGGAGCGCAATTCGCCATCCGCAACCACGGCATCGACCAGACCGGCCTTCAATGCCTCATCTGCCCCAATCTGCCGCCCGCTCGTCACCAGATCGAGCGCGAGTTCAGGCCCGGCGATATGGGTGAGCCTCTGCGTCCCACCAGCGCCTGGCACAATGCCCAGCTTCACTTCGGGCAATCCCACACGCGTGGTTTTCGCCGCGACACGGGCATGGGCGACCAGCGCCAGTTCCAGACCCCCGCCCAGCGTGGTGCCATGAATGGCGGCAACCACCGGCTTGGGGGAGCGCTCGACGATCGCCTGAAGGTCGCGCAATTCCGGCCACTCTCGCGGCTTTCCCATGGCCGTGATGTCCGCCCCTGCATGAAAGGTCCGCCCGGCACAGGCGATGACAATGCCCCGCACGCCTGCGTCGGCATAGGCCCGCTCCAGCCCTGCGGCCATTCCGCTCATCACCGCGTGGGACAGGGCGTTGACGGGAGGATAGTCGGTGGTGATCACGGCGATGCCGTCCTCGACCGCATAATCCGTGACCTTGTCTTTCGTGATCGTATCTACAGTCATATCAGCTCGCATCGCCGGATGGTTGGGCCTGTTCGAGAAGCGCACGCTCCAGCATTCCCTTCGCGATCACCTTGAGCGCCAGCGTTTCCTCGGCTCCTTCGAAAATCGACAGCACGCGGGCATCGACGAAGTAGCGGCTGACCGCCATTTCCTCGGCATAGCCCATGCCGCCATGAATCTGCTGCGCCTCGCGCGTCACCAGTTCGGCCGACCGACAGGCCAGCAACTTGACGAGACTGGCCTCCATCTGCCCCCGCCCCTCGTCCAGCCAAGTTCCGACCGCATAGGTCAGGTGACGGCAGGCGACGAAGCGCGCCGCCATGCGCGCGATCTTCGCCTGCGTCAGCGGATAGTCGCCAAGGGCGCGGCCGAAAACCTTGCGCTCCCCGGCATAGCTGCGCGCGGCCTCGATCGCGGCGCGCATCACACCGCACGCCCGCGCGGCGGTCTGCATCCGCCCACCGGTCATGCCCGCCATGGTGTAATAGAAGCCCTTGCCCAGCCCCGCTTCCCCGCCCAGCAGGTGATCGTCGGGCACGAAGACATTTTCAAAGGCCAGATCGAAACTGTGCATCCCACGATAGCCGATCGTCGGGATCGCATGGCCCGTCAGCCGCCCGCCGCCGGGCTGTTCGTGCTGGAAATCATGCCCCTCGAACGAAGGCTTTTCGACCAGCATGATGCTGAGGCCTTTATGCCCCGCATCCTTCCCACCAGTACGGGCGACGACCATCAGTAGCCCGGCTTTCCCGGCAAAGGTGCACCAGGTCTTCGCACCGTTCAGCAGCCAGCCGCCCTCCGTCCGCGTCGCCCGCAACGACAGGCTGGCGACGTCCGACCCATAATCGGGCTCAGTGATGGAGATGGCGCACAACGGCGCACCCGCAGCGATACCGGGCAGGAAGCGAGCCTTCTGGTCCTCCGTACCGCCAGCCGCCATGGCGCGCGCCAATATTTCCGCCCGCGTGATCAGGCTGCCCGCAGCGCCAAGCGATGCTTCCGAAAGCGCCTCTGTAATGGCGATCATGACATGATTGTCTTCGCCATCGTCAGGTGCCGTGCCGCCAAAACGCGCCGATACACCCAACCCGAAAATGCCCATTTCGCGCATCGGGCCAAGCAAGGCTTCGGGAACGATCAGGTCTTGGCGATGAATCTCTTCGGCCAGTGGGCGGACAACGTCAGCACCAAAGCGAGCAAAGCTGTCGAAGCTCATCCGCGCATCGGCCGACATTTCAACGTCGCCAAATGTGTCGCCAGAGCAGACTTGCGCGCCCAACCGTTCCTGGGCGCCAAAGCCACCGCGTTCCAGAATTTCCCGCCATTCCGATGTGCTGCGTAAGGCCGCTACGTCATCCACTGCCACGTCCAGATAACGCGCAATTCTTTCAAGCCGATCTAGCGCCCCCACGAGAACATCCGCGATGTAAATTGCAGCCAGTCCGGCATCGAGTGCATCGGCACTCGCTCCTACGGTAGCAGAGCAAAATTGCCGTGCTGCCAGGATTTCGGCGCTGGCAAAAGCCAGTTCATAACAAGCCGACTGTTCGCGATCGAGCGCATCCGGATCGAGCCTCCCGCTCGGCGCGCAGCGGTCAGCAAGACGCCTTACGACCGCATCAAGGAGACTCTCAGACCTGTCGACGAGAATAGCTTCGTAACGATCAGGCCGGACTTCTCCTGCATAAGGCGACTGTCGTGGGTGCGACGATTTCGTAGCCATCTCATTCCCTGAATCAGCTTCACCACTCCAACTAACCCCAGCAACGCGATTTGTAAACCGGTCGTTTGGTTGGTGATGAATTATTGCCGTTCCGATTCGCACGATTAGTGGGTCGGACGACTGTCTTCCGAACCGCCATTAGCTTCATTTTGCTGTATATTATATGCCTTTCAGACCTTTTTCACCCACTGTTGGATTTTTGCCTAATTGCTCCTTGCGAACTTATCTCAATCAATGTAATCTACCGGTCGTTTGGTATTCAATGCGAGAAAAAGGCGCAGTGGCGATGAACAAGCTCCCTTTCAAGATGATCGACGCCGATCAGCATTTCTATGAGACCGACGACTGCTTCACGCGCCATCTGCCGCGTAAGTGGATCGACGAGGGTCGTGCCGTTCAGGTTATCCGCCGCGAAGGCGAAGCCACCGGCCGGGTCATGTTCGGCGACCAGAAGGTAACCTATTATGGCGCAGCTCCCACCCATTCCACGGGGCAGCCAGGCGCGATGCTGGAATATTATAAGTCCGGCGGTCACGGCAGCAAAGGCTGGTTCGCCCAGGGCATGATCACCGCCGATGACCTGCCCGAATCCCGTCGCCGCGACGTGCGCCTCAAATATCTCGACAATGATAATATCGAGGCGGCGATCATGCTCCCCTCGCTCGAAATCGGCGCGGAATGGCTGTTGTCCAGCGATCCGGAAGCACTGGGGGCCAACCTCACCTCCTACAATATGTGGCTGGAGGAAGATTGGGGCTTCGGCGCCGACGGCCGCCTGTTCGCAGCACCCTGCCTTGCGCTCGAAAACCCAGAATGGGCCTGCCGCGAGCTGGACCGCGTACTGGAGCGTGGCGCAAAGCTCATCCATCTGCGCGCCGGGCCGGTGCGCGGTAACTTGTCCCCCGCCGATCCGCGCTTCGATCCTTTCTGGAGCCGAGTCAACGAAGCCGGGGTGACCGTTTGCTATCACCTCTCAAACACTGGCGAAGCCGAATATTACGGCGCGCTGTGGGGCGAAAGCCACACCCGCCCTCTGCACCGTTGGACGCCGTTCATGCGCGCCACTTGCTTCGGCGACCGTGCGATCGGCGACACGCTGATGGCCCTCATCACCCACAATCTGTTCGGCCGTTTCCCCAACATCAACGTGTTCGTGCTGGAATATGGTTCAGAATGGGTGCTGCCGATGGTCCGCAAGATGGATCGGGCAGCACGCATGTCCGGCAAGGAAGACTGGCCGTTCGGCAATATCGGCGAACGCCCGCGCGAAGTGTTCAAGCGCCATATCAAAGTATCGCCCTTCCCCGAAGACGATATCGCCGGCCTAGTCCAGACGCTGGGCGCGCCTTGCGTGCTGGGCGGGTCCGACTGGCCCCATCCCGAAGGCGTGCATATGCCCTCTGACCTTGTCGATCATCTGCCAGAGCTGACCGATGAAGAACTGCGCCTCATCATGCGGGACAATACCGGCCGTGCGCTCGGTCTGGTAGCGCCTGCTCCAGCGGCAACCGCCTGAAGGACCGCTAGGGATGGAAAAGGGAACAGGGCCGCGCCTCAAGGTGGTTGAGCTGGGAAGCTGGCTCGCCGCACCGGGAGCCGCGGCCCTGCTGGCAGATTTGTCCGCCGAGGTCATCAAGGTCGAACCGGCGACCGGTGATCCCGGCCGCGACTTTCTGGGCGCGATGGGCAGCGACAAGAGCAGTCCCACCTTTTCGCTGCTCAATCGCGGCAAAGACAGTATCATCCTCGATCTCGCCACGCTGGATGGGCGCGACGCGCTGGACGGACTTCTGGCCAATGCCGATGTCTTCATCACCAATCTGCGGCCGGGCTCGCTGCAACGCCTATCGCTTTCTCCCGAAGCCGTGATGGAACGCTTCCCCCGGCTTATCTACGCCTCCATCACCGGTCTTGGCCTGCGAGGGCCACAAAGTGACACGGGCGTGTTCGATGTGGGCGGCTTCTGGGCGCGCAGCGGACTCATGCACCAGTTGCTCGTTCCAGGCGGAACGCCGCCAGTCCCGACCGGCGGTTATGGTGACATGGCGATGGCGCTCGCGGCCTATGCCGGGATCATTTCGGCGCTGCTCCGAAGGGAATGGACGGGCAAGGGCGGCATGGTCGAAACCTCGCTGCTTCAGACCGGCGCCTATATCATGAGCGGGGATCTGGCTGTGCAGGCCGTCCATGGCGGCATGGGCGCGCAGCAACCGCGTACCGACTGTCGCACACCCATGGTCAACAGCTATCAAGCGAGTGACGGGCGCTGGTTCTTCCTGACTGAGATCGATTCCCGGCGTGGCTTCGTTCGGCTGTGCGAGGCAATCGACCGCCCCGACCTTGCCACCGACCCGGATTTCGCGACCGCCCGGTCGATCCGCCAGAACCGCGCAGCATTGATCCCATTGCTCGACCAGTTGTTTTCAGCAGAACCCCTCACCCACTGGGAAGATCGTTTCGCCCGCGCGGACGTGCTCTGGCAGATGATTGCGTCACCCGAAGAGGTGCTGGCGGACCCGCAGCTTCATGAAAACGGCATGCTAAGCCCGATCGTGGATGGCGAAACCGTCATGCAGATGGTGCCCAGCCCTTTCACCATCGACAGGCAGCCGCGCCCCGTCATGCGCGCACCCCGGCTTGGGGAACGCCATTCCTGCCAGCCCGCCGCCCCATCCCTGGCAGCACCGGAGTAAAATCACCCATGCCACGCGGCAATTTCTTCGAAGATTTTCATGTCGGCCAGCGTTTCCAGCATCCGCTGCCCCGCACTGTAACAGATGCAGACGCAAGCCTTTATGTCGTGCTTACCGGCGCGCGCAACCCGGTCGCGTCCTCCGCTCCGCTCGCGGCAAGTCTTGGGCATCCCTCCCGCCCCCTCGATGATCTGCTCGTCTTCAACATGGCCTTTGGGAAGACGGTGGCCGACATCTCGCTCAATGCCATCGCCAATCTGGGCTATGCGGATGTGCGGTTTCTCGCCCCGGTTTATGACGGGGACACGCTCGCCGCCACGTCGATTGTCATTGGGCTGCGCGAAACGAGCGGTGGCGATAGCGGCGTCGTCTATGTCCGGTCGGAAGCCGTAAACCAGAACGGCCAGCCCGTTCTGACATGGATCCGATGGGTGCTGGTACGGAAACGAAATGCCGGACCCGGTGACGGCATCGATGTCAGGCCCGACCTTCCCTCCTTCGTGCCTGCCGACCGCTTGACCGTATCTTCAGGAACTGTCGACCGGGAGACCCTCAACCGCGCCACCGGGTCAGAGTCCTGCTGGGAGGATTATGCACCCGGCCAGCGATTGGATCATGCTGCGGGGATGACGGTGGAAGAGGCCGACCACATGTCCGCCACCCGCCTTTATCAAAATGACGCGAGGGTGCATTTCGACGGCCTCATGATGCGCGATACGCGCCATGGCCGCCGACTGGTCTACGGCGGACACGTCATCTCGCTCTGCCGCGCGCTTACGAATGACGGGTTGGAAAACATTCTCGCCATCCTCGCCATCAACGGCGGAACGCATGTCGCCCCGACCTTTGCCGGCGACACACTCTACAGCGTGACTCAGGTGATCGATGCCATGACCGTGCTGGATCGGCAGGATGTCGGCGTGCTGCGGCTCCGCCTGATCGGGCTGCGTGACATGCCGCCCTCCGATTTCGATTGGGATGGTGATGCGGCGACGTTGCGCAGCCACCCCAATGTCGTCCTCGATCTCGATTACAACGTCCTGCTGCCCCGCAGGTGATCCAACTTTTCAACGATAAAGGCCAACTCATGTCCAAAGCCCTTCATCCAGATCAAGCCCTGTTCAATGGCGAAAAGTCATTCCCGACGATCGCCAGTTGCGAGCATTTCGCGGGTAGCGAGAAGCTGATTGCCAAGGCGTTCCAGCTTCAGGAACAGCATGGTCCGATCTTCGACATTAGCTGCGACTGTGAAGATGGCGCGGCGACCGGCACTGAAACCGAACATGCCAAGATGGTCGCCGCCATGATCGCTTCACCGCAAAACCGGCATCGTCAGGCGGGTATCCGCATCCACGATCCCTCGCACGACCACTGGCGCGCCGATGTAGATATCATCCTGTCGGGCGCGGGTAACGAAGTCGCCTATATCACCGTGCCCAAAGCCACATCCGCAGTCCAGTTGGCCGGGGTTATCGACTATATCCGCCAAGGCTGCGCCAGCCGCGGTATCAAGCGCACCATCCCCATCCATGCCCTCATCGAAACGCATGGCGCACTTGCTGATGTCAGAGCGATCGCGGCGCTTCCGTGGATGCAGGTGCTGGACTTCGGTCTCATGGACTTCGTCAGCGCGCATAATGACGCGATCCCCGCGTCGGCCATGCGCTCACCGGGCCAGTTCGAACATCGCCTGCTGGCCCGCGCGAAGGCGGAAGTGACCGCCGCAGCGCTCGGGGCGGGCCTGATACCTGCGCACAATGTCTGCCTGGACCTGATGGACACCGATCGCATCCACGCCGACGCTCGCCGCGCGCGGGACGAATTCGGATTCCAGCGCATGTGGAGCATCTATCCCGCGCAAATCCTGCCCATTGTCGAAGCCATGCGCCCCGATCATTCCGAAATCGAAGACGCAGCCGCCATCCTGATTGCGGCGCAGCAGGCCGACTGGGGACCGATCCAGTACAAAGGCGAACTGCACGACCGCGCGACATACCGCTATTTCTGGAGCGCCCTTCAACGCGCCAAAATCACCGGCGCGGCCATCCCCGCCCCCGCTCTATCCGCATTTTTCAGCTGAGAACAATCATCATGGCGACACAATCACCAACGGATGCACCCCATATCCCTTCCGAAGTAAAGCAAGCCGTCCGCACGCTGATCGGCTGGGCAGGCGATGATCCCGAACGGGAAGGTCTGGTCGATACGCCCAACCGCGTCGCAAAGGCGTGGCGCGAATATTTCGGCGGCTATCATGAAGACCCCTCACAGCATCTGCTCCGCACCTTCGACGAAGTGGGTGGCTATGACGAAATCGTGCTGTTGCGCGATATTCCTTTTCAGTCACACTGCGAACATCATATGGCGCCGATCATCGGCACGGCTCATATCGCCTATTTGCCCCGCAACCGCGTCGTAGGCATTTCAAAGCTGGCCCGCGTGCTGCACGGCTTTGCCAAGCGGCTTCAGGTGCAAGAGCGGCTGACGGCCGAAATTGCCGATTGCATCTGGGAAAATCTGAAGCCTCTTGGTGTCGCGGTAGTCATTCAGGCAAGCCATGCCTGCATGACGGCGCGTGGCGTCAACACGCCCGGCGTCCAGATGACGACCAGCCGCATGATGGGCGTGTTCCGAGACGACGAAAAGGCGCGGCGCGAAATCATGGCGCTGATCGGCCTGTAATATTCAATCGAAAGGGTGCGACGATGCGCTTTGAAAAAATCGACGCCGTGCAGGCGATAGCACAGCTGTCTGGATGGACAGTGACGCGGGATGGCAAGGCGATTGGCAAGAGTTTCGTCTTTGACGATTTCGCCCGCGCCCTGGGGTTCATGACATGTGTAGGCGTGCAGGCGGAAAAGCTGGATCATCATCCCGAATGGAGCAACGTCTACAACAAGGTAGAGGTGGAGTTGACCACCCACGACGCCGGGACGGTGACGACGCTGGATGTGACCCTTGCCCGCTTCATGGATGCGGTCTGCTGACCTTCCATCCGACTAACCATCCAATCATGGCAGGTGCTGGCGTGTGGCGGCGCTCTCGTGTAGCAAAGCCGAAACACGGCATTCTGGGACTATTGGCGGGATGAAAAGCAGAACGAACGAGGTAGCGGCGGCCCGGCCTTCGCAGCGCAGAGGCAGAGCGCCCAAGACCGGCAATGGTGAGCGCCGCTTCGAAGACATCGTCCTGATCGCGGGCGAACTCTTTTCCGAACGCGGGTTCAACGGCACGAGCCTTAACGACATCGCCGACGCTGTCGGTGTGTTGAAGGGCAGCCTTTACCACTATATTTCCTCGAAGGAGGACTTGCTCTACGAAGTTATCAAGGTCGGCAGTGAAGGGCTGGCTGAGAATATGCGTCTTTGCGATCATTTCGCATCCAGTCCCGCCGAACAGCTGATTGCCTTTTGCTATGGTCATATCGTGCTCAATGCCGTGCCTGATCGCATCCACCGTGGCATCGTCATTATTCAGGACGCCAAGCATTTGGCGCCGGACAAGCGTGAGCAGATTTTTGCTGAGCGCGATGCCTATCAGGCTTATCTCCGATCGATCATCAGCCGGGGCATTGCGGCAAACATTTTCGATGCGGGGATCGATCAGCGAATTTCGAGCTTCACCATATTGGGCGTGATTACGTCCTATATCCGCTGGTACAAGCCCGGTGGCCCGATTACTCCGCATGATCTTGCACGCGACAGCGCCGCTTTTGTCATCGCCTCCCTACACCCCCAATCGCCTGGTCAGGAGCGTTTTGCCCTGGTCGACCGGGTCGTCGCGCAGATCCAGGCATTGCAGGAAAAGGCGGGCAAGGATTGATGAGTGCTTGATGCAGCAAGTCACAGAGCTGCCTCAGATCCCAATATCACGGTAGCCTGATGCGACAATGATCCACCACTGCCGTGGCACAGCGCCACATCGGCTCGATCGAGTTGGCGCGCGCCGCATTCACGCCGGATTTGTTGCGTCGCCTCAATCAACGTGAATATGCCATACATGCCGGGGTGGACGCAGGACAAACCACCGCCATTGGTGTTCACCGGCAGAACACCGCCGGGGGCCAGCGCACCCTTTTCGACAAACCGCCCGCCTTCGCCCTTAGGACAAAAGCCCAGATCTTCCAGAAACAAGATCGGGTTGATGGTAAAGGCATCATACATCTGCACCATGTCTATATCATCCGGGCCTAAACGGGCCTGAGCATAGGCTCGCTTGCCGGAGTCTGCGGCGCCCGTGACAGTCAGATCGGGCATGGACGATATTTCGCGATGGGTCGTGGCTGACCCGGTGCCCAGAACATAGACAGCCGACCTTAGCATCGACCTGGCCCGTTCCGCTCGCGTCATCACAATGGCCCCTGCCCCGTCGGTCACCAGACAACAGTCCCTGACAGTCAGCGGATCGGAGATCATGCGCGAAGACAGGCAATCATCGATGGTCAATGGGTCACGCGCGAAGGCGTCAGGATTGAGCGCGGCCCAACCCCGTGCCGCAACAGCGACCTCGGCCAGTTGCGACCGTGTCGTGCCATAGACGTGCATGTGCCGCGACGCGGCCAGAGCATAGGCGCTCACCGGCACGAGCGGGCGGTAGCGCGTCTCCAGATCATTGGTGGTTGTGGTCGCTCCGACCAGCTTGCCCGAAGCGCTGCGCTGATTGCTGCCATATGTGATGAGGGCGACTTCACATAAGCCCGCGTTCAGCGCCGTGGCCGCCATCTCAACATGGGTGAGGAAAGCCGATCCCCCAGTCCGGTTGTTGTCGCTGATTACCGGGTCGATCCCCAGATATTCCGCCATCGACAGCCCCGAAAGAAAATCCTCCGGCAAGCAGACGAACAGCGCATCGACATCGCGCGGCTGAAGCCCGGCGTCACTCAGCGCCAGCAGCGCGGCCTTTGCCGCGAGGTCGATCGCACCATGGCCCGGTGCGACACCCAGACCGAACGTCGCGGCACCAACGATCGCGGTCTTCCCACGAACAGAGCCTTCACTCATCAATTTTGCGCCTCAGGCCGAAAGACCAGCAGCGGCTTGCCCGCTTCCGTTATGATCTCGGCGCGCACTGCCATGTCGATCCGAACGTCTTGCGGATCGACACCCACAACCCGCGCCATCATACGCGGCCCTTCCGCCAAACTGACCAATGCTACATTATAGGGCACTTCCGGCAACCGGGGCCGAATGACGGTCGTTGCATAGCCCACACCACGCCCACTGGCTTCAACCCATATCAGATCCTGATCGCCCGAAGCCGGTTCAGCGACACGTGGGTAGAATATATATTCACCACTGCCCCGCGCACACTGGATCATGAATCGGCCTTGCCCAAGATAGGCATGAAACTGCTCCTGAGGGCTGAGGGCACGTTGTTCAATCATTCCTGCTTCGCTCCGCCCATCGCCCCCACGATGGGGTGCAGAGCATAGCATCCCACCAATTCAGCGACAAAAACGAAAAGGGGAGCACCATCCTGGATGGCGCTCCCCGTCAATAGCGTCGATTTTTATTCCGCAGCCAGTTTCCTGAACATCTCTGCGCGCTGGGCGGCCTTCTCCTCCGTGTAAGTCTGGCCGCCCTCCATCACAATGTCCGACCGTCGCATCCACTCTCTAAAATCGAGGTCTTCAACACCGCAGATTTCAAGCGCATCGCGCGCTTCCTCGACGGAAAGATGCAAATAATCTTCGATCTTTTTGAGGAAGTAAGTGCCTGACTGACGACCAATTTCAACACCCCGGTTCATGGCTTCCCACACCCATGGGAAACCCTGGGGGTAGTGAAGAGACGAACGGAAGAAATAAGGGAAGAAGAGAAAGATATTGCTCACAGTCAGCTGCTGGGCCAATTCTGGTTTGAAATATTTATGAAAACTACCAAAATGAATGAAGTTTGGAATACCTTCTGCAATATAATCGAATCCCGCGCCGGTCAGGATATGCATGAAGTCGTGAATCTCGACCTTGCGGCGACGGAAATACTCATAATGGTTACGAACCGGCATAGCCATGCTGGCCATGGTGTTATCATACCCATATTTATCGTAATGGACAAAGATAGCATGCCCTAACGAGCCCTTAGGACAATTTTCCAAATCCTTCTTCATCCAGCGTGACATGTAGCGTTCTTCGAGGAACTGATCGAGTTCCGGCCAATCCTTGCGCGCTTCCTCGAAGAGATGATTTACATAATCCTGGTCTTGAACTTCCTCAATCGCCAAGTTAATGTCGGGGATGCCATAAGTAGATGGAAGATCTGTACCGTTGCGGCGTAGACATTCTCGAGATGTCCATTCCCGGATGCGATAATCATTCAGGTAGACCGACGAGCTCACCAGTTCGCTGTTCTTGACCACAGGTTTCTTGTAACCATCAGTCATGTAGGTTTCGTAGGTTTTCCAATCCATCGCCCGGTCTTCCATGACCCGCTCCTCTGTTCCTAAAAATCCCTGTTCCGACTGTTGTCGGCTAGGGAGGCAGGATAGGTCAAACAGGTGGGAAGTCTAATTCCGAGTAGACAATCATCCCATGCCAATTTGGCATAGGATCGCGGTTTACGGGCGCTTCAAATTAGGCTACCAACCGTTTGGATGATAATTTTGGTGATCTGCGTCTGGCGGTAGCTGCCAATGGATTGGAGGAACAATACTTCGCATGAGCAGGCCAGTTTATAGCCGCGACCAGTTGATCCGGAGTTTGTCGCCCAAAACTATCGCGGTAGTCGGTGTTTCGACTAATCCGTCATCTTTTGGCGCCCGAACGGTAGCGCGACTCGCGAACTTTCAGGGCGAATTGTTCCAGATCAATCCCCGTTACGAAGAGATTGCCGGGCGGCCCTGCTACTCCTCCATCGGTGCACTGCCGACAATTCCCGATTGCGTGGTGGTGGCGACTGGACGCGATCAGGTCCTCGATATCGTTCGGGAATGCGCTGGCGCAGGTGTCGGCGGCTGCATCATCTACGCGTCCGGCTTTGCCGAGGTCGGCACCGAACAGGGAATTACCGAACAGAATGAACTGACCCGCATCGCCCTGGAAAGCGGTATTCGGATCATCGGTCCCAACTGCATCGGCCTTGCCAACTTCACGATTGGCGCCAACATCACTTTCTACAGCGAAACCCGACTGGACGCTCCCGCCGCCCATGCCGTTGGCATCGTCAGCCAGTCCGGCGCGCTCGGCAACGCGCTCATACAGTCGATAGAACGCGGCACGCAGGTCAGTCATATGTTGGCTTCCGGCAACAGCTGCGATGTCGATGTCGCCGATTTCGTTTCCTATCTCGTGGAAGATCCCGGTTGTCGGGCCATCGCCTGCCTGTTCGAGGGGATGGATGACCCCAACCGCATGATTGAGGCAGCGCGATTGGCATGGGCGGCCGACAAGCCCCTCATCCTGTACAAGATCGCCGAAAGCGAACAGGGCGCCAGCGCCGCCATGTCGCACACCGGATCGCTCGCCGGTTCTCACGCGGCCTATCGCGCCGCGCTCGAACGATATGGCGTGGTCTTCGTGGATCAGCTCGAAGCGCTGATGGAGACCGCCGCTTTCTTCGCCAAGATGGGAGCGGCAAAGGCAAATGCAGCAGCCGTCATTGCTACTTCCGGCGGCGCTACCGTGATCGCTGCGGACAAGGCGGAAGCGCATGGCATAGCGCTGCTCCAACCCGAAGCAGCGGCACAGGCCGTACTGGACGCAAACGTCCCCGACTTCGGCTCCGCGCGCAATCCCTGCGACGTGACGGCGCAGGTCGTGAATAATCCCGCGTCGCTCACCGCTTGTCTCAACGCGCTGTTCGCCGATCCCACTTATGGCGCCGTGGTGCTGGCCAATCCTTATGCGTCAGATGCGACTATCGACCGTATCGACACATTAGGTCGCGAGGCCGCACAGGCGGGCAAAGCGGGCTGCTGGGTGTCCTTCACCGACTGGCTGGAAGGCCCCGGCCTGATCGACGCCGAACGGCATCCATATGTCGGTTTGTTCCGCTCCTTCGACCGCTGTTTCCGCACCCTGTCCGTTTGGCAGTGGCGCAGCGAACTGCGTAACACCCCTGCACAGGAGGCGGCTCCCACCCTACCCATCGAGAATCGCGACCGTGCCGCACGTCTTCTCGATGAGGCAGGCGCAACCACATTGACCGAGCGGGAGGCGAAAGCCGTCCTCTCACTCTACGATGTGCCGGTCGTGCAGGAGACGCTCGTCCAAAACGCCGACGAAGCCGTGCAGGCCGCATCCGGCCAGTATCCTGTCGTCATAAAGGTCGAATCCCCCGCGATCCCGCACAAGACCGAAGCGGGCGTCATCCGCCTGAACCTGACCGATGAGGCCACACTGCGCGAAGCCCATGAAGCAGTGATGGCGAACGCCCTGCGCGAAACGTCGTCTGACAACATCCGGGGCGTACTCGTACAGTCCATGATCCCGTCAGGCGTGGAGCTGATGGTCGGCGTACGCAACGATCCTCAATTCGGTCCGCTGCTGGTGGTCGGCATGGGCGGCATCATGGTGGAGTTGTTGCGCGACACGGCACTGCTCCCGGCGCCTGTGACACCGGCAGAAGCAGAAAGGATGCTACGCAGCCTGAAGGGCTTTGCGCTGCTGAACGGATTTCGCGGCTCGGAACCGGTCGATATTGGCCAGCTTGTGCGCATCATCTGCAACGTAGGCCGCTTTGCCGCCGATCACGCCGACAGGGTGGCGGAGTTAGACATCAATCCGCTGATCTGTGCCGGTGGGCGGATCACTGCTGTCGATGCGCTCATCGTCCGGGAATAGCGACCTACGCGTTAAACGCTTCCTGCTGAGATATAGCCTGAATCTCAGCTACCGCTTTGCCTAAACGCGCTGCATAACCCCAATGCCTTCCCGCTATCGATTTTGCGACGCATCCTCGCCAGCATAGAATATTCGTACTTTGGCGCATGTGGAGAGATAATGAGCGCTCGATTAGGTTAGCTACGCCTGAAACGCTTGGTCCTAAATGCATGGCGAAAGGCGATCTTGGCGCGCCGCGCTCAAGCGTGACCGCAGGCGTTCCTGGCAGGGTTTGCCGGAGGCAAGTTAAGGGAATCGCACAGCATCAAAGTCAGTCATCCGTTAAGTCTCAGTCTGTTGAACGTCTCTGTCCGTCAAGATTTTCACTTGCCTGAAGCCAGACGAAAAAATCTTTTAACGAACGACGTCGATGACCTGGCGCGCTGGGAAGCGCTGGCGAAGCGCAATCAAGATTTGGCATCGCGGGCAAGTTACTCGAGCATTCGCGCAGTCCATTTTCCCTCGGCTTGTTTATACCGGAGACTGATATCTGCGGCAGATCGATGAGGTGCGCTCGGCGCAACCAATGCACCTACAGGATCCGCCTGCATCTCATCCATGCCGGTAATTCAGGGCAGCCGATTGGCTGCCCTGATCCTGATCATGCGGCGTCTTGCAGCCACGGTGCGAACGCTGCCATGCTCGCGGCCGATTCCTTCTGCTGCACCTTGAACAGTCGCTGCCGGTAGGCGCTCAGCTCTGACAGATAGAGTTCCTCCGGCCGCATCTCCTCAACCCGGCGTAGGATACGGTCCTTGACGACATGGAGTTCCGTCCGCAGATCGTGAAGCTTACGCCAATGGGCCAGTAGCAGAGCGGTGCTGATTACGTCATTCTCCACCACGCTTCGCACAAGATCCCATCGCTTCAGGTTGATCAGCGGAGCAACCGCAAAGGCAGGAACCGTGATCTTGGCCGGAATGTCGAGTGACGCCAGTACCTCGGCCAGATGGATCGGCTTCATCTTGAAGCCACCAGTCGTGGTGCGCGCCAAATCAAGATGTCGGACGGGATCGTCCCGCCAAACCTCAACCAACGCCATCCTGCGGGATAGGTCAGGCCGTGGCGCTTGCAAGCCATGGACATCAACGGAACATCATGGAGCATTCCTGCCCATGAACAGAGTTCCGCCCCGGCTGGCGCAGCAGCCAGCGCGTCGATGATACCCATCATGACGCCTTTTCGTCCAACTCAGGCGCGCTGAGGGTGGTGAAGCTGGCGACATCAACATTGCCATCATCATGCTCAACCAGGATCATGATGGCGGCAGCCACGATGGTCTGGAATGTCCACCGGGGCGTCTGGAGCGGATCCGCGCTCCGTTCGTAACTGCGCCGCGACGGCTTGCCGGGCGTCGGCACCCAGCGTTCCATTGCCATATAACGGCGGTGGCCGCTTTCATCAGTCACGGCGCTTTCGATGTCGATGATCACCCAGCTGCGCGGCTTGGGCTGAGGGGCGTGTGTATTGTGCATGGAAATTGCTCCTGAAATATTTTGAGTGGGGAAGGCAGCCGACGGCGACAGCGCCGTCGGCGCAGGATCAGCTGAACTGGATCACCACCGTCTCCGACGGTTCGGCATAGGTGGGCATATACGCGCCGCCGCGCGGCATGATCCCGCCCCCGTCGAGCATCTCATCGAGCCGGGCATTTGGGGAGTGGATGATCCGCTCTTCCGCACGGCGCTTGCCAAGTTCCAGCCGACGCCCCGGCATCCCTGATCGGCGTTCAAGAAAAAGCCGGTCGTTCAGCACATAATGCTCGTCCCGCACCTCGCACATCAGGATGAGCGGAGCTGTCTCACCGGCAGCATAGAAGCTGCAGTTGCGGATGATATCGACAGTGTGGGGCTGCCGCAGAGCTAGCACATACTCGCTCGGCCGCTCGTGCTCGAGCGAATGCCAGGCGCCGTAGATAACGTCGCGGCCCCTGATCTGGGCAAGCCGGGCAAAGTCCATGCCGACCTGAATATCGACAGGCCCTCCCGACGACCATGACAGGGTGTGGCACGCCGGAGCAGTGAGTGGGTAGCCCATCTCTGCGCGGATCGGGAGCATATGGTTCTGCAATGTAACGTTCGTGATAGTCATTTCATTTCCTTTGAAGGTTCAGCCTGGGGCTGGAGCCATTTTTCCACTCTGCCGTGGGGCTCACTTTCCTTTTCATCTGTTGGGAATTGAGCGTGCCGCATGGGCTGCACGCTGCTCAGCATTCAGCGGTGACGCTGATGCCAAGTGATGGGGCGGATGCGTGGATAGGGACCAAAGGGCGTGATCTCACGCTGCAGCCAGAGCCGCTCTTCGTCTAGTTCGCCATAGGTCACCTCGATCCACCAGACCTTGGCGACAACATCCCAGCGATAGCCGCGCGCTTTCAGCAAGGACCGCTTGCCAAATCCCGCGCCCGTCGCCTCCAGCCGTACGGTTTCCCGTTCAGCGTTCGCCAGCAACGCGCCCATCACCGTCTGATCGCTTGGCAGACGCCAGGCCAGTAGATGGATGAGGCTGATCACATCGTTGAGGGCGCGGTGTCCATCGTTGAAGAAACCGATCTGCATCAGCAGATGCCCCAAGGCCCGGCCATCAAGACCTGCGTCCTTGAGCCAATCAAAGTCGCGCAAGCTGCACGCCCAGGCGGCGTCCTTGGTGGAGGGCAGAAGCTGCCGCAGGAAGCTCGCGTCGAACGCACAATTTTGGGCAATGAACACGTCTACGGTCTGAACTGATGCGGTGGATGCCTCCCTTCGCCCGGCATCGTATGATGCTGACTAGCGCCATGGTGGCGCGCGAAGGAGGAGCATATGTCGGACGCACACATGCTGGCGATCGATCTGGCAAAGCGGAGCTTCCAGGTCTGCGCGACCGATCAAGCAGGGTCGTGTGTGGATGCCTCCCAGATTGCAAGGTGATTTTCTGACTTTGCTCGGCAGAGCGCTTCATCGGTCGTGTGTCAGGCCTCTGGTGTGGCTTGCTGACGCCACGGGCCGTTATGCAGTTCGAACGATCCGGGCCACATCGGTTCAGCGAGCTTGGTTCGCTCTCGCCCCGGGACTGGTTAGCCGCACCGTGAACATTGAAGTCCTTGCCGCATAATATCAGTCGATCTCCTTGCCGGGACCAAGGCCCCGAGCGCTATGGCAGTTACGCCATTCACGCCAAACGGTAGTCTTCCTCGCGTGTCATCATCGCCCAGATTGTCCGCGCCATTTTGTTCGCCAGCGCGACGGCAACCACCATCCGCGGTCTGCGGGCCATCAGGCGTCCCAGCCAGTTGTCGGGGAGAACGCCTTTGCGAACAATCCATCGAATCCTGCTCATCGCACCGACAACGAGAAGCTTGCGAATGTCGCTTTGTCCCATTTTGCTCATGGACCCGAGCCGCGCCTTCCCACCCGTCGATCGCTGCTTCGGTACCAGGCCGAGCCATGCCGCAAAGTTTCTGCCGCTGCCGAATGTGCGCAGGTCTGGCGCGAAGGCCATGATCGCGCCGGCGGTCACTGGTCCGACACCCGGTACCGTGCAGAGGCGGCGAAGCTCGGCGCTGACCGTTATAGCCTCTCGTAATCTGAACGAAAGTTCGTCGATTTTGGCAGAGAGGGCGTCGATGTGCTCCAGGTAAAGGCGTGCGATATCCCGGATACTGGCAGGCACGTCGATGTTATTGTTGTCCATCGTCGCGCGGATATCTTTCAGGTGAGGAACGCCTTGGGGGAATACCAGACCGAATTCGGCCAGGTGCCCTCGCAGGGCATTGATGGTCTGCGTACGCTGACTGACAAAACATTGGTGGGTTCGGTAGGCAACCGCCCGCGCTTGATGTTCCGCACTCTTTACCGCCACGAAATGCAGGTTCGGGCGCACAGCTGCTTCGGCAATGGCCGCCGCATCTGCCGCGTCGTTTTTCTGCCTCTTCACGAACGGTTTTACATAGATCGGTGGGATCAACCGAACCTCATGACCTTCTGCGCCCGCAAACCGGCCCCAGAAGTGGCTCGTCGCGCAAGCCTCCATCGCGACGATGCAGCGAGGCTGACCCTTGAGCAAAGCCTCCAGTTTGGACCGAGAGACCGTCCGATTATATAGAACCGACCCTGCTTGATCGGTCGCGCAGACCTGGAAGCTCCGCTTTGCCAGATCGATCGCCAGCATGTGTGCGTCCGACATATGCTCCTCCTTCGCGCGCCACCATGGCGCTAGTCAGCATCATACGATGCCGGGCGAAGGGAGGCATCCACCGCATCAGTTCAAGGCCTCATTGGAAAAACCTTGCGAGGAATGGAGGCAGCGGTCGCGGCTGGCCGCTTCGCGGGCGGCCGCGCCTATGCTTACAAGAAGAAGATCCTGCTCGATGCCGATGGAGAGCCGATCGCTGGCCATCTCGAGATCGATCCGGTCAAGGCCGAAATCCTAACGCGGATATTCCGGGATTTCGCAAGCGGCCTCTCCTCCGTCAAGATCGCCACCGCTCTGAACGAAGAGGGTATTCCCGGTCCGCGTGGCGGGGAGTGGAATGCTTCGACAATTCGTGGAAACCCCAAGGTTCTGACCGGCACCCTTAACAATCCGCTCTATATCGGGCGGCTGGTCTGGGGACGTCGGCAATGGCGGCGCAATCCCGACAGCGAGATGCGTGAGCGGCGCTATCGCCTGCGTGATCGGTCGGAGTGGATCGAAGTTGCGGTGCCGGACCTGCGCATCATCGACCAGGAACTCTGGGATGCGGTGCGAGCCGAAATGGATCGGCGGTCGATTTCCGGTGAACCGGAGCAGGAGCACAGCGACAAATCACGATCGCCGGCAGGAAGGCCCCGCAAGAAGCACCTGCTGTCCGGTCTAATCAAGTGCAGCTATTGCGGCTCCAACTACACCATCAGCGGCAAGGACTATTATCGCTGCGCCGGGCAGAAGGAGCGCGGGACGTGCGGCAACACACTGTCGGTGCGCAAGGGCGCGCTGGAGCATGCAGCGATGAGCGTTCTCCAACACCACCTCCTCACCGAAGAGCATGCGAAAATCTTCACGGAAACCTTCAACCGGGAGGTAATCAGGATTACCGGGCCGCAGAGCGACCGCGATCGAGAGGCCAAAAGCCGCCTTGCCGCGATCGAGAGGGAACTCGCCAATCTGGCTGCCAATTTGCGGTGCGGCGTGCTCAGCCCCCTGTTGATGCAGCTGCTCTGTGATACGGAGGCCGAGAAAGCGAAACTGGAAAGTCTTCTGACGCGCTCGACGTCGACGAAGCCTGTCGCCCAGATCGTGCCGCACCCAGTGCTCGTGAGAAGTTTGGCGAGAAGGTCCGCGCCCTGCGTGAGACCCTGAATGACGATGCAGTCCGCAGGAGGCCGCCGAGTTGATCGACAAGCTGATTGAGAGCGTGACGATCTATCCCGACGGCGCCAACGGTCCGGAGGCAGAGGTGGTCGCGAATGTGTCGGAGTTGGCGGCGTTTGCCTTAAACGACAACGCCGCCCCGGGTAGGGGCGGCGTTATGTCAGCGACCAGTTCCATGGTGTTGGTTGCGGGAGCAGGATTTGAACCTGCGACCTTCAGGTTATGAGCCTGACGAGCTACCGGGCTGCTCCATCCCGCGCCACCAAAGGTAAAGGGGCGGCTTTGTGGGCCGCCCCTTTATGAACAAGTGAATGGGTTTTGTTTGTTTCAAAGCGCAAGCTTCAATGCCTGGCGACGCCCTACTCTTCCGGGGCTTGAGCCACAGTACCATCGGCGCAGACTGGTTTCACGGCCGAGTTCGGGATGGGATCGGGTGGGTCACAGACGCTATGGTCACCAAGCAATGAAGCTTGCGCTTTGGGTTTTAATCGATGCCGTGCACGGTATGTATATTCAGTTGTTATCTGGCTTGAGGTTTATCACCACATCGCTGACGTTTTGCTGTTGCCAGCACTGTCATTGATGGTGGGACTCGCTTCTTTCGAAGCATTCAAGCGCGATCAGAGCAATTAGGACCGGTTAGCTCCATATGTTACCACACTTCTACATCCGGCCTATCAAGGTCGTGGTCTACGACCGCTCGAAGAAATCTTATCTTGAGGGAGGCTTCCCGCTTAGATGCTTTCAGCGGTTATCCCGTCCATACATAGCTACCCTGCTGCGCCCTTGGCAGGACGACAGGTACACCAGAGGTATGTTCAACCCGGTCCTCTCGTACTAGGGTCAACTCCTCTCAAATTTCGACGCCCACGGCAGATAGGGACCAAACTGTCTCGCGACGTTCTGAACCCAGCTCACGTACCACTTTAATTGGCGAACAGCCAAACCCTTGGGACCTGCTCCAGCCCCAGGATGTGATGAGCCGACATCGAGGTGCCAAACGATTCCGTCGATATGAGCTCTTGGGAATCATCAGCCTGTTATCCCCGGCGTACCTTTTATCCGTTGAGCGATGGCCCTTCCACGAGGGACCACCGGATCACTATGACCGACTTTCGTCTCTGCTCGACTTGTCAGTCTCGCAGTCAGGCGGGCTTATGCCATTGCACTCTAACAGACGGTTTCCAACCGTCCTGAGCCCACCATCGCGCGCCTCCGTTACTCTTTAGGAGGCGACCGCCCCAGTCAAACTACCCGCCACAGAGGGTCCCTGCACCGGATAACGGTGCGAGGTTAGACATCAGAAAACAACAGGGTGGTATTTCACCTATGGCTCCACGACAACTGGCGTCATCGCTTCAAAGCCTCCCACCTATGCTACACAGTTCTTTCCTAATGCCACTCTGAAGCTGCAGTAAAGGTGCACGGGGTCTTTCCGTCTAACCGCGGGTACTCCGCATCTTCACGGAGAATTCAATTTCGCTGAGCATATCCTGGAGACAGTGGGGAAGTCGTTACGCCATTCGTGCAGGTCGGAACTTACCCGACAAGGAATTTCGCTACCTTAGGACCGTTATAGTTACGGCCGCCGTTTACCTGGGCTTCAATTCAGAGCTTGCACTCCTCCTCTTAACCTTCAGGCACCGGGCAGGCGTCAGGCCCTATACGTCGTCTTGAAGCCGACTTAGCAGAGCCCTGTGTTTTTGCTAAACAGTCGCTACCCCCTGGCCTGTGCCCCCCACAAAAAGTTGCCTTGATGTGGGGCCTCCTTCTTCCGAAGGTACGGAGGCAATTTGCCGAGTTCCTTCAGGATACTTCTCTCAAACGCCTTGGTATACTCTACCATTCCACCTGTGTCGGTTTAGGGTACGGTCTATACGGAGGGGCTATTTCCTGGGACAACTTCACAGCCTGGACCAATCCAATAAGGCCAGACCATTTACGCCATCCGTCACACACCTCCAGGCCCACGAATATTAACGTGGTTCCCATCGACTACCCCCTTCGGGCTCGTCTTAGGGGCCGGCTTACCCTGCTCAGATTAGCTTTAAGCAGGAACCCTTGGAATTTCGGCGACAGTGCATCTCACACTGTTAATCGCTACTCATGTCTGCATTCGCACTTCCGATACCTCCACGACCCATTACCAGATCGCTTCAACGGCCTACGGAACGCTCCGCTACCGCGTGATCGTAAACGATCACACCCTAAGCTTCGGTGCACGTCTTGAGCCCCGTTACATCTTCGCCGCAGAACCTCTTATTTAGACCAGTGAGCTGTTACGCTTTCTTTAAAGGATGGCTGCTTCTAAGCCAACCTCCTGGTTGTTTTGGAAGTTCCACATGCTTTCCCACTTAGACGTGACTTGGGGACCTTAGCTGTAGGTTAGGGCTGTTTCCCTTTTGACGACGGACCTTAGCACCCGCCGTCTGTCTGCCGAACTAGACTCGTTGGTATTCGGAGTTTGGTTAGTATTGGTAGATCTCGCGACCCCCGCAACCATCCAGTGCTCTACCCCCAACGGCAATC
>NZ_AP027342.1:0-832500 GCF_055393875.1 Sphingobium sp. TomTYG74 | reverse complement strand
CGCGCGCCGCTCGACATTCCCGCCATCATCGCGGTGCAGAATTTCAAGGGCGGCGTCGGCAAGTCGACCGTCACCACGCATCTTGCCCATTATTTCGCGGTGCAGGGTTATCGCGTGTTGGTCGTCGATTGCGACAGCCAGGCGACCACGACCACGCTCTTCGGCTTCAACCCGCACTTCAATATTCAGCGGGAAGAGACGCTTTATCCCTATCTGTCGATCGATCCGACCCAGGTCGACCTTCTCTATGCGGTCAAGCATACCGCCTGGCCCAATGTCGACCTGATCCCGTCCAACCTTGAGCTGTTCGACGTGGAGTATGAGCTGGCGGCGGCGGGCAGCGACGGCGGTTCCGTCCTCGCTGCGCGTTTCCGGAAGCTGAAACAGGGCCTGATGGACCTGGCGCGTCATTATGACGTGGTGCTGCTCGATCCCCCGCCAGCGCTCGGCACGATCAGCCTTGCGGTGATGCAGGCGGCCAATGCGCTGCTGGTCCCGCTCGCCGCGACGACGCCCGACTTCTGCTCGACCGTCCAGTTCCTCTCGATGATGGATCAGGTCATCAAGCAGCTGCAAACCGCTGGCATAGAGGTCGATTATCAATTCATCCGCCTGCTCTGCTCGAAATTCGACAGCAATGACCCCAGCCATTCGATGGTCCGCGCGATCATGGAGCAGAGTTTCGGCCCTGCCCTCCTCCCCGTGCCCATCCTCGACAGCGCGGAAATCAGCCATGCGGCGCTGCGCATGATGACGGTTTACGAGCTGGAAAAGCCGATCGGCACGCCGCGCACCCACAAGCGCTGCCGCGCCAATCTCGACGAAGCCATGGGCCAGATCGAAGCGCTGGTCCGCCAAGGCTGGGGCCGCGTCGCCCCCGCGCGTGAGGAGGACATCGTCAATGCGGCCTGATTTCACGCGGAGGCGCGGAGGCGCAGAGATGTCCTGCCGCGCCGCAGGCAACCCTTCCTATCCGACGGTTCAGTCAGGTGCTGCCACCTGCATGACCCATAAAGCTGCGCCGCTCGCACACCCTCTCTGCGCCTCTGCGCCTCTGCGCGAACAAAAATCAACGCTGTCCTACAGCGATGTGTTCACCATATGTTCCCCGCGAATCGGAGGACAAGCCCATGGCGCGTAAGCAATCGGACTATTTGGCAGCCCTTTTGTCAGACGAGGCGGAAAACCCCGCCCCCGTTCCAGCGGCCGACGGCCCGCCTGTGGCCGCGGCCGAACCAGCCCCCTGCCCTGCCCCGGCTCGCCCCGAACGCGCGCGCGGCGCAACGCTGCTCGGCCGCGAAACCGCGCTTGCCCGGCTCGCGTCAGGCGAGGTGCGGCAGGTCACGCAATTGCTGCTCGATCCGGCAAAGGTTCGCATCTGGCGCGGCAACGCCCGGCTCTATTCTCATCTGACAGAGGATAATTGCCGCGAGCTGATCGACTCCATCATCGCGGAAGGGGGCCAGAAGGTCCCCGCCGTCGTTCGCCGCGTCGAAGGCGACCCCGATCACGACTATGAAGTGATCGCTGGCACCCGCCGCCACTTCTCGATCAGCTGGCTGCGGGCGCACAGCTATCCCGACATGATGTTCGTGGCGCAAGTCGCCCAGCTGGACGACGAAGCGGCCTTCCGCCTCGCCGACCTGGAGAACCGCGCGCGCAAGGACGTCACCGATCTTGAACGGGCGCGCAACTATGCCGAGGCATTGGGCGCCCATTATGGCAGCCACCTCACCCGCATGGCCGAGCGGCTGAAGCTGTCGAAGGGCTGGCTCAGTAAGATGATCAAGGTCGCAGGGATACCGGACGACATTATCGACGCCTTCCCCTCGCCCGGCGACGTCCAGCTAAAGCCCGCTTATCCGCTGGCGCAGGCGCTCGATGATCCCGGGGCGGCTCCGGCCATCCGCGCTGAAGCCAATCGGCTCACCACGACACAACGGGAACGCCGTTACGCGGGTGCACCGCCCCTCCCCGCTGCTGAAGTCTTGAAGCGCCTGCTTGATGCGCCGCGCGTAGCCGTATCGGAACCGAAGGAAGAGCCCTTCACCTGGACCACGCGCTACGGCCGCCCTGCCCTCACCGTGCAGTCGGTCAACCGCCAGGGCATCACCATCCGCTTCCATGCGGGCTCGGGCGCGGACATGGCTACACTGGCAACCGCGCTCCGCGACACGCTCGAACATCTTGAACGGCAGGGAATGGGTCTACAGCAGTGACAGGCTCGGGGGGGCACAACGGCATCGCGGCACAGGGAAAGGGCATCTTGCCCAACCTTGGGTCACGCGCTGTTTCCCCGGGGAAACAGGGCAGGCCCATATCGTCCCGCCCTCCCCTCTCCTCCCGGAGCCTCCATTCATTCGCCCTAATCCCATCACCGTTTCCCCGGGGAAACACCCTCGCCACCCTGCCCTTGCCAAGGAGCCGCCCATGACGCGCACCGGCAAGGCCGAGCTTACCGATCAGTTCGAGCTGTTCCTTCCCTATATCGCGGACATGCCGCTGCGCGACCAGCGCGAGATGATGGAGCGCCCCTTCTTCAGCCTCGCCAAGTCGAAGCGCGTCAAACCGATCGATTACACCTCCCCCGATGGCAAAGCCTGGGTCCATGTGTCCGCCAATCCCGATTACGGCATGGCCACCATCTGGGATGCCGACATCCTCATCTATTGCGCCTCGGTTCTGGCCGACATGGCCCGGCGCGGCATCAATGATGTTCCGCGCAAGCTGCATCTCATGCCTTATGACTTGCTGCGTGCCATCCATCGCCCGACCACCGGCCGCGCCTATGAATTGCTCGGCCAGTCGCTCGACCGTCTGGTGTCCACCACGATCAAGACCAACATCCGCGCCGAAAGCCGCCGCGAAGCAACGTTCAGCTGGCTCGATGGCTGGACCCAGCTGGTCGATGAACGCACCGAACGATCGCGCGGCATGACGATCGAACTCAGCAACTGGTTCTATGAAGGCGTGTTGATGCAGGGCGGCGTCCTGTCCATCGATCGCGCCTATTTCGACCTGACGGGCGGGCGCGAACGCTGGCTGTACAAAGTCGCGCGCAAACATGCTGGCGGGGCAGGGGAGGGGGGCTTCTCCATCTCCATGCCAACCCTGTTCGAAAAGTCAGGGGCAGAAGGCGCCTATCGCCGCTTCAAGTTCGAAATCGCCAAGATCGCCGAACGCGACCCACTGCCCGGCTACACATTATTGCTCGAACAACCCCAGGGTAAGCGCGAGCCATCGCTACGCATGAGCCGCCGGTCGGCCGAAGCCCCGCGCGCCTCAAACGACGCCCCGGCTGCGAAAATGGGCATCGCCCCCAAGGTTGCGGCTCTGAACGGTACGCGCGCTTCCACCAGCAAAAGTCCGGCGGCCGATCCGCAACCCTTGCTCGACGCCGGGGATGTCATCCGCCGCACAGTCACCAGCCTTTCCTCTCGCGCGACCGCTGGCGAACTCACCGATGCAACCCTCGCCACGCTGCGCACCGAATGTCCGGGTTGGGACTATCAGTCCCTCCATCAGGATTTCCGCAACTGGCTCGATGCTGACCCAACGCGCACGCCGGTCAACTACCAGAAGGCCTTCATCGGCTTCGTGCGCCGTTTCCATGAAAAGAACCGCCACCGCCTTTGACGTTTCGGCGCAAAAGGTCCCCTCGTCAGTCAGGCCTTGCTCGTTAGCGCATAAGCGTTCCCGAAGTGTCGGTTGCTCCACAGTGCGTTCGGCGCCTGATTTCCCGAAGCTATTGCCAACTTCATTTCATCCACAGCTTTTGAACGACATTAAGCGGCCGACCAATGCAACTGATTCAATCCCCGCTGAAATCCCCACCTTATCCGGGCACCATCGACACTCCAGGAACGGCCAACGCTCCTTCAGGAACGATTCCCCGACACATCAGGAACACCAGCCTCGACACTCCGGGAACGAAAGCCCGACCTTTCGGGAACAACCCTGTTCGCCCGACTCGCCTATCTGCGGCACTTTTGCCGCATCTCGCGTCGGCTTAACTCTCTAACTTTCTACTAAACCCTATAACCAGAAGGAGATTCTTCTAGTTTTTGGAAGGGAGAGAAGAAGCGAGCTGCGACACCAATTTGGTCGCTCCTTGATGGGAGATGCCGAGCAGGCGCGTGATCGCCACCTTGCTCAAACCCGGATAGGCCAGCTCCAACCGCATCAGCAGTGGCGCCTTGCTCCGCTTCGTCACTGGCAGCTCTTCGGGAAGCTTTTTGAGCCGCATTTCAAGCCGGTTAAGTTCCGCTAATCCTTGCGCGGCCTGCCGTCCGATCATTTCGATCAGCTGCCCCGCCAGCGTCCTTATATCCACGCCGGGAAAACGAGGCAGATCGACGAAGGACGGCAGTCGTCGTGCCGTCAACCCGCACGCTTCGAGCGCCGCCGGGATGTGCGCCGCCACCACCCATCCCAGATCCGGCCGTCGAGGATCGATTTGCAACCGCCGTCCATCCGCCGTCGTCAGCAACTGACCCTCGCTCATGGGCGCCGCCAGGCCCTCTCGCGCCGCGATGAGCCGCTCCGCCACCTCTTCCACGCCCGTTGCAGGGTAGGGGGCCTCCACAACCGCCTGAACCGCCCGCCAGGCCGGGCCGAAGCGCACCAGATCGTCTGATGCCCATATCTCCGCCTCTTTCCTGTCGTCCAGCAGCTGGCGTGATATGTTCAACGTCGCCCGCGCTATCGGATCGCGCTCGCCCTCGCTCGCCGAAAGTACGAAATGAACCAGCCCCGCGATCGACAAGGGGTCGTTCAGCCCCTCGCTATGGCGCGGCGGGGGCGTCCGTCCGCAAATCCAGTCCTGCAAATCTCCGACGGAAATGGGCACGGACGCGACACTGGCCAGCGCTGCGGCACCTTTAAGGCGCGACCGGGCAAGCCAGATGTCGGTCGCCGGGCTGTTGGCGAGGCGCCCATCAAGCCTCCCCAACAAAAGAAAGGCCTGCTCCGGAGACGAAGAAAAATCCAGCATTGCCGGGCTATATCAGCATATGCGATGTAACCAAACACATAAGTTGGTTACACATGCTTTTCGCCGTTCAAAACGCGATCAATTCACCTTCTCCTTCATGAATTGAACCCCAATCCAGCTTGAAACCCGCCGCTCCCCACGCCATCTGTCCGGCGGCCAAATTCACTGGAGGGCATGAAAGAAACGCCATGACGAACCCGACCGACGCTGCTCCTGAAACCCGTTCCTTCGAAGCTGACGTAGCCAAATTGCTGCACCTGATGGTGCACTCGGTCTATTCGGACAAGGATGTGTTCCTGCGCGAACTCATCTCCAACGCCGCCGACGCCTGCGAAAAGCTGCGCTATGAAAGCCTGAGCGATCCCGCGCTCGCCGCTGGCGCCGGCCCGCAAGTGACGGTGACGCTCGATCCCGACGCCCGCCAGCTCACGATCGAGGATAATGGCATCGGCATGAGCGAGGCCGAGCTTGTCGAGGCCCTCGGCACGATCGCGCGTTCCGGAACAAAGGCCTTCATGGAACGCGTCGCCAGCGCCAAGGACGCGGAGGGCACGCAGCTGATCGGCCAGTTCGGCGTCGGCTTCTATTCTGCCTTCATGGTCGCCGATCGCGTCGACGTCCTGTCCCGCCGCGCAGGCTCCGATCAGGCGGCGCGCTGGTCGTCCGATGGCCTTGGCACCTATACGGTCCAGCCCGCCGAAACGGCCGAAGCGCCCGAACACGGCACGCGCGTCCTGCTGCATCTGAAGGAAGATGCGGCGTCCTATACGGAACGCTATCGCGTCCAGCAGATCATCAAGGACCAGTCCGGCCATGTACCGGTGCCGATCTTCCTCAAGGAAAAGTCGGACGCAGAGGCCGAGCAGATCGCGGATGGCGCTGCGCTCTGGACCAAGCCCAAGAGTGAGATCAGCGCGGAGGAATATACCGACTTCTACCGTAGCGTCGCCGGTCAGTTCGACCAGCCCGCGCTGACGTTGCACTATCGGGCCGAGGGTTTGCATGAATATTCCGTGCTGGCCTTCATCCCCGAAATGAAGCCGTTCGACCTGTTCGACCCTGACCGTACCGGCCGCATGAAGCTCTATGTCCGCCGCGTCTTCATCACCGACGAGGCCGAGATATTGCCGCGCTACCTGCGCTTCGTGCGCGGCCTGGTCGACTCCAGCGACCTGCCGCTCAACGTATCGCGCGAGATGATCCAGCAGAGCCCCGTTCTGGCGGCGATCCAGAAGGGCGTCAGCAACCGCATCCTCACCGAACTTGAAAAACTCTCCGCCAACGACGGCGAGGCATACATCAAATTCTGGGACAATTTCGGCGCAGTGCTGAAGGAAGGGCTGTACGAGGACTTCGCCCGCCGCGAGCAACTCCTTGGCCTAGCCCGCTTCAAATCCACCGCGTCGAGCGACAGCTGGCGCTCGCTGAAGGACTATGCCGACGGCATGAAGGAGAACCAGACGGCGATCTACTTCGCCACTGGCTCCGATCTCGATCGTCTCGCTTCCTCGCCCCAGCTGGAAGGTTTCCGCGCGCGGGGTATCGAGGTGCTGCTGCTGACCGATCAGGTGGACAGCTTCTGGGTCACCGCTGGCGTCGATTATGATGGCAAGCCCTTCAAATCGGTGACGCAGGGCCTTGCCGACCTCAGCCTCGTGCCCCTGCCCGAGGGCGAGACGGCCGCGCCCGCTGCGTCGGAGGAAGTCAGCAGCTTCATCGATTTCGCCAAGGATCTGTTGAAGGATCAGGTTTCCGACGTCCGCGTGTCCGAACGGCTGACCGAAAGCCCGGTCTGCCTCGTCGCAGCCGAACATGGCATGGATCGGCAGCTGGAAAAGCTGCTGGCGGCTGCCGGTCGCGGCGGCGGGGCTTCCGCACCCGTCCTCGAACTCAACCCGCGCCACAGCCTGATCGTCCGGCTGAGCGGACTTCAGGACGACAGCAGTCTGCGCGAGGATGCAGCCTGGCTGCTGCTGGACGAAGCGCGGATTGCTGATGGCGAATTGCCCACCGATCCGCGCGCCTTTGCCGAACGGCTCGGGCGACTCATGGCGAAGGCTTTGGGCTAAGCGCCGTGGATCAAATCGGCCTTACCCCCTGAAACCGTTCGCCCTGAGCTTGTCGAAGGGCTCTTCTTTCTTCCAAAGAAGTGAAGCGCTTCGACAGGCTCAGCCCGACGGATTGTGCATCAAGATTCAACACACTCTGCTTTGGTCGCGGTCGGCTGGCGCGGCATAATCCCGCGCCAGCAACTATCAGCCGAGCGTCACGAAGATTTCTGCCTCGATCAGCCACTCGTCCCGAAGCTTGCGCCACTTCGCGCTGTAGATGCCGGACGCGCTCGGCTCCTGCGTGTCCGCTGCCATCCCTTTCCATTCGCCCTGTTCCATCGCGATCGGTTCGACCGGAGAGACTGTTATGCTGGTGGGCATCCGAACATAGATGATGCGCTCGGGCGCTGCGAACTCGCGCTTCCATGCCATCAGCTGCGCCTTCCGGCCGCTGATCACGCCGCTGTCACTGCCGGTCACCAGTATCGCGGCGGGTGACAGCAGCGGGCCTATCGCGCTCAGGTCCATCTCCGCCAACGCGCGGTTGAATGCCGCACGCCGCATTCGGATCGCAAGATCGCAGGATTGGGTCACTCTACTATTCCGATCAGCGTCGCTTGTGTCAGCCGCCTATGATCCAGCCCGGTCGCCGCTGCAAGGAAGCAGCACAGAGTGAACCCGGCCGACACCCACCCCGATGGCACCGACGCAATCTCTGCGCCCCACGATGCGCCCGGTCGTTAAGCCATTGCAATGAAGATGCAACCGCCAGGATATTGCCGCGTTATAGCTTGATGATTTTGCGGTGCGGTGCGTCTGATCCTGCCTCGGCAGGCGATGGATTTTGTGACTTGATCGATATGCTGACGGCCGTGCTGACGGAGGCATGGTTGAATGACAGGAATTTTTGATCGCGTTTCGACGGGCAATTCCGGGCTCGATCTGGTGTTGGGCGGAGGCCTGCCTGCCCAGAGGCTGTATCTCCTTGAAGGTGCTCCAGGATCAGGAAAGACGACGCTCGCGCTGCAATTCCTGCTCGAAGGCGTGGCGGCCGGCGAGCCGGTCCTCTACGTGACGCTGTCGGAAACCAGCGAGGAGTTATCGGTCGTCGCTGCCTCGCACGGCTGGGATTTGAACAACGTCAACCTCTTCGAATTGGCTTCTGCCGATTCAGTGCTGGGCATAGGACGGGACCAATCGATCCTTCACAGCTGGGAAATGGAACTGGGTGGCACCATCGAACTCATCCGGGAGGAGGTGCAGCGGCTGAAACCCCGCCGCATCGTGTTCGACAGCCTGTCCGAATTGCGGCTTCTGGCGCAGGACCCGCTCCGCTACCGGCGCCAGCTGCTGTTCCTCAAACAGTTTTTCGCGCAGATCGACACCACGGTTCTGCTGGTGGACGACCTGACCGGCGGCGCGGGTATCCGCGACAATCACCTGCACAGCCTCTGCCATGGAGTGATAACGCTCGAGCGGCTGACGCTCGATTTCGGCGCGGCGCGGCGGCGCATGCAAATTCAGAAGATGCGCGGCGTCGATTTCGTCGCCGGTTATCACGATATGATCATCCGCAAGGGCGGCATCGACATATTCCCCCGTCTCATCGCGTCCGACCATCATGCGCCGTTCGTCGGCGAACCGGTGCCCAGCAAGATTCCGGCGCTTGACGCTATCCTGGATGGCGGTCCCCAACGCGGTACGAGCACGCTCATCACGGGGCCTGCGGGCGCAGGCAAAACCACGCTGGCCCTGCAATATGTCATCGCCGCCTGCGAACGCGGCGAAAATGCGGTGATCTACGAATTTGATGAGCGGATCGGCACGCTGATTGCCAGAGCGCGATTGTTCGGAACGGATCTACAGGCGTTGATGGACGACGGCCGCCTTGTCATCCGCCAGATCGATCCGGCAGAGGTAGCGCCCGGCGAATTCGCCGCCATGGTCCGACAGGAGGTCGAGGAGCGTAATTCACGCATCATCCTGATCGACAGCCTCAACGGCTATCTGGCGGCCATGCCCCAGGAACAGCAGCTGATCCTGCAATTGCACGAACTTTTGTCCTACCTCAGCCACCGGGGCGTCGTGACCTTGCTTGTCAATCCACAGCAGGGTTTCTTCGGGTCGATGCGAACCGACGAGCTGAATGTGTCCTACATAGCGGACATCGTCATCCTTATGCGCTTTTTCGAGGCGGATGGACGCATTCGCAAGGCGCTGTCGGTCGTCAAGCACCGCAGCGGCGCGCATGAGGACTCCATCCGCGAATTCAGGATCGACGCCCACGGCGTTCGCGTCGGTGCCCCCCTCTCTGATTTCAGAGGCGTGCTGACCGGGACGCCGGAATATCTGGGAGCGTCTTCACCACTGATGGAGGACCGCGACGGCCGTGCATAAGGCCGCCGCATCTTCAGCCCTCCGGGTCATCGTCAGCGCACCCTATGGCAGCGACGCGGACAGCGTGACGCGGCTGCTCCGAGGGGAGGGGCATCAGGTCCAAATCTGCCCCACCCTGACCGAGGTGGCAGAGGCGATCGACGAGCAGACGGGCGTCGCGCTCGTCACGGAAGAAGCGTTGTTCACCGACCTTGGTCCCTTGCACCGCGCGCTGGCGGCGCAGCCTGCATGGTCGGACGTTCCCTTCATACTGCTCGCCGGGCGGCAGGCGGGCCGTTTTGCTTCCAGCGAAGCCATAAGGCGCCGATTGCCCGATAACGCGCTCAGCGTCATCCTGCTGGAACGCCCCGTCAGCGGGGAATCGCTGATAAGTGCCGTCGCATCGGGCATAAGAGCCCGGCAGAAGCAATTGCAGATCCGCGACCAGTTTGCGGCCATTGATGCAGAACGTAGCCGCCTCAATACGTTGCTCGAAAACCTCCCGGTCGGTGTCGCCTTCATCAACGCCGACGGCAGCACGCTGCTTTCCAACCCCGCATTCCGCCGTTTCCTGCCAAGCGGAGAACTCCCCGCCCGGTTGCCCGACGCGGAGGACCGTTGGGAAGGCTA
Source organism: Sphingobium sp. TomTYG74 (assembly GCF_055393875.1). Lineage (NCBI taxonomy): Bacteria > Pseudomonadati > Pseudomonadota > Alphaproteobacteria > Sphingomonadales > Sphingobiaceae > Sphingobium > Sphingobium sp. TomTYG74. The sequence continues at coordinate 822,450 of NZ_AP027342.1, read as the reverse complement.
TGAAGAGGACGGCAGCCGTATCACGCGGGATCGCTTCGTGACGATGCGCGCTCTGAAGGGCGAGCAGGTGCGGGGGATCGAGTTTCTGCATCACCCGACAGAAGGTCCTCCGGTCTGGACCCGGGTAAGCGGCGTGCCATTGCTCGACCCCGGCAGCGCACGGGTCACAGGCTCGATTTCAGTGATCGTCGACATAGACGAGCAGAAGCGGAGCCAGCAGGCGCTTGCCGAAGCCGCTCAGCGACTGGAGCAGGAGGTTGACGCCCGCACCCGCGAATTGCGGGAGGCGCTGCTGCGACTGGAAGCTGAGGCGGAAGAACGCGCCCGGGCCGAGGAAGCGTTGCGCCAGGCGCAGAAGATGGAGGCGGTCGGTCAATTGACTGGCGGGATCGCGCATGACTTCAACAATATGCTTACCGGCATCATTGGAGCCATCGACATTCTGAAGCGCCGGATTTCCAGTGGCCGACTGGACGACCTTGATCGTTTCATGGATGCCGCCAGCACATCGGCACAGCGCGCGGCGGCGCTGACATCCCGATTGCTCGCCTTTTCTCGTCGGCAGTCGCTCGACAGCCGACCCACCGACGTCTGCAAGCTCATTCATTCGCTGGAGGACCTGCTTCGCCGCACCATGAATGAATCGATCGAGGTGGAAATCCTTTCCTCCCCCCCGGTGCCGACGGCGCTGGTGGACGCCAATCAGCTGGAAAGCGCGATCATCAACCTTGCGATCAATGCCCGCGACGCGATGCCTGATGGCGGCCGACTGACGCTGTCATGCGAAGAGGTCGAACTGGATGAGGAGTGCTGCGCGCGCAATCCCGGAATTACGCCGGGCCGCTATATCATGGTTGGGGTGTCTGACACCGGCGTCGGCATCGATGGCGATACGCTGGACAAGGTGTTCGATCCCTTCTTCACTACCAAGCCGATCGGGCAGGGCACGGGCCTCGGCCTGTCGATGGTCTATGGCTTCGCCAAGCAATCCAACGGCTTGGTGCGGATCAACTCGACGGTGGGCGAAGGGACGGTGGTCAGGATATTCCTGCCGGTCGCAGGTCAACAAACTGAAGCCGAATCCGTGGAACATGCCGCCATTCACCATGGCGACGGCCAGTCGGTGCTGCTGGTCGAAGATGATAACTCCGTTCGACTCCTCGTGCGCGATGTGCTTGAGGAACTGGGCTACAAGGCGACCGAGGCCGCCGATGGACAGCAGGCGGTGCGCATATTGGAGTCCGGGCGGCGTTTCGACCTCATGATCTCGGATGTTGGCTTGCCGGGAATGAACGGGCGGCAATTGGCGGAAATCGCGCGAGCGCATTTGCCCGACCTGCCCATTCTGTTCGTCACGGGCTATGCGGAAGGGGCAGCCGTGCGGGGCGGCTTCCTGTCCAACAACATGCAGATGATCACCAAGCCATTCCAGATCGAAATGCTCTCCGCCCGCATCCGCGAAATGCTGGAAAGCTGACGGGAAGCTAGCCGGTTACTCCGTGGGACGATTCGCCTGCGACTAATGGGCGACCTTTTCCACCGCTTCTAAGTATGTTTCCTCATACCTGCTATAGATGACGCGCCTTAACCTGATGCCTTTGTCGTGGAGGCGGTTATGAAGAATATTCTTCTCCTGGTACATGATGATGAGGGTCAGGAAGCTCGACTGCAAGCAGCACTGGATTTGACCCGTGCCCTCGGCGGCCATCTTCAATGCATCGATGTCACGCCATTTCCGGTCATTGCTGGCGATCTTTATGCAGGTTTTGGCGAAACGGCTGTCCTGCTTGATGAGCGCCAGAGCGAAGCCCGGAACAAGACAAAGATCAACGCCCGCCTCGCCAAAGAGGATGTGAGTTGGGACTGGGTCGACATCACAGGAGAGATAGCAAGCTGCCTTCTGAAGGAGGCTGCACTCGCGGACATCGTCGTTCTCAACCGGCAATTGGACAGTTATCCCCTTCCAGACATGCGGACGATCGTCGGTCAGGTGCTGATGCACGCCCGGGTTCCGGTGCTAGCCGTGCCACAAGAGGTCAATGGCTTCAGCATCAAACGGGCATTACTCGCTTGGGATGGCCATCCTTCATGTATCGCAACGATGCGAGCCTGCACGCCTTTGCTCGCGCTGGCGGAGGAAGTCGAAGTGCTGACCATAAACGACGGCTCGATTCAGGCTGAACCCGGTGACGCTGCCCGATATCTCTCGCGCCACAATGTGCACGCGAGTATCCGGGTTCTCAACGATCGCCTTCATCCCGCGGACGCGATAATCGAGGAAGAGGCCGACCAATGGCGGGCGGACTATATCATCATGGGCGCCTACGGCCGCGGAAGGATCATGGAAACATTCGGTGGCGTGACACGGCGTCTGCTTACCCGCAGTCAACGGCCTCTGATACTCGGCCATTGAGCTGATGCCAGCGCTCCATCCCATGTTGCGCGTGGCGTGAAACTCATCCGATCGCAATCCAGACGGCAAGGCTCGCCGCCGCCGCTGCAAGAGCGGCGAACAGCGGTATTGCAGCTCTCATGCCGCCGTGGCCCCAGCCGATGACCACCGTCATCACGCCTTTGGCCAGAGTGTTGGCCAGAACTGCGCCGCCCAGAACGAAGCCAGCGGTTTGATCGTCGATCGCATGTGGGGGGAGCCCCGCCATCGTCATCACGGCGGCATCGACGTCCGATATGCCGGTGAGGGTCAGGACGACCGCCATGCCTTCCTGCCCAAAATGTTCCAACGCCCAACGCGCGGCGAGCGACAATCCCGCGACAAGGGCAGCCAGCAGGAGCGCAGGGGTAAAGCCCAGGGGATTGGCGACGGCGGCTCCGTTGCCGCCTTTGCCGTGGGCACGCCATGCGGTCAGGGCGAAGGCGACGGCTACAAACGCTGCCGGAGCCATGGTCAGAGCCAGAGAGGGCAGCGCGCGGGGAACGAGAACGAGTGCCACCAGCTGCACCCTTATGAACATCACGATTGATGCCACCGCAATGCCCGCCGTCAATAATCCTCGGCCATCGGGTTCGTCGCGGAGCCGCCTGGCATAATCGGCGGTGACGGCGGTGGACGACACAATGGCCCCGGTAAGCGCGACCAGCAAAACGCCGCGATCGCGGCCGAAGCGCCTGGAGATTGCATAGCCGGCGAAGGATAGTCCCATCACGAAGACGACCACCATCCAGATCTTCCTAGGGTTCCAGGCGTCGTAAGGGCCATAGGAGGCATCTGGCAGTAGTGGCAGGATGACGAGAGACACCAGCAGGAAGCGGGACACACCTTCAATCTCGCTCTCATCCATTCCCCGGAGCAGAGCGTGCATCGATTGCCGTGAGCTCAATATCGCAAAGATCGCTGCACCTATGGCCAGGCCCAAAGCAGGCGAGATGCGCGTGGCGCAGAAACCCGCGCCAAAGGTCAGCAGGCCCGCCAATGTTGTGGTTGCGGACAGATGATCCTGATCGGCGCTTCGGCTGTAGCCAACCGTCAGCACAGCCGAGACGCCCAGGCCCAGGGCAGCGGCGACCATATCGGGGGCAAGGCCGCCGAGTCCCCCAAGCAACCCGATCAGCCCGAAGGTGCGAAAGCCCGCAACCCTGCGCCCTTGGCCGAAGTTCCGCTGTGTCCAGCCGCGCTCCATCCCTACAAGCAGGCCCACTGCGATCGACGCGATCAGGGACAGATAAGGGTGAGCGATATTGAACATAGTCGCAGCTAACCTAAGCGCATCGGAGCAGATCGCGATAGGTATAAGTCGCAATCAAACCGTCTTCATCTTCACCGGAATTTTGAGATAGCGAACGCCGTTGCTTTCGGCTTCGGGGAAACGTCCTGCGCGGATATTGACCTGAATCGAAGGCAATAGCAGCCGAGGCACGGGCAGCGTCGCATCACGGGCTTCGCGCATGGAGACGAAACTGTCTTCATCCACTCCGTCATGGATATGGACGCTTGCGCGCCGTTCTTCACCTACTGTCGTTTCCCAACGATAGTCATCGCGGCCGGGCGCCTTATAGTCGTGACACAGAAACAGGCGGGTTTCATCGGGCAAGCTCAGCAGCCGGCGGATGGAACGGTAAAGAATGCGAGCGTCGCCACCGGGGAAATCCGCCCGCGCCGTGCCATAATCAGGCATGAACAATGTATCGCCGACAAAGGCCGCGTCGCCGACCAGATAAGCGATGTCCGCACGTGTATGCCCCGGAACATGCATGACGGTGAAGCGCAGCATGCCCACTGAAAACTGCTCGCCATCTCGAAACAACCGGTCGAAATCGGAACCATCGATTTGCATGTCGTTGAATCCGAAGACGGGACGGAAGATTTTCTGTACGTCGCAAATATGCTCACCAATGCCGATCGGCGCACCAGTCTTGCCCTTGATAAAGGGTGCTGCGGACAGATGATCGGCATGGGCGTGCGTCTCCAGCACCATAGTGATCCGCCAACCCTGCTTTTCAGCAAAGGCCAGCATCTGCTCGGCTGAGCGCGTATCAACCTCCCCGCTGGCAATGTCGAAATCCATCACCGGATCGATGACCGCCGCCTCCCGGGTTTCGGGGTCAGCGACCAGATAGCTCACCGTATAGGTCACCTCGTCGAAAAAGGCTTCGATCAGGGGCTTTGTGTCCATGTCGTCCTCCATTGCTCCTTGACAATATATTACATGTATCTAAATTAGCAATATCTAATGGAGTACATGATGATCCGTCCGTTGATGAACCTCGCCACCTTCGAAAAGAAGGCGGGCGAAGTCTCGAACCTGCTGAAAGCGATGGGCAACGCCCGGCGCCTGATGGTGCTGTGCAAGCTGGTCGAACATGGCGAAATGACCGTGGGCGACCTCGCGCAAGAGGTAGGTTTGTCGCAATCCGCCTTGTCGCAGCATCTCGCCAGGATGCGGGACGAAGGGCTGGTCGCTTTTCGACGGGAGAGCCAGACGCTCTGGTATCGCATCGCCGATGCGCGGACGGAACAGTTGCTCGCCAGTCTCTACACCATCTTCTGCAAGGAATGATCCGATGCCGATCACAACCGTTACCCCGCACGACGCGGACAAAGCCGTGGCCAAGGGCGCCACGCTCGTCGATATCCGTGGACCGGACGAACATGCCCGCGAGAATATCCCGGGGGCGATCCATGTCCCGCTCGATCGTCTGGCGGAACTGCCACAGGTGGCCGGGCCAATCATCTTTCACTGCAAGTCAGGCATGCGAACGCAAGCCAATGAGGCAGCCTTGCAGGCGGCGGCGGGCTTCGCGCCCTGCCATATACTTCAGGGCGGTCTGGACGGCTGGCGCGCAGCGGGACTGCCGACGCGCCTTGACCGGGCACAGCCGTTGGAGATCATGCGGCAGGTGCAACTGGTGGCCGGTGGCCTCGTGCTGCTGGGCGTCCTGCTCGGCTTCCTCGTCGCTCCTGCCTTTTTTGGCCTGTCGGCCTTCGTCGGCGCGGGGTTGATGATGGCAGGGGCGACCGGCTGGTGCGGCATGGCGAAGCTGTTGCAGGCGATGCCATGGAATCGCCGTTCTCTCGGCGCGTAGGCCGATCATGTCTCCGGCCATGATCGTCGCGGCTCTGGCTTCGGGCGGCCTGATCGGCACCGTGTTGGGTCTGGTCGGGGGCGGCGGCTCGATCCTTGCCGTGCCGCTGCTGGTCTATGTGGTGGGCGTGGGGTCTGCTCATGCCGCCATCGGGACGGCAGCGGTCGCCGTGGCCGCCAATGCGGCTTTCAGCCTGATCGGCCATGCCCGCGCCGGTATGGTGAAATGGCCATGCGCCCTTGTTTTCGCGGGAGCTGGCGTCACTGGCGCGGCGATCGGCGCGGAAATCGGTAAGGCTGTAGACGGCCAACGATTGCTGATGCTGTTTGGCTTGCTGATGATCGGCGTGGGGCTTTCCATGCTACGGACGAAGCGCACCACTGAGGCGCCTGATGTACGACTGTCGCGAGCAACCGCTGGTCGATTGTTGCCGCGCCTCGTTCCGATCGGCCTTGGAGTGGGATTGGCCGCTGGCTTTTTCGGGATCGGCGGCGGCTTCCTGATCGTGCCGGGGCTGATGATGGCGACTGCCATGCCGCTTAAAAATGCAGTGGGAACGTCGCTCGTCGTCGTTACCGCGCTGGGCCTCACCACTGCGGCCTCCTATGCGCTGTCGGGTTTTGTCGATTGGTCACTCGTGGGAGTATTGATTGCGGGCGGTGTCGGCGGGGCGGCTATAGGTATTGCTCTCGGCCGAAAGATGGCGGCGCGCAAAGGGCTGCTGGAGCGGCTGTTTGCCGTCACGGTGACCGCCGTGGGCGCATATGTCGCGCTGCGCGGCGTCTGAGTTCCCTTTCATCGCGGTCGAACGTCGGTTCTGCTGGCTCGGATCATGCTCTAAGGGAAGCAAGACCCATCTGCTCTGGCTTGATCGCGCTTGCGTCCGCACATCAGGAAGTGGCAGCCCATTTTCTCGTCCGAGGGTAACGTGGGCTTGTGTCGGCCTGGAGGTATCCAACCGAGAGGGGTTGGGCCGCAGAAATAGGGCGAACGCGCCGCAAAGTGGGGCACCTGTCCGGCCGAGAGGCTGGCAAAGGCGAGGCTTGCCAGCGCCAGCGCACTAAACCGCATGGCTGAACCGCTTTTCCGCTGGTTGCAGATAGCTGTCGAATGCGGCGGCTATGCTGCGGGCGTAGGGGAGCGCGCCGGGGGTCAGTTGCACTCGGCCTTCGCTCAATCGCAATAGGCCAAGTCGCTCGAAGCGCGACAGGTCGGGCTGGGGCAGGGCAGTATCCACATGCGCTTCGCCCCGGCAGAGGATCGCCTCGATGATCCGGCCGCGCCGCCGGTCATCGCCGGTGCGCAGCGTGCCCCGGGTGGCGGAAAGTTCGCCGCGCTCTACGCGTTCGCGCCAAGGTCCGGCCTGCTTCTCATTCTGGATGATGAGGTCCGGGAATTGGCTGATCGCACTGGCGCCCAGACCCAGGAGGATATCAGCGGGATCATCGGTAAAGCCCTGGAAGTTGCGGCGCAGCCGTCCGTCACGCGCTGTTATTGCCAGGCCGTCTTGCGGAAGAGCGAAATGGTCGAAGCCGATCGCCGCATAACCAGCGGCGGTTAACATGCGATAGCCTTGTGCGGCCATTTCGAAGCGCGTGGCGAGATCGGGCAGATTGCTGCCATCGATGCGGCGCTGGCGGGGCAGTAGCTGCGGCATATGGGCATAGCCGAACAGGGCGACACGGGCGGGTTGCATCGCGATGCTTGCTTCCAAAGTCGCCGCAAGATCGTCGAGGCTTTGACCGGGTAGGCCATACATAAGGTCGAAACCGATCGCGATCCCGGCTGCGCGGAGTTGATCGACGGCTCGCTCCACCATGTCGAGCGGCTGAATGCGGCCAATCGCGGCCTGAACATGCGGGGTGAAGGTCTGTACGCCAAGGTTGACCCGGCTGACACCCATGGCCGCCATGGTGGAAATCCAGGTGGCGTCGAGGCGGCGGGGGTCGAGTTCGACGGAAATTTCGGCCTCGCGCGCATCGAAACAGATCAGCAACTGCTGAAGCAGGCGGACGAAATCGACGAGCGGCAGCGAATTGGGACTACCACCCCCGAAGGCGATCCGCGCGACACGTCCGCGTCCGCGCAAGCGCCCCGCGATGGAAGCCATCTCTCGTTCCAGCGCCTCCACATAAGCGGTCAGCCGCTGGGCGCGATTGGCCGCTCCTGTATTGCAGCCGCAATACCAGCATATGTCGTGGCAATAGGGGATATGGACATAGAGGGAGAGGGGGGCATCCGTTTTCACCCCGTCCAGCCGGGCTGCAAGGTCATCGGCGCCCACATCGGCGGTGAACTGCGCGGCGGTGGGGTAGCTGGTGTAGCGCGGCACCGGCTGGGCCAGCAGGTCGGGGTGATAGGTCCACATGCCACAGCGGATCGCATGGGGTGCCGCCCAGCGCATTGAGGCAGGTCAAATTGCCGGTTGCGCCGGATCAATGCTGGGCGTGCGGCACCGGGGCAAAGCCAAGTCACCGACAACAGGGATGGAGACTTTGGAAATGCACATCAAGACTATCTTACTTGGAGCGGCAGCTGGCTGCGCCGCCATGTCCGCACCCGCGCAGGCTGCGCAGGGCGACGTTCTGGTGCGGCTGCGCGCCATCATGGTTGCGCCCAATGAACGAAGCGGGAGCGTGCTGCCCGCCTTTCCTGGCGAAAAGGTGAAAGTCGATAACAGCGTGATGCCGGAGATCGACGTGACCTATATGGCGACTGACCATGTGGGCTTTGAACTGATCGCCGCCACGACCAAACATAGTGCCAGCGGGCGCACTGGAACGACAGGGACGATAGGCCGTCTCACATCCACCTGGGTGCTGCCACCCACGCTGACGGCGCAATATCATTTCCTGCCGGAAGCCAAGATTCGGCCCTATGTCGGGGCGGGGGTCAACTACACGCTGTTCTACAATGAAAAGGCGTCGAACGCGTTGGAGGGCGCGGTGGGCGCGACCATGGTGCACATGTCGGACAGCTTCGGATGGGCGGCGCAGGCCGGGGTTGATGTCGATTTGACGGACCGGGTCTTCCTGAACCTGGATGTCAAATATATCGATATCGATACGACGGCCCGGCTCTCGACCACGGCGGCTGGCGTGCAGAAGGTTCGCGTGCATCTCGATCCGCTGGTCTTTGGCGCGGGTGTGGGCGTAAAGTTCTGAACCCTATGCTGCGGCGAGCGCCTTCACCACGAAGGGCAGGCGCTCGCCATCCCGCTCCGTCAGCGTCAGATAGCTGCCGGGCTGAATTGCATGCGCGTCCAGGCGGAAGAGTTGCTCGTCATCCTCCTCACCCGGCTCATAGGATAGCGCCCAGCCGTTGGAAGTCCGTAGCAGCCAGCCATGGCGGTCGGGTTCATTCGGCCAGAAGCGCCGGACGGTGGCGAGTTCGGGTTTATGCCGATATTCCTGCTCGTCGATCAGGCCGTCCTGACCCAGCGGCAGGCGCATGACATAGCTGCGAGCTGCCGATCCGTTTGGAAAAGCGGGCGTGCGTGCGAGTTCGAGGCGTATCGTTGTCCATGTCATACCACCCAGATCGGGTTTTCGGGGGACAAAGACTATAAGGACTATCCCGGATGGCGGCGGAGGCCGTCAGAACCTAGCCAGCAAAGACAAGGTACGGTTCCTCGGCAGGAGACGTGAGATGAAATCGATACTGCTTCATATCCATGACGATCGAGGCGCGGAAAGCCGCTTGCAGGCAGCGTGCGACATCGCTCGTGCCACGGGGGCGCACATTCGTTGCGCTCAGGTGACGCAAATGCCGGACATGGTGGCCGCAGACATGTATGGCGGCGCGGCGCTGGCGCCTTCCATCATCAACGAGCTGCGTGAAATCGACGAGCGTATCAAGGCGCACACCGAGGAAAGGCTTCGCGCGGAAGGTGTCAGTTGGGATTGGCGGCAGATCGATGGCGATATCCTTCATGGCCTACTGGCTGCCTCGACATTGACCGATGTCATCGTCGTGACCCTGCCCGAAGGGCCGCGCAGGGTACTCACCGATCCACTGCCGATTGCCGCCCAACTGGCCCTGTCAGGGCCTGTGCCGGTGATGGCGGTCCCGCAATCCGCGAAATCACTGATGGTAGCGGGGCGGGCGCTGGTCGCCTGGGATGGATCGCAGGAAGCATCGGCGGCTCTGCGGGGCGCGGTTCCGCTGCTGAAACTCGCGCAGGATGTGCACATCGTGATAGTGGAGGAAGTAGGCAAAAATGCCTTCCCCGCGACTGATGCCCCCGAATATCTTGCCCGCCATGGGATCAAAGCGGAAGTCCATAGCTGGCCACGGGACGGGCGCGCTGTGGAGGATGCCCTGATGGCCGCTGTCGAAGCGCTGAAACCCGACTGGATGGTGATGGGCGCCTATGGCCACAGCCGGTTGCGCCAGTTCGTGTTCGGCGGCGTGACCCGAAAGATGCTGCGCGAAGGGCGTGTGCCTGTCTTGCTGGCGCACTGAAGACAGGGCATTGTAACCCGATGGCGGTGGCGGACGATGACACGGAAGGCTTGAGCGAGCGCGAGCATAGCCTGGAACAGGCGCTGCTGGGATCGATCCTGGCGACGGTGCCCGATGCGCTGATCGTGATCGACATGGCGGGCCGGATCGTGTCGTTCAGCGCGGCGGCGCAGCGCATGTTCCAATATGCTGAAACGGACGTACTGGGCGAAAATATCTCCATGCTGATGCCGTCGCCGGATCGGGAACGGCATGATGGCTATATCGACCATTATCTCAGTACCGGCGAAAAACGGATCATCGGCATCGGCCGCCTGACCAGCGCGCGACGGCGGGATGGATCGACCTTTCCGATCGAATTGTCGGTGGGGGAGGTGCATGACCGGGGACAGCGGCTGTTCACCGGCTTCATCCGCGACCTTACCGAGCGGCAACAGGCCGAACGGCGCGTGGCGGACCTTCAGGCGGAACTGTCCCACGCCAGCCGGGTGACGGCGATGGGAACACTGGCGTCCGCGCTGGCGCATGAGCTGAACCAGCCGCTGACGGCGATCGCCAACTATCTGGAGGCCGGGCGCGACCTGCTGGATGCCGACGGGCCGGTGGACCGCGAGATGCTGCGCGAGGCGATGGACGAAAGTGCGCGGCAGGCGTTGCGCGCGGGGGAGATCATCCGGTCGCTGCGCGAGTTCATCAAGCGCGGCGAGACGATGCGCCAGCCGGAATCGCTGCGGGAACTGCTGGCCGAAGGGGCGGCGCTCGCGTTCATCGGCATGGACAGCCGGGGCATCGACATGGACATCAGCGTCGATCGGCGGGTGGACAGGGTGCTGGTCAACCGCGTGCAGTTGCAGCAGGTGATCATCAACCTCATCAAGAATGCGATGGAGGCGATGGCGCACAGCCCCGCACGCATCCTGCGCCTGTCCGCCGCACCGGCCGACGACGGGCGCGTAGAGGTGATTGTCGCGGACAGCGGAACGGGGCTGGACCCCGACATGTCGCGCACGCTCTTCACGCCCTTCACGACCAGCAAGCCGTCCGGCATGGGCGTGGGCCTGTCGATCAGCCAGACCATCGTCGAAGGCCATGGCGGCCGCATCTGGGCGCAGCCGTCGCAATGGGGCGGCACGGCCTTTCACTTCACCCTCGACCGCGCGGATTAAGGCATGAGCGAACCCTTCCCCATCTATGTCGTCGATGATGACGAGGCGATCCGCCGGTCGCTGTCCTTCCTGCTGAAGACCAGCGGCTATGCGGTGCGGCTGTTCGAGGGCGGCACGGCGTTTCTAAAGGAAGCGGCGGGACTGGAACCGGGATGCGTGCTGCTGGACGTGCGGATGCCCGACATTGACGGACTGGAGGTGCAGCGGGAGTTGCGCGCGCGGGGCGTCATGCTGCCGGTGGTGATCATGACCGGCCATGGCGACATCGACATGGCGGTGGCGGCGATGAAGGCAGGGGCGAGCGACTTCATAGAAAAACCGTTCGAGAAGGCGGCGTTGCTTGGATGTGTCGAAGCGGCGCGGCGGGTGGCGATCGCCGACCGTGGCGCGGGCGCGCGGGCGGAGGATGCGCGCGCGCGGCTGAATGTGCTGACCGATCGGGAGCGCGATGTGCTGGATGGGCTGGTCGAAGGGCTGCCCAACAAGACGATTGCCTTCGACCTTGGGATCAGTCCGCGAACGGTGGAGATTCATCGCGCCAACCTGATGCAGAAGCTGGAGGTGAAGAGCCTGGCCGAAGCGTTGCGCATCGCGTTCCATGCGGGGCTGGAGTGAATTGATGACATCGTCACCCCCGGCTTGACCCGGCGTGACGGATGTGGGGACGGTTAGGGACATTTACGGATAGGTCTGAAACCCGCGCAGGGGCATGCAGCGGGCATGGATATGCAATTTGATCTGGCGCAAAAGGCGCCCCGCGATGCCGAGATGGCGGCGATGATGACTCCGGCGGCCGGAGGCTGCGGAGCGGGTTATTGCGATCGTTGCGAAGTGCGTGACCAGGCGATCTGCGCCGATCTCAACCCGCAGGAGCGCGCCGCGCTCAACCGGATCGGGCGGCGGGTCACGTTGCAGGCCGGGCAGACGGTGATGTGGGAGGGCGATGACAGCATGGTTGTCGCCAATGTGATCGAAGGCACGCTGAAGCTCGCCACATCGACAGGCGACGGGCGGGAGCAGATTGTCGGCGTGGTCTATGCGTCAGATTTCATCGGTCGGCCCTTTGGCGCGCGCACGCCGCATAGTGTGACGGCGCTGACCGATGCGCGGCTGTGCCTTTACCCGCGCGGCGCTTTCGACGGCTTTGCGCGCGAGCATTCGCAGCTGGAGCACCGGCTGCTCCAGAGGACGCTGGACGACCTTGATCGGATGCGAGCCTGGATGCTCCTGCTGGGGCGAAAGAATGCGCGAGAGAAGGTCGCGTCTTTCCTGCTGGACATGAGCAGGCGGCTGCGCGCGGACCCCGACGGCGTGATTGACCTACCTCTGTCGCGCCAGCAGATCGCGGATATATTGGGGCTAACCATAGAAACCGTATCGCGTCAGATCAGCGACATGAAGCGGCTGGGCGTGATCGCGCTTGCCGGGCGGCGGGGCGTGCGGATCTGTGATGCGGACCGGCTGGAGAGCATGGCCGAGGGCGCGTGAGGGCGGGCTTCCGTTTCCGGGACTTTCCCCTCCCGTAAACGGGAGGGGGAGCTTTTAGTCGCAGCCCGCTCCCGCCTGTGGGAGGGGGAGTGAGGCGACAATTTGCCTAAGGACATTCCCCTACATACCCGCCGCGCCGCCTTTGCCAGAGGTCAGGGCATAGGGGCGGCGACCGGACGAGGGGCGTCGCAAGAGACCTTTCGCGGGGAAATCCGATGGATCGATTGTTATTGAAATCGGGCGGCTGGTTCGCGCTGGCGGTGGTCGCCTTGCTGGCGGCGCTGATGGCGGTGGACAGCGGCTTTGCCGTCCATATGGCCATAGCCTGCGCGGCGGCGTTGCTGATGGTGGTGGTGACGATCGGCGGGGCCGATTATGCCGGTATCGCGCGCGGCCTGCTGAAGATGCCGGCCGATCAGGGGAAATATGATGACGATCCGATCCGCTGGGGCGTGATCGCGACCGTCTTCTGGGGGCTGGCGGGATTTTTGGCAGGGCTCTACATCGCCTTGCAGCTGGCCTTTCCCGCCCTGAACCTTGGCATTGAATATACCAGCTTCGGGCGATTGCGGCCGCTGCACACATCGGCGGTGATCTTTGCCTTTGGCGGCAACGCGCTGATCGCGACGAGCTTTTATGTCGTGCAGCGCACCTGCCGCGCGCGGCTGGCCTTTCCCTCGCTGGCTCGGTTCGTGTTCTGGGGATACCAGCTGTTCATCGTGCTGGCCGCGACCGGCTATGTCATGGGCATCACCGAGGCGCGCGAATATGCCGAGCCGGAATGGTATGTCGATATCTGGCTGGCCATCGTCTGGGTCGCCTATCTTGTCGTCTTCGGCGGCACGATCCTGCGCCGCAGCGAGCCGCATATCTATGTCGCGAACTGGTTTTACCTGAGCTTCATCCTGACGATCGCGATGTTGCACATCGTCAACAACCTGTCGGTGCCGGTCAGCCTGCTCGGTTCCAAGAGCTACAGCGCTTTCGCGGGCGTGCAGGATGCACTGACCCAATGGTGGTACGGGCATAACGCGGTCGGTTTCTTCCTGACCGCCGGTTTCCTGGCCATGATGTATTATTTCGTGCCCAAGCAGGCGGAGCGTCCGGTCTATAGCTATCGGTTGTCGATCATCCACTTCTGGTCGCTGATCTTCCTCTATATCTGGGCGGGTCCGCATCATCTTCATTACACCGCGCTGCCGGACTGGGCGCAGACTTTGGGCATGGTCTTTTCGGTCATGCTCTGGATGCCGAGCTGGGGCGGGATGATCAACGGCCTTATGACGCTGAACGGCGCATGGGACCGCATCCGCACTGATCCGATCATCCGCATGATGGTGATGGCGCTGGCCTTTTACGGCATGAGCACTTTCGAAGGGCCGATGATGTCGGTGAAGGCGGTGAACAGTCTTAGCCACTATACCGACTGGACGATTGGTCATGTGCATAGTGGTGCATTGGGCTGGAATGGGCTCATCACCTTCGCCTGCCTCTATTATCTGACGCCAAGACTGTGGAAGCGCGAGCGGCTCTATTCGCTGCGGCTGGTGAACTGGCACTTCTGGCTCGCGACGCTTGGCATCGTTCTGTACGCCGCGTCGATGTGGGTGGCGGGCATCATGCAGGGGCTGATGTGGCGCGAATATGGCAGCGACGGCTATCTCGTCTACGCCTTCTCCGAAGTCGTGAGCGCCATGTTCCCCATGTATGTGATCCGGGCTGCCGGGGGCCTCATGTACCTCGCCGGGGCGATCATCATGGCCTGGAATATCGGCAAGACCATCGCGGGCAGCCCGCTGCGTGCGGAGAAGCCGATGAGTGATGCGGCCTATGATCCGACGGCGGACCGGCCGCTTGTCGCCCAGCCTGCTTAAGGACGCCAAGACATGACTAGCAAAACCACGGGTAAGTTCTGGGACCATGGCAAGCTGGAGCGCAATGTCTCCCTGCTGGGCATTGCGTCGCTGATTGTAGTCGCCATCGGCGGCATCGTGGAGATCGCGCCGTTGTTCTGGATCGATAACACGATTGAGAAGGTGGAGGGTATGCGGCCCTACACGCCGCTGGAGCTGGCGGGGCGGAACATCTACATCCGCGAGGGCTGCTACAATTGCCACAGCCAGATGATCCGGCCGTTCCGGGACGAGACGGAACGCTATGGCCATTACAGCCTCGCGGCGGAGAGCATGTACGACCATCCGTTCCAATGGGGATCGAAGCGCACCGGCCCCGACCTGGCGCGGGTGGGGGGCAGATATTCGGATGAATGGCATGTCCAGCATCTGAAGGACCCGCGGGCCGTGGTGCCGGAGTCCATCATGCCGGGCTATGCGTTCCTCGCCGAGCGTGAACTGAAGGCGGGGGATATGGGCAAGGACCTGACCGCGCTGTCCAATGTCGGCGTCCCCTACAGCAAGGATGCCATCGCCAAGGCTAATGACGACCTGAAGGCGCAGGCCGATCCGGATGCGGACGCCAAGGACCTGATCAAGCGCTATCCCAAGGCGCAGGCGCGCGATTTCGACGGTGATCCCGGCAAGGTGACGGAGATGGATGCGCTGGTTGCCTACCTCCAGATGCTGGGCACGCTGGTCGATGTGGAAAGCGCCAAGCCGCAGGAGGTGGAGCGATGAGCTACGACGCCTTGCGGCATTTCGCCGACAGCTGGGGGCTGGTGTTCATGGGCGTGACCTATGCCGTCCTGATCGGCTGGCATTTCCTGCCAAAGGGGCGTGAACGCAGCGAAGAGGCCGCGCTCGCTATATTTCAGAAAGACCCTGCGGAGGCCGATCATGGCTGATGAAAAGCGGATCGACGCCGCCACCGGCACAGAGATCAAACATCATGAGTGGGACGGTATCCAGGAACTGGACACGCCGCTGCCGCGATGGTGGTTGTGGAGCTTCTATGCGACGATCCTGTTCGCGATCGGCTATGTGATCGCCTATCCGGCGTTGCCGATGATAGATCGAGCGACCGGCGGCGTGCTTGGCTGGTCCAGCCGGGGCGCGCTCGACAAGGAACTGGCGGCGCGGGAAGCGCAGATCGCGCCGATACGGCAGGCGATCGCCGACACCTCCATCGAAGTGCTGCCGACGCGGCCGCAGCTGATGCAGGCGGCGGTCGAGGGCGGGCGCGCGGCATTTCGCGTGCATTGCGTGCAGTGCCACGGATCGGGCGCGGCGGGATCGAAGGGCTATCCCAACCTGAATGACGACGACTGGCTGTGGGGTGGCGATCTCGTCGCGATTGAAAAGACCCTCACTGACGGCGTGCGCAATCCCGATCATGACGCAACCCGTCAGTCGCTGATGCCCGCTTTCGGCAAGGATCAGCTACTGACGGCGGCGCAGGTCGATGATGTGGTGGCGCATGTGCGGGTGATCAGTGGGCAGGACCGTGCCAGCCCGGCATCGCAGCGCGGGGGCAAGGTCTTTGCCGACAATTGCGCCGTCTGCCACGGGCCGACGGGCAAGGGGAACCGGGAGCTTGGTGCGCCGAACCTGACCGACGCGATCTGGCTCTATGGCGGCGACGCGGACACTATCCATGAGACTGTCTGGAACAGCCGCCATGGCGTGATGCCGCGCTGGGACGACAAGCTGGACAAGGCAACGATCCGCATGCTGGCCGCCTATGTCCACAGCCTGGGAGGGGGCGAGGCTGCGCCGGTGAAGGTTGCTGCGGCTAAGGTGCCGGGCGATGCCGCGCAATAATAGCCGCGCCCTTTTCGTCACCCCAGACTTGATCCGGGGTCCCGCTGCCCTTTGCAACGGGTGTGGGGAAGAAGCGGGATCCCGGATCAAGTCCGGGATGACGGAGGAAGGGAGGCGGACATGCTGATGTCGGATTCCCTCTCGCTCTATGAGAAGCGCAAGGGCGTCTATCCCAAGGCGGTGGATGGCTTTTACCGACGCCTCAAATGGGCGGTCATGGCGGTGACGCTTTCCATCTATTGGGGCACGCCCTGGCTGCGGTGGGATCGGGGGCCTTATGCGCCGGATCAGGCGGTGCTGGTCGATCTGGCGCACCGGCGCTTCTACATGTTCGCGATCGAGATCTGGCCACATGAATTCTACTATGTGGCGGGGTTGCTCATCATGGCGGGGATCGGCCTGTTCCTTGTCACATCGGCGGTGGGGCGGGCCTGGTGCGGCTATGCCTGCCCGCAGACGGTGTGGACTGACCTTTACCAGCATGTCGAACGCTTCATCGATGGCGATCGCAATGCGCAACTGAAGCTGGCGAAAGCGCCGTTGAGCATCTCCAAGCTGGCCCGGCGGCTGGTGAAATGGACGGTGTGGCTGGCGATTGCATTCATCACCGGAGGCGCATGGATTTTCTATTTCGCCGACGCGCCCACTTTGCAGCAGCAATTTTGGAGCGGCACGGCTGCGCCGGTCGCCTATGGGACGGTTGCGGTGCTGACCGCCACCACCTTCATTCTGGGCGGCTTCATGCGTGAGCAGGTGTGCATATACATGTGCCCTTGGCCGCGCATCCAGACGGCGATGCTGGATGAGAAATCGCTCGTCGTCACCTATAAGGACTGGCGTGGCGAGCAGCGCGGCAGCCTGAAGAAGGCGCAGGCGCATCCCGGCGACTATGGCGACTGTATCGATTGCAACCAGTGCGTCGCGGTCTGCCCCACCGGCATCGACATTCGGGAAGGCCCGCAAATCGGCTGCATCACTTGCGCGCTGTGCATCGACGCCTGCGACAAGGTGATGGAGCAGGTCGGCCGTCCGCGCGGGCTGATCGATTATTGTACCGAGGATGATGCCGAGGCGGAGAAGAAGGGTGCGGCGGCCAAGCCGGTGCTCAAGACGCTGCTGCGTCCGCGCACGATTGCCTATTTCACGGTCTGGGCGAGCATCGGCGCGGCGATGCTGTTTGCTCTGGGCGCACGTACGCGGCTGGACATCAGCGCGCAGCAGGACCGTAACCCGATCTTCGTGCGCTTGTCCGACGGCGCGATCCGCAATGCCTATACGGTGAAGGTGCGCAACATGGAGACGCGGCCGCGCCCCGTGGAAGTAAGCGTGACTGGCCTGCGCGACGTGAAGATGTGGACCGAGACAGGATCGCGGGAGGCGGCGGGCAGCGCCGTCCGCGTCACCGTTCCCGCCGACAGCGTGGCCAAGCTGCGCCTGTTCCTGACTGTCCCCCCGGCAGGTCCGGTGCGGGAGGATTTCAGCTTCACCGTGCGCGCCATGGACCGTGAAGGCGGCGGCGACAGCGAACCAGCCCGATTTGAAAGGCCCTGACAGATGACCGACGTCCGCAACCGCGCCCGCGCATTCACAGGTTGGCATATGACGGCGATCCTCGTGGCGTTTTTCGCCGTGGTGATCGCGGTCAACATGCTGATGGCGACGATCGCCGTGCGCTCCTTTGGCGGGGCGGTGGTCGAGAACAGCTATGTCGCCAGCCAGAAGTTCAACGGCTGGCTGGCGCAGGCGCGCGCGCAGGAAAAGCTGGGCTGGCGCGACAGGGTGACGCTGGACGCCGCGCGCCATGTGCGGATGGAACTGAATGTGCGGGGCGCGCAGATGCGTGCCGTGGCGCAACATCCGCTTGGGCGCGCGCCGGACATCATGCTGCGCCTGCATGAGGCCACGCCGGGACTTTATGTGAGCGATCGCGCCTTGCCCGGTGGCCGGTGGCAGCTGCGCTTCGACATTCGCCATGGGGGCGGAGAAGAACATTTGCTGCGGGAGATCGACTGATGGCCAGCCAGCCTGTTCTCAATGAGGAAGCTTCGGTTGAGGCAAAGGAAAGCCTGTTCGCGGTGCCCGGCATCCATTGCGCGGGATGCCTGTCGAGATCGAAAACGGCCTGCCGCTGACGCCCGGCATCCATGCCGCGCGCGTCAATATGAGCGCGAAGCGGGTTGCGATCAGTCATGATCCCGCATTGACCCCGCCGGAGTTGAAGGCGGCGATCGTTGCGCTGGGGTTCGATGCCGAGCCGCTTGCCGATCCGGGTCAGGACGTCGCGGCGGCAGAGAGCAGGGCGCTGGTGCGCGCGCTTGCTGTGGCGGGCTTCGCGGCGATGAACATCATGCTGCTGTCGGTGTCGATCTGGTCGGGCGCGGAAGGCGCGACGCGGACGATGTTTCACTGGCTGTCGGCGCTGATCGCCTTGCCGACGATTGCTTATGCGGGCCAGCCATTCTTCCGTTCCGCCTGGGCTGCGCTCAGGCAACGGCGCACCAACATGGACGTGCCGATCAGCATCGGCGTGCTGCTGACGACGGCGATGAGCCTGTTCGAAACCGTCAGCGGCGGCGAACATGCCTGGTTCGATGGGGCGGTGATGCTGCTGTTCTTCCTGCTGGCGGGGCGTTGCCTCGACAGCATGATGCGGGGGCGCGCACGGGCTGGCGTGGCGGCGTTGCTCAAGCAGACGGCGCCGGGCGCGCTGGTGCTGGATGAGGGTGGCCGCAGCCAGTGGACAGCGGCCAGTGCGCTGCGTCCCGGCATGCGCATGATCGTCGCGGCGGGCGAAAGGCTGGCCGCCGACGGCCGGGTCGTTGAAGGAGAAAGCGGCATCGACCTCGCTTTCCTGACCGGGGAAAGCGCGCCGGTACGTGTGAGAGCTGGCGATGCCGTCCAGGCCGGGGCGATGAATATCGAAGGGCCGATCACGGTCGAGGTTACGGCGGCCGGGGCCGACACTGTGATCGCCGACATCGCCCGGCTGATGGAGGAAGCGGGGCAGGGCAAGTCGCGCTATGTCCGGATCGCCGACCGGGCCGCACGCTACTATGCGCCCTGTGTCCATCTGCTCGCCGCGCTGTCCTTCGCGGGGTGGATGATCGCGGGCGCGGGCGTGCATCAAGCGCTGCTGATCGCGGTGGCCGTGCTGCTCATCACCTGCCCCTGCGCGCTTGGCCTTGCGGTTCCGGCGGCGCAGATCGTCGCCTGCGGTGCGCTGATGCGGCGGGGCGTGCTGGTGAAGGACGGATCGGCGCTGGAGCGGCTGGCGGAAGTGAGCGAGGCGCTGTTCGACAAGACCGGCACGTTGACGCTGGGCCGTCCGGTGCCGCAGGCGCTTGACCGCCTGGGGCATGAGGATCAGTCGATCCTGCTGGCGCTGGCAAGGGTCTCTCGCCATCCGTTGAGCGATGCGCTGCGGCAGGCGCTGGAGGCTCGGCAAGTCGCCCCCGCGTCCCTCGACCAAATCCGCGAAATTCCGGGTGAGGGCATATTCGCTGATCATGGCGGCGTGGCGGTGTCGCTGGCCCGGCCACGAAGCGTCGTCAGCCTGTTCGGCCTTGCGAGCGAATATCGGTTCGGCGAGCGTTCGGTGCTGCTGCACTTTTCCGACGCCCTGCGCCCGGATGCGGCCGAAACGCTGAGCGAGATGCGCTCGATGGGCCTCAAGACGTTGATCGCCAGCGGGGATCGTCCCGAAGCTCTGGAAGAGATCGCGCGTGCGACCGGAACGACGGCGATCGGCTATCTGCGCCCGGCGGATAAGCTGGCGCTCGTCGGGCGGTTACAGGCGCGCGGCGAGAAGGTGTTGATGGTGGGCGACGGGCTGAATGACGGCCCGGCTCTGGCGGCGGGTCATGCCAGCATGGCCCCGGCCTCCGCCAGCGACGCGAGCCAGTTGACGGCGGATGCGGTGTTCCTGGGCGACAGGCTGGAGCCCGTGGCGGTGACCGTTCGCGCGGCGCGCCGGACGATCGCCGTGGTGAAGCAGAATTTCGCGCTGGCGATCGGCTATAATGTGCTGGCGGTGCCGCTGGCCGTTGCGGGCAAGGTCACGCCGTTGGTTGCGGCGGTTGCCATGTCCACATCCTCGCTGATCGTCATCGCCAACGCCCTGCGCCTGAAGGGAGCCGCGAAATGACCGGCCTTGGACTGTTGATCCCGATCGCATTGTTCCTTGGGTTGCTGGGCCTTGCCGCCTTTTTCTGGGCGCTGCGGGATGGGCAGTTCGATGACAGCGAAGGCGCGGCGGCGCGGATATTGATCGACGAGGATTGAGGGCGCAACGCCATCAGGGCACGTCGCAAGTCAAATGATCTAACCCCCGTTCGGGCTGAGCTTGTCGAAGCCTTTTCCTTCCTCAACAAAGAAAAGCCCTTCGACAGGCTCAGGGCCAACGGGGTAAGGCAGTGCCCATATGAAAAGGAGCCCGATCCGAATGGATCGAGCCCCTTTTTTTCTGTCTCTAGCGAAGATCAGGAAATGACCATCGCGTCCGCATCAGGATTGCGCGTCCAGTTCCAGTATTCGGCGAGCTTGAACGGGCAGGACACATAGTTGCGGCCTTTGCTGTTCAAATAATAGCTTTTGGCCTTGGGGTGGGTCCAGACCATCTGCTTCATCTGCTCGTCGACCTTCTCGTTCCAGTCGAGATAGGCCTGCTCGGTCGGCTCGATCGCCTTGCCGCCAGCGGCCACGATCCTGTCGAGCGCTTCAACGATATAGTGAATCTGCGCTTCCAGAACCATGTTGACGCCCGCCGCATGATTGGGTGCGCTGTTCGGCCCGAGCGTCATGAAGAAATTGGGATAGGCGGGAGCCATTACGCCCAGATAGGCGCGCGCCTCGTCCTTGCCCCATGCCGCCGCCAGATCGCAGCCGCCCCGGCCATAGACTTTGAGCGGGCCAAGCGCGGGAGCCAGTTCAAAGCCGGTGGCGAGCGCGATCACATCGACTTCGTAACGCTTGCCGCTCCTGGTGACGATCGCATTTTCCTCGACATGGTCGATGGGGTCGGTTTCCAGCGTGACATTGGGCTTCAGCAAAGTGTCGAGCCAGCCGCCATCGGCGTCCAGAACAATGCGCTTGCCAAAGATCGGATAGTCGGGAACGACCTTTTCGATAAGGTCGGGACGGCCCGCCAGCTTGCGATGGATATATTGCAGCGCATAGCTGCGCGCGCCGTCATTCTGGGCAGAGATTGAGACGTCCTGGTTGGGCCAGTTCGGGTCTCTCTTCACATTGCCATAGAGGCCATCGCCGGTGAACCAGTATACGCGAAAGCGGAACCATTCCTTGTAATGGGGAATGTTGCGCAGCGCGAAGCGGATATCGTCGTTCACCGGGGCGGTGATTTCGGGGTTATTGAGCACCCAATGTTTTGACCGCTGGAAGATGACGAGGCTGGAAACCTTGTCAGCGATCGCGGGGGCGAGTTGGGCGGCGCTGGCGCCCGTGCCGATCACCGCCACGCGCTTCCCGGTGAGGTCCATATCCGGGTCCCACCCGGCGGTGTGCATCTTGGTGCCCTTGAAGCTGTCCAGACCGGGGATATTGGGGAAGGACCAGCGGTTCAGAACGCCGTGGGCGAGCAGGACCGCATTGACCACTTCCACTCGTTCGGCGCCAGTCTTCACATCCTGCAAGGTGACGTGCCAGTTGCTGTCCGCATCGCTCCAGCGGGCGGCGAGCACCTTCGTTCCGAACTGGACATGATCGCGGATGCCATATTTGTCGGCGACGCCGGTCAGATAGCTGTGAATTTCCGGCCCCTTCGGATGGTAGCTGCTCCAGTCCGGGTTCAGTTCGAACGAATAGGAGTAGAAGTGGCTGGGCGTATCGACGCCGACGCCGGGATAGCGATTTTCCAGCCATGTGCCGCCAAGGTCAGGGTTCTTCTCGATGATCGTATAGTCATAGCCCGCCTCGCCCAGCTTGATCCCTGCGGCGATGCCGGTCATGCCGCCGCCGATCACCAGCACGCGGAAACCGGCGGGCGGATGGATGCGGCCGGGCATGTCCTTGCGCGGCACCGGGCGTTCAAAGCCCATCTGGTCGTAAAGCACCGGCATGATGGCGGGATCGACATCTTCACCCACGCTGACGCCCATCATCCGGCGCAGCAGTTCAGGATCGATCGGGCGTTCCACCGGCGGCTTCGGGTTGGTCAGCAGCGCGAAGAGGCGATCCCGCAGATCCTGCGCCATTTCGTCCGGCACGTTCGACGGCGCTTCCGCCGTGTATATGCCGGTCAGGTAGGGCGCGAAACTGTCCAGATACTCGCGGTCCTGCGCATAGGTCGTGTAAACCATCAGCAGGCTAGGCAGGTTGGCGTCCTGCAACGCCCTGCGAAGTCCATCCCGGTCGGCGATGGGCAGGGGGCATGTGGTCGCCTGATGTGGCTGGCTATGCGCGTTCATCTTCGCTCCTCTCTTGGTGCGCGGCGGCAGAAATGCCGGTTCGCTCAAGAAGTGAGTATATACTTACTTGGCGCGAACAAATTGACGTGCGTCAAATCGGGCAGTGCATATGGCAGCGGCGGAGCGGCCTTAAGGGAAGCTCCGTCGGCAATCACTCAACTATGGATATTCAGGCCGCAGCCTTGCTCCCGCGCAGGTCCACGGTGGTATGGACGCCGTTGACCCGCTTCTGGAATTCGCTCGCGCGGGCGCGCGGATTGTAGAATTGGCGATGCCATAGCCGCCCCTTGTGGAACGGCCCGTCGTCCGGCACCTGAAGGATGTTGATGGCCGCTTCCTTATATTTCCACAGCTCGAAATCCTGTGAGAAGGCGGCAAGCCCTGCCTCATGATAGGCGCGGGCGGTGGCGCGTTCCTCTGCCGTCGCTTCGCCGTTCGCAGCGGTTTGCGCCATCACGGCGAACCAGACCCGGACCTCGCCATCCTCGACCGGCGTGTTGCAGATCATCATGAGCGAGGGATGCTTGCCCTCCATGCGGGACAGCAGGATGCCCGGCCCGGTGTACCAGGTGTCGGTTTCCAGCAGCCCGCTGCCATCCACCAGCGTCCGGTGGCCCGACGCAAAGCGCTGGCGCATGATGTGCCCTTCAAATTCATTTTCGAAAAATACATTGCCCGACGATCCATGGACCGGCGCGAAATGGGCATAGTCGGTCATGTTGTCGAGGATTTCCTGCGGGTGGATCGGCAAGGTACCGAGAGGGTCCACCTGCCAGCGGACCCATCCCTCGCCGGTGCGGTTCCATTCGGCGAAGTCGGGCAGGTCATGGTCGGGTTCGCCCCCCTCCATATCATGCCATATCCAGATGCAGCCTGCCTTTTCCACGACCTTGTGCGACTTGATGCAGGCGGCCTTGGGGATCTTGTGCGTCGAATAGGGAATGTCGTCGCACTGCCCCTCGGGCGTGAAGCGCCAGCCATGGGCGGGGCAGCGGATCGAATCCCCTTCCACCTGATTGCCGTCGCGCACGACATAGGATGTGCTGTTGCGCGCGATGTTGACGCGCATGTGCGGGCAATAAGCGTTGAGCAAAACGACGCGTCCGCTCTTGCCGCGATAAAGAGCCATGTCCTGCCCGAAGAAGCGGACGGGTTGCGGTTGCTGCGTCACCTCATCGGCGGTCGCCACCATGAACCAGCCACGGGGAAAGGTCAGTTCACCCAGGCCATATTCGGCTGTCTTTGTCATGATCCGCGCCCTTCCTCTTAAATGAAGCTGTCGCCGTTGGGCGCGCCGAGCATGACGCCGCCGAAGTTGCGGCCGACCACGCCCGGATTGTTGGCGACATGGGCTCGCCCGGCGTGGATGTCGCAGAAGGCGCGCGCGATCGGATTGCCGCGATAGATGGCTTCCGCGCCGCTCGCCGCGAAGATGCGGGCGATCAGCGCGCAGCAGCGGCCAGAAATCTGCGCCGACTGGAAACGGTAGTGGAGACGGGTTTCAAGGTCCGCCTGCTCCCCTGCGCGCGCCTTTTCGGTCAGATGCTCGAAGTTGCGGAACAGGATGGTCTTCATCTCGTCGATCGCGACGCGGGTTTCGGCGATCACCATCTGCACATCGGGGTCGGCCGACGCGCTCGCCCCGCTATTGGCGCTCCTGCGCTTGGCGCCCTTTTCGATGAAGCTATCCAGCGCGCCCTGAAGCGCCCCGATGGACGAGGAAGACACGGCCCGCACGAACACCTGCCCGAACGGCAGCTTGTAAAGCGGCGCGGGATTGACCTTTGCGCCGGGGTTGGTGGAGGCAAAGCCATCCTTGGACCGATGCGTGCGGTAAGCCGGGACATAGGCGTCCTCCACCGTCACATCATGGCTGCCTGTGCCGCCCAGCCCGATCGTGTCCCAGATCGGCAGCACCTTGAAATCGCCCCGAGGGACCAGGAAGGTCCAGAAGTCGGGCTCGCCCGTCTCGGGATCGTTGACGAGGCCACCCAGAAATGCCCAGTCGCAATGATCGACGCCGCTGGAAAATCCCCAGCGCCCGCTGATGCGGTATCCGCCCTCGACCGGCGTCACCTGCGCGCGCGGCATGTAGGAGGAGGAGATGAGGGTGGCGTTATCTTTGCCCCACACATCCTCCTGCGCCTGCGCGTCGAACAGGGCGAGCTGCCAGTTATGCACGGCGACGACGCCCAGCACCCAGGCGGAGGACATGCAGCCTTCCGCCAGCTTCATCTGCACCGCGTAAAAGGTATCGATGTCCATCTCATAGCCGCCATGCCGACGGGGCTGGAGGATCTTGAAAAAGCCCGCTTCCTGAAAGTCGCGGATGGTTTGGTCCGGCACCTTGTTGCCCGCTTCGCAGGCATCGGCCCGTTCGCGCAGAACCGGCACCAGCGCTGCCGCCCGATCGACGAGATCGGCCATGGCGGGCGCTGTGGTCGCATTGGCAAGCGTCATATTCCCTCTCCTTATGATCAGGCCGCGTCGGCCAGTTTTGCCTGTTCGTCGGCGCCGAAGCCGACACTGAAATCATGGCCCCACAGGCTGGCCGATGTGCTTTCGAAAACGGTGTGGTGATCCCAATCCATGACCCGCCCGCCGCAGCCATATTCCAGCGCGAAGCCGCCGGGCGTTTCGACATAGAAGCTGATCATGTGATCATTTGTGTGGCGGCCCATCGTCGCCATGAGCCTTGCCCCGGATGCGAGCACCCGGTCATAGGCGTGGCCGACCTCGTCGATGGTGGCGACCTCGACCATCAGATGGACACAGCCCGATGGCACCTCACCCTCGAACAGTGCCAGGCTGTGATGACGGCCGTTGGCGCAATGCAGGAAGTCGATCCGCATTTCGGGGCCGCCTGCTCCTGCCGGACGGTGGACCATGAAGTCGGACAGGCGCAAACCCAGCACTTCGGCGAGGAAGCCGCGCGTCTCTGTGATATTCGGTGCGGGCAGAACAGCATGGCCGTAGCCAAGGCCGTCCGTGACGAAGCGCACCCCTTGCGGCGAGCAGAAGGGAGCGAAGCTGCTTACATAGCCATAGCAAAGTTCATGGCGGTTGCCCGAGGGATCGCGGAACCACACCATCGCGGTAACATGGCGCAGCGCCCGCTCAGCCTGCGTGGCGTGCGTGTACGCGATACCCCGCGCGTCCAGAGAGGCGAGGGCGGCGGCATATTGATCTTCGTTGCGCACTTCCCAGCCGCTGGCGCAATAGCTGTCGCGGTCGCCCTCGACAATGAAGAGCCGCCCAGCGCGCTCGTCAATGCGCAGCGCCAGGCCGCCGGGAAGCGCGTCAACGGAAAATCCCGCAATTTCCTCAGCGAAGCACACCCACTGCTGGGGATCGCGGGAGGTAATGATGCTGTAGGCGAGAGCCGCGACTTCCATGTCGTCCTCCGTGGGTGAGGAGGCCATGATGGACCAGGTCGAGCGAGAGGGAATTGACCATCATCAAATTTCAGGAATTTTCGCTTTCTTGAAGCAATGTTTCTCCGATCATCAGAGGTCAATGCGCTAAATCAGCGACAATATTCGTTACAACTCGATCAAAATTCTACGCGCATGTTTGAAATTTGACCTGCCTCAAAGCGCGTGAGGCGACTTCGTCTTCCTATCAGGGGGCCGGGCGTGTTCGAGGCTGCGGCAGAGAGGAACAGCATGAACGTCCAATCGACCATGCGCGCAAAGGCGGCGCAGACAATCAGCCACATTAACCTGCACTATCCCCGGCCCGAAGATGGTCCGGCGGCTGCGTTGCTGCTGGAAACCGCCGGGCTCATGAAGACCCAGCAAATGGAACTGCCGCAAGGTGGCATATTTTATCGCTTCACCACCAATGTCCTTGCCCCCAATGGCGGGGACAACATCGTCTATCTCAGCCCGCTACCGGCGGCGACAGCGGCGCTACTGACTGCGGCGCGCGAAGCGCTGGGGTTGGGCACCGACAGCGAGCATCCCGCTGTTTCAGCCTATCGGGCAGCACAAGCAGCCGATCCCGAATATGATTTTCATGTTGGGTTCCTTCATGCATCGCTTGAGCAGCTGGAAGATCGCTATCTGGCGCTCCAGGCGCTGGAGGCCAATGACGCGCGCTTTGCCGGGCGATTGAAGTTTCTGGTCAATCGCGCTTTGCCGGGCGACGCGGAGATCGACGCCCGGCTTGATGCATCACCAGTCTATCGGGGCGTCACGCGCTACACCTACGGGCGCAATGGCGTGCAGGCCTTTTGCGAGACAGACCTGATCGTCGATGGTCCTTTGGGCGGCGGCTTGGTTCTGGAGTTCGATTATATCTTCCCCGGCCGTGCGGACCACATACTTGCGGTTTCGGATGCCAGCCGGTGATGCAAAAACTGCCCCCGGCGACCTGCGCGGGGGCAGTCAGAATCAGGCGCGAACCATGGCCGATGCCATCGCGTCGAAGACGCCGCCAATGCGCGCCGCCAGATGCTCTTCCACGCCGCAATCCTCCATCGCCTTCCGCATCGCCGACGTCCATTGAACGGCAACGGCATCGGTGATGGGAAAGCGGGCGTGGAGCGACATCATGCATTTACCGGGGTTGGCCGCGAACCAGTCGCTGTCGCCACCCAGCCAGCCGCACAGAAAGCCGCTCAACGACCGCCGCATAGGCGTCAGGTCATCGGCATGCATCGCCCGCAGGTCGCGATAGGCGGGGACGGAGTCGATGAGGTCATAGAATCGATCCACGATCCTGCTGACCCCTTCGCGTCCGCCCACGGCGTGGAAGGGCGGCTGCTCTTCGCTCAATTCCGGCCGCCGCGCATGGCATCCTGGAGGCTGAGGCCACCAAGAACGAGCATGAACACGATCATCAGGCCAGCGACGAAATGCGGGAAGTAAAGGCCAAACAATTGATCCATTTAATGTCTCCTTTCCAAAGACATTAATTCTTCAGTTCCGGCGACGAATTGACGTGCGTCAAAATCAGCGATTTCAGCGGGACGGAGGGTTTGAGTTCTCGTTCATCGCGATCGGATGTCGGTTCCGCTGATACGGCCGTCCAGCATCGATATCTGCACATCGGCTGCGGCAGCGACGTCGGGATCGTGGGTCACGCACACGACCGCGCGGCCCTGATCATGGGCGAGTGCGCGAAACATTTCGACCACGTGGGCGCTGTTCTGGCTGTCGAGATTGCCGGTTGGCTCGTCACATAACACCAGCGCGGGGTCGTTCGCGATCGCTCGGGCGATCGCCACGCGCTGTCTTTCGCCGCCCGAAAGGCGGTTGGGCGTCTTGTCCATCTTATTGGCCAGACCAACGTCGGCCAGCAGGCTCTGTGCCGTTTCCCGCGCCCGTGGCTGCGTCAGGCGTGCCAGCCTGCGCATTGGCAGCATGACATTTTCCAGCGCCGTGAATTCGGGCAGCAGGAAGTGGAACTGGAACACGAAGCCGAAATGCGCCAGTCGGATCTGCGCGCGCTCGTCGCCGTCCAGTGGGTTCATGTCGCGCCCTTCAAACAGTACGGACCCTTCGGTCGGGCGGTCCAGCAACCCCAGCAGATAGAGCAAGGAGGATTTGCCGCAGCCCGACGGCCCGACGATGGCGACGAAGCTGCCCGGGTCAATCGCCAGCGAAACATCGGCAACCAGCGTGACCGGGGGTGTCCCGGCCAGTTCGCGGGTCAGCCCCTGCGCCTGCATGATCGGGTTCATACCGCGCCCCGCAATATATCGACGGGATCGAGGCGTGCCGCCTTTCGCGCCGGGAGCCAGGCCGCTATCACCCCCGAAAACAGCGATGCGGCAGCGGCGATGGCATATTGGCGGGCGGAGCGATCGAGGGGCAGGCGCTGGTCCTCCCCCGCGATGGGAAATTTGAGGGAGCCCAGGATCGCCATCAATCCGTAGCCAAGCAGCCATCCCGCAAGGATGCCGATCAGCGCCAGCGCCAACCCTTCGAACACGAAAATCAGTTGGAGGTCGCCTTCGGAAAAGCCGATGGAGCGCATGATCGCGATATCGCGTCTCTTGTCCGACACGCTGTTCGACACGACGGTGTAGATGCCGAAGCTGGCGACCAGCAGGATCGCCGAGACGACACTGTACATGATGACATTGCGGGTCACGAGTAGCGAGAGAAAGTCGGCGGATCGCTCCTCCCAGCTTTCGGCCTTGTAGGCAAAGCGCTCTTCCAGGCGTCGGCTGATGGGCTGCGCGCCATAGGGATCGTCCAGATGCACGCCGATGCGGTTGATGATGAAGGGTCGGCCCAGCAGTGATTGCGATTCCCGCAGAAGCACATAGCCGAGCGAAGAGGACAGCTGGGTCTGGCCGCGCTTGAACAGGCCGACGATGCGGAGCGAACGGTTGTTGCCCGATGCCGAGGTCGCACCCACGACATCGCCCATGGCAAGGCCGAGCCGCCGCGCCATTTCCTCGCCGATGATGATGCCGCCTTGCGTGCTTTCCAGATCGCGGAGGCGTCCGGTGCGCAGTTTGTCTTCAATAGCGCTGACCTTCTCCTCGACCGCCGGATCGACGCCAACGATCGTCAACGCTTCCTCCCGCCCGCCGCTGCGCAAGGTGATAGCCCCCGTCAGGCTGGGTGAGCCGACCGCGCCGGGCAGCGCATTGACGGCCCGCAATATCTCCGGCCAGCCTTTTAGGCCGCGCACTTCGTTGCGGACCTTATAGTGGCGTAGGTCTATCGCCGCACCCTTGTATAATCTGACGCCCGGTTGCGGCGGCGGGCTTCGCAGCTCGTCGGAAATGATGATGTGCGGCGCCGCATCGATCAGCGTCTTGATGAAATCATTCTGGCTTCCAATCATCATAGCGGAGACGGCCAGGAAGAAGCCAACGCCTACCGCAACGCCGCTCACGGCAACCAGAGTCTGTCGGCGCCGACCTACCAGATGCCGGGCGGCGATGCTTGCCAACAGCCGTAATTGTCCGCTCATCGCGTTACCCGCACTCGCATATTGTCCGACAGTTTGCCCTCGGGCGCTTTCACGATCATTTCGCCTTGCGATAGACCTGAAAGGATCTGGACATCGCCGGACCCTGCGATGCCCGTCCGCACCGCCCGCGCATGAGCGCGTCCGTCGCGGATGACCCAGACCTTGCCGTCCTCTATTGCGCTCGTCGGCACCAGCAGCGCGCGATCCGCGCGCCGGGTGACAATGTTGACTTCCAGCGTCAGCCCGAGTGGCAGCGCCAGAGGCTGGTCGGTAACGATATAAACGCGGAAGGCGCGCTGTTCGGGATCACCGCCGGGCGTCACTTCGCGGACATGGCCATGCAGCACCCGACCGGGCCAGGCATCGCTCGACATCAGCGCCGCCTGGCCTGCGTGAATCCTCGGCACGTCGCGTTCATCGACGGTCGTGGTAATTCGGACGCGGGCGGGATCGCCCAGCGTCATGAGCGCGCGGCCGGGGGTTGCGAGATCCCCCGGTTCCACATCGCGGCGCAGGACGATGCCATTGATGCCTGACCGCACCACCATCTGATTGAGGCGGGCACGCGCGCCTTCCTCCGCCGCCTTTGCACTGTCGGCTGCGGCAACGGCGGAATCACGGGCGGCCCGTGTGACCCATCCTTTGGCGAACAGCGCGAGCGTGCGCCGCTCCTCCTGCAAGGCAACGCGACGCTGCGCCGTCGCCTGTTGCACCGCATGGCGCTGTTCCTCGTCATCCAGCAGGACGAGCGGCTGGCCGCGCCCCACGCGCTGCGCTTCCTCCACCAGCACCTGACGTACAGGGGCGGTGAGGCGCGCGGATATGGTGACAGGATGTTCCGCCTCGACAAAGCCGGTGGCATAGACCAGTTCGACCGCATCACCGACACGAACGGGCATGAGCCTGACGTCGTGCGCTCGCCCGGCGAGCAGCCAATAAACTGCCGCCGCCGCCAGCAGCGCCAGCGGCAACAGCCAGAGCGCAATGCGTTTCATGCCCCCTCTATAGCATCATGCTGAAATCATTGCGTGCCCGTATCGGTTCGCCAGTCGGGTTCTACTTCGGTCCGATCGGGATCTGGTGTGGCTTGCTTGCCTCGGTCGCGAGACGCGGAACGATGACCTTCAGAAGCCCTTTTTCCAGATGCGCGCTGGCTTTATCGGCATCCGCTTCGAAGGGCAGGGCGACCCGCCGCAAAAAGCTTCCCCGGCTGCGCTCGATCAGATGATAATGCTTCTTTTCGTCCTTCTCTTCGCGATCCTCCTTATGCTCGGCCTTGATGGTGAGTATCCCGTCATGGACGTCCAGCGACACATCCTTCTCGTCAAAACCAGGCAGTTCGGCGGTCAATTCAAGTCCGCCGTCGGTCTCGGCAACGTCCACCTTGGGCAGGAGAAATCCCTTGCGGTCGCCAGTGTCGCTGGTGAGCCAGCTGCGGCCGAAGTCATCGGTCAGGCGATCCATTTCCTTGCGCAGATCGGCAAGCGGATCAAATCCACTACGAAACATGCCGGTGCGTCCAAAGGGAATCAGCGAACGAAAGTCGGTCATTGTCCTTCTCCTGCTTTTTGTGCGTGGCGGTTCGCCCTGTCATTGTTTGGGCTGTTGCGGCTTTTCGGAAGCCACCGGGCTGTGCATCTCGCTGCAATGTTGCATGCCGTCGGGCATCTGCTGAGCTGATCCCATGGCCCCCGATGGCGGGTGCATGCCATCGGAGTGCATCCTGTGGCCGCCTTCATCCTTCATCATAGGGCAATCATGCTGGGGCTCCGCTACCGCAGACGGGGCGCTTTCCGCTGCTTCGGCCGGGTGGTGCCCGGCGTGCGGCTGTGCAGTCTGTGCCGATACACCGGCAATGAACATCAGGTTCAAGAATCCGGCACCGGCGATGAAAAAGCGGCGCATGAACAGTCCTCCGTAACAAGACTCCGGGTGGGAGTGTCGTCCTGCACGCGAAGTGGCGCCATAAGTAGAGTCACGAACTCATGGATCAGGGCACGAGCACTGCGGCGCCTTTGATCTTGCCTGTTCGCAACCGTTGCAGCGCGTCATTTGCATCTTCGAGCCGGAAGGTTTCCGTGACGGTGTGAAGGGGGATGTCACCTGCCAGTTCGAAAAAGGAGGTGCCGTCTTCTCGCGTCAGATTGGCGACCGAGAGTATCTGCCTTTCCTCCCACAAGTCGGCATAGGGGAATGAAGGAATGTCGCTCATGTGGATACCGGCACAGATGACGCGGCCACCTTTCCTGACCGCTTGCAGGGCACGCGGCACCAACTCTCCTGCGGGTGCGAAGATCAGCGCTGCATCAAGTGGCGCTGGCGGATCGTCGGAAGAGCCGCCCGCCCACTCGCAACCCAGCGAACGCGCGAACGCCTGTCCGTCCTCATCGCCATCCTTGGTGAAGGCATAGACGGTGCGTCCCTGATGCCGGGCGACCTGTGCGAGGATATGCGCCGCAGCGCCAAATCCATACAGACCGATGACCGGCGCAGGGCCGGCCAGCCGCAATGCTCTCCAGCCGATCAGGCCGGCGCAAAGGAGCGGCGCTGCTTCCACGTCGGAAAAACGATCGGGCAGATCGAAGCAATAATGGGCGTCGGCAATCACATGGGTGGCATAGCCGCCGTCTCGCGTGGCGCCGGTGAAGAGCGGTGCGTCGCAGAGATTTTCCTTTCCTGCCTGGCAGTAGGGACATTGACCGCATGTATGTCCCAGCCATGGAACACCCACCCGCTGGCCTACTGCAAAACCCTCCACGCCGACCCCGATCGCTGCGACGCGACCCACGATTTCGTGGCCAGGTATGATCGGATAACGTGCGGGGATTTCGCCATCGAGCACATGCAGATCGGTTCGGCAAACCCCGCAGGCAGCCACTTCGATCAGCAATTCGCCGGGACCCGGATGGGGCACAGGACGCTCGATCCGAACCAGGGGTTCCCGGGGGGATTTGATTTGCATTGCGACCATTCCGCTCATGCGCGGGTTCCTTCCGTCCGAAAGGGGCTGTCAGTCTAATCGATCGCTCGGGCAGGCGACGTTCGTGAATCTACGGATGTGGGCCATGATGATCCGTGGCGTTGCGAAATAGCGATCTGCACGGAGCAGTTAATTTCGATAGCGATGCTGCGGTCTTCAGGTCGGATTGGCCGCTGCCATGCCTTTTCTGGCGATACGAATGGTTGGATCGTCCGGATCGACGATCGTGACGAAACCCAGCTCACGCTCCATCCGCAGCGCCGCGTCATGATCGGCGCACTCGACCGATTCAACCATGCCGATGCCTTCCGACTTTGCATAGCTCAGCACATGTTCGAACAATGTCCAGCTTATCCCCTCGCCTTTACTGTCCGTCCGCGTGGTGAGCGCGATTTCCGCCCGGCTGCGGTCGGGGTCCGTCGCCAGCATGGCGATCGCCATGACCTCTCCACCCTCTTCACCGAAGGCCAGGAAGCTGATCGTCCGGACATAGTCCACCCGCGTCATCATGGTGATCTGCTCATGCCGCACCTTGGGAACCCCGGACATGAAGCGGAAGCGCAGGTCTTCGGCTGAAACATGATCGAAGAAGCTTGCGACAGCCGCCTCGTCGTCCGGCCGTACCGGCCGTACGTGAAAACGGACGCCATGCTCCGTCACAAGGTCGGAAGCCCAGCCTTCCGGCGGCGCGCGCAGCACCAGGCGCGATTGTGGCGCTGGCTCGGCGGTGATACGCGCCCGGGCATCCAGCGCAATGACTCCCGCCGCGCTTACCAACAGGGGATTGATGTCGAGTTCAATCAGGTCGGGCAGATCGACCGCCATCGCCGACACGGCGTCCAGCACATCGGCGAGGCTGTCCACATCGGCGGGCGGCACGTTGCGGTATCCGGCAAGCATGGCCGAGATGCGCGTTCGCGCGATCAGGGCACGTGCGCCCGCATGGTCGAGGGGAAGAAGGTCGATAGCCTTGTCGTGCAGAATCTCCGTGGCGGTGCCGCCCGCGCCCGTCATGATGATCGGGCCGAATGTCGGATCGGTCGCGATGCCGACAATCATCTCGGTGCCGCCCTCGGCCTGAATCATGTCTTCCACGGCAAAGCCCTGGATGCGCGCGTCCGGGAAATCGCGTTGGATTCGTCGTTCCATGTCTTGTGCGGCGGCAACTGCCGCATGAGCATCGGGCAGGTTGAGCGCCACTCCGCCCACATCCGATTTGTGCGGCAGATCGCGAGAGACGATCTTGACGGCATAGGGCGCGCTGAGCCAGCTGCAGGCTTCCTCCACTGCTTGCACGGACGCGGCAAAGCGGGTTGGCGCGATGGGGACACCATAGGCTTCCAGCAGCTTCTTCACCTTTAGCTCGGACAGCAGCGTGCAGTTGTCCGCCTGTGCGCTGGCGATAATGGCGCGGGCGGCGGTGCGGTCGGCCTTGACCTCGCGCGTTTGCGCGGGTGCATCGGTCAGGCTTCTGCGAATGCGGCGCGCCTGCGCCAGATAGCCAAAGGCGCGCACGGCGTCATCTGGCGTGGAAAATACGGGGATGCCTGCCGCCGTGAAGATGGACCGTACTGCATTGGCGTTTGCGTCGCCGAGCCAGCAGGCAAGGACGGGCTTGCATATGCGCTCTTGTACCGCCGCGGCGACTTCCCGGCATATCGCCAGCGCCGTCTCGCCTGCTTCGCTGCGTGCCGTGGGGCAGTTCATCACCAGCACTGCGTCGCTTGCCTCGTCCCGCAAGATGGCTCGCAACGCGACGCTGTATCTGGTCGCGTCGGCATCGCCCAGCACATCAACGGGATTGCTGCGCGACCAATCGGCGGTCATGTCCTCCTCCAATATTGCCTGCGTTTC
The DNA here is from genome assembly GCF_055393875.1 of Sphingobium sp. TomTYG74. Classification (NCBI taxonomy): domain Bacteria; kingdom Pseudomonadati; phylum Pseudomonadota; class Alphaproteobacteria; order Sphingomonadales; family Sphingobiaceae; genus Sphingobium; species Sphingobium sp. TomTYG74. The sequence goes on along the minus strand of NZ_AP027342.1, from coordinate 787,886 downwards.
CGGGGTCAGCTCGGCGAGCTGAGCACCGGTTCGTGCAAGGGCGTCGACCGCCAATATACCGGCGCCCCCGCCATTGGTGAGGATCGCCAGCCTGTTGTCAGCGATAGGCTTGCAGGTGCAGAGGATTTCGGCGGCATCGAAAAGCTCCGTGAGGCTGTCGACCAACAGGATGCCCGCCCTGGCAAAGGCCGCCTCATAGACATCATAGGCGCCGATCATGGCGCCGGTGTGAGACAGCGTCGCCCGGGCTGCGAGCTCGCTCTTTCCGGCCTTGATCGCGATGATGGGCTTGGTGAGCGCCGCCGCCCGTGCCGCCACCATGAATTCGGCTGCCTGGGTTACGCCCTCGACGTAGAGAAGAATGGCATGGGTGTGCGAGTCGGTTGCAAGAAGATCGATAAGGTCGCCGAGGTCAGCGTCGGCCATGTCTCCGGCCGAGATGATGGCGGAAAACCCGACGCTGCGGGTCTGCGCCCAATCGAGCACGGCGGTAATCAGCGCGCCGCTTTGGGATATGAGGCCCAGATGGCCGGGCTTTGCCGGGGTGCGTGCGAAGGTGGCGTTGATCTTGGCATGGGGAGACATGATGCCGAGGCAATTGGGGCCGACGATCCGTAGGTCATGCCGCTTCGCTGCGTCCAGCACCTCGCCGCGAAGGCCGCCGGCATCGGTCAGCCCGGCTGAAAGGATCACGGCGCAGCGCGTGCCGAGCCTCCCCAGCTGATCGATGATCGGAGCTACCGTCGATGCCGGTGTCATGACGATCGCTAGTTTAGGCGCCTCGGGGAGGTTGTCGATGGTCGCGAACCATGTCGCGCCTTGTCGGGCGACCGGATGCGGATTGACGACATAGACTTTGCCCTCAAATCCGTCGGCAAGCAGATTGTCGAGCACCAGGGTGCCGACGGCTCCCTTGCGCTCCGATGCTCCGACCAGAACTATGCTTTTGGCATGAAGAAGGGGCGACAGGTTGCGGATCGTCATGGCTCGTACAGCCTTTCACTCAAATTCGCCGCTGGCGCTTGCCTGAGTGATCCTAGGGGATGCGCTGCTCTGGCCGACATTCGTAAATGCCGCAGGCCAATCGCCGAACGGGATTTGAGGAGCATCATCGGTGGAGCGACGCGCGACCGGGCCTCCTTTTTGGAAACTTGCCTAAGACGAGCAATGCTCATCTGCTGTGAACGGTAGTGAGTCGATGAGAACCGCAGCCGTCAGTACGAATCCTATTGGAGCAGAAACTTAGAACTGAAAAATAATCATGTTGATTTTCATAATTTTAAATCGGCATTCATTAGTTCGTATTTCTTGGCGAACCTGAAAGAGATAGCGTCGCATAAGCGAAGTGAACTCCTTCGACAGGTGAGGCAGTGCTCAAGCGGATAACCGCGCCCTTGGCTGGCTATGCGGCGACTGTCCTCGCTGTTGCAATCGCATCGGCGGTGCGGATTTTATTAGATCCCTGGCTGGGCGACAGGTCGGCCTATATGCCATTTATCGTCGCCGTCATGGCCATCGCGCTGTGGGTGGGTGAAGGGCCAGCAATCCTTGCCACATTGCTCGGCATTGCCGCGAACTTCCTTTTCCTGGGCAGGCCCGCCGTCCAAGGCCACGACATATTCGAAGGGGTCATGTTTGGCGCCACAGCCGCCATCATCATCCTGATGATCCGTTTCGTTGGTAAGGCCAACCTGCGTTTGGAGCGGGCTGAATTGGCGGCGAAGGCGAGCGAACAGATGGCCATGGAGCTGAACCTGTTGATCGACGGTGCTCAAGGCCTGGCCATCTACATGCTCGATCCGATGGGGCGGGTCACGATCTGGAACCGGGGGGCCGAGCGGCTCAAGGGATGGACCGAGGAAGAGATACTGGGCCAGCCAAGCGCCCTATTCTATCCCAGCGAAGCCGTTGCCGTCGGCAAGCCGCAAGCCGACATCGAGCGCGCGCGCAAGGAGGGAAGGTTCGAGGAAGAGGATTGGCGGCTCCGCAAGGATGGGTCGGAATTCCTTGCGGCCGTCAGCTGGACGGCTCTTTACGACGAAGGCGGGGAACTGCGGGGCTTTGCGAAGATCATTTCCGATATCACCGAAAAGCGTTCCGCCGAAGACCGGTTGCGTGCCCACGAAAGCCAATTAACCGCCATCTTGTCTACCGTCCCCGATGCCATGGTGGTCATTGATGAAAGCGGCAAGATGCTCTCGTTCAGCGTTGCGGCAGAGGCGCTTTTCGGTTTCACGGAATCTGAGGTGTTGGGCAGGAATGTGCGAATGCTCATGCCGTCGCCGGATCGTGAGCGTCATGACAGCTATATCCACCGTTATCTGGAAACCGGTGAAAAGCGGATCATTGGCAAGGGGCGGGTGGCCTTTGGCCAGCGGGCCGATGGATCGCTCTTTCCGATGGAACTGTACATCGGGGAAGCGGTGCGGGGAAATGAGCGGATATTCACCGGCTTCGTTCGCGATCTTACCGAACGACGTATGATTGAGCAGCAGATGGCGACCTTGCAGGCCGAACTCATCCACGTGACGCGGGTCAGTGCGATGGGCACCATGGCCTCAACGCTGGCGCATGAGCTTAATCAACCGATCGCGGCGGTCACAAATTATGTCGAGGCGGTTCGCGATCAGATGACCAGCCCCGACAAAAGCGAATGGCCCATGATGCGGGAAGCGCTGGGGGAGGCCGCCAGCGAAGCTCTGAGGGCGGGGCAGATTGTGCGTCGGCTTCGGGAATTTGTTTCGCGAGGCGAAGTGGAAAAAACCATCGAAAGCTTGCCCGACCTTGTGGATGAAGCCTCGGTGCTGGGACTAGCGGGATCGAGGGAGATGGGGATTGAGGTGCATTTCGATCTCGATCCCGGTGCGTCACCCGTGCTGGTCGATAAGGTTCAGATCCAGCAGGTCCTTATCAATCTTATTCGGAATGCGTGCGAAGCGATGGTCGATAGCCCGATTAAAAGGCTCACCATTTCAAGCCGTGCCGAAAAGGACGGTAACATCCAGGTCACCGTATCGGACACCGGTTGCGGTATGGCGCCAGGCGTCGCCAAGCAGTTGTTCACCGCATTTGTCAGCACCAAACCCGAAGGGATGGGCCTGGGTCTGTCCATATGCCGCACGATCGTGGAAGTGAACGGCGGCAAGATATGGATGGATACGCACAAGGGGCAAGGCACCGATTTCCATTTCACCCTCATTCGAGCGCAGGCGGAGGAGGCATATGACCGACAGGAAGCTCATTCACATCGTTGATGACGAGGATTCCATCCGGCGATCGGTCGGCTACATGCTCAAGACCTCAGGCTATGCGGTCGAGGTGTGGCGTTCGGGGGCCGAATTTTTGAAGGATTTGCGATCGGTGGAGGCGGGCTGTGTCCTGCTGGATGTCCGCATGCCCCGAATTGACGGTCTGGAGGTACAGCGGACCATGGCGGAGCGCGGGATCACGATGCCTGTCATCATCATGACCGGTCATGGCGAGGTATCGGTGGCCGTGCAGGCGATGAAGGCGGGTGCGGTCGATTTTCTGGAAAAGCCGTTTGAAAAGACCCTATTGATCGACGCGATCGAGCGCGCTTTCGGCCGCGTCCGCTCTGCCCAGGGTGCAGCGGCACAGGCCGCCAGTGCCGACGTGATCATCGGCGCCCTGACGGCACGTGAACGGGAAGTGCTGGAAGGACTTGCTCAGGGCCTTCCCAACAAGACGATCGCCTATGATCTTGGCATATCTTCGCGAACGGTGGAGGTGCATCGGGCTAACCTCATGACAAAACTGCATGTCCACAGCCTGTCAGATGCGCTGCGGATCGCCTTTGCCGCGAGGATGGGACAGAAGGACCTGACTGGGATCAATACTTAAAGACGTAGCGACGCCGCCGTGCCACCACTCGCGCATGTTGCTGAATCCTGCGGCGCAAGGCGCGAAGACAATGGCCGTTCTACCAATCCCCATAGTCATATTGGACGACGACGCGGGATCGAGGAGGTCGATGCAACTCCTGTTGCAGGGACGAGGGTTTAACGTCCGCTCTTTCGCGATACCGGAATTGCTGATCGCCGAGGTGAAGGCGAATAATCCGGCTTGTCTGGTGACCGATTACCTGATGGCGGGGCATGACGGCCTTCAGGTATTGGCCGCGCTCCGCTCGGCGGGATGGAAGGGGCGGGCTATAATGGTGACCGCCTTCGGCTCGACCGAATTGATGCAGAAGGCGATCGCGCACGGCTTTGATGCAGTGCTCGACAAGCCTTGCAAGGAGTCCGCGCTCGTCAATGCGGTTATCGATGCGACGACGCGGGACGTGGATCCGCAGGTGTGACCATGACGGGCATAACCAAGAAGCAGCCACAGCGACGCTCTTCCGCTGTCGCTCTGGACCTTTTGACGCCGCGCGAGCGTGAAGTGCTTGTGGCGGTCGCCAATGGCCTTACCAATCGGCAGACCGGCGAGTTGCTGGGCATCAGCCACAGGACCGTCGAGGTCCATCGCGCGAGGTTGATGCGCAAGCTGGAAGTACAATCGGTGGCCCAGCTTGTTGCGCTTTATCTTCTCAAGGGCTTGCCACGCCCAGGCATCGACAGCGCCCCGACCCCATAGCGGTTCTCAAAAGCAGCCGTCCGCTATCATGCCCGGCCCGCCTGACACCTCGTATATTCCCCAATACCTATTGCCGCCGATTTCGCGATCATGGCGCCTGAGTCCATTTGATGGCGTCATGGATTGGAGAAAATCATGACCTATGTGTCGGAAGTCATGCATCCCGGAGTCGATCGGGTGGCGCCGGACACCGGCCTCGCCGAACTGGCCCGGATCATGAGGGAAAAGGATATAGGCGCGATCCCGGTGAGCGATGGCAACACGCCGTTGGGGATCGTGACGGACCGAGACATCGCCTTGCGCGGCTTTGCCGGGAACGGACAGGCAAGAGCGATGACAGCCGCAGACATCATGTCGAAGCCTGTCGTCTTCTGTCATGCCGAAGACAGCATCGAGGATGCGATCAGGGTGATGGAAAGCCGACAGGTCCGCCGTCTGCCGGTTGTGGATGATCAATCGAACATGGTCGGTATCCTGTCGCTGGGTGACGTCTCGCACTGTGGCCACCGCGATCTTGCGATTGAAGTCATGGGGGCGGTGAGCAGCCATCACGCCTGAGGGAATGACATCCTGACGATGTGAGGAAGAAGATGACCCAGGCAACGATGTTTGACCGCTCGACTACTCAAGCGCCCGATGAGCTTGTACAGGCTCTCAGGCACCATGCTGAGCCATTGCCCTCGCCTGACAAGGTGGACGACTTCGGTGCCTGTTTCGATCGGTTCGGAGATGCCAGGGTCGTCCTTCTGGGCGAGGCGACACATGGAAGTTCCGAATTCTACCGGGCACGCGCCGCGATCACCCGCCGGCTGATAGAGCGGCACGGCTTCACGGTCGTGGCGGTAGAAGCGGACTGGCCCGATGCCGCGCGCATTGACGATTATGTGAGGCACCAGGCGCCGCGTCCCAGGCGGGGCGATGTGTTCATACGCTTCCCGACATGGATGTGGCGCAACCAGGAAGTGCTGGCCTTCGCCGATTGGCTGCGGGGACATAATCAGGGCGTGGCGGAAGCGCGCCAGGCATCAGTCCATGGCCTGGATGTCTACAGTCTCAGCGAATCCATCCATGCCGTGTTGACCTATCTAGACAAGGCCGATCCGGCCGAGGCGGAGGACGCGCGCCGCCGCTATGGATGCCTGACGCCATGGCAAGATGAACCCGCGCATTATGGACGGGCAGTCACTCTTTCCGGTGGCAAAGGGTGTGAAGATGGCGTGGTGGCTCAGCTTCGCCAGCTTCTCGATCAGAGGCTGGACCTGCTCAAACAGGATGGCGAGGCATGGTTCGATGCCTATCAGAACGCCCGCATAGTTCGCGCCGCGGAACGCTATTATCGCGCCATGTACCGCAGCTCGACCGAAAGCTGGAACCTGCGCGACCGACACATGTTCGAAACGCTCCAGGCGCTGATGGCGCATCGCGGCAGCGGAACCAAAGCGGTCATCTGGGCGCATAACAGCCATGTCGGCAATGCAGCCGCAACGGCGATGGGTTGGCAGGGTGAATTCAACATCGGCCAGCTTTGCCGCCTCGCCTATGGTGACGATGCCGTGTCGATCGGCTTTGGGACTGACACAGGACTTGTCGCGGCGGCCAGCGACTGGGGCGGGGCGATGGAGATCAAGTCCATCCGTCCCGCACGCCCGGACAGTTATGAACATGCGTTCCGGCGCACGGGCGTCGTTCGCAGCCTGACTGACTGGCGGGGGCCGGGCAAGGAAGCGCTGCGGGAGTTGCTCGGCCACGCGCTCCTAGAGCGCGCGATCGGCGTCGTTTATCGGCCCGAAACGGAGCGGCTCAGCCATTATTTCGAGGCTGTGCTGGCGGAGCAATTCGATGCCTGGGTCTGGTTCGAACAGACCTCGGCGGTAACGCCATTGGGACCGGAACGCCCTTCAGGCGCGCCGGAAACCTGGCCTTTCGGATTATGACCATGACGCAGATAACGGTGAACCGGCAGGATGTGACAATCGGCAAGCATGGGCTGCAGGGCTTCCTCGACATGCCGGATGGCGCGACGGGCTTGGTGATATTCGCTCATGGCAGCGGCAGCGGGCGGCACAGCCCGCGCAACCAATATGTGGCCGCTGGTTTGCAACGCTCCCAGCTCGCGACTTTGCTGGTCGACCTGTTGACGCCGCAGGAAGAGCTGGACCGACGCAATGTCTTCGACGTGCAGTTGCTTGCGCGCCGGTTGAGGGAGGCTGCTGACTGGGCCGACGGCATGCCGCCGCTCGCCAAGCTGCCGCTTGGCTATTTCGGCGCGAGCACAGGCGCAGCGGCCGCGATCATTGCTGCTTCGATGCCCGATGACAGGGCTGCTGCCCTTGTCTCTCGTGGCGGCAGACCGGATCTTGCGGGGGCTGAGGCTTTGGGCCGGGTTCGTGCCGCGACGCTCCTGATCGTCGGCAGTCTGGACCGTGATGTGGTGAGCCTCAATCATGACGCAAAGGCGCTCATGACGGCGCCTGCGGAACTGGTCATCGTGCCCGGAGCGAGCCATTTGTTCGAGGAGCCCGGAACACTCGATCAGGTCATCAGCCTGGCCAGACGTTGGTTCAACTCTCACCTGAAGGGGGAGACCCGATGAAGCCTCAATCCATGCTGTTTCACGATCGTCGTGATGCAGGCGTCCATTTGGCCAAGGCGCTGGCACGTTTTGCGCCGAGCCATCCGCTGGTTCTTGCCTTGCCGCGAGGAGGCGTGCCAGTCGCCTTCGAGGTGGCAAGAGCGCTTGATGCCGACCTGGATCTTCTCTTCGTGCGTAAGCTCGGTGCGCCGGGTTACGAGGAACTGGGCATTGGCGCGGTGGTTGACGGTGCCGAGCCACAACTCGTCCTCAATGAGGAAATCGTGCGGCAGTTGGCGCCCACGCCGGAGTATATTCGCGCCGAGATGCGCAAGCAGTTGGCTGAAATCGATCGGCGTCGGCTCGCCTATCTGGGGAATAATGAACCCATTCCGGTCGCGGGCCGTACCGTGATCGTGGTGGATGACGGCATAGCAACCGGAGGCACGATCAAGGCGGCGCTGAAGGGCATGAGCAAGGCGCATCCCGCGCGGCTCATTCTGGCGGTTCCGGTAGCGCCTGCGGCGGTGATCGCAGGTCTGCGGGAGGAATGCGACGACATCATCTGCCTTTACGAACCCCATCCCTTCTATGCGGTCGGCGCGCATTATGTGGTATTCGATCAGACGAGCGATGCCGAAGTGGTCAAGCTGCTGACTGATGCGCGTCGGCAAAAAAATACCCAATCGGCGTGATTGGGACCTCGCGGCAAATTCAGCCCAGTTCGTGCTGCAATAGCCCGTTCAGGATGATCCATAGCCATTCTCCGCTGATCAATTGGGTGGCCAGCAGGGTAAGGATCAACGCGGCTGCGACTATGGCCAATATCAGCCATAGACGTGTCGCGGGCCTGTCCCGTTGCGTCATGGTTACTCTCCGGCGGGCCAGCAGTGCACGGTTCGGCCTCAAGGGTTGGTCCGGCTGGCGACCACGGCCGATCCGTCGGGCTGGATTTGGATGAGATGATAAGCCTTATCCTCGCATTGCGCCCTCCAGGCGGCGGACGGCGCGGTGGTTCCGGGCATCGGGCCGCTGTCGATTACTTGCTGGCAAGGCAGGCCAGCATCCCGGATAGCACGGAAAAAGGCCGCATCGCGGGCCTCTTTGGGCAAGGCCGCGATCTCCTCGACATAGTTCATCGTCGAACCATTCGCCTGGGGCGCGGGCGCTTCCGTCTCGTTCGCCGGCTTACACGCGCTGATGATCAACACAGCGGCCAATAGCGGAAGTGTTCGCATTGCGATGCTCCTTCAACTGACAAGATGGAGAAGCCTATTTCCCACGTCCGGGATGCGTCGCCCATCGGGACATATACTTATTCCAGCCGTCGGGAGGGGCGCATAGCCTCACGGGCATGAAGAGGATAGTCACGCTCACGATGAATCCGGCCATCGATGTCGCCTATGAGGCGGATCGGGTCTTTCACACCCGCAAGATGCGGGCGCGCCAGGAACATTATGATCCGGGCGGGGGTGGCATCAACGTGGCTCGGGTGATTGCGCGGCTGGGCGGCACGGCGCGCGCTTATTATCTGTCCGGTGGAGCAACCGGGCCTACGCTCGACGGGCTGCTGGATCAGCATGGGCTGGTCCGGTTCCGCATACCCATTGCAGGCGACACCCGCATCAGCACATCCATCTATGAGCGGGAGACGGGTAAGGAATATCGTGTCGTGCCACAGGGGCCAGAGCTGACGGCCGAGGAATGGCAAGCTGCCCTGCATCATCTCGATGGTCCGCAGGCGGAATTTCTTGTCGCCAGCGGATCGCTGCCTCCCGGCGTGCCGGACGATTTCTACAGCCAGGTGCGTCAGCTGGCGCAACGCCACGGCATGCGCCTCATCCTCGATACTTCAGGCAAGGCGCTGCAAGAGGCGGTCAGCGGCGGGGGCCTCTATCTTGTCAAACCCAGCATCGGTGAGTTGCGGCAACTGGTTGGCCGAGCGTTGATGGAGGAAAGCGAAATCTGCGCCGCCGCGCAGGAAATCGTGGATGGCGGCAAGGCGGAATATGTGGCCGTGACGATGGGCCGCGACGGCGCGATACTGGCTAGCCGCTCAGGGACCTGGCGATTGCCTGCCATCCCTGTGGAAACCAGGAGCGCAGTGGGGGCTGGCGACAGTTTCTTGGCGGCAATGGCTTTCGCGCTCGGCTGTGAGCGCGACCCCGTCGAGGCATTCCGCTACGGGATTGCCGCGGGTGCGGCGGCGGTGCTCACGCCGGGCACTGACCTGTGCCATCGCGAGGATGTCGAGCGCCTGTTCGCCCTCGTGCCATCGATAGCGCCAGCATCGCTGGAAGCAATTCGGGCGGGCGCACAGGCCTAACCTGGCGAAAGAAGGATGATGGTCATGAAAGCAAGCGATGTCATGACGTTGGGAGCGGCCAGCACAACGGTGGACGCTTCTTTGGCCGATGCGATCCGATGCATGGGCGATCACCGCATCAGTGCGCTTCCCGTGCTAGACGGGGAAGGCCATTTGCGGGGCATTGTCTCGGAAGGCGACTTCTTCAGGCGAGATGGCGGGGCGTTGCGGCTCGATGCCTTGGTTGAGGCTGACAGCGCAGAGCGCGCACGCTTGCTTGGTTCAAGAGAAGTTTCAGATATAATGTCCGCGCCACCCGTCACCGTGGACGGACAGGCATCGTTGGAAGAGACAATCGGGATAATGGAGCAGCGTAAACTGAAACGGCTCCCCGTCATGTCGCACGGCAAGCTGGTCGGATTGATCAGCCGCGCCGACATTCTACGCTTTCTGCTGGATAGATGATCTAAACCAGCCCGTTGTCGCGCAGCGCGGTGCCGATCAGGGGCGCGAGATGGGCTTTGCTCGTAGGTCCATCGATACTGTCGCTGCTGAAAATGGGTGCGATACGCTCTGTCTTCATGATGGCAAGATCGTCGGCACTGGCCAGGCAATGTGTCACGATAGCTTCAACCGATTTCGCGCCTGTGTCGTGCAGAAGCCGCGCCGCCTCGATCAACGTCTGGCCGCTGGCAATCATGTCGTCCACCAATATGGCGCGGCGGCCACGAACCTTATTGATACCAGGGATGGCAAGCCTCACCTGCCGGTCGCCCAGCCGCTGCTTCGTTGCCACCAGCGTGCTGAGGCCCAGTGGTGCTGCGATAGCCTCGGTCCATTGACGGGATTCACTGTCCGGCCCGATGATGACGGGATTATCCCGCGCGTCGATCTGCGTAGCGAGTAGGGGCGCGGCGGATAGGCTGATCGCAGGGATGCCGGGAATGACCTCGCTCAGGGTGGTTATGCGATGGAGATGAGGGTCGACCGTCACCAGTCCATCTAAATGGCTGGCTATCAGGCCGCCGATGACTTTCTGGCTGACGGCTTCTCCGGAATGGAAGGCTTTGTCCTGCCGCATATAGGCAAGGTAGGGCGCGACCAGAATGACGCGTTCCGCGCCCTGATCGCGCGCCGCCGAGGCCGCCAGCAACAATTCGATGATCTTGTGGTCGGGATCGTCGAGTGAGCGATAGAAGATGGCGGTGCGAGCTGGCGCCGGCACGCGAACCAGGCATTCCCTGTCTGGAAATCGGTGGACCTCGATGGGGATCGTCGGCACGCTCAACAGCGCTCCCAGCCTGCGCGCCGGTGCTATAGCATCGTCGAAGGCGAAAAAGACCGTGCTCATCGAGCGACCTCATAGCCGGAATCCTCCATTGCCAGATCGCGCGCGAAGCCGAGGCCGGTTCGCGACTGGGCATGGATACGATACAGCGCCTGACCCTTGCGGACGTCGCTGCCAACCTTGTGCAGCAGGTCGATGCCGGCGCCCTTGTCCATCGGCGCGCCGGCAAGCCGGGCGATGCGCGCTATGCGATGGCAATCAATCGCGTTCACCCGTCCATCATGGGGCGCATGAATCTCGTGAACATGCTCGCCCGGCGCATATCGGGTCATCTGCCGCCCCTGCGCCTCGATCAGCCGTTCCATTGCTGCAAGTGCCTCACCCGAGGCGAGCAGTTCCATCGCCCGCGCATAGCCTCTGCCACCCCGCAGCGCGGGATCGAAATCGAGCACTCGTCCGGCCAGAAACAGGGCATGTTCGCGAAGGTCTGGCGGAGCATCGCCGTCGTTGCGCAGCACGGCCATGACATCGCGTGCCTCGAGTACCGGCCCGACTCCGCGACCGACAGGCTGCGATCCATCCGTGGTCACGATGTCGATCACGAGACCGATCTTGTCGGCCACATGTTCGAACAGCTTGCGTAGCCGGACTGCATCATCCTGTGTGCGGACCTTCGCTGTTGGGCCGACGGGTATGTCGAGCACCAGATGCGTGGAACCCGCCGCCAGTTTCTTGGACAGGATGGAGGCGACCATCTGGTCGAACGTGTCAATCCGCAACGGCCGCTCGACCGAGATCAGCACATCGTCCGCTGGCGACAGGTTCACCCGGCCGCCCCAGGCCAGCACCGCCTTTTCGCGGGCGACGATAGCGCGCATGTCCGCCTCGCATATATCGACATTGGCGAGCACTTCCATCGTGTCGGCCGTGCCCGATGGGGAGGTGATCGCGCGTGACGAGGTTTTGGGCATGATGAGGCCGTGGGCCGCTACGATCGGCACCACGATCATCGATGTGCGGTTGCCCGGAATGCCGCCGATACAGTGCTTGTCCACCACGAGCGGGGCTTTCCAGTCGAAACGGTTGCCGACATCGGCCATCGCGCAGGTAACCGCCAGCGTTTCCTGCGTGCTCATGAAGCTGGCGCAGGCGACCAGGAACGCACCGATTTCCATAGGGGAATAGCGATGCGCGGCGATGTCCCGGATGATGACTGAAATTTCGTCATCCTGCAGCGTGTCGCCGTCGATTTTCCGACGGACAAATTCCAGGCTGGTCGGCGGCATCGCCTGTTCGATCGCTACTGGCGTGCCTTCGGGCAAGCCGAGCCGCCGGAACGCCTGCTCGCCCAGGCCGATCTCTCCCGGCTTCAGCATTGTCGGCTCGTCCACGAGCGCCAGCGTCGCGAGGATTTCGGCGCTGTCCCCGCTGACCCGTATCTTGCGCAGCGCCTGAAATTGTTCCGCAGAATAGCCGTTGCTTTGGCGCAGAAGAAAGGCGGTGTTTTCCGGATAAGTGTCGATCGCCAGACGCTTGATCGTCAGCATGGCCTGCCCACCTCATGTCGTTGCCCTTCGCCCATCGGGAATTTTCAGCTTCCGTCGCTCGTGCGTGGGGGCAGGGGCGTTCCAAAGAGTTCCTCGGCCACGCGCGCGCAGATGCTGGCGGCGCGGTCGCGGACCCGCTGGAGTTGGCTCTCGAAAAAGGCGGTATCCGCGCTCTCTATCACGTCCCCGATATGCAGCGCCTCGGATGATTGCATCGCAAAGGCGCGGAAGAGGTAGGTGCCCGAAAGCGCGCGAAGCGCCTCTGTCTGACCCTGGGCGTCAAGCCAGTCCTCCGAAGCACCAGAGGTCGTGATAGCGCAGAGATGACCCTTGCCGAGCAGTCCTTCACCTGACTTGTCCTGAACCTGACGCACAGTCGTTCCCGCGCCCAGAACGCGATCGATATAGCCGACAAGCATGGCTGGCGGCATGCCGAACCAGATCGGAAAGACGAAGACGACCACATTGGCGCCGCGCAATATGTCCAGTTCCGCCTTTACGTCGGGAGACAGGTGGTAGCCCTTGCGATCAGGCCGTTCGCCATTCTTCAGCACCGGGTCGAAATTCATGGCGTACAGGTCGCGCAGGATAGACTGTTGCCCCGCAGCCTCCACGGCCTGGCAATAGGCATGGGCGATGGCGGCGTTGAAGCTGTGGGGATCAGGGTGCGCGAGCACCACTGCATGCCGGATAGGAGAAGGAGCAACTCGGGGCATCGGAACCTCCATCTTCACTTATGGCGATGTCTCGCCTCCTCATATCCATCCAGTATGCGCCGCATTTGGGCGAGGGCCTCGCGGCGCGCCCGCTCGTTCCTGATGCGGCCAAGATGCTGTTTGAGATGGGTGATAAAGTCGGCATAATCATTCTGCCAATCCGGCCCGCTCAGCTGTTCCATGTCCACGCGGCCTGTCTGGATGCGCTTCGCCTGCGTTCCCGGCTCAAGCGCGTAGACCTCGCCGATCTGCGGCGCGATGATATTTGTGGCGGGATCGTCTGCCTGAACGAGGGTCCGCAACGCTGCCACCGCTTCGGGTTCGCCATGATCCAGGAACAGGCTGCCGGCTATCGGTCGGCGCTCACTGATCCAGTCGTGCAGTTCGTCGCGGTCGGCATGGGCGGAATAGCTGTCGATCCGCCGAATGCGCGCGCGTACGTTAACGTCCTCGCCGGAGATACGGACACGCTGCGCGCCGTCGAGCAGGACCCGGCCAAGCGTGCCCTTCGCCTGGAAACCCACGAACAGGATCGTCGATTCCCGCCGGAAGAGATTATGCTTCAGATGATGGCGGATGCGGCCTGCCTCGCACATGCCCGATGCCGCCATGATGATCGCGCCCGACATGGTGTTGAGCCGAATGGATTCCGTGACATCTTCGACATAATGGATCGAGGGATGCCGAAAAATATTCTCGCCGCCCGTATCCTCCAACTCCGAAGCATGAGCCGCGAACACCTTGGTCGCCCGGCTTGCGAGCGGTGAGTCGACGAAGATCGGGACGTTGGGAATCCGGTTGGCATCGGCCAGCTTGGCAAGGTCGAGGAGCATTTCCTGCGTCCGCTCGAGCGCAAAGCTGGGGATCACGAGATTGCCGCCGCGGCTCAAGGCATCCTTGATCTCGGACTCAAGTTGACTGCGGCGCTGCTCGATCGTGAATTTATCCCGCGCGCGATCGCCATAGGTCGCTTCGCAGACCACATGATCGACGCCGGTCGGGGCTTGCGGGTCGGGATGGAAGGCTTTGTTGACCGGCCCCAGGTCTCCCGACATCAGCAGGCGCACGCCCGCTGCCTCGATTTCCACGGACGCCGCGCCCAATATGTGCCCCGCATTCCAGAAGCGCGCGCGAAATCCGGGCGCCGGATCGAACCAGTCGCCCAGCGGCACAGGACGACTGAGCCGCCATGCGTCCAGCGCATCCTCTTCGGTGTATAGGGGCACAAACAGGCTCTCACCCGCGCGGTCGCGGCGTCGGTTACGGCGATCCGCCTCGCTTTCCTGAATCCTGCCAGCATCCGCCAGCATATATTCCAGCAGGTCAGACGTCGCGGGGGTGCACCAGATTGGCCTCTTATAACCCTGCGCCGCCATTTTGGGCAAAAGACCGCAATGATCGATATGGGCATGGGTCAGCACAACCGCGTCGATCTTGGCGGGGTCGAAGCTGAAGGCGCCGTGGTTCAAGGTTTCAAGCGTGCGCGATCCCTGGAACAGCCCGCAGTCGACAAGGATGGCTCGATCGCCGAGCCGTAGTTCCATGCATGAGCCCGTGACCGTGCCTGCCGCGCCGTGGAATGTCAGAGTCAACGCTGAACTCACGCGAACTTCTCCCACTCATCTTTTCCCCGATCATAACTCAATAGGCCAAAGAAGGAGAGAGGCAGTCCGTAGTTATACGGATGAGGCGGCCCCCACGCCTGTCATCCGTATCATTCCCAATGTTCCTGATGGCATGGCCCCTGCAAACTCCCGCCCCATGACCACACAAACGCTAGCTGCGCCCCCGCCCGTCAAGGATGACGTGATCGTCTGGTTCGATGCGCTCGGACGCGCCGATGTCGGGCGCGTGGGTGGCAAGAACGCCTCTCTTGGCGAGATGGTCGCCATACTCGGCAAGGCAGGCGTGCAGGTTCCGCCAGGCTTTGCAACAACGGCGTGGGCCTATTGGGCGCTCATCGACCATAACCGCATTGGGGACCGCCTCGCGGCCATCGTAGCGCAGTATCGGAGCGGGACGATGCCGCTTCATGAAGCGGGTGAGGCAGCCCGCCGCCTGCTTCTGGATGCGGAACTGCCGCCGCAAATCGCCGAACCCATTATCTCCGCTTATCGCGATTTATCGCGCAATGCCTGCAAGCACGAAGTCGCTGTCGCGGTGCGATCCAGCGCGACAGCGGAGGACCTGCCGGACGCCAGTTTCGCGGGGCAACAGGAGAGTTTTCTCAACGTCGTTGGCGAGCGCGCCTTGCTCGACGCATGTCGGCGTTGTTTCGCCTCGCTCTTCACCGACCGGGCGATTGCCTACCGCGAGGCCAAGGGTTTCGACCATCTGCGGATCGCGCTTTCCATCGGCATCCAGATCATGGTGCGATCCGATTTGGCCGGGTCGGGCGTCATGTTCTCGATCGACACGGAGACCGGATTTCCGCGCGTCGCCGTCATCAGCGCGGCCTGGGGCTTGGGCGAGACCGTGGTGCAGGGCCGCGTCGATCCCGACAGCTATCTGGTCTTCAAGCCTTTCCTTTCGGACGGGCGACTGAAACCGATCGTGGAGAAGCGGATCGGTGCCAAGGCACAGAAGCTGGTTTACGCGACGGGCGGCAGCGCGCGCACCCAACTGGTCGATTGCAGCCATCACGAGCGCGAGCATTATGTCCTGGAAGACGAGGAGATACTGGAACTGGCGCGCTGGGCCGTGCTGATCGAGCAGCATTATGGCTGCGCGATGGACATGGAATGGGCCAAGGATGGGGAAAGCGGCAAGCTCTTCATCGTGCAGGCGCGACCGGAAACCGTGCATGGCGCGCGATCCGCCACAGCGCTCAAAACCTGGCGGCTGACGGCCAAGGCGCCCGCGCCGCTCGCCACGGGCGCAGCCGTCGGCGACGCGATCGCGGCCGGGTCGGCCTGCATCATTCGCAGCACCGATGACATAGCGAGCTTTGTCGATGGAGCCATCCTCGTCACCGACAACACCGATCCTGATTGGGTGCCCGTCATGCGGCGCGCGGCGGGCATCGTCACGGATCATGGCGGCCCGACCAGCCATGCGGCTATTGTCAGCCGCGAGCTGGGCGTCCCTGCGGTCGTGGGCACCGGCGATGCCACTAGCCGCATCGCGGCGGGCCAGGAAATAACGCTCTCCTGCGCCGAAGGCGACCGGGGTCAGGTCTATCCCGGCCGGTTGCCTTTCACAGGCGAAGAGGTCGATACGGCCAGCCTGCCTGCAACGCGGACGCAGTTGATGCTGAACGTCGCCAGTCCTGCCAAAGCCTTCCGCTGGTGGCGGCTCCCATCTCATGGCGTAGGCCTGGCCCGGATGGAATTCATCATCAGCAATCTCATTCGTGTGCATCCGATGGCACTTGCCCACCCTGATCAGGTGACGGACATCGCCGAGCGCCGCGAGATTGAAAACCTGACCCGCGGCTACGCCAATCCCCGCGATTATTTCATCGAAACATTGGGTCGAGGCATTGGGAAGATTGCCGCCGCGCACCATCCGCATCCTGTGATCGTGCGCCTATCCGACTTCAAGACCAATGAATATGCCCATCTGCTGGGCGGCGCCGCGTTCGAGCCGCATGAAGAAAATCCCATGCTCGGTTTCCGGGGGGCGTCACGCTATTATCATGAACGGTATCGCGACGGCTTCGCACTCGAATGCCGCGCCATCCGGTTCGTGCGGGAAACGATCGGCTTTGAAAATGTCATTGTCATGATCCCCTTCTGCCGGACGCTGGCCGAAGCCGACAAGGTTGTCACCGAAATGTCGCGCCATGGGCTGATGCGCGGCGAACGGGGGTTGCAACTCTACATGATGGCGGAAATCCCGGCCAATGTGGTCCTCGCTGAACAGTTTGCCGCCCGTTTCGACGGCTTTTCGATCGGCTCTAATGATCTGACGCAACTCGTCCTTGGCGTCGATCGTGATTCCGATCTGCTCGCACCGCTGTTCGACGAGCGCGATCCGGCGGTAATGCAGATGATCGCAGATCTCATCGCTCGTGCGCGAAAGGCGGGCGTCAAGGTGGGAATATGCGGGCAGGCGCCGAGCAATTATCCCGAATTCGCGGAATTCCTCGTGCGCGAGGGCATTGATAGCATCTCCCTCAACCCCGACAGCTTCGTTGCCACGCTGAAAATAGTTGCCGTAGCGGAGGCCAGGCAGAAATCTCCGGTTGCATGATGTCAGGTGCAGCATCTTATAGGTGCAGATCGACCATGGGGAGATAGCCGTAATGATGGCGGGTGGGCAGGAAAGCCTTGTCGGCCTCTCCACGTCACAGGCGCGCGAGCGGCTGGCGGAGGATGGCCCCAACGAATTGCCCCGGCCAAACCGACGGACGCCCCTGCGCATCGCGATGGAGGTGCTGCGGGAGCCGATGTTCGCCATGCTGCTCGCGGCGGGCACGGTCTATCTGCTGATCGGCGACCGTACCGAGGCGCTGGTCCTGCTCGGCTTTGCTGGCTTGTCGATCATCATCACGATCGTGCAGGAGGCGCGCACCGAACGCACGCTTGAGGCATTGCGAGACCTCTCGGCACCGCGCGCCCTGGTGGTACGTGACGGCGAAACCCTGCGCATCCCCGGTCGTGAAGTGGTGAACGGCGACATACTGGTGTTGGAAGCGGGGGACCGGATCGCAGCGGATGCGCTGGTGGTCGAGGCACGGGAGCTTGAAGCCGACGAATCGCTGCTGACCGGCGAGGCTGTGCCGGTTCGCAAACGGCCTGGGGTCGCCGGGGATGCTGAACGGGCGGAACCGGGGGGCGACGATACCCCTCATCTCTTTTCTGGCGCGATCGTGACGCACGGCGGGGGCATCGCACGGGTGACGGCTACCGGCACGCACAGCCGGATTGGCCAGATCGGACGGTTCCTCGAAACATTGGAGACAGAGGCTCCGCATCTTCACAAGGAAACCACCCGAATGGTCAGCCTGTGCGCGGTCGGCGGGGTCGCCGTCGCGCTGCTGGTGGTCCTGCTGTACGGATGGCTGAGGGGCGACTGGATGGCCGCGCTGCTGGCCGGGATCGCGACGGCAATGTCGTTGCTGCCTGAAGAGTTTCCGGTGGTCCTCACCATATTTCTCGCCATGGGCGCGTGGCGCATTGCACAGGTTGGCGTGCTTACCCGGCGCGCGTCCGCCATAGAAGCTCTGGGCGCAGCCACGGTCCTGTGTACAGACAAGACCGGGACTCTGACCCAGAACCGGATGACCGTCATGGAATTGTGGCTGCCGTCAGGTGAGGCGGCGGTCCTTGGCGAGGGATTACCGCAAGCGCCATTCCATGACCTGATCAGCGCGGCCGCGTTGGCGAGCGCTCCCGTGCCGGTCGATCCGATGGAGGTGGCATTCCACACCGCTGCTCGGGATGTGCGGGTTCCCGCCCGCGAAGACTGGCTTCTGGTCCACACCAATGGTCTTCAGCCGGACCTCCTGGCAATGTCCAATGTCTGGCGGCCCGCGAACGCCGGGGAACCATTGCTTGTTGCGGCGAAGGGCGCGCCGGAAGCAATCGCGCGCCTTTGTCGGCTGGATGAAGGGGCACGTTCGGCCCTTGAGCAGGCGGTTCAGGTCATGGCGGCTCGCGGGATGCGTGTTCTGGGCGTGGCTTCTGCCAATATAGCGGAGCCAAATGTCGGGATAGGGCATGAAGCGCACGAGTTCGGTCTTCTCGGGCTGATCGGCTTGTCCGACCCGCTGCGGGCGGGGGTTCCGGAAGCCGTCGCCCAATGCCACACGGCCGGGATCCGGGTGGTCATGATCACCGGCGACTATCCCGCCACCGCGCAGGCTATTGCGCTACAGGCGGGGATCGGCGCAGGCGCGCTCATGACCGGCGGCGACGTCGCGGCAATGTCCGACGCGGAGCTTTGCGCGGGGGTGAAGGACGTCGCTATTTTTGCGCGCACCATGCCGGAACAGAAGTTGCGAATTGTCTCGGCGCTCAAAGCGGCAGGGGAAGTGGTTGCCATGACCGGCGACGGTGTCAACGACGCACCGGCGCTAAAGGCCGCCCATATCGGCATCGCCATGGGCAAGCGCGGCACGGATGTAGCCCGGGAGGCTGCGGCCATCGTCCTGGTTGAGGATGATTTCGGTGCCATCGTCGTCGCCATTCGGCTTGGCCGCCGTATCTACGACAATATCCGCAAAGCCATCGGCTTCATCTTCGCCGTGCATGTGCCGATCGCAGGGCTTGCCGTTTCCCCACTTCTGCTGGACCTTCCGCTGGTGCTGGGGCCAATCCAGATAGCCCTTCTCGAAATGATAATCGATCCGGTGTGCGCGCTCGTCTTCGAAGCCGAACGGGAAGAAAACCGTATCATACGCAGGCCACCGCGCAATCCGGACGAACGCCTCTTTTCCGGGCGTCTCGTCCTGCCTAGCATCGCTTATGGCGGGATTGCCTTCGCGCTGCTCCTCGCTCTCCATGTCTGTGCAAGCCTATGGGGCTATGATCCCGGCCGCGTGCGAGCGCTCCTTTTCTTCGGGCTGGTGGCGTCCATCATGGCGTTGGTGCTGGTCAATCGGTCCTTCAGTACATCCCTGACGAGCGCCGTCTGGCGACACAATGTTTCGCTGCGCTATGTCGCGCTGCTCGTCCTTTTGGCTTGCGCACTGATATTCATGCTGGAACCTCTGCGCCAGGTTCTGGACTTTGCTCCGTTGAAGCTGACGGATTTGGCCCTCCTGATCCTGCTGCCAGCCTGCGTTCTCCTTCTATGCGAACTGCTCAAGGGCCGCATGGGATGGAACGCACGTCGCGCCGCGCGCGCGGATTGACCTGCCCCAGATCAATGCTTGCGCACAAACTCCGCCCGGAGAACCAAGCCTTTGATGCCCTCATAGCGGCAGTCGATTTCCTGTGGGTCGCCGGTCAGCCTGATCGACTTGATCACGGTGCCTTTGCGCAGCGTCTGCCCGGCGCCCTTCACCTTCAGATCCTTGATCGTGATGACGCTGTCGCCGTCCGCCAGAAGGTTACCGGCGGAATCATGCACTTCAACCCGGTCTGCGAGCTGGTCCTTGGCCGCAGCCTCCGCCGCGGAGATCCACTCGCCCGACGCTTCGTCATATACATACTCGTCGTTTGTATCGGTCATTTCAAATCCCTGTTTCTGTTGGTTAGTTGAGCCGCTGGGCCGCGGAAGTTGGTGCGAGAATGATCGCCCTTGCGAGGCGAAGGGCATCGGGAAAATCATCGCTGAAGATGACGCGCCGATCCGCCGGTCCCAGCGATACCCGCTTGAGCATCGCCATGGGTTGTGCCTGGACGCCTGAAACGATGATCTGCGTCCCGGCGGAGGCCGCTTGCCGGACGATTTCCTCGATCGCCGTCACGCCGCTTGCATCAAGCAGGGGCACCTGCCGCAGCCGAAGAATGATGACCTTCGGCGTGGGGCCGACCCGCCGCAGCGTATCGAGCAATTCATTCGCGACGCCAAAGAAGACCGGCCCATCGACACGGAACACCTCGACACCCGGCGGAAGCGCATCGCGCTGGTGGATGTCCTCCCTTTCTTCGGATGGCGGCGTTCCATTACCGCTGTCGTTCGCAATCTCCACCGTGCGGCTCATGCGCATCATGAAAAGCAGCGAAGCCAGCGTCACGCCTACGCCGATCGCCACGGTGAGATCGACCAGAACAGTGAGGCCGAAGGTCAGCAGCAACAGGCCCCGGTCGCCATTGGGCATCCGCAGCAACTGGATGAAGCGATGATGTTCGCTCATGCCCCAGGCGACCATGAACAGGATGGCGGCGAGTGCTGCCAGCGGCACGAACGCCATGAGATCTGAGGCGAACAGGATGAACAGCAACAGGAACAGCGCATGCATCATGCCCGCGATCGGCGTGATGGCGCCCGCCTTGATGTTGGTCGCTGTGCGGGCGATGGCGCCCGTCGCTGGCAGGCCACCGAACAATGCGGATGCGATGTTGGCGATGCCCTGGCCGACAAGCTCCTGATTGGATCGATGCCTTGATCCGATCATGCCATCGGCCACGACCGCGGACAGAAGCGCCTCGATTCCCGCCAGAAACGCGATCGTGAAGGCAGAGGGGACGACCGCCTGAAGCTTGGCAAGAGAGAAATCTGGCAATGCGGGGACAGGAATTCCGGTGGGCAGGTTGGGAAAGCGCGATCCGATCGTTTCCACCGGCAACTGGAGCAGCGCCGCCAACGCTGCCGCCAATATGACCGCGATCAGGAATCCCGGCGCCCGTGGCGCCCATTTGCGCAGGGCGATGATCAGCGCCAGCGACCCGGCGCCAATCGCCAAGCTCAGTATCTGGATGCTGCCCAGCGCAGAGAAATAGGCCTGCCATTTGGGGATGAAATCGGCAGGGACGCCGCCGTCTATCCGCAGGCCTAGAAAATCCTTCACCTGGCTCGACGCGATAATGACGGCGATGCCTGCGGTGAAGCCGATGACGACGGGTTGGGGTATGAAGCGGACGAGACTGCCCAGACCCGAATATCCCGCTATGACCAGCATCAGCCCAGCCATCAGCGTCGCCAGGAGCAGTCCGTCATAGCCATGTTGGGCGATGACCCCGAAAACGACGACGACAAAGGCGCCGGTCGGCCCACCGACCTGGACCCGTGAGCCGCCGAGCGCCGAAATCAGGAAACCGGCTATAACGGCTGTGATGAGCCCCTTGTCAGGAGACGCTCCACTCGCGATCGCCAGCGCCATGGCAAGGGGCAGGGCGACAATCGCGACAGTGAGTCCGGCAATGCAATCGCGCCGCAGGCGATCGGCCGAATAGCCCTCGCGCAGGACCGTGATCAGCTTGGGCGTGAAGGCGAGAAGTCGTGCGTTACGATCCATCGTCTTGGGCCGTCTGATCGAACAGCACGGAGGGCACGCGCCGGGGTTGCTGGCCGGACTCTGTTTCCCTCAGGCGGACACCGCGTCCCGCGCCACTACTCGGGGCATTCTCGCCGATAATCTCGATCCCTGCCGCTTCGAGCGCGCTGATCACCTTCACCAATGTATCAACGACGCTTCGCACCTGCCCATCGGAAGCTTCCATGCGCTGAATCGTCGGCAGCGACACGCTCGACAAAGCGGCGAGTTGGCGCTGATCGATTCCGAGCAATGCTCGCGCGGCCCGCATTTGCTGAGAAGTGATCATTGGTCCTCGAATGATGTATAAAACATCAAATTGCAATCTTTGAACATATATATGCAATGCAAGAGGCCAAATCCAGATTTCTTTTATCGGATTTGTCGGACTGGCGACAGCAGACCCACCGTCGCAATGAAGTCAAACTGAATAGTCCGGAGGACCGTCGTCCTCACGCACCATTTCGCCGCATCAGTTTCTCGCGCGGAAGGAAGAGCAACCCGAAGCCTCACCTCCAACGAAATGCTGGTTTAAGCGCCGCATCGGATCGGCGCGACACCCCTCTTTTACCTTGCGGCAAGCTGGGGTGGCGCTATGAAGAGCGCGCCGGGTCCCGCCATGGGGGGCTTGCACGGATAGATCCGGCGAGGCTGGGGGGATAGCCTTGGGCACTATAGGAAATTTTTGTCGGATCTTGGCCGGGCTGGGCGCTTTGGGCCTGTCATCCGCGCTGGCCGCGCAACCGGAGCTCGACCGGCCGCTGTTGCAGGACAGCTTTCGCATCGGCAGTGGCGGCGGAGCGCTTTGTCAGGCGCAGAGCGTCAACGGCGATCCGGCAAGCCGCACCATGTTCGATCGCGCCTGGGCCGTTGTATGTCGTGACGCCGCGCGTCCGGTAGGCCGCATCCATGCCTTCCGGCGGAGCGAGGCCGATAGCGAAGCGGCGCTGCTTGAAAGACTGTCGGCATCGCGGCGATCGTCCGTGAACTGCGGCGCGCCGGGCGGCATGACCTTGCCCGATATTGGTGCTGTAACAGTCCGCAATTGTTCCAGCGACGCGGGCGCTTACCGCATCCTGTCCGCCGAACGGGGTAAGACGCTTTATGTGACGCAGGGCTTCGCGCCCTATGACACGGTCCTGGACCTTGGCCTGCGCACCGTCGCCTTGGGCCGCACCGTGCCGGGCAAGATCGACATCGTCACGACGGGCGGCAGCAACGCAGCGGCTTTCGCCCGGATGCAGGCTGCGACCCTCGATCCGCAGACTGTGTTGGCGGAGGGCTATCGCCGTAACGCGTCGGGCAATTATGCCGAGGCTGCGGAATTTTTCGACAGCCTGACCGATCGCCTCGCCCGTGATCCCGATACGAAAGCCCTAAGCCCCGCCGAACGGGCGAACCGACAACACGAATATCTCGTGAACCACGGTTTGCAATTGTCCAACCTTGGCCTGTTCGATCAGGCCGATGCCGCCTTTGCCCAGGCTCGCGCCGTGCCGACGGCAGATGCTGTCCAGCTCCGCCTGCGCCGTAATTTCCAAGCGGTGCATCACCTCAATCAGCAGGACCTTCAGGGCGCGCTCGCCGTGCTCGACCAGTCGCTGGAAGGCGGGACGGCGCTTGTCGCTGGCACTGATGGCGCAGTGACCTTGCCGGGCGACGTGGCCGCGGAATTGAGCAGCGGCTCGCCTGAAACGCGGGCACTGGGCGTACGGCAGGATACAGCACTTACGCCGCGTGAGCGGGCGGCCATACTCGATGCGCAAGCACAGCAATTGCGCGGCACCATCTTGCGCCTGTCGGGTAAGCCGCAGGAGGCGCGCACAGTGCTCGTCCAGGCGCTTAACGACGTGCAGCAGGTGCGCGATGGCCGCGTGACATCGATCACCCGGCTGCGCGCGCAACTGCTGGGCGAGATCGCGCTGACGCACGAAGCGGAACAGGATTATGGCGGTGCCGAGGCGCGGCTCAATCAGGCCGTCAGCCTGATCGCCGCGCAATATCCCGAAACGATGGCCCTCAACGGCGCGCGTGCCCGGCTGGGCGCCTTCCTCGTGCGGCGCGGGCGGACGGATGAGGCGCTGAAGACCTATCGCGCGATCATGACGTCCACCGTGGCCAATCGTGGCACGCTGACGGCGATGGCGAACCAGTTGCAGCCCTATTTCACGCTGCTCACAGCCGAAATGCCCCGACGTCCGGAACTTGCAACGGACCTGTTCGAAGCGTCGCAATTGCTGGTGCGACCCGGTGCGGCCGAGACGCTGGAATTGCTGAGCCGCGAATTGTCGGCGGGCGACGGAGAGGCCTCGCGCCTGTTCCGCCAGTCGACATCTCTCTCGCGCGATATAGAGCGCGGCCGCATCGCCCTCGCCCAATTGCGTGAAGCGGGCAAGGGCGACAGCGCGACCCAGGATGAGATCGCGCGGCGACAGGCAGAGATCGACGCCCTGGCGACCGATCAGGCCGCGACGCTGACGGCACTGGCCGCCTATCCCCAATATCGCGCCGTCAGCCCGCAGGCACTGACCCTTGGCGAAATGCGCGGAACGTTGAAAGCGGGGGAGGGCTATTACAAGCTCGCGCAGCTTGGCGATGCCCTTTATGCCCTGTGGATAGACGGGCAGGGCGCGACCGGCTTCCGCTTGCCTGTCAGCGCTGGCGAGGTGGCACGCAAGGTCGCGGCGTTGCGCGACACGATCTCGACCGACGTCGCGGGTGTGCAATCCACCTATGCGCTCGACCTGCCGGTGGCGCGCAGCCTCTATCTCGACCTGTTCGGCCCGATCGATGAGCGGCTGAAGGCCGCGCGCCATCTGATCTTTGAGCCGGACGGCGCGATGCTGCAACTGCCGGTTAACCTGCTGGTCGCCAGTCAGCCGGGCGTCGATGCCTATGCTGCGCGGCTGGAGAAGGGCGGCGACGAGTTCGACTTTCGTGGCGTCGACTGGCTCGGCCGCGATCATGCGGTCAGCACCGCCTTGTCGGCCCGCGCTTTCCGCGACGCCCGGCTGACCCCGCCATCGGGCGCACCGCAAAGCTATATCGGCTTTGGCGACAATGCGCCGATTGCCGGACCAAGGCTTGCCGCCCTGACGCGTGGCGCGTTGCCCGGTCAGGCTGACGATTGTAGCTGGTCGCCTGCCCAATGGAATCACCCGATACCAGCGGACGAATTGCGTCAGGCGGCGCAGGCGGTTGGAACATCGGGCAGCGAACTCGTCACCGGGGCGGCTTTCACAGATGAAGTGGTCAAGGCGCGCAATGACCTCAACCACTTCCGTATCCTGCATTTTGCGACCCACGGCCTTGTCACGCCGCCGCGCGCGGGATGCCCGGCCCGTCCTGCCTTGCTGACCAGTTTTGCGCCCAAAGCCGGGTCGGACGGCCTGCTGCAATTTGGCGAAATCTTCGACCTGCGGCTGGATGCGGACCTTGTCATATTGTCGGCCTGCGACACGGCCGGGGCGGCGGGGGCCGAAACGACCCGCGCGGCCGGGCTTTCCGGCAGCGGCGGAGCGCTCGACGGATTGGTGCGCGCATTCATCGGCGCGGGTGGCCGTTCCATCATCGCGAGCCACTGGCCTGCTCCGGAAGAATATCGCGCGACCGAAAGGCTGATGGCCGGGCTGTTCGCGGCGGCTCCCGACCAACCAGTGGCTGAGGCGCTGCGTTCGGCCCAGATTCAGCTGATGGATGACGCGGACACTTCGCATCCCTTCTACTGGTCCGGCTTTGCCGTCATAGGCGATGGCGCCCGTCCGTTGATCGCCCGACGCTGATCCCGATGGCGGCGCAGGGCCTGTTGCGTCGGGGTGCGCGCGTCATGCAGGACGCGGGGCGATGGCGGCTTGCCGGGACGGCGCTGTTATTGCTGCTGGCGCTGTTCGTTGCGGGGTGGAACTGGACCAAGCCATTGGGCGGCGCCGGTTCAGAGCGGGAGATGCCGACCGCCGACGCAGAACGCGGCCTGTATGATTGGCGCGCGGCCACTTTCGCGCCCCGTGTCGAGCAGGACAAGCGCATCCTGATGGTCGTCTATGATGACCAGACATTGATCGCCACGCGCAAACGCTCACCACTGGATCGCGGTCTTTTGGCGCGGGCGCTGCGCAATCTCGATGCGATGGGCGCAACCTCCATCGGCATCGATATATTGTTCGATCAGCCGCAGGATGAAGACGCGCAGCTGTTGTCGGCGTTGCATGCAATGCGCACGCCGGTCTGGCTCGGCTACGCCAATTTCGGCGACAACCGCGAACAGATCATCTTCGAACAGCAGCAATATCTGGACCGGTTCATCGCTGAGGCGCGGACCTCACGGGTGCGGCCTGCGAGCATCCGCCTGGAAACGGATTCCGACAATGTCGCGCGCAGTTGGCCAAAACCGGTGCCGGGCCAGCCACCGCTGTTGTCGCTGGCAATGCACCCGTCGGCGCCCTTTGCGCATTATGGCGGCGCCATCCGTTTCCGCATGCCACGGCCCCAAGCGGACGGATCGGAAGAACCGGTGATCCCGAGCCTTCAGATCGATCTGCTCGCCGACCCCTCCATGGCCGCTGCTCTGGCGCCGATGGTGCGGGGCCGACATGTGCTGATCGGCGGCGACATCGTCGATATCGATCAGTTCGAAACACCGCTGTCCGGACGGCAGGCGAAATCGACGATGATCGGGCTGGAAGTGCATGCGACCATGCTCGCGCAACTGCTCGATCGCGCTGCGCTGCCTGCGGTCCCCGGCTGGGCATTGTGGATCGCGGCGGCGCTCATCGTGTTGGCCGCAGCGCTGACCAGCCTCGCGGATTTGCGTTGGTTCTGGCTGGTGCCCGCGCTTGGACTTCAGGCCGTGGCCATAGCGGGCTTGCCGCTCTGGTTGCAGGCGAGCGGCTGGGATACCAAGGGGCTGCCTGCCGCCGGGTGGGCGCTGGGCTGGGTCGTCACCTTTGCGGCAGTCAGCGCCGCAGCGCGGGCGGTCAATTCGCAACAGCGCCGCTTCGCGCAGGCGGCGCTGGGCAAATATCTGCCCCGCGACATCGCCGCGCAGATTCTGGCGGAACCCGAGAAGCTGGCGCTGCATGGCGAAAAGCGGCCTATCTTCACCCTCTTCACCGATCTGGAGGGCTTCACGAAGCTCAGTCACGCGATCGCGCCGGAAATGGTGGCGCAGTTGCTGAACCGCTATCTCGACATGTTGAGCGACGTCGTCCTCGCCCATGGCGGGACCATCGACAAATTCGTCGGCGATGCGGTCGTCGCATTCTGGGGCGCGCCGATCGCGCGAGAGGATGACGGGCGCAATGCCGCACTTGCCGCCTATGCCATGCGGCAGGCGGGCGAGGCGTTCCGGCAAGACCTTCCGCCCGGCGTCCCGCCGATCGGTCGAACGCGGGTGGGCCTGCACCATGGTGATGCGATCGTCGGGAATTTCGGCGGCGAAGGGCGCATTCAATATACGGCTCTGGGCGACAGCATGAACACGGCCGCGCGGCTGGAAGCGGCGAACAAGGCGCTGGAAACGTCAGTCCTGGTTTCGCGAGAAGCAATGGAGAGGTCGGGCCTCGACTGGTGGCGACCGATGGGCCGGGTCCGCCTTCGCGGGCGGTCGACGCCGGTCGACCTGTTTGAACCAGCGCCGAATTTCGCGACCGCCGATCGCGCTCGGCTGAGCGCCGCGCTTGCCGCCTTCGACACCGAAGATGCGGAGACGCGGGCGACGGGGCTGGCCGAGTTCAAAGCAGTGGCGCAGGAGCATCCGGATGATGCGGCTCTCGCCAATCTGGTGTATCGCTATGAATATATTGGAGACGGAGGAACTTATGGTCTGGGCTAAGGGGGCGGTGGCGCTCGGGATGGCGGTGGCCGTGGGCGCGGGGACGCCTGCATGGGCCGACAGCCTGGTGGTGCGGTCTTCGGGACCCTCGGCGGGCAGCTATACGCCGGGCAAGAAGCTCGCGGATGGCGGGGCGCTGCTGCTCAAGGCGGGGGACGTTGTGACGTTGCTCGATGCGAAGGGCACGCGAACGCTGCGTGGACCGGGCCGTTTCAACGTGACGGCGGCGGCGACAGTGCCTGCTTCCAATGTGACCATGGCCGCGCTGCTTGATACGAAAAGGGTTCGCCGGGCGCGCACCGGGGCCGTGCGCGGTGCCTTGGGGGACGCGTCAGCGGTGGCGAAGCGGCCCAATCTGTGGTTGGTCGATGTTGCGCAGCCGGGGCCGCTATGCGTGTCCGATCCCGCCGCCGTGCGCCTGTGGCGTGCCGATGCCAAAAAGTCGGCAACCGTCCGCATCAGCGGCGGTGGCGCGCAGGGTACGGCCAGCTTCGCCGCTGGGGAGGCGATGGCGGCATGGCCCGCAGCGCTCCCCGTCAAGGATGGCGCAATCTATCGGGTGGATGCCGATGGGCGTACCACCGACATTCGCTTTGCGCTGCTGGGAGCGCCCGCTGGGGGAATGGACAACACGGCATCCGCGCTGATCGCGAATGGATGCCAGGCGCAGCTTGATCTGCTGATCGATACGGCGGCACGCTAGGGACTTGATAAGCCGACGGGCGGCGGGCAGAGCGCCTTCACCCGGACGGTCGCAGCGACAGGGACGACAGGCCATATGGCCGCTCCCGTCGCACTTTGGGGGAATGAGACGGCTATGGGGTTTCAGGGGGCAGCAACATCCCGCATGACGGGGCGTGCGCAATGGCGGATGGCGTTGGCATTGACTGCCTTGGCGCCAATGCCCGCCATGGCGCAGGTCGCGCCGCGCGCACCGACGCGGGAGGAACTGTCCCCGGGGCAGCAGGCCGCCGACGTCGCAGGCGAAGGAAGCCGTCTGACCGTCGAGGGCGGCGTCGAGCGGGCGCCTTGCCCGCTGGCCGATCCGCGCTTTGCCAATGTCACTGTGAACTTTGCCGATGTGCAGTTTGACGGCCTTCGCGGCGTTGACGCAGCCATACTGAAGGACAGCTGGGGCGATCTGGCAGGGCGCGACGTGCCGATCGCCAGCCTGTGCGAAGTCCGTGATCGGGCCGCGACGGCGCTGCGGCAGCTCGGCTATCTGGCGGCGGTGCAGGTCCCGCCGCAACGGATCGAGAAAGGCGGCATCGTCCATTTCGACATATTGATGGCGCGGCTGGTCGCTATCGAGGTGCGGGGCGACGCGGGCCGGAGCGAACGGTTGATTGCCGCGCATATGGAAGCGCTCAAGGGGCAACCGCTGTTTAACGTGCATGAGGCGGAACGCCACCTGCTGCTGGCGCGCGACCTGCCGGGCTATGACGTGCGGCTGGCGCTGCGGCCCGCCGGGACGGCGCCGGGTGAGGTCATCGGCGAAGTGCAGGTGGTTCGTCGCCGGGTGGAAATGGACGTCAATGTCCAAAACCTTGGCAGCAACGCGGTGGGGCGCTTTGCCGGCCTCGCGCGGGTGCGCTTCAACGACCTGACCGGGATGGGGGACAGCACGGTCCTCAGCATCTTCAACACCGTGCAACCGAGCGAGCAGACGGTGCTGCAGGTCGGGCACAGCATCGCGTTGGGGAGCGACGGGCTGCGGCTGTCGGGCGACTTCACCTATGCCTGGAGCAAGCCTGATATCGACGGGCTGGACCTCTCGTCCAAAACGATGATCGCTTCGGCCGCGCTGTCCTATCCCTTGGTGCGGCGGCAGGTGCACACGTTGTTGGCAAGCGGCGGACTGGATGTGGTCGATCAGGACCTTCGCATCGGCTCTCTGCTCTTGTCCCGCGACCGGCTGCGGGTGCTGTTTCTTCGGCTGGAGGGAGAGGCGATTGATGCCGACAGCCTGGGGAGCACGACCGGCTATTCCGCGATCGAACCCAAATGGCGGATCGGCGGTAATCTGGAGCTGCGCCACGGGCTTGCTGGGCTGGGGGCGAGCGAGCCTTGCGGCAATCAGGCCGCCTGCATTCCGACAGGACAGTTGGACGGAGACGCCTCTGCTTTTCTGGTGAGGGCGGGGGTGCAGGCGGAATATCGCCCCACCCCGAAGCTGACCTTCGCGCTGTCGCCGCGCGCGCAATATAGCCCCGACCCGCTGCTATCTTATGAACAGATGAGCGCGGGCAATTATACAGTCGGGCGCGGCTATGATCCGGGCACGTTGACGGGTGACAGTGGCGTCGGGTTCGGTGCGGAGGTTCGCTATGGGCGGATCACGCCGAAGGGACCGGGCGCGATCGCGGTGCAGCCTTTCCTTTTCTTCGACGCGGCGTGGATGTGGCACCAGAGCAGCGTCTTTGCCGGGCTTGATCCGCAAAAGCTCTATTCGGCCGGTGGCGGGGTGCGGGCGACCTGGTCCAATCATGCGCGGATCGACGTGACGTTGGCAACGCCGCTGCGGCGCGCGGGGTTGCAGACGGAGCGGGGCGACACGCGGTTGCTGTTGTCGGTCAGCACTCGAATTCTGCCGTGGAGGCGTTGATGTCGAAAAAGCGTAGCAAATCCTGGCTTCTGACCCTGTTGGGCCGCTCCAGCGCGGTTGCGCTCGCGGTGGGCTGCGTGGGCGGGGCGAAGGCGCAGACGGCGTTTCAGGGCGGGTTCATTTCCAGCACCGGGGCGCCCTCGATCACGCAGGGGACGTTAGGCGGGACGACGGATGTCATCACGGTAAGCAGCCCGGAAACGATCATCAATTGGCAGCCCACGGACACATCGGCCCCGGCGGAGATTGATTTCCTGCCGACCGGCAAGACGGCATCGTTCGTCAACGGCATGTCGGGCGGCGGCGATTATACGGTGCTGAACCGCATTCTGCCGGTTGATGGCAGCGGGCAAACCGTGTCCAGCATCATTGCGCTGAACGGCACGGTGCAGAGCGGCGCCGACGGCAAGATATGGTTCTACGCGCCGGGCGGGATCGTGGCTGGTCCTAACGCCTTGTTCAATGTCGGGTCGCTGGTGCTGACCAGCAATGACATCGACACGACCGGCGGGCTTTATGGGAGTGGGGGCGAGATCCGTTTTCGCGGTCCCAGCAACGTCCTGACATCGGTCGAACTGAAACCGGGCGCGCAGATCAATGCGCTGTCGAGCGGCAGCTACGTCGCGCTCGTGGCGCCGCGCGTGGTGCAGGGCGGGACGGTGGCGGTCAATGGCGCGGCTGCCTATGTCGGCGCGGAGGCTGCGGACATCAGGATCAACGGCGGCCTGTTCGACATCAGCATCAGCGCGGGCACGACCGATGCCAATGGCGTGGTGCATACGGGCAGCACGGAACGGCCGGGCGCGACGGTTACCGATGCGCAGCATGTCTTCATGGTCGCGATGCCAAAGAATCAGGCGCTGACCATGCTGCTGTCGGGCAATGTCGGCTATGACGCAGCGGCGAGCGCGGTGCAGTCGGGCAGCGCGGTGGTGCTGTCGGCTGGCTATGACGTAGCGGGCGGCGTCATCGGTCCGCGCAATATGACGGGCGCGGGCGAGGCGAGCATCAGCATCGGCGGCGGGATCTGGCAGCCGGATGTGACCGGGCAGGCGACCGGCAATATTGGCGTTCAGCCAAGCGCTGCCGCGAACTTCGCGAACCTCAACCTGACGGCGGAGCGGGCGATTACGCTGCAATCCGGTGCCGCGGGAGCCATAGCGGCAACCGGCACCATGGACCTGAAAGCGGGTGAGGCGATCACCGTGCGCGCCGATCAGGGCGGCAGCATCAGCGTGGGCGGTGACATGAACCTGACCGCCGGGATTGGCGGCACGGGCGGGACCATCGACGTCCTGACCTTTGGCGGCAGCGGCTTGCCATCGGGCAACGGGCAGATCGACGTCACCGGGGCGCTGCGGCTGGATGCCAACGCCTATGGCTTGGGAGGCATTAATTTCCCGGTGCTGGCCGGAGGGGATGCGACGGGTGGTGCGATCAACGTCATCGCGGCAGGCGGTTCGATCAGCGCGTCTAGCCTGCTCGCCCATGCCGATGCGACCGCCGGGGTTGGCAGCGACAGCGCGGGCAATGCGACGGGCGGAGCCATCACCATATCGGCACGGACCGCGGCAGGACCGAGCGGGCCGCTGGCGGGGGGGATCGATTTTGGCACCATGACGTTGAGTGCGTCCGCCGGGGTCGAATACAGCTTTCCCGTCCCCGCCGTCACAGGCGGCAACGCGACCGGCGGAACGATAAACGTTTCGGCGGCGGGCGGCAGCATCACGACCGGCTATTTTGACATATATGCCAATGCGACAGGTGGCGACTCCATCGCGGTGGCGGGCACCGGGACGGGGGGTGGCATCACCTTGTCGGCCAGTGCGGAGAGCGGCTTGCGCGGCAGTTTCGCGGCCGATTGCACCTCTTATTGCAACATCACCGCCGATGGCCGGGGCGGCTATGGCGCGAACGGAGCGAATGGCACTGGCGGGTCGATCCTGATCCATGCGACCGACGCGAGCTTTGTGGCGGATGGCAGTCTGTATCTGCACGCGAAAGGCGTTGGCGGGGAAACGGCGTCTTTTGACGGCGTTGCGGGCCGAGGCGGCGACGGGCTGGGCGGCAGCATATCGGTGGAGAGCAGGGCCGGTGCGGCGGGAAGCGCGGTGATGCGCTTTGGCGCCTTGTCGGCCTATGCTGACGGCGTTTCTACTTACAATGTCGAAGGGACGACCTACAACGAAGGCGATGGCGGGAATGGCACCGGCGGCACGGTGAACCTGCTGGTCGCCGGAGGCAGTTTCGATGCCGCGATGCTGTCGGCGGGCGCTTATGGTCGAGGCGGAGCGTCCTCTGTGAATTGCCCGTCATGCGGTGACGGCGTCACGCCGTTTCAGGCTGGCAGCGGGCAGGGCGGATCGATCCAGTTCCTGATGACCGGCGGCACCGCCAACATCGCCAATCTGGAACTTGGAGCAGGCGGCATCGGCGGCGAAGCGGTCGCGGCGAATGCCAGCGATGAAGTGACCAGCCTGGCCGGGTCGGGCACTGGAGGCACGGCGATATTGGAGTCGCGCGGTGGCGTGCTGAACGCGGATAGCCTTTCGATCGAGGCCAATGGCGCGGGCGGCGGCCCCGACCCCTATTATTCCTTCTACTCCTATAACGGTCCCAATGGCGCGGACGGAGGCGCGGGCATTGGCGGCACGGCCCGGTTGCTGATGGGCGCGGGCGGCACCGGCCAGATCGTCGTGACCACAGAACTGGCCATCCGGGCGCTGGGCCATGGCGGTGCCGGTGGTCAAGCAGGATTGGGCTCACCCGGCGGCCTGTATACGGCAGGCGCTGGCGGCAATGGCACGGGTGGCACGGCGGAACTGACGCTGGCAAGCGGAGCGCTGACCGCGCCGTCGCTGCTGGTATCGGCAGAGGGTATCGGCGGCGCAGGGGGCGACAACAGCAGCGACCTTGCAGGAGGCGCGGCAGGCAATGGCACGGGCGGCAGGGCGCGCGTCGCCTATCTGAGCGAAGGCCATACGATCGGCGCGTTGACCGTGTCGGCGGAAGGCAAGGGCGGCCTGGCGGGGATCAACCGCTACATCAGCGGCTTTGATCAGGTCACAGGCGATCCGATCTATGCCTTTGGACCCGGTCAGGGCGGCGCGGGCGCCGCCGGGACGGGCGGCACGGCGGACATGCTGATCGATGTCGATCCCAGCTTTGTCAGTCTGATCGTCAGCGCCGACGGCTTTGGCAGCGCGGGCGCGGATAGCGCCAGCAGTGGCGCGGGCGGCACGGGTACTGGCGGTATCGCGGCACTCAACATCGGTTTTGGCGCGACCAGCGTCAGCGGCGAGTTGCGCGTGTCGGCTTCCGGCTTTGGCGGTGCTGGCGGAACGGCGTTCAGCGGAGCGGCGGGCCGGGGTGGCGACGCATTTGGCGGCACTGCGACGCTGGGGCTGACCGGGGCATCGACCTCTCTCGACGCGGGGGACATCGGCGTTCTGGCCGAAGCACTGGGCGGCGCGGGCGGCACTGGCGCATTCCAGAGCGGGCTGGGCCTCGCGGGTGCGGATGGCGGTGACGCGCAGGGCGGGACGGCGCTGTTCGCGGTGAATGCCGGGGCGAGCGCGGTGACTGGCGCGGAACTGGTGCTGAGCGGCAACGCGACCGGCGGTGCCGGTTCGGCCGGGATCGACGGACTTGCCGGTGGCGCAGGCGGTTCGGGCGGCAATGCGGCGGGCGGGTCGGCGACATTGCGGATCGACGGCGGGAAATTGCGTGTCAGCAACAGCTTTTCGACGCTGCCCGCCTATAGCATCACGGCGGTTGGTCAGGGCGGCGCGGGCGCCGATGGCGGCGTTGCGAATGGCGCAGGCGGCAATGGTGGAACGGGCGCGGGCGGCGTGGCCTCCTTCGCAGCGAGCGATGGCGATTTCCTGCTGGGGCCGCTTTTCATCGTTACTGACGGCGCGGCGGGACTGGCTGGCGTCGGCGGGATCGACGGCCTGACGAGCGGGGGAACGGCGTCCCTCGCCAACGGCGGCAGCGTCGCGCTGGGCGCGGGTGTGCAGCGGCAGCTGGCTTCACTGGCGATGACCGCCAATGGCGATGCGGGCGGCCGGATCAGCTTTGCCGACAGCAGCAGCGCAGCGGGCGGCGGCCTGCGCGTGGCCGGGCCGATGACCTTGCATGCGACGGGCACGGTGGTGCCGGGCTTCACCGGCATCAGCTTTGCCGCGTCTGGCAATGGGGTGCAGGTCGATGGGGCGGCCGATTTCCTGACGGAAGGGCCGCTGTCCTTTGCTTTCAACGGCGGCGGCGCGCTGGCGGTGACGGGCGCGCTGACCGGCTATTCGGGGACGAGCATCGCGTTCAGCCATGCCGGACGGGCGGCAGGCACGGACAGCCTGTCGGCGGCCAGCATTGCCCTCGATACGCCGGGCAGCATCAGCGCGGCGGGCGCATCGCTGCGTTCGGCGGGATTGCTGACGATGACCGGCGCCGGGATCAGCGCGCAGGCTCTGGCTTCGGGTGGCGCTGCGACTCTGGATGCGGGCGCGGGTGATCTGGTGGTGAACGACCTGCTGGCGCAGGGTGCGATCACGGCCTTGGGGCGGAACATCAGCCTGGGGTCGAGCGGCGGGATGGCGATCGCCAATGCCGTGGCGAGTGGCGACGTGTTGTTGAACGCCGCCGGACTGGTGGCGGTGAATGGCCAGGTCAGCGGGCAGGCGGTGACGATCGGTTCTGGCGACATCGCGATTTCCGCGAATGGGCAAGTGAGCGCGGCGGGGCTGTTGCGCTTCGATGCCTCAGGTGCGCAGGCGTTCATCGGCGGTGGCGATGCGACGGCGGGTTACAGCCTGTCGGCGGCGGAGCTGGGCCGTGTATCGGCTGGCCGCATTGCGATCGCGGGCGCGGGGGATGTGGCTGTGCGCGACCTGACGATCGGGACCAATGTGCTTCCGGGCGACGGCGTGATGAGCATCGGCGCGGCCGGGCTGTTGCGTGTGCAGGGCGCGGTGGCGATGACCGGACGAACGGGCGACGGCGGGCTGACGCTGACGGCCGGAGACGCGCTGGAGGTGATTGCGGGGCTTGGGTCCATCTCGGTCAGTGATGGCAATGGCGGGCTGGGCGGCGTGCTGACGCTTGACGCGCCGTCCATCTATGTCGCGACGGCGGAGGCGATCGCCGATGTGCGGGCGGCGGACTCGCTGACGGCGCGGGATTTGCGGCTGGCGCGGAATGACGGGCTGGCGCTGGACGTGGGGATGTTGCAGGCGGGGACGATCCGTTTGGCCGCGACCGACGGCATCTTCATCCAGAATAGCGGGCTGTCGACCAACTTTGCCGACCGGCGCGGCTTTACCGCCAACAGCCTGATCATCAGCAGCGGGAGTGGGCGGCCGCAAATTGCGATCAACGGGCGACTGGCGACTGCTGGCGGGGGCTTTGCGACCGGGCTGGACACGATCCCGCTGGTGGCGATTGATGGGGAATATGCCGCGGGATCGAAGATCAACGGCTGCTTCATCTTTGGCTCGTGCACGACATTGAGCGTGGATAATCGGGATACGATCGACGGGTTGCTCGATCCGTCGGCGGCGGTGTCGCGCACCTTCCCGGCGGCGCTGATCGAGTTGCGCGATGTCGTGACGGAGGGCTTTCCTCCGCTGATCGACGAGCCGGTGACGGGCGCGGGCAACGAGGATCTGTGGGATCGCCCATGCGGCGGGCCGGGCGAGCAGGCCTGCGATGCGCAATAAGCGGAAAGACCAAGAGAAACGGGATTGAAAGGGTGGCGCGGACGCGGCTAGAGCGGTCGCGCGCAAGGGGGCGTGTGAATGGGGGGCTTCAGAAGCTACGGCGTGAGCAGGCGGGCGGCTGGCATGGTGCTGGGCGCGGCGATGCTGCTCGTGCTGCTGCTGTGCGCCTTGCCGGGGGGTGGCCGGGGGGCGGCTGACGCTGCTCCGGTGACGCGCGGCTTTACCGGCGTTGCCTCCTGCGCGGGATCGACCTGCCACGGGCGGATGGAAGGCGACGGCAAGGTCGTGCGTCAGGATGAGCTGATGCGCTGGCAGGAGCCTTCGACGCCCGGTGGCGCGCATAGCCGGGCTTTTGCGGTGCTGAGCGGCACGCGCGGGCGGCAGATCGCGGCGACACTGGGGCTGGGCGATGCGACGGCGGCGCCTGCTTGCCTGGGGTGCCATTCGACTCCGGCGGCGGCAACCGGCGCGCGGGTCCTCGCGAGCGATGGCGTCGGGTGCGAAGCGTGCCACGGCGCGGCGGGCGGATGGATTGCGAGCCATTATGCGGTGGGCGCGACCCATGCGTCCAACGTTGCGGCTGGGATGATGCCGCTCGACCGGCCGCAGGCGCGGGCTGCTGTCTGCCTCGATTGCCATTTCGGGAGCGACCGGCCGGGGCAGTTCGTCGATCACCGCATGATGGCGGCTGGCCATCCGCGTGTCTCGTTTGAACTCGACCTTTTCTCTTCCATGCAGGCGCATCATGATGAGGATGCCGACTATGCGCGGCGCAAGGGGCGGACGGACAGCCTGAAGCTGTGGGCCGTGGGGCAGGCGATGGCGGTGGAGCGGGCGTTGACGCTCTATGCCAGCGCGAAGGGGGCGGAAGGGGCTTTCCCGGAATTCTATTTCTTCGACTGCCAGAGCTGCCATCGGCGCATCTATGATCAGGCGGAGCGCAGCAAGACGTGGGAGGCGAACCCCGGACGGCCGATCCCGGCGGGCATGCCGCCTTTCAACGACGAGAATATGATTCTGCTGTCGGCTGCGGCGCGGGTGGCTGCACCGGGGCTGGCGGGCCGGTTCGATGCCGACAGCCGAGCCTTCCACGCGGCGATCGCGACCGACCGGCGGGCGGCGGTTGCAGCGGCGGGCAAGCTGGCGGCGAGCGCGCGGGCGCTGGGCGATGCCTTTGCGAGTGGCGGTTTGAAGGGCGACATGGCCTTCGCCATCGTGCGCGAGATCGCGGGCGGCGCGATCAGCCCGCGCTTCACCGATTATGAAGGGTCGGTGCAGGCGGTGATGGCGATCGACACCTTGCTCAACGGCATGGTGAAGTCGGGCCGCGTGACCATGGGCGCGGCGGCGGGTATCCGGGCGGACGTCAACCGCGCCTATGCGGCGGTGAAGGAGCCGAATGGCTATCAGCCTGCCGCGTTCAGGGCGGCGCTGGGCAATGCGGCGCGCAGCATTGGGGCTTTGCGGTGAGGGCGTTGCGGCACAAATTTGGCGCGCTGGTTGCGCTGTCGGCGTTGATGCTGGCGTCCTGCGGCGGTGGCGGCGGGAGTAGCGGCGGCGGGGGATCGCCCACGCCTACTCCTACGCCCACGCCGACGCGGCTCTATGCCGATCCGGCGCAGGAGGCGCTGACGGTTGCCGATGTCGAGACGGTGGTTGCCCATGCGGCGGCGGAGGCGCAGGCGAGGAGCCTGCCTGCGGTGATTGCTGTTACGGATCGCGTGGGCAATGTGCTGGCGGTGTTTCGG
Organism: Sphingobium sp. TomTYG74; assembly: GCF_055393875.1. Taxonomy (NCBI): domain Bacteria; kingdom Pseudomonadati; phylum Pseudomonadota; class Alphaproteobacteria; order Sphingomonadales; family Sphingobiaceae; genus Sphingobium; species Sphingobium sp. TomTYG74. The sequence goes on along the minus strand of NZ_AP027342.1, from coordinate 750,093 downwards.
ATGAATGGGGCGCGGGCGACGGCTACGACCAGCGCGGCGCCTAACGGGCAGAATATCGATGCGCAGAATCTGACGGTTCCGGCGGAGGCTGGGGCTATCAGCAAGGCGATTACCGGCGCCTATCTGTCGAGTGGGGGCAATGCCTTTTCGACACGCACGGCGAGCATGATCGTGCAGGAACATTTCCCGCCCGCGCCGGGGACGGTGGGGCTGGAGAGCGGGCCGCTGTTCGGCGTGCAGTTCAGCCAGTTGCCCTGTTCGGACCTGTCGGCGCGCTATGTGTCTTCGGGTTCACAAGCGATGATCGGGCCGAAGCGGTCGCCGTTGGGGCTGGCGGCTGATCCGGGGGGCTTTCCGCTTTACAAGAATGGCGTCGTGGTGGGCGGCGTCGGGGTGATGGCGGACGGGGTCTATGGGTCCGATGCCGATGTGACCGACACGGACAATGATCCGGAAGAATATATTGCGCTGGCGGGGACGCTGGGGTTCGAGGCGCCGGAGAGCATCCGCGCTAACCGCATCTTCGTGGACGGGACTTCGCTGCGCTATTCGGATGCGGCTTATTCGGGGTTGATGGCGAGCGGCTCGGCGAGCTTTGCCGCGATCAACGGCAGCGCGGGATCGCTGGTGGCGGTGCGCGGCTATTATGGCGATCCTGCGCCGATGGTGCTGGCGGGTGTCGCTTATGGCAGCGAGCTTTCGGGCGTGCGCGCTTCGCGAGTGGCGGAATTTTCCAATCGGGACGCTTTCGTGCTGACCGATGGGTCGGGGAATAACCGTTTTCCGATCCGGGCGGCGACCGATGTCGGGGATGTCGCTCAGCCGCTGACCGCCGCAGAGGTGACGGCGGTGCTGGAGGAAGCCTTCACCATCATGAGCCGGGCGCGGGCGCAGATCAGGCAGCCGCTCGACAGCCGGGCGCAGGTGACAATCAGCGTGGTGGATACGCGCGGCGCGGCGCTGGGGATCGTGCGGTCGCCCGATGCGCCGATCTTTGGCACCGATGTCAGCTTGCAGAAGGCACGGACGGCGGCTTTCTTCTCGGGTGCTCATGCTGCGCCGGATTTGCTGGCGAGCAGCAGTGCGGATGTGGCGGCTTTTGTGGGGAAAGCGCGGACTTTCCTGAATGATCCGGCGGCGCTGACGGGGACGCATGCGTTCACGGATCGGGCGAACGGCAATCTGTCGCGGCCTTATTTTCCCGATGGTGAGGTGGGGCGGCCTAATGGGCCTTTCTCGCGCCCGATCGCGCAGTTCAATCCTTTTTCGACCGGGTTGCAATCGGCTTTGGTCGTGGGTGATCTGGCCGCGCATTTGGCTTTCGTGACGGGCGCAAGTGCGACCGACACGCCGCAGCGTTGTTCGGCGGTGACGGGTGTGGGTGCGGGCAATCGGGTGCAGAACGGCATCCAGATTTTCCCCGGCTCCGTGCCTATCTATCGCGGTGGCGTGCTGGTGGGTGCGATCGGCGTGTCGGGTGACGGCATCGATCAGGATGATATGATCAGTTTCCTGGGCGCGCATAATGGCGGGCAGCGGGGCGGCGGCATCGGCAATGCGCCCGCCGCGATCCGGGCGGATCAGATCGTCGTGGACCTTGGCAATGCGTCGGTGCGGCTGCGTTATGTGAGCTGCCCCTTTGCGCCGTTCCTCGACAGTTCGTCGCAAAATGTGTGTCAGGGGCTGTAGGTGGGACTTGCCGCTTTCCTGCCGCTGTTGGCGCTGGCGCAGCCGGGCGAGCCTGTGCCGCCTCCTCCTCCCGATAATTGGGAGGAGATATTGAATGCGCCCGAGGTGGGGGCGGACGACCAATCAATCGATGGGCGGCGGCGGCCGGGCTATGAAGCGCCGCTGCCCGAGGCGGTGACGCAGAATAATGAGGGGGCGGTGCGGGCACCTCCGCCCGAGGCTTTTCCGGTGGATCAGGTGCCGATCCCGGATCGCTGGCGGTTGATTGAATCGCTGGGCGTGGTCAAGGAACGCTGGTTCGATCCCTATGGGCAGAACACGCTGAAGGGTGACCGGCCGATTGACCGCGAGAAGGTGAAGTGGTTGCCGATCAAGGGCGAGGATTGGTTCTTCGTCGCCAATGCGGTGAGCGACACGGTGATCGAGCCGCGCACTTTTCCCATTCCGGTGGGCGTGCAGACGACCGAGCGGCCGGGCAGCATCGATGTGTTCGGCAAGGATGCGAGCTATGTGCTGAGCCAGACCTTCATCGGCGGCGTGGCGCTGATCAAGGGATCGACTGCGTTCAAGCCGCCGGAGATCGAGTATCGGCTGACGCTGGCCTATAATATCAACCATGTGAATGTGCCCGAACGGCGGGTGCTGTTTGTCGAGCCATCGAAGCCTTCGCACCGCACCGACCATTTTCTGGGCGTGCAGGAGCTGTTCGTCGATTATCATCTGGCGAATACGTCTGATCGCTATGACTTTCGGTCGATCCGTGTGGGCATTCAGCCTTTTCAGTCGGATTTTCGTGGCTTTCTGTTCAATGATCAGCAGCTGGGCATCCGGTTGTTCGGTAATCGGGACAATAATCGGTTCCAGTTCAATCTCGCGGCCTTCTGGCGGTTGGAGAAGGACACCAATTCGGGCCTGAATTCGGTGGTGCAGTCGCCTCGGCGGGACTGGGTTTTTCTGGCGAACCTGTATCGGCAGGATTTCCTGATACCGGGGCTCACCAGCCAGATCACCGCCGTCTATAATATGAACCGCGAGGCCGGGCGGATCGAGGTTGATGATAATGGCTTTCCGGTGCGGCCTGCCTTGCTGGGCGACCTGCGCGGGCGGGATTATGATGTCGTGTATCTGGGCTATAATGCCGATGGGCGGATTGGACGGATCAACCTGACGGCGTCGGTTTACGGGGCGTTGGGGGAGGATCGGAACAGCTTCTTTACGTCGGAGCCTGCGCAGATCAGGGCGTTTTTTGCCGCTGCTGAGGCGAGTATCGACAAGGACTGGATGCGGTTCCGGCTGTCGGGGCTGTATGCGAGCGGGGATGGCGATCCTTACGACAATCGCGAGAACGGGTTTGATGCGATTTTCGAGAATCCGGTCTTTGCGGGGGCGGATACGAGTTATTGGATCAGGCAGACCATTCCCTTTGCGGGCGGTGGGCGTGTCATTGGGATCAATGGGCGTAACGGCATCTTGAACTCGCTGCGGTCGTCGAAGGAGCAAGGGCAGTCGAACTTCAACAATCCGGGTACGATGCTGCTGGGGGCAGGGGCGGATTTCGATGTGCTGCCGGAGCTGCGGGTTTCGGCCAATGCCAATCATCTGTGGTTTCAGAATACGGCAACTTTGCAGGCGCTGCGCAACGAGGGGAGCATTCCCAAGTCGATCGGCTGGGACCTGTCCACCGCCGCGATCTGGCGGCCGAAGGCGACGCAGAATATTGTGTTTCGGTTGTCGGGGGCGACTTTGCTGCCGGGGGCGGGGTTTCGTGATCTTTTCACCAATAGCGAGCGGAACCGGAATTATTATTCGGTGCTCGGCAATTTGATTTTGAGTTATTGATGCGTTTCGTTCGCCTCCTCCCTTCGTCATTCCCGCGTAGGCGGGAATCTATCTCCCGGCGTTTCGGCTGGGGATATGGTGGGAGATGGGTCCCCGCTTTCGCGGGGATGACGGTGTTGGTGTTGGCAGTGTTGTTGTTGCCCGTCGCGATGCTGCGGGCTTCGGATGCGGAGAAGCCGGTCGAGCGCGTCTACGCCAAGACCGCGCCCGCGCCGATGAGCCAGACCTCCGAACAGGTCGCGGCGAAGTCGGACGGTTGCTATAGCTGTCATACCAAGACCGATGAGCCGTCGATGCATGCGACCCCGGCGGTGATGCTGGGTTGCGTCGATTGCCATGGCGGTGATGCGGCGGTGCGGGGCGATCCTTCGCATGGCTTCGAAGATCCCGCCTATGTGGCGGCGCGGGACAAGGCGCATGTGCTGCCGCGCTATCCGGGAAGCTGGCATTATCCGTCCTCGGCCAATCCCAAGCGAACTTACACGCTGCTCAACCGGGAAGCACCGGAGTTTGTGCGATTCGTCAATCCCAGCGATTATCGCGTGGCGCGGGAGGCTTGCGGCTCTTGCCACATGCAGACGATCGAGGCGGCGGAGCGATCGCTGATGGCGTCGGGGGCGATGCTGTGGGGTGGGGCGGCCTATAATAATGGCATCGTGCCGTACAAGAATTACATCTTTGGCGAGGCTTATACCAAGGATGGCAAGCCCGCGAAGATCGTCTCGCCCGGTTCGCCGCCGGGCACCCTGACGGCGGAGCAGAAGGCGCGGGGCGCGCTGGCGGAGCTTTATCCGCTGCCGAACTGGCAGGTGACGCCGCCGGGCGATGTTTTTCGGGTGTTCGAGCGCGGCGGGCGGAACATTGCGACGCAGTTCCCGGAGATTGGCTTGCCAAATCCGACGGGCTCCATTCAGAGACTGGAGGAGCCGGGGCGGCCTGACCTCAAACAGTCGAGCCGGGGGGCGGGGACGGGGCTGCGCGTGGCGATCCCGGTCCTGAACCTGCACAAGACCCGCCTCAACGATCCCTATATGTGGTTCATGGGGACCAATGATCAGCCGGGCGACTATCGCCATTCGGGCTGTTCTGGATGCCATGTCGTTTACGCGAACGACCGTGAGCCGAGGCATAGCCTGACCTATGCGCAATATGGGCGGGATGGGCAGACGGCTACGGTGGACCCGACGATTGCTGCGAAAGTGGAGCATGCGGAGAAGGGCCATGGCGCGCTGAAAGGGGCGCATGACGAGACGCCGGATCATCCGATCGGCGCGGTGAAGGAAAGCGGGCATCCGATCCGTCACACGTTCACCCGCGCGATCCCGACTGCGCAGTGCATGAATTGCCACATGCACCAGCCCAATATCTTCCTGAACAGTTATCTCGGCTATACGATGTGGGACTATGAGTCCGACGCGGCGCTGATGTGGCCGAAGGAGCAGAAATATCCGGACGCGGCGGAGGTTCACAAGTCGCTGGAGCGTAATCCAGAGGGCGCGGGGCCGAAGGGGAATTGGGCGGACCTCGACTTCCTGCGCAACGTCTATGACCTGAACGACAAGGCGAAGGATACGCAGTTCGCCGACTATCACGGCCATGGCTGGAATTTCCGCGCGATCTTCAAGCGCGATCGCGAGGGCAATCTTCTTGACGCGGACGGCAAGATCGTGTCGCCCGACGATCCGGAGAAATGGCGCAAGAAGGGCGAGGGCAAGTTTGTCCAGCCCGGCACCAATCCGGGCAAGTCCGTCCACCTGATGGACATCCATGCCGAAAAGGGCCTGCAATGCGCGGATTGCCATTTCGCGCAGGACAGCCATGGCAACGGCTTCATCTATGGCGAGGTGGCGAACGCCATCGAGATCGGATGCAAGGATTGCCATGGCACGGCGGACGCCTATCCGACGCTGCTGACGTCGGGACCGGCCGCGCCGCCAAAGGGCACCAACCTGGCGCTGCTGCGCAACCCGGACGGCAAGCGGCGGTTCGAATGGTTCTATGACGCGAGCGGGCGGCGCAAGCTGATCCAGCGCTCGATCGTCGATCCGAACCTCGAATGGGAGGTGTCGCTGGTGAAAGACAGCGTCGATCCCGCCAACCCGCACTTCAATGCCAAGGCCGCGCGCGCCAAGCTGATGAGCAAGTCAGGCGCGGAGGATGGCAGCTTCGCCTTCGGCCCCGGCGTGGCGAAGGCCGACCGGGCGCATGGCGATGACTCCATGGCCTGCTTCACCTGTCACCTCAGCTGGACGACGAGCTGCGGCGGCTGTCACCTGCCGATCGAGGCGAACTGGAAGACCTCGCTGCACCATTATGACGGTGAGGAAACGCGCAACTTCGCGACCTACAACCCGCAGGTCGCGCGCGATGAGATGTTCCAGCTTGGCAAGCATATGACGACCAAGGGGAATGAGACGGCCCCGGTGCGATCGACGTCCGCGCTGGTGCTGTCATCGACCAACATCAATCGCGAGCGCATCTATATTCAGCAGCCGCCGGTGTCGGGCATCGGCTTTTCGTCACAGGCGTTCGCGCCGCACTTCCCGCATACGGTGCGCAAGACCGAGACGAAGACCTGTTCCGACTGCCATCTGTCGGCGAAGGACGACAATAATGCGATCATGTCGCAGCTGTTGCTGCTGGGCACGAACTTCGTCAATTTCGTGGGGCTGAATGCCTGGACGGGGCTGGAAGGCGGGTTCGAGGCGATCCGCGTTACGGAGTGGGACGAGCCGCAGGCGGTGATCGGGTCTTACCTCCAGAAATATGCCTATCCCGATTATTGGAAGCTGCATGTCGAGCAAAATGGACGCGAACTGAAGAACTGGGTGCGTGGGCGTACCTTCGACAACAAGGCGTCGGGCGAGACGCAGCCGATCGAGGAATTCCGCAATGTCGTAAAGGGCACCGCCGATCGCGTCGGCTGCCTGCAATTGCGCGGCGAATATATGTATGTGGCCGAAGGGAAGGGCGGCTTTCGCGTCTATGATGTGGCGTCGATCGCGAACAAGGGCTTTTCCGAGCCGATCGTGAGCGGGCCATTCTCGAAGCTCGGTCATAATACAGGCGTAGCGTCGAAGAATGCGACCTGCATGGCATTGCCGACCAATCAGCCGATCAACCCGCTGCGCAGCACCAAGGAACTGCGCGAGATTAATCAGGAACAGCCCTTCCTGCCGATCTACAGCTATGCGGCGGTGACGGACAGTTTCGAAGGGCTCATCATGGTCAATATTGAGACCATGGCCGACGGCGAATTCCGCAACAATTTCCTGAAGCGCGCCGTCACCTGGAACCCCGATGGCGTGCTGAACGGCGCGCGACATATCCAGCTTGCCGGGCAAATCGCCTATATCACCGCCGATGTGGGGCTGGTGGTGGTGGACCTGAGCGATCCGCTGCGTCCGAAGCTGGCGGCGGTGCGGCCGATGCGGGATGCGCGGGCGAGCGCGATCCAGTTCCGCTACCTCTGGGTCACCGACGCCGACGGGTTGAAACTGTTCGACGTGACGAAGCTCACCGATCCGGTGGCCGTGCCATCCGCGACCGTGCGGCTGGCTGACGCACGCCGCATCTATCTGGCGCGCACCTATGCCTATGTCGCGGCGAAGGCCGAGGGCTTGGCGATCGTCAACATCACCAATCCCTTGAAGCCCAGCCTCTATGTCAGGGAGACGTTCGGCGGACAGATGACGGACGTGGAGGATGTGATCGTCGGCACCACCAACGCCTCACTCTTCGCCTATGTCGCGGACGGCCGCAACGGCATGAAGGTGATCCAGCTGACCAGCCCGGCGAGCCAGCCCAATTTCTACGGCTTCTCCCCTGCGCCCAAGCCCGAACTGATCGCGTGGGCACGTACGCCCACGCCTGCGGTGGCTCTTTCCAAGGGTCTGGATCGCGATCGGGCGGTGGACGAGACGGGCGGGCAGATCGCGGTGTTCGGACGCCTCGGATCGCGGCCCTTCACCCGGCCGGAGATGGAGCGGCTGTTCCTGACGTCGAAGGGCGTGCCCTACAAGGTCAGCGACGATGTGGATATGAAGAGCTGGCGACCGCCTTTGCTGCGGTGAGGGGGAGGTGCGGTCGCGTCGGCCATCGAAGGGGGGAATGATATGAGGCTAGCGTCCAAAATACTGATGACGGCAACGCTTATTGCTGTGCTGTCGGGCTGTTCCGTCGGCGTGAAGCGGACGGCGGGCATGAAGGCCTATGGCCGGGGTGATTTCGCAACTGCGATCCCACTGTTGAAGGAAGAGATCGGCCGTGGCGATGTGTCCGCGCGCTATTCGTTGGGTTTGGCATATCGCGACGGCAACGGCGTGGAACAGGACAAGGAACAGGCAGAAATATTGCTGACCGGCGCCGCAGTCGGCGGCGACCCGCGCGCGGTGGCGGCCATCCGCCAGATGCTGCTCACGCAGGCTCTCTGCCCAAAGGACAAAAGGCTGCACGATCTGTGGGGCAGCCTGGCGATGCACCGGAACATCGTTTACGGCACCTATGAGCTGAATAGCGCCCCGCCGGGAATATTGATGGCGATGGCCGCAATATATGACGATCCATGCCGGCCCCGGCCAGTTCAGGCGGAATCTGCGCGCAGCCTTCGGGCTATGGCAGGCGGCCCACGCCATATATGGATATATGTGCCGGGCTGACCAGGACGCTATGAGCTAAAGAGCGATCCCCACAGTTTCCAGCCTACGCCCAGGGTGAGGCCGATCAGCGCGGTGACAATGAGCACATCGAGCGCTGACAGATCGTCGTCGTTCCGGGCCATTGGCTGGTCTCCTGCTGCCGCCGATCGTGGCGCCGACGACGGCCGCGCGCGAGCCTATCATGTTTCGGGAGCGAAATGCGATGGGGACGATGGAGTAGGGAACGGGCGACTGCTTCCAAATACTGATCCCGCTGCCAACCGTTGAGAGTTCAAAGCTGGCATTGCCGCAGTGATACGCTCGCTATAGAGAGTCTGAAGGGGGATCTGCATGAAGCCTGTTTGCATGGGGGCAGCAACGGTGGCTGCGCTATTCTGCTTGGCCACGCCGGCCTTGGCGGAAGGTCCCTATTATTTCCATCAACGCGGCATTGGCCACGATCGTTACATGGACGATGTGAACGATTGTACGGAACTCGCAGGTGGCGTGCGGACGACACATGTTCGCTTCACGGCCTATGGCTCGAGTGCGGCCAACAACGCCATAGCTGCGGGTATAGGCTCTTTCTTTGCTTCAATGGCGGCAAGCCGGGAACGGCGGCGGCTGATTTCACGCGTCGAAAGAACTTGCATGGCGGACAAGGGCTATGAGCGCCGTTCGATCGACAAGGCAAGCCATGCGGAAATCAGGAAGCTGGAAGGTGAAGCACGGATAGATCGCATGTTCGCGCTCGTCGCTGCGGAACAGCCTGTGGGGGAGGTGCTGGTTGAATGAAGCGATATCTTATTCTTTGCCTTGCCATGATAGCCGCCTGGGCCGCGCCAGCAGCATCCAGCGGGCTCAGCAAGGTGCCATCGGCACTCGATCCTACCAAAGCCTATGTGGTGGTGGAAATCGGCAAGCTGGACGATGCCATGCTCTATGGCACGCTGATTCTCGGCCGTTATGATTCCGCCAAAAACGATATTGCCACACCCACGCCGCCGCCCGGCGGTAAGATACCGCGTGGAGGATGGGTCCTCGACAACCGTGTTCACCTCATCAAGCCTGCAATGAAGGACAAGGAGCGGCGCCTCTACATCGCTGAACTTGATCCGGGGAATTGGGTGGTGGAAGGGGCCAATGATACCGCCTTTTCGCTTGGCTCCTCGGCGATGCAGCTTGCGGCAGGCACCGTCACCGACCTGGGTGTCGTGTCCGTCTACAGCGACTTTCCTCAAGGCCAGAAGCGTGATGTATTGACGGCAGGGCGTTTGCTTAAAGGCGCACTTATGGGGGGCATTTTCGGCAGTACTTTGCCGCAGCCAATGCCAAAAGCTGTCGATATTCGACCGCGCGAGCCAAGTGACATGCCGCTGCCCTCTCTGTTGGCACGGGCGACGCCGGTTGTTTGGTCAGGGGAGGTGCGTTTCGGGAACCATCTTGGCGGGTTGATCAATCGGATGGGCGGCCGCAAGGCCCGCTTGCGAGCGCTCGTTGCAGAACAGGCGACGGTGACAGCGGAGGCTGAAGACGAAACCGCCAAGGATGGAGGCAGCGCGTCGGTAGAGCATGTGGCTGCACCAGCGACCCCTCAATAGAGAAGCTGGCGGCGCCCGTCAGGACACGTTCGATCCCCGTCTTCGCTGGATGACCAATGCGACGCCGCCGTCACGCCGGCCGTTCATCCATCAGCATGCGGACCAGCGGCTGCATGCCGGTGTCGAACTTGGCCAGCCCGACATGATCGTCCGCCGTTTCAAAATGCGTGACAAGGCCATGCTCCGTCCAGCGGTGGAGCGCGTAGGCGGGCGCATCGGCGATGATCATCGGCCGGTTGTCCGGGGCGTCCGGATCCATTGGCCGCAGGTCCAGCGCGAGCTGGGGCGCCGTGGAGGAGCAGATGGCGACGGTCGTGCCCTGCCACGGCGCGGTGATGGTGCGGTGAAGGTGACCGCAGAGCAGCGCAGCGATGTTGGGGCGGCTTGCGATGGTAGCGGCGAAGCGCTGGACCCAGGGCTCGTCCGGGTGGGTGTTCATCCATTCGATCCCAGCTTCGACCGGGGGATGATGCATGACGATGAGGGTGGGGGTGGCGCTGTCCTCATTGAGGCGGGCGGCGAGCCATGCGGCGCGGGCTTCGCAGAAGGCGCCGCCGTGGCGGCCGGGCTCCAGCGTGTCGAGGACGAGGATGCGACGGTTTTCCAGCGGGATGGCGTAGTGGACGAAGCCGTCGTGCTGGGGGATGTGGGGGAAGATCGCGGCGAAGTTGGCGCGGTCATCATGATTGCCCATGCAGGGCCAGACCGGGAAAGGGCAGGCGGCGAAGGCTTGCGCCAGGGCGCGATAGCTTTCCGGATCGCCCTGATCGGTGAGGTCGCCGGTGGCGAGCAACAGGTCGGGGCGGTTGGGGCCATCGATCAGGGCGCGCAGGACCTGATCCAGACGCTGGCGGTTCAGCTCGGCGGGGTTGCCGGGGTCGAAGCCGAGGTGAATGTCGGTGATCTGGGCGATCAGCATGGTCCTTGCTCCCCCCTCAACTCTCGCGGCCTGTCTTGCGCGGTCTGTCGGCCTGATCTCTTCTGACGGTTTGATTGGCGGGCGTCCATGGCGCGCCGTCGCCGATATGATAGCTGTGGCACATGGCGCAGCCGGAGGGCACGTCCGCGCGGGACTTTTCGCCGCCGTGGCAGGTGCGGCAGCTGTCGATGCCGGGCAGGAGGAGCTGGCGCGCGTCATGGGATTTGGGCGCGGCGTGGCAGCTTTCGCAGGTTTCGGTGCTGTGCGCTTTGTGGTCGAACCAGCCATTCATCATGTAGCGCATCGGCTGGTTGACGGGGGTGACTTGCCAGTTGATTCCGCCTCCGGTGACGGTGTGGCAGTCGTAGCAGGCTCCGCCTTTCGAGAAGACGGCGCGGATGGCGTCGTCGGCGCGGGAGGGGCGGGCGGCGACTGCGCCGAAATAGGCGTGATAGACGCGGCCCTGCGCATAGTCGCCGGGGCGGCGGCGGGCCATGCCGCCGAGGGAGAGCGGGGTGGCAGGGCTGGTGGAGCGGTAATAGGCGCGCAGGTCCGCGATCACCTGTTCGGGCTGGCCGTGGCGCAGGGTGCGTACGGTGCCGCCGATCGTTTCGAAGGCGAGGCTGTGGCAGGATTGGCAGTCGCGCTCCATATCGACGGGCAGGAAGCGGACGCCGTCTGCGGTCGGCTTGTGACAGTCCTTGCAGGCTAGGGCGTCGCCATAGCCTCCCAGCGTGCGGGCCATGCGGGCGACGCCGCCGGTTTTCGATAGGTGAACGTCGTGCGGGAATTTTAGGCCGCTGTCATCCATCGGTTTCGCGTCGAGGCTGGCGCGGGTGAAGCTGGGGTGCTTGCCGGGGTTGTATTGGACAAGCGCCGAGAATTGCGGGTGGGCGGTGCCGAAGTCGCTGGCGTTGGCGAGTTTCGTGTCTTTGAGGCGGTCCTTCAGGCTGCCGTGGCAGTCCGTGCAGAAGGCCTGGGGCGCGGGCTGCATGGGACCAGCGCCTTCATGTTCGCGATGGCAATCGACGCAGGCGCCCTCGGGGGGCTTGCCGAAGGTGGCGGCGACAGTCGCCAGGAACTTGCCGCCGATGCCGGGTTCCGCGCGCGCCGCCGCGATGCGGGCGGCGGGGGCGTGGTCGTGGACGGACTTGTGGCAGGTCTGGCAGGCTGAATCGCGGACGGAGACGAACGCCTTTTGGTGGCAGGTCTCGCATTTGCCTTCGAGCGCGTGGTGGGCCTGGCTCAGAGGGCCGGAGGACCAGGCGCCGTCGCCCTTCACGCTGTAGATGTTGCGCGTATCGTCGGCGGGGCGGGTGGCGTAGCTGTAGATGGGAACCGCGAGGAAGCCGATGAGGATCGCGAGCACAAGGCCCCATGCGGTCAGGCGCTTGGGCGGGGCGAGGCGAGCGAGAGAGAAGACGCGGGCCTCCTCCTTTTCCTCCGAGGCTTCGGAGACGGCATCGACGCGGCGGATGGAGAGGATTGTCGCGCCGTCTTCGCTGCTGACGGTGATGCGATGGCCGCCGAAGCGCAGTTCCGCGCCCTTGGCCGTGTCGATGTCGGCCGAGCGGGTGGTGCGGCCTTCGATGTCGAAGCCGAGGGTGCCGGTGGCGCGGACACGGAGGGTGCGGGCGTCGAGCTGCTCGATCCGCGCGTGATCGGGTTCCAGCGCGAGGTCGGGGAGGTGGATGTCGTTGGTCGATGCGCGGCCCAGCGACAGCTGCGGCTTGGCAAGCGTCGCGCTGCGGACGATCTCGCGGCCGTCTGCGGTCAGGCTGATCTGGCGGACTGTGAAGCTCATTGCGCTCACCAGTAGAAGAAGACGCTGACGATGTGCGCGGTGAGCGCGGCGAGCAGGGCGAAGGTGGCCGGAACATGGATGTAGAGCCAGATTTCCAGCAGTGCCTTTAATCGCAGGTGCCGGCGGAGGCGGGCGAGCATCGCCTGCTTGCGTTCGAGGAGGGCATCGATCTTTTCGAGCGGTTCCTTGCCTGTGTCGGGATGGTCGCCGGTCCAGTGGCGCAGGGCGGCCTGCGCGGCGGCGGTGGCGCAGCGGGGGTAGCGGCCGGACAGGCGGGCGATGAGGCTGCCGCCGAAGGGATCGTCGTTGAGGGACTGGCGGACTAGGCTCGCCTGTTCGTGGGGCAGGGGCTGGGCGGCGTCGTGCAACTGGCGATCAATGGCGCGGATCGCTTCGAGCATCTGCACCTGCGTCATTTCCGCGCGGTTGTTGCTGAGCGCGGTAGGCAGCGTCGCATAGACGATGATGCCGAACAGGCCGGAGAGGATGACCAGCATCATGAGGACATAGGCGAGGGTGTGGACGTTCCAGCCAAGCTGGAAGCCGGTGTGCAGCGTGCCGATGACGATGAGGCTGAGGCCCAGATAGACATGGGCGCTGGTCCATGCCTTTAGCGACCAGCGGCCGCGCGTCATGGCGCGCTTGCGGAGGCCCAGCAGGGTGAGCCAGAGGATGAGGCCGACGCCGATCGTGCCGAGCGTATAGCCGTACCAGCTGCCGCCGTTATGATGGGGCGTGACGTCGATCATCAGATAGCTGGTGATCGTGAGGATGCAGAGGATGGTGGCGATCTTCAGCCAGCGGAAGTTCGCGTGGCGGAGGAAGCCGTCGTGGAGGGTTTCGCCCTTGGTGCGGCGCGGGCGGGTCGGGGTTGCTCGGGTGGCCATCAGAGCGTGTTCGCTTTGGTGTGGAGCGTGATCGTATCGAAATTAGCTCTCATCCGTTCGGGCTGTTTGAGCGAGCCCCCTGTCTCGCTTAAATGTCGAAGCCCCTTACTCTCTTGAAGAAAAGTGAAGCCCTTCGACAAGCTCAGGGCGAACGGAGGTAGGGGATTGCCATTAGCTGGGAGATCGATCCCCGACTGCGGGGGGATGACGGAAATGATGTAGGCAGAGATGCCCATGCTCAATTCGCCTCCCGATCGAGGCGGGCGACGGTCAGGAAATCCTCTGGCGACACGCGGATGGCGGCGCCGGTGGGGCAGGCGCGGACGCAGGCTGGGCCGCCGTCAATGCCCGAGCACATATCGCATTTGATGGCTTTTTTGGGCTTTTCGACGCCGGGTTCGGTGTTTTTGTAGCGCCATTTCTTGGAGGGCTCGCCGGGGCCGGGGCCTGCGCCGAAGAACATCCAGCTCAAGAGGCCCGGCTTCTTGGGCGGGACGCTGTCCATGCGGATCACGCCATAGGGGCAGTTGCGCTGGCAATTGCCGCAGCCGATGCAGGTTTCGTCGATGAAGACTTCGCCGTCCGGGCCGCGATGGATGGCGTTGGGCGGGCAGTCGGCCATGCAGTGCGGATGCTCGCAATGGCGGCAGCTCGTCGGCACGTGAAGATGGGCGTAGGTGCGCCCGGCTTCGCGATCGAGGCGGGACAGACCTTCATGGCTGTCGGCGCACGCCTTTTCGCAATTGTCGCAGCCGACGCAGAGATGTTCGTCGATGAGGAGGACGTCGGTCGCTTCGCCGATGCCGTTATCGACCAGGAATTTTGCCGTCTCGCTATACATGTCCACGACGGTGGAGAAGCTGTCCTTGCGGCTTTCGATGAAGGCGTTGACGTCCTGCCGCGCGGCCATGTCGCGGCGGGCGCGTTCGAAGAGGGCGGGCTTGGCGGCCATCAGCCGGGCGAAGGCGTCGCCATTGAGCTTGATGACTTCGGACTTGACCGTCGCCTTGACGGTGGCGGTGCGTGGGCCGCCTGCGATCAGGGCCATTTCGCCGACATAGGACCCGGCAGGGAGGTAGGAGAGGAAGACGTTTTTGCCGCCGATCTTCTTTTCCACGATCATGGAGCCGACGCGGATCACGTAAATGTCGTTGCCGAGGTCGCCTTCGGTCAGGATGGCTTCGCCCGCCTTGACGGTCTTGATCTCGGCGCTGTCGAGGACTTCGGCGAGATCGGCGGGGGTTAGCCCTGAGCCGAACATCTGGAGCAGCTGGCGCTCGGTCGAGATGCGGGTGATGGCGCGCTTGGCGGGCGGGTTGGACGACATGAGCTTCAGCGCCGCCGTCCGCGACACTTCCACCATGATCGAGTCCGTCCCCGCGCGTACCGTCGAGCCACGGCGGCGGCCGGAAATGAGGCCGACTTCGCCGAAGATGCTGCCCGCTTCGATGGCGACGTTGGTGTCGGGCGCGACCTCCACCAGCGCCTGCCCGCCTGCGATGCCGAAGAGGGAGGAGCCGGGGTCGTGCTTTTCGAAGATGACTTCGCCAGCGCGATAGGCGCGGACCTCGCTGTCGAGCATGAACTCGCGCATCTGGAGGGGGGAAAGCCCTTCCAGGATCGAGACGTTGGTGCGCAGATATTCGAGCCATTCGGACACGCTGCGTTTTTCGGGAAGCGCGGCGAATTTGGCGGCCAGGATGGGTTCGTCGGCGGGCTTCAGGTCGTTGTTGCCGTTGATGAACTCGACAACGTCATAGCCCTGGTTCATGCAGTGCTTGATCAGCGGATAGCCCGCCAGCGCGCCGATCACGAAGATGCCGGGCGCGGTGCTTTCGAACACCGGGGAGAGCTTCGGGAAGGCCAGGCGGTCGTTGCTGGCGAATTCCACGCCGCAGCTTTCCACGAAGGCGCGCGGCGGGGCGGAACCCATGCGGGCGATGATGCGGTCGCATTTCAGCTTCACCTCGCCATCGCGGCTGTCGAGGGTGATGAAACCCGGCTCGATCTTCGCCGTGGTGGATTCGGTCATGATGGTGAGGCGGCCTGCTTCGGCGGCGGCCATCAGTCCCTTGACGTTGGCGGGTTTGGCGCTGGCGAATTCGGTCGAGCGGTTGAGGATGGTGACGACATTGCCCTGCGCCTCGTCGGCGGCGAGGCCCATCGCATTTTCGATGCCCGCGTCCCCGGTCCCGACGACGAAGATATGTTCGTCATTATAATCGGCGGGGTCGTCCAGCTGATATTGGACATGGGGCAGGTCCGCGCCGGGGACGCGCATCAGGTTGGGATTGCCCTGCGTGCCGATCGCCATGATGACGGCGTCGGCGATGACTTCGCGCTCGCCGGTCAGGGTCAGGCGGTAGGGCGGGGCTAGGCGCTGGATTTCCTTGGTTTCGGTCGTGCCGTCGCGCTTGCGTTCGACGATCTTCTGGATGCTGCCGGGGATGGGATCGCCGGTGCCCGTGATGGCTTTGACCTCGGCATTATAGGCGATGTTGAGGCCTTGGCTCGCGGCCTGCTCGTTCCAGCGGCCAAGGATCGCCTCGCGCTTGCCCGCGTCGAAATCGCAATCGGAACGGAGCACGAGCTGGCTGGGCGTCGCCATCACATGCTTGCCCTTCTGATATTTGAAAATCGTGTCGGACAGATGGTCCGTCTTTTCGATCAGAAGATGCGGGATGCCGAGCTGCGCCGCGCGCGCGGCCGCGCTCATCCCCGCCGGTCCCGACCCGACGATCGCGATACGCACGCGGTCAGTCACTTGATACCCCCCTCTTGCGAGATCACCCGCAGCCCCGGCTTTAGCCCCTGCCGATTTATGGTGCGCGGATCAAGTCTTTGGGCACTCTATCAATTTGAATGGGCGGCGCTAGAGAGCAGTTGGTGATTTCGAGGGGGATGACGTGGCGGCGAAGCTGAGCATGGGACGGGTGGCGCTGATCGGGGCGGCGGCGCTGGCGGTCGTGTCGGTGGGCTATAATATGTGGCGTGACCGGCCGGAGAAGGAGGAGGCCGCGGCTTCTGCGCCCTTCGCAGCGGCGGGGCAACCCGACCCGGAAAGCGTCATTCGCGGCTTGCAGGAAAGGGTAGGCGCCAACCCCAATGACGCGGAAGGCTGGCAGATGCTCGGCTGGGCCTATTTTGACGCCGGGCGCCATGCGGACGCGGCGCGGGCTTATCGCCGTGCGGTGAAGCTGGCGCCGGGCAATGCAACCTTCTGGTCGTCGCTGGGCGAAGCGGTGGTGATGGCGAGCGAGCGCGATCCGATGCCCAAGGAAGCGGCGGAGGCCTTCGACAAGGCGGTGAAGCTGGACCCCAAGGAGCCCCGCGCGCGATATTTCCAGGCGGTGCGCAAGGACCTTGCCAAGGATCATGAGGGCGCGATCCGCGATTGGCTGGCGCTGCTGGCCGACACGCCGCCGGGGGCTCCGTGGGAAGCGGACCTGCGGCGGACGATCGAGCAGGTGGGGAAGATTAACGGGATTGATGTTGCGCAGCGGCTGGCGGCGGTGAAGCCTGTCGCGCCGCATCCGCCGATCGGTTCGGTCGCGACGGCGGCGATCCCCGGCCCAAGCCGCGAGCAGATGCAAGCCGCCTCGCAGCTTCCCAAGGGACAGCAGGACGCGATGATCGAAGGCATGGTGTCGGGGCTGGAGGCGAAGCTGAAGGCCAATCCGGGCAATGTCGATGGGTGGATCATGCTGATGCGTAGCCGGATGACGCTGGGTGAAACGGCCAAGGCACAGGCGGCGTATGAGGCGGCGCGGAAGGCTAATCCGGGACAGGCGGGCAGGCTGAAGGAAGAGGCTCGGGTGCTGGGGGTGCCGGGGGTCAGATAAATCCTCCCCATCGTCAGATGGGGAGGTGGCAGGCCAACGGCCTGACGGAGGGGAAGGAGCGCGACCTGCGTAATTCCCCTCCACCATCCTGCGGATGGTCCCCCTCCCCCCGCCTTCAGCGCGGGGAGGATTAAGGGGGCGGAGCGGAACACTCGCCCCCCTTCACCCGTTGCCTTGCTGAAATGACAGCAGACCCCGCGATCTTCGATCCGCCGCCGGACTCGGTGGCCTTCTACACCGAAAGCCTCCAACATCTGGTGGAATCCGGCATCCCCTTCATGCTTTCGGGCACCTACGCGCTGGGCTGTCACACCGGCATCGTCCGCCCGACCAAAGACCTCGACGTCTTCTGCAAGGCCGGAGACGCGCCGCGCATCCTCGCCTATTTCAAGCATCTCGGCCATGAAGTCGAATTTGAGGACGAACGCTGGATCGGGAAGGTCTGGAAGGACAAGAACTTCTTCGACGTGATCTACAACATCTCATCGGCCAGCGTCCCCGTCACCGAAGAATGGTTCCGCGCCGAAGATCATGCGCAGGTCTATGGCATCAACGTCCGCATCACGCCGCCGACCGAATTCATCCTGTCGAAAATCTTCATCCAGGACCGTTATCGCTATGACGGTGCCGATGTCGTCCATGTCATCCTGCGCCAGCATGAGCGGATCAACTGGCAATGGCTGCTCGACACGATGGAGCTGCATTGGGAATTGCTGCTGATCCATCTGCTCAACTTCCGCTTCATCTACCCGACCGAGCGCCATTGCATTCCGCTCTGGCTGTTCGAAGAATTGCTGGGCCGCTTGCAAACGCGAGCGGAGCTGCCGGTGCCCAACATCCGCGTATGCCGGGGGCGGCTGCTGTCCCCGCGCGACTATCTGATCGACATCACCGAATGGGGTTTCGCCGATGTGGTCGGCAAGGGCCTTGAGGAGAGCCATGACCGCAACAAATGAACCAGCCCGGCACGAAGGTCTGACCCTCGCCGCGATCGGGGACCTGCATGTCACCGACACGTCCGAGCATCGTTACCGCGCGATGTTCGAGGAGATATCGGAAAAGGCCGACATATTGGCGCTGTGCGGCGACCTCACCAATTTCGGCAAGACGCGCGAGGCGGAGATATTGGCGGAGGATTTGCGCGCCTGTACGATCCCCACGGTCGCGGTGCTTGGCAATCACGACTATGAATGCGGCCAGCCCGAAGAAGTCGCCCGCATATTGCATGGCGCGGGCGTCACTGTGCTGGACGACCAGGCGGTGGAGATAAAGGGCGTCGGCTTTGCCGGGGTGAAGGGCTTTGTCGGCGGTTTCGGCCGGGGCGAACTCGGCGCCTTCGGGGAAAAGGGCATCAAGACCTTTGTCGAGGAAGCGATCAACGAAGCGCGGAAGCTGGAAAATGCCCTCCGTTCGTTGCGCACAGACCGTTGCGTGGCCGTGCTGCATTATGCCCCGGTGGAGGACACGGTGGAGGGAGAGCCACGGGAAATCTATCCATTTCTGGGCTCGTCGCGGCTGGCCGAGGCGATCGACCGGTTCGACAATGTCCGTTTCGCCGTGCATGGCCACGCCCATCGCGGCGCTTTTGAAGGTCGCACGCCGCGTGGCGTTCCCGTCTATAATTGCGCGCAGTTCGTCGTGTCTGAACGGTTCGATCGGCCCTACGCCCTGATCGCGCTGTGACTGGAGGGGCGATCTCACCGGTCTGGTGACGATTACCGCTTATCCGACGGAGAATCGGCCGAAATTGCACCAAATCGGTTCTATTTCGGGGGCAAATCGCAAAGACATTGCTCTAGGCCCTGATGCTGGCAGTCGCCATTTTCCATGGCGCGGGGCGGCATGGGGCAAATGGGTTTCGACAGGGTTCTGGATCGGCTGAAGGCGATTGTGGCGGCGGTGGCGCTCGTTACAATGACCGCCCCTGCAACGGCGCAGATCGGCGGGGCGGGAGGGGGTGCGTCTGCGCCCGTGATCGACCGGGACAGGGCCGATCGGGTTGCACCGGGAATTGCGCCTGCGCCTTCCGTCACTGTCGCCGCGCCCGTCCCTGCGGTCGGAGCGGTGGGCAGTTCGGCCGAGAGCGTCAGGCTGGCGCGGGCGCATTATATGGGAAGCTCGCTGCCCGTGCCGCTGCTGGGCAAGGCGATGGCTCCGTTGATCGGACGGCCATTGACGCGCGAGACATTGCAGGCGGTGGCGAAGGCGGTAAGCGATGCCTACGCCCGCAGCGACATCGCCTTCTATTCCGTGTCCATCCCGGCACAGGTGCCCGCAGGAGGACAGCTGATCGTGCGGGTGGTCGAAGGACGGGTGAAGGAATATCGGCTGGCGGGCGTTTCCCCCAGCATGCCGACCCGCCTGATCGAAGCGCAGATGCGGCGGCTGAAGCGCGATACTCCGCTGCGCAAGGCGACGCTGGAACGCGCGCTGGGCCTGCTGCGTGACATACCGGGCCAAAGCGTCGAGGCGCGGGTGCGGCAGGGTGGCGGCGAAGGCGATCTGATCCTGGACCTGATCGTCAAGCGGGAGCAGGTGCAGATCGGCATCCTGATCGACAATAGCGCCGTCAGCAACGTGATCGACGGCGTGCAGGCGCAATTGTCGGTCACGGCCAATGGGCTACTGCGCGAAGGGGACAGTAGCCGGATCGCGGGATATCTGCCCTTTTACCCGGAGCGTTATCAATATTATTCGCTGAGCCATTCGACCCCGATCGGCAGCAACGGCACGACCCTGTCGGCCAATATCGCCCATGTCGAAAGCCGCGTGCGTGACCGGCCGATCGAGGGGGAAGCGACGCTGGCGGGGGTGGCGATCAGCCATGCGCTGGTCCGGTCGAACAAGACGAACCTGACCGTGAACGCCTCGATCGACGGGATCGACAGCAGCAATTATTTCCTCGACGTCCGATTCGGCGACTATAAATCGCGGGCGGTGCGGCTGGGCGCGTCCTGGTCGCATTCCGACCAGCGGCAGGGACAAGCCCTGTCGGCGGTCGTCAGCCGGGGCGTCGGCATACTGGGCGCGCGGGCCTTCACCGGCTTTTCGGAGAAGATTTTCACCAAGGTCAATGTGCAGGCGGTGGCGGTGCGCACCCTGTCGAAGCGCGTCACCCTGAAACTGAATGCGAAGGCGCAATATTCCCGCGACAGGCTGCCGGTGACGGAGCGTTTTTCGCTGGGCGGCAGCGGCGCTGGCATGGCGTTCCCGTTGGGGATCAGGACCGCCGAACAGGCCATTGCAGGCGGCGCTGAACTAAGCTGGACGCCTGCGCGATCCGGGGTTTTGCAGAAGGCGACGCTCTTCACCTATGCCGATGGCGCGGTCGCGCATGCGGTGGCGCGTCCCTATTACCGCCTGCCCGCCGAGAATGTCTCGCTCGCGTCGGCTGGTGGCGGCGTGCGCATCGGCATCGGCAGC
The DNA here is from genome assembly GCF_055393875.1 of Sphingobium sp. TomTYG74. Lineage (NCBI taxonomy): Bacteria > Pseudomonadati > Pseudomonadota > Alphaproteobacteria > Sphingomonadales > Sphingobiaceae > Sphingobium > Sphingobium sp. TomTYG74. The sequence goes on along the minus strand of NZ_AP027342.1, from coordinate 729,452 downwards.
AAATGGCGGGCGAGCGCGGAAGTAGCCGTGCCGATCAAGCGCATCGACGGCGCGGATTCGCGTCGGGCGCGCTTCTTCTTCGGGATCGGGCGCGCCTTCTGACCCCGTTTTGCGTGCACGCAAAGGAAGGCTGAGATCATGAACAATGTGTGGGAAGTGTGGCCGTCAGCGCTGACGGCCGCCGAATGCGACGCCATCGTCAAGCGGGCGGATTCCTACGCCGACCAGTCGGCGACGGTCGGCTTTGCGGACAGCAGCCGCGACAATCAGGCTTATCGGTCTTCGATTATCCGCTGGTTCGATCCGCTGCGGGAAAAGGACATCGTCGATCGGGTGATGCAATTTGTCGGCGCTTCCAACCGGACCAACTTCGGCGTGGACATCGTCGCGCCTTACGAAGTGCAGTTCACCGAATATCACGCCACCCAACAGGGCAAATATGACTGGCATCAGGATGTGTGGCTGGAATCAGGCCGCCCCTTCGACCGCAAGCTGTCGGTCGTGGTCCAACTGTCGGAGCCGGACGAATATGAAGGCGGCGCGTTCGAGTTTTTCTGCGTGGCGCAACCCGGCGCGACATTCGCGGCGCGGGGAAGCCTGCTGATCTTTCCGTCCTTCCTGCAACATCGGGTGTTGCCGGTGACGGTGGGGGTGCGGCGGAGCCTGGTGACCTGGGTCGAGGGGCCAAGGTGGCGGTGATGTCGGGCGTATCGCTAAGGGCTTTACATTCCCTCTCCCCTTTAGGGGAGAGGGTGCCGAGCGTAGCGAAGGCGGGAGAGGGGACTGTAAAGCACGACCGTCGCTCCCCTCTCCCCAACCTCGATGAGAGTCACGCGCCTCTCATCGACCCCTAAAGGAGAGAGGGAGCAGGTTTCTTCCCACGGCCGACTGAATCGGAAAGATCGAACCAAAATGGACAAAGCCCAAAAACATCCCCAAGCCGCCTTTTTGCGCGCTTAAAACCTCACCCAGCCCATTTCCCTTATCGTCGCCCCCATTTTCCACCCAAAAATCACACCCTCGCGCCCTTTGCGTACCTAATCCCACGCTTCCCAAATCCCCTCCCACACCTCTTCGCCCCCACCGCCCCAATCTCACCAAATCGGTGATTTTAGAACAAGCCGTAAGGGAATGCCGTGCTTAGCCTTGTGGCCTTGCGATGATGTTCGCATTGAACAGGGAGGTTATAGCATGTCTTTGGTTGGGCCAGCGCGGTCAGGGCGGCGTCTGCTGCTTTGCGCCACGGCGATTCCGCTTTTCCTACTCGGCGCCTGCTCCGATGGCGTGGGTTTCAGTGTCCGCACGGCAGGCGGCAATACGCCCTCCGGGCCATCGGGTCCCGGCGGCCCAACCGGCCCCGGTGGGCCGAGTGGCCCGAGTGGTCCATCCGGTCCGAGCGGCCCGGATGGTTCGGGCGGTCCCACAGGCCCAGGCGGGCCGACAGGTCCCGGTGGCCCCACAGGTCCCGGCGGTCCCACGGGTCCGGGTGGTCCGACAGGCCCCGGCGGCCCAACAGGACCGAACGGCCCGACAGGTCCCGGAGGTCCTACTGGACCCGGAGGTCCCACCGGCCCATCTGGCCCCAGCGGCCCGACTGGCCCCACCAGCGGCTCGCTGATCGGGGTCAATCTGGGCGGCGAAGCGGTCACGGGTCCGACAGGCTCCGGATCATTGGTCGGCCTCAACGCCCTGTCCGCCACCGGGGGCGCGACCGGAACCGTTGCCACGGTCGATCTGCTGAACGGCGATGGCACCGTTGTGCAGGCCACCCTGCCGACCACCGTCACGGGCGTGCAGCAGGGACTGGCGCCTGTGGGTTCGCTCGCCGGAACCTTGCTGGGCGATCAGGCGGGCGGCACCGTCACCCAGTTGACCGATGGCCTCGCGCCCGTAGTGGCAACGGTAACATCCGCCGCCACTCAGGTGACGGCGCCACTGCTCGACACGCTGAACGGCGCGCTCGCGCCTATCACGGCGCCGCTTGTCGGCAGCGATGGTGCGCTTGCCCCCGTTACGGGTCTGGTCGAGACTGTCGCGGGCGGCCTGACAGGTGCGCTCGGCGGTGGCGGCGAAGCGCCGGGCGCGCTGCTTGGCGCTCCGCTGATCGGCGCCAATGTCGGTGGTGAGGCGGTAACGGGTCCCTCCACCAGCGGCACGCTGGCCGGGGTCAACCTGTTGCCGTCCACCACGGCTCCCGCGCAGGGTCAGCTGCTGACCGCCGATGTGCTGACGCAGGGGACGATCGTCGATGTGACGGTCCCGACAACCACGGCGGGTGTGGAGGCCGGGCTCGCGCCGGTCGGCAACCTCGTCGGCGGCGTGCTGGGAGCCGAGGCGGGCGCTGCGGTCAATCAGGTCGTGACCGGCACCGCGCCCGTTGTCGCCACGGTGACATCGACCGTCGACAGCGTCGCTTCCCCCGTGCTCGATGCCGTCAACGGACTGGCCCCGGCGCTGCCCGCAGGCGGTAGTGGCGGCGGGGAATCGCTGCTGGCGCCAGTAACCGGATTGCTCGGTGGCGCTTCGGCTCCACCGACGGGCGAGCAAAGCCCGATTGCGCCGGTTACCGGCCTGTTGGGAGGCTTATTGGGTCGCTGAGCCTTCCCACGGAGGGGAGAGGAGGCGGCAGGCGCGCCGCCTCCTCGAACCTTCCTGTCCCTTTCCTTGTGCGCCGGGTTCACTGAATGGATCTGCCTTTGACGAAACCCCATCAGGCCGAGCATCTGCTCGTTATAAGTCTCAATAATTTTCATGCGATCGAAGCGGCCTATGGTGCCGATGCCGCCGGTGGCGCGGTCGATCATCTGATCCATGCGGCGCGGCGGCATCTGGGCCGCATCAACCTTCGCGGCGTGGAGGGAGGCCAGATCACGCTGACCGCGCGCTATCCGCTCATGCGGTCCCTGCCCATGGGAAGGCTAGTCGAAAGGCTCTGCGAGGCACTCGACAGCGAACCATTCCGGTACGAAGGGCGGGATATATTGCTGTCCATATCCGCAGGCCATGCCGCCGCCGGGGAAGGTGAGGCGCGCGCCCGTATCGCCGCCTCCAGCCTTCATCAAGGGGCTGCTGCCATCCGACCCGGCGAGGCCGCAGCCCAGTACCGCGAGGACATGGCGGAGGCGGCCGCCCTCTTGCATCAGGTGCAGGACGGCACGGCCTTCCTCCGCTGGCGCCCCGTGTCGCAGGCTGAGGATGAAGGCGCTACCCTATATCATAAAGCGACCTTGCAGCGAGTGGGCAAGACCGACTGCGCCACAAGCTACACCGCGCTGGAGCGGCTCGGCCTCGCCCATCTGATCGACCGATTGCTGGTACGCGACGTGCTGCGCGAACTGGAGGGCGACCCGACCGCCTGCCTGTCCGTAGCCCTTTCGCCGCAAAGCCTGTCGCTAAATCTGCATGGCGAAGGGGCGGGCTGGGGCGAATTGGTCGACCGGCTAAGGCACGCCCCCCAAATCGCACGGCGGCTGGTGATCGAGATCAGCGATAATAGCGACATCGTCCTGTTTCGCGACGCGCTGGCCTTCGTCAGGGCCTTGCGCGCGCTGGGCGTCCGGATATCGGTATCGCGCTTCGGGTCGGGCCGAGCGTCGGTAGGGCAGCTGATGGCACTGTCCCCCGATATGGTAAAGCTGGACAGCCCGTTTCTGCGCACGGCCTATCCATCGGAACGCAACCGGTCCTGCGTCGCCTATCTTCTGGGTCTTGCCCGCACCATGACATCGACCGTGATCGTCGATGGCGCCGGGTCATCCTACGCTGATCCCGCTTTTGCGTACACGCAAAGAAGGCTCCCGGCGTCCCTCACTTGCACCATTACGGACGCAGTCCAGCGGGCGGGGCAGGGGACATGGCGCTAGTGCAGTCCCAGCAACGGAGGATGGATGGAATGGTAGCCCTGATACGGGAGATGATGGCGACACTGTCCCGCGATGGCAAAGCTGCACGCGCGGCCATGGCGGAGCAGGAGGCGCTGGGTCGCCTGGACGATCGGCTCACCAGCTTTGCCGAGGCCAGGATCGACAGCCGGGCGCCGATGCTGATCCGGCCGGACGAATGCGTGGTCTGGGACGGCAATTCGCGCGATCAGCCGGGCCTCAATCCCGACAGCTGCCGGTCGCTGATCGAATCCATCGCGGCCGAAGGCGGCAATCGCATTCCCGTGCTGGTGCGGTCGAACCCCGGCGGGTCGGAGCAGCCCTACCAGTTGTTGGTCGGCAGCAGGCGGCGCTTTGCGATCGACTGGCTCAATCATAATGGCCGCCCCGAACTGCGCCTCAACGCGCTGTTGGTCGAGCTGTCCGACGAGGAAGCCTTCCGTCTCGCGGATATCGAGAATCGGGAACGGGCCGACATTTGCGAACTCGACCGCGCGCGCAGTTATCAGCAGGCCGTGGATCGCTTCTATGGCGGCGTCCAGTCGCGCATGGCGCAAGCGCTGGGCCTGTCCAACAGCCAGCTGAGCCGCCTTCTCGCCCTTGCCCAACTGCCCGAAGAGGTGATCCAGGCCTTCGCCACGAAGGAGGATCTGAAGGTCCGCTATTCCGAATTGCTGACCCCGCTGCTGCGCAGGCATGAACAGCGGGCGGACCTGATCGCCGAAGCGCGGATCATCGCGGCAGAGCAGCAGGCGCGCGCGGCCAGTGACGGGGCGATGCTGCCATCCGCAACGGTCCTGTCCCGCCTGCGTCAGGCCGCCGCGCGGCGACCCAGGGATATGGGTGAGATCGCGATCCTCTCAGACGGCGACCGCATCGGGCGGGCACGGGTCGCCAAGGGGGCCGTCACGCTGGACGTCAGCATCGCCAACGATGCCGATCTCGACGCCTTGCTCGCGACCTTGCGCGAAACCATATTGGCCGCGCGGGCTATGGCTTAAGCGGCCACGGCACCGTGACTTTGCGCCTACGCCACGTCGGGGTGACGGCGGGCGGCCGTTTCTCCAATGCGCAGCATTAAGGGCCGGTTCAAGCTTATTGGCGATAAGTAACTTGCGCGGGCGGATGGCTTTGCGTAAATTATATGGCATCAGTTATCATCGACGGGCTGATCGCCATATGGTTCATATGGGCGAACGGCCCGCCCTGCTACGCCAGGTAGCGAGTGAGAGGATCAAGAAATGGCGACATCGTCGGACTATCGTCTGGGAGAATTCACCTTCCCTCGTGGCTGGTTCATGGTGGGTGAGAGCGCCGAGGCGACGAGCACGCCCAAGGCGATGCGCTATCTGGGCCAGGACATGGTGATGTACCGTGGCGAGAGCGGCAAGGTTTATGTGACGGAAGCCTACTGCCCGCACATGGGCGCGCATCTGGCGAAGAACACGACGAGCTATATCGTGCGCGATGGCGAGCAGGTGGAGGGCGAGTCGATCCGCTGCCCCTTCCACGGCTGGCAATATGGCCCCGACGGCCAGTGCAAGAACATCCCCTATTCCGACTTCGTGCCCAAGGCAGCCAAGCTCAAGACCTTTCCCGCGATGGAACGGGCGGGCACGATCTGGATCTGGCATGATCCCGAAGGCCTCGAACCCAATTTCGACCTGCCCGATTTCGGCGGCCATTATGATGCGCCGGGCTGGGTCAACTGGAAGATCGACTATATGGGCGATCTCGACATCCATCCGATCGAGGTGGTGGATAATATGGCCGACTTTGGCCACTTCATCCCGATCCATGGCGCGAAGGACTTTGTCTACTTCGCCAATGAGTTCAAGGATCATATCGTCCACCAATATTATGCCGCCGGACACCGCACGCTGACGCTCAATCCCGAAGACGTGCTGACGCTCGATACCTGGTACACTGGCCCCTCGATCCTCCAGTCGGAGATGGCGGGGACGTTCGACAGCTTCATCATGATCACCCACACGCCGATCGAGGATGGCAAGATCCGCGTCTGGCACGGCCTGATGGTGCAGGTGAATGACGGCACAGCGCCCGTCACCGACGAGCTGCGCGCCGCAGCCCTCGAATATCAGGAAGGCAGCCGCCTTGCTTTCGCCCAGGATGTCGAGATCTGGCAGAACAAGAGGGCCTGCCTCAACCCGCTCGTCATCCCCAATGACGGCCCCTATGGCAAGGTTCGGACCTGGTACAAGCAATTCTACAACCCGCGCGACAAGACGCCCGATCTGCACAAGCGCACCAACGGCCTGCATGTCACACTCGACAAGCGTAGTTCCACGCAGGCGGCATAATGGCGGAGCAGGTTGCGCCGACGGTCGCTTGGCGCAACTAACCGCGTTCAGGATGGATGGCCCGATCGGGCGGATTTTCCAGGCAATGACAGCCGTGTGAGCGGCTGGATCAGGAGGCACGAAAAATGGCGACATTGGCGGTAGAGGCACAGGATTGCATGCGTTCGATGGGGCATGTTGCCCTATATTATCCGAATGCGGAGGACGGCCCTGTCGCGGCCAAGCTGCTGAAGCTTCTGGGCTTCGTGGAAACGCAGATGCTGCCCTTTCCCCAGGGAAACTTCTATCGTTTCGTGGTACATAACGATAACCGCAGCCGCGGCGATGGCATCTTTTACTTGGCCGCGCTGCCCGCGGCGCAGGCCGCGCTGAACAAGGCCGCGCGCGAAGCGCTGGGCTACGGCACGGACAAGGAACATGCGGCGGTTGCCGCGCTGCGCGAGGCGGTGGAGTCCGATCCCGAATATACGTTCCACATCGGCACGCTGGTCGATTCTTTCGAAGTGATCGAAAAGATGACGCTCGCCCTCATCGACGCGAACGAAAATGATCCGGACCTGAAGGGTCGCCTGAAGGTAAAGGTCAATCGCCCCCGTCAGGGCAATGCGGAAATCGACGCGCAACTGGACGCGTCACCCGCCTTCGGCAACGTCACCCGCTATGCCTATGGCCGCAACGGCCTTCAGCTGTTCGTCGAGACGGATTTGCTGACGAGCGGCCAGATCGGCGACACGCTGATCCTGGAGTTCGACTATGTGTGGCCGGGCTTTGACAGCCACATCCTGTCGGTGGTCGAACTCTAATCTACGGGGTAGCAAGGGGAGCCTGCTCGCAGCCGCCAATGGCGGCGCGGGCTGCTCCCTGACCCCCATGATCAGCGTCAGATGTATGCGGCAAGCTGCGCCCCATCGCAGCCCCATGCCGACGATGGATGTCACCACTCCGGCGACTAGAGCGCGCTGCGTTAAATCGGACGCAAGACGGGCGCTCTAGTTCTTTGTTTTCGCATCGTTTTAGGCGCAAAACCGGTTCCCACTTTTGCGCACGATGCTCTAGCGGACGGGAAGGGAAAAGGGAGAGGGTGGTAAGCCCTCCCCTTAACATCCTCTCACAAACCGCCCTACGACAGCATCAGACCCCGAAGCCGCCCGATACTGAAATCACCTGCCCGGTCACATAGCAGGCGCGTTCCGATGCGAAGAACACCGCCGCCTGTCCAATATCCTCCGACTGGCCCCAACGCTTCAGGCACAGCAGCTTCTTGGTCTCCGTGATCCAATAATCGTCGAACACGCCCTGCGCGGTCAGTTCATGGAACATGCCCGCGTCGATGACGCCGACCAGCACCGAATTGGCGCGGATCTCGTGTTTGCCCTCTTCCTTGGCGATGCCCTTGATCAGCGCTTCATTGGCCGCCTTTGGGGCCACCGACAGGCCATCGAGCTTGGGCCACCAGTCATGGCCCGCCGATCCCAGATGGACGAACGACCCGCCGCCCTTTTCGCGCATGTGCGGGATGAAGGCGCGGGCGGCGTTGTAAAAGCCGAACACTTCGACCTCCATCGCCTGCCGGAACTGCTCATCGCTCCATTCGGCGATCGCGACCTGCGGCACCAGCGGCCCCGCGCCCCACACGACGCTATGCACGCGGCCATGGGCTGCGGTGGCGGACGCGACGACCGAGTCCACCGAAGCGCGATCCCGCACATCGACCTGATGCAGGCTGGCCTTGACGCCCAGAGCTTCGATCGCCTGCGCTGTCGCTTCGGCCACGTCCTTCTTGCTGCGATAGCAGATGGCGACATCCGTGCCCGACTTGGCGAACTCGACCGCGACGCCCTTGCCGATCCCGCCGCTCCCGCCAAAGATCAGCGCCGCGCCTTCCGGGAAATCCCTGTTCATTTCTACACTATCCTCTGTTTGTTATGAATGTCATTCGGCCGCTGCGGCCGTCGGCGCCTGATCCAGCCCCTTGGTGGCATGGTCGCCATTGGCGCGGCCCTGATGGCCTGCTGCCTGCGCGCGCGGATTGTAGAATTGCCGATACCATGCGCGGTTGCGGTGGAACGGCCCATCGGTCGGCAGGCGCAATATCTGCAACGCTGGCGCCTTCGTCCGCCAAATCTCGAAATCCTGCGAGAAGGCGGACAGGCCCAGCTGCTGATATTGCCCATGCAGTTCGACATCTTCTGCGGAAGGCGGCACCTGCCGTCCCCGCGTGATGATGCCATGCCACACATGGGTCACGCCATCCTCGACCGGCGTATGCAGCACGATCTGCACCGCATCCGTCTCACCCGAAAAGCGCGCGATCAATATGCCCGGCCCAGTATAATAAGCATCGACGTCCAGCACGCCGCCCTCGCTGGTCATCGTCTCATGACCTCCGCCGGAAAGCTGCCGTCCGGTGACGCCGTCGAAGCGCGAGTTGAAATAGGCGAGCCGTTGCCCATGGACCGGCCCGAAATGCCGCGCATCGACCAGATTGTCGATAATCTCCTGCGGATGCACCGGTATCTGCCCCAGATCATCATAGATGCAGCGCACCCAGCCCGCATCTTCCCATTCCGGCAGGTCCGGCAAGGGGTAGTCGGGCTCCATCTGCTCCGGATCGTGCCATGCGAACAGACATCCGAACCGCTCCTCCACCGGATAGGCGCGCACCCGCGCCGCCGGGGGCAGCGGCCCGTCGAAATAGGGCACATTATTGCAAATGCCGTCCGGCCCGAAGCGCCACGCATGATAGGGACAACGGATCGAGTCCCCCTCGATCCGCCGCGCGCCCGCACCGGAACTTTGCTCGGCCGCCAGATGCGCGCCCATATGCGGGCAATAGGCATCGAGCAGCGCCGCCCGCCCGCTTTCCCCCCGATACAGCACCAGATCGCGCCCGAACATGCGCAGCGCGGTGGGCGCGGCAACGGCATCTTCCGCCCGTGCGATCATGAACCAGCCACGGGGGAAAGCATATTCGCCCAAGCCATAGTCGGCCGTGGTCGCCATCCGTCCATCCTCTCTCTTATCTCGTGCGCATAGTGGGATAAGGACGCCACCGGATCAATTCACGCTTGCCCCCGGCAATCATTATATGATCCGATGCGATCACTTAACGATCGGACTTCAGACATGCCCCAAAATGAAAGCCCCGGCGTCGCCGCCATCCTGGCCCAACTCCGCCACGAACTGCGCGTGCAGGGCGTCCGGGTCGCCGACCTCGCCGCCCGCATGGAGGTAGCGGAGCCGACCCTGTGGCGCTGGCTGCGGGGGAGGGGGCTGACGCTCGACAATCTCGACCGCCTCTGCCTCGCCATCGGCATCGACCTGCGCGACCTGCTCGCCCGATCGGCCGACAGCGGCGCGGATCGCTTCACCCTCGCGCAAGAGCGCATCCTCGCCGCCGACCGCAGCCTGGCGCTGCTCTTCTTCCTCATCCTCAACGGCGCGCAGCGGGCGGAGTGCCAGTCGACGCTCGGCATCGACACGGCGACCCTGGACGAAGCGATCGAGCGGCTGCGGCGCCTCGGCCTGGTCGACCGCCTGCCCGGCGGCCGCCTGCGCCCACTCACCAGCCGCGCCGTCCGCTGGCGCCCAGGCGGCCCGCTCGACCAAGCCTTCAACCGCGTGGTGAAGCATTTCTTCCTCGGCCCCTCACTCCTCGAAGGAGACGCGCGCTATGTCTCCGACATGCTCTGGCTCGGCCCCAACGGCCGCGACCGAGTGCAGGCCCTGTTCGAACGACTGCGCGACGACGTCTATCTGATCGCCCGGCAGGAACGCGAGGCCGCCGCAGACACCGGCGACTGGTCTGCCCTCTTCCTGCTCGTCCGCCCCTTGGCAATGGCCCGCGTCACGCAAGACCTTTAAGCCCCCAGCCACCACAGCATCCCGATCAGCGTGATCGACGCCATCGTCGTCGTCAGCATGACCGCCCATGCGCTCAGCTCCATCGCCCAGCGCCCCGCCTTGCCCGCCAGCACAAAGCTCGACGCCCCGCACGGCATCGCCGCCATCAATATCGCGACCTTCGCCCAAAGCGGCGGGATCGGCGGCAGCATCCACAGCAGCCCTGCCGTGATCAGCGGCTGCACAAGCAGCTTCAGCGCAACGACCCGCCCAATCGGCCCGGGCGTCGCGCTGCGCCGGGGCAGGGCGATGAAAATGCCGATCGCCGTCAGCGCGCAGGGCGCCGTCGCCTGCGCCAGCGTCTGCATCAATATGTCGGCCGGCCCCGTCAGTGGCAGGCGCAGCACCGACCAGACGCACCCCAGCACCGCCATCAGGATCAACGGATTGCGCACCGTCGACCGCGCCGCCAGCTTCAATCCAGTGCCCACCCCATGGCCCTGGCTGGCCGTCACCTCGCTCATCACCAGACCGACCGTGAACACGATCGCCGAGTAGATCAGCATCGTCACGGACACCGGCGCGACCGCCTCCGGCCCCCAGGCCAGCGTCGCCACCGGCAGGCCGATAAAGCCCGTATTGCTGAAACAGGCGCATAAAGCCGCGATATTCGCATTCGCCCCCGACCGCCCGAACCGCCGCGCAATCGCAAAGGCCAGCGCATAGGTGATCAGCGCGCCCAGCGTCACCGCGATGAACATGCCCGGCACGGCCAGATTGCTCGGGTCCATATGCGCGATCGAACGAAAGGTCAGGATGGGCAGGGTGATGGCGATGACAAAACGGTTCAGCACCTCGAACGCGCGATCGCCCAATATGTCATAGCGCCCGCACACATAGCCGATCAGGATCAGCCCGAACACCGGGACCAACGCGCCCAAAATCGTCACAGCCATGAAAAGCGCCCCATCATGCTCGACGGTTTCGCCCCCGTCGCGATGCACCTCCTATGACAGGACCGTTGCGGCGGAAACGCCTTTCTGCGCAATCGTCAGTGCGCGTAGGACAATCAGCTAAGGGACAAACTGCGCCACGCTGCTCTCAAAGCTGCGCCGCGCGGCTTCGGTCAGCGGAAGCTGGCGAAACGCATCGGACAGGATTTCCACGCCATAAGGGCCGTCATAGCCCGCCAGACCCATCGCGCGGATAAAGCCCGGCACATCAAACTCACCTTCGCCGCACAGCTTGCGATGACGCATCGTATCTTCCGTGATCTCACCCTGCATCGCCATCGTCGCGTCGCATAGTTCAGCGGCGATGATGAAACGCGCAGGCAACCCTGCAACCTCCTCCATCGTGCCGCCAGAGCGCATCACATGCCAGATATCGACCAGCAGCCCGCCATTGGGCGCGTCCGCCGCCGCCACCATCTCCAACGCGGCACCCAGGTTCGGCAGCATCGAAAAGGGCAGCATCTCCAGCCCGATCATCACGCCATGATCCGCCGCCTGCGCACAAAGCGCCGCAAACTCGCCAGCCAGATCGTCACCTGCCGGATCGTCGGGCTGGAAGGGCGGCATCACCTTGATATGGCGCGCGCCCAGCGTATCGGCGGCGCGGAACAGCTCCGCCCTTGCCGCATCCGACCGAACCCGGCGCTCCCCCGATGCAAACCAGTCCGCCAGATATTCCAGCTCGACGATCTTCTGCCCGGCATCATCCAGCCGCCGCTTGAGCGAGCCATAATCCCGCCCGCTCGCCTCCCAGGCAAGAAGGTCGCCCAGCCAGAACCCGGTCCCCGCATAGCCCGCGCGCGCCGCCGCATCGATCCGCTGCTCCAGTGGAAAGCGGCCCAGATTGTCCGGCCGGTCGGGCCGGACATTGCCTGCCGTGGTCCAGCAGGTGGCGATCAGTTGCGGCGCGCCCACGGCCTTTCCGGATCAATCCATGCGCGGCGTTTCGACACCTGCGTTGCGGCAGGCATAGTCGAGCAGCGCCGAATAATCCTTGTTCGCATAGTCCGTCGCCCGCGCGCCACCGAACGCGGCATGCGCCGCCGCGCCCATGGGCAGGCCGACGCGGTTTTCCGCCGCCGCGTTCATCGCCAGGCTCAAATCCTTGAACGCCAGGTCAATGGTGAAGCCCGGCTCCATATCGCCCTTCAGCACCTTGTTCACCATCAGCACATGGAACTGGCCGTTGCGCGCCGTGGTGTTGCCGGTCACGTCATGCATGGTCTGGATGTCGAGGCCCAGCTTCGTACCCAGCGCCAGCGATTCCGCAACGATCTGTGCCGTCGAAAGCAGCATGAAATTGTTGATCACCTTCATGCGGCTGCCCATGCCCGGCTTGCCGCAGCGGAAAATGTCGGTGCCCATGGCCTTCAGCGCCGGTTCGACCCGCGCGAATTCCGCGTCCTCCGCGCCGACCATGAACAACGATTCCCCGCGCTCGGCATGCAGCGCCAGACGGCCGATCGGCGCATCGACGAAGCCGATGCCCTTGGCCGCGCAGGCGGCAGCGACCCGGTCGGTGCCCTTGGCGTCGATGGTGGACAGGTCCATCAGCACGGCGCCCGCGTCGATGTTGGCCAGCACGCCGTCCTCGCCCAGCACCACCGCTTCGACATGCTGCGTCGCGGGCAGGACGGTGATGACGATGTCCTGACCCCGGCTCGCCTCGGCGACGGTGGCGGCCTTGGCCGCACCCAGTGCTGCGACCTTGTCCATCTTCTCCGCGTCGATGTCGTACACCGTGACGGCAAAGCCCTTGCGCTGAAGGTTCGATGACATGGGCAGACCCATGGCGCCCAGGCCGATGAAACCGATCTTGGTGGTCATGCTGAAAATCCTCTCAATCTTGAGCCGGGCGTCCCCGGCATGATGAACTGTTGTTTCCCGATCTATCAAGAGCGAAGCGGAGTGGTACTCCTGCAGTCTTCGTCACCCCGGACTTGATCCGGGGTCCCGCTACGCTCACGGCACCGCGAAAAAAAACGGGACCCCGGCTTTCGCCGGGGTGACGGAGGGGAAGGGCCATAATCACCGTCCTCCGCGTCTCTGCGCAAAAATCAATGCAGCTTTTCCGCAATAACCCCCGCTTCCACAAGCGCCGCGATCTGCCCTTCGGACAATCCCAGCACGTCGCTCAACACATCGCGCGTATCTTCCCCCGAACGCGGCGGCGCACGGCGGTAATCGGCGGGCGTCTTGGAAAATTTGCCCGGATAGCCCAGCACCTTGACCGGCGTGCCGTCCGACCGAACCATGTCCTTGATTACACCGCGCGCGGCGATATGCTCGTCCGCAAGGATGTCGGGTATCTCATTGACCCGTCCGCCCGGCAGCTTCGCCGCTTCCATGGCTGCGATCAGATCGTCCGACTTCCACTTGGCGATCGCTGGTCCCATCTCATCCTGCAACGCCTTGCGGTTGGGCGACCGGTTGCCATTGTCGACAAAGCGCGGATCGTCCGGCAGGTCCGGCCGCCCGATCAGATCGCAGAAGCTGCGGAACTGCCGGTCATTGCCCAACGCCACCAATATGTCGCCGTCAGAGCAGGAGAAATCCTGATAGGGCACCGTATTGGGATGCTCATTGCCCAGCCGCCGGGGGATCATGCCCCCGTTCATATAATTGGACGCCTGATTGGCGAGCAGCGCCACCTGCGTGTCGAGCAGCGACATGTCGATATGCTGGCCCTCGCCCGTGCGATCGCGATGGGCGAGCGCTGCGAGGATCGAAATCGCCGAATAAAGCCCGGTCACCAGATCGCTGATCGGAATGCCGACCTTCATCGGCCCGCCGCCCGGCTCACCGTCGGGACGGCCGGTGATCGACATCAGCCCGCTCATGCCCTGAATCAGGAAGTCGTAACCTCCGCGATCCTTGTACGGCCCATCCTGACCAAAGCCGGTGATCGAACAATAGATGAGCTTGGGATTGATCGCCGACAGCGACGCATAATCCAGCCCATATTTATTCAGCCCGCCGACGCGGAAATTCTCGACCACGATGTCCGCGCCCAGCGCGATCTCGCGGATCAGGTCGGCGCCGCGCGGGTCGGCCAGATTGATGGCGACCGACTGCTTGTTGCGGTTCGCGCACAGATAATAGGCCGCGTCCTTCGACCCGTCGTCCAGGAAGGGAGGCCCCCAGCGCCGCGTGTCGTCGCCTTGCCCCGGCTGCTCCACCTTGATCACGTCCGCGCCCAGATCGCCCAGAATCTGCGTGGTCCACGGCCCCGCCAATACGCGCGACAGGTCGAGTACCTTGATCCCCGCCAAGGGACCGGTTGAGGTCTGCTGATCGCTCACTTGTTCTTGAACTCCGGCGCGCGCTTGCCAAGGAAGGCGGCGATCGCTTCATGATGATCTTCGGTATAATGGGCGAGCGACTGATAGCCCGCCGCCATTTCCAGCAGCGTGGTCAGCTTCATGTCCGCGCCTTCGCGCATCAGCCGCTTGGCCATGCGCGTCGCATGACCCGGATTGGCGGCGATCTTGCCCGCCAGTTCCAGCGCCCGGTCCATCAGCTTGTCGGCGGGCAGCACTTCGGCGACCAGCCCATATTCCAGCGCGGTCTTGGCGTCGATGGCATCGCCGGTCAGCGTCATGATATTGGCGCGCTGCGGCCCGATCAGGCGCGGCAACAGCCAACCGCCACCGCCGCCCGGAATGATGCCCAGCTTCACATAGCTTTCGGCGACCACGGCCGTGTCGGCCATCAGGCGGATGTCGCACATGCAACTGATGTCGAGGCCAAGGCCGATCGCCGGGCCATTGATCGCCGCGATGATGGGCACTTCCAGTTCATGGATAGCCGGGCCGATCATCTGCACGCTGGTGCGATAGGCGTTGCGGATTTCATAGGGCGTGCCGCCGAACATGCCCGATCGTTCGGCCATATATTTGACATTGCCGCCTGCGCTGAACGCCTTGCCATTGCCGGTCAGGACGATCGCGCGCACCGAATTGTCCCGCACCATCTGGCGGCAGAAATCGACGATCTCCTCGCTATGCGCGACCTCGGTGATCGTGTTGCGTTCGTCGGGACGGTTGAAACGGGCGATGACGACGGGGCCGTCGCGCTCGACGAGAAGAAACGGGTCCAAGCGGGGCTCTCCCAATCCAAACATGAAAAGATCGCAGGACGCTAGGCGCTCGCTTTCTATCAAGCTAATATTGATTTTCGATTGTTCGATATATGGAAGCTATCATGGAACTGCGCCAGCTCCGCTATTTTGTCATGCTTGCCGAAACCGGCAACTTCCACCGTGCGGCGGAGCGGCTCAACATGTCGCAGCCGCCGCTGACGGTCGCCATCCGCAAGCTGGAGGATGAACTGGGCGCCGCCCTGTTCGTGCGAAGCGCGCGCGGCGTCACGCTGACGGCGGCGGGCCGCGCTTCGCTCGACATGGCGCGGGCGACCCTGGCGCAGGCGGATCGCTTCCGGGAAGCCGCGCGGGAAGGCGCAGCGGGGGAACGCGGCCAATTACGGGTGGGCTTTGTCGGATCGGCCACCTTCGAACTGCTCCCCCGCCTCATCGCCGAATATCGCCGCCGCTATCCCGCCGTCGAGCTGGTGCTGGAGGAAGCGACCAGCGCCGAAATCGCGCGAAAGCTCGCCGCCGCCGAGCTGGACGTCGGCCTTGTGCGCCTACCGCTGCTCCAGATCGCGGCCGTGGACACGCAGGTCATCGACCCCGACGAACTGCACGCGGCCTTGCCCGAAGGCAGCTCCTTCGCCGACGCGGACAGCGTGGAATTAAGCGATCTGGCGCAGCAGCCCTTCATCCTGCAAAGCCGCATCAGCGTCCTCCACTCGATCACGCTCACCGCCTGTCAAAAGGCCGGCTTCATGCCCATCGTCGCCCAGGAAGCCGCGCAATTGAGCGCCGTCCTCGCTCTCGTCCGCTCCGGCCTCGGCGTCGCGCTCGTCCCCTCCCGCGCGGCAGGCTCGGTGCCCCAAGGCGTCCGCCTCGTCCGCCTCGCCAACAAGGTGCCCGTCCTCACCGGCGTAGCCCTCCCCCGCGACGCAGCGAGTCCGCTCGCCAAAAACTTCGCCGCCATCGCCTCCGATAGCCATTGAATATCGAATAACCGAAATTCGATATTGGACTATAAAGTCACAAAACGCGATCTATTCGCCACTTCCTTAACGGTTTCACGAGGCCGGCTTGTTCGAAACACTGACCCTTTCCACCCTCCCGCCCGAGGATGAGGCGATCCGCCCAGCCCTCCGCGCGCTGATCCAGGAAGCCATCGCCGAACTGCCGGTACACCGCCGCGCCCGATCCTGGCAGGGTTTCGACGCAGCCTTCAGCCGCAAACTCGGCCAAGCCGGTTATCTCGGTCTCTCCCTGCCCAAGGAATATGGCGGCGTCGGCCGCGGCCCCTTCACCCGCTTCGTCGTGGTCGAGGAACTGCTCTCCGCAGGTGCCCCGGTCGCCGGGCACTGGATCGCCGACCGCCAGAGCGGCCCGCTGATCCTGCATTACGGCACCGAAGAACAGCGCCGCTTCTACCTCCCCCGCATCTCGAAGGGCGAAGCGCTTTTCTGCATCGGCATGAGCGAACCGGGCTCCGGCTCCGACCTCGCCAGCGTCCGCAGCCGCGCCGATCAGCAGGCCGACGGCAGCTGGTTGCTGAACGGCCAGAAAATCTGGACCACCAATGCGATGCACAGCGATTATATGATCGCTCTCGTCCGCACATCGGGCACCAGCGCCGATCGGCAGCAGGGGCTGTCCCAGCTGATCGTCGACCTGAAGGCGCCGGGTGTCAGCATTCGCCCGATCGTCGACCTCACCGGCGACGCGCATTTCGCCGAAGTCTTCTTCGAAGACGTCCACCTCGCCCCCGACGCCCTCATCGGCGCGGAAGGGCAGGGGTGGAAGCAGGTCACCGCCGAACTCGCCTTCGAACGCAGCGGGCCTGAGCGCATCTATTCCTCCGTCGTGCTGATTGACGCTTGGGTTCGTCATCTGGAGGCGGTCGGCCGCAAGGACAGCGCCACGCTGCGCCTCGTCGGATCGCTGATGGCGCAGCAGGCGGTGCTGCGCGAAATGTCGCTGGCCGTTACCGCCCGACTGGTGGCGGGTGAAAGCCCGGTCGTTGAAGCCTCGCTGATGAAGGATCTCGGCACCAGCTTTGAACAGGCCGTGCCGCAACTGATCGGCGATGATCTGGCCGCCAACCCGGATGAGCCGATCGATCCTGAACTGTACCGCACATTGCTTTACGTCACCCATATCGCGCCCAGCTTCTCGCTGCGCGGCGGCACGCGTGAAATCCTGCGCGGCATCATCGCCCGCGGCCTTGGCCTGCGCTGAAGGGAGCCACTTCATGGACATGTCCGAACTGATCGATCCCTTCGCTCGCCTGATCGAAGATATCTGCACCCCCGCCGCGATCCGCGAGATCGAGCAGGGCGACGACAGCAGCGCGATGTGGAATGCCTTTGTCGAATCCGGTTTCCTCGATGCCCTCGTTGCCGAAGAATCGGGCGGGGCAGGGCTTTCGTTGGAGGACGCCGCGCCACTGATCGCCTTGCTCGGCCGCCATGCTGTGCCGCTGCCGGTCGGCGATACGATGGTCGCACGCGCGCTGCTCGCCGCAGCTGGCGTCGAAGCGCCCGAAGGCCCGATCGCAATCGCCACGGGCGCTGGCGCAGTGCCCTTCGCCGCAGTCGCCTCGCACATCCTGTCTGGCACCCTGGACGCGCCGGTGCTGACCGCCGCAAAGGTCGAGCCGACCGGCGTTCCGCATGATGGCGACGCTTATGTGGCCGGGCTGAACGGGGCCGCATTGCGCCCCATCGCTGCTGTGCTGCGCGCGCAGCTGATCTCCGGCGCGGCGGGTCGGGTGATGGAAATGACCGTCGCCTATGCCAATGAGCGTGTCCAGTTCGGCAAGCCCATCGGCAAGCAGCAGGCGGTGCAGCAGCAATTGTCTGTCCTCGCCGAACAAGCCGTAGCCGCCCGCATCGCCGCCGCGATCGGCGCGCGCTCGGGGCTTCAACCAAAGCTCGCCGACGCCGCGATCGCCAAGCATGGCACCAGCCTCGCGGCAGGGCAGGTTGCGGCGATCGCCCATGCCGTCCACGGTGCCATCGGCATCAGCGAGGAATATGACCTGCAACTGCTCACCCGCCGACTGCATGGATGGCGGTTGGCCGATGGGTCGGAAAGCTATTGGGCCGGTGTTCTGGGCGAATTGAGGCTGGCGTCCGCCGCATCGCCGACCGCCGACTTCATTCGCGGGGCCTGAACGGGCCTTTCATTGGCGGCTGGGTCTTGTCCCTTCCATGGCGGGAAGGGTAAGAGGCCGCCAACTAATGCGCGCGCAGCTGTCCAGTGGATGAGCTTTGCAGCGCATGCCGGACCTGGAGGATCAAGCACATGACCAATTCGACGCCCCGTCCCATCATCGACGGTCAGGAACGCAGCCAAGGTTCGCTCGGTACGATGCAGCTGGTCAACCCGGCGACCGAGGAACTGATCGCGACGCTGCCGTCGTGCGGCGCGGCCGAAGCTGCTGAGGCCGCGCGGCTCTCGGTTGACGGCTTCGCGCAATGGTCCGCCATCTCGCCCTTCGAACGCAGCAAGGTCCTGCGCCGCGCAGCTGACCTGATGCGCGCCGAGGCTGACGAAGCCGCCGCCGAAATGACGCGCGAGGGCGGCAAGCCGCTTGCGCAGGCGCGCGGCGAATGGCTGGGGTCAGCGGACCTGCTCGACTGGTATGCGGAAGAAGGCCGCCGCGCTTACGGACGTCTGATCCCCACACGGGCGAGCGACATGCGCTGGGCGGTGCAGCGCCGTCCGGTCGGCCCGGTCGCGGCCTTCACGCCGTGGAACTTCCCGGCATGGACCGTCATGCAGAAGGTCGCACCAGCATTGGCGGCAGGTTGTTCGGTCATTCTGAAGTGCGCCGAAGAAACGCCCAGTGCGGGCTGGCGCATCGGCCGGGCGCTGCTGGCCGCTGGCCTGCCGCCCCGTGCGATCAGCGTGATCTGGGGTGATCCCGCTGCGATTTCCGCCACCCTTTGCGCGGCGCCGGAAATTCACAAGGTGACGCTGACGGGATCGACCCGCGTCGGCCGCCTGCTCGCAAGCGCCGCCGGGCAGCACCTGAAGAAGGTGACGATGGAGCTTGGCGGACATAATCCGGTGATCGTCGCGCGTGATGCCGACCTTGCCACCGTCGTTCCCCTCGCCACCGAATTCAAGTTCCGCAATGCAGGCCAGGTCTGCGTATCGCCCACCCGGTTCCTGATCGAAAAGCCGCTCTATGCCGATTTCGTCGCGGGCGTGACCGAAGTGGCCAGCAAGCTGCGCGTCGGTGACGGCATGGCTGCGGACACGCAGATGGGGCCGCTAACGACAGCAGGCCAGCTTTCCAAGATCGAGGCGCTGGCGGCTGACGCGGTGCAGCACGGTGCTAAGATCGAAACCGGCGGGTCGCGGATCGGCAATCGCGGCTATTTCTTCCAGCCGACTGTCCTGTCAGGCATGACGCCCGAAATGGATGCGATGAATGAGGAGCCGTTCGGTCCCCTCATGCTCGTGATGCCGGTCGATGACATAGACGCCGCGCTGACAGAGGCGAACCGCTTGCCCTATGGCCTTGCATCCTATGCTTTCACCAACAGCATGAGCACCGAACGCAAGATTTCCGAAGGAATCCATGCGGGCATGCTGGGCATCAACCATTTCGCGATGGCGATGCCGGAAACGCCCTTTGGTGGCGTCGGCGACAGCGGCATGGGGTCCGAAGGCGGCAGCGAAGGCATGGAAGCCTATCTGCGGCCCTTCCTCATCTCCGCCAAAATCGGATGAAATAGCCGTCGTGCCCCGGCGCGAAGGGGCCGCTTAATGCTGATCGAATGATGCTGCCCCGTGCCTGTCAAAAGGTGCGGGGCAGTTTTCGTTCGCGCTACATTCGGCCCGCCGTCAGCCGTTTCCCTTCTTGACTCGGAAACTGATTGGTTTACCAGTTTCGCCGAACAAAAAAGTGAGGAGAGGACGTCATGAGCGATTCCCAAGGCGCGGGCGCTAATCCGGATCAGCAAAATTCCGCAACCATGCCGCTCGCGCGCGTTCATGGCGTTGGCGACATGCGCGTCGATCAGGTCGCGATGCCGGTCGTCGGTCCCCGTGATGTGCTGGTGCGCATCGGCGCCATCGGCGTGTGTGGCAGCGACTTGGGCTATGTCGCCGCAGGTGGCCTGGGCGGCGGCGCGCCGCTCGCTGAACCCCTGCCCATCGGCCATGAATTTGCAGGCATCGTGGAAAAGGTGGGCGCGCAGGTGCACGGCATTCAGCCGGGCCAGCGCTGTGCCGTCAATCCCGACGCGGGCCTTATCGGCGGGGGCGGGCCGACGGGCGCCTTCGCTTCGTTCATCCTTGTGCCCGATGCGCGCGCCGGATCAGACATCTGCCCTATCCCCGACAGCCTCCCGCTTGAAAAGGCGGCGTTGGCCGAGCCCCTGTCCGTGGGGCTGCATGGCGTGAACATCGGCCGGGTGCAGCCGGGCGACAAGGTGGTCATCCTCGGCGCGGGTCCGATTGGCCTCTGCACAGTCATCTGCCTTCGCCATCGTGGCGTGAAGGACATATTGATCGCCGACTTGTCCGACGCGCGGCTCGAACGCGCTCGCCAGCTTGGCGCTGCCGTCACCGTCAATCCCTCGCGCGAACCGCTGGTCGAGGCGATCGGGAAGGCGCACGGAACCGGTGAGAGGTTCGGCATGCCCTTTGTCGGCACGGACGTCATCATCGACGCCGCCGGAGCGCAGCCGCCGTTGGCCGAGTTGCTCGACGTCGCCAAATTCCGCGCGCGGATCGTGATCGTCGCGCTCCACAAAAAGCCGATGCCGGTCAATCTGTGGAAGATGATGGCCAATGAGTTCAGCATTTCCGGATCGATCGCAACCGACCGCGAGGATGAGTTCAACGAATGCCTCCAGATGCTGGCGAGCGGCGAGATCAATGTCGATCCGCTAATCAGCCATCGTATCGCGTTCGACAAATTGGACGAGGCCTTCCGCATCGCCGCCGATACCGAAGCATCGGCCAAGGTCATCGTCACTTTCCCACAGGCTGCGTGAAGCTGGTTTCAGCCACGCCAAAGGATTCATAAAATGAGCGGAACCATGCTGCCGGAAGCGCCGGAAATTCATATCGACGACATGGCGGACCCGATCGTCACGCCAATGATCGCCGCAGCCCGTCAGGGACCCGCCGACCGGCCTGACCGTATGACCGTGGACGATGTTCTGGCCCGGGCCATCGCCAATTCCGGTGGCCTTGATGATTTCGGTGAGGATCAGAGCTTTCGCGAACGCATGGCGGTGACGCTTCAGGCGTGGGATGAGGATGAAGGCCTGACCCGTGGTGGCCGGATAACCTTGCTCGATCATCTTGTCCGCGTCATGGTGAACCGCCTGCGGATCGAGGATATCGTCAAGCGGCATCCGGAAATCCTCGACATCCAGATCGATCGTCCGTTGTTCATTGCGGGGCTGCCGCGTTCGGGCACGACGCACCTCGTCAACTGGCTCGCCCGCGATGAGCGATTGCGATCGCTGACACTCTGGGAAGCCGAGGAGCCCGTCCAGGTGCGCGAACTTGCGCCCGGCGAAGTTGACCCGCGTATCACCCGCAGTGCCGAACTATGGAGCGCGTTCGAGGCGATGCTGCCCCACATGGCGGCGATGCACGGCATGGATGCAGCATCGATCCATGAGGATAATGAGCTGCTCTATATGGATCTCAACTGTTACAGCTGGGAGTTCCAGTCCCGCATTCCCCGTTGGATCGACCATTATTTCGCCCATGACCGGACCCCCAGCTATGCCTATGAAAAGAAGGTGTTGCAGGTGCTCACCTGGCACCGGGGGCCTAATCGTTGGCTGCTGAAATCACCGCAGCACATGGAAAATCTGGCCGCGATCAAGGCTGTTTTCCCCGATGCCACGATGGTCATCACGCATCGTGATCCCATCGCTGTTCTGCGGTCGCTGACCACCATGCTTGGCTATAGCGACCGTATCCGCCGCGATCCGGTCGATCCTCCTGCGCTTGCCCGCCTCTGGCTGGACCGGATCGAGCGGTTGCTGCGCGCCTGTGTCGATCAGCGGGACGCATGGGGGCCGGACCAGTCGGTCGACCTGTTGTTCCACGAATATATGGCCGATCAGGAACGGGTGATGCGGGAGGTTTACGCGCTGGCGGGATTGGAATTGACCCCAGAGGTCGAAAATCAGCTGCTTGGTTATCTCAACGAAAATCCGCGGAACAAGCATGGCAAGGTGATCTACGACCTCGAAGGCGTGTTCGGCCTGGACGAAGCCGCCGCACGGGAACGCTTCGCCTTTTACTATGACCGCTTTCCAGTGCGGCATGAGGCCTGATGGGGACGTCCGCAACCGCATCTGCTGAGGTGGAATCGGTGCCTGTCCCGACGCGGATGGGCCGGGCAGACCAGACTCTCGCGAAGAAGCGGCGTCTGTTGCAGATCGCGCGTGAGGAGTTCATCCGCCAGGGCTATCGTGCGGTCACCATGGATGCGATCGCGCAGGCGGCAGGTGTCTCCAAGCGCTCCCTCTATCTCTGGCATGAGGACAAGGCGGCCCTTTTCCGCGCCTGCCTTGCTGCGGGGATAGAGCGTTTTCCCCTGCCCCAACTTAGCGATCCTGCTGAACCGGAAGCGGATCTGCGTGCTTTTGGGATCGCGCTGCTGATGGAATTTACCAGGCCATCGACCATCGGCATGGCGCGGCTGTTGTTGCGGGAAGCGCATGAGTTCACCGAATTCGGCCCGATGATCCGGCAGAGTCAGGATGATTATCTCATCCTGCCCTTGGCGAACCATCTTGAGCGGGCCGGGATCGCAAATGGTGACAGGATGGCGGCTGCGAAATTGCTCCTCGCCATGTTGCTGATGCCGGTTCATAATTACCTGCTGATCGATGCCGCGCTCCCGGATGAAAGTGGATGCGAGGGTCATGTGAGCATGGCCGTGCGCACCTTTCTTCAAGGGTGCGCGGGGCGCCGGAATAGGACGGATTGACTCAAAAAACGATGTTCATTATCCATAAGTAAGCGTTTACTCACAAACGAATGAGTCGGAGAGGATTTCAGGACGATGGTTGGACATGTCGATGGCGCGGTGATGGCACGAGACTGGCACGACCGTAGCCTGCCGCTTGCCGATAGCGAAGAATTGCGCAACGCGCTGGAGGAAGCCAATATCCAGACGCTGCTGATGGTCTATGTGCATCTGACCCACGACGCGGCGATGCTGGACATTTTCGGCAACTATATCAAACCGCCTTTCTCCGTTCCCAACACCGAAATCCCCACCGAATATAGCCAGGAACTACGCGCCAAGCTGCTCCACGTACTGACGACCCCTGGCGCCGCGCGCGAGGATGATCCCTCCGACGCGCTGATGAAGCGGATGATGAGCGTCGGCGTGGGCGAGGAAGTGGCTGACGAATTCCTGCCGCTGCTGTTCGACCAGATCGGTTTCAAATTGCCCAAGCCGCGCAAGGAAATCGAAGGCCGCCCCGCGCCGAAGGCGGACTTCAAGGTGCTGGTCATCGGCGCCGGCATGACCGGCCTTGCCGCCTCGCTGAAACTGGAAGAAGCCGGTTACGAGCATATCGTGATCGAAAAGAATCCCGAAGTCGGCGGCACCTGGTACGAAAACCGCTATCCCGGCGTGGGCGTCGATACGCCCAGCCACTTCTATTCCTATTCCTTCGAAATCACGCCCGAATGGTCGCATTACCATCCCAAGGGCGTCGATATGCAGAAATATCTGCTGCACGTGGCCGACAAGTACGACCTGCGCCGCAACATCCGCTTCAATACCGAAGTGGTCGCCCTGCGCTATGACGATGCCGAGGCGGTGTGGAACGTCACGGTGCGCGGCAAGGATGGCACGGAAGAAGTCATCCGCGCCAACGCCGTCATCAACGCTCATGGTCCGGTGAACCGCTGGAAGTGGCCCGACATTCCCGGCCGCGAGGAATTTCAGGGCAAGATGATGCACACCGCGACCTGGGATCCGTCCGTCCGGATCGAGGGCAAGCGCGTCGGCATCATCGGCACCGGCGCCAGCGCCGCGCAATTGATCGGCGCGATCGCGGATCAGGTCAGCGATCTCACCGTGTTCCAGCGCACCCGCTACTGGTCGATCTACAATCCCGAGATCAATCATGAGGTGTCGCCGGGCATGAAGTTCGCCTTGCGCTACATCCCGCATTTCCGCGAATGGTTCCGCTTCCGCGTTTACTGGTTCGCGGCGGACGGCCTCTACGCCAATGTCGTGAAAGACCCCGAATGGCCGGTCGACAGCCCGTCCGTGTCGGCGGCCAATGAAGGCGCGCGGCAGTGGGCGCTGGCCCATCTGGAAGCGAAGTTCCACGACCGTCCCGACCTCAAGGAAAAGCTGACGCCGGACTTCCCGATCTTTTCCAAGCGCATCATCCTGGACGCCGGCTGGTTCGACGCGCTCAAGCAGCCCAATGTCACGCTGGAAGATGGCGGCATCGAATGCTTCACGCCCAAGGGTATCCGCACCAAGGACGGCAAGGAGTATGAATTCGACATCATTGTCTGCGCCACCGGCTTCGACGTCGCCAACATGATGGGCAAGCTGGAAATCCACGGCAAGGGCGGCCGATCGCTGCGCGACGAATGGGGTAAGGACGACCCGCGCTCCTATCTGGGCGTGACCGTGCCGGGCTATCCCAACTATTTCATGACGGTTGGCCCCAATAGCGCGCCCAACCATGCGGCGGGCCAGAACCTGATTTCCGAAGCGCAGGTCAACTACATCATCGAATGCCTGGACTGGATCAATGAAAGCGGCGCTCGTGCTGTCGAACCCACGCAGCAGGCGTTCGAACAGTGGAACCGGGAGGTCGAGGAACAGATGAAGAATATGATCTGGACCCACCCACGGGCGAACAGCTACTATAACAACTCGACAGGCCGAGTATTCCTGTCATGGCCGTGGCGACTGGTGGACCTTTGGAACCAGACACGTGGTCCCGCCAAGGAGAATTTCGAGCTGCACTGATCGGATCGGAAGGAATAACATAGCGAAAGAGCCGGTCTGGAAGGACCGGCTCTTATCGTTTCTGCACTTTTTGTATCGATTGGAGCTTCGTGCTTTAAATCGGCTCCATCTACTAATGCCGTTCGCCCTGAGCCTGTCGAAGGGTTCTACTTCTTTTTAGAAAGAGGAGGGCTTCGACATTTGAACGAGGCAAGTGACTCATTCAAACGGCCCGAACCGGCTTGGGTGATTGAGATTGAAGGCACGATGCTCCAGAGTATTTGGGGCGATCGATACGACATCAGCCCGAAACGGTGTACCCACCGTCAACAGCCAAGGTCTGACCCGTGATCCACGCCGCGCCGGGGCTCGACAGGAACAGGATCGCGTTGGCGATATCTTCGGGCGCGCCCGGCCGACCCAGGGGCGTCCTTGCGAGCGTGGGCGCCATCCAGTCTTCCTGCGCGAAGGTTCCTTCGGTCATGCGGCTGCGCGTCAGCCCTGCGGCGACGGCGTTGACGCGGATGCCGCGCTCTCCCCATTTGACCGCGAGTGACCGGGTCAGGCCGAGCAAGCCGGTCTTGGCGGCGCCATAGCCCGGTACGATCGGAATACCGAAATAGCTGCTCATCGATGCGATGCTGACGACGCTTGCGCCGCCTGCCATGCTGCTTTGCGCCAGTAGGTCCGCGCTCTGCCGGGCCATGCGGAAAGCGCCCACCAGCAGCATGTTGACGGCGCGGGCGAATATATCGGGCTCATATTCGTCAAGGCCGAGGCTGGGCAGCGCCATCCCGGCATTGTTCACCAGAACGTCCAGCTTATCGAGGCTTGCGGCCACAGCGTCGATGCTCTTGCCATCTTCTATGTCCATCTGAAGATAGCGGTAGCCTGACAGGTCGCCGTCATAGTCGGCGGCACTGCCGCGCGTGCCGGTGATCGTCACATTCGCCCCGGCTTCAAGATAGGCGGCAGCGGCGGCGGCACCTATGCCGCTGGTGCCCCCGGTAACGAGGACATGCGCCCCGGAAAAATCATAGTATGGGTTCGTCATACAGCCTCCACTTCAACCCAGCGGCCTTCCGCCGCAGAAAGGCGCGCGGCATCGAGCACGGCCTGTCCTGCCGCCGCATCAAGAAAATCGCCCGCCGGATCAGGCAGGGGCGGCGCGCGCCCTTCAATTCTTGCCTTCAACTGGCGGAACAGCTTGGTATAAGGGGCGACATCGAACCCCTGCGTGTGCCAGCGATCCATTTCCGTCTGGATCAGCTCCGCGACGGCAAAGGGTTCGGGCGCGGGATTGACCAGTTCGGCAGGCATCGGAACCTGCCGCGCGCCGTCCGCGTCCTTGATCCACACCTCTTCGGGATCGCCAAAGGCGCTGCCCGACTGGATCCACGCGGCGCCCTTAGTCCCCGCCACCTTGGTCGCCATGACGAACGGGCCGGGGAAGTTCATCGCCGCCTCGATCACGCCTATGCACCCGTTCGCGGTCCTAAACTGCACATTATAATAATCGTCGGATGTCATCGCAGGGCGGGTCGTGGTCAGCTTGCGCAAGATCGCGTTGACCGCGACGATCTCGCCCAACGTTGAACGAACCTGATCGATCATGTGCGTGCCGAAGGCGCCCAGGAAGCCGCCGCCCTGCGCCGCATCGGTCCACCAGTCGGCCAGCGGTTCTTCCTCGCCTTGGCCCGGCTGCTGGTAGATGCGGCTGAACATCAGCGGATCGCCGATCAGGCCATCCTGCACCACGCGCCGCAGCAGCGCCTGCGCACTGTCGAAACGGAATTCCGCGCCCAGCGCGTGGACGATGCCAGCCTTATTCGCTGCATCCAGCATTTCGCGCGCCTGCGCCAGATCGCGCGCAAAGGGTTTCTCGCACATCACATTACGCCCGGCGGCAATGGCCTGTATGACAGGCGTGTAATGCGCATGTGGTGGCGTTGCGACCGTCACCAGCCGGATCGCCGGATCGTTGGCAAGCACCTGTTCCAGATTATCCGACGCCAGCGGGATGCCAAGGGGCGCCGCACGCTCCGCCGTACGTTCCCGGTTGCGCCCGACAATGGCACGAACCTCAAAGCCCGCTTCCCGCAGCGCCCTGACATGCGTGAACAGGCCGAAGCCCGTGCCCACGACCACCGCGCCTATCGGCGTTTCTTCTCCACTCATTGTGTTTCTCTGGCCTTTCTGATGATGTCGCGGGCGGCTGGCGCCCATGAGGCGATGGCTTCGGCCATCGGCGCCGCGCTGGTCGCGGCCGAAAATATCTCGACCGATATGGGCGCAATCGCCCCGATCCGATCAAGCGTGCGAATGAAACGGATGAGGTCGAAGCTGCCCTGTCCCGGCACAAGGCGGGCGGTCATCGTCTCGTGAACCAGGTCTGATTGCGGCTGCGCGGGCGCGTCATTTATCTGGATGGTGTGGATGCGCGACCCCGGAATGCGCTCCAGCAGATCGAAGCTCGACCCGCTGCGGAAGAAATGCCAGCTGTCGAGTGTCAGGCCGCCATTCGGCCGTCCCGCCGCCTGTACGATCGCCCAAGCACTCGCAAGGTCGGGAATGCCGCCAAAGGGAAGGAACTCGATGTGCGCCTTTAAACCATGATCGGCGGCGAGGTCGCACAAATCGGCAAAGGCTTCCGCAGCTTCATCAAGCGACGGAGCGACCCCCATCATCTCCACCGCCGTGACGGAGGGTGACCCGATGCGCGCGGCGGTTTCCACTACGCGGTCGGGCGTCATCGAGCGGAGCAGGGCGGCCATAGGGACATCATCCCCCGCGCTGCGATGGCTGGGCAGCCAGCAGGCCGTGCAATCCATCTCCATGATTGCCAAGCCATGATCCGCTATCCGCATGCCGATGTCGGCGGCATTCATCCCCGCCTCTTCCAAAGCCCAGATGTCGCCGGGCATCAGCGATATGGCGGAAAACCCTGCATCGCGCGCGGGGGTCAGTCGTTCCAGCAGCGGCACATGGACGAAGGGTGGGGCGGACAGGACCAGCATCGGATCGTTCGTCATGCCTGATCCAGACGGAAATTGAGTTCCAGGATGATCCCGTTCCGCTCTTCCACGAACAGTTGGCAGAGATTGGCCGGCGGATAATCCTTGCGCACGACGCCAAGACCGGCGGCTTCCAGTCGCGCGAACATTGTAGGGAGGTCGTCGCATTCCAACGCCACATGATGCACAGCGCCGCTGCCCCGCGCGGGGGTGAAGGGAAACGCATCATCACTGGGATAGCGGCCCTCGACAGGGCCGATATGAATGATCGGACGATCGCCAGGATCATGTATCCAGCAGCCCTTGTCGATGGACTCCGCCCCCGGCGCGACATCGGCGCGCAGGCCTAGCACGTCGCGGAAGAAGGCGGCGGTGCCGGGCACGTCCGCTGTCCGGATGTTCACATGGTCAAGTGTCCGTACAGTCATGACGTCAATCCGCAAACTGGCCGGTCAGGATTGCCGCGCCGGGATCGAGAGCGGCCGTGCCTTCTGTTTCCAAGCGCGCAAGCGGCAGGCGCCACAGATTTACTTCCGCCGTGCTTTCGGTTCGCACCAGCCGAAGCCCCCAAATGCCTCGTTCATGCCCATAGCTATTCACCCAGTTGCCGCCGAGGCCGGGGTCGCGCTCGGCTATGACGATACGGACCCGGCCATCAGGCTCCGCAACGAAACGATAGTTGTTCACCCATCCGTTGCCATCTTCGAACGTGTCGAGATTTTCCTGCCACATGTTGCAGATCTGAAAGTTCCAATATTCGCACTCAGGCGGCACGAATTCCAGCACCAGCGCTTCGTCCAGCCCCTTTTCCCAGCCTCCAAAGGCTACATGGCGGTCGGGTACGCCGCCGTTCGACAGATATTGCGCGCGGCTATAGTCCAGCCGGTTGAGCTTCGCCGCGAAATTGCCCTGCGTGCCGTTCCACCAGTTGCGCACCAGTTCCGCATAGCCCAGCACGCCCTGCGCGGCCCATGCCAGATTGTTCGCCATCAGCGCGGGCGTCACGGGTTCAGGCACCGCGCCATCCATCCGCTCGATCCGCAGACCCGGAGCGATCTCCTTTTCCCGGTCGCTCCAGACCAGCCGGATGAGGATGCAGTTGGTATCGGGTTGCAGCTTCAGCCAGTTCTTGCCTTCGCCCGGATCATTTTGCGACATGATGATCTCGAACGTCCCGTCAGCTTCGATATGAAGCTGCTGACTGCCCAGGAAGCCGGTGGTCTTCAGGTTGGAGGGGTCGAACTGTTTCAATCCCTCTACACCGAGCTGCGCCCAATCACGCGCGCCCAAATCGTCGGGCGCTGGGGCGGTCAATATGGCGAGGACGAAATAGGGTATGGTCCCTCGTGTGCCAATGATCCGGTAATCGCGGGCTTCATCGAACTGGCACATCAGATGGTCCTGATCGACCGTCTGCACGTTGATCGACTGGCGCCACACCATGTCGCGCAGGCGCGGCCGGGTGGGTTCGGCGTTCTCGATCAGCCGCTCAAAGCTCGACCGGGCGACCCGCGTCAGGAACCGATACCATTCCGCCCGGTCGAGATCGGACGGATCATCGCCGAACCGGTCTATCATTTTACCGGCGACTTTCAGGACGTCGCAGAAATCTTCCCATGACTGGCCGGACAACAGCCGCTGCGCGGCCCGCGATTCAATCGCGCGCTTGTCCATCGATCCTTTCAAGGCGTCAGTCATCGCGCCGTATCCTCTCCTTATGTGATGGAGGAAGGTGCCATCATCCCTGTCGCGCGGCCAGCCAATCTTCTGTCGATACCGTGCCATTATCCTTCCTGTGTGACGCAAAACATCCGCAGCGGGGGCGATGGACATTTCCGTGCCGCCGAGGATTGACCAAAAAGTTATAGTACGATAACTTTACGGTGTTTAAAGGCGGATCGGATGATTCGTCCGGTGTCTGGAGAGGAGTTGCAAAGTCATGTTGAGCAATGAACAGAAGCGGCGGTTGTCCGACCTGCTGCAGCCTGTTTCACCCCCCCGTGAATTGAGCAACGTATACACCGAGGATCAACGTCGGCGGCTGCTGGATGTCGTCCACAGCGGCGCCTGGAAGCTCATCATCGCGCAGCATTTTCCGACGCCGGAATCTCTGATCGCCACCTTCGCGGGCGGTTTCCCGGAAGGGTTCGAGCCGACGCTCGACATGTTCCTGACGCCGACATTCCGCGGCTTCTACGCCAATTATTCGACCTGCATGTACCCGGAGATTCAGGATACCTTCTACAATCCGACGTTCCTGGAATATGCCAAATCCTATTGGAATGCGGACTACGCCAAGCCGCAGATGATGCTGTTCAACGTGAACGGCCCCTGCGGCAATACTGATCCGGGCCATCTGGATTCGCCCAGCTTCCGTGGCGTTCGCTATGAAAACTCGCCCACATGGCTATGTTCGATCATGGGCCGTTCGGGCCTGTTCCAGGACTATCTGATCAAAATGGCGCAGGTGATCACCTGGTTCAGCCATGATCCCAATAGCGGCTTCACCTATTGGCCCAAGGGTCCGCTGGAAAAGCCCGCGCGGTTGCAGCCGCCCGTCTATAACCGTGGCGTGGTTGTGCAGAACGAAATGCTCGTCCATCGCGGCGAAGCCAATGGTCCGATCGAGCGCCGCAAGCCGAAGGGCCTGGGCTTTGACTCCCTTTTCAGCGGCGAACCGGGCAACCCCGATGGCTGGCTGGTAAAGACCGGGGACGAAGTTATCGAGCGTTATCATACCGACGATCTGCGTTTCCTGGTCCACTGGTCGGCCGAAGTGTTCGAAGATTATGCCGAGCTCAAGAAGAACATGGATGGGTCGGATAACCTCAGCTATGATCAGGTGTTCGACACGCTGATCAAGGATGTCCGTTCGCGCGGTTTCCAGATCGAAACGCCGATCGATCCGATCAACGATCCGGTTTTCATCAAGGCGCTGAACGCCGCTTACGACTATGGTGGCCCGGCCGAATATCCGGCCGAAGCGCCGCGCGAGCTGGTGGCCGCCTGAGCGCTGCCGGGTCGCAAGACAGGAAGAAGGGGCGTCCCGTCAGGACGCCCCTTTTTTCATGGCCTCCGTTCAGGGGGCTGGTTCCATGTCTTCCGGCCCCCAATAGGCCTTCAGGATGGTGATCTTTCCCTCTCCATCAAACGTGCAGACATCCAGCGACCGGATCAGCAGGCGCGGGCCTTCCGGCGGCTGAAACGTCACATCGAACACGAGCGCGGCCGCATTGGCATGCGATCCCCGGATCGGTGCGACCGGCTGGATGTGTGTGTCAAAAGCGATCGTGTCGCTGAACCATGCACGGATTTCCTCCCCGGTCTTGGGCGGAGAACCAACCGGGTCCTCGATCACCGCATCACGCGCGAATAGCGCCAGAACGCCGTCCCGATCGCCCGCGTTGATGCGATCCACATAGGCCTGAAGCGCGGCCCGCATGTGCGTTTGGTCAGGTCCCGGTACGCCGGGTGGAGAGGATTCGGACATATCCTGTTTACCTCGTTATCCATAGAGTCATAACGGCTATGAATCGCGCATTTAACATATGAACTTGCCTTTATAATGATGTTTTGCGTAGAAAGCGGAAGATTTCAAAAAGGCTATAAGCGAGGCTGTGACTCGCCGCATTAGCTGCTAATTTGCCATGGGCAGTGAGAGGATCAAGAAATGGCGACATCGTCGGACTATCGTCTGGGAGACTTCACCTTTCCGCGTGGCTGGTTCATGGTGGGTGAGAGCGCTGAGGCGACGAGCACGCCCAAGGCTATGCGTTACCTCGGCCAGGACATGGTGATGTACCGTGGCGAGAGCGGCAAGGTCTATGTGACCGAAGCCTATTGCCCGCACATGGGCGCGCATCTGGCGAAGAACACGACCAGCTACATCGTGCGCGATGGCGAGCAGGTGGAGGGCGAGTCGATCCGCTGCCCCTTCCATGGCTGGCAATATGGCCCGGACGGCCAGTGCAAGAACATTCCCTATTCGGATTTCGTGCCCAAGGCGGCCAAGCTCAAGACCTTTCCCGCGATGGAACGGGCTGGCACGATCTGGATCTGGCATGATCCCGAAGGCCTCGAACCCAATTTCGACCTGCCCGATTTCGGCGGCCATTATGATGCGCCGGGCTGGGTCAACTGGAAGATCGACTATATGGGCGATCTCGACATCCATCCGATCGAGGTGGTCGACAATATGGCCGACTTTGGCCACTTCATCCCGATCCATGGCGCGAAGGATTTCGTCTACTTCGCCAATGAGTTCAAGGATCATATCGTCCACCAATATTATGCCGCCGGGCACCGCACGCTGACGCTCAATCCAGAGGACGTGCTGACGCTCGACACCTGGTACACCGGCCCGTCGATCCTCCAGTCGGAGATGGCCGGGACGTTCGACAGCTTCATCATGATCACCCACACGCCGATCGAGGATGGCAAGATCCGCGTCTGGCACGGCCTGATGGTGCAGGTGAATGACGGCTCCGCGCCCGTCACCGACGAGCTGCGCGCGGCCGCGCTGGAATATCAGGAAGGCAGCCGCCTCGCCTTCGCCCAGGATGTCGAAATCTGGCAGAACAAGCGCGCCTGCCTCAACCCGCTCGTCATCCCCAATGACGGCCCCTATGGCAAGGTGCGGACCTGGTACAAGCAGTTCTACAACCCCCGCGACAAGACGCCGGACATGCACAAGCGCGCCAACGGCCTGCATGTCACACTCGACAAGCGTAGTTCCACGCAGGCGGCCTGAAGGAGAAAAGACAATGGAGAGAAGTGAACGTCCGGTCGCCATCGTCACCGGTGCCAGCCGAGGCGCGGGTCGTGGCATTGCGGTGGCGCTGGGGGAGAAGGGCTATCGCGTCTATGTGACGGGCCGCTCCGTTCGCGAAGGCGATGCCGAACTGCCCGGCACCATCGGCGCGACGGCGGCGCAGGTCGATGGTGCCGGCGGCGAAGGCCGCGCGGTGCAGGTCGATCATGCCGACGAGGGTGCGATTGCCGCCCTGTTCGAACGTGTGCGGGACGAAAGCGGCAGGCTCGACATATTGGTCAACAATGTCGCCGCCCTGAACGACGACCTGGTCAAGCCCGGCCCCTTCTGGGAAAAATCCCCCGGCCTCGTCGATATATTGAACGTCGGCCTGCGGTCCCATTATCTTGCAAGCTGGCACGCCGCGCGCATGATGGTTCCGGCTGGCAGTGGCCTCATTGCCTTTACCTCCTCCTTCGGTTCGGTCTGCTACATGCACGGCGCTGCTTATGGCGCGCAGAAGGCGGGCGTGGACAAGTTCGCCGCTGACATGGGGGTCGATTTCCGCGGAACCGGGGTTGCGGCGATCGCGCTCTGGATGGGGCCTCTGCACACCGAGCGCAGTGCCCGCACGCTGTCCGAACATCCTGAGCAATATGAGAAGTTCATGGCCGATGCCGAGACGCCTGAATTCAACGGCCGGGTCATCGCCGCCATCCATGACGATCCAAACCGGGACGAACTGAACGGCCAGACGCTGATCACGGCTGAGATTGCGCAGCGATATGGCATCACCGAAGCTGGCGGGCGCACCCCGCCATCCTATCGCGCGATGCTGGGCGATCCGCGCATCCCGCACCCTGCCATAGTGGCTTAGGAAACGGCGATGGACTTCGGGCGCCGATTTGCAGGCAGGTCGATCATTGTCACCGGCGCTGCCTCCGGCATAGGCCGCGCGACCGCCATCCGGCTGGCTGCCGAAGGCGGTCGGGTGCTGGCGGTCGACCTGGACGAAAAAGGGCTGGAAACGCTAAGGCAGGAACAGCCCGACATCGCCATCCGCGCAGGGTCGGTGGCAGACGAGGCGACTGCCCGCTCGATCGTGGCGCAATGGGTGGAGGAGGCCGGGCAACTCGACGTCCTCGTCAACATGGCGGGCATCATCCGGTCGAGCCACGCGGCAACGACCGACTATGAAGCCTTCATGTCCCTCATCGCGGTCAATATGGGCAGCACCTTCCTGATGTGCCGCGAAGCCTTGCCGCATCTGGAAAAGGTGAAGGGCAACATCGTCAACGCCGCGTCCACATCAAGCCATTTCGGCCATCCCTTCCTCACCGGCTATGCCGCCAGCAAGGGCGCGGTCGCCGCCTACACCCAGAGCCTCGCCTGGGAATATGTGAAGCGCGGCGTGCGGGTGAATGCTGTTGCGCCGGGCGGCATCGAAACACCGCTCGCCAACAGCGTCCAAACCGGCATGGTGGAAGGCGCCGATTGGGAGTTGTATAATCATCTCGGCCCGATCAATGGATTTGCGACCCCGGACAAAATCGCGGGCGTCATCGCCATGCTGGCGAGTGAGGATGGAGGGCACATGAATGGCGCAATCGTGCGTATCGACGGGGGCGTTCACGCCTGAACTATCAGGCGTGGCAGGGGGCTGGTTTTCATGACGCCCCCTGAAAATGGCTTTTGCCTGGACCATCTTTCGCTGGTGAACCTCGACGCCCTGACGGTGATCGAGGCGGCCGCCAGCGCAGGCTTCACCGCCGTCAGCCTGTTCGTGACGCCGATCCCGATCAGCCCGACGCCTGACCTCATCCTGGACAAGAGGGCGCGCAAGGCGATGATTTCCGCATTGCGCGACACCGGCCTTCGGGCAGGTGTCATCGAGCCTTTCATGCTGGATGCCGACCCCGATTGGGGTTTGCTGGAAAGCAGCGCGGAACTGACCGCCGAGTTGGGCGGGACCGTCAATATATTGGGCCTCGACCCGGATCACGCACGGCTGCGGGAGTCGCTGGCGCGCATGGTGGAGATTTGCCAGCGGGCGGGTGCTTCCGCCGTCATCGAACCCTATCCGCTATCTTCTATCCGGTCGCCTTCACAGGCGCTTGAGATCGCCCATTCCCTGGGCGCGGAGGTGGGTCTGTGCATCGATACGCTGCACGTCATTCGTAGCGGCGGAAGCTGGGACGATGTGGCCTGCCTGCCGCCTGAGCGTATCCGCCATGTCCAGCTGAACGACGGCCCGCTTGAGGCGCCTCATGACCGGGTCAATGAAGCCGTGTTCGACCGCTTGCTTCCCGGTGAAGGCGAGTTTGGCCTCGCAGCTTTGCTTCCGCTGCTCCCGGCCCATGCGACCATCGCCGTGGAAGCGCCATCGCGTGCCTCAGCAAAGGGAGAACCACATGAGCGCGCGGCGCGGCTGATAGAAGCGATGAAAGCTTTGTATGCGCAGAGTTAGGCATAGCGCACATCGTCTGTCTCCCCGCCGTTCGCCCTGAGCTTGTCGAAGGGCCTCACTTCTTAAAGAAGAAGGGCTTCGACAGGCTCAGCCCGAACGGGTGGGGGGTAAGCTCTGTGACTCGGACACCGCGCTGCTTCCGATCCCGGGCGAAGCACTGCCCCGCCCGGAAAATTCATCATTCCGCAGCCAGCGTCGCCTGCTCACGGAAATAGGGGATCACCTTCTCGCCGATGTTGCGGATGGTCTCCATGATCACTTCATGCGGGATGCCGCCCATCTGGAACATGAAGAGGATTTCGTCGGCGCCCGCGTCCTGCAGGCGCTTGACCTGCCGGATGCAATCTTCCGGCGTGCCATAGGCGTCTTCGACAACCTCGAAGGATTCGGTGTGGTGGCCACCGATGGTGATCTTCTCTTCCGACAGCCAGGCCACCGTTTCTTCCTTGTGGCGCTGAAGCGCGGCAAGGCTTTCGCTCGCGTCCAGGTCCTCCACATCGGGAGCGGGGCCGCCCGAATACCAGTGGCCCAGCGATTCCACGAAGAAGCGCTGTCCGCGAAGGCCGATGCGGCGTGCCTTCTCCCGGTCTTCCAGAACCACGGCGGGGCAAAGCGCCGCGAGATGCTCGGTCGGACGGTAGCCAACCTGATCCTCTGCCTTGCGGTTGGCGAAGGCCTCACGATAAATGGCGTTCTTCTGCGCGATGTCGCTCGGTCCGGCAAAGCCGAGGACCAGTGCGCCAATGCCGCGCGATCCGGCGGTGGTCAGCGTGTCGGCGCGGGTGCAGGCCATGTAGATCGGCGGATGCGGGTCCTGCATCGGGCTCGGGTGGATCGGGCGGAACGGGATCTTCACGAACTCGCCATCATGTTCGATCTCGCCATGCTTCAGGATCTTGGGGATCAGATACATGCTCTCGTCGATCATCGGCGGCAGGTCTTCGAGATTATAGCCGAAGGTGCCCGCTTCCTGCTGCGTCCCGCCCTTGCCCATACCGAAATGGACGCGGCCATTCGACAGAATGTCCAGCGTGGCGATGCGTTCAGCGACCTTTACCGGATGGTTCATCGCGGGCGGCAGGCAGACGACGCCATGGCCGATGCCGATGCGCGACGTGCGCCCGGCGAGATAGGCCAGGAAAGTTTCCGGTGCGGACATGTGCGCATATTGGGTCAGCGCGGTATGTTCGACGGCCCAGATCGTGTCGAAGCCCATTTCCTCGGCATGGATGGCTTGCTCGATAATGTCGCGGAACACCTGCTGTTCGTTCTGACGCGACGTGTCCGCCATCTGCGCTTCGTAAATGATCGAGAATTTCATCATCTTCTCCACAAAACTTTCTTTCGTGGAGACAGGCTATGCCGAGTGCCGTGCCGCCACATCATCCAAATGGATCAGATTTCAGACTCGCTGCCGATGGAACGCAGCAGCGTGACCAGTTCGACCTGCCGATGCGTGTTGGTCTTGGCGAATATCGCGCGCAGATGGGATCGCGTCGTATTGTAGGCGATGCCCAAAGCGTCCGCGGCGTCCGCTAACGTGGCGCCGTGCGCCAGATGAACGGCAAGTCCCGCTTCCGCCCGCGTGAGGTGAAAGCGTTCGCGCAACAGCTCTTCCGATGGACCGGCGGGTCGGCTGGGGTCCGCGATGAACAGGGCGATCCATGCCCCGTCGCCATAGGCGGACGAAGGAATGGCCCGCGCCCGCGCATGCAGCGGCTGTCCGACGGTAGAAGCGATCTCGAACAGGATTTCCTCGCCCAGTGGCGGCGGGGAGGAAAGGATGCGGTTGATCGCCGCAGCGCTGGAGCCGGTCCTGGCCTCCAGCTTGCCATGCTGCTCGGAAACGATGGCGCCTTCTTCCAGCATATGCGTGGCGAGCGTGTTGCGGCGCAGAATACGGCCTTCCCGATCAAGGATCAGGGTCGCTACCGCCAAACCAGCCATCGCGCTGCTGAACAGTTGGCTTTCCGCCTGTGTGCTTGTGAGCCGCGCGTGAAGGTCAAGCGCGATGCGCAGATGCGGGATCAGCCGTTCGAGCAATTCCCGTTCGGTATCGCCAAATTGCGCATGGTCTTCGTCCCGCGTCAGGCGCAGCCGGACGGCGATATCAGGCAGACGATGCAGGTCTACGCCCAGAATTTCACTGCTGCGCGCCACGTCCAGCCAGTCGCGGAAGCGCGCGGGGACATGGTGCACGAAATCACGGAAGGAAACGACTCGCCCCTCGGGCAGGCCGACGAAGGGATCGGCTTGCGAGATGCGCTGATATTCCTGGGTGCGCTCCGGGTCCGCGCCGGGGGTGACATGAGCATCGATCCCGGCGCTCCCCCGACCGATCAGCAGCGTGGCGAAGGTTGTGTCGGTGATGGCCGCCAGCGCGCGCAGGAAATCCTCCCATGGCGGGGACCGCGTCAGCCCGCCGTAGAGCGTCTGCAACAGGTCGGCAAAGGCGGTGTCATCGCTCATCATTCAGATTCCCGCCTCCAGCCTCGACGATGGCAGTCACCGTCGAGGCCGTACCCGGTTCAGCGTCGCAGGGCCAGCGTCACGCTGTAGCGGCGGGGCGGCGAATAATAAGCCTCCGTAAAGCCGAAGCTGGTCGATGCATCATAGCCCGCCGTGATGATGCGGCGATCGGTGATGTTATCGACGCCCACGCGCACCGACAGGCCGCTGTCCGCAAAGCGCAGTTCGGCGCTGGCGTTGAGGATCACGTGGTCGGGCTGCCGCAGGAGCGGCGTGTTTTCCGCATCGACAAAGACCTGGCTTTTATAGGCTGCGTCGAGCCGCAGCACGCCCTCCACATTGTCGCTGAGCGGCGCCTGATAGATTGCGCTGGCATTGGCGGTGATATCGGGCGCCTGCTTCAGCTTGCGGTCGCTGACGTCGGTCGGCACGCCATTGATGACGGACACATATTCCAGATATTTGGCGTCCAGCAGGCCAAGCGCGCCGGTGACGGTGAAGCGCGGCGAAACCTTGAACGCGCCTTCCAGCTCGATGCCCTGAATACGCGATCGGCCCGCATTCTCGTTGCGGACGACGATCAGGCCGGTCGTCGGGCTGACGGTCGATACCAATATCTGCTGGTCGCGATATTCGTTGCGGAACACGGCTAGGTTGATGGTGGCGATACGGCCGAAACCTGCCTTCAGCCCCGCTTCGTAGGAGGTCAGATGTTCCGGATCATAGGAACCGATTTCCTCAAGCGATGTAGGCCGCCCGTTGAACCCGCCAGACCGGAAGCCCCGCGAATAGGAGACATAGGTCATCAGGTTCGGCCGGAACTTGTAGGAAAGCGAGGCACGCGGCGTGAAGGCGTCCCAGCTCTTTTCCAGCGTATAGCTGGGCGTACCCGCCAGCAGCGGCTCGCCCGAATAAATGCGGATCGCGGATTGGGAAAACTTCTTCTTCTCCCACGTATAACGGGCGCCCAGTTCCAGCGAGAGGCCGTCGGTCAGTTCATAATTGCCGTTCGCGAACAGCGCGAGATTGTCGGTGCGCTGCCGGTTGCGGAAATCGATGTTGAAGTCCAGTGACGACGCCGGAACAGCAAAGGGCGGGAAGGGCACAGGGAAGGGATCAAGCCCTGCCGCCACCAGCGCGTCAAACAACCCATCCGCCACGATCAGCCGCGTATTGTCGCGCGTCTTTTCGCGATAGGCGAATGCGCCCAGCAACAATGTGCCGCGCCCGCCAAGGTCGAGCGACAGCTGCAATTCCTGGCTGATCTGCCGCGCCCGCTCGTCATGAATGTCGCCCGCATAATTGACCGCCGACGAAGCATCGCCATCGCGGCCGAACAGCGCATCGACATAGCGATAGGCGGTGATCGACTTCAACGTCGCCCCGCCCAGATCCTTGGTCAGGGTCAGCGATGCGTTCACCGCGTCGGTCTGATCCTTGTTCAGCTCTGGGTTGCTGTCGGTACGGTCGATGTCGCCCGGCACGGTGCAGCAGGGCGTCAGGAACGTCGATTGCAGGAAGGAGAAGAAGGTCGGCGTGAAGGCGATCATGCTATGCGGCGCGCTGTGCTGGCGCCGGTGCAGACCATCGACCTGCAACACCGCGTCCAGCCCTTCGCCATCATAATGCAGCGCCAGCTTGCCCGCGACGACGTTGCGGTTGCCCAGATTGTCGCCGGACGGGATTTTCTGCCACCCCTCGCCAAACTCGCCCAGCGCCGCGACGCCCAGCGACCAGCTGTCGGACAGCGGCGTTTCGGCGTAGACCCGCCCGCGCACCGTGTTGAACGATCCGTATCGCAGGTCGGCTTCGATCTTCTGCTCCCGGTCCGGCACCGCCGACACGATGTTGATCGCACCGCCAACGGTATTCTTGCCGAACAGCGTGCCCTGAGGGCCGCGCAGCACTTCGATGCGATCGATGCCCAGCAATTCGGTCGTCGCGCCAAATGTGCGGGCGACATAGACGCCATCGATATAGACGCCGACAGCGGGGTCGGAGGTGATGATGAAGTCATTTTCGCCGACGCCCCGAATAAAGGGCGCGATGCCACCGCTATTGCCACCCTGGCCCGGCGTGAACTGAATATTGGGCGCGATCTGGCTGATCTGCGTCACATTGTCGAGGCCCCGGCTGTTCAGAGCCGAAGCATCAACCGCGCTCACCGCGATCGGCACATCCTGCAACCGTTCTTCGCGGCGGCGGGCCGTGACGACAATGTCACTGTCGCTGGCGGCGTCTGCTCCCGCCGCTGCCGTTTGCGACAGCGCGGCCCCCGGTGCGGCCAGAGCGATCAACGATACGATCGGATATAGCGTCTTGCGCATGCTTTCCTCCCCAAAAAAAAGCGTCATTCTGTTATTTGCGCGCGACTATAACGCCGCTCGCTTTATTCTTCAGCAGCCCGCCGCAAAAATGCCGCAGCTGTTGCGTTCGTGCATCATCCGTTGGCTCAGGCCGCTTCCCACTCGATCAAATGGCTGATATCGCTGCGCTGTTCGGGCTTGCGGCCTGCGGTGGCGAGGTGGTGCGAGGTGATCTGCGCGTCGGCGGCCAGCGGGCGGATCATTTCGAACACACGATCATATTCGGTGCGCGCGATCTTCCATACGCCATCTTCACGCCGGTAGGCATCGCGGTAGATCGCGCTGCCTATGGTGTGGCTACCCCGTTCCACGTCGATGAAGATATCCTCCAGATACCAGAGTCCCTCGGCGTCATTTTCGCCGGTCAGGGTGATTTCGGGCATGTGGCCGTGATGCATGGCAACCGCGCCGGAATGGAAGCTGTTCGCCAGAAATTCCAGCATATTGTCGCGGCCCGCCAACCGGACGCGATAGGTGCCGCCACGATAATCGACGGTCAGATCGTTGGTGAAGAGCGTGCCGAGCAGCGCAAGATCGGCGGTATCGATTCCCCGAAAATAACGATGCTTGAGGGTCCGGATATCTTCCAGATCGCTCAGCTGCTGCACAGTATAAGCCATCAAACCTCTCCATATGTGACGCGATATGCGATTATTATGCGTCCCCTATACCTGATCTGCGTAACAATCTGCAATGACCACTGCATTATGTCTGGCGAAGGATGGCGCAGATTGAGTATGGGGCCTATCCATGCGATGCGCCCGCTGCGCATTTCTCGAAACTGAAAGGATAGGGCCGTGGGCGAAACGGGTGTTGGCAAGTTTGCAATCGTCACAGGCGGCACGCGCGGCATAGGCGCGGCGATTGTGCGGCGTTTGTTGGCGGAGGGCTATGCGGTTGCGACCTGCGGGCGCACCGCGCCGGAAGAACCGATTGGGGTCGATGGAAAGACGGCGGAATTCGCATCCTGCGACATTCGCGATCCTGCGGCGGTGTCCGACTGGATTGCCCAGCTTGTCGCGCGCCATGGCCGCATCGACCTTGTCGTCAACAATGCGGGCGGATCGCCGCAGGCCGACGCTGCAACGGCCAGCCCGCGCTTTTCCGAACGCATCCTGCAATTGAACCTGCTCGCCCCGCTGCATGTCGCGCAGGCGGCCTATCCGCATCTGAAGGCCGTGGGCGGATCGATCGTCAACATCGCCAGCGTATCGGGCGCGCGCCCTTCACCCGACACCGCGATCTATGGCGCGGCGAAGGCGGGCCTGCTCAGCCTTACCACCAGCCTGGCGCAGGAATGGGGGCCGGATGTGCGGGTCAACGCCATCATCGTCGGCCTGATCGAGACCGAGACGGCCGAAATGACCTACGGCACGCAGGCGGCGCAGGATCGGATCGCGTCATCGATTCCGCTGAAGCGCATGGGCCGGGGCAGCGACATTGCCGAAGCTGTGGTGTTCCTGGGTTCGTCAGCCGCCGCCTATGTCAGCGGCGCGCGCCTTGAAGTTCATGGCGGCGGTGAACGGCCGCTGTTCCTGGAAATCGTCAAGGAAGAGGCCGCGAAGGCCTGATAAAGAAGGGCCGGGCGAGCCTGAACCCGCCCGGCCTTTGCTTCAGATACCCAGCAGCGCGCGCTGCTGCTCGCCCAGTTCGGGATTGCTCTGTTCCTGGAAGAAGGCGATACGGCCAGCGACCGCCTGCTCGGTCATTTCCGGCTGGCTCGAAATCCAGAATTTGCGTGCGGCAAGGCCCTCGACAAACACGCGGCAGCCTTCGTCCAGATCCATGCCGTAACTGGCCATCAAATGGGCCATGGTGGCACGGTGCCCCGAAGCGCTCTCCGGCTCGCCAACGCCTGCATCGGCGTCGAAGATGCTGGTCTTCAGCATGCCCGGAATGATCGAGCAGACGTTGATCGGTGCCTTGGCGACCTGCATCTCCAGATAGAGGCACTCGCTGAACGACTGGATGGCGTGCTTGCTCATGATATAGGCCGCCTGCGTCGGCATCTGGCCGAAGGAGCCAACGGACGCCAGATTCGCGATCCATGCTTCCTGACCCACGCGCAGCATGTGCGGAACGAATGCGCGGACGCCATGCACGACGCCATGGATGTTGACGTTCAACGTCGTTTCCCAGCGCGCCGTCGGGATTTCCCAGACATTGCCGATGGTCTCGATACCCGCATTGTTGATCAGCAGGCGAACCGCGCCATGCCGGTCGAACACGTCCTGCGCCAGCGCGTCGAGCGCTTCGGGCTTTGACACGTCCAACTGGATCGCTTCCGCCTTGCCGCCAGCTGCCACGATCTCGGCGGCAACCTTGTCGGCGCGGCCCTTGTCGATGTCGGTGACGACGACGGTCATGCCGATCTGGCCGCAGCGGCGGGCAAAGCCCATGCCGATGCCAGCGCCCGCGCCGGTAATGACGGCGACGCCGCCCGAAAAGACCTTTTCTTCTTCAGTCATGTTCATGCTTCTCCGAAAACCAGTAAGCTATTAGATAGAGCTCAATCCCGCAGGCGCAGCAGGCAGATAATGGTGATAATAGCCAGCCGTCCAGCCGCCATCGACCGCAAGTTCAGCGCCGCAGATGTAGCTGGCCTCGTCCGAACAGAGGAATAGGGTGGCGGCCGCGATTTCCTCAGGCTCGCCCATCCGCTGCAACGGCACGCGCTCATAGCCGTAATTCTTCGCATCGCCTTCCAGCGCATTGGGGTTGCCCATGGCCGTGTTGACGCCGCCGGGGTGAACCGAATTGACGCGCACGCCCTGATGGCTGAACTCCATCGCCGCGCTCTTGGTAAAGCCGCGAACCGCCCATTTGGAACTGCTGTAAAGCGATACCGCGTTCACGCCGCGAAGGCCGTCCACCGACGATATGTTGACGATGGCCCCGCGCCCGGCGGCGCACATCTTCGCCCCGACATGCTTCAGGCCCAGCATCGTGCCCTTGACGTTGATGCCCAGAACGCGGTCGATCTCTGCGACGGTCAGGTCAACGATCGGGCCGAAAGCCACGATGGCCGCATTGTTTACCAGCGCGTCGATCCGGCCATGGCGGGCCATGACTGCATCGACCAGCGCGGTCCAGCTGCCTTCGTCCGACACGTCGAGCCGCTGGAACATCGCCGCATCGCCAATATCGGCGGCCAACGCCTGGCCTTCGGCTTCCAGCACGTCGGCGATGACCACCTTA
This sequence comes from Sphingobium sp. TomTYG74, assembly GCF_055393875.1. Lineage (NCBI taxonomy): Bacteria > Pseudomonadati > Pseudomonadota > Alphaproteobacteria > Sphingomonadales > Sphingobiaceae > Sphingobium > Sphingobium sp. TomTYG74. Next base: position 686,073 of record NZ_AP027342.1, on the reverse strand, counting down.
GCGCCCTCGCGCGCGAACAGGCGGATCGTCGCTTCGCCCATGCCACGCGCACCGCCGGTGACGATGGCGACCTTATCTTGCAACCTGCCAGTCATGATTCCTGCTCTTCCTTGCTGATCAAACTTACTGAATAAAGGCCTTGAACGCGTTCCAAGGCACGTCCGAGGTGTAGAGGGCGGCTTCGTCCATCGACCCAGCCGGAATATGGAAACCGTTCGTGTCCATCACTGTGTTGAATTGTGCAAGCGCCGTTTCGGGGGTCCAGTCCTTGTCGGTCGCGCGATAGCCGCGCGTGACGCCCGCGAACACGCGAGTATAGCCGCCCCCGCCCGCCGTGAACATCTCGCCATTGCACGGCGCGCTGTCATGGGCCAGCATCGCTACGACGGGGGCCACCGCCCGCGCGGGGAAGTCACGTTCCATCAGGCCGTGAATTTCCGGTCCCATTAGCTGCGTCATCCGGCTGCCCGCTATCGGCATGATGGCGTTGATCTTGACGTCCTTGCCCTGCGCTTGCGTCGCTGCGGCGAGGCCACGCGTCATGGCCCACACCGCACCCTTGGCGGCGGGATAGGGCACCGCACTGCCCATGCCGAACCATGACCCGGACGAGATGTTGACGATCCGCCCGAAATTGCGTTCCAGCATCCCGTCCCATACCGCGCGGCACAGGTAAAAGGTGCCGCTGGCCGACACGGCCATGTCGTTATCCCATTGCTCGTCGGTCACCGTCGACAATATACCCGATGCACTGACGATGCCCGCATTGTTGACCAATATGTCGACGCGGCCCCATCGCGTCAGCGCGTCCTGCACGATCGCCTCCGCACCCGCCGATGTCGCGACACTGTCGCCATTGGCCTCTGCGATCCCGCCAGCGTCGCGGATTTCGCGGGCGGCGGCGTCGGCATAGCCCTGATCGCTGCCCTCGCCCTGAAAATTGCCGCCAAGGTCGTTGACCAGCACCTTGGCCCCGCGCGCGGCGAGCAGGGCGGCATAGGCCTTGCCCAAGCCGCCTCCCGCACCCGTGACGATCGCCACCTTATCGTCGAAACGCAGATCAGACATCGGCCTCTCCTTTATCTTCCCGATCGCAACAGCGTCAGGCTTTCAAGATCATGTCGGCGGCCTTTTCGGCCACCATCATGGTCGGGACATTGGTGTTGCCGCCGGGCACGCGCGGCATGACCGACGCATCGACGACGCGCAGCCCCGCCACTCCGTGGACACGCAGCTGGGGATCGACGACCGCCATCGGATCATGTCCCATGCGGCAAGTGCCTACGGCGTGAATGTCCGAAGTCGCCGTCTCGCGCAGATAGGCGTCCAGCTCATCATCCGACTGGATGCTTGCGCCGGGCGCCAGTTCCTCGCCCCGGAAGGGATCGAAGGGCGCCTGCGCGAAAATGTTGCGCACCGCGCGGATGGCGGCGCGGCCCATCGCCATGTCGTTGGCGGTCGAAAGGATGTTGGGATCGATCGAGAGCGGCGCGGACGCATCCGCTCCCGTCAACTTGATCTCGCCCACGCTTTCCGGGTTCAGCAGGTCGATATGCGCGAAATAGCCATGATCCATGATGAGCTTGCGCCCCATCGCCTCATAAAGGGCCATCGCGAAATGCACCTTCACGTCGGGATATTCCGCGCCCGGCATGGTCTTCAAATAAGCGCCGATCTCCGCCGGAGGACTCGCCAGCGGCCCCTTCCGGAACAGCAGGAAGTTGGCGACCGCCTTCGCGGCGACCAGCGGGTGGAAAACGTTGAAGAGCGACACCGGCTGCGTGCAATATTGCTTCACGCTGACCGCCACATGATCCCGGTAATTCTGACCGACGCCGGGCAAGTGATGCACCACCGGCGCGCCAACCTGACGCAGATGGTCCGCGTCACCAATGCCGGACAGCATCAATATCCAGGGCGAATGGATGGCGCCTGCCGACAGAATAACCTCGCGCGTCGCGTTCGCCTGTTCAAGCTGTCCCGCGCGCCGCCAGCTGACGCCGGTTGCGCGCCCGTCCTCCACGATCACCCGCTCCACATTGGCGCCGGTGATGACACGCAAATTCGGCCGCTTGAGCGCAGGCGTCAGATAAGCGCGCGCCGCGCTCCATCGCCGCCCGGCCGACGCGGTGACATCGGCGGGCACCACGCCCTCGCGCTGCGATCCGCTGGGATCGTCATTATAGGGCACGCCCGCCGCCACCGCAGCATCGCGGAACGCCTTGGCCAGCGGATTGTGGATGCCCGGTCGCGAGACCAGCACCGGCCCGCCCCGGCCATGATAGCCTTCCTCGCCGCCGGGCTGGAAATCCTCCAGCTTCTTGAAATAGGGGAGCACATCTTCATAGCTCCACCCTTCATTCCCTAACTGCCGCCAGCCATCATAGTCCGCCGCCGCGCCCCGGTCATAGACCATGCCGTTGATGGAGGAGGAGCCGCCCAGCACCTTGCCGCGCGGCGTATACATCTGCCGTCCGCCAGCGTTCGCTTGCGGCACGCTGACATGCATCCACTGGAACATGCCGCGATACATGATCGGTAGCAGCCCGCCCGGCGCATGGATGAAAATGCTTTTATCCTTGCCGCCTGCCTCAAGCAGCAGCACGCGATTGCGCGGATTTTCCGACAGGCGCCCGGCCAATGCGCATCCCGCAGACCCGCCGCCCGCGATGATGAAGTCGTAACTATCGGCCATTATCTCTCCCGCGCGTCATGCTGACGTCTGTTGTGCTGTGCGATGCCGACGCCGCAGGGACTCGGCCGAATATGCCGGTGCAAGCGGGGTCGCATATGATGTCTTGCGTGCTGAATTGGTCAATATGATACGCAGGTCAAGCCGGATTTGCCCGGCCGCCCGCCATTGACCCGCGACCGACCGCTGCTATTGTCTACGCAAACAAACGCGCCATTCAGCGGAAGCTGCGGCATTCGCGTCGCTAAAATGCGGTGCCACGCTGGCCGGTTTGCACATATCAAGGAGAAGAGGATGTCCACCGAAACCCTGACCGCTGATCGCTTCGATCCGTTCAAACTCTATGATCCCGAGACGCTGGTCGCATCCGATCCCATCGAAATCGATGCGCCCGCGATGGTGGTGTGGAAAATCCTGACCGACATGCCGCGTTATGGCGAATGGAATCCCTTCTGCGTCTGGGCGGAATCCACGCTTGAGATGGGCGCGCCCGTCTATATGCGGCTGGTCAATTACGCCAATCCCGGCTCGCTCGCGCCCAATTGCGAATATGTCTGCGCGTTCGAACCGGGCCGCCTCCTGTCTTGGGAACTGAAGGATAGTGAAGCATGGCCCTATCCCGCCCGCCGCGATCAGATCATCGAGGAACTCGGCCCCGAAAAGTGCCGCTATCAATCGACCGACGCCTTCACCGGCCCGAACGGCATCCACGTCATGCGTTTCTGCGGCCCATGGGTGACGCGCGCCTTCAACGACTCAGCCAAGGCTCTGAAGGCCCGCGCCGAAGCGATGCACCGCAGCGAAATAAGCTGATCGCCGCTGCCAAGGGGTGAGGATAACTTTACGCCAGATCGCGGTATTCGAAGCCGTCGCCCGCACCGGCAGCGTGGCGGGCGCGGCTGACGAGATAGGCTTAAGCCCCTCGGCAGCGAGCATGTCGCTCAAGGACCTCGAAACCCACCTCGGCGTCCAACTGTTCGCCCGCTCCGGCCGCCGCATGGCTCTGACCGACCGGGGCCGCCCGATCCTTGAAATGGCTCGCGGCATCTTGGTCCAGGTCGCGGACCTTGAATCCCTCTCCCTGCCCGAAGAAGTGCGCGGACGGTTGCGCATCGGCGCGGCGGTTCCCGTCGGCGATTATGTGCTGCCCGGCCTTTGCGCCGCCTTCATGCGCCTGCACCCCGGCGTTCGCGTCGAAATGCGCATCATGCCGTCCCATGAAGTGATGGAGGGTGTGCGCAACATGGCGCTCGACATCGGCTTCGTCGGCGCGCCGGTCAACAGCAGCTATCTGGAGGCCGAGCCTTGGCTGCGCGACCGGCTGGTCGTGTGCGCCGCCCCGGACCACTCCCTCGCTGGCCGTCCCACGGTGCCGCTCGCGGACCTCGCGGACCAGCCATGGGCGCTGGAAAAAACCTTATCGAGCGAACGCATCTCGTTCACCGTCGAAACACTCAAATCCATGAACTCGCTCAACATCGTGTTCGAAGGCGAAAGCGTCGAAGCGATCAAGCGCATCGTGCGCGACGGCGCAGTGCTCGCCTGCCTTTCCAGCCTGACGGTGGCCGACGAGCTGGCGCGCGGGGAACTGGTCGAACTGGCCGTCCCCGAACTCGACTTCACCCGCATCGTCAGTCTGGTCAGCCGCCGCGACACGCAACAGCCCCATGCCTGCCGCGCTTTCCATCAATTCGCCCGCCAGTGGGGCAATAAACTGCCGGATCAGGAAAATCGGCCATCCTCTCCCTGATCCATCAGTTTTTCTGATGTCATGCGTCGGAATTACGAAATGGTAGCATCGCGTCCAAAGGCCTAATCTGGCCGCGCACGCCCGGTAGGTGTGTTCAAGGAGAGTGATGTGAAGGCCATGGTCTGCAGCGCGTTCGCGCCGGTCGAAAAGTTGCAACATGGCGATTTCCCCGAGCCACAAGCAGGGCCGGGGGAAGTGGTGATCGACGTGGCGGCCGCCGGGGTAAACTACCCCGACGTGCTGATCGTGCAGGGCAAATATCAGACAAAGCCAGCCCTGCCGTTCGTCCCCGGCAGTGAAGCAGCGGGGCGCATCGCCGCCGTTGGACCTGATGTAACAGGCTTCACTGCCGGAGACCGCGTCATCGCCTTCACCGGCAGCGGCGCTTTTGCCGAGCAGGTGCGCGTCCCCGCGACGCAGGTCTGGCCGGTGCCCGATAGCGTCGATCTGGAAGTCGCGGCGGGCATCTCCATCACCTATGGCACATCCTATCACGCGTTGAAGGACCGCGCGCAGTTGAAGCCCGGCGAAACGCTGCTGGTCCTTGGCGCGGGCGGTGGCGTTGGCCTCACCGCCGTCGAACTGGGCAAACATATGGGCGCGCGCGTGATCGCCGCCGCCTCCAGCCCCGAAAAGCTGGCTCTGGCGAAAGCGCAGGGCGCGGACGAACTCATCGACTATGCGCAGGAGGATTTGCGCGAACGCATCAAGCAGCTGACCGATGGGAAGGGCGTCGATGTCGTCTATGATCCGGTCGGCGGCCCCATGAACCTGACGGCGGTCAAAAGCCTCGCCTGGGGCGGCCGCCTGCTGATCATCGGTTTTGCCGGGGGCGAAATCCCCTCCATCCCCGCCAATCTTCTGCTGCTGAAAAGCGCGTCGGCAGTCGGCGTCCTCTGGGGCAACAGCGTCCGCGCCGATCCGGTCGGGCAGGGCGAAAACATGCGTCAACTGCTCGCCTGGCTGGCCGAAGGCGCATTGAAGCCCGTCATCGACACGCGCTTCGCCCTGCCCGACGCAGTGGCCGCGCTCCAGCATCTCGAAAAACGCAAAGTGAAGGGCAAGGTGCTCCTGACCCTCCAGACCGCGTCCTGAACAGGAAATCCCTCATGTCGCAAACAGTCAGCTTCCACACCCACGGCGCGATCGCCGAGGCGGTGATCGACAATCCCCCGGTCAACGCCACCTCTGCCAGCGTGCGGCAGGGCCTTGCCGAAGCCATCCGCAAGCTGGAGTCCGATCCCGCCCTCCACGCGCTCGTCATCCGTTGCGAAGGCAAGACCTTCATCGCGGGCGCGGACATCAAGGAATTTGGCAAGCCCATGGCCGATCCGGGCCTGCCGCTGGTCATGGAAATGATGGACCATTCGACCAAGCCGATCATCGCCGCCGTCCATGGTACGGTGCTGGGCGGCGGCCTCGAAGTCGCGCTCGCCTGCCATTACCGCATCGCCGCGCCGGGCACCAAATTCGGCTTTCCCGAAGTGAAGCTCGGCCTCATGCCCGGCGGCGGCGGCACGCAGCGGACGCCGCGCCTCGCTGGCCTTGCCACCGCAATCAAGCTGGTGACCGAAGGCAATCAGATCGGCACGGATGACGCGCTGAAGTCCAACCTCATCGATGCCGTAGCGACAGGCGGCGACCTCACAGCCGAAGCCCGCAGCTTCGCGGAAAAGCTGGTCGCGGAAGGGAAGGGCGCGCGCAGCTCCTCCACGCTCCCCATGCCCGCCGATGATCCGGCCCTGTTCGAAGAAGCCCGCAAAACCGTCGCCAAGAGGATGCGTGGCCAAACCGCACCCCTGCGCGCGCTCGAAGCCATGCGCCTAGGCTATGAACTGCCCTTCGACGAGGCGGTCAAACAGGAACTCGCCATCTTCCGCGAATGCATGAACGGGTCGCAGTCCAAGGCGCTGCGCCACCTCTTCGCCGCCGAACGCGAAGTCGCCCGCATCCCCGGCCTTTCGCCCGACACCCTGACCCGTAACATCGAGCGGGTGGGCGTCATCGGCCTTGGCGTCATGGGACGCGGCATCGTCATGGCGGTCGTCAGCGTCGGCATCCCCGTCATCGCCGTCGGCCTTGATCAACCAAACATCGACGCCGCGATGAGAGCCATCACCAAAATGTGGTCCTCCTCCGTCGCCAAGGGCAGCATGTCGCAGGAGACGATGGACAAGCGCCTCGCCCTCATCACCACCAGCGACGATCCCCGCGACCTGTCGCCCACGCAATTGGTGATCGAGGCGGTGACAGAAGACCTGGAAACCAAAAAGGCCGTGTTCGCGAAATTGGGTGAGGTGACGCCCGCCGGGACGATCCTTGCCTCCAACACCAGCTTCCTCAACATCGACACGCTGGCCGAAGCATCGGGGCGGCCCGAAGATGTCTGCGGCATGCACTTCTTCAACCCCGCCAATGTCATGCGCCTGCTGGAAAATGTCCGCGCCGCAAAGACGGACCCCGAAGTCGTCGCGACGATCATGGCGCTCGGCAAACGCATCGGAAAATTGCCGGTCCTGTCGGGCGTATGCGATGGTTTCATCGTCAACCGCATGCTCTCCAAGCGCTCACGCGAAGGCTTCTTCCTGGTGGAGGAGGGCGCCAAGCCCGCCGCCATCGACAAGGTGCTGCTGTCCTACGGCTTCCCCATGGGTCCGTTCGCGCTGGGCGACCTTGCGGGGCTGGACGTTCAGGCCGCCGCCCGCAAGGCCCGCGCCGCCACCGCGACGGAGCGCGAATTGCGCGCCGACTTCCCCGAACAGATGGTCGCCGCCGGACGCCTCGGCCAAAAGACCGGCTCCGGCTGGTACAGCTATGACGAAAACCGCAAGGCCAGCGCCAACCCGCTGACCGACGAGATGATCGCGGCCCATGCTGAACGCCACGGCCTCAAACTCCGAGAAATCGGCGAGGACGAAATCCGCGAACGCCTGCTCTACGCCATGGTCAATGAAGGCGCCAAGCTGCTGAGCGAAGGCATCGTACCGCGCCCGCACGAAATCGACGTAGCGCTGGTGAACGGCCTTGGCTGGCCTGCTTATACCGGCGGTCCCATGCATTGGGCCGACCAGATCGGCCTCGACAAGCTGCTCGCCACCATCGAGAAATTCCGCGCCGAACAGGGCGACGCCTATTGGACCCCAGCGCCGCTGCTGGAGCAATATGCGCGCGAGGGCAGGGGCTTCTACGCATGAGCTATGAGCCTAACGCGAAGACTGCGGACCTGCTCGCCCGCCTGCGCACCTTCATGGACGCGCACATCTATCCCCATGAGAAGGCCTATTATGAGGAGGTGGCGACCGGCGACCGCTGGGCGCACGTCACCCTGATCGACCGGCTCAAACCATTGGCGAGGGAAGCAGGCCTCTGGAACCTGTTCCTGCCCGAAAGCACCCACGGCGCCGGGCTCACCAACCTCGAATACGCCCCACTCTGCGAGGAAATGGGCCGCGTCCACTGGTGCCCCGCCGTGTTCAACTGCGCCGCGCCCGACACCGGTAATATGGAAACGCTCGAACGCTTCGGCACCGCCGAGCATAAGGCGCGCTGGCTGGAGCCCATGCTGGCGGGCGAAATGCGCTCCGCCTTCGCCATGACCGAGCCGCAGGTGGCCTCCTCCGACGCGACCAATATCGAAAGCTCGATCGTCCGCGATGGTGATGACTATGTCATCAACGGCCGCAAATGGTGGATTTCCGGCATGGGCGAGGCGGACTGCGCGCTCATGATCTTCATGGGCAAGACCGATCCGACCGCGCCCAAGCATAAGCAGCAGTCGATGATCCTGGTCCCACGCGACACGCCCGGCATCACCGTGCTGCGCCCGATGACCGTGCTCGGCTATGACGACGCGCCGCATGGCCACATGGAAATCCTGTTCGAGAATGTCCGCGTGCCCGCGTCCAACATGCTGCTCGGCGAAGGACGCGGCTTCGAGATCGCGCAGGCCCGCCTCGGCCCCGGCCGCATCCATCACTGCATGCGCATGATCGGCATGGCCGAACGCGCGCTGGAAGCCATGTGCCGCCGCGTGAAGAGCCGCGTCGCTTTCGGCAAGCCGCTCGCCGAACAGGGCGTCATCATCGAACGCATCGCCAATTCGCGCATCATGATCGATCAGGCGCGACTACTGACCCTCCACGCCGCGCATCGCATGGACACGGTCGGCAACAAGGTGGCGAAAGCCGACATCGCGATGATCAAGGTCGCCGCCCCCAACATGGCCTGCCAGGTCATCGACTGGGCGATCCAAGCGCATGGCGCGGCGGGCATCAGCCAGGATTTCTTTCTCGCGAGCTACTACGCCCACGCCCGCAAGATCCGCTTCGCCGATGGCCCGGACGAGGTGCACCGCCACCAGCTCGGCCGCCTCGAACTCGCCAAATATGACTGACGTCCGCACGCTCGACACCAGTCGGCTCGGCCCATGGCTCCACGCCTATGTGCCGGGCGCGCAGGGCGAAATCGGAGCGGAAAAATTCGCAGGCGGCCAGTCCAACCCCACCTATCTCCTTTCGGTGGACGGCGAACCGCGCTTCGTCCTGCGCCGCAAGCCCGATGGCGTGCTGCTCCCCTCCGCCCATGCAATCGAGCGCGAATATCGCGTCACCGATGCCCTGAAGGACAGCGCCGTCCCCGTCGCTCGCCCGCTCGCCCTATGCGAGGACGCCAGCATCGTCGGCACGCCCTTCTTCATCATGGCCTATGCGCAAGGCCGCAACTTCTGGGACGCCCGACTGCCGGACCTGACGCCCCCCGAGCGCGCCGCGATCTATGACGAAATGAACCGCGTCCTCGCCGCCCTTCACGCCATCGACCCGGTGCAGGTCGGCCTCACCGACTATGGCAAGCCCGGCAATTATTTCGCCCGTCAGGTCGCCCGCTGGACCAAACAATATCGCGCCACCCAGACCCAGCGGATCGATGCGATGGAGCAGCTAATCGATTGGCTCCCCGCCAACGACCCCGGCCTGGAAGCCAGCCGCATCGTCCACGGCGACTATCGCAACGACAATATGATCTTCGCCCCCGCCGAACCCCGCATCATCGCCGTCCTAGACTGGGAGCTCTCAACCCTCGGCCACCCCCTCGCCGACCTAGCCCAGCACCTGATGGCCTGGCGCGTCCCCAAGGAAGGCTATCGCGGTCTGTCCGACGCAGACCTCCCCACCCTCGGCATCCCGTCCGAAGCCGCCTATCTCCAGCGTTACGCAGAACGCAGCGGCGCAGGCCGGATCGACCCTGCCCATTGGCGCTACGCCCTCGCCTTCGCCATGTTCCGCAACGCCGCCATCCGCCAGGGCGTCTATCATCGTGCGATCAGCGGCAATGCGTCCAGCGAAGCCGCCGCCATCCACGGCGCCCGAGCCGGAGAAATAGCAAGCCTCGCCTGGCGCATCGCCTGCGGGGAAGAGGACGCGCATCTATGACAGAAAAACGGATCGACGTAGGCGGCTATCACCTCCGCGCTATGGAGCAGGGGGAGGGGCCGCTGGTCCTCATGATCCACGGCTTCCCCGGCCTCGCCTGGTCCTGGCGGCACCAGATGGAACCACTCGCGCAGGCAGGCTTCCGCGCCGTCGCCATCGACAGCCTCGGCTATGGCGGCAGCGACCGCCCCACCGATCCCGCCGCCTATGATGCCGACCATATGCAGGCCTATCTCATCGCCCTGCTCGACCATTATAAGGCGGACAAGGCGGTCATCGTCGGCCAGGATTTCGGCGCCCAATATGCCTGGAACCTCGCCGTCCGCGCGCCCGAACGCGTGGCGGGCCTCATCGCCACCATCCCCTATGACTATGACATGGCCGGACGCGCCATGCTCGGCAGCGCCCCACGCCTCCCAGCCGACGAGCCCGCCCGGCCAGAGGCATCCTCGCCCGACCGCCTCCCCAGCGAACGCTTCGCCGCCATGGCCGCCGAGCATTTCGTCCACTTCCACTATTTCATGGAAGCAGGCCCCGCCGAGCGCGAACTCGCTGACCGAGCCCCCGAATTCCTCGCCCGCCTCTTCTACGCCCTCTCATCAGAAGGCGATCTCTGGAGCTGGAAAACGGTCTCATCAGTAGGCAGCGGTTATCTAGACGTCCTGCCACCCGCACCACCGCTCCCCTGGCCCTGGCTCTCCCAGACAGAGTTCGACCGCTTCGTCAGCGAATATGTCGCCGCCGACCCGATGCTGCGCTTCATCGGCGGCCTCAACAGCTATCGCACCGCTGATGCAAACTGGCGCATCGGCGAGAAATGGGCCGACCATGATGTCGAAACGCCCACCCTGTTCCTCTATGGCGAAAAAGACCCATCCTTCGGCTTCTTCACCGATTGGGAAGCGCGGATGCGCCAACGCGTGCCGGGCCTGCGCGACATCATCGCGGTCCCGGAGGCAGGCCATTTCGTGCAACAGGAACAGCCCGCTGCGTTCAACAAGGCGCTGCTCGACTTCGCCCGCTCGGTGACGCGATGACCACCCGCTGGCCCATCGGCGGTCATCTCGGCCTCAGTTCCCCCGACCGGCCGATGCTCGCCCATCTTGCCCGCTCCACCAGCCCGCTCGACCAGCTCGACGCGCTCGCCGACCATGGCTTTCGCGGCGTGCAGGACCTGTTCCTGAAGCTCCGCCCGCCAGCCGAGCAAGCCGCCATGGCCCAACGAATGTCCGCTCGCGGCCTCGCCCTCTCTAGCTTCGGCGGCGACCCCATGCACTGGAACAAGCCGCTCTGGAGCACACAGGATGAGGCTGGCCGCGACGCCCTGCGCGCCAGCGTGGCCGACAGTATCGAACTGGTCGCCCGTTTCGGCGGCGGCGGCGCGGTGTGCGTCGCTGGCCTCGACGAGCAGCGCCCGCGCCCGGCACAACTCGCCGCAATGACCGAAAATCTGAAGCGCCACGCTGAACAGGCGGCGCGCGGCGGCCTGACGCTGCTCGTCGAACCCATCGCGCCCAGCCGCATTTCCGGCCTCCTGCTCGACCGGCTGGAGGATGCCGTGGAGATGGTGCGCGCCGTTGCCATGCCATCCGTCCGCCTGCTGTTCGACACCGGCCATGTCGCGATGATGGGCCATGACGTACCCGCCGCCTTCGCGTCCTGCGTTTCAGAAACCGGCCTTATCCAGTTCGCCGACATCCCCGGCCGCGTCGATCCCGGCCTTGGCGAACTGGACTGGCCCGCAATCCTTCGCCAGATTGAGCATCAGCACTATCGCGGCATGATCGAGCTGGAGTTTGAACCAGCGGACGCGACTGCGACTGGCGAAACGCAGATGCTCACCCGCTTGAAGGCGATGGCTATCCTCTGACCGGCGACTGCAACCGGCGCCAATGTCCTGATCTGTTCCTAATGACTGATCCTGCTCACAGCCCTTGATAGGCCCTGGCTCACCTCTTTGGTAAAAGGCCGCAAAGAGTGATCAGGAGAGTCTGCCCGATGAGAGTGGTTGCCAATCTTGCCCTATGTCAGGGGCATGCCCGATGCGAAGACCTGTGCCCGGAAGTGTTTTCGACCGATGCGGTGGAGGGCAAGGTCGTGATCGAAAACCCCGAATTTCCGCCTGAACTGGAGGATAAGGTGCGGCTCGCGGTGCGCAATTGCCCTGAAGGCGCACTCCGCATCGCGAAGGGGAACGCGGCATGACGGTCACCTATTTCCCCGCCGCGCCAACCCATGTCCCTGAAGACCTGATCCGCGATTTCGACTTCTTCGACATGCCCGCCGACGTGTCCGATCCGGTGCAAATCTGGCACGGCCTTATCCAAAAAGGTGCGCCGCCCATCTTCTACACGCCGCGCAATGGCGGTCATTGGGTGTTCCTGCGCTACGCCGACATTGCCGAAGCCTATCGCAATCACGAGATTTTCTCGACGCACAAGGCGCAGATTCCCCCGCTCGAACCCTATCCAATTCTTCAGCCCAACGGCGTCGATCCGCCACAGCATGACGTGTTCCGCAAATTGCTGGCCCCCATGTTCACCCCGCTTGCCGTCCGCCGGATGACGGACGGACTGCATAGCCGCGCCGAAAGGCTCATCTCTGGTTTCGCCGGGAACGGCGGCTGCGATTTCGTCAAGGATTATGCAGCCAAATTCCCGACCGGCACCTTCCTTGAACTGTTCGGCCTGCCGGAAGAGCGCCTGCCCGAATTCCTGCGCATCTCCGACACCTTCTTCCGCAGCACCGACCCGGACATTCGCGCCGCGAACCTGCTGGAAATCTTCGATGTGCTGGAGGAACTCTTCCGCGAGAAAGAGCTCAATCCGGGCACGGATATCGCCTCTACCGTCGTGCAGTCGCGCGACGCGGACGGCAATCCCTTCCCCTGGACCGACATCATCAACTGCGGCTTCCTGCTCTTCGTCGCGGGGCTCGACACGGTTACCAACACCATGACCTATGTCTGGCGCTACCTCGCGACATCACCGGACGCGCGGCAGAAGTTTCGCGACAGGCTGGACGATCCATCCGCATTCCTCCTCGCGATCGAGGAACTGATGCGGATCAACGCGGTCTCAAACATTTACCGCCGCGTCACCCATGATTGCGAGTTCAAGGGTGTGCAGTTCCGCCGCAACGACCGCGTCGTCCTGCCTAACACAGTGGCCAATCGCGACCCGAGAATGTTCAACGACCCGCAGACGATCGACCTCGATCGCAAGGTCAATAACCATGTCACCTTCGGCCTCGGACCGCATCGCTGCATCGGATCGCACCTCGCCAAGCGGGAAATCATGATCTCGCTACAGGAATGGCTGCGGCAAATTCCCGATTTCGAACTCGATCCCGATCAGGACGCGGAGTCCGTCTTTGGCGGCCCGGTCATGGGCTTCACCTCGCTCAAATTGCGCTGGTGACGACAAGGCGCGGGGGGCATCGCACAAGCCCTCCGCGCCCCTCACTCCATCAAAGCCGCCGACCGCTGCCGATATTCGCGCGGCGACAATCCCGTTGCACGGCGAAAGGCGCGCGCAAAGCTGTTGCCGTGGGAAAATCCGGCTTGCTCGGCCACCTGCTTCATCGGCACGTCGCCACGCGCCAGCAGCAGCTTCGACTGCTCGATGCGGTAGGTTTCGATATAGTCTGAAATCGTCTTGCCGGTCAGCGCCAGGAACTGCCGGTGCAGATGCCGTGTGCTGATCCCGCACAAGGCGGCAAGTTCGGCAACGCCGGGCATGGGCGCGCCTGCCTCTATCCGTTCGCGAATACGGCGGAACTGCCAGGGAGCGAGACGGCTTGCCGTCGCCGCACCCGCCGCCTGATGGAACACGCGGCCCAATTCTATCCGCACGAGCTGGAATAACGCTTCCATGGCCTCGTCCGAACGATCCACCGGATTGATGAGCTCCCGATGAGCAAGCCGCATCAGGCTACGCAGCGCGTCGTTACGGATATTCAGCAGCCCTTGCAGGAAAGGCAGCGAAGGCGCACCCGCCCCGATGATCGCCGCGCCATGCCGCTCATCGAACACGCATCGTACCACGCGAATTTGCCTGCCTTCCGATCGGCCGCCGATGGCGATGCCCGGATGACGGACGAACAATGCCCCCATGAAGCAGCGGCGATCGGGATCAATGTCGGGGAAATAGGCCGATGCATCGGCTGCCATCGGGGGGAGGGACATTTCCAGCATCAACTGCTGCTGCGTCTGCTCAAAACTCACCATGTCCGGCCAGTGCCATTCCACCAACTCGAACCGCCCGCCCGACACCGGGCAGGATTCGATGACTGTGGCGGTGAAGTCGATTTCGCTCATTGATCTTGGTCCTTAGAACGTCTCTTTCCCGGTTTGAACCATCCGTTCAAGACCACTTTTCCTCCGTTCGCCCTGAGCTTGTCGAAGGGCTCTACTTCTTCATAGGCTTCACGTCAGAGGGGAAGTGAAGGGCTTCGACTAGCTCAGCCCGAACGGGGGTAGGGGTATCTTACCCCTACCGCATCAACGCCCGCCAAGCCCCAGGCGGCCGCCCCGTCTCGCGCCTGAACGCAGCGCAAAAAGACGGCGCCCCCGCATAGCCCAACGCCCGCGCAACCTCCTCAATCGATCCCTTATCCTCCGTCAGCATCGCCTTAGCCCGATCGATCCTCCGCCGCCGGATCGCCGCACCCGGACTGATCCCCGTCGTCTGGTGAAAGCAGCGGATAAAATGATCCCTGCTGATCCCACACCGCTCCGCCATCGCATCGATCGACGGGGCAGGGCCGGGCGCATCAATCATCGCCAGCGCCACCCGCAGCGCCCGCGCGGATAGCCCGCCCCGCCGCCGCCCCGCGCGCTCCGTCGCCTGCGCAAGGAACCGCCGCAAATCGAGCAGGATCAGCGACACCAGCGCCTCCCCAATATCCGCGCTGTCACGTCCGGGATGCTCAACCTCCGCCGCCAGCCGCAGCATCGCCTCTTCGATCGACGGCGCATGCATGTCGAAACAGGCGCTCAGCGTCGCATCATCAAAACTGATCGCCGCCAGCGCCGGGGCAATCCGCTGGTCATCGAAGCGGACGCGGATGGTGTCGAACGCGCCTTGCGCGACATGAAACTCCATCGGCACGCCAGCCGGACGCAGTGCCAGCGCCCCCATGCGCGCGAACGGGCGGCGCGGGTCGCCTGCCTTTCGTCCCTCCGACCCGGTCAGCAGTCGCGATAGGCCCAGCATCAGGACCGACTGCGGTTCGATCATCTGGACCGTTTCTTCGCGCACTTCGGGAAAAGCGCATATCTCCACCACGGCGCCATCGACCCTCAGCGACCCGCGCACGAGATCGGCGCGCTGCCGCGCCTGCCGGATCGAAATGGCATCCATGCCCCGCGCTTATCATATAGCGATGAAAATTACGAGATCATGCGACAATCATGCGCATCGGCTTCGACGATCCTTGAGCCAGCCCTTCGGCGCCGGATAGCAATAGGCCAAGGAGAGTGCCCGCATGAATCGTCCGACCGGACCCATTGCGCCCGCAACGGACGCCATCGCTCAGGAAGAAACGCGCTGGCGGCAGGAAACGCGTGGTCCCGCCATCGAAGGGCGCCCGGAACGCCGCGATCCCTTCGTGACGCAGGCGCTTAAATGGCCGATCAAGCCGCTCTATACACCCGCCGACCTCGATGCGGTCGGCTTCGACTATATGGCGGACCTCGGCTTCCCCGGCGAATATCCCTACACCCGCTCAACCCGCCCCAACGGCCATCGCTCCGATTTCTGGACGATGACCCAGGTCACCGGCTTCGGCAAAGGCGAGGATTGGGCAAAGCGCGCCCGCTACATGCTGGATCAGGGCCTCTCCGGCCTCATCCTCGAATATGACCTCGCCACCACCAACGGCTATGACAGCGACGATCCCATCGTGGAGGGCGAAGTCGGCCGCGCTGGCATGGCGCTCGACAGTCTCGAAGACCTCGAAAAAGCCTTCGACCTCCCCTTCGACAAGCTCAAATATCTGATGAGCGTCTGCAACGCGCCGCAGCCGGTCAACCTCGCCATGATCATCGCCGCGCTGGAGAAGAAAGGCGTCGACCCGAAAGACTTCGTCCTTCACATCGTGAACGGCATCCTGATCGAATATACCTGCGTCGGCCGCTACATATATCCGCCTGAACATGGATTGCGCATCGCCACCGACTGCATCGAATATATCATCCGCAACCATCCCAATTGGGCGCCCATCTCGATCATCTCGGCCCAGCTCCAGCCCGCCAAGGCGAACCCGGTGCAGGAGATCGCCTATTCGCTCGCCATCGCCTGCGCCCATATCGACGCGGTGCTGGAACGCGGGCTCGATATCGACACGGTCGCGCCCTACATCAATCACTTCGTCGTCAATGTGGACATGGATTTCTTCGAAGGCGTCTGCAAGCTGCGCGCCTTCCGCAAATGCTGGGCGCGGCTGATGAAGGAGCGTTACGGCGCGAGCAAGCCCGACGCGCTGAAGATCCGCATGATGACCTCGCCCACCACCATCGCGCTGACGCTCCAGCAGCCGCTCAACAACATCGCCCGCCTCGGCATCATGGCGACCGCCTGCGCGCTGGGCGGGGCAGGGGAGGCGATGACCACCCCCCTCTACGACGAAGCCCACGCCCTGCCAGCCGAAAACGCCATCCGCGTCGGCGCGGCGATCCAGCATATCGTTGCCCATGAAACCGGCGTCGCCGAAACGATCGATCCGCTGGCAGGCTCCTATTATGTCGAGACCCTGACCAAGCAGATGGAGGACGCCGCCTTCGCCCAGATGGACAAGATCTTCGCGATGGGCGGCGCACTTAAGGCCATCGAGACCGGCTACATCCAGCGCGCGCTCGGCCGCGAACAATATGAGCGCAACAAGGATGTCGAGGAAGGCCGCCGCAAATGGGTCGGGGTCAACCACCTCACCCGCGAGGATGAAGAACGCGAAATCGAAATCTTCCGCCTCGATGACGCGATGGAGGAGCAGCAGATCCGCAAGGTCCGCGACCTGCGCGCCCGTCGCGATCAGCCCGCCGTCGCTGCCGCGCTGGAAAAAGTCCGCGAAGCCGCCCGCACCGGCGCGAACATGGTCCCGCCCTGCCTCGAAGCGGTAAAGCTCTACGCCACGCATGGCGAAATCTGCAACGCGATGCGCGACGTCTTCGGCGTTCACAGCGCCGACAGCCAGCTGATGGGGATTTGATCAGCATGACCACATTCAAACGCCCCTTGCGCGTCCTGCTCGCCAAGCTCGGCATGGACACCCACACGGTAGGCGTCACCGTCATCGGCCACGCCCTGCGCGAAGCGGGGATGGAGGTCATCTTCACCGGCCTCAAGCAAACCCCCGAAATGGTCTGCGCCGCCGCCATTCAGGAGGATGTGGACGTCGTCGGCATCTCCACCCTGTCCGCCGGTCACACCCGCAGCCTGCCCAAGCTCGCCCGCCTGCTCCGCGAAGCGGGCGCGGGCGACAAGCTGCTCGTCGCGGGCGGCGTCATCCCCGAAGAGGACAAGCTGATCCTCGAAGAAGCAGGCGTCGATCGCATCTTCACCATGGGTGCCGACACACGCGACATCGTCGCCTATCTCGAAAGCTGGTGGGCGCAGCGTCTGGCGGAGGACGCCGCCTGATGCGGCAGGGCGCGGCTGACATAGCCGACCGCCTCCTCGCCGGAGAAGTCGCGGCGGGGGCACGAGCCATCCGCTGGCTGGACGACCGCGACCCGCGCGTGGCAGAGGTGCTGGCGGCCATCTACCCGCACACCGGCCGCGCCCAGCTGGTCGGCGTCACCGGCTCGCCCGGCGCAGGCAAATCCACCCTCACCGACGCCCTCGTCACCGAATGGCGCAAGCGCGGCCAGCGCGTCGCCGTCATCGCCGTCGATCCATCCAGCCCCTTCACCGGCGGCGCGATCCTTGGCGACCGCGTCCGCATGAGCCGCCACGCGCTCGACCCCGGCGTCTTCATCCGCTCGCTCGGTACGCGAGGCCAGGCAGGCGGCCTGTCCCGCTCCACCCATGACGCCTGCCTGGTATTTGACGCCATGGGCTATGACATCGTCCTCATCGAAACCGTCGGCGTCGGCCAGGACGAAATCGATGTCGTGAACCTCGCCCACAGCACCGTCATCGTCGCGGTGCCGGGCCTAGGCGATGAAATCCAGGCGGTAAAGGCGGGCCTCATGGAGGCAGGCGACATCTTCGTCGTGAACAAGGCCGACCGCGATGGCTATGACGCCACCCACCGCCAGATGGAACTGATGCTCCACCTGCGCGCCCAAACCGTCAAAGACCAACGCTGGGAGGTGCCATTACTGCGCGCCGTTGCTGCAAAGGGGGAGGGGGCAGGCGCCATAGCCGACGCCATAGCCACCCATCGCGCCTTCCTGCAAAAACATGGCGACTTCACCGCTCGCAGCCGCCTGCGCGCAAGGGAGCAACTCTTCTCCCTCGTGCGCGACGCCCTCGCATCACGCGCAATGACCCTGTGCGGCGACGCCATCCTCGATCAGGTCGAAACGCGGCGACTTGATCCCTACGCCGCCGCAGAGCAAATTGTCGCAGCCCTTCCCGACAAGAGTGCCTCCGCATGACCAAGTCCATCTGCGCTCTGGCCCACAAGCCGGGCACCACTCGCGAAGATTTCCAGCATTACTATGAAGAAAATCACGCTCCGCTGGCGATCAGTCATTTCCCCTTTTCTGCCTACGCCCGCAACCACGTCACCGGGGCGCAGCTATTCCGCTGGGACACGATCAGCGAATTCTGGGCCGACGATATAGAGGCAGCGGCGGCGCTCATGGCCGGGCCGGTCGGAAAGATCATGGCCGCTGACGAAGAACGCTTCATGAACCGCCCCCTCATCGCCTCGGCTGGGGTCGAAGAAGTCATCCTTTCCCCCGGAGACCCCGCCGGGATCGACGGCCGCCGAACCGCCTTGCTCGTTCAAAATGCCACCGAAGGCGTCGATCTACGCTCAACGGTGATGAAGTGGGCGAAGGGATTCGCCCATAACATGCCCGGCGTCTCGATCGACTTCTTGAGCAACTGGACCGCCCAAGCCTTTCCAGCAAAGGCCGTCCTGTGGCTGCCGGGATGGCAAGCCCAGGCGGCCATTCCGTACGGTCTTTCCACCCAAACCCTACTGATCCGCCATGTCAAAACTCCGGCTGCCCAATTGCTGGGCGCCCATTCCGCCTCTCGTTAGGCGCCAAGATTGCCAGAGTGCAAATGTGCAACAGCGTAGATATAAACGTCAGATAATACGCAGATTGACGCAATCATCCTTGATGTAAGCGATAATTGCGACTAACGGAGCTGCATCGGACATGTTTATCCATGTTCGGGGTCAACAGGCGCTTTTTCCCGTGTGGCGCGTGCAGATAACGATAAAGAGCCGGGACTGTTGACCAAGAGCAGCATGTGTTGGGAGGATGTATGAAATCCATATTGCTTGCGGGCGTTACCGCAATTCTAGTGCCTTTTTCGGTTTCGGCGAACGCTCAGGAACAAAGCGCCGCTCAGGAACCATCGGCCACTCTCGGTGACATCGTCGTGACTGCGCGCCGCTCTGCGGAAACGCTGCAGGATGTCCCTGTCGCCGTCACCGCACTCAGCGGCGACTTCATCGAACGGCAGAATATCTCTGATCCGACCGATGTGCCAAATTTCGCGCCGAACATCACGATCGAACAGCAGCCGTCCAGCCTTTCGGCCGCGACCATCTATATTCGCGGCATCGGCAACAACGAACCTTCGGCCGTGTCCGAACAGGGCGTGGGCGTCTATCTCGACGGCGTCTACCTCGCCCGTGCGGCCGGTGCCGTGTTCGACCTTATCGATCTGGAACGGATCGAAGTGCTGCGCGGTCCCCAGGGCACGCTGTTCGGCCGCAACACCATCGGTGGCGCGCTCCAACTGATCACGAAAAAGCCCGCCAACGACATGCATGTCACCGCGAAGGCTGGCTACGGCCGCTTCAACGAATGGTATGCCCGCGCGCGTCTGGACACCGGCTATATTCTTGGCGACGTTCTCAAGGCGTCGATCGCCTATCAGCATCGCCAGGGCGACGGCTATGTGAACAACACGCTGACCCCGTCCTCGCAGGACCCCGGTTCGCTCAATGCGGACTCGGTCGCGATCGGTTTGCAGGCAGACCTTGGCGATCTCACGGTCAATTATAATTTCGACTATGACAATCGTAAGGGCACGCCCGCTTTCTTCCAGATCGTGGCGGCCACGCCGACCGCACAGGATTATTATTCGCAGTCGCCCAGTTTCGGCGGCGCGCCTTTCCTCGTCAGCCCGGATCGTCAGGGCACCGTTCAGCAGGCGGGTTTCACCGACCGCAACGGCAACTTCCGCTATGGCAGCAAGACCCGCGTGCAGGGTCATGGCCTGACGCTCAGCTATGAAGCAATTCCCGAGCTGACGCTCAAGTCGATCACCGGCTACCGGAAGTTCTTCCAGGACACCATCCTGAACCTGTCGGGTAACGGCGTGCTGCGTGGTCCAGTTGTCGATTTCAACTCGGCGACCCTTACCTCGATTCAGGATGTCGTTCCCTACACCGGTAACAACGCACCGCAGAAGCAATGGCAGTTCAGCCAGGAATTCCAGGCTCTCGGCAAGGTCGGTGACCTCAGCTACCTGCTCGGCATGTATTATTTCTACGAAAAATCGTCGGAATATAACCAGCAGGCTCTGACGATTTTGGCGCCGGTGGCCGCGCTTGATTTCTACGGCCTCCCCGCCGGCACCGCAGCAGCCGTGGCGGCAGCCAACCCGGGCCTGGCCACCGTTGGCATCAACGCCAACCCCGTTCAGGCATTCGGCGGCACGTCACAGTCGATGGCCCTGTTCGGCCAGGTCAGCTGGAAACCGTCCTCGCTCGACGACAAGCTGGAAGTCACTTTGGGCGGCCGTCACACCGCCGATGACAAGACCATCTATCTGGCCGGTGACGTCTTCCCCGTGCAGCGTGGCCGCCGCAGCTTCGACAACTTCTCCTGGCTGGGGTCGGTCAGCTTTGAGGTGATGGACGATGTCATGGTCTATGGCCGCGTATCGACCGGCTATCGCTCGGGCGGCATCAACCCGCGCGGCGGCAGCATCAACGGCTTCGATCTTGAAAAAGCCACCTCCTATGAAGCAGGCTTCAAGTCGCAATGGTTCGACAATCGCCTGCGCCTGAACGTCGCTGGCTACATCACCGACTATAACGATCTTCAGGTCCAGCAGTTCGCCGCAGGCAGCGGCGGCGCCACCTCGCTGATCGTCAACGCGGGCAAGGTGCGCCTGTCGGGCTTCGAAGCGGAACTGACGGCGGCCCCCTTCCGTGGCTTCCAGATCGACGGCTCGGTCGGTTATGTGAAACATGACTATAAGACCTTCCTCTTCCGCGATCCGGGCACCAACACGGTGGTGGACGTCGCTGACGAGGCACGGCCCCTCTACACGCCAAAGTGGAACGTCCATGTCGGCGCTGAATATTCGCACCCGATCGGCGACGGTGACACGCTCGTCCGTCTGCGTGGCGACTATTCCTATCGCACGAAGATCTACTTCAACGCGCTCGACAACACGGCGCCGTTCAACGAACAGATCGTTTCGCCCAGCCAGACCAACCTAAAGGCGCGTCTGTCTGTCGAAGGCTTCGATCTTGGCGGTGGTAAGCTCGACGTGGGCATCTGGGGCGACAATCTGCTGAACCAGAAGCGTCTGGTCTACGGCATCGACTTCGGCGCCCTGGGCTTCGCGGGCGCGACGTTCAACAAGCCGACCTCCTACGGCGTGGATGCCAAGATCGCCTTCTGACCTCAAAATCCTCCCTGCGCGAAGCGTAGGGAGGGGGACCAGCCACAGGCTGGTGGAGGGGAAAATGGCACAACCTGTGAGATTCCCCTCCACCATTCGCTTCGCGAACGGTCCCCCTCCCCATCTCACGATAGGGAGGATCAATGTCCGCACTTCCACCCTTTAACGAAGAACTGCCTTGCACTGCTCAGCCCGAACCGGGTCAAGCGAACAACGAAAAGACGCCCCCTGAATGGCCTCAGCGGCTACTCATCCCCTGCCATCCCAGCCCCAAGGCCTTCTGAACATTGATAAAACTGACCGTCAGTCCCGCCTCCGCCTGAACCCTCGCGTGCGAAGCCGCCAAAACCAGACGCCGTTGCTTTAAATAATCGATTCCCGAAATCGTCCCCGCCTCACTGCGCTGCCGCGCAAGCTCTGCTCCCATTGCCGCCTGCCGTTCGGCCCGCGCCAGATCGGTCAGGCTTTCGCGTTGCCGCTGAAACCGCGCCAGCGAACCCTCGGCATCCTGCAACGCATTCAGCACCGCCGCGCGGTAATCCGCCGCCGCCTCATCCCGCTGCGCCTCCGCCGCATCGATCCGCGCGCGCGCTTTCCCGAAATCCAGGAAAGACCAGCTGATCCGCGGCACCGCCGCCACCGTGAACTTGTCCAGATCGACCAGATCCTCCGGCGCCGATCCGCCCAGCCCGATCAGCCCCAGGAAGCTGATATGCGGAAAGCGCGCCGCATCCGCCACGCCGATCCGTGCGGTCTGGGCGGCCAGCTTGCGTTCCGCCGCGCGTATATCGGGGCGGCGCTGCAACAGGGCGGCCGGATCACTCACCGCGACCTCGGCAGGGGGCAGCGGCAGAGCAGCCGTCCGGTCGAGCAAGCCGTCCAGCGTCCCCGGCACCGCGCCGGTCAGCACCGCCAGCTTGTCCTTCAACGCGTCAATCTCGGCCCGCATCGGTGCCAACTGCGCGCGCGCCCGATCCCTGTCGGACTCCTGTTGCAGCAGTTCGCCTCGCGCAATCGTCCCGCGTTCAAAACGTTGGCTGGTGAGCGCGACCTCTTCATCCTGCAACGCCAAAGCCTCGACACCCAAGGACAGGCGCTGCTGCCGATCGCGCAGCTCGACATAGCTTTGCGCAACCTCCGCAGACAGGCTGACGCGGGCGTCGTCCAGCCCTGCCTCGCTCGCCGCGACATCGGCGCGCGTTGCCTCGATAGCCCGGCGGCCGCCGCCGAAAAGGTCCAGTTCCCAACTCGCATCGAAACCGACATTGTACAGGTCGAGCGTGGTGGCGCTCCCATCCTCCGACTGTCCGGGCAAGCGCGCCTTTGCATAGATGACGGAGCCGTTGATTGTCGGCAGCTCTTCGGCCCTTTTCTGGCGAAGAGCCGCGCGCGCCTGACGAATGCGCGCCGCTGCCGCGTCCAGGCGTGGGTTCCCGGCCAGCGCGCGGTCCATCAACTGGTTCAGCACCGGATCGCCAAGGCTCGTCCACCATGGCGCGGCCGCTTCCACTGGCCCGGACCCGGCGTCTCCGCGGACGAAATGCGGCGGTGGGGCAGGGGCCACGTCCGCAGGGCCGCGATAGTTGGGGCCAGCGGTGCAGGCCGTGGTCTGTAGCAGGATGAAGGCAAAGGCGGATCGGTTACGCATCGACAATCTCAATGGGCGGCCACAGGCGCGGCATGCTGTGGCAGCGGGCGGAGGAAAAAGACGAGCGGCACGGTGCACAGGATGGCGATGATCAGCATCCAGAACAGGTCGATAAAGGTCATGGTGAGCGCCTGCGTCTGAATGCCCTGTTCGATCACCCGCAATGCCGCATCCCGGCCGCCCAGCGCGAGTGCCTGCGCATCGACATAATGTTGGAGGTCAAGGCCATTGGCGGCCAGATTCTCCTCCATCCTGCACGCGTGCAGCCACAGCCGCTGGTCCTGCACCACCGCGATGCCCGCCAGCGCAAAGGAACCGCCCAGATTGCGCGCGGCGTTGTAGAGGCCTGACGCGTCCGCAGCCAAAGACATCGGCACTGACCGGATGGCCGCCTGATTCAGGAACATCATGACGCAAATGGTGCCAACGCCGCGCATCAACTGGGAATCGACGAAATCGGCACCCGTGGACACCGACGTCAGTGATGTTTCCAAATAGGTGCTGAGGATCAGCAGGACCAATCCGATCAGGACCGAAAGATGGATCGGCACCGTGCGGATCGCCCATGGCATGAACGGCATCATCAGCACCATCGGTACGCCTGACAGCAGCACGATCTGCCCCGACTGAAGCGCATTATAGCCTGCGATCAGCGTCAGGAATTGCGGGATCACATAGGATGTGCCGTAAATCACCATGCCGATCATCATCGCCATGATGAATACGGCCCCAAACTGCCGGTCCAACAGCAGCCGCAGCCGGATCACCGGCCGTTTGGCCAGCAGCTGCCCGGCCAGCAGCATGGCGAACCCTGCCACGGCCGTGACGGTCAGCCATATGATCGTCGATGACTCGAACCATTGTTCCCGCTCGCCCTCCTCCAGCACAACGGTAAGCCCGCCCAGCCCCAGGATAAGGCCGAACACGCCCAGCCAGTCCGCTTCACCGATAAGGTCAAGACGCGGCCTTTCATGGGGAAGCGCGACCAGCAGCAGAAGCAGCAGAGCAAGCCCCACCGGAAGGTTGAGGAAGAAGGCATAATGCCAACTGATATTCTCGGTCAGCCATCCCCCCAGCACCGGCCCCATGATAGGCCCCAGGATCGCGGTCGCCCCGAACAGGGAATTGCCCACAGCTTGCTGATGGCGCGGTAATCGCGTCGCGATGATGGTCATCGCCGTGGGGATCAGCGCCCCGCCCGTAATGCCCTGACCGATCCGCCCCCCGATCATGACGGGCAATGTCTGCGCCATGCCGCAGATCATCGAAAAGCCCACGAACCCCACGGTGGCGATCAGGAGGAAATTGCGCAGCCCCAGCAGCCGCTGCAACCAGCCCGCCAAGGGAATGATGATGATTTCCGCGACGATGAACGACGTCGCGATCCACGTCCCTTCCGTCCCGCTGGCGCCGATTTCGCCCTGGATGATCGGCAGGGCGGAATTGACGATGGAAATGTCGAGCATCGCCATCATCGCACCCAGCGTGCCCGCCGCCACCGCGAGCCAGTCCGCGACGCTGGCGCGCTCGGCTGTCTCAGGCAGTCTTGCATTCACTTATGTGCGTCCCGCCGGACCTGCTTGCTATTCTTCAGCCGTTCCAGCTCCTCGCGGGCCGATCGGGTGTCCACCGAAACCTCAACCGACATGCCGGGCAGCAACAGCTTCTTGATCGACGGGTCCGCATCTATGGCGATGCGCACAGGCACGCGCTGCACGATCTTGGTGAAGTTCCCCGTCGCATTTTGCGGAGGCAGCAGCGAAAATTGCGCTCCAGTACCGGGCGCCAGGCTGGCGACATGGCCATGCAGAGTCACGCCCGGCAGAGCGTCGATTTCAATCTCCGCCGGTTGCCCCTGACGCATCAGCCCCAGCTGCGTTTCCTTGAAATTCGCTTCCAGATAAAGCTGTTCCACCGGCACGACCGACATCAGGCGCAGGCCGGGTTGCACGAACTGGCCGATGCGCGCCGAAAGATCGCCCACCCGCCCCGCGATGCTGGCGCGTATCACCATGTCCCGGACGTTGCGCTGCGCCGCGTCCAGCTGGGCACGCGCGCTCTGGCCTTGCGCTTTCGCCTGCGCGATCTGGGCGCGCAGGCTGGCGATCCGCCGCTCCGCGCCCTGTGTCGATGCTTTCTGCGCCGCCACATCCTGCGCGGCCTGAGCCGCCTGGGTGCGAAGCGTCGCCAGCTTTTCGGCCGGTTCCGCGCCACTCGCCGCCAGCGGACTGTATCGCGCAACTTCGGACGCTGCGAAGCGCGCCTTCGTCTGCGCCGCCGCCAGCATCGCCCGCGCCTGCTCGATCGCCGCTTCCTGTTCCCCGATCAGCGCTTCCGCATTGGCGGCGTTTGCCTGCGCCAGGTTGATCTGCGCCTGCCCCTGCGCCGCCTGCGCCGGATAATCGGGCGCTTCGATCCGCAACAATGGCTGGCCGGGCTTCACATCCTGATTTTCATGGACCAGCACTTCACTGACGTAACCGGACACCCGCGCCGAAACGGTGACGCTGTCGGCCTGCAAATAGGCGTCCTGCGTGCTTTGCTGATATTTGCCGTACAGCTCGTGTCGGGCAAACCAGAACGCACCGGCTATAAGAACAACCACGGCCGCAATGCCCAGAACAAGGCCCAGCCTCCGCCGCTTCGGGCGGCTTGCCCCTTCGCCAATCGCATCGTCGGGCAGGGGCTCTGCATCGACCGCATCGGCCAACGACCCCGTTGGTTCTTTCATGGAAATCCTACCGTCTGGGCTTCGAAGCGATGACTTAAAGTTTGCCGCAGGCGGAAGGCAAGTTTTTTCCGACGCGGAATCGGAAATGAAATTATGTCAGCAGAAGGATGACGCTGAATCCCACTAGCGCGGACAGGCCGCTGGCCAGGCACAGCAATCGAAATGGACAGAGCAGAAATACCGAGCTGTCAGGTTCCATCCTCTTCCCCATTTTCTTTGGCGGGGTTGCATGGATAATAGGCGATTTACGCTCCATCGCCAAATGATTTGGACGGGAAGTCGCCCTGTCGCGAAAATGGCAGACGGGCTCTTTTGCGCTTTCCTTACCGGCGGGATGAGGGCTATCCCGCATAACGATAATATGCGCGTAACCGCCCGCTAATGGAGAGATAGATGTCGCAGCCATTGCTCGACCGGATTGCACTACAGGATCTGGTCATGCGCTACTGCCGTGGATGTGATCGCCGCGACTTCGCCTTGGTGCGGACGCTGTATCATGATGACGCCATCGACGATCACGGGGCAATGTTTCAGGGAGGTCCGGACGACTTCGTTGCCTGGTTGCCGGAAGTCACTTCGCATTGGGACCTCACTCGCCACAATATTACGAACAGCTTGTTCGTCATTGATGGCGACCATGCCGAGGGTGAGCATTATGTGGAGGCGTGGCACCGGACCCATGGGCCGGGCGCAAAGCTGTTCATCGCCCTTGGCCGCTATCTCGATCGATATGAACGGCGGGATGGCGAATGGAAATTCACATATCGCAGCCTGGTGTTCGATCATGGATCGATCGTGCCGGTTGATGAAGAGGCTTTTGAGCGCATGAGCAAGGACGCACCCAATGGCCGCGCGGATCGGGACGATCCGTCCTTCCGTTATCCCCTGCTGGCGGGGTTGAGCGCATGAGGGCCGCAGTCTGGGATGGACAGTCGCTCTTCGTCAGCGACCAGTTGGCGCTTCGTCCCGTCGGTCCGGGCGAGGTGCGCGTCCGCGTGCTGCGGTCGGGCATCTGTCATAGCGACATCGCGATGCTGACCCCGCATCTGCCCAATTTGCCGGTCGTCCTGGGGCATGAAGCGGCTGGCGAGATCGCGGAGCTGGGTGCTGGCGTTGAAGGCTGGGCCATAGGCGATCATGTCTGCGTGGGTACGCAAACGCCTTGTGGGGAGTGCCGTGAATGCCAGCGTGGCGAACCGCATAATTGCGACATCAATTGGGGCTTCGCGCCGGGCTTCCCCTTCACGCTGGATGGAAAGCCCGTGGCTTCCTTTGCCAACGTCTCCTCCTTCGCCAGCGAAATCGTGGTGAAGGCGTCGCAGCTCTTCGCCATCGATGATCTGCCTTTGGATCAAGGCGCGCTGATCGGGTGCGCGGTCTCGACGGGTGTCTGCGCCGCCCGCGTTCTGGGCCGCGTGCGCGCCGGGGACACCGTGGCCGTTTTTGGTGTCGGCGGTATCGGCGTCAACGCTATCCAGGGCGCCGCCCGGAATGGCGCCCATGTGATCGCTGTCGACGCCAATCCCGCCAAGGAAGCGACGGCGCGGCAATTTGGCGCGACCGACTTTGTACTGGCGGACCCCACACAGGACAGCGAAACGGCCGCCGCCGCTTTGGCTAGCGAATATGGCCCTATCGATGTGGTGGTGGAATGCAGCGGCGCGGTCGGTGCCATCAACACCGCCTTGCGCTCCACGAAGCGCGGGGGACGCGTGGTGTTGATCGGCATGTCACGCCCCGGCGCGGAAGCGGCGCTCCCGCTCGGCAGCTTCGTCATGGGCGGCGAGGTGATCGCAACCATGAACGGCGGCGCACTGCCTGATCGGGATTATCCCGAACTCATCGCACAGGCGCGCGACGGCCGGTTGAACATCGCCGACCAGATCAGCGGCATCTGGCCGCTCGATCAGATCAACGATGCCATCGCCGCGCTGAAGGCAGGGGAAGTTACCCGCGCCGTCATCGACCACGAAATGTGATCGAGAGCATCATATTCCCTTCCGTCACCCCGGGCTCGACCCGGGGTGATGATCACTCAAACCACACATCCTAGGACTTCGCGCTTTATTTCGGCACCACCTCATAACCCCGTTCGCCCTGAGCCTGTCGAAGGGCTCTACTTCTATTTAGAAAAGGGAAGGGCTTCGACAGCTCACCCCGAACGGGTTGAGTGATGCAGATTAAAGGCGCTAGGCGTTCAGCATCTGTAGCAACTCAATCCTGTGGCCTTGGGGGTCGAGGATATAGGCCATCTGCAAACCATGTTCGGGTACGTCGGTCGCACCGAGTTCGATCGTCGCACCGGCGGCGGTCGCAACCGCCAAAGTCGCGTGAAGATCATCCACCACGAACCCCGTCGTCGCCTCTCCGGTGGCGGGGCAATTCCGGTTGGGATAGCTGACAAGAATGAAATTGGGCGCGGGCGGCTGAGCGCCAGCAGTCTTGAGGATCACCTCGTTCATCAACGCTTCGCCTTCGCCAAGATTGATATACCCCACCACCTCAAGGCCGAACAGCTGGGTGTAGAAATGTTCGGCCGCTGCAAGGTCCTTGACGATGATCTTGGTGAAACTGAAGGCTAATGCCGTCATTCCTCAACCCCTTTCATGTTACGCATTTATGTGAGACAATCTCCATATCAGCGCCTGAAAATAGCGTAAACCAATCCATCTAATACGCATATAGGAGAGTATGGTGACCGGACAGGAAGGTGGAGAATTGCGGTTGTCGGCCGTCTGGCGGACTTTCTGCGACCAGCTGGCTCAGGCGGGCGACGTTCTGGACCGCCCCAGCGCACCCGGCACCGCGATCGATCAGGCGGAGGGATTGCGTTATCTTTCCCGGCTCACGCGGTCGGCTCTCAACATGCTGGTCGATTCCAGCGATCCGGACTTTCCGCGCATTTTCCTGCTGACCGATGACGCGATCAAGATTGGGGCCGATAATCCGGACAATCTCTATCAGCAAATGGTCGTCCGGGGTGATCGCGACTATCGCATCACTGGCAAGCGGAACAGCGTGCCCTATTTTTCGATCGGGTCGAAGGCAAACCGTTACGCGATCGATGGCACAATGGCCTCCACGGGGGAGATCGAACTTGCCGACATGCAGGTCGGGCCGGATGGCAGCTTCGAGATCATCGTCAGCAAGACGCAAAAGCCCGGCAACTGGCTGCCGATGGCGGACGACACGACGCTGCTGATCATCCGTCAGACCTTCAATGACAAGCGCGCGGAAGTCGCGGCGGACGTGCGTATCGAACGGATCAGCGAGGGGCCTGCCGTCCCCGTCATATTGGCGCCCGAAACGATCGAGGCGCAGTTGAACGGTGCTGCTGCATGGGTGCGCGGAACAGCGAACACCTTCGCGGACTGGTCGCAATGGTTCATGGAACAGCCCAACCGCTTCTATGATGGCAAGGATCAGCCTTTTTACCAGCGCGCCGGGGGCGACCCGAAAATCTGGTATGGTCACATCTATTACGACCTTGCGCCTGATGAAGCGCTGGTCATCACAGCCAAGCCGCCCCGCTGCCGCTTCTGGAACTTCCAGATCGACAATTGGTGGATGGAATCCATGGACCATGTGAACCGCAAGGTGTGGGTCAACGGCGCGCAGGCCAAATATGAGGATGATGGCAGCGTCATACTCGTCTGCGCCGACAAGGACCCCGGCTACGGCAACTGGATCGACCTGTCGGGCCATCGTCAGGGAACGGGCCTCTGGCGCTGGATAGAGGCAGACGAGCATCCGGTGCCGCAATGCAAGGTCGTAAAGCTCTGACCGCCTCGGCTGACCTCCCCGCGCGTATCGCCATCCTTGAAGACCGGGAGGCGATACGCGACCTGATCGCAAGCTATGGCCCGCTGGCAGACGCGGGCGATTGCGCGGGTGCCGCCGCTCTATGGGCCGAGGATGGCGTCTATGAAGTCGGCGGGTTCGGCAGCTACACGGGCCGTGCCGCAATCCAGACTTTGCTGGAGGGTGAAAGCCACCAGAGCTTGATCCATGGCGGCGCCGCTCATGTCCTCAGCCCGCCGGTCATCGATCTGGACGGCGACAGGGCAACCGCCCGAACCTATTCCGTCGTCTTCCGCAAGACGGGCGATAGTTGGGAAGCCCATCGCGCCTCCGCCAATATGTGGCACCTCGTGAGGGTCGGCACGGAATGGAAGGTGGCCCGGCGCGTCAACCGTTTGCTTGACGGATCGGCCGAAGCGCGTGCGCTGATCGGCGGCGGCACTTCACAAGAAATGTGACAGCCTGCTTTGGATTGTGAGGAAGGGCGGCTCAAACTGGTGAGCCGCCCCTTCTAGTGTTCGTTCAAGCGGTCTGACGAGCGACCGCAAACTGCTTTTTCGCAAAGGCGCAGGCATCCGCCATCGCCTCCTGCGCGCCCGGCAGGAAACCGATCCATGACACGAACCCGTGCACCATGCCGGGATAGCGCTTCACTTGGACTTCCACCCCGGCCTTCTCCAGCACCGGAGCATAGGCTTCCACTGCGTCGCGGATAGGGTCGCATTCGGCGCTGGCGATAAAGGCGGGCGCCAGGCCCTGGTGGCTCGCTGCCTTCATCGGACTGGCGCGAAAATCGTCGTAATCGCGCTCGTCCTTGATGTGCAGTTCCCAGAAATAATGCGCATCTTCCAGGCGCAGCACAGGGCCGTTCGCAAATTCAAGCGCGGACCCCTCTTCGGGGATCGGATGGATGCCGGGGCCATACCAGTTGATCTGCGCCGCGATACGGGGCGCGCCCGCGTCTCTTGCGAGAAGGGCGCAGGCGCTCGCCAGCACACCGCCCGCGCTATCGCCAGCAACGGCGATCAGGGCCGGATTGCCCCCCAGTTCGGCCGCATGCGCCGCCGCCCACTGCGTCGCGGCCCAGCAATCCTCGAAGGCCGCCGGGAATTTATGCTCAGGCGCCAGGCGATAGTCAACGGACACCACGATGGTCTCCGCACCCGCCGCCAGTCCGCGCGCGATCATGTCCTGCGTGTCGAGATCGCCGACAACGAACCCGCCGCCATGGAAATAGGCAGTGACTGGGAAAGGTCCCGCGCCCTCGGGCGTATAGATGCGCACCGGAATTTCCCCGGCCGGACCCGGAATGGTGCGATCCGAAATAGACGCCAACGATACCTGCGGAGGTGGCATTTGGATCGAACTTGATCTCACCGCCTCCCGCAATGCGGGTACTGGGACCGTCTTGATCGGCGGCCATTCTGGCTGATTGGCGAACATGGCCTCAAGCTGTGGGTCGAGCGGCATCCCTATTCTCCTCGTTTCAATTGTGCATCTTCTTCTTTAATTCGAGAGCGCCGCCAGGGCCACGCACTGAATATTCCTCACCCTCTAGGTTCTCTTGGCATAGCTAGTCCGCGTTCAGCGATGATGTTGCGCTGGATCTGGTCTGTTCCGGCATAGATGGTGTCGGACCGAGACATGAGGTGCATGGTGGTGAGGGGTCCCATGCGTTCGTCGTTGACGCCGATTTCGCCTGGTTGGCCCATGACCTCCATGGCGAGGTCGCCGAGGGCGACGTGCCAGCGGGACCAGTAGAGCTTGTAGGTGTAAGCGGCGCCGGAGAGGTCTGCGCCTTCGCCGTCGGAGAGCATGCGCAGGCCGTTGTAGCGCATGATCTTGAGGCCCGCATGGGCGGTGGCGATCTTCTGGCGGGTGAGGGGGTCTTGTGCCTTGCCGTTGGCTTTGGCGATGGCGATGATCTCATCGAGTTCGTTGCGGAAGTGCATCTGCTGGGCCAGCGTGGAGACCCCGCGTTCGAACCCAAGGAGGGCCATGGCGACCTTCCAGCCTTCGCCTTCTTCGCCGATGCGGTCGATCGCGAGCGCCTGCGCGCC
The DNA here is from genome assembly GCF_055393875.1 of Sphingobium sp. TomTYG74. NCBI lineage: Bacteria > Pseudomonadati > Pseudomonadota > Alphaproteobacteria > Sphingomonadales > Sphingobiaceae > Sphingobium > Sphingobium sp. TomTYG74. Next base: position 654,134 of record NZ_AP027342.1, on the reverse strand, counting down.
ATCGAAGAACACCTCGGCAAACTCGGCCTCGCCGGTCATCTGGCGGATCGGGCGGGCATCGACCCCGGGCTGGTCCATCGGGACCATGAGGAAGGAGAGACCCTTGTTGCCGACGCTGCCCGGCGTGGTGCGGGCAACCACGAAGCACCAGTCGGCGATGGTGCCCATCGAGGTCCAGATCTTCTGCCCGTCGATGATGTATTTGTCGCCTTCGAGACGGGCCTTGGTCTTGACGTTGGCAAGGTCGGAGCCCGCGCCGGGTTCGGAATAGCCCTGGCACCAGATGGCGCGGCCATGGGCGATGTCGGGGAGGAACCGGGCCTTTTGCTCCTCGGTGCCCATGGCGAGCAGCGTGGGGCCGAGCAGTTCTACGCCCAGATGCCCGGCGCGCGGCGGACCTTTCGCGCGGGCATATTCCTCGGCGAAGATGATCTGCTGCGCGATCGAGGCATTGCGCCCGCCCCATTGCTCAGGCCAGCCCACGACGCTCCAGCGCGCAGCCCCGAGGGCTGCTTCCCAGGCGCGGCGTTCCTCGACATTATCGACCTGGTTGGTCTGGCCGCGAATGGATTTGAACGGGCCTGCGAGCTGTTCGTTGAGCCAGCTCGCGGCCTCCTCGCGGAAGGCTTTGAGTTCAGGGGCGAAGGCGAGTTGCATGGATCAGGCGACCTCGAACAGACCGGCCGCGCCCATGCCGCCCGCGACGCACATGGAGACGACCACATATTTGACGCCGCGGCGTTTGCCTTCGATGAGGGCATGGCCAACGAGGCGGCTGCCGGTCATGGCGAAGGGATGGCCGATGGCGATGCCGCCGCCATTGACGTTGAGCTTTTCGGGGTCAATGCCGAGGGTGCGCTGGCAATAGATCGCCTGGTTGGCGAAGGCTTCGTTGAGTTCCCACAGGCCAATGTCGTCGATCTTCAGACCCGTGCGCTCGAGCAGCTTGGGGATGGCGAACACCGGGCCGATGCCCATCTCGTCCGCGCCGCAGCCTGCGACCTGGAAGCCCCGATAGATGCCGAGGATGGGCAGGCCTTCCTTCTGCGCGGTGGCGAGGTCCATGACCACCTGGGCCGAGGCGCCGTCGGACAGCTGGCTGGCATTGCCTGCGGTGACATGCTTGCCTTCCTTGATGACCGAGCCGTTCTTGAACACGGGCTTCAGTTCGGCGAGCTTTTCATAGGTCGTGCCTGCACGGATGCCCTCGTCCTTGGTCAGGGTCAGCTCTTCCTTGCCGGTCTCATTGCCTTCCTTGTCGAACAGGGCCTTGGTGACCGTGATCGGCACGATCTCGTCATCGAACTTGCCTGCTGCCTGGGCGGCGGCGGCGCGCTGCTGCGACTGGGCGGCGAACCGGTCCTGATCCTCGCGCGAAATGCCGTAACGCTCGGCAACGATCTCGGCGGTCTCGATCATCACCATATAGGCGTTGGGATCGCGCGCCTTGATGAACTCGGAGCGGTTGCGGAAGGCGGGATAATGCTTGTCGATGGTGAGCGAGACATTCTCGACGCCGCCCGAGACGGCGCAGTCGATCTCGTTGGCGATGATGCCGCGCGCAGCAAAGGCGAGCGCGTTGAGGCCAGACGAGCATTTGCGGTCCATCGAGAAGCCGGCGGTGGTGTCGGGCAGGACCGATCCGTGGACGGTCAGGCGGCCGACATTGTAGCTTTGCGTGTTCCACTGGTTGGCGACGCCCAGATACACGTCATCGACGCGGGCGGGATCGATCCCGGCGCGGGCGATGGCGGCGTCCACGACATGCGAGGACATGAACGGCGCTTCGGTGTCGTTGAACGCGCCGCGATAGGCTTTGCCGACGCCAGTGCGGGCGGTGGAGATGATGGCTGCTTCACGCATGTGTATCGATCCTTGGATTAAAAGCCGTGCATGTTGGTGGGACCCCAATAGGCGCGCATTTCGACGACCTCATTGGCTTCGTTGAAGCGGAAGGTGTCGATGACGTCGATGCGCTTGTGGCCGCCATCATAGTTGAGGTTCACCGAGAAGGGGAAGACGGCATAGTCGCCCGCGACCCGGACCGGGCCTTCAAGCTTCAATTTCGCGCCGGTCTTCATGGACTCGGCATAGAAGGCGCGGATCGCCTCGCGGCCATGGTGGATGGGGGAGCCGATCGGGTCTTCGACCGTCGCGTCTGGGGCATAGAGGGCGGCCACCTGGTCGGCGCTGCCCGCCTCGAACGCGGCGACATAGGCGTGGACGGCGGCTTCCATCTTGACGGGATCAGGCATGGTTTTGGCTCCAACGGGATTGGCGGCGAGAAGGCAGAGGGCGAGGGCGGCGCCCAAGCTCAGCTTTCCGGAAAATAGCGGTTGATGGTGTCGACCACGCAGGCGGGCTTGTCTTGTCCTTCGATCTCGACGGTGACGCGGATCACGGCCTGAATGGCGCCGCCCTTCACTTCCTCGACCGAGACGATCTCGCCGGTACCGCGAATGCGCGAGCCCACGACCACTGGACTGAGGAAGCGGGTCTTGTCCATGCCGACATTGACCCCTGCGGAGAAGCGGCGGACCTCGATGATCTGCGGCATGAACAGGTTGACGAGGGCAAGCGTCAGATAGCCATGGGCGATGGTGGCGCCGAACGGACCGTCCTTGGCGCGCACCGGATCGACATGGATCCACTGATGGTCGCCTGTGCAGTCGGCAAAGGCGTCGATGCGTGACTGGTCGATGGTGAGCCAATCGGCGGTGTCGAGCTTGACGCCCTCCTGCCCCAGCAGCGCGCGCGGCGTTTCGAAGATGGTTGCCATCGCGTCAGGCCCGCTGGCTGGAGACCGCGACGATCTCGCCGGTCATGTAGGAGGAGAGATCAGAGGCAAGGAACATCATGACGTTGGCGATTTCCCAGACCTCGGCGGGGCGCTTGAAGGCTTCCTTCTCGACGAGCTTGTCCAATGCTTCCTGGGTCGTCACCTTGGCGAGGAACGGGTGCATGGCAAGGCTTGGCGAGACCGCATTGATGCGCACGCCATGTTCGGCCGCCTCGATCGCGGCGCAGCGGGTGAAGGCCATGACCCCTGCTTTCGCGGCGGCATAATGAGCCTGGCCCTTTTGCGCGCGCCAGCCCAGCACCGAGGCGTTGTTGACCATGACGCCCGACTTGTTGGCGTACATCGACGGCAGGAAAGCGCGGGTCATGCGGAACAGCGAGGTCAGCGTCACGTCGAACACGCGCGCCCACTGCTCGTCGGTCATGTCGACGATGTCGGCCTCGCCGCCCAGGCCCGCATTGTTGATGAGGACATCGACCTTACCCAATGCGGAGAGCGATGCATCGCGCAAGCCCTGCACGGCTTCCTCGCTGGTGACGTCGCACACAAATACAGCGGGGCGCTCGACCTTGGCTTCGTCGGCGATGCGGTCGGCCGCTTCATTGAGGCGGCGTTCGTGGAAGTCGCTGATGAGGAGCTTTGCCCCTTCTTCCGCCGCGCGCTTGGCGGCGGCAAAGCCGATGCCGGTGCCAGCGGCCGCAGTGACGACCACGGTCTTGCCCTTGAGCATGCCGAGCGGGGTCGGATAGGGGGGAACAGGCGAGGTCGGGGTCATGCGGCGTCCTTCATGATGATCTTGGCGAGCGCTTCGCGATGCTGGTCGGGGGTTCCGAGCCAGCTGGCGCAAGCTCTGGCGCGCTTGAAATAGAGGTGGGCGTGATGTTCCCAGGTGAAACCGATGCCGCCATGGAGCTGGATGGCATCGCCCGAAACCGAGCAATAGGCGTCGGTGACATAGGCGCGCGCGGCATGGGCGGCTTCGGCCAGTTCCTCGCCATTTTCGTCGATCGCGGCGGCGGCATAATAAGCGGCCGAGCGCGAGGCTTCGACGAGCAGCATCATGTCGGCGAGCATATGCTTGTAGGCCTGGAAGGAGCCGATGAGGCGGCCGAACTGGACGCGCTGCTTGGCATAGTCGACCGTGGCGTCGAGGCTGTACTGCATGCCGCCGGTCTGTTCGGCGGCGAGCAGGCCTGCGCCGATGGTGAGGGTGCGTTCGATTGCGGCCTTGGCGCTGCCGGGCGCGCCGAGGATCATGGCGTCGGTCACGTCGCAATCGAAGCTCAGCGTGGCAAAGCGGCGGGTGCGGTCGAGGCTGGGGAGTGCTTCGATGGCAAGGCCGGGGGCGTCCGCTTCCAGCACGACGAGGCTGTCGTCGGCGGTGGCCACGACGATCAGCTGCGCGACATGGGCGAAGGTTGCGAACTCCGCCGTGCCGGTCAGCTTGCCGTTCGACAGGGTCGGGCGGCTTGCGGTGCCCGCGAAGCTGGCGCGCGTGCCCGACGCGAGGCGGGGCAGCAGCGCCGCCTTCTGCTCTTCGCTGCCTGCGGCGAGCACCGCTTGCACCGCAAGTACGGCGGTCTCGAAGAAGGGGACGGGTGCGAGCACCCGGCCGGTTTCCTCGAGCACCAGCGCCATTTCGACCGCGCCCAGGCCCAGGCCGCCAAAGCCTTCCGGGATCATGAGCCCGGTAAAGCCCATTTCGGTGAGGCTGGCCCACAGGCTCTCGTCAAACCCGCTCGCCCCTTCGACGGCGGCGCGGATGACGTCGGGGTTGGCGGCGTCGGTCAGGAAGTCACGCGCCGTTTCCTGGATCGCGCGCTGGTCGTCGCTGAGCGCGAAGTCCATCAGGCGGCTCCGTAAACGGGCTTTGCAGGCTCGCGGGTCTGGAGGAGCCCGCGCACGATCGCGTCCATCTCGCTCGCTTCAATCCGCGCGCCCTTGTCGAAGGCGGGGCTGTCGGTCCAGCCCTGCGAGAGGAAGACCTGACCGCCTTTCAGCTCGAACACCTGACCGGTCACCCCCTTCGACTGTTCGGAGACGAGATAGGCGACCAGCGGGGCCATGTTTTCGGGCGCGAACAGGTCGAACTCGCCTTCCTTTGCGTCCATGTCGAACGCGCCGGTATTGGTCATGCGGGTGCGGGCATTGGGCGCGAGCGCATTGGCGGTGATGCCGAGACGGCCCAGCTCGGCGGCCTGCACCAGGGTGAGCGTCGCGATGCCGCCCTTGGCCGTCGAATAAGCCGACTGGCCGACCGAGCCCTGCAGGCCTGCGCCGGAGGTCGTGTTGATGATGCGCGCATCGACCGGGTTACCGGCCTTCGCCTCAGCGCGCCAATATTCGGCGGCGTGACGCGAGGTGCAGAAATGGCCGCGCAGATGGACGCGGATCACTGCATCCCATTCTTCGGGGGAGCAGGTGAAAAACATGCGGTCGCGCACGAAGCCTGCATTGTTGACCACGGCATGAAGCGCGCCGAAGCTGTCGAGGGCTTGCTCGACCATGCGCTTGCCCGATTCCCATTCAGCGACGTCGTCGGTGTTGGCGACGGCTTCCCCGCCCATCGCGCGGATCTCGTCCACGACCTGCTCGGCCGCGCCCTTGGTCGCGCCTGCCTCGCCATGGGTGCCGACGCCAAGGTCATTGACGACGACCTTGCAGCCTTGTGCGGCGAGGCCCAGCGCATAGGCTTTGCCAAGGCCATTGCCCGCCCCGGTCACGATCGCAACACGTCCTTCGCAGATACCCACTTTGTCTTACTCCTTGGCTATAGCATCTTGAGCGGCGCGCTCTTCGCGCAGTTGCGCGGTTGCGCCCGAAAGCCGCACGGCGACGGCCTCTGACTGGCTGCGCTGGCTTAGCCGCTCCGGGGTCGCCTGGCTGAGCGGCTGCGCTTCGACAAGCTCGGTGAGCGCGGCGCGGGCGAGCTTCTGATACTCCCCCTCGCCATTGTTGCGCCAGGTCACCTGCTGCGGCTCGAAACTCTTGACGACCTTGGCGGGATTGCCCGCGACCAGGCTGCGCTCGGGCGTCACCGTGTCGGACTTGACGAGGGCAAGGGCGGCGACGAGATTTTCCGCGCCGATCACCGCATTGTCGAGGATCACCGCGTTCATGCCGATCAGGGCATTTTCGCCGATCTCGCAGCCATGGATGATCGAGCCATGGGCGATGGTCGCGCCCCGGCGGATGATGGTGTCGCGCAGCTGGTTGGCATGGACCGACACATTGTCCTGGATCGAGCTGTCGCCTTCCACCACGATCCGCCCGAAATCGCCCCGCAGCGAGGCGCCGGGCGCGATGAAGCAGCCCGGCCCGACGATCACGTCACCGATCAGCGAGGCGAGCGGATGGACGTAGCTCGATGGATCGACCACGGGGGTGATCCCCTGATAGGCGTAGGCGGGCATGGGACGCGCTTTCCCGTCAGAGCCGCTCGATGATGGTGACGTTGGCCTGGCCGCCGCCTTCGCACATGGTCTGGAGGCCATAGCGGCCGCCGGTGCGCTCAAGGGCGTTGAGAAGCGTCGTCATGAGCCGCGCGCCGGTGGCGCCGATCGGGTGACCAAGCGCGATCGCGCCGCCCTGCACATTGACCTTTTCGTGCGGGATAGCGAGTTCCTTCATCCAGGCCATGGTGACGCTGGCGAACGCCTCATTGCATTCGAAAAGGTCGATGTCGGCAATGCTCATGCCCGCCTTTTTGAGCGCATATTGCGTCGCCGGAATGGGGCCGGTCAGCATCCATACCGGGTTGGCGGCGCGAACCGACAGGTGATGGATGCGCGCGCGGGGCGTGAGACCATGGTCCTTCACCGCCTGCTCGCTGGCGATCAGCAGCGCGGCGGCGGCGTCGCAATTCTGGCTGGCTACCCCTGCGGTGATGATGCCGCCTTCATTGACCGGCTTCAATGACGCGAGGCCCTCCAACGATGTGGTCGGGCGGATAGTTTCGTCGCGGGCCAGGCCCTCAAGCGCCACCACTTCCTTGTCGAACCAGCCATTGTCCCAGGCCGCCTGCGCGCGCTGGTGCGACGCGAGCGCGAACTGCTCCATCGCTTCACGGCTGATGCCCCATTTGTCGGCGATCATCTCGGCGGACTTGATCTGGTTGACCTCTTCCATGCCATAGCGCTCGACCCAGCCCTTCGACCCGTGGAAGGGGCTGTCGAAGCCATATGCCGCGCCAGCGATCATCGCCGCCATGATCGGAATCTGGTTCATCGCCTGGCTGCCGCCCGCGACGACCAGATCCTGCGTGCCGCTCATCACGCCCTGCGCGGCGAAGTGGACGGCCTGCTGGGAGGAGCCGCACTGGCGGTCGACGGTGACGCCGGGCACTTCTTCAGGCAGGCCAGCGACCAGCCAAGCGGTGCGACCGATGTCGCCCGCCTGTCCGCCGATGGTTTCGGTGCAGCCCCACACCACGTCATCGACGCCCGCCGGATCGATGCCGGTGCGCTTCACCAGTTCGCGGATCGGGTGCGCGCCAAGGTCGGCGGGATGGACGGCGGCGAGGCTGCCCTTCTTGCGGCCGATGGGCGAACGGACGGCATCGACGATATAGGCTTCAGGCATGTTCAAGCTTCCTGCTTTTGTCCAGCGTCTCTGGCAAAGGTCTGGTCCGGCCCCATGGGCTGGGTGAAGATGCGCGTGGCGATGCGCGCGCGGTGAGTGGCGGGGGTGCCCCAGCTTTGCGTCAGGGCAAGGGCGCGTTTCAGGAACAGGTGGACGTCCACCTCCCAGCTATAGCCCATCGCGCCATGCACCTGGATCGAGGCTCGGGCGGCCTTGTCGGCGGCTTCGAGCGCGACCAGCTTGGCATGGCTGACGCGGGCGCGGGCTTGCGTGTCGCGCGCGCTGATTTCGGCGGCGGCGGCGGCGATCACGGGCTTGGCGAACTCGATCGCGACCTGGGCGGACGCCAGGTGATGCTTGACCGCCTGATAGCTGCCGATGGGCTTGCCGAACTGCTGGCGTTCCTTGGCATAATCGACGGCGAGGTCGACCGAACGCTGGGCAAGGCCGAGGCCAAAGGCGGCGTTGAAGAGGGCGGCGCGGTCGAAGGCGAGGTCCCAGTCGGCCTTGCCCAGAGCCGTCGCCTTCTCCTTGCTCCACTCGACCGAAAAGAGGCGGCGGAAGGGATCGATGCTCGGCTGCGCCGTCAGCGTCACCTGATCGGGCGTGGCGAGCCAGGCCTCGCCATCGGCATGCAGGAGGATGCCGCCTGCGCTGTCGGCATTGGCGACATAGGGGTTCGACGGATGCTGGATGGCGATCGTCGCATTGGGATCGCTGAGCAGTTCATGCTCGGGTGCCAACGCGGCAAGCAAGGGCGCGGCGACGCCTGCGCTCTCGATCAGCGGCTCAGGCAGAGCAACATAACCGGCCTCCTGCGCGATCAGGGCAAAGTCGGTCTCGGCAAGCCCGATGCCGCCCGCTTCTTCGGGCAGCAGCACCAGGGTGAGGCCGGTCTCGACGATCGAGGCCCAGCGCGCATCGTCGCGTGCGACGCCCGCTTCCATCATCTTGCGCCAATGATCGGGCGTGCAGCTGTCGGCGAACAGGGTTCGCGCCGTCTCGGCGAACATCAGCTGTTCATCGCTGAGGGTGAAATCCATTTCTCTGTTCCCCCTTAGCGCGGCAGGCCGAGCATGCGCTCGGCAATGATGTTGCGCTGAATCTCGTTGGAGCCCGCATAGATGGGTCCGGCGAGCGCGAAGATATAGTCGTCGATCCAGTCGACGGCCCCAGCGCCGGGCGCTTCGTGCGTCAGTTCGGCCTGCGGCCCCAATATGGCGAGCGCGGTTTGCGTCAGGTGAATGTCCAATTCCGACCAGAAAATCTTGTTGGTCGAGGCTTCCGGCCCGATCTTGGCGCCCGCCATCAGCCGCGATGCGGTCTGGTAGATGTTGAGCGCATAGGCGTCGGCATTCATGTGCGCGCGCACGACATCGGCTTCGAGCGCGGGGTCGGCGGTTTCCTTGTTCGCCTGCCACAGTTCCGCAAGCTTGCTTGCCGCCACCTGGTAGCGGGCGGGCGAGCGCAGCATGAGGCCGCGTTCAAAGCCTGCTGTCGCCATGCAGATATGCCAGCCCTGACCCTCGTCGCCGAGGCGATTGAAGGCGGGGACGCGGACATTTTCGAGGAAAATCTCGGCAAAACCGACATGGCCGTTGATCTTCTTGATCGCGTTGACCGTCACGCCCGGCGCGTTCAGCGGGAAGAAGATGAGGCTCATTCCCTTGTGGCGCTCGGAGCCCGGCTCGCGGAACAAGCCGAAGGCCCAGTCGGCGAACACCGCGCGGCTCGACCAGATTTTGTGGCCGTTGAGGATATAGTCGTCGCCATCCCGAACCGCCGTCGCGCGCACGCCGGCAAGGTCTGAGCCCGCCATCGGTTCGGACCAGGCTTGCGCCCAGATTTCCTCGCCCGACGCCATCTTGGGCAGGAAGCGCTGCTTCTGCTCATGGGTGCCGAATTCGATCAGCGTCGGACCCAGCAGGAAAATGCCATTCTGGTTGACGCGGCCCGGCGCACCCGCGCGATAATATTCTTCCTCGAAAATCAGCCACTGGATGAGGTCAAGGCCGCGCCCGCCATATTCCTTGGGCCATGTCACCATGCCCCAGTCGCCGGACTTCAGGGTCTTTTCCCATTGGCGGTGGGCCTCGAAACCCTCGCGCGTGGCGTCGAAATGCTCCAGCGGCTCGCCGGGCACATGGGCTTCGAGCCAGGCGCGGACTTCGGCGCGGAACGCCTGCTGCTCGGGGGTGTAAGTGAGGTCCATCAGAATTTCGCCGCGCCCTTGTTCTCCACGAAGGCGTCGCGCGCCTTCTGGCTGTCTTCATGCATGTACATTTCGAGCGTGAAGCCTTGTTCGATCCGGTAATGGGCCGAGGGGTCGGTGGGCTCGATCAGGTTGAGCGCCTGCTTGGCGATGACCAGCGCGGCGCGGCTCTTGGACGCGATCACCTCGCAAAAGGCGTAGGCCTCGTCCCTGAGCTGCTCCAGCGGCACCACCTTGTGCACCGAACCGTGACGGTAGGCGTCTTCCACCGGAATGCGCCCGCCGGTGAAGAAATTGGCGCGCACCATCTGGACCGGGAGCATGCGGCTCATGAAGGCCGCGCCGCCCATCGCGCCGCGATCGATCTCAGGCAGCGAGAAATAGGCCCCCTCCGCCGCGATCAGCGCGTCGCACGCGCCCGCGATATTGACGCCGCCGCCGATAACGAAGCCATGCAGCGCGCCCACCACGGGGATCGCGCATTCGCGGATCGCCTTGAAGGTCAGGTAATTATCCTTGTTCAATTTGGCGATGCGCTCGGGGTGGGCCGCCATCTCCTTGATGTCGACGCCGCCGCAGAAGCCCCGGCCTTCCGCGCGGATCAGGATGCACTTCACATCTTCGTTCGCCGCAGCTTCGTAAACCATGGCCGGGATCGATTCCCAACCCTTGGTGTCGAAGGCGTTGACCGGGGGATGGTCGAACAGGATTTCGGCGATGGCGCCCTTGATGGTCAGCGTGATCGGCATCTTTTAAGTCCCTTTTCCTCAGGCGGCGCTGGCGGTTTCGCGGCCCATCGCGGCGAGCGCGGCCAGGCGGTCATGCGCCTCTTCGACGATGCGGTCGACCAGCTGTTGGCAGGTCGGGACCTCGCTAATCCGCCCGCCCACGACGCCGGTCGCCATCACGCCATGTTCGATGTCGCCATCGACCACCGCCTTCTGGATCAGCATCGGCATGGTCGCGGCCATCATCGCCTGCTTCAATGGCATCGCGCCATGCGCGGTCATGCCGCGCGCCGACTTGATGAAATCCATCCAGCTCGCGCCGGTCTGCTTCTTCATCGCCATGCCCGCCTCGATCGCGCGCAGCCACATGCCCAATGACCCGGACTTTTCGATCCGGTCCATCAGCTTGGTGCGGACCATCCGCTGCGGGATGCCGTCGAGCTTGGTGGTGACGACGATCCGGTCGGTCGAGGCTTTGAGATATTCCGCCTTGGCGCTGTCAGGCACCGGGCTTTCCTTGGTCAGCAGGAAGCGCGTGCCCATGGCGATGCCGACCGCGCCATAGGCAAGCGCGGCGGCAAGGCCGCGCCCGTCGGCAAAGCCGCCGCTGGCGATCACCGGCACGTTCACTGCGTCCAATACTTGGGGAAGCAGCACGGTGGTCGGCACCGACCCCGTATGCCCGCCGCCTTCGCCGCCCTGTACATTGACCATGTCGACGCCCAGTTCGACCATCTTCTGCGCATGTTTGACCGCGCCGACGGTGGGGATGCACAGGATGCCCGCATCCTTGAAACGGCCGATCATCTTGGTATTGGGGCCACGGCCAAAGCTGACCGCGCGCACCTGATCCTTGTTGGCGAGGATCAGCTCGACAATCTGGTCGGCGCCGGGCTGAAAGCTGTGGAAGTTGACGCCGAAGGGCTTGTCGGTGCCTTTGCGCACGGCGAGGATTTTTTCGCGCGCTTCGTCCGGCGTCATCACCGCTGCGCCCAGAAAACCGAACGCGCCTGCATTGCTCGACCCGATCACCAGCGAAGGCTCGGCGACCCAGCCCATCGCGGTCTGGATGATCGGCCAGCGGCAGCCAAGCCGTTCGGTCAATATGGTGTGCAGCGGATCGCCCATCATTCGCTCGCCTGTTTCTTATTCGCTTCCGCCATCTTCTTGGCGTCCAGGCCCGCGATCGAGCTGCCCTGGACCAGGTCATTCTGGGCATGGGCGAAATGGTGCATATGATATTGCGCCTCCATCGCGTTCCTCTTGCCCATCAGCTCCTCGACATGGTTGATCGCCTGCTTGGTGAGCCAGTTGCCGAGGCGCGGCTGCGCCACCAGCTTGGCCGCGAGTCCCGCGACGGTCTCGCGCAGCGCCTCGCGCGAGACGATCTTGTTGACCATGCCGAAGCTCTCGGCCCTTTGCGCGCTCATTCGTTCGCCCAAAAGGAGGAATTCCTTGGCGACGCGCGGGGGGAGCTCATAGGCATGGGCGAAATATTCAACGCCCGGTATCCCCATGCGGTTGACCGGGTCCTGGAAGAAGGCGTCGTCGGTGGCGACGATGAGGTCGCACACCCAGGCGAGCATCAGCCCGCCCGCGACGCACGCGCCCTGCACCATCGCGATGGTCGGCTTGGGCGCGTCGCGCCAGCGGCGGCACATGCCGACATATTGCTCCTTCTCGCGGGTATAGAGCAATTCAGCGGCGGGCTTGTTGACATGGCCGGGCACCAGCAGCCGGTTCTCGAAATGCTGGTGCACGTCGCGGCCGGGCGTGCCGATGTCGTGGCCTGCCGAGAAATGCTTGCCGTTGCCGCCCAGCACGATCGCGCGCACATCGTCATCGTTCACGGCGCGCACGAACGCGTCATCAAGCGCATAGGTCATCTGGCCGTTCTGGGCATTGTTGAAGCCCGGACGGTTCATCATGATCCATGCGACGTTGTCGATCACCTCATAGGTGACCGGCTCGTCCGTCTCGTAAACAATGTCGACCTGCTGCGGTTCGACCAGGCGGTCGGTCTCGTTCATCTCAGGCTGCCCTTCTGTCTCCGGCCGGGTTGTCCTTGAACACGGTGGCACGGACGTTGTTCGGGTCGATCTTGGCGATCAGTTCCAGCTGCTCGGCCGTCGGTGCAGGGGTGGTCGGGATTTCGCCATCGACCTTTGCCAGCGGGAAGCCGGTATTGTCCTGTACCTCCTCGAAGGTGACGCCCGGATGCAGCGAGATCACGCGGATCTGGTGATCGGGGCCGCCAAAATCCATCACGCACAAATTGGTGATGATGCGGCGCAGGTCCAGACCCTGGGGCGGACCGCCATTGCGGTAGCGCGCCGGGTTGTAGCCCGCCATGCAGACGAAATCGACTTCGCCTTCCACGAACGCACGCTTGTTGTGGTTCTGGAAGAAGAAGCTGTTGGGATGGCTGATCGAATTGCCCGGAAAACCGCGCGCGCCCAGCATCGCTGCCTTGGGCTTCTTATGATCGCCGATCACCGAAATGTTCGCCTGGCCGAAGCGGTCGATCTGCACCGGCCCGACCAGTGCGTGACGGCGTCCGCTCCACAGCGCGGAAAACACGCGGTCATAATTGGCGATGCCTTCGAACTCAGGCTCGGCGGTACGCTTACCGGGGCCGACTGGCTCGCTGGTGTACCAGGCCTCGCCATCGGTGGTCTGGATCGCGGGCGCAAAGCTCAGCTTGGCCAGACCCGCACCGATGCGGGGCAGGGGGCCGATGCCGGTCGCCATCACTTCACCATCGTCGCGCCAGACTTCGGCGCAGGCGGCGATGACCAGTTCGGCGAGCGAATAGCTATTCTGGGTCATGTCAGTCTCGCTCAGTAAATGGGGACGGGCAGTTGCTTGACGGCGTCCGCGCCGCCGATCGCTGCCTGATAATCAGCTTCGGACACGTCGATATATTTCGCCTTATACTCGGCCCACGCTTCGGGCGAGGCGGCGCTTTCGACATAGGTCTTGATGTGCTTGAGATCGAGCTGATAGTCGGGATCGGCGCTCGACGGATGCGCGCCCAGCGGCGCCTCGGCCACGCCGGTGATCATCGCCCGCTCGACCAGATTGTAGCGGCTGTTCTTCTTCATATCGAGCTGCGCCGTCGGTACGATCTTCTCGACCGTGGCGTAGCTCCTGGTTGCCGCACGCACCAGCAGTTCGTCGAACAGCGCGTCCTTGCTCAGCGTCAGGAGGTTGCCGCGCTCGTCGGAACGGTGGGCGTGGATCAGCGCGATGTCGGGCACCAGCGCGGGCATGGCGACGAATTCCTCGCCATCGGCATAGGGGCTCTTCACGAATTTGAAGTCGAAGCCGTCTTGCGTGATGATGTCGGTGCCGATGCCGACGCGGGTCGGCAGGAAGGGCAGCTTCATCGCGCCTGCGCGCAGGCCCCAATGATACATGCCTTCGTCCAGCTCCAGCACCTCGAAGCTGCCTGCCTGGCGGGCGTTGCGGAAATGCGGCTCAAGCGGATAATGGTCGAGGCTGGCAAAGGCGAAGACCAGCTTTTTGATCTTGCCGGTGGCGGCGAGCAGGCCGATGTCCATGCCGCCATAGCCCGCCATGACGGTGAGGTCTTTCAGGTTCGACCGGGCGATGGCGCGAATGAGCGCCATGGGCTTGCGGCGCGTGGCCCACCCGCCGATGCCGATGGTCATCCCGTCGGAAATCTGGTCGACGATGTCGTCCACCGTCATGCGCTTGTCGAGCATAATGTCAGTCATCCTTTTGCGTCAGTCCTGCTCATGAGCCCATTTATGGCCCCAGTCGCTTACAGAAAGGCTGGTGGTGGGGACCCATGTCGCCGGGTCTATTACCAGGCCGTTCCAGCCATATTCGATGTCAAATCCACCCGGCGTCTGCATGTAGAAGCTGGTCATCTTGTCGTTGACATGACGGCCAAGCGTCGCCGAGAGCGGCACCTTGCCCTTGCTCTTCAAGACCCGGTCATAGGCGCGGCCGACATCCTCAAGGGAGCCGACCTCGAGCATCATGTGGACAGCGCCATTGGGGCTTTCAGGCAGCTGGCCGAGCGCCAGGCTGTGATGGCGCGGGTTGCAGTGCAGGAAAGCAAAGCCCACGCCCGGATCGTCTGCGCCGCCGCCCATCAGGTAGAAGCGGCCAAGGTCGGTGTCGCCAAAGCCCATGACGTCCTTGTAGAAGCTGTGGGTCTCGTCGAAATTGGGGGCGGTCAGCACGACATGGCCCATCCCCATGTCGCCGTCCGCGCCGTCCGGGCTGCCGGTGACGAAACGGCTGACGCCTGCGGGCGAGACGAAGGGGGCATAGTCGACGAAGCGGCCGTAGAAGATTTCCATCGGATTGCCCGCAGGGTCCGATGAACGGGCCAGTTCATAGACCTGACGGCCACGTGCTTCCATGACGCCCGCCCGTTCCACCGGACGGCCTGCTGCCTCGAGGCGGGTCAGCACCGATTCGAAGGCGTCACGATTCGCGCATTCCCAGCCCGGCGCCACGAAGCGGTCGGCCGCGCCTTTCTGCACCATGAGGCGCCAGGGCCGGTCGTCCATGCGGAACAGTGCGACGTCTTCGTCCGGCGAAGGAGCCGCCATCAGTCCTGCGATATTGCAGGCAAAATCCTGCCACGGCCCGAGCTCCCGCGCCTCGATCACCACATAGCCTAGCGATATCACTGCCATTTCAAGCGCCTCGCCTTCTTTCCTGTCTGCCAGCCATGCTCTGCCGCAGAGCGTTGCAAAATGACCTTCCCCATACGCATATGGCAAGCGCTGCCGCCTGTTTTGCACTTGCTGGGGGAGGCGCAGTTAAGCGCGCTCACGAGCTTATGGCAATTCGTTCCCAATCCGCCTATAAGCAACGGCCCAAATGCGCAAGCCCTGTTTGCCTTGACAGTTTGCGTAATAGCAGTTTACATAATCTACGCATATAGCAAATCTGAAGCAGAGTCGCCTACAATGGAGAAGATCATGACCGGGGCAGTAGCAAGCCGACCCATTGACGAGGCGAATGCCGGGATACCTTCGCCCGAAAGCCTGATCGCTAAGGCCAAGGCGATGATCCCGGTGCTGCGCCAGCGCGCGCGCGCCTGCACCATCGCCCATGACGTGCCCCCCGAGACCGTCGCCGAGATGAAGGCGGCCGGCTTCTTCCGCGTGCTCCAGCCCAAGCGCTACGGCGGCTATGAGATGCACCCCAATGTCTTCTTCGAGATCCAGAAGGCGTTGGCGCAAGGCTGCATGTCGACAGGCTGGATCTACGGCGTGCTGGGCTGCCACCCCTATGAACTCGCCCTCTTCCATGACGAGGCGCAGAAGGAAGTGTGGGGCGATAACCCCGACATGCTCGTCTCCTCCACCTATCAGCCGGTCGGCAAGGTGGAAAAGGTCGAAGGCGGCTTCTATCTTTCGGGCCGCTGGGGCTTCTCGTCGGGCTCCTCCCATTGCGGGTGGGTGCTGCTTGGCGCGATCAACTTCGACACCGATGGCGGCCCGCCCGACATGCGCACCTTCCTCTTGCCGCGTTCCGACTATCAGGTGATCGAGGGCACCTGGGACACGTTCGGCCTCCAGGGCACCGGCAGCTTCGACATCCTCGTCGAGCGCGTGTTCGTGCCCGAACATCGCACCCACAGGGCCAGCGACGGCTTTGCCGGGACCAATCCGGGCCAGGAAACCAACACCTCCCCGCTCTACCGCATCCCCTGGGCGCAGCTCTTCATCCGCTCGGTCTCCAGCGCCGCCTTTGGCGGCATCCGCGCCGCCACTGGCGCTGCGATGGAGATCATGGGCAGCCGCGTCTCGACCAACACCGGCAAGGCGTCCAAGGCCGACCCCCATCTCCACGCCGCCATCGCCCGCGCGATCGCCGAGACCAATGAGATGGAACTGACGCACAGGACCACGTTCAACGAGCTGATGGGTTATGCCGAGCGCAACGAGCCGGTGCCGATGGAAAAGCGCGCGCTCTTTGCCTATCAGTCCGCCAGCGTCGTGCGCCGCATGGCCGAGCTCGCCGACGGCATGGTCAAGCTGCTGGGCGGCCGGGCGGTCTATATGTCGAGCCCGATCCTCCAGCCCTGGCTCGACCTCCACGCCGCGCGCGCCCATGTCGCCAATGACCCGGCCAACCGCACCAGCGACGTCATCGGCACGATCAATGGCGAACCGCCCGCCTTCACCTTCATCTGACCATCTGGCATCTGACCATCTGGCATCTGATCGGCGTCGGTCACCGGCATCTGGCACAGGCAAAAAAAGAGGATTGCCCATGGGCAGTGAATTGATCCGCAAGAGCTACAATGTTGCGGGCGGCTATGAGATTTCGATCGCGGAAATTGCGGGCGCGCCAGCCAATGCGCCCATCGTCATCTTCATCCATGGCAGCGGTCCCGGCGCGTCGGGCGCGTCCAACTTCCGCAACAATGCGCAAGTGTTCGCCGATGCGGGCTATCGCGTCATCCTGCCCGACCTCATCGGCTATGGCGCCTCGTCCAAGCCCGAGACCGACTATCCGCTCGAGCTGTTTACCCAGACCCTGCTCGATGCGCTTGGCCAGCATGGGATCAGCGGCGGCCACCTCATCGGCAACTCGCTGGGCGGCGGCATCGCCCTCCAGATCGCGCTCGACCATCCCGAGTTCACCATCGGCAAGCTCGTCCTGATGGCGCCGGGCTGCGTGGCTGAACAATCAAGCTATTTCACCATGCCCGGCATCGCCAAGATGCGCTCGGGCTTTGGCAGCCCTGAATTCAACATCGAGGAACAGCGCCGCCTGATCGGCAACCTCATGCATCCCTCGTCCGCGCACCACATCACCGACGCGCTGGTCGAGGAACGCTTCGCGGTCGCGCGCACCCAGCCCAAGGATGTGCTCGCCCGCGTCAAGACCCCCGACCTTGGGCCGCGCCTGGGCGAGGTCACCCAGCCCATCTTCGTCCTCTGGGGCCTCAATGACGAATTCTGCCCCGAAAGCCACGCGCGTCTCTTCCTCGACGCCTGCCCTGACGTTCGCTGCCTCACCTTCTCGCAGACCGGCCATTGGGTGCAGGTCGAGCGGACAGAAGAGTTCAACCGCTACTCACTGGACTTCCTGAAGAATGGCTGACGCTGCTCCTGCGCAATCCGTGCCTGTTCCAGAGCCCGTCGATGTCACCGCTGGTCTGAAGGGCGCGATGCGCCGCCTGCCCTCGGGCGTGGCGATCGTCACCGCGCTGGGCGAGGGCAAGACGCCGGTCGGCATGGCCGCAACCTCGATCACCTCGCTTACCATGGACCCGCCCGCCGTGCTCGTCTGCGTCAACCAGACGGCCGGCATCCACGCCCATCTCTCGCCCGGCTGCCCGGTCAGCATCAACCTCCTCTCGCGCCACCAGCGCGAAGTGTCGGCAGCATTCGGAGGTGCGGTGGCGCGCGAGGCACGCTTTGGCGTGGGGCAATGGACCCCCGATGCCCATGGCCTCCCCATCCTCGATGAAGCGCAGGCCAACCTCTCCTGCACGATCGAGAGCATGACCCCCTTTGGCACCCACAGCATCGTCATCGCCCGGGTCAAGGCGGTGCGTCTGTCCGACGCGGTCGATCCCCTCATCTTCCAGGACGGAGCCTATCTGTGAGCGAGACGCTGAACGAAACATTGGCGGACGAGCTCTACCGCGCGCTGCGGGACAAGCGCACCGTGCCGCCGCTCATCGCGCGGCACCCTGAGCTGACGATCGATGATGCCTATGCGATCTCGCTGGGCGCGCTCGACAAGCGCAAGGCGGACGGCGAAAAGGTCATCGGCAAGAAGATCGGCGTTACCTCCAAGGCCGTGCAGGACATGCTGGGCGTGCACCAGCCCGATTTCGGTTTCCTGACCGACCGGATGTTTATCGAGGGCGATATCGATGTCGCGGCAAACGGCCTGATCGCGCCGCGCGCCGAGGCCGAGATCGGCTTCATCCTGAAAGACAGCCTCAAGGGGCCGGGCGTCACGGCCGAGGACGTGATCGCCGCGACACAGAGCATCGTCCCCTGTTTCGAGATCGTCGACAGCCGCATCCAGGACTGGAAGATCGGCATCGTCGACACCGTTGCCGACAATGCCTCCTGCGGTGTCTATGTGCTGGGCGAGGCCCGCGCGAACCCGCGTGACCATGACCTCCCCAATCTCCACGTCACCGTGACCAAGAACGGGCAGCCGCTCTCCGAAGGCCATGGCCATGCGGTGCAGGGTTCGCCAGCGCAAGCGGTCGCCTGGCTCGCCAATACGCTCGGCGCCTATGGGGTAACGCTCGACGCCGGCGATGTGATATTGTCAGGGAGCCTGGTGCCGCTCGAACCGGCACAGGCGGGAGATGTGTTCGAGATGCAGCTCCACGGGGTTGGCAGCTGCACCGCGCGCTTTATCTGAAGATTTATGAAGAGGGTATCGCTGGCACGCGATGCTGTGAGGAGTATCTGATGACGGGCAAGGTCAAGGCGGCGATCATCGGGTCGGGCAATATCGGCACCGACCTCATGATCAAGATGATCAAATATCCGCAGAATATGGAGCTGGTGGCCGTGGTCGGCATCGACGAGGCGTCCGAAGGGCTCGCCATGGCGCGCGAGCGCGGCGTCGCCACCACCCATGAGGGGCTTGAAGGCCTCATGAAGATGGACGTTTACCCCGAGATCGGCATCGTGTTCGACGCAACCTCGGCCTACGCCCACAAGGTGCATGACGAAGCGCTGCGCAAGGACGGCAAGCAGGTCGTCGACCTCACCCCCGCCGCGATCGGCCCCTACACCATCCCCACGGTCAATGGTGAAGCCAATCTCGACGCCGGGAACGTCAACATGGTGACCTGTGGCGGCCAGGCAACGATCCCGATGGTCGCCGCCGTCAGCCAGGTCGCGACGGTGCATTATGCCGAGATCGTGGCCTCGGTCTCCTCGCGCTCGGCAGGCCCTGGCACCCGCGCCAATATCGACGAGTTCACCCGCACGACTGCTGGCGCCATCGAAAAGGTCGGCGGCGCGGCGCAGGGCAAGGCGATCATCATCCTCAATCCCGCCGAACCGCCGATGATCATGCGCGACACGGTGTTCACTTTGTCCGAAGGCGCCGACGAGGAAACCATCCGCGCCTCGGTCGAAGCGATGGTGAAAAAGGTGCAGGCCTATGTGCCAGGCTATCGCCTCAAGCAGGACGTGCAGTTCGAGCGCTTTGGCGACAATAACAAGCTCACGATTCCTGGCCGCGGCGAGTTCACCGGGATCAAGACCATGATCCTGCTCGAGGTCGAAGGGGCGGGCGACTATCTCCCCAGCTATTCGGGCAATCTCGACATCATGACCGCCGCCGCCAAGGCGACCGGCGAGCTGCTCGCGCAGCGCATCGCCCAGGGCAAGACGGTCGCCGCTTGAAGCGCGCGCCCACGGAGTATCAAGACATGACCAGCACATTCAACGTCGAGGCGGGCGACAAGCTCTATATCCAGGACGTCACCCTGCGCGATGGCATGCACGCCATCCGCCACATGTATGGCATCGACCATGTGAAATCGATCGCCAAGGCGCTGGACGATGCAGGCGTCGACGCGATCGAGGTCGCCCATGGCGACGGCCTCAATGGCGCGAGCTTCAACTATGGCTTTGGCGCGCATACCGATTGGGAATGGCTCGAAGCGGTCGCCTCGGTGCTGACCAAGTCGGTGCTCACCACGCTGATCCTGCCCGGCGTCGGCACGGTCGAGGAACTGCGCCGCGCCTATGATATCGGCGTGCGCTCGGTGCGGGTCGCGACCCATTGCACCGAGGCGGACGTCTCCAAGCAGCATATCGGCATTGCCCGCGATCTTGGCATGGACGTCTCAGGCTTCCTGATGATGAGCCATATGATCGAGCCGGACAAGCTCGCTAGCCAAGCCCTGCTCATGGAAAGCTATGGCGCGCAGTGCGTCTATGTGACCGACAGCGGCGGCGCGCTCGACATGGACGGGGTCAAGGCCCGGTTCGAAGCCTATGACCGGGTGTTGAAGCCCGAGACCCAGCGCGGCATCCACGCCCACCATAATCTCTCGCTTGGCGTCGCCAACTCGATCGTCGCCGCCCAATGCGGTGCGGTGCGGATCGACGCGTCGCTCACCGGCATGGGCGCGGGCGCTGGCAACGCGCCGCTCGAAGTGTTCATTGCCGCTGCCGAGCGCAAGGGCTGGAATCATGGCTGCGACGTCAATGCGCTGATGGACGCGGCCGAGGACCTCGTTCGTCCCTTGCAGGACCGGCCGGTCCGGGTCGATCGCGAAACCCTCGCGCTTGGCTATGCCGGGGTCTATTCCTCCTTCCTGCGCCACGCGGAAAAGGCCGCCGAAACCTATGGCCTCGACACCCGCGCCATCCTGGTTGAACTCGGCCGTCGCAAGATGGTCGGCGGACAGGAAGACATGATCGTCGATGTCGCGCTCGACATGCTGAAAGAACGCGCCTGACCCCATGCCGGGGCGGCCGCACGAGGCCACCCCGGCAGGCCAGCCAACCAACAAGAGGAGAGGATATGGCCGATAGACGCCTGTCGCTCGACCATATCACCGTCACCGACACCACCCCCTGGCAGCTTGCCGAGATCGCCGCAGAGGTGGGCTGCCAAGGCATCTGCCCGTTCCTCCATTCCATGGAGGTGTTGCCCGCCATGCCCAGCTACGACCTGGTGCGCGACCCGCAAGCGCTGCGCCAGACCCGCGCCGCGCTCGCCGCCACCGGGGTCAGCGTCGACCTCCTCTACCCCTTCACCATGGCAGGCCGCACCGATCCCGCCAGCTTCGCCCCCGCGCTCGAAACCGGCGCAGCGCTCGGCGCGCCGCTTGCCAATGTGCTCTGCTACGATCGCGATCCCATCCGCCGCACCGAAAGGCTCGACGAACTCGCCGAACTCGCCGCAAAGTTCGACATCGCGCTCGCTATCGAATTTTATCCCCCCTCCCAGGTCCAAAGCCTAAGCGCCGCCCTCGACGAAATAGCCCGCTCCGGCCGATCCGACATCAAGGTCACAGCCGACCTCCTCCACATCATGCGTGGACCCGAACCCCAAACCAGCTTCCCCCTCCTTGCCCATCCCGCCATCGCCATCGCCCAGATCTCCGACGGCCCAACAACCATCGATCCCAGCGAACTCGAACGCGAAGCCGGCATCCAGCGCCAACTCCCCGGACAAGGCGCGTTCAACATCCCAGCGTTCCTCCACGCCCTCAACCCCAGCACCCCAATCAGCGTCGAAATACCCCAGCAATACGCCATCGACAAAGGCTTCAACCCACAAAGGCGGGCAAAGTGGGCGGTGGATGCGGCACGGAGCGTGCTGGGATCGTGACGGCATTTCTGGGCTGTGCCCGAGAATTTTTTACATAGCTGAATTGCGCGGTTGTTACGCATCGGCTCGCTGAGCGACGATCTCTGTCACAATATTCGGCGAGGTTACGTGGTAGCGTTGCGTCCTCGCGAAAGGCGCCAAGGCGTATGCCGTCGGCTTCATACGCCTCAGGTGGCACTCTCCATTTCCACACGCTATACCTCCGTGGATCGACGGGAGTCATGGCGGCATGCAGATAAGGAATGGGCGGATTACAGCGCCGCCCTCATTGGACGCGCTGGACAATAATATCATCGAAATCTTGCGGACTAACGGACGAGCGACCAATCAGGATATTGCGCAGCAGCTATCGGTGACCGCTGCGACCGTTTCGGCACGGTTGCAGAAGATGGAAGACGCGCGCGCTATGCGCGTGGTCGCCGTGACCGACTTCGCCGCCAGGGGATATAATGTCATCCTGGCCGTGGGCGTCAGGGTGCAGGGGCGCGGCATTCAGGATGTGGGCCGCGATCTGGCGAAATTCCCCGAGGTGCTTAGCGTCAACGCCATGAACGGCGGGTATGACCTGGAACTGATGGTGGCGCTGCACGATTTTTCCGAGGTTCAGCAATTCCTCTACGATCATATTTCCGGCATCGAGGGTGTTGCCCATATCGATTCCGGTATCGCGGTGGATATCGTGAAATATGAATTCAATGTGGTGCCCTTGGGGCCGACCTGACTTTCACGGGGTCTGCCCTGCTGAGAGCGACGGCTTGGGCCTGATGGCGCAGGCGGCGGCGAGATCGTTGGTTACGTTGCCCACCGTGCGAAACAGGTCCGGTATCGCCTCGATCGCGAGGAGCAACGGCAGTGCTGTGACGGGAATGCCCGCAGCAATGCAGACAGGGGCGATCGTCGCGAAAAAGGATATTTGGGCCGGAAGACCTACTGCGCCAAGGCTGATGGGAACGGCGACGAGTGCGATCAGCGCGAGGGTTGCGGCCCCCGGAAGAACGCCGTGTACATGCCCGAGATAAATAGCGACGGCGACGTTTGCGGCTACGCTGGCCGCGCGGAACAGCGAAACCGCCATCGGCAGTACAATGGCAGCTGTTTCTTCGGGAACATTCAGCTTGCGGGCCGCATCCACCATCACCGGTAAGGTCGCGAGTGATGATTGGGTGCCCAGTGCTACCGCCTGAGCGGCCAAGGCCGATCGCCCAAAGCGCAACGGGGAGCGACCGCCTGCCAAAGCTGCCCAGATATAGGCGAGCAGCGTGGCGGCAAGGCAGCAGGCTATGACAACCGCTACATATTGGGCAAAGGCGCCGACCACGCCGACGCCCAGCTTCGCGCCCGCGCCGAATGCCAAGGCGGCTACGCCGACAGGTGCAACTGCCAGCACCCAACCCACGATAATCAGCATGGTTTCGACCAGTCCGCGCAGTAGTCCAAGCAGTGGATCGGCCAGGTCCGTGCTGATGCGGGAGATGGCGAAGCCGAAGAATATCGCGAATGTGACGAGCGGGACCATGGCAGTTTCGGCGGCGGCCTTCAGAGGATTTGCAGGAATGATTCCGCGAAACCATTCGCCTTGTGAAAGAGGGGGAGGGGAGGTGCCTCCGGCCTCCGCCAATCCTTGAGTGACAGGCCAGAGCCGCAACAGCCCTTCTGCCAATAATGCCGCTGTTATGGAGGCGGCGGCCAGCATCAGGGCGAAGAGGATGAGGACGCGGGTCGCGATGCTGCCAGCAGCGGCATTGCGGGAGGCGGAGGCGATGCCGGTGACGAGCAGGCCGAAGATCAGCGGAACCACCGTCATGGTTAGGGCATCGAGCCACAGACTGCCGATCGGCAGCAGGATTTTACCGACCAACTCCTGTGGCCGCCCGCTGGTGGCGATGCCTGCAATCAGGCCGATGAGAAGACCGGCAAGAAGGTGCAACGGCCGACCCTTCACCGCGATCAAGCTGCGCTGTCCTTTCGTTGGATGATCGCGGCTATGAGCGCGATGCGGTCGACATCGGAATAGGCCTGATTTTCCAATTCTTCGCCAAACACATCCGGGTCGATTTCGGTGTAGCGCAGTGCGCAGTTCCGCGCCGCCGCAAGATCGGCCAATCGCTCCTTCAGCTGGTCGCGGCCATCGACGATCGCGCTACCAGTGTAAAGGATGAAGCGCCCGTCAGCGGTCAGCCGGGGAAGGGCCTGCTGTGCCATCATCAGCGATACTTCAGCACCGTGCATGCCCCCGCCGTCACGATAGGCGCGGCCTGCGGCGTCCATGATATAAGGAGGGTTCGCGAGCAGGAGGTCGAACGTCCCATGTGTCGCGGACAGATCGCCGGTCTGGCGGAAGCGGGCCGTGATACCGGCGGCCTGCGCGTTGATGCGGGCGAGATAAAGCGCGAGGGGATTGATGTCGGTCATCAAAATATCGACAGCAGGGCAAAGATGACCGGCCACGATCCCGCCTACCCCAGCGCCCGTGCCGATATCGACAAGCCGCGCGCCTTTCTGCTGTGGGCATCGAGACAATTCATCGCTGATCAATCGCGCGAAACGGTAGCTGTCAGGCCCAAAGAATACCGCTTCCTGACAATCAGTCGGATAAGCGGAGTGAAGGAATAGGTCGTTCCCAAGCGACGACACGCGGAAGCGGCTTTTCACGCCGTCGTCACATCTTTCCAGTGCGTTGGCCTTTGTCAGGATGCGAGCAAGTTCCGCGTCCAGAAGCTTCGGATCGAACGGTAGCGACCAGCCGAAAATATCCCGCAGGTCATGGGCGGGCCGACGCGACGCTCGTTTGACAGCCCGTGCATGCGTGGCGGGCGTGGGCGTGACGAAACTATATCCACGGTTCTTCAGGACGTGTAGCAGATCAAGCAGAGCAGCGGCCCGGCCGTCGCCAGCCGCGATGTCCCCGTCCACGCTATCTTCTTCCGATGGCTCGAACGCCGCCGGTGCCCCCAACTCCATGTGCTCCATGCACGCTTCTCCCATCATGAGGGCAAAACGCGGTGAGTGGCGTGTCGGGTCCCGTTATCGCATTTCTCTGAGGGGTGGGAAGGTCAGCTGTCCATTTTTCTCAGGTTCGAACGGATGCCGTTCAGGAACAGTCCCGTGACCAACTGTGCATGCGCGGCCATTTCGCTGAGAGTAAGCGGAGGCTCGCCGAACAATAAGCGGCGTTGCCATTCGCCAAAGGCCATGGCGACGAATTGCATGGCGAAGCTGCGGCTTTCTGCGGCGGAGGCGCCTTCTTTCTCCAACATCGCCGCAACCGGACTGACCTGATACCTTTCAAACTGGTGACGAGCGAGCTTTCGCAGTTCGTCGAACTCTCCGCCTTCCCGGTAGATTAGCCGGGAAATGCGCATGCTACGGGTCGAGGAAAGCTGGCACTGCATTTCCGTCGCGTAGGTGACAAGGCGCGTGTGTAGGTCGCCCTTTAAGTCGGGGACGTCCGGCTGAAGTTGTGCGCCGGAATATTCAAGGCAGGCGGCAAAAAGCGCCAGCTTGTCGGGGAAATGATTGTAGAGGGTGCGGCTCGACACCTGCGCCTTTTCCGCGATGTCGCGCAAGGATGCCGCGTGAAAGCCCGCACGGGCAAATTCCTCCACCGCGATGAGAATCAGGTTCATGCGCTTCTGTTCGGCCGCCTCCGCCGTCGGGCGGCCCGCTCGCCTCTTGGTGCTCGTTTCATTCATCTTTTGCCTCGTCGCGCAGCGGAGGAGCAATGGCAAGCAGAGTTGTCATTGACCAATTACACACTAATGTGTAATATATTCTCATCGAGTCCGAAAGCGGGCACATATGAGGAGAAACAGGATGCACGAACGGGTGCTGGACACAAATGCCAGGGTCGATGCCGCGATCGATGCGCTGGACCCCACCATGGCGCTGATGGCGTTGATCCAGATGACCGGCAATCGGACGCTGCTGAACCACTATTGGGATGCGATCGACGGCCGCCAGGAAGATCTGGTGGAGACGTTCGTCGATATCCATGCGCACGAGGAGCGGCCGTCCATCGATCCGGCCGTGGTCGCCGAGATCCGCGATCGCCTGCGCGTGGCGGTAAAGTCCGGGAAGCCTCCGGTCATGCCACAGCTGGACCGGCCGATGTTCAAGCGGATGAGCCGTTTGCTGCTGGGCCAGGACCTTCCCGAAATGTCGGTGGATGTCGCGTTCCAGCATGCCGGGTTCACCACCGACACGCGCATTCGCAAGGCTGCCGATGTCCCGCCCGCCGATTTCAAGGTGCTGGTCGTGGGCGCGGGCATGATGGGCATCAACGCGGCCATCAAATTGCAGCAGGCCGGTTTTGACTTTACCGTGCTGGAGGCGATGGACACGGTGGGCGGCAACTGGCTGACCAACACCTATCCGGGCGCGGCGGTCGACACGCCGAGCCGCGTCTATTCCTTCTCCTTCGAGCCCAATGCTTCGTGGACGCAATTCTACCCGCGTGGCCCGGAATTCCTGTCCTATCTCGATCGCGTCACCGACAAATACGGCCTTCGCGACCGGATCCGGTTCGGCACCTGGGTCGAGGGTGCGGAATGGGACGAGAAGCGCAAGATCTGGACGGTGAAGGCGGTTCGGAACGGCAAGCCGGAAAGCCATGAGTGCAACGTCCTCATCATGGCGGTGGGACCCAACAACAATCCCAATTATCCCAAGGTGAAGAATCTCGACAGCTTCAAGGGGCCGGTCATTCATTCGGCCGCCTGGGACCATAATGTCGATCTGACGGGCAAGAAGGTCGTCCTGGTCGGCACGGGCTGTTCAGGCGTGCAGGTGGCGACGGCCATTGCCGACAAGGTCGGCGAACTGGTGATCGTGCAGCGCCAGCCGGAACATATCATCCCCAATCCGCAGGCGCATGCGCCGGTGGCCGAAATCGAGCGCTGGGCGATGGAATATGTGCCCTTCGTGGCGCAGTGGAAGCGGCTGCAAAGCCTGCACAGCCAGATGCGCGACATGCACGGCATGATCATGAAGGATGAGGATTATGCCGCGAAGACGGGCGGCTTTGGCCCGATCAACGATGGCATGCGGATGATGTGCGAAGGCTATCTGAAGAGCCATTTCCCGGACGATCCGGAAATGGTGAAGCTGTTGACACCCAACTTCCCGGTGTTTGCGAAACGGCCCATCCTGGATTGCGGTTTTTACGACACGCTCAAAAAGCCCAATGTGTCGATCGTGCGTGGCGAATTGGCCGAGGCCGAGCAGGACGCGGTGATCCTGGCCGATGGCACGCGGATCGAATGCGACGTGCTGTTGCTATCGACCGGCTATAATCTGCATTTTGGGCGGCAGTTCGACATTCGCGGCGCCGGCGGCGAAACTTTGACGGACGCGTTCGACCCGCATCCCTTCTCCTATGAAGGCATGCTGATCACCGGCTTCCCCAACTTCGTCTTCATGGGCGCGCCCTACAGCTATCTGGTCGCCAACCATGCGGTGGTGAGCGAGCAGCAGGTCCATTATATCATCGAACTGCTGCAATGGATGGTGGACGATCATCTGTCGTCCGTCGATGTCTCGCCAGAGGCGACGCAGGCGTTCATCGACGATGTCGACGCGAACCTGGCCAAGACCGCCTGGGTCCAGTGCGGCAGCGCCCATGGCTATTATCGCGACAAGGGCGCCGACGGGCAGAAGAAGGTCATCCTCGCCATCCCGCGCCACAACTCGCGCATCTGGCATGTCCTGCGCTCGCCCCGCGAAGAAGACTTCAACGTCACCCGCGCCGACGATGCCGTCAAGACCGCACCGCCCGAAATGGAAATGCTGACCATCTGATCAGGGGCAGCGGCGGACAATAAAACAAGGAGAGATGTAATGGAACTTCCTTTCGGTGCCGAGCAAGATATCGACTTCATGTTCACGAAGTTGATCGTTCACGACATAGAAAAGTCTGACGCCTTCTATAAATCTGTGTTCGGTCTAGTCGAAATGAACCGAATGGAAGCGAATATCGCTGGTCGGGCGGTTGTGGAGATCGTTTATCAGCCGACTTACAAGGGCGGCCCGCTGTTCATTCTGGCGAGCTTTCCCGACGACACGCAACCTGCTCGCAATGAATCGATCATCGGCTTTGCGAGCGGAGATTTCGACGCTTGCCTGCAGCGCATCGAGAAGGCTGGCGGAACCGTGTTGGAAGATCGATCGATTCCCAACGTGGGGCGTCACGCTTTTGTGAAGGATCTTGAAGGGCATCTCCTTCAGATCAGTCAGCGGCACGGCTGAGTGGTTATGCAGGGAAATATGCTGATGCACCGTAGATCGCTGCCTGATCGCAAGCTGTTCGACCAATTGCACCGGACGGTTGCGCCGGGCGATCATTATGGTCTTGCATTCCCCATCTCTCCAGAAATGCTGGCGGAATTTGGTGCGGCGTTTCTGACAGAGGCCTTCCGGGCTTCGGGGGTCATGTCCGCCGACAATGAAGTCACGGCAATAGTCGCGCTGAATCCGATCAGTGTTCCGGGAGCGTCCGAACGGGCGCTTCTTACCGTAGCCTATGCGCGGGACGAAGAAGGATTGCACACCGAACTGTTCGCCAAGTTCCCACCGGCGGATGCCGATCATAAATTTGGCCTGATCCGCCTGGGTAGCGGCGAGATCGACATGCAGCGCCTTGCGCGTGAAGTCGATCTTCCGGTCACGACGGCGAAATATTATTTCGGTGACTATTCTGGTAGCACGACCAATTATATCCTGATTACGGAGCGCATCGCCTTCGGCGTGGCGCCGATCGAGCCGGCTCATCGCAAGGGATATGATCACGAGATCAGCAATGTCGAGGACCATTATGTGTTGCTCGCACGATCGTTGGCGCGTCTGGTTGCGGCGCAAAAACGCGGCGCGCTTGGGTCGGACATCGAGAGAATATTTCCCTTTGGAGAAGCCGCGCGCGACTTCGATCCGATACCGGATGCCACCGCCAAGATCGCAACGCTCGAGAAATTCGTCACACGTACCGCGCCACATCTATTCATAGATGAGGTGTCCGATCCAGACTTCATGGCGCGTTGGCGAGAGGATGTGCTGTTCGGGCTGGAGCATAAGGACGCGGTTATTGCTTACCTGCACGAGGACCGCGATTATACTGGCCTTTGCCATCCAAATCTGAACGTGGATAACGCCTGGTATTGGCGCGAACCATCGGGAGAGCTCAAGGTCGGGTTGCTCGATTGGGGAGGCGCGGGCCAAATGAGCATCGCGCAGGCGTTGAGCGGCATGATGATGATGCCGGAGCCGGAAAGATATCGGGAACTGGTCGATCTGGTTCTCCGCACCTTCACGGCTGAACTGGAGGAGAAGTCCGGAGTCCTGTTGGATTCCGTCGAGCTACGCCTGCAATATAAAGCGTCGCTCTATTCCTCGGCGATCTGCATGATCCTGGATATAATCGCCGGTGTACTTGATCAGATTCCGGCAGATTTCTGGGCGTCAATGCAGAACCGTTCGGATCAGGCATTGAGGGATAGTGGACTTTTGCCCGCGATAATCTGGGTCGACAATATTCTGCGCGAATGGTGCGAAGACATCACTCCTGGAGATGCATGCCGTCAGATCGTTGCGCCGCTCCAATCCGCGAAGACTTCATCCGGTCAAGGTCGCTGACGGCATCGACCTTGATCTGTCTGGAGGCCCGAGCCTGAGTTGCTGTATCTGGGCGCGCATGGAGGATGCCGATCGACCGATGGGACAAGACGCTATGGCGATCGGCGTCGGCTGCGCCGGGCGTTGATCCCGGTGCAGCGTGTAGAGTTTACTTGTGATGATGGTTCGAAAGGACATAAGGGGCATAGAGTTTAAGCTTTGGGTGTAACATGCCGCTTACGGGAGAAACGACAGAAAAGGCGGATTCCGGTGAGGCAAAGGCCGCCGATCGGCTGACGCCCAATCGCCGAACCGGCCGACCGCCTAAGAAAAAGGCGGGCCAGATCGATGAGGCGATCTTGAGCGCGGCGCGAGATCTGTTCCTGTCGGTCGGATATGAGGCGACCGCTATGGAAGCGGTCGCCCAAGGGGCAGGGGTTTCCAAAAGAACCCTATATGCGCGCCATTCGACCAAGGAAGCGCTCATGAAAGCGGTTGTGGAAGACCGTGTGCAGAGATGGTCGAATGAAGCAAGCGCCAATAATGTCGATCTTCCCCAGGAATTTCCCGAGCGACTGAAACGTCATGCCCGGACTGCGATGGCGTCATTGGGAAATCCAGAAATTCAGCAGTTCGATCGGCTGATCCTGACAACAGCTTCGCGGTTTCCCGAAATCGCCGAAACCTTCTACAAGATCGGATATTGTTACGAACTTCAGTTCCTGACCGACGAAATTACCGAGGGAACGAAGAATGACCCAGTTCCGGCCGCAAATCCACAGCGCGTCGCCCGGCAATTGCTGAGCATGATCCAGGGATGGCGCCGGACAGAGGAAACGATACGGGTCTTGAGCCTGGAAGAAGCAGCGAGTTTCGCTGACGATGCCGTCGATGTCCTGTTACGTGGGCGGGACAGCTGGTAATCGTCCACCCAAAGCGGAAGCGGTTCAGGACTGGATGCTAATAAACTGGCCGGGACTGATAACCCCGGCCAGTAGCATTTTCCGTCTTATTTCTTTGGGAGCTTCGCCAGGTCTGTGTCAATGTCGGCGAGAAGCTTGTCCGTGATCGCATCAGGCGAATATTGCTGGATATCCTTGAGGGTCATCGCGCGTGCCATGTCGATCTGATCGCTGGTCGTAATTTCGGGAATATGCTTTGCCAGAACAGCCTTTGCTGCGGGATCATCCAGCAAAGTGCCGATTTCCGTCGTAGAGGAGGAATAGGCCGTCTGCGCCAAGGCAGGCATAGGCGACATGGCAATCAAGGCGGCGGCGATCATCCAATTCTTCATCATACTCTCCGTTTGTAAGCCAATTGGGGGTAATGCACCTTTGTAAAAATGCAACGCATATGTTTACTTCGCCACGAATATACGGCTATGCCTTGCTCGCTGCTGAACAACCACGCCGCAGGGATGGATGGAAATATATCTTACCCAAAATTCGAGCGGGTGGCACGGATATATGTCGGCCTGACTCGCAGCGGCGCGGCTGATTGGTCAGATCGTGTTTCAAGAAGCCGGGACGGTGATATTTAAAAGGCGGGAGAGAAGTTGATGGCGAGGGGCAAGAGCGTGGCGATGCGCGTCCTCAAATGGCTGGTGGCGTTCATCGTCCTGGCGGTGATTGCGCTGGCGGTCATGTTCACGATGGCGGTGGGGCCGGGCAATGCAGGCCGCCTCGTCTTGGGCATTGGCGCGAGCTATGACAAGACCCCGCCGCAGCTACCCGCCAAGCTTTCCGGCAATGCTATCCTCATCTTTTCGAAGACGAACGGCTTTCGCGATGATGAGCAGATCGTCGCCGCAAATCGCGCGCTGGAGGAGATTGCCCGGGCGCGTGGCTGGAGCAGCTACACGACGGAAAATGCCGCCATATTCAATCCGGCGCAGCTCGCCCGGTTCAAGGCGGTGGTGTGGAACAGCGTCAGCGGCGACGTGCTGACTCCGGAGCAGCGCAGCGCCTTTCGCGCATGGCTGGAAAGGGGCGGCGGCTTTGTTGGTTTGCATGGCGCAGGTGGCGATCCGCAATATGCGTGGCGCTGGTATGTCGATGATCTGATCGGCGCGCAGTTCATCGGGCATGTCATGGACCCGCAATTTCAGGCGGCGAACCTGAATGTCGAGGATCGCGATCATCCCGCGACGCGTGGACTGCCCAAGGTCTGGCGGCGGACGGACGAATGGTATTCCTTCGCGTCAAATCCGCGAGACAAGGGCTACCATATCCTCGTCACCATTGACGAGAAAAGCTACAGCCCGTTTGAAAAGCTGCTCCCCTTCACCAAGCCCAAGGACATCCGCATGGGCGCCGATCACCCAATGGTGTGGACCCATTGCGTCGGTGATGGACGGGCATTCTATTCCGCGCTTGGCCATGCCGCGTCCACCTATGGCGAACCGCTACATCGCAAGATGATCGGCGGAGCTATCGCCTGGGCGGCGGGGCTGGAAGGGCCGGGCTGTGCTGGTGGCGCGCTTTCGAAATAATGGGTCAGGCGGCGGCGTGTAGCCGCCGCAGTTCGGAAGAAAAACGGCTCAGGGTTTCGCTTGCTTCAACCCGTCCGCTGCTTGCCGGGTCGATCAATATCCCGATCTTGCGACGTTGATCGAAGCCGGAAAGCGCGGGCATCGCTATGCCGGGTTGCAGGAAGCAGCGTGGCATGACGGTGATGCCCAGCCCGGCGCGGAGGAAGGCGATCGCGCGGTCGTCATTGATCGTGCGGGCGGTGAAGAATGGACGGACACCGCGCTGTGTGAAGAAGCGGCTGACTGCGGTAAGCGCTTCGCAATTGCGGCGGACGAGCATGTCCATGCCTGCGACCTCATCCGCGTCCAGCTTTTTTCGATTGGCTAGTGGATGCCTGTCCGACAGGGCAAGGGCGTAGCCTTCTTCGAACAGAGTTTCGCGCGCGCGCGCATCATTGTCCAGCACGCCAATGACGGCATCGATCCGGCCACGTTCAAGGCGCGGCAGCAACTCGCGCATGCGGCCTTCGACTATTTCCAGCCTTTCGCCTTCTGCCTCACAGGCTTGTCGAGTGGCTTGTTCGATCCAGTGGGACGGCAATGTCGATATTATACCCAGGCGGATGAGCTTGCTGCTGTCATTTTCCGCCATCGCCTGTTGCGCGCGGGCGAATTCCGCTTCGATCCGGCGGGCATGGGCGGCAAACCGGCTGCCTGCCGGGGTCAATTCCACCCGGCGATTGGTGCGATGGAACAGGACGTGCCCGATCTGGGCTTCCAGCTTGGCGATGCCCACGGACAATGTGGGCTGCGACACGCCGCATTGTTGCGCAGCGCGGGAGAAGTTGCCGTGATCCACCACTGACAGGAAATAATGGATCAGATAGCGCTCAATCATAGACCACATCTATGATATCATTAGTGTCTGGTCAATTTTCCAGCCGTCTGGCGGCATGGTAGAAGGGCGAAAGATATTCAGGAGAGGCCATGACGCCCGATTTCGACTTCGCTCTGAGTGATAATGCCCAGATGATCCGGGAAACGACCCACCGCTTCGCTGCGGATTTGATCGCGCCGCTTGCTGTGCGGATCGATGCGGAGGACTGGTTTCCGCGTGACGAACTGTGGCCCGCGATGGGCGCGCTTGGCCTGCACGGCATTACCGTTGCGGAGGAGGATGGCGGCCTTGGCCTCGGCTATCTGGAGCATGTTGTCGCGCAGGAGGAGGTCGCACGGGCCTCCGCCTCCATCGGGCTCAGCTATGGCGCGCATTCGAACCTGTGCGTCAATCAAATCCGCCGCTGGGGCAATGCGGATCAGAAGGCGCGCTACCTGCCCAAGCTGATTTCGGGCGAGCATGTCGGCAGCCTTGCCATGTCGGAAGCAGGTGCTGGGTCCGATGTTATTTCGATGAAGCTGAAGGCGGAAAAGAAGGGCGACCGCTATATCCTGAATGGCACCAAATATTGGATCACCAATGCGCCCTATGCCGACACGCTGGTTGTCTATGCCAGGACGGGAGAGGGGTCGAAGGGGATCACGACCTTCCTGATCGAAAAAGGCTTCAAGGGCTTTTCCATCGGTCAGAAGATCGACAAGGTCGGCATGCGTGGATCGCCGACTGCGGAATTGGTGTTCGAGGATTGCGAAGTCCCGGAAGAGAATATCATGGGTCCGCTGAATGGCGGCGCGGGCGTGCTGATGTCGGGTCTGGATTATGAGCGCACCGTGCTGGCGGGTATCCAGCTTGGTATCATACAGGCATGCCTCGACACCGTGGTGCCCTATGTCCAGGAACGCCAGCAGTTCGGCAAGCCGATAGGTGCGTTCCAGTTGATGCAGGCCAAGGTGGCCGACATGTATGTCGCGCTCAATTCGGCGCGTGCTTATGTCTATGCCGTGGCGCGGGCATGTGACGCGGGCAGGACGACGCGGTTCGACGCAGCGGGTGCCATATTGCTGGCGAGCGAGAATGCGGTGCGGGTATCGCTGGAGGCGGTGCAGGCGCTGGGCGGGGCGGGTTATACGAAGGACTGGCCGGTGGAACGCTATATGCGCGATGCCAAGCTGCTGGATATCGGGGCTGGGACCAATGAGATCCGCCGCATGCTGATCGGCCGGGAGCTGATCGGCGCATGAGCGGGCCAGCGCTCGACACGAAGCTGTCATCGCAGGCGGATGGGTTTCGCGCCAATGCTGCCCATAATCTGGCGTTGGTGGAGGAGCTGCGGGCGAAGGTTGCCGCTGCGGCAGTCGGTGGGCCAACCAAGGCGCGGGACAAGCATGTCGGGCGCGGCAAGCTGTTGCCCCGCGAACGGGTGGAGCGGCTGCTGGACCCCGGCAGTCCTTTTCTCGAGATCGGGCAACTCGCCGCCAATGACATGTATCATGGCGAGGTGCCGGGCGCTGGGCTGATCACTGGGATAGGCCGCGTCGAGGGGCGGCAAGTGATGATCGTCTGCAATGATGCGACGGTGAAGGGTGGCACCTATTACCCGCTGACGGTGAAGAAGCATTTGCGGGCGCAGGAGATCGCGCTCGAAAACCGGCTGCCCTGTGTCTATCTGGTCGATAGCGGCGGTGCGAACCTGCCCAATCAGGCCGACGTATTTCCCGATCGCGAGCATTTCGGGCGCATCTTCTACAATCAGGCGCAAATGTCGGCGCAGGGCATTCCGCAGATCGCGTGCGTCATGGGCAGCTGCACGGCGGGTGGGGCCTATATGCCCGCCATGTCGGACGAGACGGTGATCGTGCGCAATCAGGGGACGATCTTCCTTGCCGGGCCGCCATTGGTGCAAGCGGCGACGGGAGAGGTCATCAGCGCCGAGGATCTGGGTGGCGGCGACCTGCATGGGCGCAAGTCCGGCGTGGTGGATCATGTCGCGGAGAATGACGAGCATGCGCTGAGCATCGTTCGGGACATCGTATCGACGCTCCAGCCCGCGCCGGTGATCGATATCAACATGCGCGATCCGGTGCCGCCGAAATTTGATGCGCAGGAACTCTATGGCATCGTGCCGCAGGATGTCCGCGCGCCCTATGATGTCCGCGAAGTCATCGCGCGCATCGTGGATGGTAGCGAGTTTCATGAGTTCAAGGCGCTCTATGGAACGACGCTGGTGTGCGGTTTTGCGCATATCTGGGGGATGCCGGTCGCCATCCTTGCCAATAATGGCGTGCTGTTCAGCGAGAGCGCGGTCAAGGGCGCGCATTTCATCGAATTGGCGTGCCAGCGGAGGATACCGCTGCTGTTCCTGCAAAATATCTCCGGCTTCATGGTGGGGGGGAAATATGAGGCCGAGGGTATCGCCAAAAATGGCGCGAAGCTGGTGACGGCGGTCGCTACCGCCAGCGTGCCGAAAATCACGCTGTTGATCGGCGGCAGCTTTGGCGCGGGCAATTATGGCATGTGCGGCAGGGCCTATAGTCCGCGTTTCCTGTTCACCTGGCCCAATAGCCGCATATCGGTGATGGGCGGTGAACAGGCGGCGAGTGTGCTGGCGACAGTGCATCGGGATGCGGAGACATGGACGGCGGAGGAGGCGGAAGCCTTCAAGGCGCCGATCCGCCAGAAATATGAGGATGAGGGCAATCCCTATCATGCGACCGCTCGCTTGTGGGATGATGGCGTCATCGATCCGGCGCAGACGCGCGATGTGCTGGGCCTGGCCTTTGCAGCGACGCTGAACGCTCCTGTAGCCGAGCGCCCGTCGTTCGGCATTTTCCGGATGTGATGACGATGATCCAGTCTCTTCTCATCGCCAATCGTGGCGAGATCGCATGCCGGATCATCCGCACCGCGCGGCGGATGGGCATTCATACCGTCGCTGTTTATTCGGATGCTGACGCTGATGCGCTGCATGTGCGCTCTGCTGACGAGGCGGTGCATATCGGCGCTTCGCCTGTGCGCGAAAGCTATTTGCTGGGAGAGCGCATTATTGATGCGGCTCGGCGGACGGGCGCGCAGGCTATTCACCCCGGTTATGGCTTCCTGTCGGAAAATGCGGAGTTCGCGCAGACGGTGATAGACGCCGGATTGATCTGGGTCGGACCCAATCCCGACAGCATCACGGCGATGGGCCTCAAGGACGCAGCCAAGAGGCTGATGAGCGAGGCGGGTGTGCCGACGACGCCCGGCTATCTGGGGGAGGATCAGAGACCCGACCGGCTGCAAGCGGAGGCGGACGCTATCGGCTATCCCGTGCTGATCAAGGCAGTCGCTGGCGGCGGCGGCAAGGGGATGCGCAAGGTCGATAGCGCGGCAGACTTTGCCGATGCGCTACTGTCCTGCCAGCGGGAGGCGGCGTCTTCCTTTGGCAACGATCAGGTGCTGCTGGAAAAATGGGTGACGAACCCGCGCCATATCGAGGTGCAGGTGTTCGGAGACAGCCACGGTAATGTGGTCCACCTGTTCGAGCGCGACTGCTCGCTCCAGCGGCGGCACCAGAAGGTGATCGAGGAAGCGCCCGCGCCGGGCATGGATGAACAGACGCGGGAGGCGATTTGCCAGGCAGCGGTTCGCGCGGCCAAGGCGGTCGACTATGTGGGCGCCGGGACGATCGAGTTCATTGCCCATGGGTCGGAGGGCCTGAGGGCCGACCGCATCTGGTTCATGGAAATGAACACGCGCCTTCAGGTCGAGCATCCGGTGACGGAGGAGATTACCGGGCAGGATCTGGTCGAATGGCAGTTGCGGGTGGCGTCGGGCGAGCCTTTGCCCAAGGCGCAGGATGAACTGTCGATCAGCGGTTGGGCGATGGAAGCGCGCCTTTATGCCGAGGACCCGGCGAAAGGCTTCCTGCCCTCGATCGGCAGGCTCGACCGTTTCGATATCGGGCCATGTTATCGAGTCGATACCGGGGTGGAGCGGGGGGCGGAGATATCGTCCTTCTACGATCCGATGATCGCAAAGCTGATCGCCTGGGGTCCAGATCGCGACGCCGCACGGTTGCGCCTGTCGCAGACGCTTGTGGAGACGGTCATATGGCCGCTCAAAACCAATGCCGGTTTTCTGGCGAAGGCGCTTCAACATCCGGATTTCGCTGACGGTCAGGTAGATACCGGACTGATCGGGCGTGAGGGGGAGGCGCTGTTGCCGGCTGCCTTGCCCTCAACGACGGTTCTGGAGGATGCGGCGTCCAAGCTCGCCGCGCCGGGGCCGATGGCGGGCTTTCGCCTGAATGCGGAGGCGCGGCGCGACGGCTGGTTCCTGCTGGATGGAGCGCCGGTGAAGGTTGCGCTGGCGGCTTCGAGCGGGGCTAAGGCCGGACGCAGCGTGATCGTCGCGGAGAGCGGGCAGAGTTGGCAGCTGACGCCTTGGCGAGCTGGCGGGCTGGGAGGCGGTGAGGCGTCCGATGGCGCGATCCTCTCGCCGATGCCTGGGCGGATCATTTCCGTGTCCGTCGCGGCGGGGGACAGGGTGGCGAAGGGGCAGAAGCTGTTGACGTTGGAGGCCATGAAGATGGAACATGGCCTTGTCGCGCCGTTCGATGGGGAAGTTGTCGAACTGCATGGCGTCGAAGGCGGGCAGGTGAGCGAAGGCACGCTGCTCGTCAAAATAGCAAAAGCGGAGGCAGGCTGATGGCGGGGAAGTTTTTCGAACAATGGGAAGTGGGGCAGACCATTGTTCACGAAATCCGGCGGACGGTTACGGAAACCGATAACCTGCTTTTTTCGACGATGACGCATAATCCGCAGCCGTTGCATCTGGATGTCGAAGCGGCCAAGGCGAGCGAATTTGGTCAGATACTGGTCAACGGCACCTTCACCTTTGCATTGATGATCGGCCTGTCTGTAGGTGACACGACGCTGGGGACGTTGATCGCCAATCTGGGCTATGACAAGCTCGTCATGCCCAAGCCCGTATTCCTGGGCGACACGTTGCGCGCCGAGACCGAGGTCATGGAGTTGCGGCCGAGCAAATCCCGGCCGGGTTCGGGCGTCGTCACCTTTTCGCACCGGCTGCTGAACCAGCGGGATGAGCTGGTATGTCAGTGTCTTCGTATGACGCTGATCAAGGGCGGCGGTGCATGATCATTGATGCACAGCTATATGATTTTATCGGCAGTAGCAGCGCCGCCCCAACTCTCGCTGGCTTTTGAAGGAAGTTGTCATGCAGAATGATCCTGTTGTCATCGCTGGATATGCCCGCACGCCCATGGGTGGGTTCCAGGGCATCTTCTCGCCTTTAAAGGCGACCGATCTGGGCGCGGCTGCGGTGAAAGCGGCAGTGGAGCGCGCGGGTGCGCCCGTGGACGTGATCGACCGCATCTACATGGGCTGCGTCCTGCCAGCAGGGTTGGGACAGGCGCCCGCGCGGCAGGCGGCGTTGGGCGCGGGCCTTGGCCTCGACACGCAGGCGACCACCGTGAACAAGATGTGCGGTTCGGGCATGCAGGCCGCCATCATGGCGCAGGAAGCGTTGCAAGCAGGCGCTGCCGACCTGATCGTGGCGGGTGGCATGGAAAGCATGACGAACGCGCCCTATGCCCTGCCCAAGCACCGTTCCGGCGCACGCATTGGTCACGACCGGATCATTGACACGATGATGATGGACGGGCTGGAGGATGCCTATCAGCCCGGCAAGGCGATGGGTGTCTTTGCCGAGGAGGCGGTGCGTGATTATCAGTTCACGCGCGCGGAGCAGGACGGCTATGCGGTTCGATCGTTGGAGCGAGCGCAGGCGGCCATCGCGAGCGGCGCTTTCCGGCGCGAAATTGCGGGGGTGATGGTGCCCGGACGTGGCGGCGATACGTTGGTGGATACCGACGAGCAGCCGGGTAAGGCCCGTCCGGACAAGATCCCCTCGCTAAGGCCCGCTTTCGTCCCCGACGGCACCATCACGGCGGCGAATAGTTCGTCCATCTCCGACGGGGCAGCGGCACTGGTGATGACGCGGCGCAGTGTGGCGGAGCGCATGGGTTTGCCGGTAATAGCCACAGTAGTGGCCAGCGCCGCACACGCCCATGAACCGGCGCGTTTTACGACCGCGCCCGTTCCGGCAATGCGCAAGCTGCTGGACAAGGCTGGCTGGTCCGTGGCCGACGTCGATCTGTTTGAGGTGAACGAAGCCTTCGCCGTCGTTGCGATGATCGCGGCCAAGGATCTTGGCATCCCCGCCGACAAGTTGAACGTGAATGGGGGCGCGACTGCGCTGGGGCATCCGATCGGCGCCTCGGGCGCGCGGATCATTGCTACTCTGCTGGGTGCGCTGGAGGAGCGCGGTCTCAAGCGTGGCGTGGCGAGCCTGTGCATCGGCGGTGGCGAAGCGACAGCGATGGCGTTTGAGCTCGCCTGACGCATTGGCGCCTTCCCTTTTCAGCGCGGCAACAATAAGCCTCTCGCCCTGAGATCAACTATCGAGAGGCAGGTTCTGGATGAAGGCGGTAGGATTCAGGCAAGGCGGCCCGCTGGAGCGGGAAGACTCGCTGATCGACATTGAAGTCGCCGATCCGTCGCCCGGCCCTCGCGATCTGCTCGTTCGCGTGCATGCTGTGTCCGTCAATCCGGTCGACACGAAAGTGCGCGGCGGCGCCAAGCCCGCTGAGGAGCCGATGGTTCTGGGCTATGACGCGGCGGGCGTGGTGGAAGCCATTGGCTCTGACGTCACGCTTTTCGCGCCGGGTGATGAAGTCTTCTATGCTGGCACCATCAAGCGGCCGGGGACCAATTCGGAACTGCATGTCGTCGATGAGCGGATTGTCGGTCCAAAGCCGCGTTCCTTCGATTTCGCACAGGCGGCGGCGCTGCCGCTGACCGGGCTTACGGCATGGGAGCTGCTGTTCGACCGTCTGCGCGTGCCGCGGGGCGGCGGTGAAGGGCAGACGATCCTGATCGTCAACGGTGCTGGCGGCGTTGGTTCGATGCTGGTGCAATTCGCCCGGCAACTGACCAGGCTGCGCGTGATCGCTACCGCTTCGCGCCCGGAAACCATCGCCTGGGTGAAGCAGATGGGCGCGCATGATGTAATCGACCACCGCAAGCCCTTGAATGAAGGGCTAGCCGCGATCGGCGTCAAGGCTGTCAACTTCGTGGCAAGTCTGGCTGCGAGCGAGCAGCATCTGCTAGCCTATGCCCGCATCATCGCGCCTCAAGGAAGCCTGGCGGTTATCGACGATGTAAAGAGCTTCGACATCGTGGCTCTCCGGCAAAAGTCGATCACGGTCGCGTGGGAGGGTGTTTTCACGCGCTCCATCTACGAAACCCCGGACATGATTGAGCAGCATCGCATATTGTCCGAGATAGCGCGGCTGGTGGATGAAGGGGTCCTGCATGGGACGATGACGCGTGATCTTGGACCGATGAATGCTGCCAGCCTGAAGGCTGCGCATGGACTGGTCGAAACGGGCGCATCCATTGGGAAGGTCGTTCTGCGGGTTTAGGTTTTCCCCACTGGGCTTCTTCAGCCATGCTGCTGCGGCCTTGACCTTCCCCTCCCAAGATATGCAAAGACGCACGACGATCAGCAGAAGAGAAAATGCATGGGACGAGGGGATGAGGCGTTGAGCCACGGCAGGGCCACTCTACGGCAAGGTCATGTCGCGCTTGGCATATTTCTCGTCGCCTATATCCTTTCCTTCATCGACCGGCAGATATTGAGCCTGATGGTCGAGCCGATCAAACAGGATCTGGGCCTTACCGATTTGCAGGTCGGATTATTGCAGGGATTGGCCTTTGCCATGCTGTATGCGGTGGTCGGTATTCCCATCGGAATGCTGGCTGACCGCATCAGTCGCCGACGGATCATTGCGGTAGGGGTTTTATTCTGGAGCGCCTGCACCGCGCTTTGTGGCTTTGCAGGGAGCTATGCACATCTGTTCGTCGCGCGCATGGGTGTCGGTTTGGGAGAGGCATCGCTATCCCCTTCGGCTCACAGCTGGCTAAGCGATGCCTATCCGCCAGCGCAGCTCTCCCGGGCGATGGCGATTTATAATCTGGGCATCACCATTGGCGGCGGGCTGGCGCTGCTGGTGGGGGGCGCCGTTGTCGATATGGTCGCGGCGCAGG
The DNA here is from genome assembly GCF_055393875.1 of Sphingobium sp. TomTYG74. Taxonomy (NCBI): domain Bacteria; kingdom Pseudomonadati; phylum Pseudomonadota; class Alphaproteobacteria; order Sphingomonadales; family Sphingobiaceae; genus Sphingobium; species Sphingobium sp. TomTYG74. The sequence continues at coordinate 613,404 of NZ_AP027342.1, read as the reverse complement.
GTGCGCTGGTTCTGCCCGGCATCGGGCCGATGCCTACCTGGCGGGCGGCATTCCTGCTGGTGGCGTTGCCCGGCCTGTTGGTGACGGCGCTGGTCTTCGTGGCCCGTGAGCCGACACGCCGTGCGGGGTGGGTGAAGGCGGGCATGCCGTTTCGCGCGGCACTGTATCACCTGCGTGCGCATTGGCGGACATTCGCGGCGATCTATGCCAATTCCACCTTGCTGGGGACCATGGGTTATGGCCTGTCGGCATGGTATCCGACATTGCTCATCCGGACCTTTGACATGACGCCCGGGCAGGCTTCGCTTCGTCTGGGGCTGATCTACCTGCTGCTTGGGAGCTTGGGTTCCTTGGCGGGCGGTTTCGCGGCGGAGAGGCTTTCGCTGAAAGGCGTGCGCGACGCCAATTTGAGGATGACGATGATCCTCGCCTTTCTGTGCGTAATTCCAGCGACGCTTGCGCCGGTCATGCCTTCCTCAACGCTGCTGCTGCTGCTCTTTTCAGTGCTGACCTTCTGCTTCAACGGCTATTTCGGCTGCTCGCTGGCTGCGATCCAACTCGCGACGCCACCCAGCATGCGAGCGACCGGAGCCGCGCTGTTCCTTCTGGCAAATAGTCTCGTAGGCTTGTCGCTCGGAACAGCGATCGTGCCGTTGATCGACAACGCCTTGTTCGACGGCAACGGCCAGATCGGCCCCGCGCTGGCCACCGTGGGCCTATGTGCGTCGCTAATCGCGGCCCTCGCCGCATGGTCCGGATTGCGCAGCTATGCCGCAACCAAAGAGGTGGTGGCGTGCGGCTGAGCGCAGCAAGTGCAGCGAACGATGTGATATTACTGATTATAGCGTTGGTTATACCTTGCGTGAAACGCCCCAGTTTTCGGGACAATTCAAAGGTATGGAACCAATGCGCAAGTTTTGCGGACGGTTCGCAGCCGGAACCGTAGCCCTGCAAAGCTGGTTAGCGAGAAGCAGGTTATCCTGCAGTGCGACCCAAACTGCCCTGCCTTCTTCTCCGGAGGTAGGGCTTTTTGCGGTTCAGGTCATACGGTCGAATTGCAGCCGCGCGTGAGATGGTTCAGGCGACGGGCCGCAAATATTCAGGAAGTTCTTCCGCTAAGTGATTGCGGCACTCGATCCGTGGCGAGGCGCTATAGGTGCTGAAGTTCTCAAGGGGTATGGCCGATCCGCAGAAACTGCATTCGGCAGTCATTCGCCCTATGATCCAATGTTGCCTGTCACATCCGGGACAATGATTGGGCTCATCCTCCCGATATAGTGGAGAGTAGCTATAGGTTGCCGACCAGCCCGTCGCGTCTATTTGCCTCATCTTTTTTACGACCTTCCTTGTTAACGGAAGGCGAGGCGTTCAGTTGCATCTGCATAGGACCGCCACTGGGCTGGCGGCTGCGCGACTTCCCCGCTGATCAGGACAGGAATTTGATGATCGAGGAGAAATCCTGACCAGTTTCGCCCTTGTTGGCCAGCAACTGATAAAGGCTTTCCGCCTGCGCGCCCATGGGTACGCTGGCGTTGACGGAGGCCGCCGCTTCCAGCGCGAGTTTCAGGTCCTTCAGCATCAGGGCAACGGCAAAGCCGCCGTTATAGCCATTGTCTGCCGGTGATTGCGGACCAACGCCGGGCACGGGGCAGTAGCTTGTCATGGACCAGCTTTGTCCCGACGAAACGCTGGAAATGTCGTAGAAGGTCTGGGCGTCGAGCCCGATCTTCTCCGCCATGGCAAAGGCTTCGCACGTCGCGACCATGGTCGCGCCCAGCAGCATGTTGTTGCAGATCTTGGCGGCTTGGCCGTTGCCGTCACTACCGGCGTGGATCACGGCCTTGCCCATGGCGGACAGGATCGGTTTTGCCATGGCAAAGGCCTCATCGTCGCCGCCCACCATGAAGGTTAGTGATCCCCCATTTGCAGCGGCGATCCCTCCGGAGACCGGCGCGTCGGCCATCAGGAAACCCTTCGCCTTCGCGGCGGCGATGACGCGGCGAGCCGTCGCCACGTCGATGGTCGAACAATCGAGGAACAGCGCCCCTGCTTTTGCCGCGCCGAAAACCTCGTCATTATAGACCGCTTCGACATGCTTGCCAGCCGGTAGCATCGTGACCACTGCGTCAGCCCCCGCGACGGCTTCAGCCGCGCTGCTGGCACGGGTCGCACCCGCCGCCTCGGCCTTTGCGAGGGCCGCGTCGGAAAGATCGAAGGCGCGCACGGCAAAGCCATTCTTGACAAGGTTGGCGGCCATTCCGCCACCCATGTTACCCAAGCCGATGAAGGCGATAGTCTCAGTCATGCCGACTTCCCTCTGTTGATTGTCTGGCCGCCTTCATGGGCGCAGCAGGTCGCGGGCAACGATCATGCGCATCACCTGATTGGTGCCCTCCAGGATCGAATGCACGCGCAGGTCGCGCCAGAAGCGTTCGACCGGATAGTCCATCAGATAACCGTAGCCGCCATGCAGTTGCAGCGCGCGATCGGCGATGGCGGAGCCCGCGTCGGTGGCGAGCCGCTTTGCCATGGCGGCGAAGCGGGTCTTGTCGGGCGCATTTTCCGTCACCTTGACCGCCGCCATATAAAGCAGCGCGCGCGCTGCCTGCAGCTCGGTTTCCATGTCGGCGAGGGTGAACTGCGTGTTCTGGAAATCGGCGATGGCTTGCCCGAACTGCTTGCGGTCCTTGGTATAGGCAATCGCTTCATCGAGGCAGCGCTGCGCGCCGCCCAGTGAGCAAGCGCCGATGTTGAGCCGTCCGCCGTCTAGGCCCATCATGGCAATGCGGAAGCCTTCGCCCTCAGCCCCCACGAGATTTTCCGCAGGCACGCGGACATTGTCGAAATTGACCTGCGCTGTCGGTTGCGAATGCCAGCCGAGCTTACGTTCCTGCGCGCCGAAGCTGACGCCCGGCATGTCTTTTTCTATGACGAGGCAGCTGATGCCCTTGGGGCCTTCCTCGCCCGTGCGGACCATGGTGACATAGATGTCGTTTTCGCCGCCCCCGGAGATGAACTGCTTGGAGCCGGTGACGAGATAGTCGCTGCCGTCCTTCACGGCGCGTGTCTTGAGCGCCGCTGCGTCCGATCCCGATCCGGCCTCGGTCAGGCAATAGCTGCCCATCTGCTCCATCGGCACCATCGAGGGGAGATATTTGTCCTTGACCGGCTGGCCGCCGAAACGGTCGATCATCCAGGCGGCCATGTTGTGGATCGATATGAACGCGCTGGTGGAGGGGCAACCATAGGCCATGGCTTCCATGATCAGGGCGGATTCCAGCCGTCCAAGGCCAATGCCGCCCGACTCCTCCGACACATAGATGCCGCCAAAGCCAAGCTCCGCCGCCGCGCGGATCGTGTCGCGCGGGAAGATGTGCTTTTCATCCCACTCGGCCGCGTAGGGCGTGATCGCGTCAGCGGTGAAGCGCCGCGCCATCTCCTGAATCTGGCGTTGGTCGTCGGTAAGGTCGAACTGTGTCATCATGCATCCTGTTGCGGCGATGGCGTGCCGCTGGCTTTTGCGGGAGAGCATGCGCTCTCCCCGCGCGGCTGTCACCCCATGGTGGGGATGACGAAGGCGCTGTCGCCCGACGCGCCGCCATCGGGCCAGCGCTGGGTGATCGTCTTCACCTTGGTCCAGAATTTGATGCCTTCCATGCCGTGCTGGTTGGTGTCGCCAAAGGCAGAGCGCTTCCAGCCACCGAATGTGTGGTAAGCGACCGGCACCGGGATCGGCACGTTGATGCCGACCATGCCGACATTCACCCGCGCGGCGAATTCGCGCGCGGCATGGCCATTGCGGGTGAAGATCGCGACGCCATTGCCATATTGATGTTGGCTGGGCAGCGCGATTGCGTCCTCGAAGCTTTCGGCTCGCACCATTTGCAGCACGGGGCCGAAAATCTCTTCCTGATAGGTCCGCATGCTGGGCTTGACCTGATCGAACAGCGTCGGGCCGACGAAAAAGCCCTGCTCATGCCCCTGTAGGGTGAAGCCGCGGCCATCGACCACCAGCTCGGCGCCTTCATCGATACCCATCTGGATATAGTTTTCGATCTTCGCCTTGTGCGCGGCGGTGACGACCGGGCCATAATGGGCTTCGGGATCGGTGGAGACGCCGACGCGCAGCGCCTGAATGGCGGGGATCAGCTTTTCGCGTAGGGCGAGGGCGGTCTTCTCGCCCACCGGCACCACGACGGGCAGCGCCATGCAGCGTTCGCCAGCAGAGCCGAAGGCCGCGCCCGACAGGTCGTTGACGACCTGATCCAGATCGGCGTCCGGCATGACGATGCCATGGTTCTTCGCGCCGCCCATCGCCTGCACGCGCTTGCCGTTATCGACCCCGCGCTTGTAGACATAATGGGCGATGTCGGAGGAGCCGACGAAGCTGATCGCGCCGATGTCCGGATGATCGAGGATGGCATCGACCATCTCCTTGTCACCCTGCACGACTTGCAGAATGCCTTCGGGCAAGCCGGCTTCAAGGAAGAGTTCGGCGAGGCGCACGGGAACGGATGGATCGCGTTCGGAAGGCTTCATGATGAAGGCGTTGCCCGTCGCGATCGCCACGCCCGACATCCACAGCGGGATCATCGCGGGGAAGTTGAATGGCGTGATGCCAGCGCCAATGCCGATCGGCTGGCGCATGGAATAGACGTCGATGCCCGGACCTGCGCCCTGCGTATATTCGCCCTTCAGCGCATGGGGGATGCCACAGCAAAATTCGATGACTTCCAGCCCGCGCTGGATATCGCCGCGCGAATCCGCGATCACCTTACCATGTTCGGACGAAAGCAGATGCGCCAGCTCGTCCATATTCTTCTCGACCAGCGTCTTGAAGTTGAACATGACTCGGGCGCGCCGTTGCGGATTGACTGCCGCCCAGGCGGGCTGCGCCGCCTTCGCCGCCTCTACCGCACGGTCGAGGAGGGCGCGGTCGCCCAAGGCGACACGGGCCTGAACCTGCCCGTCATTAGGATTGAACACATCACTGTAGCGCGGCGCTTCGCTGTCATGAGCAAAGGCGAGCTTGTGGGAAATTTCGCGCATGGCACCCTCTCGATGAGATTTGCCTTATCATGCCGAATGGCGTTAATGCATTCAATTCCCCTTTGTTGCAGAGTTGATCTGCATTTTTGCATAGGTGCGGCCGGATGTTCGATTGGGATGACTTGCGCATATTTCTGTCGGTCGCGCGGCTGAAGAAGGTGGCTCCCGCGGCGCGGGCGCTCGGCATTGATGCGACGACGATTTCCCGGCGCTTGGGGCGATTATCGCAGGCGCTCGATGCGCAATTATTCGAACAGACTGGCGCGGAAAGGGCGCTGACGGAACATGGCGCCGCCTTGCTCCGTCATGCTGAAAGCATTGAAAGCGCCGCGATGTCGGCGATCGTCGATGTGAAGGGGGAGAGGCACAGTCTGAACGGCCAAGTGCGGCTGTCCGTTGCAGAGGGCTTTGGCCGGTGGATTTTGGCGCCTGCTATCCCCGAATTTCACGCGCGCCATCCGGGCATCCGGCTGGACGTGATTACCGCGTCGGGATTCCTAAATCCGTCGAAACGGGAAGCGGACATGGCGGTGATGCTGGCGCGGCCGCAGCGGGGGCATTTGGCGGTGCGGAAGCTGGCTGATTACAAGCTGCACCTTTATGCGTCGCCCGGCTATCTCGCGGCGCGGGGGGCTCCGGTGTCGCGCGAGCGGCTGCATGAGCATGTGCTGATCGGCTATGTGCCTGAGTTTCTCTACTCGCCGGAACTAGACTATCTGGACGAGGTCTATGCGGGACTGGAAGCGTCGCTCCGGTCGAGCAGCATCGGCATGCAGCGCCAGCTGATACTGGACGGCGCCGGGATCGGCGTGCTCCCGGACTTCATCGTCGCCGATGATGAGAAGCTGGTGCGCCTTTTTCCAGAAGAGGTGGAGATTGCGCGCTCTTTCTGGCTGGTGACGCATCCGGAAATGACGAAGCTCGCCCGCATCCTCGCCGTGTCCGACATGCTGCGGGAAAGATCGGAAGAGCTGCTAGGCGGGGGCGCTTCGATCGGTTGAAGCGCCCCGGCGAAGTTTGGCAAGTCAGGCGACCAGTCGTGGCTCGATCGGGTCCTGCGGCACGCCCTTGGGCGTTCCCACATCATAGACTCGGGTCAGCAGGCGAATGAAATTGGTGTCGTGCAGCGGATCGCTCGGCATCTCGAAGATCTCGCCGCGCGCGCGGAGGTCCTTCACGAATATCTCGAACGCCATGTCGGTCGTGATGTCGTCGCTATGGTCGCGCGAAATGCGGAGGTCGTTGAGGTCGGTGTAAACCTGCGCATTCCAATGGAGTAGCAGGCGGAATTCCTGCTCCGGAATCCTGGCTACCACATCGTCGCCGGTCATGATCCGCCAGCCATCAGCGACGTCAGGGTCAGGCGACATGGTCGAGTTGATCGCAAGGCCCGCAGGTTTGCGCTGATCGACCGGGCCGCAGCCTTGAGCGGTGTGAAACATCATTTCATTTTCGACTACGACGCCGCGTCCCCACATCGGCGCTTCGAGGCAGACCGGATCATTTTGCGGCCCGTTCGGCCAATAGTGGAAGCCGCCGCCGATCGAACCCTGATAATACCAGGCGATGACCTGCGCCTTTTTCGCCTGCCAGCGCCGGAATAGCCCGGACTTGGCCATGATGTTGAGCAGCCAGATCGGGCAGTTGACCGCGTATAGTCCGCGAAAATGCGTGCCATCGACATGCGGCGATCCACCCGCCGAGCTTGGACCCTGAATGTTGAACATCAACTGGTCGCATTCGACATAGGGCGTGTTCCAATAAGCGCGCGCCATATCGAGGAACTTCTTGTTATAGAAGCAATCGTCCAATTCCGGATAGCGATTGACGCCATTGTCGGCGAGGTAGCCTCGGAACACCGGGTTCATGAACATGTCCCAGGTGGGCGTGAAGCCTTCCGGAATGGAACCGGTGGAGGTCGCGATCACTTCCTCCGGCGAGGCGAAATATTGCGCCAGGATCAGGGACCAGGGGCCTTCCCGACGGATGACGTCCAGAACCCGCTGATGCTGATCTTCGGTATAGAGATTATCGACGATTCTGGGCGGCGCGACGGGCAGGAAAGTGGAAGCGACATCGGCGGGCATAGGCTCTCTCCAGCAAGCAATTTCCCGGCGCGAACGGCAGGGTCTGAAGACGGGAATATCCCATCACCGCTTCGCTGGCAATAATTTCCGAAAATATGTTCGACTATTCGCCGCGCCGTGCGGCCAATCCGTCTAGGACCAGTGCCAACGTAGCGCGCCAGCGAGGGAGGGCGGTGTCAGCATAGGCGTCTGGATTGGCGGCGATGACCGGTACGTCTTCCGCCGAACGCTGCCTGATCGAGGAGCGCACGGCTTCGCGATATTCCGCTTCGCCGCCTGCAACCGCACGGGCGTAGGAAGAGAGGAATGCGCCCCCGAGTACGATCAGGTCGATGGAACGCAGCAGGTCCAATGCGTCGGGCAGGTCGAACCCGCGTGCCAGCATGACTTGCAGCCATTGTTCCGAACTGTCGATCTCGACCGCTGGTCCCAGATTGCCGCTGACGAGGGTGGAGACAAGCTGCCCTTCCTCCACCAGCTTGTGCAGCGCTTCAGCATATTGGGTGGCATATTCGCGCCAGGATTGGCCCTCATCCTCCGGGAAGGTGGCGGCTCCCGAAGCGCGCTGCGCCGCTAGCCGCACCAGCTCCTTGCGGCCGGTGACATAGGTGTACAGCACCGCCGGGCGGACGCCGAGCCGATCGGCGAGCGCCGCGATCCTGAGGCCATCGAGCCCCATGTCGATCGCGGCGTCGAGTATTTGAGCCAAGGTCAACCGGCGCGGCCGACCAACAGCGCGGGGAGTGGGTGGCGGCCCCTCCACCTTAACAGAGGAAGATTCAAGATTTTCGCTGCTCATGGCCTGACCCATAGCGTTCGAAGGATCAGCCGTCGATCCGGCTCCATGGGGCAACGCAGCCGACGGGGACGATCGATCCGCATAATTATGCGCGCTTCACGACATAAATTGGGGCTGATGACGCACGGGCACCTGCGGTAGGCATCGGTGGGCATGCGCTTCTAACTATGATGCTACGGGCGATGACTTGAATGGCCTCCAACACATTTGGACATCTTCTTTCTCCCGGCCGGATCGGCGGCATGGAATTGCGCAACCGCATCGCCGTGACGGCCATGGGCGCGAGCCTTGCCGAAGCCGATGGCCACTGCGGTGAGCGGATCATCCGCTATCATGAGGAGCAGGCGAAGGGCGGCGTTGGCCTGATCATCACCGGCGTCGCGGGCGTGGCCTGGCCGGTGGGCGGCAACCAGGTCAACCAGATCGCGATTTCCGATGATCGTTTCCTGCCGGGACTGACTGCGCTCGCGGAGGCGGCCCACAAACATGGGGCCAAGATCGCTCCGCAAATCCATCATGGCGGCCTTGTCGCAATGGAGGACATGCTTAACGGACGCCCGGTCTGGTGCCCGTCGCTGCCCGAGGCGCCGGAAGGCGACTTTACCGAGGCGTTCCTTCTTGAAGAACTCGCCGTCGCGCCGTTCAGCAAGATCCAGAGCGTCAGCTTCAAGGAAATGACGCTTGAGGACATTCAGACGGTCGTCGGCCAGTTCGCCGCTGCGGCAGACCGGGCGAAGCGCGCCGGTTTCGATGGCGTCGAAATCCATGGCGGGCACGGATATCTTCTGTCCTCCTTCATCTCGCCCAAATCGAACCGGCGGACGGACGCCTATGGCGGGCCGCTGGAAAACCGAGTCCGCATCTTGACCGAGGTTATTCAGGCGGTGCGCCAGGCCGTGGGTCCTGACTTCCCCGTCTGGTGCAAGCTGGATTCGCGCGAAGTCGGGAAGAAGGGCGGTTTGACGATCGAAGACGCGGCCCAGGTCGCGCGCATGGCCGAAGCGGCGGGCGCCGACGCGATCACGGTGACGGCCTATCATGACACGGCGCAGGGAAAGCTGCACTCCGGATCGCACACGCCGCACGAACCTGCGGTGAACCTTCCCTACGCCGCCCAGATCAAGGCTGCGGTCGGCATTCCGGTCATCGCGTCCGGCCGGATCGAGCCTGAGGTCGGCGACAAGGCGATTGCGAACGGGCAGATCGACTTTGTCTCCATGGGCCGCAAGTTGCTGGCTGATCCGCACCTGCCGCGCAAGCTGACCGAAGGGCGGGCGGCCGACGTCCTGCCCTGCATCTATTGCTATACCTGCATCAGCGCCATCTATGTGTGCGATCCGCTGCGTTGCGCGGTCAATCCCGAGACGGGCTTTGAATATCTGCGTTCAGACGCGCCATCGTCTGCTGGCAAGCGCGTCGTCGTTATCGGCGGCGGCCCGGGCGGCATGGAATCGTCGCGCAGGCTGGACGCCTTGGGGCATCAGGTCATCCTGTTCGAACAAAGCGAATTGCTGGGCGGAACGTTGCGCTTCGCGGCGCTGGCTTACCCTGCGAATGAGCGGCTGCTCGATTGGCTGCAACGGCAGATCGCTTCTTCGAAGGTGGATGTGAGGCTGCGCACGCAGGCGACGCCGGAGCTGTTGAAAACGCTTCAGCCTGATGCGGTCGTCGTCGCCACGGGGGCGGTGCGCGGCATGCCGGACATTCCTGGCAATGATCTGAGCCATGTCTTCTCCGGCGATGACATGCGCCGGATGGTGCTCGGCCAAAGTTCCGATGAATTGAAGCGTAAGACCGGGTTGCTGACCCGAGCGGCGACGAAGCTCGGCTCCATGACGGGCATGACTGCCAATCTCGATTTCGTGCGCAAGGCGACGCACCAATGGATGCCGCTCGGCAAGCGGATCGTCATCATCGGGGGCGAACTGGTCGGCTTGGAGCTGGCGGAGTTTCTGAATGAACGTGGACGCCAGGTGGTGGTGGTGGACGATGCGCCGCGATTTGGCGCGGGTCTGACGATCGTCCGCCGGATGCGGTTGCTGGCGGAACTGAACGAACATGGCGTTCAGCTCTATCCGGCGTCGAGCGCCATCCGGATCGAGCGCGATGCTGTCCGCTTCATGGACAAGGGCGGAACGGAGCAGGCCGCCGCTGCCGACCATGTGATCGTGGCGAAGGGCGCGACGGGCGAACTGACGCTCGCCGGTCAAATGCAAGCACAGGGCTTTACCGTTCACGTCGTCGGCGATGCCAATGGGGTTGGCTATATCGAAGGCGCGATGCGCGGCGCCGCGCAGGCGGTTGGCGCAATAGCCGGGTGAATGCCCAGCCCGTATCCACACGGAACCAGCGGGGGAATGTGCGCTGTGGTCCGCAAATATCGATTGTCGAGGACATATGAACCGTACTGATACACGCCTTTCCTCTCAGGATGCGGAGCCTGCCCCGTCAGGCGGCGGCAACGGGACGCGCGGGAAGAAGGGGCGTCGTGGCTTGCGCCGTGCTGCGCTGATCGGTGTTGGCGCTGTCGCGGTGCTGGGCGGAGGATATTGGGCCTATAGCGCCAACCTGTTCCGGGCCAAGCCAGCGATCGATTATTCCGGGCCGACGGCGGGCTGGAGCTATTATGGCGGGGACGCGGGCGGGACGCGCTATTCGCCGCTGACGCAGATCACGCCTGACAATGTCTGGGCGCTGAAGCCTGCCTGGACCTATCATATCGGCATGGTCACGGCGCCGGAGCCGCTTTCCCCGACATTCCAGGCGACGCCGATCATTGCGGAAAACCGGCTTTATCTCTGCTCCGGCAATGGCCGCATCGCGGCGGTTGACCCGGAGACTGGTAACGAAATCTGGGCGAAGCAGCCAAGCTCGGACAATTTCAGCACCTATCTGCTGAACTGCCGTGGCGTCACCTATGCGCGGGACGAAAGCGTGCCAGCGGGCGCGGAATGCGCGGGACGGATTTTTGCCGGGACGCTGGACGGGCGGCTGGTGGCGCTCGATTCCGCCACGGGTCGCGAGTGCCGTTCTTTCGGGCAAAATTCCGTGGTCGATCTGAAGCCGGCTCTGGGCAAGATAGAGCGGGGCGACTTATCGATCTCTTCACCGCCCGTCGTCATCGGCAATGCCATCGTGGTGAACGGACGGCTGACCGACAATATGCGGGTCGATATGCCCGCTGGAGCGATCCGGGCGTTCGATATTCATTCGGGCAAGCCCCTCTGGTCCTGGAACGGCTTGCCGCCGGGGATGAGCGATGCGCAGAACGCGCCGAAGGGCGAGCAGTTCGTGCGGAGGACGCCTAATAGCTGGGCGCCGATGGCGGTCGATCCCAAGCTCAACCTTGTCTATGTGCCCATGGGCAACGCGCCGCCCGACCATTATGCCGCCAACCGGGCGGGCCTCGACTATTATGCAAGTTCGGTCGTGGCGCTCGATGGGACGACCGGTCAGGTCAGGTGGCGGTTCCAGACGGTTCATAACGACGTGTGGGATTATGACATTCCCGCGCAGCCGGTGCTGTTCGACCTGCCAATGGCGACCGGATCTGTCCCGGCGCTCGCGCAGACCACGAAGGTCGGGCATATCTTCATTCTCGACCGGCGCACCGGCAAGCCGATCTTCCCTGTGATCGAACGCCCTGTGCCGCAGGAAGGCAAGGTGCCGGGCGAAAAGCTGTCGCCGACCCAGCCTTTCCCCGCCAATCCGGCGTTCATCATCCGCGATCCGGACCTGCGCGAAGAAGATATGTGGGGCTTTACCCCCTATGACAAATATAAGTGCCGGGAGTTGTTCCGGTCAGTGAACTATAAGGGCGTCTTCACGCCGCCCTCGACAAAAGGCTGGCTGCAATGGCCAAGCTTTGAGGGAGCGTCCAACTGGGGTGGCGTGACCGTCGATCCACAGCGGGGCATCCTGATCGCCAACACGACGCAGGTGGGCGCGATCATGAAGCTGATCCCGCAGGCCGAGATCGCGTCCCGCACCGCCGCCGGGGAAGCGATCCTGCCGACCAAGGGCGCGCCCTACGGTCTGCAGTTGAAGCCCATGCTCTCGCCCTTCGGCGCGCCGTGCAACCGGCCGCCCTGGGGACGCCTGACCGCGATCGACCTGAAGGCTGGCAAGACGCTGTGGAACGTGCCGCTTGGGACCACGCGCGACCAGGCGCCGCCGCCCATGTGGTTGAAGCTTGGCGTGCCGAACCTTGGCGGCAGCGTCGCCACGGCTTCGGGACTGGTGTTTCTTGGTGCGACCACGGACAATTATCTGCGGGCCTATGACATTACGTCCGGCAAGGTCGTCTGGCGTGTTCGCCTGCCTGCGGGCGGGCAGGCGACGCCGATGACCTACCGCCTGAAGAAGGATGGCCGCCAATATGTCGTGATTGCCGCTGGCGGGCACAAATTCCTCGGCACGAAGCTGGGCGATTCCCTCATCGCCTACGCTTTGCCCAAATGAGCCGCCCGGCGGCGGCTGATCAATCTTGTCGCCGCCGCCGCGTCTTTCCAATAAGAGGGCGCAAAGACTCGCCACGCACATGGCGCGGCGGATGGAGAGCGCAGAAGTGCACGAATATGTCACCTGGACAGAGGAACGTCTTGCTACGTCTCGCATTCCCGGTGTCGTCGTTCGGCTGAACCTTCCGTACGGGGGGAGTTTCCCTCAGCATCTCGCAGGACGGGAGCCTACTCATCAGGTCGGCATGTGGACGTCGAGCATCTACAGGCCGCGCGGCCGGTTTCGCTACGCCACCCAGTCCCACTATCAGGAATTGAAGCAGGCCACCTTTGTCCCAGCCGATATCGACTGGATCGCCGAAGTCGAAAATTCCGGTCCTCTCAAACCCGCAATCTTCTGCGATTTCGAGAAGGAATATTTCAACGAGACCACGGGCATAGAGCCGCTCAACCATGTCGAGCAGCTACTATATTGCGAGAATGGGAACGTCTCTCAACAGGCGTTGAAGCTTCTTGCGGATGAGCTTCGCGCGCCCGGCTTTTCGCATGCCGTGAAGGTGGATTCCCTGTGCCGGTTGATCCTCGTGGAATTGGTGCGGCAGCTTGACGATACGCACATCAATGCGCGCGCTGGCAAGGGTGGAAAGCTCGCATCATGGCAGCTTCGCCGGATCCGCGATATCGTGGAAGCCATCGAAGGACGGCCAATCACCGTCCGCCAATTGGCCGATGAATGCGGTATCAGCGCGCCGCATTTGCGTCGCCTGTTCAAGGCCAGCACGGGAACTTCCGTCAGCGCCTATGTCGATGGCATTCGCCTCGAAAGGGCAAAGACGCTCCTCGCCGACCGATCGCTTCCCTTGAAAGGGATAGCGCACCGTCTGGGTTTCGCAAATGCCAGCGCCTTTTCAGCGGCATTCAAGCGCGAGGCGGGAAGCAGCCCGAACAGATATCGTCAGCAGATCGCATCCTGACGTCGCGAGTTGTCTAACGGCCTGTCGGCGCCGTCAGCACAACGGGTCCAGAAATGCTGTGCAGCTTTGCGTGGTAAGAAGGAACGCCTGGACCCAAGACGCGTTTGCGTCCTGAATTTCAGGGAGAATGAACATGGCGCGTATCACGTCGATGATCCTGGTCGCAGGGTTGACGCTGGCGGCCTGTAATCAGGCGAGTGAGCAGCGCAATGCCGACGCACTGAATGCGGCGAAGAACGTTGCTGAAAATGCTGGTGACAGGATCGAGAATGCGGCGGAGAACGCGATCGATGCATTGAAGCCAACCCCTGATGCGCAGGATTTCGTGAACCTTGCAGCCAGAAGCGATGCGTTCGAGATCGCGGCTGCGAAGCTGGCCTCGGCCAACGCCACGTCCGCTGAGGTAAAGGCCTTCGCCGTTCAGATGATCAAGGCTCATTCGGAGTCTACCGCGAAGATCAAGTTGGCAGCGGGCAGGGCACGGCCTGCCGTCATACCGAACCCTGACCTTACCGCTGGGCAGAAGAAGGATTTGGATGAACTGCGGCAGAAGAAGGGCGCGGCGTTTGACGAGGAATATATCGATAGCCAGGTCGATGCACATGAAGACGCTCTTGCGCTGATGCGTTCCTATGCGTCGGGCGGGACGGACGCGGCGTTGAAGGCGGCAGCGGGCGAGATCGCTCCGGTGGTAGAGGGGCATCTGAAAATGGCACGGGCGCTGGAGAGCAAGACTGATAAGTGATCGCCGTTATCGGTCTTTCTCCTGAGCGCCCTCATCAGCAAACAGGGGCGGACTATCGCCCGCCCCTTGCACTTTAGAGCCCGTCGAGGCCTTTGCTGACGAGCACATTCACCGCGACGCGGCGGTTCTGCGCCTTGCCTTCGACCGTATCATTGCTGCTGAGCGGGTCCGCTTCGGACATGCCGGTGGGGGTCAGCATGCGGTAGGGCTTCCAACCGCAGGTCTGCTGAAGATAGTTGACCACCCGACTGGCCCGCTGTTCGCTAAGCGCCTGATTGAAGTCGTCGCTGCCGGTGGAATCGGTATAGCCCACGACGAGCAACAGGGCGTTGTTCATGCCATCGGCTGCTGACGCAGTGGCGCACAGGTCGTTCTTCGCCTGTTCGGACAATACCGCCTTGCCGACGTCGAAGTTCACGTTGGTCGTGCTTTTGACATTATATTTATCGATGTCGCCCACGCGGCTGCGCAAGGCTTCCGTCGCGGCGGTCTGTTCGGCAAAACCCTGGGCAGTGCCGCTGCGGATCATAGACGCGGTCTTTAGGTCCTTGCTCTTCAAATCGATCTGACTGGCGATCAGGTCAGCACCCGACTGAAGCGTCTTGATGGAAACCGGCAGGCCGTTCAGCAGCGAAGCTGTGGCAAGCTTGCTGCGGCTGAGGCCAAGGAAACCGCCGCTGGACTTGACCCGGGTGGCATCATTGATGGTGACCACGGTGTTGGTGCCGTCGGCAGCGGTCACCTGCAATTTATCGCCGCTGCGTGCAGAGATGAGGCCTTCGATCTCAGGCCCTTCGGTCAGTTGGGCCGCTTCGGGCGCAGGGGCGTTGTAGGTGGCCGACAGATTGGCTTCAGGCGCCTCCTGTTGCGTCTCCTGCGCGAAGCTGGCTGAAGCGGTCCCGACAGCTGCGGACAACAGTAAAAAAAGTTTCGGACTTTTTAGAATGTTACTCATTGCGCTACTCCTTCAAACTCGATCGGTCGGGCCTGCGTGATCGCAGCTTCTCGTCCGACCGCCGCATCCGTGATGTCGTAACGGCTGTCAGAACCCCCTCCATGTAGTCTCATTATGACGCGCGGTATTCGGCCGCACCTGAACAGCATGGGCGTCCTGCCTGTTCAGCCCAACCTTTCGCGGAGATGAACGCGTCCGGTCGCGCTCCGCTGCTGGGGCTGGTAGGACTGCTTCATGCGACGAACCGATGTCGGCGGAGTAAGTTTATTAACCCGAAAGTTAAGATTAAGCAATTTCCCAGCGACGCCGCGATCGCCGCGAGGATTAGCGGCGTGACTCGGACGGCCAGAATGCCACTGGAGCTCCCAGGGATTTTCGGGCATGCTGGCACATACTGGCGGATAGGGCTTACGCGGTTGAAATATCTTGATTTCATCTGGTCTATGCCTTCGCCTTCATTGCCGATCGGTGCTCAGGGCTATCTTCTGATGGTTTCCGATTCCAGCGCGCCCAAGAACCACGGGGTGGAATGGAACCGCCCGGACGCTGAACAGGGGGAATAAACCATGTCCGAACGGCAGCTGAAGGCGTGGCAGGAGGCGGGGCTGATCGACGCCGATACCGCCGAACGCATTCGCGCGTGGGAATTGACGCATAGTCGGCCTGTCGGATTATGGGCTATCGTCGGCCTGGGTGCGTTGACGATCGGGTTGGGGATCATCTCCGTCGTCGCCGCGAATTGGGACGCGATACCCGGTGAGACGCGTCTGGCGATCCACTTCGCCCTAATGATGGGCTTTGCTGGGCTGCTCTGGCGGTATCTGCCCAGGGCAGCGGCGAAAAACCATTATTTCAGCGATGGATTACTGTTCGTGGCTGCGGTTCTGGGTTTCGCCTTCTTTGGCCATGTCGGGCAGGTGTATCAGACCTCCTCGCCGCTCTGGCAGCCGCTGCTGGTGTGGCTGGTCATTTTTTCGCCGCTGCTGCTCCTGTTTGGAAGAGGCTGGCCGGTCGCGGGCCTCTGGCTGGCAGCGGTAGTCGGCACGGCATGGTCTCACGCCGACGAATATGGTCATGCATGGGTATGGGGGCAGCATGTGCCCCAACCTGCTTTTCCGACACTCTATTGGGGCCTGATCGCTTGCCCACCCATGGTAGTGGCTGCCTTCGCCGCGTTCATGCGAGACCGGAGTGACCGGCCCGCCTTCTGGCGTTTGCTGGAACAACTGGCGATCAGCGTGATCCTTTCTGGCATCAGCATCGCCATCATAGCGGGCGGCTGGAGTAGCCGGACCCACGCTGTTCTGGGCAGCGTCGCCATACAGAGTGTGGCGCTGATCGGGGCCGCTGCAATCATATTCCGCGTCGCGCCCACACGATCCGGGACAGCGACGGCGGGGATATTGGCGGCTGGGGCGCTGCTGCATCTCGCGCAGGCCTTGCTGATCGATCTTCATGGCCCGATCCGCAGCCCCTGGATCGGAGCGTCATTCTTCGTCATGCTGTGGGGTGCCGTGGCCGCAGGGGCCATCTTCGCCCGGTGGCGGCGCCTGTTCCAGGGGGCGATCGCACTGGTGGCGCTGCGCATCATCATTTTGAGCTTTGAACTTAATGACAGCCTGCTTGAAAGCGGGGCGGGCCTTATATTTTCCGGGGCTTTCGCCATTGCGGTGGCATGGGCGACCGTCCGTATCTCGAAACGCTATGCACCGGCGGGAGGGATGGTGGCATGAAGAGGTTTGCGTCATCGCCACGGCTTCTGCTCGCCGCCGCCCTGCTGCTGCCGATCATGGCCTTGGCTTATAGCTGGATCACGACCTATCGTCTCGCGCAGCAAGGGCAAGAATGGCTCATTCCCATTCGGGGTTATGATCCAAGGGATTTGCTTCGCGGGCACTATATTCAATATCAATATGACTGGCCTGTGGATGCTTCGCGCGACGGCCACAACGGCGACAAGACTTCCTTTGATGCATCACTTGCCAGTCAATTATGCATTCAGGGCACCGCTCCGCACATTGTAAGGGTTCGCGAATTAAATCCCATTGCAGGTCGTCCCGATGCTCAGCAAATAAAGGGGTGCGCGATCATCGTTCGTGCCTCGATTGGCGCGCGGCGCGAGGTTCGGGGACTGGATTCCGGCATATTGTTCACGTCGCAAGCTAATGCGCTGTCTTTATCGCGCCGATTGGCGGACGCGGACGAGCAGGGTCTGGTGCGCGTCAGGATCAGGCCGGATGGGGTCATGCGGCCGGTAAACCTGGAATTCGGAAAGCGTCAGCACCCAGATTGATCATTCTTTCCGCAATAGTGACAAAAGTGCATCACAATTGCGCATTGCTCAATTGCGTAGTTTGTTTCCCTATTCTACTCTGAAGATCGACCGCCTGCACAAAGGCGGCGAACTAAAATAGGGAGGGGATTTTGAGGAAGCATTCCGCACTGCTTTTCAATAGCGTAGCCTCATGCGCTGTTCTGATAGCCACGCCTGCCTTGGCGCAGGACCTGTCAGGCACCCAGCTTGGTGCAACGGCCGACATCATCGTGACGGCCCAACGCCGCGCCGAACGCGCGCAGGACGTGCCTATCGCGATTACGGCTTTTTCACCCGAACGCCTTCAGCAACAAAACATCACCCAGTCGCAGGATCTGAACGCCAGCGTCCCGTCGCTGGTCGTCGGGTCGGCAGGACAGGGCTCACGCGACTCCCAAACCTTTACGTTGCGCGGTCAGGGGGCCACGTTTCAGGCTTCGCCGGGCGTCGTCCTTTACCTGAACGAAGTACCGCTACCGGCGCCGATCACGCTCAGCTAGCAGGGTGGACCCGGCAACTTCGTCGATCTTGAAAATCTTCAGGTGCTCGCCGGCCCGCAGGGCACGTTGTTCGGCCGTAACACGACTGGTGGCGCGATCCTTCTCGTGCCGCATAAGCCGACGAACGACTTTTCCGGATCGCTGCTTGCGAAATATGGCAATTATGACGCCAAGGAGATTGAGGGCGTCATCAACGTGCCCGTGGTCGAGGACAAGCTGCTCGTCCGCGTCGTTGGCGCCTATCATGATCGCGACGGCTATACCCATGACGTGATCTGGAACAAAGATCGCGACGATACGCACTGGTATTCGGGCCGCATCGGTATCACCTTCCGTCCGACCGAGCGCATCGAAAATTACCTGATGGCCTATGGCTCCTATTCGCGCTTCAACGGCACGGGGCTTATTCATAAGGGCTTCAATATCGATGGCACCGCCGGTCTGGCTCAGCTGGGCCTGTGCTCCAACACGCCGATCGCGACGAGCGGGCCATTTTCGTGCGACGTCTATCGCGCGACCACGGCTCAGGCCGACGCGCTCGGCCCTCGCCAGACTGCCCACGGCATTGATGATTATCAAAAGACCAAGACCTGGGGCATCACCGATACCCTGTCCTTCGATCTCAACGATGAACTCGTGCTGCGTAACATAGTCAGCTATCAGAAGTTCAAGAGCTTCTACCGCTATGACGGCGACGGCACCGTCTTGCAGCAATATGATGTCGATCCCTACAAGCTGCCCGCGCCGGGACAGGTCACGCTTCCGGGCGTCGGCACGCCGGTCGTGTATAATAATACGTCGCCGGTCACGCTGCCGCGTGACAGCTACAAGCAGTTCACCGAAGAATTCCAGATCCAGGGCACCTACCTCGATAACAAGCTGACCTTCACGGCGGGCGGCTTCTACTACAGCCAGAAGCCTGACGGCGATCAGGCGGGCAGCGCGGTCAACTATTGTCCGGCGGGTCTGACTGGCACCCCCCTTCCGGGTATCCCACCTACCTGCGTAGCCAACGCGACGCCGGGCTATGTCGCTACGACCTCAAAGGCGCTCTATGCGCAGGGCACATTCGATTTCGGAGCGATGACGCCGTCTCTCGACAGCCTGCGGCTTACCGGCGGTTTCCGCTACACCTGGGATAAGATCAAAGGCTTCTCGCAAAGCTATACACCAACCCTCACCGGACAGTTTATCTGCTCGGCGGACTCGACGCTGGTGGACGCGATCTCGGATTGCAACTTCACCGCTTCGCTGAAGAGCAAGGCGGCCACCTGGGTCGTCGGGCTGGATTACAAACCGATCCGCGACCTGATGGTGTTTGCCAAGGTCAGCCGTGGCTACAAGGCAGGCGGGTTCAATCCTTACGCGGTTCGCGAAACCACCCGAACGTTCGAACCGGAAAAGGTCACCTCCTATGAGGCTGGGTTCAAGTCGGACTTCCGGATCGCGAGCGTGCCCGCCCGGTTGAATGCCTCCTATTATTATCTGAATTACCAGAATATCCAGAAGGCAACCGGTGATTTCAACACTGTAACCTTGGCCAGCGGCGCGCGGATCAACGCGGCGAAGGCCCATGTTTCAGGTGTCGAGGTCGAAGCGTCCATCCGGCCGTGGAAGCCGATCGAGATCGGCGGCAATTTCAGCTACACGCGCTTTAAATATACCGAATATACTTTGCCATCGAACGGCTTCCTGGCGGATTGTTCCGGCACGGCGCTGCCGCCCGGAGCGCCCACGGACCTGACCTGCCTGCCCGGTCAGTATGTTGTGCCGTACATCTACAGCTTCCACGTGGCGGTGAACCTGCCCATCGCTGAAAGACTGGGAGACCTCTCCTTCTTCGTGAACTATGCGCACAATTCGTCGCAGCATACCGAAGCCACGGTCGTCG
This sequence comes from Sphingobium sp. TomTYG74, assembly GCF_055393875.1. Classification (NCBI taxonomy): domain Bacteria; kingdom Pseudomonadati; phylum Pseudomonadota; class Alphaproteobacteria; order Sphingomonadales; family Sphingobiaceae; genus Sphingobium; species Sphingobium sp. TomTYG74. The sequence continues at coordinate 593,630 of NZ_AP027342.1, read as the reverse complement.
CGCCGCAGCAGCCGGGCGAGAAGCTGGACGCCTTCGGCTTGCTGAACATGTCGCTGGATTGGAACAACATCGCAGGTTCCGGCCTGGATGCAGGCTTGTACGTCACCAATGCCACGAACAAGCTCTACCGGATCAGCAACACGGACGTGTACCAAGGCGGCTCGTTGCTGTCCTGGGCGACGATCTACGGTGAGCCGCGCATGTATGGCCTAAAGCTTCGCTATCGTTTCGGCGGAGAATAAGGCTTAAAGAAGGGGACGGCGGTCATGACGGCCGCCCCCCCCACTCAGTATCCCCGGCCGGTTCAACAGTGTTTGCGTTGGACCGGCCGATCTGTTCCGGCAGCCGCTCCTTTAGAGGATGCTGGCAATGGCCAGATGCCCGAAGCCCCCCACCGATCAGTGTTCGTTAGCAGCGAAGGCGCCGATGCCGGTCTCGGCCCGTACGCGCTGCGCCGCATAGCCAGCCCTGTCGATCGCCCCACGTGATGAACGATCGAAGTGCGAGATCAGCCAGATAGCAAGAAAGCCAGTCGGCACTGAAAATATCGCGGCAGAGCTGTACGGGAAAGGAGCCGGACCAAGGTTGAAGGTGCTTGTCCAGACTGTCGGCGACAGCAGCGTGAGGATGAAAGCCGTAAGCAGGCCGATCGTGCCGCCCACTGCTGCGCCACGCGTGGTGCAGCCATTCCAGAGAAGGGAAAGGATCAGCACGGGGAAATTACCCGATGCGGCCAATGCGAAGGCCAGGCTGACCATGAAGGCCACATTCTGCTTCTCGAAAAGAAGACCGAGCAACACCGCCAACGCGCCCAGCGCCAGCGTGGTCAAACGCGACACGCGCAGTTCGTCTGCCGGTTCCGCCTCGCCATGTTTCATCACGGTTGCATATAGATCATGGCTGATCGCGGAGGCTGCCGACAGGGTCAGCCCCGCGACCACCGCAAGAATAGTCGCAAAGGCGACCGCAGAGATGAAGCCGAGGAAGAGATTCCCGCCGATCGCATGACCAAGATGGATCGCCGCCATATTGCCTCCACCCCGCAGCGCGCCTCCGGCATCCAGATAGGCAGGCTGCGTCCCGACCAGCACGATCGCACCAAAGCCGATGATAAAGGTGAGGATATAGAAATATCCAATCCAGCCGGTCGCCCACAGCACCGATTTGCGCGCTTCCTTTGCATCAGGCACTGTGAAGAAGCGCATCAATATGTGGGGCAAGCCCGCCGTCCCCAGCATCAGCGCGAGGCCGAAGGAAATCGCGGACACCGGGTCCTTGATGAAATTGCCCGGCGCCATGATTGAACGCCCTTTGTCAGCAGCATCGGCAGCGCTGGCGCCCGCATCGAACGCCGCCGCCGTCTTGACTTCAACCGCGCGGGCGAAGAGCGCCTCCAACGAGAAACCGAACCGCGCCAGCACCATCACGGCCATGAAGGTGGCGCCGCCGAGCAGCAGCACGGCCTTGATGATCTGGACCCAGGTGGTCGCGCGCATCCCGCCGAACAGGACGTAGAGCATCATCAGCGTGCCAACGATCACCACCGCAACCGCATAGGGCAGGCCGAATAGCAATTTGATGAGCTGTCCTGCCCCCACCATCTGAGCGATCAGGTAGAAGCTGACGACCAGAAGCGTGCTGACCGCTGCAAAGCTGCGCACCGGCGGCTGGGCAAAGCGGTAGGAGGCTACATCGGCGAAGGTAAAGCGTCCGAGGTTGCGGAGCCGCTCCGCCATCAGGAACAGCAGGATCGGCCAGCCCACCAGAAAGCCGGTGGAATAGATGAGGCCGTCATATCCGTCCAAGTAGATCTGTGCTGAAATGCCGAGGAAGGACGCGGCCGACATATAATCGCCCGCCATCGCGAGGCCGTTCTGAAAGCCGCTAATGCCTCCGCCCGCCGTGTAGAAGTCCGAAGCTGTGCGCGTGCGCGCAGCCGCCACCTTCGTGATCCACAACGTCAGCCCGACGAAAGCGACGAACATGCAGATCGCGATCCAGTTGACGGGTTGGCGTTGAGCCTGTCCTCCCAGCGCGGCCGCAAAAGCGGGTAGCGGGGCCAGCGTTATCGAAGCCAGGGCGATCGCTAACAAACGCCCCATCACGCGCTATGGTCCTTTCGCCGATGTTCCTGAAGAATTGCGGCCATTTGTTCGTCATGATGACGATTGGCGTGCGCGACGTAGATTCCGGTAAGGGCGATCGCCAGCAGTATGAGGCCAAGGCCGACGGGTATCCCGACCGACGTCACACCATCAGCAATAGGTGCGCCAAGCGCTGCCTTGTCGAAGGCGATCAGCAGCAGATAGCCGATAAACGCAAGGAAGATGATAGCGGACAGCCACCAGCCCAGACGCGAGCGCCTTGCCACCAGGTCAACATAACGCTGATCGGCCGCCACACTGGCGACCAAGGCATCTTCCCGGGCATTCATCACACTGCTCCCCCTGCAATATTATCATGCTAGGCGCGGCGCCCATGATTGCAATAGCGTCTGCCCAATTTGGAAGACCTTCACGAAGCGCGGGAGTCCGCCGTTTGGAGCGTGAAAGCAGCCTCACCCGCTATCCGAGGGCTGAAGCAATTTGCGGCGGAATTCGGTTGGGGCCATGCCGGTCCATCCGCGACAGGCTCGACGCAGCGCGTTGGAATCGCACAGGTCGAGCCGTTCGGCGATGTCCTCTATCGACAAGCGGCTGTTGGTCAGCATGTCGACGGCCATTTCGTGGCGCAGTTCGTCCCGGATCGCCCGGAAAGAGGTGCCAGCGCTATGCAGCCTGCGCCGCAGCGTCATCGCTCCCACGGTCAGGTGTCGTGCCAGTTCTTCGAGCGAGGGGAGCTTGCGCCTTTCCCGCAATGCCATCGCCATGAAGTGACGCGAACGGCGGACGATTTCCAGCGGATCCTCACCCGTCCGCAACCCGAACAGGAAATTGAGCGTCGGCAACGCTTCGCAATCGGCCATGGTGCGGATAACCGGCTGATCGAGAAGGGATCCCGCAAAGCGCATTTCCAGTTGATCCGCGCCCAGCAGCAGATCGAACGGCAGCAGTTGGCCGTCCAGATGCCGTCGGGCGAATTCGGGGAAATCGAGTGCCAACGTGCCTTCCAACGGCTTGCCGATGAGCCAGCTGAAAATGGAGTGGAACATCAATTGGCCGTGCAGAATGACGATGAAGTCCATTTCTTCATCATCGCTGCGCGCGCCCGTATATGACAGGCAGGCCTGTCCACCTGTCCGCTTCAACGTCATGTTGCCCATGCGCCCGTCGATCGCCAACAGCAGTTCCGCCGTCCGCATGATGGCTTCGCGCAGGGTGCGGCTACCGACCAGGCAGTAGAAAAGCAGGCGCCAGTCGCCACCGCGAAAAGGGAGCCGTCCGGTGGCGTAGGCCTGCATATCGGACAGTTCCACGCTGGCACGAGACGAAAGCTTTTGCAGGCTTGCGATGTCCAGAGACGGGAGGGTGGCGGTCAGAAACCGGTCGAGCGGCTCGTCAAACCCGTTGACCCTCAAGACGCCGACCGCATTTCCCCCGCGTCGTGCGATAAGGCGAAGAAGGCGCGCAACGATGTGATGGCCTGGCTGCCCGATATCGCTGGAAAGCGGACCACGGTCTTGATCGCATCCTCCTCGGGGCGCGGCTTCGTTCACCACGATCTTGTCCATCATCCTCTCTTCTCGTCGCCAAGAAAATCTAACGACGGCGGCGAGTCAATGACGGGCGTGATCGTGCCTGTTCCATATCATGGAATTGGACGGCGAAATATTTGATCTACCCACCGGATTCGGTGTGAAGATGAGCGGTGCTTTAAAGGGGGCGTAGCGCCCGGATAGATTCCGGGCGCTACTGCACGCGGTGGCAGACGACTGACCAACCGCCTTTCCGAGCGCTCAACCCGAAAGATCATCGGCGCACTTCAATGCGTGAATTCGCAGATGTTGCGTGGGAGGTCTTAAACAAAAAGGTCCAGCGGCGTCGCTGAACCTTGAGTTTGGGGGAGGCGTAGGCAGTAGTGACCGGGGGATCGCCTAAGCAATCCCCCGGCCAGTCGATCACCAGTTGAAGCGCAGTGTCGCACCAAATTCGCGCGGCGCTGTAATGTTCGCCAAGCGATAACCGGAGTCGAACGGGATGGTGCCGAATGATTCCAAGCCGGGCAATGCGCCGGTTGCGACCTGGAAGTTTCCTTGCGACACGCGTTGTGCGCGGGTCTGATCGAGCAGGTTCTTCACAAACAGGTTCAGCTCCCAGCGATCTTCACCGCGCAGACCGACGAACAAATCGATCTTGGTGAAGTCGCGATAGGTGTAGTTGCTGTTTTCTGACTTGAATCCTGGACGATAGGACAGGAGCCCGCGAATGAACGGGGTTAGCGAGCCCATACCGAACCGGACTTCGCCATTGCTCGACAGGCTGAACTTCGGAACGTCCGCGATACGATCGTTACGAGCGCAAACCGCGACTTGCTCGGTCCCAGGAACGCTGGGCGTGCCGATCGAATCCGGGACGCCGTCGCCATTATAATCGTTACAATAAAGCTGGGCGTTGTCGTAATGCGCATCAGCATAAGTGGCGTTCACGTTAAAATCGATCCACTGCGAAGGTTGAAAGCCGAGTTGGACCTCAACGCCCTTGCTGATGGCATCACCAAAGGTTGGTAGTGGTGCCGTCGCTGTATCGACAGCACCGGGGACACGGGACGAGTTGGTCGTAAGCCCCGGTGCAAAGTCAACATAATTTTTGAACTTCTGATAGAACGCCGCGATGTTCAGCGTAACTTTGCGGTCGAACAGGCTGGATTTCAGGCCGACTTCAAAACCATCCGACGTTTCGTCAGGGGTTTGAAGATATTGCGGATCAAGCGGTGTTGAGACGCCCGTCGCGGCAACCCCCGGACGGAAGGACCGGCCGTAGTTCGCATAAACGTTCAGATCCGGATTGATCCTCCAACTGATTGCCGCGCCCCCAGTCAACGCGCTTGGCTTCACGACACTCACTGCTGTGGTATCGACGCCGATCACCGGAATGACCAATCGCTGCGAACGGGTCGTCTTGCCCCAGGTTTGGCGCAGACCGCCTGTGATGGTCAGTCCATCAGCTACCTCATATCCCAGCAGACCAGACACTGCGTAGGACTTGCTGAGGATAGGCAGGATGACAGACACGTCCACAGGGAATACGAAAATTTGCGGAGGCACTGGACCGGGGCCGGTCATGCCGGGGAAGATGGACCCGAAAGGATCGGTGAAGAAAGCGTCGTTGCTCTGATTTACGCGGACGTCGTTGAACTTAGAATAATCATAGTTCGCGGCAATTGCCCAATTCAGCCGAGAGCCGCTAGGTGACTGGAGACGAAGCTCCGTCGTCCATAGATCGTAAGGCGTGTGAACATGCTGGTTCAGCTGATAGCCGGGAACCGCGTTGCCTTCGTCCTGATCGCGTTGCTGTTCCAGCCGCGTCTTTTGATATCCTCCATTGAATACCAGTTCGCCCCAGCCAAAATTATAATTGGTGTTGAGGGTGACAAGATGCGTTTCATTGGTGAACCGCAGTGCGCCTTCGCTTACCGCCAAGCGATCGTTAAGGCTGATCGTGGGACCGTTGCGCAGCGGAAAGAAGCTGTTCGGGCTGGGCTGGTTGCCCGGGCCGAATACCGCGCGAAACGGCCGTGTGTCGGTCCAGAGATACTGGTAGACAAGGTCGGCGCGGAAGTCGGACGACGGCTCCCAAGCGAGTGAAATGCGACCGCTCATCGTTTCGTTATATGATTTGCGCCCGTCGATATTCTTGACCTGACCGGCACGGTTGCGATCATAAAGCAATGCGCCCCGGACGGCCAGGCTGTCCTGAATGATCGGAACGGATGCCGCGCCCTGGAAGTTGCTGGCGTGCAGATCGCTGGCTGCGACCTGTGCATAACCGGTTGGCTTGCTTAAGTCCGGACGTGCCGAGCCGATAACGATAGAACCTGCGGGCGATACCTTGCCACGGAACAAGCCCTGAGGACCACGAAGAACCTGGATCTGGCCGAGATCGTAGATTGCGCTGAAGAAAGTGTTGGGATCGACGTCGATTTCATTGAAATAGACCTGAACCGCGTCGCTCGATCCACTATCAGGATTGAACGAGATACCGCGCAAGGTTGCGATGTTGCTGCGGCCGTCTCCGTTTTCGAGCGTGAGGCCGGGGACGATGTTCTGAATTTCTTTGACGTCGAACAGATTGAGCTTGGCAACTTGCTGTCCTGATACGACGTCTACTGCCAACGGCGTTTGTTGTAACGTCTCGCTACGGCGTGTAGCTGTGACGATGATCTCGGCAGCATTCGGTTCCGCAGCGCCTTGCTCAGCTTGCTGCGCAGCCGCGCCGCTGGCAATGGCCAGCCCGCAAGCGCAACTCAACAGCTGTATGAGATGACGACCTCTTGATCTCTTCATAGTCCCCTCCATTTTAACCCCGAAACCTTTTGTTCGGATATTGAACGATTCAGGGTTATATAAGAGCGAGAACATCTTCAGAAGCGGCCATCCCACCATGTGGAACGGAACGCCAATTCTAATTATTGCCGAACGTTCCGATATAGAGTCCCACCGGATGGCCGGACTTTCCGGACGGGTCTTTGATCGCGAAGGCAATGCGGCGGCCGTCGGGGGACACCGTCGATTGATGCGCCTGCGCGCCGGACGGGCTGATGTTGGTCAGCGCCCGGCGGGATTTGCCATCCATGGTGATGACGAAGATATCGAATCCCTTGCCGGAATTCGCCGCAGCGATTTCCGCTGCACGGCTTTCGCCCTTGAAGCGCAAAATCTGCTCGACGCCCGGCCTGATATGTCCGCTGATGCCGCGATAGGGGCCATCCGGATCGGAATGGATATTCGCTTCCTCCAGGCCATAGCGTTCGTCGGGAAATATGTGGGTTTCGTTATGGGAAGGAGTGGCATAGACCTTGCTCACCGCCTTGGTCGCGATGTCGACTTTGTACATTTCGCTGTCCAGCGCCGCCATTTCGGTGGTCCAGAACATGACGCTGCGCCCGCCATCGATGAAGTCATAGGCTTCGGGGAAGCTTGCCGGGCCGGGCTGGCCGGGGCGGTAGCTATAGACGGCCTGCATGTCGGCAAGCCGCGCGGTCCTGCCGTCACGGACCAGCCGAGCCACCGTCAGGTCGAGGCCGGTGGCCGAAGGACGCGACCAGGATAGGTTGATCGATCCATCGGCGTTGGGTTCGCGCGCTATGGCGATGTCGCCCATCGCTCCGCTGTTGAGCGAAACCGGGCGGGCGAGCGACTTCGACATCCAGAACAGTTGGGTTCGGGCGGCATCGGCCGCGCCGCCGCTGCCCCCCTTCATGCCCGGCGCAGCTTCGATCAGGAAGCTGTTGTCGGGCAGGTAAAATATGCGGGTGACGAACTGCGTTTCACCGAATTTACAGGTGAGGCAACGCACTTTTTTCGTGCGTACGTCTATTTCATACGCCGGGCTGTCGATCAGATCGTCTTTGGTGAAGGCAATGCGACGGCCGTCGGGCGACCAATTGGGCCTGTTGCCCCAATCCAGAATGCGCTGCTGGTGAAAGGGTGCGGTCAGATAGTCGATCTTCGTATCCTTGGCCGTGGCGGCAGGCGCTGCCATCAGCGACAGGGTGGCGGTCAACAGCGCCGCGCTCAGAAGTTGAGCAGCAATGCTGGATTTCCTGCGCTTGATAAGGTTCGTCACGTTCAGGCTCCTTGAGTTCAATATTCTAGCTCGTGTGTGCAATGGCCGTCTCCAGACCATGCAGTACGGCAATGCGATCCGGGATGGAGGCCGCCGCGCCGAGTGACTGAACGGCGATAGACGCCGCCATGTTGGCCTCCGCCGCAGCATGTTCGATGCGATCGCCCCGCGCGAGACCGGCGGCGAGATAACCACAGAAACAGTCGCCTGCTCCGGTCGAGTCGACCACAGCCGTAGGCCGTCCCGCTATGCGCTGGACGCCGCTGGCCGCAACGATCGCCACGCCATCCGCGCCTAATGTCACCAACAGGGTTTGGCCATGTTGCAGGCCAAGCAAGGTTTTGCTCGACAGCAATCCTGTGTTGTCCAGCATAGGGACGCCCTCAGCATCCGTCAGCAAGGCCAACTCGCTTTCATTGACAATCAGCAGATCGCAGAGCGGCAGCAGCTGGTGCGCAGCGGTTGACGCTGGCGCAGCGTTGAGGATGGTGCAGGCTCCGGTGGCGCGAGCATGCTGAAACAGCGCTACCGTAGCGGGGACGGGCGTTTCCATCTGGGCGAGGCAGACATCATCCGGGCCAAGATCAATCTCGGCGAAGGTGGCATCGACATCCGCATTTGCCCCGGCGACATGAATGATCTGATTGTCCTGTGGCGATGTCGCCACCAGCGCACAACCGGTGGGGGAGGAAGTGGTGCGTACCCGGCTAACATCGACGCCATGATCGGCAAGCGCCGCGACCATCTGCGCGCCGTCCTCGTCCGCCCCGACCGCGCCCAACAGGATGCAATGCGCACCCGCACGCGCTGCGCCGACGGCCTGGTTCGCGCCTTTGCCGCCCAGTTGACGCGTCAGATTTGTTCCCGACACCGTTTCACCCGCGCAGGGCAGACGCAGGGCGGTGATCAGAAGGTCGAGATTGACGCTGCCCAGCACCACGACCTTGCCCGCGCGCGCCGTCGTCATCCGCCTTGCTCCAGCGATGCGAGCTTCGCGACGCGGCGGCGGAAATGCTCTTCGTCGCTGAACTGTGCGGCCAGGAAATGGCGAATGATGTCGAGGGCTATCTGCGGCCCTGTGATCCACGCGCCGATGCACAATACATTGACGTCGTCATGCACCACCGCCTGCCGCGCGACATAGGTGTCGTGCGCGACAGCGGCGCGGATGCCGCGAACCTTGTTAGCGGCGATGCACGCCCCAGCGCCCGTGCCGCACAGCAGGATGACGCGATCGGTCTCCCCATCCAGGATGGTTTGTACCGCCCGGCGGGTAATATCGGGAAAGTCCACTGGCTCTTCCGATCGCGCGCCGACGTCGATGATGCGGCCGCTGTGGCGGCCTAGCAGGTCCAGCACTGGCGGGCGCAGCGGGAAACCGGCATGGTCGTTGGCAAAGCCGATGACGTCCCGGAAAGGTATATGCTGTTCGTCCCCCGACAATGTTTCTGGCTTGTGCATGGATTCCCCGAGTTCCGCGCCAGTGCCGCTTCCGCAGCATTTCACCGACAGAATCGAACCTGCCCACTGGCGCTTTGATTGCACTGTGGTATTACCAGTTTGGAATCCGATCAAGGGGGAGGACCGAATGACGCGTGGCAGGGAGGATGCGATGGGGCGTGGAAGGCTGGCCGCCTTTTGCGTCACCGCGCTCGCGATCCAGGCTTATGCGACGCTGGTCACGGTGTTCCTGCCCGAATTCTACGCCAATGCGCTGGCTCTGCCGGTCGGTGCGGTCGGCACGGCCTTCATGACGGTGCGGGTGTTGGATCTGATGATCGATCCGCTGCTGGGCGGAATGATGGACGCGACGCGATCGCGCTGGGGGCGCTACCGTCCCTGGCTGGCGGCGAGCGCGCCAATTCTGATGCTGTCGACTTACGCCCTGTTTCAGGCGGAGCGAGGGGTCGGCATGGCTTATCTTTGGGCCTGGCTGTTCATCGCCTTCATCGGCTTTTCGATGATCGTGCTCTCGCATCTGGCCTGGACGGCGACCCTGTCCACGGCATCTACGGAGCGGACGCGCATTTTCGCCTGGTGGCAGGTATTCGCGACGGCAGGGCAGTTTTCGATCCTTGCCATATTGCCGGTGGTCGCCAGTGCCTATCCCGGCGATCCAGGGGCCGGCATGCACGCGGCGGGATGGGTCATGATCGTGCTGATCCCCGGCGCGATCTTGCTGGCGCTGCGGACCACGCCGGAAAAACAGCCGGGAGAGGGCGCTCAGGCGGCGCTCGCCGTGCGGGATTATATCGCGCTCTTCTCGCAAGGGCCGGTTGTCCGGTTGGTGCTGGCTGATCTGCTGATCGCCCTGTCCACGGGTGTCGCCAATGCGGTGGCGTTGTTCTTCTACATGGGGCAGCTTGGTTTCGACCGGGCGGTGGCGAGCACCCTGATCCTCATCGCCTATGCCGCCGCCTTTGCCGGGACGCCATTGTTCGCCAAGCTGGCCGGGCGGATCGGCAAGGCGCGGGCGTTGCAGGCGGGCGCGTTCATTCAGGCGTTGCTGCAATTGGGGATGGCGGTGCAGCCCGCCAATTCCTTCTGGCTGACGGCGGCCAATGTCGCGGCGCTTGGCCTCTGCATCCCGATCGCCTGGTTCCTGCCCCGTGCGTTGATGGCCGATGTCGCCGACGCTACGCGCGCGCGCTTCGGCGTCGATCGCACGGGGCTGCTCTATGCGACGCTTAATGGATCGATGAAGCTGGCGTTGGGGCTGGCGGTGGGCCTCGCCTTCCTGTTGCTCGCCTGGCTCGGCTTCGATCCCGCCCATGCCGGTGACCCGCGCAACGGCCCGCCCCTGCGGAGCTTGATCGGCATCGTGCCAGCGCTCTTTTCGCTGGGCGTAGTCCTGTGCATGATGCGCTACCCTGAAACATCCCTGCGAGAGGCGAGCCGCCAGTCCGCGCTCGCCTGAAACTTCGAAAAGCTGAAAGAGATTGCCAATGAACCGTCGCGACCTGCTCAAATCCTCTGCTCTCCTGATGCTCGCAGCCGGTGTTCCTGCGGCTGCGCGACGGAAATCTGCTCCCCTGCTGGGGGAAGATGGCGCGGGCGTGCAGCTCTATATGTTCGAACCCGACCTGCACCGTGACCTTGACGGGACGCTCGCCGCGATCGCTGCGGCAGGTGTGCGATCGGTGGAGCTTGCGTCGCTGCATCGCCGGACGCCTGCCGAGCTCCGCGCTGCCCTGGACGAGGCAGGTTTGAAATGCCGCAGCGCCCATGTCGCTGCTTCATCGTCGGTGCCCGGCGCGAGCGGGCTGAACTTCGACAATCTGGACAAGCTGGTCGAGGAGCTGAACATATTGGGATCACGCAACGCCGTGCTGCCGCTGTTCCAGTTCCCCAAGGACCCGAAATGGGGTCCGCCGGTGTCCTTCATGTCGCTGATGAAGCCGGGCGGCCCGCCGGTGCCAGCCGAGCGCTACGAACGCATGGCCGACTTCCTCAATGAAAAGGGTTCCGTCCTCAAGAAGCATGGCATCCGCATCGGCTATCACAATCATAATGGCGAGTTGGCTCCGCTCGGGGAGAAGACCGGCCTTCAAATCCTGCTGGAAAAGACCGACCGGCGCATCGTCGATTTCGAAATGGATGCGGGCTGGCTGGCGGCGGGCGGGCAGGACCCGGTCGCCTGGCTCAAACGCTATCGCGGGCGTTTTACCCAAATGCATGTGAAGGACATCGCGGCTGGGACCCAGGTCAATTATCATATGCAACAGAAGCCGACGGAGGTGGGATCGGGCACGATGGATTGGCCCGCCATCCTGAAGGCGGCGCAAATTGCGGGCGTGCGCAACTTCTTTGTCGAGCAGGAGCCGCCATTCCCCGGCGCGCGCATCGGCTCTCTAAAGAAGAGCCTTGCCTACCTTCGGACGCTGGAGACTGCACGATGAACTGCCGCCTGCTGACTCGCACGGCAATCTTCGCCTCACTGATCGTCGCAGCCATGCCGGGACAGGCGCAGAATGATGCAGCGTCAGCCCTGCTGTTTGACGATGTGACTGACACGCATGTGCCCGTTTCCAAATATCTCCACGCGCTGGACGTCGCGCTGGTGGATGTGGATGGCGATGGGGATCTGGACGCGGCGATCGCGGTCGAAATGGGTGCGAACCGGCTCTACATCAATGATGGGCAGGGCCACTTCACCGGGAAGCAGGGCGCGCTCGGCACCAAGGCGCATGACACGGAACATGTGCTGTCGGCCGACTTCAACCGTGATGGCTATCCCGACCTGATCTTCGTCGCGGAAGAGGACCATGCGCACCAGCTGTTTCTGGGCGGACCGGGGGGCGAATTTACCGATGCTTCGAATCGGCTGCCGAAAATGAGCGAGGGCAATGGTCTTGCGGTGGGCGACGTCAATAGTGACGGCCTGCCCGACATCGTGATCGGCAATTCGGCGGAGGTGCGCTGGAACAAGCCGCGCGCGTCGGGGCAGAACTTCCTGTGGCTGAACGATCCCAAACAGCCCGGCACTTTCATTGATGCGACGGCGACGCACCTGCCCGCTTATGAAGACGATACGCAGGACATCGCGCTGGCCGACCTGGACGGTGACGGCGACCTCGACATGGTGGTCGCGAACGAAAGTCCGCCGAACCGTGTGCTGATGAACGATGGTAAGGGGCATTTTCGCGAGACGCCCAAGGCGCTTCAGCTGCTCACGCCGCTGGAGACGCGCGAAGTGCACGTCTTCGACGCCAATGGCGACAAGCGTCCCGACATCCTGTTCCTGAATCTGACCAGCAACAACAAGAAATGGGACAAGGACCCGCAAGCGCGGTTGCTGATCAACAAGGGGCGAGGCAAGTTCCGCGACGAAACCAAGACGCGCCTGCCCGCCAACCGCTTTTCCAGCTGGGGCGGGATGGTGATGGATTTCAATCATGACGGTCATCCCGACCTGATCGTTGGCGCGATCGACGTGCCGGGGTTCAAGCCGTTGCAGCTGCGCGCCTATGCCAATGACGGGAAGGGACGCTTCACCGACGTGACGGCTTCGGTCATGCCTGCCGCGACCGTCGCGCGCAGTTGGAGCATGGCTAACGGCGACGTCAACGGAGACGGCGTGGAGGACTTGCTCGTTGGCAGCTGGGGCACGCAGGCGCGCCTGCTGCTGGGCAAGCGTAAATAAGGGGTGGCCGATTCCTGTTCCGCCAGGCGGAATTGCAGTTTCCGTCAGTTGCAAATTGCAGCTTTCATTGCCGATTTGTAAGTCCAGTGCAGAACGGCGGCGAGGGAACAGGTTTTGACGGACGGCGAGGGTATGAAAAAGGCGCGGATCGCGCTGGCGCGGGAGATGTTCGACGTCGCGCTGTCAGCGGTATCTGCGGAGCGATGCTTGCCTTCGCATATGCCATCCCCGCCGAAAGGACGGCGGCTGGTGCTTGCAGTGGGCAAGGCGGGTGCGGCGATGGCGGATGTCGCGCTTCGCCACTCGCCACCGGGGACGCAAACGATCATCCTTACGCCCTACGGCCATGGCCTGCCGCCCGGAACCTTCCCCGCCGACGCCCTCGTGATCGAGGCCGGGCATCCCTTGCCCGACGAACATGGTCAGCGCGCGGCGCAAATGATCCAGGAAGCCGTGCGAGACCTTGGCGAAGAGGATCAATTGCTGGCGCTGATCTCCGGCGGTGGCTCTGCGTTGTTGGCATTGCCGGTCGATGGCGTGTCGCTGGATGATAAGCGCCGTGTGACGCGCGAGCTGCTGTTTTGCGGCGCCACCATTTCGCAGATCAATTGCGTGCGGACGCATTTGTCACAGGTCAAGGGCGGGCGTCTGGCCGCGCTGGCGCATCCTGCGGAGGTCGTCACGTTGGCCTTCTCCGACGTGCCGGGTGATGATCCAGCCCTGATCGCTTCAGGCCCTACGGTCGCGGATCGCACGACGTTGGCCGACGCGCGGCGGGTGATCGAACGCTATCGCATCACCGTTCCAGACAATGTGATGTCGGTGTTGAGCGACGATCGACATGCGACGCCGAGACCGGGGTCGCCAGAGTTCGCGCGGGCCGATACGCGGATCGTCGCGCGCAACCGCATGGCGCTGGAAGCCGCGGGGGAAGTCGCCATGGCGGCGGGATATAGGCCCGTCTATCTGGGCGACGATCTGGAAGGGGATGCGACCGAACTTGGCATCGTCCATGCGGCGCTCGCTCTGCATCATCAGCGCAAGGGCGGACGCTGGGCGCTGCTGTCTGGTGGCGAAACCACCGTGCTGGTCGGCAATCCGTCAGGCAGTGGCGGGCGCAACAGCGAATATATGCTGAGCCTTGCCATGTCGCTGGACGCCGCGCGGGGCATATCGGCACTTGCGTGTGACACGGACGGCATCGACGGCGTGGGCGGCCATGCGGGGGCCATCGTCGATGAAAGCACTTTGGCGCGGGCTCGTGCCGCGGGCATGTCGGCCAGCGGGATGCTGCGCGAAAATAACAGTTTTGGCTTCTTCAACGCGTTGGGAGATCTGGTGTTTACCGGGCCGACGCGCACCAACGTCAATGATTTTCGCGCTATCCTGATCGACGGGTGAACCCACATGCGGAACGTCAGTCGGCGGGAGCCCCATGAATTTTCCAGGCCGCGCCGATAGCGAAATGGCTAAGGATCAAGTCGTCCGCCACCAGCGCGTCGCCCGCGCGGACAGCTTCATAGATGCGGCGGTGATGATCGACCAGATATTCCCGAGCCATCGGGCTGTCCGCAATGCGTTGGCGCCGTTCGACATGGGACCGTTCCAGCAGGTGCGTGATCGTGCCGTAGACGGTAGACAGCGCAGGTGAATGCGCAGCCGCGACCAGCTGCGTATGGAAATTGAGGTCGGCATGACCACCTTGGGCGACATCGCCGATCGTCGCTTCTATATCTTCCAGCGCCTGTTCAAGGTTTTGGCGATCTTCTTCCGTGGCGCGGGCGCAGGCCAGCCGTAGCGCCTGCCGTTCGAGCGCGATCCGCACCTCGACAATATCGTCGATGATTGCCGGTTGCTGCGCCAGAGCGAGGGAGAAGAATTCGCCCAGCACCGATGCATCGGGAACGCGCACGGTGCTGGCGCGGCCGTGGCGTGTTTCCAGCACGCCGATCATCTCCATCGCCCGTACGGCTTCGCGCACGGCCGGGCGGCTTACCCCAAGGCTCAGCGCCAGTTCCCGTTCGCCCGGCAGGCGGTGGCCGGTCTGGACGCCGCCATTCACCAGCAGCTCGCGCAAATGGGCAAGCACCCGGCGATATCCGGAACTTTCTGGCTCTGCGGCTAGAGTGGCGCACTCCATGGTCATCGTTCGGCTTTATCGCCCGCAAGCGCTGCTGACCAGTGGTTAGTCTGGCTGTCCACATAGTGAAACGGCAATAGGCCCCGCTTGACTTATTACGGCCATCACGTTGCTTGCGCAGGGACAAGGAGACAGATCGATGAAGGCAAAATATCTCTCGCTATCCGTCATGCTCGCGGTGCTGCCCCTGTCTGCGCTTCCGGCGCAGACCTTTACGCGGGGCGAGGCCGTTCCCGCAACGCTGCCGCTGGGGAACAAGCCCGGCAATCCAATCCAGGACATGCCGCCTGGCCAACGGCTGATTTCAGCCTTCGGGGAGCGGCCGGTCTTTTCGCCCAACGGCGAGAAGCTCGCTTTCATTGGCAAATCCTACGGTGATGCTTTCGAATATGACATGACGACGGGGCGCACCCGCAACTTGACAGGCCATGCGCCGAGCGAAGGTTATTTGCGGGTGCATTATTTTGCTGATGGCAGCTACGCGCTGCTCGGTCCCCGTATATTGGGAAAGACAAGGGAAGAGACGCGCCACGGCCGCATCGAACTATTCTGGATGGACCCGCAGGCGGTGCGCGCACCAGTGCCACTGGGCATCACGGTGTTCGAAGGGATAGCGCTCAGCCCACGCAGCAACATGATCGCCTGGAGCCAGGTAAAACCTGCAGCAGGTGGCAAACCGGCATCGACCACCATTTATACGGGGCGCGTTGCCGTTAACGCGCAATCAGCGAAGTTGGAAGATGTACGGGAAATCGTGACAACGACTGAATGCTTCGTCGAAGCGCAAGACTTCCTGCCGGGCGATAAGGGGCTGGTCATGCCCTGCTATGGTTTTGGCAAGGGGCCGACGGGCGTGGAGACAAAGGTGTTGTCCGTAGATTTCGCGACCAAAAAGATCACCGAATATCCGACGCCTTCCACCCTATATGGCGAGGTCGAAGGCATCTTCCCGGATGGCAAGCGGACATTGGTGGAATGCGCACAGGACCGCGCCAAAGGCATGGACCTGTGCGTCCTTGATCTTGATCCAAAGAAGCCGCGCTACACGCGCATGACGAACATCGTGCAGTATGGCGGATGGAAATATGGCAATCCGGTCGTGCGGCCCGATGGCCGGATGATCGCCGCGCAAGTGGGATCGGCGGACGTGATCGACGCGGGCGTGGGGCAGGGCATCGTGCTGATGGACCTGGCGCCGGACTTTTGATCGTATCGGGTTGGGGAGGAACTGAGAGTTTCCTCCCCAACCCCGCAGTCAAGCAAGCGTCAACTGCACCGCTTCGAACGTATCGACTGGCGGCAGGTCGAACCACAGATGGTCGCCATCGCCATTCCTTCGCTTGCCCTTTACCGATTTGCCCGCCACCAGCATCTGCGCCGTGCTGCCCACTGATCCGCGTACCCCCAGCTTCAGGCCGTGGGCGATGACCGGATCGCCATAATGGGTGTCGCGTTGGCCCGAATAGTTGATGACGTGCACCAGCATCTTGCCCGTATCGGCCTGCCGCATCGCCATCATCTCTATCGGTCCCGGACCTTCCAGCACCAGCGGCGGAGGCGGCGCGTAGCGGGCGATCAGGCTTTCGAAAAGCACCCGATGTGCATCCAGTCCGTCGCGATAATAGAGCCAGTCAGGCAGCCATGGGACGTGCACATGGTGCCCCTTGCCATAGGCCATGACCAGCGCGCCAGCGTCGGCGCGCGCCGCTTCGCCCGGCCGCGCATAGGAAAATTCGGGCGGGCCGAAACGCTGGTCGGGCGCGAAGGGGATCAGGCTCGACGCGCCGCTGCGGGGGATGACTGGGAAGAAGTCCGCATCGATTGGCATGCGGCCGGGTCCCATGGGAATAGCGGCCTTGCTCATGTCGAGCGACCAGCCATGGCCATCGCGCGGCTCACCGAAGTTGCTCACCGGGCTGGACTTCATCGCTGAGCCGGAGCGCGGCTTTCCCCCTTGTCCCTGTGCGCCGGTATAGCCGGTCGCGATGAGCAGGCCGCCGGCTTCGACGAAGGCATCGAGCGCATTGGCATCCTCATCGCTCAAGGTCATGATATGCGGCATGATGATGACGTCATAGGCTTTGTCGCGCGTCGCGTTGCGCACCTGCATTCCGTTAGTCATCCAGAAGGGGAGGCGGGCATCGACCAGCGCCTGATATGCCCCGCGCTGCGCACCGATGCCATAGCGCGCCAGCCCGGCGCCGGGTGACTGGAAGATTGATCCTATATTGTAGATCGCGACGCGGGCAGCCGGGGTCAGCCCGGCATAATGCCGTTCATTGGCGGCGTGCCAGTGGAAAAGGCGCGAGACGGGAGGCAGAAACCGAGGATCGTCCTGATCGTTGAGCGTTCCCATCAGATAAAGGTCGAGCTTGGCGCCCGTGCCAAGCGCCTGCGCGAAACGCAACATGTGGTTTTCGGTGCTTTCCGTTACCTGCCGCCACGGATAGTCGATATGCGCAGTGGAGGTTGCGGAAAAGGCCTTGCCCGGTGCAAGCGCCATGAGCGCCCGTGTCTGTTCGCCCATGGCGTACGGCCATTCGGGCGCCTTGCGCGACACCCGGCGCTGCACCTCTCCACGCGCAACGACGCCGCCGAAAAAATCCATCAAAGGCACATCGGGCCGTGCCGCCCCGATGACTGTGCGTGCTTTTGCAGAAAGCTCTGTCATGACGCGTGTTTGAAACTGCTGATAAGCATCCCAATTGGGATCGGTGCCGTCCTCGGTTTTGGGCAGGTCCAGCTTGTACAGTTCCCGGAATCGTCGCTTGCAATTGTCGCATACGCAAATGCCATGATCGACATCGGAATAGTCGGTGCGGACGAAGCCGGTCATGTTGAAGAACAGGCCGTCTACTTCATGGCGTTCGACCCCTTCCTTCAATATCTGAAGGCTGTAATCCTGCGCCCAGCCGCCATTAGGGCAGGCCTGGTAGGTCCCGGCATATTCACGCGGACTGCCATCGCGGTTGCGCATGAACCATTCGGGATGCGCGTCATAGGCAGGCTTCATCGCCTTGGACAGGTCAAAACGGCCGATATAGGCCAGCCCTTCAGCATGGGCGGCGGCGACCATCTCGCCTGCGAAATCGTTTTTCAGATAGGGGTTGCGATAGTGGAGCGGCAGCTCAGTGGGGTAGAAGGCAACGATCCCGCCGATGTTCGAAACGATCATGTTCGCACCGAAGGCCCGGGTTTGCCGGGCGATCTCTCGCGGATCTTCCAGGGCGTCGATTTCGCGCAGGTTGGTCTGGACTATGCGATATTCATGCTTCCACCATTCGCGCCGGTTAAAGCCGCCGATGTTCAGAGCAGACCAGGCTGGGCCGGGAATGGCGCTCATCATAGCTGCGGTGGGCAAGGCGCGTACGAGATCGCGGCGCGAGATCCCGCCGTTCGCTTTCAAGTCCATCCTCCTCATGCTCCTGAATTGACAGATTGGAAGGTTCAGTCTGCACCG
Organism: Sphingobium sp. TomTYG74; assembly: GCF_055393875.1. Classification (NCBI taxonomy): domain Bacteria; kingdom Pseudomonadati; phylum Pseudomonadota; class Alphaproteobacteria; order Sphingomonadales; family Sphingobiaceae; genus Sphingobium; species Sphingobium sp. TomTYG74. The sequence continues at coordinate 575,163 of NZ_AP027342.1, read as the reverse complement.
GCGTGCCTGGATGGACAATGATGCCACCGACGCCGTTCCGCGATATGGAACGGCACGGCGCCCGCCACAATGTCTGTTCCGCATCGCGGAAAGGCGGGTATCTCTTGCCTGTCATCCCCCTTAGCGACGGTCGAATGGCCAACGGCGGGGACGAGTGGCGATACCACGGAAATTCCGCATGATTTGAAATAGACCATGATAGGAAAAGGGCAGGGATGGCGCCATGATCTGGGCACAAAATTACGACCCTTTCGGCAATGGTTTGCTGTCGGCTCTGGTTGCGGCCGTCCCCGTCGTCGTGCTGCTGGGGGCGATCGGCCTTTTTCATGTGCGGGCGCATATCGCCGCCCTGATGGGCCTGGGTGCGGGCCTGGCGGTCGCGGTGCTGGCATTCGGCATGCCTCCGGGCCTTGCAGTGCGCGCAGCGGGTTTCGGGGCGGCCTATGGGCTGCTGCCGATCGGCTGGATCGTGCTCAACATCATCTTTCTCTACCAGCTGACGGAAACGACCGGGCAGTTCCACATCCTGCGCGGCGCGATCACGTCGATCACCGCAGACAGCCGGTTGCAGCTACTGCTGATCGCCTTCTGCTTCGGTGCCTTCTTCGAAGGAGCTGCGGGGTTCGGGACGCCGGTTGCGGTCACGGGTGCGATGCTGATCGGGCTTGGTTTTACAAGGTTGCAGGCGTCCGGCTTGTCGTTGATCGCCAATACTGCGCCGGTCGCCTTCGGCGCGCTCGGAACGCCGCTCGTTACGCTTTCGGGGGTGACCGGTCTGCCGCTGCTCGAACTATCGGCGATGGTGGGGCGGCAGATGACGCCGTTCGCCATCATCGTGCCATTTTGGCTGCTGGTCGCCTATTGCGGGTGGCGGCGGACGATGGAGGTGCTGCCTGCGGTGCTGGTCGCAGGCGTCAGCTTCGCGCTGGTGCAGCTCCTCATCTCCAACCTTCATGGCCCTTGGCTGACCTCCATCGGCGCGGCGCTCGCGTCGATCGCCGCGCTCATCGCTTTTCTGCGGATATGGCAGCCCGCGCGCATCATGCATGTCAACGAAGCGAAGCTCGCGCCGGGTGACGAGCGGGACGTGGCCGCGACCGTGGACGCCGCCCATGCGCAGCCCCTGCATGATTCCGCTGCCGTCCGGCGTGCCTGGATGCCGTGGATCATCCTGACGGCGTGTGTCTTCCTATGGGGGCTTCCCTTCATGAAGCAGTGGCTGGACGCCATCTTCGCGCTGCGCCTGCCCTTTGCCGGACTGGACGGGGTGATCCAGCGCCTGCCTCCTGTCGTCACCGCGCCGGAGTTTGAAAAGGCGGTCTATAATCTCAACCTGCTGTCGGCGACGGGTACGGCGATATTGGTGGCCGCCCTTGCCTCCGCGCTGCTGTTGCGGGTGCCTTTACGCACGGTCGGTCGCGTTTATCTGCGCACGTGGAAGCTGGTACTGCCGTCGCTGCTCACCATCGCGGCGATGTTGGGGCTTGGCTATCTCACCCGTTATGGCGGCATAGACGCGTCCATGGGCCTCGCCTTCGCGGCGACGGGCGTGCTCTATCCTTTCTTCGGCACCATGCTGGGTTGGCTGGGCGTTGCCGTCACTGGATCGGACACGGCCTCCAATGTCCTGTTCGGCGGATTGCAGAAGATCACGGCTGAACAGTTGAACCTGTCGCCTGTGCTAATGGCGAGTGCGAACAGCGCGGGCGGGGTCATGGGCAAGATGATCGATGCGCAGAGCATCGTCGTCGCCTCCACCGCGACCCAATGGTTCGGTCAGGAAGGCCGCATATTGCGCCATGTCTTCGTTCACAGCCTGGTGCTGGGTTCGCTGATCGGACTTTTTGTGATGCTACAAGCCTATGTCTATCCCTTCACTCTCCTCGTTCCCTGAGATGGCGCCTATTATGCAAACGGCCGCCGCCCGCGCTCTGCTGGAAAGCATCTATCTTGAGGCGCTGCAGTCGGTGCGCGGCGAAAGGCTGGTCGCATCGCTGGGCATTCCCGAGGGTGGCCATTGGTCCATTCGCCACCAGGGCAAAGCCATAGACTGGCCACTGGATTCAGATGGTCGCCTCGTTGTGATCGGCGCGGGAAAGGCCGTGGGGTCGCTCGCGAAGGGGCTGGAAACGCTGCTGGGAGAACGGATTTCGGACGGCTGCATCATCGTCAAACACGGTCATGATGAGCTGCTCACGCGCATCCGACAGCTTCAGGCGGGGCATCCGATTCCTGACGCGCAGGGGATGGAAGCCACCGCCGAAATGCTGCGGACGGTTGAAGGGCTGACCGAGCGTGACAGCGTGATCGTGCTGCTCACCGGCGGCGCGTCTGCGTTGATGGTCGCGCCGGTCGATGGCGTTACGCTGGAGGAGAAGGCTGCGGTAACAGAAATGCTGCTGCGTTCGGGCGCATCGATCGAGGAGATCAACGCCGTGCGCAAGCGCCTGTCGCGGGTGAAGGGCGGCGGGCTGCTGGACCATGTCGGCCCCGCATCGGTGCTGACCTTGCTGATATCCGACGTGCCGAGCGGCGACATCTGTATGATCGGATCGGGGCCAACTCTTGCGGGCGGGGAAGGAGCGGAGGACCCAATCGCCATTCTCAAGCGATATGGGCTGGAAGATATTGTGCCCGTATCGATCCGGCGTGCGCTTGCCAAGGACGTGCATCCGCAGCCCAAAACGGTGGGACGGCGCGAGACATTGCTGCTGGCCGACAGCGCCACGCTGGTGGAGGCCGTGCATCGCATTGCGGCGCGGGAGGGGGTGACCGTGCGAGATGTGGATACGGCGATGGCGGGCAACACTCATGACGCGGCGCTGGCGATGGCCGCTGCCCTGCGCATAGTACCGCCGCAGGATCGCCCCATGCTGTTGGTGTCGGCTGGGGAAACCACGCTTCAGGTGACGGGCGACGGGCTGGGCGGACGCAACCAGGAATTTGCCCTGGTCGCCGCCATGGCGCTGGCTGGGCAGGACAATGCCGTCCTGCTTGCCGCTGGCACCGATGGCACCGACGGGCCAACCGATGCGGCGGGGGCTTTTGCCGATGGCGGGCTTCACGAGCGCGCGCGGGCGGTTGGGCTCAACCCGGCGGAGAGGCTGGCGCGCAATGACAGCTACCGGTTGTTCGACGCGACGGGCGACCTGTTTCGCACCGGACCCACGGGCACCAATGTCATGGATCTGGTGCTGGGTCTCGCCTTCTGACCAGGCGCGAATTGAAAAGAGAGGAAGAGACATGGTCAAGCTGGCCGCCAATCTGTCGATGATGTTCCAGGACCTACTCTTTCTCGACCGCTTCGATGCGGCGGCGGAAGCTGGCTTTTCCGGCGTCGAGTTCATGTTTCCCTATGACCATGGCGCGGAAGAGGCGGGTGAACGGGCGCGGCGATGCGGGCTGGATGTCGTGCTGTTCAACCTGCCCGCAGGCGATTGGGCTGGCGGAGAGCGGGGCATCGCGGCGCTGCCTGATCGCGTGGAGGAGTTTCGCGCGGGCGTCGCTAAAGGGCGGGACTATGCCAATGTGCTGGGCTGCCCACGCCTGCATCTGATGGCGGGGAAGGCGCCCGCGAGCGCGGAATGCCGGGCTGTATTGGTGGACAATATCGCTTACGCAGCCGATCTGGCGTCGGCCCATGGCCTCGAGATATTGATCGAACCGATCAACACCCGCGTGGATATTCCCGGCTATTTCTACGGCACGACCGACGCGGCGCTGTCGGTGATTGACGAAGCGGGCCGCGACAATGTCCGCCTGCAATATGACATCTATCATATGCAGATCATGGAAGGCGACCTTGCCCGCACGATTGAGCGCTTGCTGCCCCGCATCGGCCATATGCAGCTAGCCGACAATCCGGGCCGCGCCGAACCCGGCACCGGCGAGATCAATTATCCCTGGCTGCTGAGCCACATCGACACGCTGGGCTATGACGGGTGGATCGGATGCGAATACCGGCCTGCGGGCGACACGAAGGCGGGCCTTGGCTGGGCGCGCGATTATCTGAAATCTCAGGAGAGCGTGACATGAAGATCGGTTTCATTGGCCTCGGCATCATGGGCCGTCCCATGGCCGGGCATCTACAGGCGGCGGGCCATGCGATCTACAGCTGTGCCAACCGCACGCCGATGCCGGATGAGCTGCGCGAAAGCGGTGCGGTCGCCTGCGCCACGCCCGCAGATGTGGCTGTAGAGGTGGAATGCCTTATCCTGATGCTGCCCGACACGCCGGACGTCGAACGCGTACTGTTCGGCGCGGACGGCGTGACGCAGCGGTTGAAGCCCGGCACGATCGTCATCGACATGAGCTCCATCGACCCGATCGCGACACGTAACTTTGGAGGGCGGATAGAGGCGCTGGGCTGCGCCTATGTCGACGCGCCGGTTTCCGGCGGTGAGGTGGGGGCTAAAAATGCGGCGCTGACCATCATGTGCGGGGGCAAGGCGGATGTGTTCGAAAAGGTCCGGCCGCTATTGGAACTGATGGGCAAGAGCATCACATTGGTAGGCGACGTCGGCGCGGGACAGGTGACCAAGGTCGCCAACCAGATCATCGTTGCGCTGAATATCGAAGCGGTGTCCGAAGCGCTGGTCTTCGCGTCGAAGGCGGGGGCAGACCCCGCGCGGGTGAGGGAGGCGCTGATGGGTGGCTTTGCCGCGTCGCGCGTTCTGGAGGTGCATGGCCAGCGGATGATCGACCGAACCTTCGACCCCGGCTTTCGCATCCGGCTCCACCAGAAGGATTTGAATCTGGCGCTTTCCGGTGCGCGTTCACTGGGAGTTGCGCTGCCTGCGACGGCAAATGCGCAGCAACTTTTCAACAGTTGCGTAGCGCACGGCGATGCGGAAAAGGATCACAGCGCGATGGTGACGGCGCTCGAACGAGCTGCTAACCACTTGGTGAGTGGTTACTCAACCGACGAAGTTTCCAACACCGACAGCTTATCCGGAGGATGCTCATGACCAGCAACAATCGTCTTAAAGACCGCCGTATCATCGTGTTCGGCAGCGCGACCGGTATCGGCGCTGCCACTGTGAAGCGCCTAGCCGAGGAAGGCGCGCGCGTCTGCGCCGCCGACATCAACCTCGAAGGCGCGACGCAGGTGGCGCAGGAAGCGGGCGGGGAAACCTTCGCCGTCTATGTCGACATTGCCGACGAGGCATCGGTGCAGAAGGCGACGGAAGAGGCAGTGAACCGCTTCGGCGGCCTCGACGGGGCGCATATCAATGCGGCAGACCTGCGCGTTATCATGGAAGACAGCGACGCGTTGGCCATTGACCTTTCCACATTTGACCGCACGATCGCTGTGAACTTGCGCGGCCACCTGCTGTGCACCCGCGCGGTCGTGCCGCACCTCGTTAAGAGCGGTAAGGGCGCGATTGTCTACACCAGTTCCGGCTCGGCGCATGGTGGTGAACCGACGCGGCCCTGCTATGCCATGGCGAAGGCGGGCGTGAATGCGCTGGCCCGCCACGTCGGTGCGCGCTGGGGCAAGGAAGGCATCACCGCCAATGTGCTCGCGCCCGGTTTCACCGTGACCGGCGAGATGAAGGCGGCGATGGAAGCGAACGCCGAGGAAGCCACCAAGTGGGCCGACTATTTCATGTCACGCACCCCACACACCCGGCTGGGCCAATCCGAAGACCATGCCGGCGTCGTTGCGATGCTGTTGTCTGAGGATGGCCGCTGGATCAACGGTGCGATCTATGACGTCAATGGCGGATCGATGATGCGCGCTTGACGACACTGGCTGCGGCGCTCGCTTCTGCACCGGCGGGCGCCGCAGCGCTTGTTCAAAAGAGCGCGATCACGCGCGCGGGCATGCCGGTGGCGTTTTCCAGCGGCGCGACGCCTGCGAACAGCAACCCGCCCGCAGCAGGTGCGCGGTCGAGATTGGCGAGCCCCTCCAACGCCCAGCGCCCGCTGCGCAGCCATGCCTGATGAACGGGGAAGGCGGGCATCGCCTCACCCGCATCGATCGACATGGTATCGACGCCGATGCCACGCACATCCCGCTTCATCAGAATGTCGATTATGGTATGATCGAAGCCGGGGCTCTTGCGCCGTTCGGCGGGGGTGAGGCTTGCATAGCTTGAAAAGGCTTTCAGCGGATCGCAGCCCGACAGCATGGCAACGCAGGAACCGGACGGGATGCGGCCATGGCGGCGTTCCCATGCGATGACATCCCGCAGTTCCACCCGAGCGTCGCGATCGGCTTTCACCTTGTCCCTTATGTCGATTATGACGAGCGGAACGATCAACTGGCTGACGGGTAAGTCGCCGACCGATGCCCCATCAGGCGCGAAATGGCGAGGGGCGTCGAGATGCGTGCCGGTATGTTCGACGATCGAGATGCGGTTGAGCGCCATCCCTGCCTTCGTTCCCGATCCTTCCACGGCTTCCATGGTGAGGCGGCCGGGGGTGAAGGCGAAGGCCCGCGTCAGCTTATGCGTGAGGTCGAGGATGTGCAGTTTCCGCCCGTGCAGGGAAAGGCTGGCCTGATCCGGCGTCACTGGAGCAGCATCAACGCGGGAAGCCGTGCCTAGGGCGAGCGCCCCAATTGCTCCCATAGCGAGCATGTCGCGGCGGTCGATCATGGCGGCTTGTTCCTTTTCTTGGTCGAAAGCGACTTGAGTTACATGGGACCATCTCAACTCCGTTCGGGCTGAGCTTGTCGAAGCCTCTTCCTTTTTCTTTCAGGAAGTAGAACCCTTCGACAAGCTCAGGGCGAACGGAACATGAGTTCGCAGGAAGGCTCAGCGCTAGGCGAAATCAATCGCGACAACTTCGTGGAAGTCTATGTACGGCACATCGACTTCCACCCAGCCGTTCGTCGTCCCGTGTGGCACAGCCATCCCTGCGGTCAGCAGCCGGGCCTGCGCAGCGCCTTTGCCTTGTGGCAGTTGCATGCGGACCCGGTAGGGACCGGTCCTGATCGCCTCGCGATAGCTGCCCCGCATCGTCATGGGGTTGTTGAGATTGACCAGATGCGCGGTCATCGATTTTTCCTGGCGCCAGCAGGCGATGTCCAGCAGACCCGGACCTTCGATCTGTAGCGGATGCGCCTCCTGATGGGTCCAGTCGAGCATTGCGCGCAGCAATGTCAGGTGATCGCCATGGCCAAGCTCTGCAAAGGTGCGGTCGATGTCCATGGGCAGATAGGCGATGCGGCCACGGCCGACTTGACCGCAGATCGCCATCGGCAGGTCGGTTTCCGTCTTGTTAGTGAAGACGCGCTCCATCGGCAGGTCGGGATAGCTGGGCACCAGCGTCAGTGCCACGTCCCTCTGGTCGCGCGCGGTGACAGGCTGGCGGAAGAGCGGGCCGATGGCGCGATTGATGTCGCTCAGGTCGGCCATGGCCGGGTGTGCATGGCGTAGGGTGAGATAGGCGTTCTTGAGCGGCCCTTCGGGCTCCCCGGTGATGGAGCAGCCGAACATATCCGCCAGGCCAAAGTCCGCCCGCTGCCGTCCGTCACCATCGTAGAGAGAGGTCTGGTACGTGGCGATCACGTTGCCGCCCCGCTTCACGAAGGCGCGTATCTGATCGCATTGCGCGTCCGACAGCACCGCCGCATTGGCTAGAATGATGGTGCGGAAGCGCGACAGGCTAGCTTCGTCCAGAAAATCCTCATCAATGAGGTCGAAGGGCACGCGCGATTCAAGCGCCGCTTGATAGAAGCCGCGCGAATGACCCTCCAGTTGCCCGCGCTGATTCCAGCCACCCATATAGGCAGTCGTCCTGGGCGAATGGATGATCGCGACCCGCGCCAGATTGCCGTTGTTGCGCAGATAGGCTTCGTTGGCGTGGTGCCAGCTGTAGATTTGCCGGACGACTTCCATCCAGCGGCGGTCAAGCGGCTTGGCATTGAACTTGGTGATCCACGGCCGCGCGCCTTGGGCGATCGCGCCTGCCGCCCAGATGCGGATTTCGGCCGGGCTCTGCACCGAATCCTTCCAGCGATAGGCTTCTTCCACCCCCACGGAGATGATGTGGCCGACCGGCTTGTCCTTCATGAAGGCGCGCAGTTCGCGGGTGTAGCGGCCCGCGCCCCAGACCTCGGGACCCGTGCCCCAGCCCGAATCGTCGGACGAGCGTGCCTGGCGATCGCAAAAGGCGAGAGGAAGACGCTTTGACAGAGCGGGGCCGTTCAGATCGACCAGTCCCCGGCGGTCACCGCCGGGGATGAAGAAGGCCTGGGGCCGGTGCTTGCGCGCCGCCGCGTTCCAAAGGTCCATGAGGGCGAAGAGCCGATCTTCAACCCAGGCCGCATATCGCCGCCCTTCCGGCTTGGAAGGGTCGGGGTCAGCCGGAATCTCCTGGCCAGACGCGGCGCGGTAGAGCGTCCGGCAGCTTTGGCAATAGCAGGTGCCGCTGCCGTTCCAGCGGTTGCCGAAGAAGCCATCCACTGGATAGCGTCGGGCGATTTCCTCGATCACCTTGGGCATCAGCTCGAAATTATAGGGGCCATAGGCGCAGGTGAGTGTCAGATCGGGGGCGCTGCCGTGCCGCTTGATCTTGCCGTCCGGGCCGGTCAGCGCCCATTCGGGATGGGCAGCGGCGGCGGCCGCGTTCATTGCGTGCGGATCGATACGGGCGAGCACGCGCATGCCCAGCTTCTTGCACGCGGCGACCATGTCGCCGAACGGGTCCATGCCCTTGCCGATGCCCTTCGCCATGCCATGATAGGGAATGGCCGTCGGGTAGAAGGCGATGCCTCCTCCGGCACTCAGGCAGACGCCATCGGCGTGAATCTGCTGGAAATAATCGATCCAGAAAGCGGGATCGTAACGGCCCGGATCATCTTCGGTAAAGGCAAGCTGGAACCAACGCATGGGTTCGCTCGCCCAGTCCGGCGCGCCGCTTTGTCCGATTTTGCGGGCAAAGGCGGGCTCGATACCGGACAGCAGCGCACCGGCCCCCAACCTCAATGCCGTGCGGCGATCGAGCGGTAAGATGTCAGGCATGATCCTCTCCTCAACTTGGCCTGATCCTTAACCCAAGGCCGTCGGTCCACAATCGATCATCCCATGATGTGGGACGGCGATGCGAACAGGATGTCTTCCTGAAACGCATGATGGATAAGGGCCGATCGAAGGCCGACGCAAAGCATATCGACAAAGGTGAGGAAACAGGTCATACCAGTTTCTCTAAGGCTGCGTTCGCGCGACGGCGGCTTGGCAGGTGAGGAACAGGATGTGACCGATAGTCAGCAAGAGCCGGAGGACGGTCTGCTTGGGCGAGTCCAGTCGCTGGTGCGGGCATTCGGCATTCTCGACGAATTGGCCAAGAGCGATCATATGACGCTCAGCGACCTGTCCCGTGCCGTGGGCCTGCCGCGATCCACTACCCATCGCCTGCTGACGACCATGGAAGCATTGCGCTATGTCGCTTTCGACCGGCGGAAAAATGGCTGGTCGGTCGGTGTCCAGGCCTTCACCGTGGGCGCGGTTTTCGCTCAGACGCGGGACTTGGGCCAGTTGGGCCACACGATCATGCGGTCATTGATGTCGGAAGTGCAGCATTGCGTGAACATCGCCGTGCCCGAGGGGGCGGGTGTCTGTTATGTTGGTCAGGCTGCGACCAACGGGTTTCGCCAGACTGCGGCGCGACCGGGCGCGGTGCTGCCGCTGCATAGCACGGCGTCGGGCAAGGTGCTGATGGCGCAATGGTCCCGGCCGGAGCTCGACCGCTATCTGGACAGCACGCCGCTCAAGGCCCGCACCGCGCGCAGCATCATCGACGGTGACCGTCTGCGCAGCGAATTGGCGCAGATCAGGGCGCGTGGATATGCACTGGATGACGAAGAGCATAGCGACGGGCTGCGCTGCGTCGCGGCGGTGGTCAAGGATCGCTACGGACTGCCCAAGGGGTCGCTGTCGATTTCGGATCGATCGTCTCATCTGACCCGCGCCCGGCTGGACGAATTGGGGCCTGCGTTGATCAGCGCGGCGCAGCGGATGAGTGTGGAAATCGCGACGCAGAGTTTCTGATCAGCCTGGTCTGTCTAAAGCCAGCCTCACCAGACATATCGGATCACTTCTGCCGCTTCGGTGAACAGTAACGCCGTGGCGCACGCCTGCGCGGCTGCGTGATAACGGACGCAGAAACACCGGCGTAACAGCGCGGGCGGCAGGAGAGGGCGATGAAAGATATGAGATCCCATGTGCGCGACAGGCGCGTCGCGGCGGGATTGCTGGCGGTGGGTAGCATGATGGCGGTTGGTGCGTCCGCGCCGCCGCCTCAGACCTTTTCCTTTGCGCTGACCAACATCTATATCGCGGCTTACGAAGATGAAAAGGCATGCCGCGCACCGTCGCTCAGTTCGTCCGACCTGTTTCTCAAAAGCCTGTCGTCCGCCGAGCGCGCGAAATATGAGGCGCCCGACAAGGTGCAGGAGTTGCACAAGCTGATGGGCCAGCGCCTTGGCTTCAAGATGGTGCCCACCGGCAAGCCTTCCGGCTCCAATGGCAGCATGGCTCAACTGAGCGAAGCGGAACAGGAAGCCTTGCGCCAGAAATATCATATACCGAAGGGGAAGGGCACCGCTGCCTTCCTGGGCACCCGTTTCGCCTATGACAGCTGCACCAATCCGGAAGACTTTCCCTTCATGGAAAAGGGAAATGAGGATTATCGCGGCCCCATCGCCTACGGCATCGATCTGGACGGCCGCGCGAGCAAGGGTGATTATGTCAGCCCCGATCAGAAGCCGGGCGTCGATAACCAGCTGATCCGGGCGGTGGGATGCACTTTTTCCACGCGCGATTTCGGCACGCCCAAGGTGGCGGACGAGGTGATCACATCGATGTCGTCGCCCACGCTGGTCGAGGTGAGTGGCGTCGATGATCCGGTCAACGACGATGATGTGACGGTGCGCCTTTACGCCAGCGGCAATCCTTTGGAACTGTCGGGTGCGGGGAAGCCGCTGGCATGGGCCAGTCTGGATGTTGATCCGGATCGCCGCTTCATGGCGCAGGCCAAGGGAAAAATCCGCAACGGCGAACTGCTAACTGAACCGTTCGACTTACGGTTGCGGCTGCGTGAGCAGATTATCGACAGCTATCGCGAGGTCCGGCAAGCGCGCATTCAGGCGAAGATCAAGCCGGGCGAAGCCATAGAGGGTGGCATTTACGGCTATCACACTTTGGCGAGCATTGAGGACAATTATCATCAATCGACCCAGGTGGGCGCCAATCTGACGCGCATGTCCTGCCCGGCGTTGATCAAGGCGGTGCGGCGCTATGCCGATGCCTTTCCGGACCCGAAGACGGGACGCAACACGGCCATTTCATCAGCATTGCGGTTCAAGGGCGTGCCCGTCTTCCTGATCAAACCGCAGCAAGTGGCGCAAGGGGTGCAGCAGTGAGCGGGTCGGTGAATTCATCGCGCATCCTTCGCGCGCTGTCCGCCGTGACGGCGTTCTGTTCCATCGGCGCAATCCTGATGGGCGCCAGCGCCGGACAGGCGGATGCGCCAGCGCAGCAGCAGGCGCAACCACAGGTGCCCAAGTTCCGTCGGCTGACCGAGGCGCAATATCGCGCGACCATCGCCGATATATTCGGGCCTGACATCAAGGTGAGCGGTCGGTTCGAACCAGACATGCGGATCGGCGGCCTGCTGGCGGCGGGCACCAGCGCAGTCTCGCTCACCCCGGCGGGGGCGGAGCAATATGAGCAGATCGCGCGGGGGATCGCCGAACAGGTGGTTGATGCGAAACATCGCGATCGCCTCGTGGGGTGCGCGCCGTCGGCGTCTGATCCGCAAGGCGCGGCCTGCGCGGCGCATTTCTTCAAGCGGGTCGGCCTCAGGATTTACCGACGGCCCCTGACCAACGGGGAGGTGAAGCTCGCCGTTGCCCAGACGCTGGCAGCGGCGGCGACGGTGAAGGATTTTCACGGCGGGCTGGCGATCATGCTGACGGCGATGCTGTCGGACCTGCCCTTCCTGTTCCAGACCGACCGGGAGGTGGCCGACCCCAGTGCGCCGGGCGGACGGACGATCGATGCATGGTCGCGCGCGAGCAAGCTCAGCTATTTTCTTTGGAACAGCACGCCTGACGAACAGCTGCTGCAGGCGGCGGCCGACGGCAGCCTGATGACGAAGGCGGGGCTTGTCCGGCAGGTCGATCGGCTGATGGCCTCGCCACGGTTCGAAACCGGCGTGCGGTCCTTCTTCGACGACTTCCTCCAGCTGGAAGGCATGATGTCGCTGTCGAAGGACGGGATCATCTACCCGGCCTTCCGTTCTTCCGCCGCACCCGCCGCACGGGAACAGACGCTGCGCACCATCACGACGCTGCTGGTGGAGGAAAATGGCGATTATCGTGACCTGTTCACCACCCGCCGGGTGGCGATGAACCGGCAGTTGAGCCCGCTCTATCGCATACCCTATGGCCCGCGCGATTGGTCGATGATCACCTTGCCGGACAATGATCCGCGCGTCGGGCTGCTGACGCAGATCAGCTTTCTGGCGCTCCATTCGCATGAGGGACGATCCTCGCCCACGTTGCGCGGCAAGGCGCTGCGCGAAGTGCTGATGTGCGAACATGTGCCGACGCCGCCCGCCAATGTGAACTTCACGATCGTTCAGGACACGAGCAATCCCGCCTTTCGCACTACGCGCGAACGGTTGAAGGCGCATCTTGACGATGAGGAATGCGCGGGCTGCCATAAGCTGACTGACCCGATGGGGCTGACGCTCGACAGTTTCGACGGTGCCGGACAGTTTCGGCCTACGGAAAATGGCGTGCCGATCGACACGTCGGGCATGCTGGACAAGGTCGCTTTCAACGATAGCGCGGGTCTGGGCAAGGCTTTGCACGACAATCCCAAAGTGACGCAGTGCCTGGCGCAATCTGCATGGCGCTACGCGGCGGGGCGGTCGCTGCTGCCTTCCGAAGAGCCTCTGACCACGCGCCTGCATGACGATTTCGCCCACGCCGGATTCCGCATCCGGCCGCTGTTCCGGCGGATCGTCATCGATCCCCAATTCTTCGCTGTCCGGGCGCCAGTGGTATCCCGGATCGCGGGCAAGCCATCGTCAGGAAGGAAAGGTTGATGACGCAGTTCGACAGGCGCGGCTTCTTGCTGCGCGGCATGCTTGGCGGTGGCGCGGTGGCCGTGGGCTTGCCGTTCCTCGACTATTTCCTGGACAATAACGGCGCTGCGGTTGCCGCGACCTATGGTGGTGGCCGCTTGCCGGTGCGCTTTGGCACTTGGTTCTGGGGCTGCGGGATGATCCCTGATCGCTGGAATCCCAAGACGGCTGGCGCCAATTACGACCTGCCGCCTGAACTCACGCCGATCAAGCCCGTGCAGGACAAGGTTTCCGTCCTTTCAGGCTTCGGTGTCACCTTGGGCGGCAAGAGCAACCAGCCGCATATCTCGGGCAATGTGGGCCTTCGAACGGGGACGCCCAGCGATACATGGCAACAGCTCGTCGGCCCGACATTCGACGTCAGCATCGCGGACGCCATCGGCTCGGGCACGCTGTTCCGCAGCCTGGAACTCAGTGCCGACGGCAATGCGCGCACCAGCTTTTCCTATCGCAGTGGGACAGAGATGAACCCCAGCGTCGCATCGCCCATGGAACTGTACCGCCGCATCTTCGGCGCCGATTTCCGTGATCCCAATGCGGCGGAATTCACCCCCGACCCCAAGGTGATGGCGCGCCGCAGCGTCTTGTCCGCCGTGACCGACGAGCGCCGCAGGATGCTGGGCAAGCTGGGGGCGGAGGACAAGGCGCGGGTCGATAGCTATTTCACCTCCATCCGTGAGGTCGAAAATAAGCTGGCGCTGCAACTGGAAAAGCCGCCCCGGGCCGAGGCGTGCGTCGTGCCGGCACAGCCTGCTGACTTGCCCGCCAGCACGGACGTGACCGCCCGCCAACAGTCGCACAAGCTGATGGCGGAACTGCTGGCGATGGCCGTCGCCTGTAACCAGACAAAGGTGTTCAACATGGTCTTTTCCACCGCCACTGCCGATCTGCGGCAGGCCGGATCGCCCACCGCCTATCATCAGGCTACGCATGAGGAACAGGTGGACCGGACAAAGGGCTACCAGCCGACGGTCGATGCCTTTTCCACGCAGAGCATGCAGGGATGGGCCGACTTCGTAACCGCAATGTCGGCGATCAAGGAAGGGGACGGCACCTTGCTCGACAACATGCTGGTCGTCGCCCATTCCGAGGTCAGCTACGCGAAAAACCATGACGTGAATGGCATCCCTGTGATGCTGGCTGGACGAGCAGGCGGGAAGGTGAAGAGCGGCATCCATATCGCGGGGCAGGGCGACCCGATTTCGCGCGTCGGCCTCACCATGCAACAACTGATGGGGGTTCCCGTCGATGCCTGGGGCACGGACGCCATGCGGACGTCGCGCAGCTTGTCGGAGATCATGGCATGAAGCGCGCCGCGATGATTGCCCTCTCCGCGCTGCTGGCAACAGCGCCCGTTTACGCGCAGACGCAAGGTCAGCCTGAGCTGTCAGGGTTCAGTTTCCTGTCGCTGGAGGTGGCCGATATGGCCCGCGCCCGATCCTTTTATGTCGATGCTCTCGGCATGAAGCCGGTCTTTACGATCAGCAAGCCGGGTGATCCTGCCGAAAAGATCGCATTCAATTTTTCCGGTGATCCCCGGTCCAGCGAACCGCTGCTGATCCTCATTCACTATGAAAAGCCGAACGCCACCCAGAACCGTTCGACGGGGGCCAAGGTCGGCATTCGGGTCAGTGACAGTCGGGCCGCCGCGCTGCGCGTGCAGACGGCGGGTTTTCCCATCGTCAGGATCGCTGCGGCTGACGAGAAGGGGCCGGTGATCAACAGCGTCGTGCGCGATGCCGATGGCGTAATCGTGGAACTGGTGCAATTGCGGGGTCAGTAGGGCATGTCCGAAGGCGCGGCGAGCTCTGTTCCGTCTCTTCGGGAACGACCTTCTCTCGCCTATTGTCAGCATTGCATGAGACATTTATGGCCGATTCGAACGGTCAGGTGGCGGACTGTGCGCAGACAAGTTCGCCTGATTCTGCTTAAAATGCGGATTTTTTGATCGATCGCCGTCAGGGAATCGCGCCAAAGCTATTCCCTGCCGTCCGCCGCGCGTGTAATGGCGCGCTCGCAAGATCGCACGGAATGGAATGTGAATGGCTTACCCAAGCAAGCAAGGTTTATATGATCCCGGTAATGAGCATGACGCATGCGGCGTCGGCTTCATCGCCAACATAAAGGGATTAAAAACCCACGATATTGTTCTTCGTGGCTTGGACATTCTGCGCAATATCGACCATCGTGGCGCAGTCGGCGCAGACCCTTTGGTGGGTGATGGCGCGGGTATTCTGATTCAGATTCCTGATTCGCTGTATCGCGATTGGGCCACCGGCGCGGGCATCGATCTGCCGCAGTCCGGCGATTATGGCGTTGCTATGTGCTTCTTGCCGCGTGACGGGGATGCCGAAGCCGCCGCCGTGCAGCAGCTTGAGCGCTTTATCCTGAAAGAAGGCCAAGTCCTGCTGGGTTGGCGCGACGTGCCGGTGACGCTCGACGGGCTGGGCCAGACCGTCCTCAATGAGATGCCGACTATCCGTCAGTGCTTCGTCGGCCGAGGCGCCGGAACGAAGGATCAGGATGCGTTCGAACGCAAGCTGCTCGCCATCCGCAAGCAGACGCAGAATCCACTGAAGGAACTGTCCGAAAAGCAGGGGCTGGAAAGCCTGGCGGAATTTTACGTGCCGTCCTTCTCCACCCGGACGATCGTATATAAGGGCCTGCTGCTCTGCGATCAGGTCGGCAGCTTCTATGACGATCTGCGCAGCCCGCTGTGCCAGTCGGCCTTGGCGCTCGTCCATCAGCGTTTTTCGACCAACACCTTCCCTTCATGGAAGCTGGCGCACCCCTATCGCTTCATTGCCCATAATGGCGAGATCAACACGGTTCGCGGCAATGTGAACTGGATGAACGCGCGCCGCCGCACGCTCGAATCCCCGCTGCTGGGCGCGGATCTCGACAAGATGTGGCCGCTGATCCCGCATGGTCAGTCCGACACGGCGTGTCTCGATAATGCGCTGGAGCTGTTGGTAGCCGGCGGCTACCCGCTGGCGCAGGCGGTAATGATGCTGATCCCGGAAGCCTGGGCGGGCAATCCGCTGATGGACCCCAAGCGCAAAGCCTTCTACGAATATTTCGCCGCGCTGATGGAGCCGTGGGATGGCCCCGCCGCCATCGCTTTCACCGACGGTCGCCAGATTGGCGCGACGCTGGACCGCAACGGCCTGCGTCCGGCGCGCTTCATCGTGACCGATGACGATCATATCGTCCTGGCATCGGAAAGCGGCGTCCTGCCCTTCAAGGAAGAAAATATCGTCCGTAAGTGGCGGCTTCAGCCGGGCAAGATGCTGCTCATCGACCTGGATCAGGGCCGCATCATCGAGGATGAAGAGATCAAGGCCCAGCTCGCGGACGAACATCCCTATGAGGAGTGGCTGAAGGAAACGCAGTACAAGCTGGAGGAGTTGCCCGCATCGCTCGGCGAGGACCTGCTGCCGTCGCGCGGCAATGATGCGGCTGCGTTCCTCGATCGCCAGCAGGCGTTCGGCTATACCCAGGAAGACGTGCTGAAGTTCCTGGAGCCGATGGCGCGCAACGCGGAAGACCCGATCGGGTCCATGGGCATCGACACGCCCATCGCCGTGCTCAGCCAAAAATCGCGTCTGCTCTACGATTATTTCAAGCAGAATTTCGCTCAGGTCACCAACCCGCCGATCGACCCGATCCGCGAGGAACTGGTGATGAGCCTGGTGTCGATGATCGGGCCTCGCCCGAACCTGCTTGGCCATCATGCTGGCACGCATAAGCGGCTGGAGACTCTCCAGCCCGTGCTGACCGACGCTGATCTTGCCAAGATTCGCGGCATCCATGATGCGCTGGACGGTGCATTCCGCACGCAGACCATCGACATCAGTTGGCCGACGGCGGAAGGAGCCGCCGGTCTGGAACGCGCGCTCGATCGCATCTGCAATGAAGCGACCGAAGCGGTGCTGGCGGATCAGAACATCCTGATCCTGTCCGACCGCAACGTGTCGGCAGAGCGCATCGCCATCCCCGCTGCTCTGGCGACCGCAGCGGTTCACCATCACCTCATCCGCCAGGGCCTGCGCATGCAGACCGGCCTGGTTGTGGAGACGGGCGAAGCGCGCGAAGTGCATCATTTCTGCGTCCTCGCCGGTTATGGCGCGGAGGCGGTGAATCCCTATCTCGCCTTCGAGACGCTTGAGCAGATCCGCTTGAAGCAGAACCTGCCGCTGTCCGCTTACGAAGTTCAGAAAAACTACATCAAGGCGGTCGGCAAAGGCATATTGAAGGTCATGTCCAAGATGGGCATTTCGACCTATCAAAGCTATTGCGGCGCGCAGATTTTCGACGCGGTCGGCCTCAATTCCGCGTTCCTGGAGCGCTATTTCACCGGCACCGCCACCACTATCGAGGGCATCGGCCTTGCCGAGATCGCGGAGGAAACGGCCAATCGCCATCGCGAGGCGTTCGGCGACAATCCGATCTACCGCAACATGTTGGATGTCGGGGGCGCCTATGCTTATCGCGTCCGTGGCGAGGAACATGCCTGGACGCCGCAGAGCGTCGCGTCGCTCCAGCATGCGGTGCGCGGCAATAATCCGAAGGAGTATGAAGCCTTCGCCGCGTCCATCAATCAGCAGAATGAGCGGCTGCTGACCATTCGCGGCCTCATGAAGTTCAAGTTCGCGGATCAGGCAATCCCGCTTGATGAGGTCGAGCCCGCCAGCGCGATCGTGAAGCGGTTCGCGACCGGCGCGATGAGCTATGGCTCGATCAGCTGGGAAGCGCACACAACCCTGGCCGTTGCCATGAATCGTATCGGCGGCAAGTCGAACACGGGCGAAGGCGGTGAGGACCCCAAGCGGTTCACGCCGCTGCCCAACGGCGATTCCATGCGCTCGGCGATCAAGCAGGTGGCCTCGGGCCGCTTCGGCGTGACCACCGAATATCTGGTCAATGCCGACGATGTGCAGATCAAGATGGCGCAGGGCGCGAAGCCCGGCGAGGGCGGTCAGCTGCCGGGTGACAAGGTCGACAAGACCATCGGCAAGACGCGCCACTCGACGCCGGGCGTTGGCCTCATCTCGCCGCCGCCGCACCATGACATCTATTCGATCGAGGATCTGGCCCAGCTGATCCACGACCTGAAGAACGTCAATCCGGGCGCCCGCATCTCCGTGAAGCTGGTGTCGGAAGTCGGCGTGGGCACGGTTGCTGCTGGCGTCAGCAAAGCTCGGGCAGACCATGTCACCATCTCGGGCTATGAAGGCGGCACCGGCGCGTCGCCGCTGACGTCGCTGACCCATGCGGGCTCTCCTTGGGAAATCGGCCTCGCCGAAACCCAGCAGACGCTGCTGCTCAACGGCCTGCGCACCCGTATCGCCGTTCAGGTCGATGGCGGCCTGCGCACCGGCCGGGACGTGGCCATTGGCGCGCTGCTCGGCGCGGATGAATTCGGCTTCGCCACCGCTCCGCTGATCGCGGCGGGCTGCATCATGATGCGCAAGTGCCATCTCAACACCTGCCCGGTCGGCGTCGCGACCCAGGACCCCGAACTGCGCAAGCGTTTCACGGGCCAGCCGGAACATGTGATCAACTATTTCTTCTTCGTCGCGGAAGAACTGCGCACGATCATGGCGCAGCTCGGCTTCCGCACGATCGATGAGATGGTGGGCCGCGTCGATCGCCTCGACATGCGCGATGCCATCGACCACTGGAAGGCGAAGGGCGTCGACCTAAGCCGCCTCCTCCATCAGGTCGCGCCGGATCAGGATCTGGTCCTTCGCAACACGGAAGGCCAGGAACATGGCTTGGATGCGGCACTTGATCAGGATCTGATCAAGGCATCGATGGATGCGCTGGAAAAGCGCGAGCCGGTTCGCATCGAACGGCCGATCCGCAACGTCAATCGTACGGTCGGCGCGATGCTTTCGGGCGAGGTCGCTCGCCGCTTCGGTCATGCCGGCCTGCCCGACAATAGCATCCTGGTGAAGCTGCAAGGCGTTGCGGGCCAGAGCTTCGGCGCTTTCCTGGCGCATGGCGTGACGCTGGACCTGACCGGTGATGCGAACGACTATGTGGGCAAGGGCCTGTCCGGTGGTCGCATCATTGTCCGCCCGCCAGCAGATACGAAGCGCGTCCCCACCGACAATATCATCGTCGGCAACACCGTACTTTATGGTGCCATTTCCGGTGAAGCCTTCTTCAGCGGCGTCGGCGGCGAACGTTTTGCCGTCCGCAACTCGGGCGCGATCGCAGTCGTCGAGGGCGTGGGTGATCATGGCTGTGAATATATGACCGGCGGCGTGGTCGTCGTGCTCGGGCAAACCGGCCGCAACTTCGCGGCAGGCATGTCGGGCGGCATCGCCTATGTCTATGATCCCGACGGCAGCTTCCGGTCGAAGGTCAATCCCGCGATGGTCGATGTCGATCCGATCCCGGCGAAGGCTTCGGACGACGATGGCCTTGGCCGTCCGCTGCAACGCGGCGTGGACGTCAATGACTGGGGCATGGGCGACATGCTGCGCCACGACGCTGACCGCCTGCGCATCCTGCTCGAACGGCATAAGCTGTACACGGGTTCGGAACGCGCCGAGGCGCTGCTGGCTGATTGGCAGGGCACGCTCGCGAACTTCGTCCGGGTCATGCCGAAAGATTATCGCAAGGCTCTGCAGAGCATGGAAGATGAACGCGTTGCCGTAGCCCCCGTGGCCGCCGAATAGGCTTCATGGGGTGAGGGCATTACTCCCTCGCATGCGACAAGATTGAGAAGTTTGGAGAAAGAGTTTGGGCAAGCCCACCGGTTTCCTCGAGGTTGAGCGCAAAGATCGCAGCTACACCGCGCCCGAAGAGCGTCTGAAGCACTGGAACGAATTCATCGTACCGCTGTCGAAGGAAGAGATTCGCGACCAGGCTGCGCGCTGCATGGCCTGCGGCATTCCTTTCTGTCACAATGGCTGTCCGGTGAACAACATCATCCCGGACTGGAACCACCTCGTCTATGAAGACGATTGGAAGACGGCGCTGGAAACGCTCCACAGCACCAATAACTTCCCGGAATTCACCGGCCGGGTCTGTCCCGCCCCGTGCGAGGCGAGCTGCACGCTGAACATCGTGGACTCTCCCGTCACCATCAAGTCGATCGAGTGCGAAATCGTCGATCGCGGTTGGCGTGAAGGCTGGATCGAACCGCAGCTGCCCGCGCGCAAAACCGGCAAGCGCGTCGCCGTCGTTGGTTCCGGCCCCGCTGGCCTCGCCTGCGCGCAGCAGCTCGCCCGCGCTGGTCACACCGTCACTGTGTTCGAAAAGAATGACCGGGTCGGTGGATTGCTGCGCTACGGCATTCCCGACTTCAAGATGGAAAAGCATCTGATCAACCGCCGCGCCCAGCAGATGGAAGCGGAAGGTGTCGAATTCCGCACTTCGACCGAAATCGGCGTCGCCATTTCGATGGACGCGCTGCGCAGCAATTATGACGCCGTGGTTCTATCCGGTGGCGCCGAACATCCCCGCACGCTGGACATTCCCGGAAGCGAGCTGGCTGGCGTGCGGCTGGCGATGGAATTCCTGACGCAGCAGAACAAGCGCAATGCTGGCGACGATGAACTGCGCGCCGCGCCGCGCGGCACCTTGTCCGCGCAGGGCAAGCATGTCGTCGTCATCGGCGGCGGTGACACGGGGTCGGACTGTGTCGGCACCTCCAACCGACAGGGTGCCGCTTCGGTCACCCAACTGGAAATCATGCCAAAGCCGCCCGAGAGGGAAGAAAAGTCGCTTAGCTGGCCCAATTGGCCGCTGAAGTTGCGCACGTCTTCCTCTCATCAGGAAGGGTGCGATCGCGACTGGGCGGTCACCACCCGGCGGGCGATCGGCAAGAACGGCCAGATCGAGGCGCTCGAATGCGTGCGCGTCGAATGGGTTGATGGCAAGATGCAGGAAATCGCGGGCAGCGAATTCCAGCTGAAGGCCGACCTCGTCCTGTTGGCGATGGGCTTCGTTGGCCCTCGCAAGGCTGGCATGGTCGAGCAGTCGGGTGCCGAACTCGACGCGCGCGGCAATGTGAAGGCGAACATGACCGACTATGCCACCAGCCAGCCGTCGGTATTTGCCTGCGGCGACATGCGTCGTGGCCAATCGCTGGTGGTCTGGGCCATTCGGGAGGGCCGACAGTGCGCGCGCGCCGTCGATCTGCACCTGATGGGGGTCAGCGATCTTCCTCGTTAAGCGCTGAAGGCAATTGCGACGGTGAAAGGCTCCGAAGGACGGGGCCGATCATCCGTGTAACCCTCGCAAGGCCTCGACCCGATCGCTCTACGTCGTTGCTCGCCTGCTCTCGAGTGAGGGGCAGCGGCGTTCGAATGGCGATAGGGGCCGGGGCCTTGTGTTTAACCCTGTGAGTTGGCGACGAACGGATAGCCTCCTCTATAATGAGGACTAGCAGATGCGGTGGACGCGTTGCAGCGTCTCATTCTCGATGACCTGAGGCACGAAAATATTGGCACCATCGCCGAGGGTGTCTATCCCCACCGACGGTTCGTCACCTGGTCGCTGGCCTATATCGTGCCTCCGGGTTCTGAATGGCTCCCGGAGGTGTTCCGCTTTTCCACGAAATCAGTCTATTGACGGCGCGCCATATCGTATTTAGCCCGCGCGGGGCTGGACAACTTCACGGAATAAACCGCGACGCGATCTGGACTTCGAAGGCCCAGCCGAACGTGGCGATCGGCCGCTGCAAAGGACTGGACTATGCTGCTGCCGGGCATCGCTGCGGGAATGTTGATGATGGGCGCACAGGCGGCAACGGTCGACGCGCCGCCACCCGAGGCGTCGCCGACAGTGGATGTGGCAAGCGCTGCGGCAGCGTTGAACATATCTCTGGCTCCCAAATCGGAAAACGGCGCGGAGGAACAGCCCACCGACATCGTGGTGACCGGCGCAGATCGGCCTCCGGCTGGCGACCCGCTTGAGCATCTCAATGCAAAAAGCTTTGAAGCGGTTCAGTCGGTTGACAAGGCCGTGGTCGAGCCCATGGCGAAGGCCTATAATAAGGGGCTGCCCAAGCCCGTTCGGAAGGGCTTCCGCAACTTCTTCGCCAATTTGCAGGAACCGGTGGTGTTCGCCGCTTATATGCTCCAGCTGAAGCCCGGCAAGGCGGTGGAAACGGTGGGGCGCTTCACCATTAACACGACGCTGGGGGTCGCGGGCCTGTTCGACGTCGCCAAGCGCAAGCCCTTCTTCCTACCCTATCGGCCCAACGGTCTCGCCAATGTGCTTGGCTATTATGGCGTAGGTCCGGGGCCATATATGTATCTGCCCATCGTCGGGCCGACCACGTTACGCGATATCATCGGCGATACGGTGGACAAAATGGCGGTGCCCTTCCTGATCGGAAAGCCCTTCACAAAGCCTGCCTACGTCATTCCGGCGACGATCCTCAACCAGCTTGGTGAGCGCGCGGCCTTTGATGATGCCGTCCAGAAAATCCGCAAGGAGGATGATCCCTATGCGGCGTATCGCGAGCTGTATCTGAATCAGCGTAAGGCGGAGATTGAGGCGCTGCACGGCCGGGCGAGCAATGACGTGGTGCCGGTTTATGGGCGACAGATGGGAGAAGGTGGGGCGGCGTCGCAATAACGGGCGCTCTGCTGATCTTCGATACCGATCAACCTGGATTGCATCATGAATTGAAGGGCGCCGGGGGCAGCATGCCACCCCCGGCGAGGACAATCATTCGGCCGCGACGGCTTCAGGCGCCTTTTCGATCCTGACCGACCGGCTGCTGCGGCCGTCGATCGCAACCGGCACATCACCTGCAACCGTGGCGCGGCGCAACGTGCGGCGTTGCAAGCCGAAGTCGGCGATGGCGCGATGTTGCGTCGATCGGTTATCCCAGATGGCCACGTCGCCTGACCGCCAGCGCCAGCGAACCGTGTTTTCCGGCTTCGTGATGTGATCCTGCAGGACGGCGAACAGCCGCTGTGAATCCGCCGGGTTCAGGCCCACAAACTGCTTCACGAAATGGCCGAGCAGCAGGCTGCGCTCACCACTTTCGGGATGAACCCGCACTACCGGATGTTCCGTTTCATACACGGTCGACGCGAAGATCTTGCTATATTCCTCGGAACGCTTGGCGTCCTTGCTGCCCAGAGCGGCGGCATAATCATATTTGTTGGAATGCACGGCCCACAGTCCATCGACCAATGTTTTCAGGGCCTCGGGCAACTCTTCATAGGCGGTCGCGCCATTGGCCCATAATGTGTCGCCGCCCGCCTGGGGAACGTTGATTGCTCGCAGGATGGACGCCTGGGGATAGGCTTCGACGAAGGTGACGTCGGTGTGCCAGCTCGATGCGGCATAGCCTTCCTTCGAATCCAGTTCGAGCAGGTAGCGAGATCCTTCCGCCACTGGCACCGTGGGATGCGCCACCGGGTCGCCCAGGAGGGCGGCGAAATCCTCATGCCTCTGGTCTGTCAGCTGATCCTGATCGCGGAAGAATATGACCTTGTGCCGCACCAGCGCGGCGCGGATCGCGGCAAGTGTCACGGGATCTATGTCGCCCGACAGGGCAATGCCCCGGATTTCCGCGCCGATGCGACCGGCGACCGGAATGATGTCAAGCGGACTGTCGGCGTCCTTGGCATTGATGAAATTGTGAATCTGGTCAGTCACGTCATGTCTCCTTGGGGGTGATGAGAAGGAAGGTTATTCGGCGGGCTGGGCAGCGTGGTCGCGTTCGTCCAGCGCGCGGCGAATTTCGGTGTGAGCGGCCTCATCCAGCGGAAACCCGTGGATCAGCCAGGCGGAAAGAAGATGGGCGATGGCGGGGCCGAGCGCGAAAACCGCGAGCAGGCCGTGCAGCGCTTCGGGCGTGTTGGTCGTGGCTCGTGGATCGAAGCCGAGCCAGCCGACGAGCGGCAGGGCGATGCCCACGGCTGCCGCCATGCCCGCCTTTGACGACAGGCTGAACGCCGAGAAGAAGAGCGCTGTTTGATCCTTGCCGGAACGCAGCCGATGCTCGTCGGCGATATCGGCGACCATGGACCGCAGCATCAGATTGCCCGATCCCTGCGCCAGACCCTGTGCCAGCGTCAGGGCCAGCAGCAGGCCAATCTGGCCCGGCACCACCAGTAGCAGCCCGACATTGATCGCGACCTGCACCAGCTCGCCTGCGACTGCGGCGCGATGCTTGCCGATGCGATAGCCGATTTGCGCCCAGATCGGGCCAGCGACGATGCCGAAGATGAACTGAAAGAGGAACAGGCCGCTCGCCCATTGGGGAAGGCCGATATAGTGGGTCACGAAAAACACGATCAGCGCGCTGCGGATGCTCTGCCCCACCGTCACTGCGAAGTCCGAAAGCAGGACGCGGCGCAGGAGCGAGTGGCCAAACAGGGCGCCAATCGTTTCTTGGAGCGACAGGCGAACCTGCGGGGAGGGCGCTGCGGGCGTTTCGCTCTGGCTGCGCAGCGTCAGTACCAGTGAGACGATCAGGCTGATCAGCACCACGCTGCCCATCGCCGCGAGTTTCAGCGCGCCATCTTGGGGGCTGGTCTGGTCGAGGATCGTGGGCAGGATCAGCACGACCAGCAGGGACACCGATCCAGCGACCGTTTGGAAGGTCGCGATGCGCGTACGGTCGTGATAGCCGCTATATGTCTCGCCCGACCAGGCCAGATAGGGAATCTGGAGCATCGACCAGCCGAGGTAAAAAAGGAACAGGCTCGCGGCCAGATAGAGCGGCGACACCCAGGACGCTGCCGGGAAGAAGAGCAGCGCCCCCGACACGCCGAACAGCGCCGCTCCGGCGACGATCCACGGCCGCCGCCGACCGAAGCGCCCATGGGTCCGGTCGCTCAGCGCACCGATCAGCGGGTCGGCCAAGGCCCCCCACAGCCGCTCGCCCAGGAAGATCGCGCCGATCACCGCCAGCGACAATCCGAACTGCTGCGCGTAGATCGCGGGCAGATGTACGGCGAGCGGCATCTGCGCCGCCGTGATCGGCACAAATAGCGAGGCAAAGCCCGCCAGCCGCCAGCTGCTCACGCGTTTCACATCTTGCGGTGCGGCCCGAACGGGACGATGCCGCGCGGCGTAGGAAAATGCGGTAGCCATCAGAACCTCACAATTTGGTCTTGAGGGTGGCGCCGATCGTGCGCGGGTCGCCGATCGTGCCGGTGACGAACCCGAACGCGCCTGGATTGAGCGCCTGGAAATATTGCTTGTCGGTCAGGTTGCGTGCCCAGACGCTGATGTCCCACAGACCGCTATCGGCGCGGATGCCGATACGGGCGTTGAGCAGGCCGTAGCCAGGCACCTGCGCATAGCGGCTGCTGCTGGACGAGGTGTTGAAGCTGGACCGGTGCGAGAAATCGGCATGGCCGTAAATCTCTGTCCCGCCGCCGCCGATCGGCTGCGCGACGTCCGCGCCCAGCGTGTAGGTGAATTTGGGAATGCCGCTCAACTGCACGCCGGTCAGATCCTGCTTTGGCGCTAGCACCGCGCTGCGTTCGGGGGCCTGAGGGGCGTTCCTGTAATCGCGATAGGTTGCGTCGATATAAGACCCCGACGCCGTCAGGCTGATCCATTTGCTTGGGGCATAGGTCAGGTCGCCCTCGATCCCGCGCGACCGCACCTTGGGAATGTTGGAGATATATTGGACGAAGGTGCCAATTACGTTCGGCTGGGTGATTGCGGTCTGGTAGTCGCTGACCTCGGTCCAGAAGGCGGCGGCGTTCAGCGTCAGGGTGCGGTTCAGCCAGGCACTCTTGAAGCCCAGTTCGTAACTGTCGACGGTTTCCGGTTTTACTTCCGGCACCGCGCCGTTCGGTATGTTGGTAAGGTTAAGGCCGCCTGACTTGTTGCCGCGCGAATAGCTGCCATAGACAAGGGCGTCGGGCGCGACCTTCCAGCTCAGCGTTGCCAGCCCCGACACGCTGTCGTCCTTGGTCGCGGCGGCGTAGCTGGTGCGCGGATTGAACTGGTTGCGGATAGCGGTCGCGGCTGCGGCATCGGTCGCCGACAGGGTCGAAAGATCGGCCCCCCCGGCCCACCACTGGCGAAAGGCGCCTCTCTTGTCCTCATGAGTGTAACGAAGGCCGCCGGTCAGGCTTAGCGCCTCGTAGATGTTCCAGCTCGCCTGTCCGAACAACGCGTAGCTTTTGGTGGTCGGTTCCGAATAGCTGCGCGTCTCAAAACCATTGAGCGCCGCGTTGGACACCACCGGGCTGACAGCGGGCAGGAACCAGTCGGGCGCGGCCGATCCATAGGCCGACGCCCCATATCCCCGGATCGTCTGCCAGAAATAATAGGCGCCCACAGTCCAGTCGATAATGTTGCTGCCGGTTGAACCAAGCCGCACTTCCTGGCTGAATTGGCGCTGCCGGTTGGCCTGCTCCGCCTTGGTCATCACCGGCAGGCTGGTGCTGTCACCGTCATTGGCCGGATCCCAGTCCCACCAGCGATAGGCTATGATGGAGGTCAGCGCGACCTTGCCCAGATCCCAATCGATCTGACCCGATGCGCCATAGCTTTCCATGAACGCCTGATAATGGCTGTCGGAATCGCCTTCGCGGGCAAAGGGGCGGGCGGGTAGCAGCGTGTAACCGGCCCGCGAGGTACGGGCGAAAATATTGTTGGCGATCGTCGCGCCGCTGTCATAATCGCCGAAATAGGCAACGGGAATGTTCAGCACATAATGCTGCTTCTGGTGCGAATAGTCGCCGATGAGCCGGACGGAGAGCGTATCAGTCGGCTTCACCAGCAACTGCCCGCGAATGGAAAAATTATCGTAGTCCTGCGCCTTCGACCCATCGTGCAAATTGGTCAGGAAGCCGTCGCGATGAGTGTCCGCGACTGAAAGACGGAAAGCGACGCGATCGGCGATGATCGGCGCTGACACTGAAGCGCGCAGCTGGTGATAGCCATAGTCGCCGAGGCTGATCTCGCCTTGTGCTTCGGGCGCGAACGTTGGCTCGCGGCTGGTGATGTTGATCGCACCGGCAGTTGTGTTCTTGCCGAACAATGTGCCTTGCGGTCCACGCAGAACTTCGATCTGCTGTAGGTCGACCAGATCGAACTGGGACTGGCCCGGACGACCATAATAGACATTGTCGAGATAGAAGCCGACGCCATTTTCCAGGCCGTCATTGGTCAACGCGACATTAGCCCCTAGCCCGCGAATATTGACGTTTGTATTACGGGGATTGAAACTGAAAATCTGGAGACTGGGTACCAACTGCTGCACCTGTCCCAGCGTGAAGTTCCCGGTCTTGTCGAGTGTGTCAGCGCTCACCACGCTGAGTGCAATCGGTACGTCCTGCGCATCCTCTTCGCGCCGACGAGCGGTGACGGTAATCTCGGCGTCACTTTCAGCTGCGTCGAACGAGGCTGACTCCGCAGTAGCAGCGGTGGTCGGCGCCTCACCAGCGAAGGCCGGGCCGCAACCAGCTGCGCCGAAGAGGGCAACGGACAGCAGGAATTGCTGGCGTGCGGCGAATAAACCCTTTGATCGGTTCTTATGACTCACTGATTTTCCCTGTCGGATTTTTGAAGTGGATTGTTGGCGAGGGCAGAAGCGCCCCGGCGTTGTTCACCGAACGGCGTGACGTCGAAGATCGCGGCGGCAGCCTGCTGCAAGGAAACAGGGTAGACGCGCGGCTTCGCACCGCCACAAAACGTGGCTTCGCTGTTGTTCGTGGCCATGGCTCATCCTTTCGGCCAGCGCAGGTGATGCGCTCGTCGATCAAGTGCGGATGCGCATAATGCTCCGCTGAATGGATCGGATGGACCTCTTCAGGTCAGCAGGTTCGACACGTCCCTGCTCGATGCCCGAACATTGTCGCGTTAAGCGGGCGGACGGTATTGGGATGATGGTTCGTTGGATATCTATGCATCGTCTATTCTCCTGGGGGGAGAACACGATCCCGGGCGTGGTCGCCTTAGCATCGCGCGCTTTAGCCGTTGTTGACGCGGAGCAAGCTGCACCCCTTCAAAAGCCGCGGGTCGGTATATTCGCAAATCCCGGAGCGACGACCAACTGCTCCGTGTGCAATCTCTACATAACCGATAGAGATTATAGCTCAAGGCAAGTTTTGCTTTTCGCCCGCCAATTTCAAGTGTCGCGGCCATGCTTATATCCTGCCCGCGCACTTAGTCATCGGTGCCCCAATGGGAGGCTTCGCGCCCAAGGCCTGATTCCTTGACGCCGCCGAAGGGCGCGACCAGCCTAGAGATCAGACCACTTGGCCGATGACGCCCATAGTGTATTGAGGAAAAACCCTATTATCGCCTTATTGGCCTAGTGCTAAGAGGCGCGATGTCATTTCGGATCGAGGAAATTGAATGAAAACCCGCGCCGCCGTCGCTTTCGAAGCGAACAAGCCCCTTGAGATAGTGGAGTTGGACCTGGAAGGACCAAAGGCTGGCGAGGTCCTAGTGGAAATCATGGCGACGGGCATTTGTCACACGGATGCTTACACGCTCGACGGTTTCGACAGCGAAGGCATCTTCCCCTCGATCCTTGGGCATGAGGGGGCGGGGATAGTTCGGGAGGTCGGGTCAGGCGTGACCTCCGTCAAGCCCGGCGATCACGTCATTCCATTGTACACGCCCGAATGCCGCCAGTGCAAAAGCTGTCTTTCGGGCAAGACCAACCTTTGCACCGCGATCCGGGCTACCCAAGGCAAGGGGCTGATGCCCGACGGCACGACCCGCTTTTCCTACAAGGGGCAGCCGATCTTTCACTATATGGGTTGCTCCACTTTCTCCAACTTCACCGTTCTGCCTGAAATCGCGGTAGCGAAGATCAGGGAAGACGCGCCGTTCCAGTCGAGCTGCTATATCGGTTGCGGCGTCACCACCGGCGTGGGCGCGGTCGTCAACACCGCAAAGGTGAAGGCGGGCGAGAATGTCGTCGTCTTCGGCCTTGGCGGCATCGGCCTCAATGTGATCCAGGGTGCCAAGATGGTCGGCGCGGGCAAGATCATCGGCATCGACATCAATGCCGACCGTGAGGAATGGGGCCGCAAGTTCGGCATGACTCATTTCATCAACAGCAAGGGCCTGTCGCGCGACGAAACCGTGGCGAAGATCCTTGAGGTCACGGATGGCGGGGCCGACTACAGCTTCGATGCCACCGGCAACACAGAGGTCATGCGCACCGCGTTGGAATGCTGCCATCGCGGATGGGGTGAAAGCATCATTATCGGTGTGGCAGAGGCGGGCAAGGAAATCAGCACTCGCCCGTTCCAGCTCGTCACCGGCCGGGTCTGGAAGGGGACGGCTTTCGGTGGCGCGAAGGGCCGGACCGATGTCCCCAAGATCGTCGACTGGTATATGAACGGGCATATTCAGATCGACCCGATGATCACGCATCTTCTGACGCTCGAAGAAATCAACAAGGGCTTCGACCTCATGCACGCGGGTGAAAGCATCCGCTCCGTGGTCCTTTTCTGAAAACACCGATTGAAAGAGAGAGGAATATCCAGATGGCAGTTATCTCCGGTGACGGCGTGTTTTCGCACGCCTGTGTTGGCGCAAATGACCTCGCGCGCTCCTCGGCCTTTTACGACGCTGCGCTAGCGCCTCTGGGCGTCAAGAATCTCGGCCAGTTCGGAGAGAATGCGGTTCTCTACGGTAAGGATAAACCCGCCTTTCTGGTTCTCCGGCCCGGCAATGGCGAAGCCCCTTCCGGCAATGGGGTGACGATCGGCTTTGCGGCGCAGGAGCCGGGTCAGGTTGATGCTTTCCACGCCGCCGGTCTGGCGGCCGGAGGCGTCTGCGAAGGTGCCGCTGGTCCCCGCCAGCACCTGCCCGGCGCCTATGCCGCCTATCTTCGTGATCCGGCGGGCAACAAGATTTGCGCATACGGCTTCACGGAAGACTGACCGATGGGCATAGAGCAGGTCAGCGCCAACCGTTCCTTCGGAGGCGTGCAAGGCGTGTACAAGCACGCGTCTAGCACCACCGGAACAGAGATGACCTTTTCGGTCTTCGTCCCACCACAGGTAGAGGGAAGCAAGCTCCCGATCGTGTGGTATCTGTCCGGGCTGACCTGCAACCACGCGAATGTGACGGAAAAGGGCGAGTTTCGCCGCGCATGCGCTGACCTTGGGCTGATCTTCATAGCGCCGGATACATCGCCGCGCGGCGACGATGTGCCGGACGATCCGGCGGGCGCCTATGACTTCGGCCTTGGCGCGGGCTTCTACGTCGATGCGACCGAAGCTCCCTACAACCGCCATTATAAGATGTGGTCCTATATCACGGACGAACTGCCGCGAGTGATCGCGGACAATTTCCCAGCCGATATGACCCGGCAGTCGATCATGGGCCATTCGATGGGCGGCCATGGCGCCTTGACCATCGGACTGCGCCACCCGGAACGATATGCGGCAGTTTCTGCTTTTGCCCCCATCGTTGCCCCAAGTCAGGTGCCGTGGGGGCAGAAGGCTTTGTCAGGATATCTCGGCAACGACCGCAACGCTTGGCGAAAGCATGACGCAGTAGCCCTGATCGAGGACGGCGCCAGGGTCAGCGCGCTGTTGGTAGACCAAGGTGGGGCAGACACGTTTCTGGATCAGGAACTGCGCCCTCATCTGCTGAAGGACGCCTGCGTCGCAGCGAACATCGATCTCACCCTCAACATGCGCGAGGGCTATGATCATAGCTATTATTTCATTTCCACCTTCATGACGGATCATCTCCATTGGCACGCGTCACGTTTGGCCTTTCATAAATGACCAACGGATTGGCTTCCGTTCCGCTCAGAAGTCGGGCTTCTGACGGGCGCGGAAGGCGGCCACGCCGACCTGGAAATCGGATCCATCGAAGGCGTCATCGAACAGGCGATCGGCCATGGGATCGCCAGCAAGGATGCGTTTCAGGCTAGCGACGCTAGTCCGTGAGTTGGTGGCTATCATGGTGGCGAGCGTGATCGCCGCGTCGCCCGCGTTCGCCGCTCGTTCCTCCACCAAGCCTATGGCTTGGGCTTCGTCCGCCTTTACCGTCATCCCCGAAAAGAGAAGTCGCGCGGCATGACCGGGACCGATCAGGCGCCGCAGCCGCCCGACATCGCCTGCCGGGTAAGCGATGCCGAGTTTGGCGGGGGTTATCCCGAACGCTGCCTGATCACCTGCGATGCGCATGTCGCACGCCAGTGCCAGCGCCACGCCCGCCCCATAGCAGCCGCCGTCTACCGCAGCGATCGTGGCGATGGGCAATGTCGCCAGGGCGTCGAATGTTCGCGCCATTGCTTCGCGGAAACGGCGCCGTAAGCTCACGTCGCTGGCGAGTTGTTCCAGTTCGCTTATGTCTGCGCCCGCACAGAAGGCGCCGACTGTTGCCGATCGAACGATCAGTGCCCGAGCATCGGACGCCGCCACTCGGCCGATCGCCCGATGCAGATCGTCCCAGCCGGCAATGGAGATTGCATTGCGCGCATTCGGATTATTGAGGTTGATACGGGCGACGGGGCCGATGGCATCGATGGAAAACATGTTCAACCGATGGCTCTTCTAACCGGCCTTGTCACCATTCTTCGGTAACTCTGTCCTGAGTATTGCAGCTTTGCGGCGTGGGGCACGTCTTGCCCAAATTTGTTGGGGTTTGGGCGCGCGCTTTCTGGCAGTCAGTGCCCCGGCGTTTCACGAAACTCGCTCACGGGGATGTCGGTCGAACCAGAAGTCGCGCGCCTGAAATGGTCAGCTATCCGTTCAGAGCGCGTAGTCGATCTGCGCCCAGAATTTCTTCGTGTCAGCGTCGCCGGTAAAGCTGGCGGCACCCTTGCGCTCATAATCGGCATATTTGACGAGCGCGCTCAGATGCTTGTTAATCTTCAGCGTGACCTGCGCATTATATTCGTCACCATAATGGATCGACAGCCGGTCGCTGCTGAAATGATGATAGGTGAAGGACGCGACGAGCGGCCCCGCCTTGCCGATCTTGGGCACGGTATAGCCGACGCCCGCATAATAGTCCTGAATGCCCGTGCCCGGTGTCGTCAGGAACTTGTCGGCCCAGCCGTTGAACTTGTGCAGCGTTGCGAAGGGCGTCTGGAAGGCGAAGCCGCCCGCAATCCCCGTCGCGCCCGCATCGGAGCTGAGCAGTTCATATCCGCCGGTCAGCTTGAATGCGGCGACATCCAACCCCAGCTCCGCAGCGGCGTAATCCGCCGAATAATCGACCGGATTGCCCCTATAGTCGCTTTGATGCGCATAGCTGGCGAGGTAGCTGAGCTTCACCTTCTTCGACAGCGGCATCGCGCCCGCGAACCGCGCGCCATAGGTCTGGCTGCTGTTCCGGCGCAGCGCCACCACAGCTTCATCCTCATCGACTAGATAAGCAATGCCGGTCAGCGTACCGAACTTGGTCTTGTAGGAGACATTGGCGAAAACATTATCGCCATCGATTTGGGTCGGGCGGTTGGCCGTACCGAACTTGCCGCCGTCGATACCCCAGATGGTCCGGGCCGAAATCGCGTAGGTCACATCGACCTTCAAATTCTTGACGCCCATATATTCGACCCGCACGGCATCGAACGTCTGTTCATTCTGGCGCCAGGCGACCGATCCGACGAAACGCTGATCGTCCAGATTGATCCGCTGACGGCCGACGGTCACCACTAACGGCTTCGTGCGATACTGGAACTGGAGACGGTTCAGCTCGACATTTTCCGGGTCGGGCACCACCGGATAGAGCGTCTTGCCATTGACGCCGCTATTATAATCCTCGTCGATCGCCAGCGTGCCTTCCCCTTCAGCCAGGAAGGCGAACGGCCCCTTGGAAATCTCGCCGCCCGCGCGCAGGCGCACGGTCACCGCATCGGCATCGCGGCTGCTGGTCAGCGGCGCAGGACCATCCTGATCCACCGTCTCATACCGCAGACGCGCCTCAATGATCGGCTTGAACACAATGTCCTGCGCCAGCACCGGTGTCGCGATCGCGGACAAGGCGGTTGCCGACAACAGAAATGAAACTCTACCCATAAAACCCCCTTAAAATTGCTCCCGATGGCCATTTTCGGCCTATCAGGGCATCCTCTCCAAGCTGGACTATTTTGGTGAAATCTCAGGCGGCGAGCGTTGCAGGATTTCGGTAACGCTCGTGCAGGAAGTGGATGACGGCCGATCGTGCCTCGGCATATTCAGGCGTATCGATGGCTTCGAGCCGGTTGCGCGGCCGGGCGAGGGCGATGGAGCGATCCTCGCCGATGCGCGCCGCCGGGCCGTTGGTCATCATCACCACCCGGTCGGCCAACAATACCGCCTCATCAACATCATGGGTGATCATCAACACGGTGTTGTTGAGCCGCGCCTGCAATTCCATGACGACATCCTGCAACGCCGCCCGCGTCAGCGCGTCGAGCGCGCCGAAGGGCTCATCCATCAACAGCACGCGCGGGTTCATCGCGATGGCGCGGGCAATGCCGACGCGCTGTTTCATGCCGCCCGAAAGCTCGCCCGGCCGCTTGGCAGCGGCATGCGCCATCTGGACCAGTTCCAGATTATGCATGACCCAATCCTTGCGTTCGGCCTTGCTCTTGCCCTGCGCCGTCTTGTCGACCGCCAGCCGCACATTTTCCTCGACCGTCAGCCAGGGCAGCAGCGAATGGTCCTGAAACACCACCGCCCGATCCGGCCCCGGCGCGTCCACCACTTCCCCACCGAGGAAGATGGCGCCGCGCGTCGGCTTGACCAGACCCGCCACGGCATTGAGCAGGGTCGACTTGCCGCAGCCCGAATGGCCGATCAGGGCCACGAACTGTCCTTTGTCGACTTCCAGATCGATCCCGTCGAGCGCGCAGAAGCGTCCCGCCTTGGTCGGAAATTCGACCGTGATACCTTCTAGCGCGAGATAGCTGCGTTGTTTCATGAACGCCTCCCTTGTTCAGCCTGCGCGGCCGATGATGCGGCCCGCAAAGGCGACGATGCGGTCCAGCGCGAAGCCCACCAACCCGATCCAGATCAGCGCGACGATGGTGTCGGTCAGCAGCGAGCTGTTGTAACTGTCCCAGATGAAGAAGCCGACGCCAGTGCCGCCCTGCACCATTTCAGCCGCAACGATGGCGAGCCAGCTCATGCCGACGCCGATACGTAGGCCGGTGAACATATGCGGCACCGTGGCGGGCAGCATGATGCGGGTGAAATATTCGATCGGATTGAGCGCCAGCACCTTTGCGACATTGCGATAGGCCGCCGGAAGGGTTTGTACGCC
The DNA here is from genome assembly GCF_055393875.1 of Sphingobium sp. TomTYG74. Classification (NCBI taxonomy): domain Bacteria; kingdom Pseudomonadati; phylum Pseudomonadota; class Alphaproteobacteria; order Sphingomonadales; family Sphingobiaceae; genus Sphingobium; species Sphingobium sp. TomTYG74. The sequence goes on along the minus strand of NZ_AP027342.1, from coordinate 540,885 downwards.
CGCGGCGGTATTCAGGATGACCGGCCAGATCGCGGTGATGAAGATCAGGAAGATCGCCGAGGGCTGCGCCTGCTGAAAAATGGCAAGGCTGATCGGCAGCCATGCCAGAGGCGGCACCGTCCGCAACACCTGAAACAGGGGATCGAGCGCCCGGAAGGCAAATATGCTCTGCCCGATCAAAATGCCCAGCGCCACGCCGACGACCGAGGCCAGGCTGTAACCGATCAACACGCGGCTAAGGCTGGTCAGCACATGACCGGCAATGCCGACATCGCCGCCGTCCTGAATGCTGAAATGGGTTAAGCCAATGTCCACGCCCTTGAAAGGATGGACGATCACCTCATGACTTTCCTGCCAGACCTTGAGCGGGCTGGGGAAGGTCGCGTCGGGCGAACTGCACAGCAGCTGCCAGAAGGCGAGCAGCCCGACCAGCATCACCAGCGTGGGCAGAACACTGGCGGCCACGGCTTGCGCCGCCTTGACCAGCGGATGCACCGGCGTCGCGACCGGTTCGAAACTGCGACGCGCAATCGCTTCTTCGGGATAGGGCAGGATGACCCCCAATTCGGTGGTGGCTGTAGCGGCACCGGCGGCCGAAGCCGACGGTACGCTTTTGCCGTTGGATGATGGTGAAGCCATGGCTTTCTCCCTCAATCAGACGCGCTTGATCGCCAGGCTGGCCAGATAGGCCTTGGGATTGGCAGGATCGAATGTCTTGCCGTCGAAGAATTTCTCGACGCCGCGGCTGTCACTGGCCGGACCCTTGCCACCCAGCATCGCGGCCGCCTTGCGCCAGATGTCGGATCGGTTGACCTTTGCGATCGTGCCCTTGGTGTCAAGCGCCATGGGCAGCTTGCCCCAGCGCTGCTCCTCGGTCAGGAACCACAGGTCATGGCTCTTGTAAGGGAAGCTGGCATAGCCGTTCCAGAACTTCATCTTGAACGGTGCGTTCGGATATTTCCGCCCGTCGCCCATTGCGAAATTACCCTGCAACCGGTCGGCAATGTCGGTGATCGGACATTTCAGATAATCGCGACCCGCAATAGCCCCGGCGAGGCGCGTGACATTGTTCGGATTGTCGGCCCAGCGCTGCGCCTCCAGCACCGCTGCCGTGATCGCCACCGCCGCGCGCGGATATTTGGCGACCCAGTCGGAGCGCATGGCAAAGCTTTTTTCGGGATGGTTCATCCACATCTGGCCGGTCGACACGGCGGTATAGCCCAGTTGTTGCGCAACCAGCTGGTCGTTCCACGGCTCACCCACGCAGAAGGCGTCCATCGTGTCCGCCTTCATGTTCGCGACCATCTGCGGCGGCGGAATGGTGATCAGTTCCACATCCTTGTCCGGATCGATCCCGCCCGCCGCCAGCCAATAGCGAATCCAAAGGTCATGCGTGCCGCCGGGGAAGGTCATGGCCATGGTGATCTTCTTGCCCGCGTCCTTGCGCTGCGCGATCACGCCCTTCATCTTGGCGGCGTTGATATCGGCCTTGGCACCCAGATATTCCTTGGACACCGAAATGCCCTGGCCGTTGACGTTGAGGCGGGCAAGAATGCTCATTGGCGTTGCCTTGCCGATCCGGCCCAGCGTCAGCAGATAGGGCATGGGGGTCAGTATATGCCCGCCATCGATGCCGCCGCCTGCGCTGCCCAGCACCAGATTGTCCCGCGTCGCGCCCCAACTCGCCTGTTTCGTGACCTGTACATCAGGCATGCCGTATTTGGCAAAAAGGCCCAGTTCCTTGGCGATGATCAGCGGCGCCGCATCCGTCAGCGCAATGAAGCCGAGCTTGGCGCCGGTGACTTCCGGCCCGGCTCCTGCAGCAAAGGCGCCGGACGGAAAAGCCTGTTGCACTGCGGCGAAGATGGCCGCAGTTCCGGTCGTCTTGAGCAGCCCGCGCCGACTAACGCCATTTGGATTGTCCACCTCTGCCATTCCCCAAATTCCTTCCCTGTTGTGCGCTTGCGCTGCGCGAAGGGCGCAGCCAGCCATCGCCGGAAATGCGTTCCGGCGTTTGAAGATGATGTTGAGAGCCGCCCGGCAGCATCCAGGCCGCCAGCGGAAAACCAATAAAAAAGCCGCCTGGATAGAGGTCGATCGACCTATCCGGGCGGCGTCATTGCCGTGCAGATCCGTTCCAGGACCGTAATTGAACCCTGCCGTCATCGGCTCGGTTCAACTTATGGATCGAAGCGCCCCTGCTCCGATCAAGAGCAAGCTGTCATCGATTCATTGGAGTCGCAAGCATTTTTTTGCGGCGCACAAATTTAATTCGGCCAATGGTCCGAGGCGCGAAATGAGGCTATTGAGATAGAGGCCTCCCGATGGTGACATTCGCGCACCCGGGACGAACGATTTGGCACCGTCACCAGGATTAGGGATATGCCAGTGTAATGCCGAACCAGCTGTCGCTGGTATCTCATTCGGAATGCGCCACATGGATCACAAAATCACCGTGAATGGCCGCAGCATGTCGGTCGAGGCGGACGAAGAGACCCCCTTGCTGTGGACCTTGCGGGAACAACTTGCGTTGCGAGGTACCAAATTTGGGTGCGGCCTGGGTCAGTGCGGCGCATGTACGGTGCTGGTCGATGGCAGCCCTAGCCGCTCATGCGTAACGCCAACAGCCTCCATCGGAGACGCGAGCATAGTCACGATCGAGGGCGCGGCTGCGGATGCCGTGGGACAGCGGGTACAGTTGGCTTGGGAAAAGCTGGCCGTCGTGCAATGCGGATATTGTCAGAGCGGCCAGATAATGGCTGCCATCGCACTGCTGAAGTCCACGCCCCGGCCGACGGACGCCGATATCGACGCAGCGATGACCAATTTATGCCGCTGCGGCACCTATCCCCGTATCCGGGCGGCGATCCATCTTGCAGCGAAGACCGAAAATCATGGATGATGCATCTCGCCCCGCTTTTGGGCGTAGGCACTTTCTCGGTGCGAGTGTGATGGCCGGGGCGGCCCTGGTGATCCCGGTGCGATTACTGGCGAAGGTCCCAGAGATGCCGGGAGAAACCGGATTCGCGCCCAATGCGTGGGTCACGATCCTCGCCGACGGGTCGGTTGAGATCACGATGGCATATATTGAAATGGGCCAGGGTGCGCAGACCGGACTTGCGATGTTGGTGGCCGAGGAGTTGGACGTCGCCATGGACGCGGTGCGCCTTCGGCAGGCTCCCGCAGACGAAGAACGCTACGGGCCGCAGATAACGGGCGGTTCCCAGTCGATCCGAAGCGGCTGGCTCCCAATGCGGCGTGCCGGAGCGACGGCGCGAGCGATGCTGGTCGCCGCAGCTGCCGCGCGGTGGGCCGTAAAGCCGGAAAGCTGCTCGACCGCCAACGGGGTCGTGCGCCACGACGCAAGTGGCCGCAGTGTCAGCTATGCTGCCTTGATCCCTGATGCGGCGAAGTTGCCCGCTCCCCTTGAGGTACCGCTGAAGAAACCGTCGGATTTCAAGCTGATCGGACGCACCAGTCCTCGCGTGGAGGGTATCGCGAAAATTCGGGGCGAAGCCGTATTCGGCATCGACGCAGCCGTGCCCGGCGCGCGCATCGCGACACTGATCCAGTCCCCGGTGTTCGGCGGCAAGCTGGTGCAACTGGACGATGCGGCAGCCAAGGTGTCACCGGGCGTCAGCCAGATCGTGCGGCTGGACGATGCTGTTGCAGTCATCGCCGATACCATGCCGCACGCGCGGCAGGCGGCAGCTTTGCTGAAACCGCAATGGGACAATGGCCAGTCCGCGACGATCAATAGCGGCGCGATCCGGGCGTCGTTGCTGGCGGCGCTTGAGGCGCCCGGAGCCGTCGCCAGCAGCGTCGGAACACCGGGTGCGGTGCCGGGCCGACGGATAGCGGCGACCTATGAGCAGCCGTTTCTTGCCCATGCGCCGATGGAACCGATGAATTGTACCGTTCAGGTCACGAACGAACGATGTGACATCTGGACCGGCACGCAGGTGGCCACCACGGCGCGCGCGGCCGTCGCCGGGCAGCTTGGCCTGCCAGTCACCAGCGTCATGCTGAACGTGTATCTCATGGGTGGCGGATTTGGCCGTCGGCTTGAGATCGATGGCATCCTTCGGGCCGTGCAGATCGGCCGTCAGGTGGCCGGACCCGTCCAGGTCATCTGGTCACGGGAGGAGGATATGCAGCACGACATGTATCGGCCCGCTTATGCCGATCGTATCGAAGCGGTCCTCGACGATCACGGTCGGCCGGTCGACTGGATGCATCGCATCGCCGGTTCCTCGATCATAGCGCGCCTGTATCCTCAAGCGTTCAAGGGCGTGGACAGTGACGCAGTGGAATGCGCCGCAAAGCCGCTTTACGATCTGCCCAACCTCAAGGTCGAGTTCCAGCGTGTCGAATCCGGGATTCCGACATCCTGGTGGCGCGGCGTCGGCGCCACCCGCAGCCTGTTCGTCGTGGAAAGCTTCATCGACGAACTCGCATTTGCGGCGAAGGCAAAACCGATCGCCTATCGCCGCGCCATGCTCAGTGACCAACCTGCGCTGGCTGTTCTGGACCGGCTCGAAGCCATGATGACCGCGCCAGCCAACAGGACCTCCACTGGCGCATGGGGGGTGTCGCTGTTCCATGCGTTCGGAAGCTATTGCGGACTGGCGGCTCACGTCTCCCAGGAACAGGGTGGTATAAGGGTACGCAAGGTGCTGGCGGCGCTTGACTGCGGCAGGGTGATAAATCCCGACCTGGTCAAGGCACAAATTGAGGGCGGATGCATCTTCGGCGCTGGGGCGGCATTGTCTGGCGAGATCACTATTGCCGGTGGTGCTGTCGAGCAGAGCAATTTCGCTGATTTTCCGATGATGACGATGGCGACGGCGCCGCAAGTGGATGTCGAGATTCTGGCGAGCGAAGCCGATCCGGGCGGGGTGGGGGAGGTCGGCACCGCCGGTATCGCGCCCGCAATCACCAACGCCATTTTCGCGCTGGGTGGCAAAAGGATCCGCCGTCTGCCGGTGTCGTCGACGATGCCGGTCTGGTCTGCATGAGCGTTCAACAAATGAGGTATGTCAGGGTGATGCATAAGAAATTACTGGCGGCTATTGGCGTGACCATGATCATGTCGTCGGCGGGAGCGGCAGCTCAACCTGCGGCGGCGGGCGCAGCAACGTTCAAGCAGCGGTGCATGATGTGTCATACGATCACACCCGGCGCGAAGGGCACAGCGGGTCCTAACCTGAGCGGGGTCGGCAATAGACCGGCGGCCAGTACCGCTTTCGCCTATTCGCCTGCGTTGAAGCAATCAAAGGTGAAGTGGACGGCCGAAAATCTTGACAAGTTCCTGACGGCGCCAAGCAAGATGGTGCCGGGCACGCGGATGTTCGTCGGAATTCCCGACCCGAAGAAGCGTGCGGAGGTCGTGGATTATCTCCTCTCGCTCAAATGATGGGGGTTTCAGCGGGCACCGATGACCGGGGCGGAATGCGCCGCGATCGCGCAACATCTGCCGCTGCTCCACAGACCCGACTTCCTGGATTATGCTCGTTTCAGCCTGACGCAAAAGCGCGTTGTCAACCACGCCCCGCTACAGCATAACCGGTCGCCCAAGTGGCTTCGCGATGTTGTAGTTATGCGATGGGGGAAGCTGCAGCAGCTTCGAGGGCTGGATTATGAATCAAAAGATCGACACCGAGGCATCGTTGCGCCTGGTGCGTTCGCAGAAGGCATCCATCCCACCCTTTGCGGCGCTCAGGGCGTTCGAGGCGGTCGGGGTTTGCGGAGGGATCAGGCGCGCAGCTGCTGCCTTGTCGGTCGATCATGCCGCCGTCAGCCGTCATTTGCAGGCGCTGGAACATTGGACCGGCATGACGCTGATAGAAAGGGTGGGCGGCGCTTACGGCACATTGACGCCACAGGGGCGAATTTATCATCAACGGATCAGCGCGGCGTTGGCTGAAGTAGCGCGTGCGACCCAGGATCTGATGCGCCGCGACGATGATTCCCGCTTGCGCTTGTGGGTGGCGCCCGGACTTGCATCGGAATGGCTGATGGGCAAGATCGGCGAATTCATCAAGCGCCATCCCAAGATAGACCTGGAACTGCAACCTTCGGGCCATGCGCCGGATTTCGGTGCAAACGAAGCCGATACATATCTGCATTATGTCGCGGACGGGGCTATCGATCAGGTCTTGCCGTCACTTCGTTCGGTCGAAATCGCCAGACCGCCGATCCTGGCGGTCGCCAGCCCGCAATTTGTCGAGCTGACGGGCGTGATCCGTACCCCGGCGGAGCTCCTCGGTCAGACGTTGCTTCATGAGACAAGCCACGATCAATGGCGGAAATGGTTCGCGGCGCATGGTCTTGGCGATATCGGGCCGTTGGCCGGACCCAAATTCTTCCAGGGTCACCTGACCTTGTCAGCCGCGCGGCAGGGGCAGGGTATTGCATTGGCCAACGCATTACTCGTCAGCAACGATATAGCCAGTGGCCGCCTCGTGTCAGTCGGGCAATTTCCCGAGGTGTTCCTCGGAAGCTATAATTTCACGGCGCGCCGGGATTGCTGGCGGACAACTTCAATCGCCAGCTTCCGGCGCTGGCTGGAAAACGCCATTGCGGCAACGCGGTGCGGTGATTCCTAAACACCGGAGATCGGGATTTTATCATCTGGCGGCTTGCAACGTACTCCTTACTCCTGGAGCCACAATGAGGGGCATGGTTGTGACTAACGCCGAGACGATTCTTGAACGACAATTTGTGTGAAGTTCCGATGGATCGGCGAGCGCTATTGACCTCGGCGCTTGGCATGACCGCCCTGAGCGCGTGTGGCGGGCGCATTCGGGATCCGAATGAAGTGATCATCGGCTCTTCTCCGACGGGCGTTCCGTTCAGCTTCGTTGATCCGGCCACGAACGCGCTGACGGGATCGATCGTCGAAATCGCGCAGGCCGTCACCGATAGCCTGTCTCTTCAAGCGGAAATGCGGATCACGCCCTTTTCAGCGTTGCTGCCGTCCCTCCTGGCTCGCAAGATCGACGTCATCGCCGCTGCCATGCTGCGCACGCCTGAGCGTGAGAAGGTCGTGGCTTTCAGCGATCCGGTTTACGCCTATTCCGGCGCACTGGTCGTGCCCGCAGCCGACCGCCACATGTATCGCGACCTGCACGCCGTTCGGGATCTGCGTGTTGGCGCGCAAGTCGGGACGCGTTTCGTTGATCAATTGCGCGACGCGGGCGTGCAGAATGTCTCGACCTATGACGGCCTGTTCGACATCCTGCGCGATCTCGACAATGGCCGTATAGACGCCGGTTACGGCGATGAACCCATATTGCGCTATCAACTCCGGGTAGGCCCGAAGCGCGCCGTCAGGCTGGCGCCGGGCTTTCGGGCGCCTGCACGCGAAGAACTCTGCCTGATACTGCGCAAGGACGACCCCCTGCTCCACCGCGCGAATTTGGCGATCGAGCATATGAAGAATGGGCGATTTCTCGACATTGCGCGACGCTGGAAGCTGGAGGACTGATTTGAGCGAATTTCTTCCGGATGCCGTGCAGTTCATGCCGCTGTTGCTGCGTGGACTTGGGACGACGGTCGTGCTGACGCTGTGCGCGCTGGGATTGAGCCTGATGCTGGGGATGATCTGGGCGTTGATGGCGCTGTCATCGTCCAGACTGTTGCGCTTGATCAGCGTTACGATCGTCCAGACCGTGCGCGGTATTCCGATTATCGTTCAGTTGTTCTGCGTCTATTTCGTGCTGCCGGAGTTCGGCATCGATCTGCCGCCTTTCATGGCGGGCGTGGTCGGGCTGGGTGTGGCCTATTCGGTGTATCAGGCCGAGAATTTTCGTGGAGGGTTCGGATCGGTCGATCCTCAATTGGTCGAGGCCGGATTGTCCCTGGGCATGAGCAACGGCCTTGCTTTTCGCCGCATCGTGTTTCCGCTGGGACTGCGTACGGCCCTCCCCTCCCTCGGCAACACTACGGTGATGTTGCTGAAGGATTCGTCGATCGCATCGACCATAACGATAGCGGAATTGACCAGGGCGGGCCAGCTTCTGGCCATATCCACGTTCAAGAATGAAACGGTCTATCTGTTGGTCGCCCTGCTGTATCTGGCTGCAAGCCTGCCCCTTGCGGCTCTGGTCCGCCTGTTCGAACGCCGGATGGCTCGCGCATGATCCGCCTCTCTCAGGTGACCAAGCATTTTGGTGCGAACCACGTTCTCCGGGACGTCAGCTTCACGATCCCACAGGGGCAAGTGGCTTGTCTTATCGGTCCTTCGGGGTCCGGAAAGTCGACCGTGCTGCGCTGCATCAACGGCCTGGAGCGTCATGACGGCGGCGAAATCGACGTTCTGGGGCATCCGGTCACGGTAGCAAATTATCCCAGCATTCGCCGCCAGGTGGGAATGGTATTCCAGCGCTTCAATCTGCTGCCGCATCGAACCGTTCTGGAAAACATCATCGAGGGGCCGGTGCAGGTGCTCAAGGAAGAACCCGCGCAAGCAAAAGACCATGCGATGGCCCTGCTCGAACAGGTCGGCCTCGCCGATCGGCATGGGGCGATTCCAAGCCAGCTTTCCGGGGGCCAGCAGCAGCGCGTCGGCATCGCACGGGCATTGGCGATGCGCCCGAAAGCCATATTGTTCGACGAGCCGACCTCAGCCCTCGACCCGGAGCGCGTGGGTGAAGTCCTTCAGGTCATGAAGTCGCTGGCGGAAAGCGGCATGACGATGATCGTCGTGACGCATGAAATTGCTTTTGCGCGGGAAGTTGCCGATCGCGCCATTTTCATGGCGGACGGGATCGTGGTGGAAGATGGCCCGGCGCGGCAGGTTCTGGAAAATCCGCAAGCGGCGCGAACCCGCCAATTTCTGGATCGGGTCATCAACCCTTTTTAGGTTTCGACCAGAACCCGATCGGAAGAAAACCCGCGCGACATCGTGTTTCGGGAATGCTGAACTCTTGGCTTCCTGATCCGGTCATATGATTTCCGTAATATTGGGTCCAACCCCTTTTGGGGAAAGTGGTGAACGGCGCCCATCCGGTTTGGATCAACAGATTTCGTGCTCATCGTGCCAGCATGGTGATTGGCACTCACCGGCATCGAAGCAATACACAACTGTCACGCGAGGGATGGAGGAGGCATCGTTCAACGACATCAAAATACGGATATCGCCTAATGCCCGCTGTCTTGTTCGATCCGAAGACCCTTCTCGATACGGCAGGACCGCCGAAAGTCATTACTCCCCGGCTGTCCGATACCGTTCTACGGGCTCGTTCGGCGTCGATCACCTCCGGTTCCAATCCCTCGAACCGTTTTGGCATATGGGAGTGCAGCCCAGGCCGTTGGCGCCGGGAAGTGCGGCAGGCTGAATTCTGTCATTTCCTCAGCGGGCGCGCCACGTTCACACCAGACGACGGACCTCCACTGGAAATCGCCGCAGGAGACGTGGTCCATTTTTCCGCATCGACGCAGGGTGTCTGGGAAACGCATGATGTCTGCGTCAAGCTATTCATCGTCTATGACGAGGGCATCGGACAGTGACCAAGTCGCGCGCCGTTTCCAATGGCCCAGAAATCCAAACGATTGAGGGCGACTATTGGCTATCCACATCTGGCGATGATCTTAAAGTGCGTCCCCCATTAGACGGTGATGCTCTTGTCGATGTTGCTATTCTAGGTGGCGGATTTTCGGGTCTGTGGACCGCCTTTTTTCTACTGACCGAGAATCCCGGCCTTCGGGTTGCAATCGTCGAAAAGCACTTCTGTGGCTATGGGGCATCGGGCCGCAACGGCGGCTGGTGCTCTCCGCGCTTTCCGGTGGATGCTGGCCCCCTTATCCGGCGCTATGGCATGGACCTGGCGCGGCAGACGATCCTTGCTCAACAACGCTGCGTCCGGGATTTCCCGGAACTCCTCGCCAAAGCGGATATCGATGCCGATTTTCGGCGAACCGGGCTGCTGAGCCTGGCGCGAAGCCCGGGGCAGATGGCGTCGCTCGTCTCCACCTTCGAGACTTTCGCCAAGCTTGGACTTTCGGCTGACAGCCAGCTGCTGGGCGCCGATGAAGCTCATGAAAAGGTTCATGTCACGAAATTGTCGGGCGCGTTGCGATCCATTCACGGGGCAAGCCTTCATCCCGGCAAGCTGGTGCGCGGGCTGGCGGGGGCGGTCGAGCGAATGGGGGCGACGATCTTTGAACAGACGCACGCCTTGACGATCCGGGGTGGAGATGACGCGGCGATCGTCACGGAACGTGGCACCGTTCGCGCCCGGCGTGCGGTCGTAACGGCGGGGGAGGCCTATATGACGGATATGCCCCAATATCACCGTGACGTGCTGCCAATGTCGTCGATGATCGTGCTGACGGCACCGCTGACGACGTCGCAGTGGGACGCCATCGGCTGGGCCGAAGGCGAGTGTTTGAGTTCCCAGGTCCACACGAAGAATTACCTGACACGGACGCGCGATGGCCGGATACTCTATGGCAGCCGAGGTGCGCCCTATCGCTTCGCATCGGACATGGCGGAACGCGCGTTGCAGGATGAGGAAACCTTTGCATGGATGCGGTCCACCGTGAAGGAATGGTGGCCCGCCCTGCATGACATCTCGTTCACCCATTCGTGGGGTGGTTATCTCGGCATTCCGCGCGACTGGATGCCCTCGGTCAATTTCGATCCCGTCAGCCGGATCGGGCGACTATATGGCTATACGGGCCGCGGCGTCGCGACGAGTGCGATGTGCGCGCGCCTGCTGGCGGGACGGATCGGGGGATGGACCACAGGCCTGGAAGGCCTGCCGTTCCATCGACCGGAAGCGCCGCGCTGGGAACGGGAGCCGCTGCGGTGGGCAGGCGTTCGATATACGCAGAACGCACTGGAGCGGGTCGATGAAGCGGACGATCAGGGTCGTGCACCGCCGATCGATGCACGGCTCGCCGAATATCTGACCTCGCAATGATCGCGGGAAGGGGCGCCGATCATGCGGGCGCGATGATCATGCAAACCATCTCTATGTTCAGAAATTCATCGCCCCCTAACGCGAAGACTCGCGCCCCAGGCCGGATTCCTTTACGCCACCAAATGGCGCCATCTCTGCCGAGATGACCCGCGTCATCCGGTCGCCGTCACAAGTGAAGGCCAGCTATCGCTTGTCTAACGAGACAGCGTGCACCCCAACTCGGTAGAGGACGCCCGCCCTCTACCGCCCAATGCCACCGATCAGACGCGCGTGCCCCATGGCCATTCATGAAGCACCTGCAACACGTCGGTCGCAATCTCGTTCACGGCCCGGTGAGCTTGATCGAATGCCGCTTGCGTGAGGCATATGGCCCCCGCATCGGAATTGGCGATGGCAATTCGGCCGACACGTTTCCGGCCGACGACCCACGGCCGATCTTCGGGTGCCCAGTCCGGGTCGTATAGCGAATTGGCGCAGGCGGCGTAGCCGTGGGGATGACGGTTGACGGTGATTGAAACGATATCCCGATCAACGTCGAAACCGACCGGCCCGAACGCGGTACGGAGCAGATCCCGCGTCGCCGCCTCGATCGTTTCGATATCCGTCGCCAACAGTTCCGCGCGCCCGGCGCGGAACTGGTCCTTCGCATTCAAACCCGGGCTGGTGGGAACCTTTGAAAGGTGAATCGGCATGGGATCCGAAGGCGTCTCGGCGGGTCGATATCCCCCGACCTTGGAGGGCCAATCCACACCGATCGTGTCCCACCAGAAGGTGTTGCCGGGACAGCTGACGGCACCGATGCCCAGCTTGGCCAGCATTTCCCAGTTGCGGACGACGGCTGTCCCGTACACCAACGGCATCCGCACCGCATTGTGCAGCGCCGCTTTCTGAGGCTCTGGTATTTCCGGAGCGATATAGGGGATGATCGCGTTGTAACAGGCCATGACGACGGCATCTGCGCGCACCATTTGCGCCTTGCCGTTACGGATGTAACTAATCTCAACGCCCGTCGATTTTTCAGGGGTTCCACTGTGCACCACACGTCCGACGGTACTGTTCAACCTTATCCGAACGTCATGTTCCGGCCGGTCCAGCTGGCTGTAATCGGTGCGGGTGAGCACGGAATCCTCTTGCGTGCTGCCAGGCAGCGCCGAGGGGATCAGCCACCTTATCAACAATTTTGCCAGCCCATGATTTCCATCCGGGAAATGAATGTCATCGCCCTCGCCATCCGGTAGCCAGCTTTGCGGCCTAGGCGTCTCGATCCCGAGTTTGGCGAAACCGGGCAAGCCACGCTCGAATGCGTGCATGGCACTGATCGTATCAATGCCGGCTGCCCCGTTGACGCCGCTGTGGATCTCCTTGATCATCATGGTGATGACTTCCGGGTTCACCTTCACATGGCGGGTGAGATAGTCCGCATAGCTCGTCTTTTGCAGCAAGGCGGCCTTTTCGGTCGCTGACATGCCCGCCAGATAATCCACCGGCCGCGTGTTCAAACGAAGCAAATCGTCCTTTGTGCGCTGGGACAGGGGAGCCTTGGCCAAAAATGCGGACCATGCCTTAGGGTTCGATCGATCTGCTCCTTCAGGAATATCGACCACCAGCTTATCGACGCCGAATGTGGCCTTGTCGAACAACACGGCCCGTTTAAGGTTGAATGCCGTATCGAGTCCACGCCAGACGCTGCGAGGTCCCGCCGCCGCCCGAAAGCGTTTAATATCGACGCCCACATCCGCCAGCAATTGGCGTCCCTCGGCCGTGTATGCGCGCGGGCTGAGGATGTACATTGTCCCACCATAACCGAGCACGGTACGCCCATCGACATCCGTCTCGTTACGGCGGGCATGGCCGCCAAAATCATCGTGATTATCGAGGATCAGGATTTTCGCTTTGGGAAACTTCTTTTTCATGAAGTAGGCCGAAGCCAGCCCGCTCATCCCGGCGCCGACGACGACAAGGTCATAACGCTCGCCAATGTCGGGTGCTTCCTTGAGTGCCGAGCCATCCCGAATAGCATGGGCTGCTTCGAATGAAGCCGGGTGGCTGCCGCGCATTCCGGTCAGCGTGGGCGGGTAATAAGTGCCCGGCGGCAAGGGAGGCGACGATGCGGTCGGCTCCGTCGCCGCCTGTGCGATCGTGCTGATCCCGGTGCCGCCCAGGATGGATGCTCCCCCAACAAGAAATCCGGTACCCCCGACCAACTGGCGGCGGGACAAGCCGGGCTCACGGCCGTTCTCATGTTGGTCGTCGTTCATGATCGCATCCTTGGCTCTGTAAAATTGACTTCTTGTTGACAGCGTCAGTCACGGTTTGGCGGGCCGAATGGGGCGTGGTTCATGATCGCTCCAGGCCCTGATTTTGCCATCGACCACCACGAAAACCCCTGTCACACGGAACGGGACCTGCTCTCCGGTTGTCAGCAAAGACGTGTCTTCGCGATCATTCACGACGACATTGCCGCTCTCATAGGCGCTATGGACGCTGATCCGGTAGCGCTGACCGTGAGCGAACAGCCCGCGCAGCTTCTGGGTGACAGCGGATTTGCCGCGCCCGGGATCGTCAAATTCACCGAAACTAACGACCGCGTCATCTGCGAACAGATCGGCCAGGCTATCGACGTTGGGGGTTGGCGATGCGATACCCGCCAGCAATGCCCCCACCACCGTGCGAGCGGGCACAACCGGCGTTTCGGCCTTTGCGGGCAGAGCTCCCGCGAGGGCGATCAAACCGGTCCATCCTGCCAGGCTCGCCGATGAGAATGCCACCATGAGGCCACCCCGAATTTGCTTCGCCTTCATTCTGCGCCGTACAAATCGACAGATATGTACCCGGAAGGTCATTGTTTGAATATCGCTTGCAGAATGAAGGCGCGCGGCCGCCAGGACGTGCCAGAAAATACGGGCCAGCCCTGACTGGGACGGGTACGAGTGAGAAGCTCGCTGGAATTGAGCAGATTATCGACATAGAAGGAAAGACTGAAGCGGCCGACCGTCGTGCCGATACGGGCCGTCACATAGTCCCGTGCGGGAGGCTTCGTCAAAGCGGGGTCATAAGATGTCGTCGCGGGATCCAACTGAGCGGTCAGACCAGCGAAAGTATCGATATGCTGGTAATCGACCCGCGCGAAGCTCTTGTTGCCCAAGGCCTCGAAATTATACTGCCCACCGACGGCCAATGTCCACTCGGGAGCGCCCAGAGATTGCCCGCGGCTGACGATCAGCGCTGGTCCGCTCGGCGGCGCGATCGCCTTCGTCAGGCGTGCATCGGTGTAGGCCGCCGCCAAATTGACGTCGAAATCATTGCCGATCGTGGTTTGAAGTTGCAGGTCAAAACCCTTGCTGCGCGCTTCGCCCAGATTATCGATGTAGCGAAAACCGCAGACCGGTAGCGATATAGCCTGCTGAATGCCCGTCCATTTCACATAGTAAACACTCGTGGAAACGCTGACATCGCCTAATTTGTTCTTTGACCCGACTTCATAATTCCAGGTTACGTCCCCATCATAGGATGAGGGCGCCTGATTCAGCCCCAATTGCGCCAGATCGGATGCGCATGGCGTCACCGGGATCGGAGCGTTGGCGCCACCGATGCGAAAGCCTTTGGAGGCGGTGGCGTACACCATGTTGTCAGGATCGATCTGGAAAGCAAGGCTGGCGCGGGGAGTGAAGGGCTTTTCGGACTGCTGGCCGGTCGATCCGGTGGGGCCACCATTAAGGGGGCCGCCCTGGTCATTCTGGAACTTGATCTTCACCTTCGCATAGCGCGCGCCGAGCGTGAGTTTCAATCTGTCCACAAATTCCCAGGTCGCCTCGCCAAATATGGCGAGCTGGGTATCCTTGACGCTATTGGTCCCGAAATAGTTCAGGTCTCCTACAAGGGATGAACCGTAGTAATCCTCGTAGCTGATGCCATATAACGCCTGGATGAGGCGCTCACCCATGGGATCGACAATCTCTTCATAATTTTTATATCGGTTGTTGCTGTAAAAACCTCCGATAACCCAGTTCAAACGTGAATCAGTGGCTGACTGAACGCGAACTTCCTGAACGAAATTATTCTGACTGTTGTTGATGTGCGCTTCGGAAAAATAATCGCCTATCGGAAGCCTGATCCCCATCGACGTGCCCAGCGAGCCAAAGTCATTGAGCGTAGGAAGGCCCACCGAATCATAGAAGCGCGCCAGATAATCGGTTCCGCTATAGCCAGTACGCTGTCGGCGTCTGAACCAGGAAGTATTGGAAAGAACGGTGACGGCGCCGAGGTTCAGTTCTGCCTTGATGGTCGGCAGATACCAGCTGTCACGGTTCGGCACGACGGTAGCGTCGGTAGTTCGAAAATCGCCCCCGCTGATGTCGGATGCCGCGATATTGAAATAATTCTCTCGCTCCTTCGTATATTGATATTGAAGCGAAGGCGTGATTTCCAGATCACCCAAAGCAAAACGAACGGCGCCGCGCAAGGACACTGTCTTGCGGGAATTGGCGTCTTTCTCGTCGACCTGGTATGTTCGCCAATCGAGCTGGTCGATCCAGCCGCCATCGCGCCGCGCGAAGGCACTGACGCGCACGGCGATCTTGTCCTCGACGACAGGTATATTGAGCGCGACGCCCGTCTCTGCGTCGAAATCACCCTTCGTGATGGCGCCGATTTCGCTGCGAGCGTAAATCTTTGTCGAAGACAGGGAGGGTTGGGGCGTGATGTACCGTACGACGCCGCCCTGTGCGCCAGCACCGAACAAGGTTCCTTGCGGACCACGCAGCACTTCGATGCGATCCAGATCAAAGACCGTTGGCAAGGCATTTTGCGAGAGGATACCAATATTCAGAAGCTGAAACGGCGTGTCATCAATGTAGACACCTGTCGTTGGAGCACCAGCGGACGAACTGATCCCCCGTACCGCTACGGTGCGCGTATCGACATCTATGGTGACGCCGGGCAGTTGGCGCTGGAGATCGTTGAAAGTCTTGATGCCCTGCTGATCAAGCTTGGTCTGGCCATAAGCGCTGATGCTGATCGGAACTTTGGAGGCGCGCATTTCCTGCCGCGTCGCTGTGACGACAATATCATTGCCGATGTCGTTTATACGAGCATCAGACGGCGACGTTGACTGTCCGGCAGGTTGACTATCCCCTTGGAGTGGGGCGCCATGAACTGCTGTAGAAGCCAAACCTAAACCCGCTACTGCCACACTTGTGAACAAGCGCAGACGATGCCTTGTAAGCTTCATTTGAATCCCCTCTACAAGTCGAAGTCTCGCTGAGAGGTCATTCCTCTTCAGGACACTGTTCCGCCCTTAGACGATACGATCCACGGTCTGCGTGCAACAGGTTTTTGCACGCTTCTCTCTGGTTAGGGCATGCGGATATGCAGCGAAGCGGCATTTCTTCGCTGATATTTTTTCCTTTTAATTCAGTATGCTTTCACCAAAAAGATCGCGATATGCCGGGCGAAGCATCTGTCACTTACGACAGGACCAGTGATATTCCGACACCACCTGGGTAGCCGTTTACACCATCATATGGCGAGGCCGAGGGATAGAAGAAAAATCGCATCTTGGATCAAGAGGCGCCGGATGACAGAAGCTGCTGTCCGCGAGAGGAATGAGTTCGAAATCTTATGCCGTGCCATTTTTCCCCGGCCGGATATCGGACTATTCAGAAAAGGCCGACGAAGACTATTTTGGCGCCGAAACGGGCGATGAATATAAAAGGACAGGGAACGGGGATGAAAAACCGCAATTGGGTAGGGTTCAGTGGATCGGCCTTGGTATGGTTACTGTCCACATCGCCTGTTTTTGCAGAGCAAACCTACGCAGATCTTATCGTTACCAACGGCAAGATCGTTACAGTGGACCCAAAGGACAGTATCGTTAGCAGCGTCGCCGTCGTGGGCAACCGGATCGTCGCCGTCAGCGACGACGTCCAGGCGTGGCGCGGTCCCGCGACCAAGGTGGTCGATCTGCGGGGGAGAACCATGCTGCCCGGCTTCATCGACGCGCATTCGCATGTCGAAGGCATGGCCAACGTCGAGGCCAACTTCATCAATATCCAGGCGCCGCCGCTGAAGGACGGCAAGGCGATCATCGCCAAGCTCAAGGAAGCGCAGGCCAAACTGCCGCCGGGCGCATGGCTGGTTGGTCAGGGGACTTATATGCAGGTCATGCCTTCGCGAGCGGAACTAGACGCGGCATTTCCGGACAATCCTGTACGCCTGGACTGGAGCGCACACGACAAGCTCATCAATCATAAAGCTGCGGTTGTGATGGGGATGGACAAGAACTGGCCGGAGCCCCCGGCAAGTTCAGGCGGCCGCTATGAACGCAATGCGCAGGGCGAAGTGGTGATCGTGCGGGATGCTCCGGCCCCGTGGCCCAAAAACCATGAGTTCACCTATCCCGAGATGAAGGAAGGCGTGCGAAAGATATTGGAGGACTTTTATCTTAAAAAAGGCGTCACCACCGTCTCCGACATGTCTCCCCCGAAAACCTACCTCGCTTATCAGGAATTGCGCAAGGAAGGCCGGTTGCCGACCCGCGTGCGTGTGAACTATGTCCTCCGAAACCCGAATGCCACGACTTCCCTCATGGAAGGGGCAATTGCCGCAGACCAGCTCTTGCCGACCGGCATCACGACCGGGATGGGGGACGACTGGATTCGTGTCGGAGCGATCAAGTTATTCATGGACGGTGCCTGGGGAACGACCGTGGCGCTCTATCGGCCGCAATGGAAAGGTGCTGGTACGACCTGGGTGCCCAACAATTACGGCACACCCATGATGGATCAGAGCCAACTCAATGACATCGTCCTAAAGGTCCGGCAGGCTGGCTGGCAGATTCAAATCCATGCGAATGGCGATCGCGCGCAGGATATGACGCTTACAGCCTACGAAAACGCCAACCGACTGTCTCCGAAAGCCGACGCGAGGGACCGCATCGAGCATTTTGGTCATTATCTGACGATCGACCCTCAACGCACGCAGGAACGATTGGCGCGTTTGCAGCGCGACCATGTCATCCCCTCCCCACAGGTCGCCTTTCTGTGGCGATTGACGGACGTCGGTATGAAGGAACCGAACGTCAAATTTTTCGCGATGAAAACGCTGATTGGTCTCGGTCTGCATCCTCCTGGTGGCGTCGATACAGTCGGCACGCAAAATTTTGCGACATATCCGCTATTTTCCATCGAGCGGGCCGTTCATCGCGACACGAAATATGGGAAGATCGTGCAGCCGGAGGAAGCGATCAGCGTGATGGATGGCATCCGCATGTTTACGATCTGGTCGGCCGAAGCGAATTTTATGGAAAAACAGCTAGGTTCGATCGAAACGGGCAAACTTGCTGACTTCGTCGTGCTTGCGCAGGACCCACTGACGATCAGCGCTGACAAACTCAGCGACATTCCTGTCGATATGACAATCCTGGATGGCAAGGTCGTTTATCAGCGGTGACGATCGAGGCCCGTCACCTCGCTTCATGAACTCGACACCGATGCGTCGGCTCCTTGAGCGCACCGCTCAGTGTACCCTTGGACGGTAGTAATGGCTGGACATCAAAACGGAAATAGTGCAGGTCTGGCGCCAAATATCGACCCGACCGATCACGCATATGATTATCCACTTCTTCTAAAATATCTTCTGGCGACAGCGCTGGCTCGCGATCCTGCGCAAGAGATCGTTTATCGCGATCTCGTTCGGCATGACTATCGAACGCTGCGTGATCGAGTCGGCCGCCTGGCGGACGGGCTGACGGCCCTTGGCCTGAAGGCCGGGTCCATCATCGGCGTATTGGATTGGGATAGTCACCGCTACCTTGAAGCCTATTTCGCGATACCCGGGATGGGTGCGGTCCTCCATATGGTGAACGTCCGTCTGTCGCCGGAACAAATCCTCTACACGATCAATCACGCGGCAGACGACGCCCTGTTGGTGCATGTCGACTTTCTGCCGATGCTGGAAGCGATTTGGGACCGTGTCGAGACGGTGCGCACGATCGTGGTGATCACCGACGACGGGCAGCTGGTCCAAACCAGCCTGCCGATCGCCGGGGAGTATGAGAAGCTGCTCAACGGCGCATCGCCGGAATTTCTGTTCCCCGATCTCGACGAGAACAGCAGGGCGACGACCTTTTACACGACTGGCACCACCGGCCTGCCAAAAGGCGTGTTCTTCAGTCATCGGCAACTGGTTCTGCATACGCTGTCACTGGCAACGACACTCGCGAGTTCGCCCACGCAGGGAAGGCTCGATCGCGGCGACGTCTACATGCCGATCACGCCCATGTTTCATGTCCACGCATGGGGCTTTCCCTTCGTTGCGACCATGCTTGGGCTGAAGCAGGTCTACCCGGGACGATACACGCCCGATATACTGATAGCCCTGCAGCAGACTGAGAAAGTCACCTTTTCGCATTGTGTGCCGACGCTGCTGCACATGCTGTTCGCCAGCCCGGAAGCAGCGGCCGCCGACTTCACGGGTTGGAAGGTGATCGTCGGTGGAACTGCGTTGTCGAAGGGATTGGCATATGCTGCGCTCGAACGCGGCATCGACGTTTTCGCAGGCTACGGAATGTCCGAAACATGCCCGGTTCTCACCATCACGCAGGTTACGCGGGATCAGTTGCAAGAAGGCGGCGTCGCGGAGGTTGAGCTTCGGACCCGCGCCGGCATGCCTCTCCCACTGGTGGAACTACAGATCGTAGATGCCGATATGCGTCCTCTCGCACATGATGGGGAAAGTGCCGGAGAAATCGTTGCACGGGCTCCGTGGCTGACAAAGGGCTACCTCGCCGACCCTGGCAGTTCCCAAGCGCTTTGGCGGGGCGGATATCTGCATACCAATGACATCGGCGTCATCCATCCGGACGGTTATCTCCAGATTACTGACCGCATGAAAGACGTCATCAAGACCGGAGGCGAATGGATATCTTCGCTTGAGATCGAGGACATCATCTCTCAGCACCCAGGCGTGAGCGAGGTTGCGGTCATTGGCATCCCCGACGCCAGATGGGGTGAACGTCCGTTGGCCATCGTCGTAGTCAAGGCAGGGCATGCCGAGGCCGTTTCGGAAACATCCATTAAAACTCAGGTGCAGGATTTTTGCGAGCGTGGCATCATCTCAAAATGGGCCGTGCCGTCAACGGTGCTGTTTTGCGATGCGCTCGAGAAAACAAGTGTCGGCAAGCTCGACAAGAAAGCGTTACGCCAGCGATATATAGGCAGTTGAGAGGCGCTGAACGCCTTGTCGTGCGAATGAGCCGCGATCTGAGTAAGGACTCTCATTGCGGCGACGATCAAATCCGATCAAAGATGAGTCGCTGCATGGGGGCATTCGCGATCTCCGCCATGAACAGATGATGATCGGCGAGGTTTATCGCGAGATGGGCGATGCGCCCATTGGTGTCAGGGGAGGTGATCTTCCAGTCGAGAACCAGCGGCTAATGCGGGGCGGCAGGCTGCGCCTGACCGCAGGGCGATGATCCCAGCAGCAGCGCCGCCGCCGATTCTTTCCAGCGGGACGTCAGATTGCCTTGGTTCGCAGCGACGGCAACAAGCTTTAGTGCGGCGGCGAGGTGTCGCGTCAGCTTCTGCGCGTCATCACTGGCCCAGAAGTGCGCGAAGAACAGGCGCGGTTCGATCAGCCTCCGACGCCCTGTTTCATTACTTTCCCCTCAGACGAGGAGGACATAGGCCGCCCCCAAGCCAGCGCACGTAAACAGGACCGGGATCATGCCGACCTTGAAGCGGAAGACGGCGATCGCGGCGCCGACGGCCAGAACAAGCGCCGGAAGGTTCAGCGACGCCAGAACGGGCATATCGAAACTGCTGCCCAGGAGATTGATCGGCCGTACTTCGTGGAACAGGGTATGGATCGCGAACCATAGCGCCAGGTTCAGGATAACCCCAACCACGGCGGCGGTGATCACGCCCAGCGACGCCGAAAGTGCCTGGTTCCCTCTCAGCCTTTCAACAAAGGGCGCGCCCGCGAAAATCCAAAGGAAGCAGGGCACGAACGTAACCCAGGTGGTGAGGATCGCCCCCAGCGTTGCCGCCACGAGCGGGTTCAACCCGGTCGCTTCGCGAAATGCCGCGAGGAAGCCGACGAACTGCGTCACCATGATGAGCGGCCCGGGCGTCGTTTCCGCCAGTCCCAGACCATCCAGCATCTCGCCGGGGCGCAACCAGCCAAAGGTGCCTACCGCCTCTTGTGCCACATAGGCCAGAACCGCGTAGGCTCCGCCGAAGGTCACGACCGCCATCTGGCTGAAGAAGGTCGCGATTTTGGTGAAGACATCGTTGGGTCCCGCGAAAACGAACAGCAGGACTACGGGCGCAAGCCAGAGGAACAGCAAGGTCCCCGAAATCTTGAGCGACCAGAAAAGGTTCGGCCGGGCGTGATACGGCAGCCCTTCGCCAAGTGCGGTGTCGCGGTCATGGACAATGTTGCCGCGGCCCGATCCGTGGCCGCCGCCGCCCTTGAACGCGGGAAGACCCGCTCGGCCGCCAATATAACCGCCCAGTGCGGCCGCCAATATGATGACGGGGAAGGGCGCGCCCAGGAAGAAGATGGCTGCGAAAGCTGCGACCGCGATGCCCCGCATGACGTTGTTCTTGAGTGCGCGGGAGCCGACGCGAACAACCGCCTGAACGACGACCGCCAAAACTGCGGCTTTGAGGCCGAAGAAAAGGCCTTCGATCAAAGGCGCATGACCAAGCAGCACGTAAATGTAGCTCAGTGCCAGGATCGCCAGGAAGCCGGGGAGGACAAACAGGGCTCCTGCGACCAAGCCGCCCTTGGTCTTGTGCAACAGCCAGCCAATATAGGCCGCCAGTTGCTGCGCCTCTGGACCAGGCAGCAACATGCAATAATTGAGCGCGTGCAGGAAGCGTTCCTCACCGATCCAGCGTTTCTCGTCGACAAGGATGCGGTGCATGACGGAGATCTGACCTGCTGGTCCGCCGAAACTCAGGGCGGCGATCCGTGTCCAGACGCGCACGGCCTCACCAAAGGCGATTCCATGATCTCCGTGCGAAACAGCGATGCCGTCGTCAAGATCGGTGATGGTGGTGCTCATCGGTCGGACTTTCTCGTGCTGAAATAGGCGTGGAACTGGTTGAGCGCCTCGCTGGCGGTGGCAATGCGGTGGAGATCGTCGTCAGTCGATGCGCAGACACCCGACAGCATGGCGCCGACGCCCGCCGTTTCCGGCCGGGCGAACTTGCCGTCGCCAATGTCCAGTTCATGGATGATCTCGCCGATCGCCACGAGCGCGTGATCATTCATCAGGTTAGCGCGCAACATCAGCGTCTCGAAGCTGCAACGATCGCCTTCATGTGTAAATTCGGCATCGACCATGTCGAAGCGCAACTCGCCCTCGACGGGATCATAATGGCGGCTATCGACGAATTTGAATCGGGCGTCCCGGTCGATGAAGCGCCGGATCAGCCAGGCGCAGGCGATGCGATCGACATGGACGCCGCTGCGCGTGACCCAAGTACGGCCGACAAGGTCGATCGGCTGTGGCGTGTCCGCCCGTTCGGCTCGGTTTACATCGGGATGTTGATAACGTTGGCGGTCCAGTTCCGCCAGCGCCGCCTCGGCGTCCTGACGACCATGAGCGCCGAAGAAATCCAATCGGCTGACCTCTTCCATCCGTTTTTGCAGGCGCGCAATATCGGCGCCGCCGGGCGGCCCCGTATCCAGCAAACGGCGCGCGGCCTGCGCGATCTCGTCATAATCCGCATCTCGCGCGGTATCGAACAGCGTGCGGACGTCCAGGTCGGTCTGGCCAACCAACAGCCGGGCCTCGATGAGGGTGGCTTCGCCGCCATTTTCCGTGATCTCGGTCAGAAGCTCCCGGAACGCCGCCTCACCCTCGGCCGAGCGCGGCAGGACGTGGACGGCATTTTTGAGAGGAACGGCGCCAATCGCTTGCAATCGCCGCCAGATTTTCACCCGCAGATAGGGCGGCTTCGCGGGAAGCTGATGCAGAAGGGCAAGCCAAAGGCTGGTATCGGTGCGAATCATGATGCATATGTATCATCCAAGTGAAATTGATGAAATATACATATCAATGTTTCGTATATGAATGCTTTGCATACAGGCTTTGCATAGCTGAATGCGATTTCTGTACTTTTCGGCATGGGCCGATGGCAGATAGTGTCTTACAAAATCGCATTTATCGGGATTGAAATGGGCACTGCCGCACAGGAAGAGACGTTTTCAGACATTCGTGAGGGCATCCGCCGTCTTTGTGCGCGGTTTCCCGGCGCCTACTGGCAGGAACTGGACGCTGAGCGGCGCTATCCCACGGAGTTCGTGACCGCGCTCGCTAGCGAAGGCTGGCTTTCGGTGCTGATCCCGGAAGAATATGGTGGCTCGGGGCTTGGGCTGGCTGCTGCAACGGCGGTGCTGGAAGAAGTGCATCGCTCAGGCTGCAACGGCGGCGCGGCGCATGCGCAAATGTACACGATGGGCACTGTCCTTCGACACGGGTCGGAGGAGCAGAAGGCGCGCTATTTGCCCAAGATCGCGTCGGGGGAACTGCGCTTACAGGCATTCGGCGTCACCGAGCCGACGAGCGGCACTGATACGACCCGCATTCGGACATTCGCCAAGCGGGATGGCGATGACTATGTGGTCAACGGCCAGAAGATCTGGATCAGCCGCGCTGAACATTCCGATCTCATGGTTCTGCTGGTGCGCACGACGCCGCGCGAGGAATGCGCCAAACCCACCGACGGCATCAGCGTGCTCTTGGTCGACATGCGCGACGCGGTGGGCAATGGCCTCACCATCCGGCCGATCCGGACAATGCTGAACCACGCGACGACGGAGTTGTTCTTCGACGATCTGCGGGTGCCAGCGGAGAATTTGATCGGCGAGGAAGGCAAGGGCTTCCGCTACATCCTGTCGGGCATGAACGCCGAACGCATCCTGATCGCGGCGGAGTGCATCGGCGATGCGCGTTTCTTCATCGATCGCGCGAGCGCCTATGCGAAGGACAGGTCGGTATTCGGCCGTCCGATCGGCCAGAATCAGGGTATCCAGTTCCCGATCGCGCGGGCCTATGTGCAGACGACCGCCGCCGCTGCCATGGTTGATAAAGCGGCAGCGCTGTTCGATGCGGGCGTGCAGCCGGGCACGGAGGCGAACATGGCCAAGATGCTGGCGTCCGAAGCATCCTGGTTTGCCGCCGACATGTGCGTCCAGACCCATGGCGGCTTCGGCTTCGCGGAAGAATATGACATCGAACGCAAGTTCCGCGAAACGCGCCTCTATCAGGTCGCGCCGATCTCGACGAACCTAATCCTCAGCCATGTGGCGACACATGTGCTGGGCCTGCCGAAGAGCTTCTGATGGGAAAGGTGCTCGAAGGCTTGCTGGTCGTCTCGCTCGAGCAGGCGGTGGCCGCGCCGCTATGCACGAGCCGTCTTGCCGAAGCGGGCGCGCGAGTCATCAAGCTGGAGCGAGCGGAGGGAGATTTCGCGCGCGGCTATGACTCGGTCGTCCATGGCGAAAGCGCCTATTTCGTCTGGCTCAATCGCGGCAAGCAGTCGCTGCGCATCGACCTCAAAGACCCGGTCGACGCGGCGCTGGTCGAACGGATGCTGTCGAAGGCGGACGTTTTTGTCCAGAATCTTGCGCCCGGTGCGGCAGCGCGATCGGGGTTCGGATCGACTGATCTGCGCGCCCGCTATCCGCGCCTCATCACCTGCGACATCACCGGCTATGGCGAAAGCGGCGAAGCGGCGGGGATGAAGGCCTATGACTTCCTGATCCAGTGCGAAGCGGGGCTGGCGAGCATCACCGGCACGGCCGACGATCCCGCGCGCGTGGGCGTGTCGGTCGCTGATATCGCCTGCGGAATGAACGCCCATGCCGCGATCCTTCAGGCGCTGATCGAGCGGGGACAGACGGGTAAGGGGCGTGGCATCGCCGTGTCTCTGTTCGACGGGCTGGCCGACTGGATGACGGTGCCGCTGCTGCACTATGATTATGGTGGGAAGGCTCCGTCGCGCGCTGGGCTGAAGCATCCATCGATCGCGCCCTACGGTGCATTCCCGACCGCCGATGGATCGCAGATCGTGGTGTCGATCCAGAATGAGCGGGAATGGTCGAAATTCTGCGCCACGGTGCTCGGCGACGCGGCTCTTGCGACTGACTCGCGCTACGCGTCCAACACGTTGCGTTGCGCCAATCGCGCTGAACTGGACGCGCTGGTTGGTCGTGTTTTTGCAGCCGAAATGCCGGAAGCGCTGATCGCCCGGCTGGAGGCGGCTGGCACCGCGTGGGCGCGGCTGAACGGCGTCGATGGCCTGTCGCGGCACAGTCAGCTTCGCCGGGTCACCGCCGACACGCCGACGGGGCCAGTCGCCTTGCCAGCCTCACCCATAAGGTGGGATGGGGAGGAAGCGGTCGCGCTGCCAGTTCCGGCTTTGGGCGGTGATGACGAAGCGATACGCGCGGAGTTTCTGTGACCGAAGCGGCCGAACATCGCACCGATATAGCCGCCGCTCGTCAGGCGCACTTGCTCGCCGCGCTGCTGGATCATGACACGCCGCCGTGGCGGCCGGGCGAATTGCCGCTGCTCGCGCACTGGCTGCTGTTTCCGCCGGATACGCGGCAGTCCGGTATCGGGCCGGATGGGCATCCGCTGCGGGAGGACGATGGCCTGCCGCGCCGGATGTGGGCGGGTAGCCGCGTTCGCTTCCTTGCGCCGATCATGCTCGGCAGCGAAGTGGAGCGGGAGACGAGCGCGATCGCGGTCAATGACAAGCAGGGGCGATCGGGGCGGATGCGCTTCGTCACCCTGCGTCACTTGTTGAAGGTGGACGGCCAAGTCTGCGTAGAGGAAGAGCAGGACATCGTTTATCGCGAAGCCGGGCGGAGTGGGGCTCCTCTTCCGCCCGAAACGGTGACTCCTGCGCCGCCAGTAGCGCGTGTGGCAACGATCAATCCTGTGCAGCTTTTCCGCTTCTCGGCTCTCACCTTCAACGCGCATCGCATCCATTATGACCTGCCTTATACGCGAGAGGTCGAAGGGTATCCGGGGCTGGTCGTCCATGGCCCCTTCATCGCGACTTTGCTGATGGATCATTTCCTGCGCCACGCTCCGGCCGCGCAGGTTGCAAGCTTCTCCTTCCGCGCGCAACGGCCGATTTTTGCGGGAGAGCCGTTTACGCTGGGCCTGTCGGGCGGCGACTTGACCGCTATCGATCATGCGGGTGGGCTGGCGATGCAGGCGCGGGTGGAAACGCGTTAGCCTCAGCTATGCTGCCAGGTTGGTCAGCTTTCTAACATCCGGCAGAGAGGCGAGATCAAGTGCAGCCATGGCGAGCGCGTCGGCCTTGTCTGCCCTAAGCACCGGAGCGGCAAGCGCCATAAACTTCTCCAACAGCTTGTCCTTGCTGAGGAAATTGGATGGCTCGCCCAGCGGCACGACAACCTTGCGGCCGAATGTCTGGCCGCGTGCTGTGATGGTGATTTTCCCCGACATGTTGGTGGGGAATTCAGCCTCGATCTCCGGGTCGTGGATGCAATCCACTTTGGGCAGCATCGCGCGGATTACCGGGTCATTCAGCCGCCGATAGCTGTCCCACTCCATTGCGCCCGTCACCAAAGCGCAGGAGAGTACGAACGGCGCGCTGAACTGCGCATCCACGATATTGCGCGGATTGCGCTTATGCTCGATCGGCGCGCCGACCAGCAATAGGCCCGCGTTCGACAGGCCATAGGTGATGCTGTCGACTTCGTCCGGCTGCAATCCATGCTCTGCCCGTAGCGCGAGCACTGCGTCGATACCGGCATGGCCGTAGCGACAGGATGGATAGGGTTTGATGCCAGTATGCATCAGTTCGTAAATTGATCCGAGGTCCTGCACGACCCGTTCTGGGCGCGGCGAGGGCGCATAGCCTTGAAGGAAGCCGTGGCGTCCCTCGATCGCTTCGCCAGGCCCCTTATAGCCATTGCGCGCCAACGTCGCAGCGGTCAGGCCAGCCATCGCAGCCCAGCCCACCTGAAACGGCTTGGTCTGCGCGCCATCGGCCAGGAACTGGAGACTGCCCGCGCTCTGGCTGAGCGCAATGCCCAATGCGGAGCTGATCCCCGCCGCGTCGAGGCCGAAGATGCGCGCCGCAGCGGCAGCAGCGCCGAACACGCCGCAGGTCGCGCTGGGATGAAAGCCACGTGCATAATGATCGCCCGCCGGCAGCGCCACCGCGATCCGGCAGCATGTCTCATAGCCTGCGACGATGGCGGCGAGAATGTCTGCGCCGTACGCTCCGGTTATCTCCGCTGCGGCAAGAGCGGCCGGGATTACTGGCGCGCCGGGGTGCAATGTCCCGGCGGCATGGGTATCGTCAAAGTCGAGCGCGTGGCCCAGTGCGCCATTGAGCAACGCGGCGCCCGCCGGGGCATAGCTGGCTGGATCGCCATACACTCTGGCCGCGCCGTTATGGAGCCCCATTGCGGATACCGTGGCGAGCAAGGGGGGAGCGACCGCTGCCTCGCTGCGCGCTCGGGCGATGCTGCCGATGAGGTCGAGCAGCAGAAGGGGGGTGCGATCGACAACCTCCAGCGGAAGGGAATCTATCGAGACGTTGGCGCAAAAATCCGCCAAGGCTTCCGTGATTTTCATCATCTCACCGGATGACGAAGGGGTTCGACACGGGCGAACCAAGGTCGATCCACACGCTCTTGGTCTGGAGATATTCGTCCATTGCCTCTTGGCCGCTTTCGCGGCCGATGCCACTACGCTTCATGCCGCCAAAGGGGGCCATGAAGCTGACGGCGCGATAGGTGTTGACCCAGACCGTGCCTGCTTCGACCCGTTCCGACATGCGGATGGCGCGGCCGATATCCCGCGTCTATACCCCAGCGGCGAGGCCATAAGGGCTGTCATTCGCGATCGACAGCGCCTCTTCCTCATCATCGAACGGAATGATGGCGAGCACAGGCCCGAACACTTCCTCGCGCGCGATCGACATCTGGTTGTCGACGCCGGTGAAGATGGTGGGTTGCACGAACCAACCGCCTTCCAGACCCGCAATCGTGGGCAGCCCGCCGCCCAGCACGCACTCCGCGCCTGAATGACGCGCGCCCGCGATATGATCGAGTATCTTGCCCCGCTGCGCCAAGGTCGTCACCGGTCCTACTTGCGTATCGACAAGCTTCGGATCGCCGATGCGAGCGGTGTCGGCCAGGGCGACGAGGCGCTCCACCACCTCGTCGTGGACATTGCGCTGCACGAGCAGGCGTGATCCGGCAATGCAGGTCTGGCCCGATGCCGCGAAGATGCCGGACACCGCACCATAGACGGCGCGTTCGAGGTCTGCATCGCCGAAGATGATGTTGGGCGACTTGCCGCCCAGTTCCAGCGTGACCTTCTTCAAGTTTTCGGCCGCCGAGCGATAGACGGCCATGCCGCCTGGCTCGCCACCGGTGAAGGCGATCTTGGCAATGTCGGGATGCTTGACCAAGGGCTCGCCACATTCCTGGGGCAGGCCGGTCACGGTGTTGACGACGCCCGCAGGGAACCCCGCGCGTTCGAAAAGTTCAACAAAGGCGAGCGTGGAACAGGAGGCATGTTCGGACGGCTTTATGACCGCCGTATTGCCCGCCGCCAGCAATGGCGCCAGCTTCCACGCGAGCAGCAACAGGGGCGAGTTCCACGGCGTGATGCAGGCGATCACCCCCAGCGGCTCGCGGCGGGTGAAGGCATGCATCGACGGCTTGTCGATGGGCAGGACATGACCCTCAATCTTGTCGGCCAGGCCAGCGAAATAGCGATAATAAGCGGGCAGATAGCCAAGTTGCGCCCGCATTTCCGCGATCAGCTTGCCATTGTCATGCGTCTCGATCTGCGCCAGCCGTTCCGCCTCTTCAGCGAGGATGTCGGCAAAGCGGTAGAGCAGGGCGCCGCGCGCGGTTGCGGTGAGGCCGCGCCACTCGGGCGAGCGGAAGGCGGTGCGCGCCGCCTCCACCGCTGCATCGACATCGGCAGAGGTGCAGCGCGGAATTAGCGCCCATGCCTCACCCGTCGCAGGATCAAGGCTCTCAAGCCATTCGCCGCCCGTTGCGTCGCGCACGCTACCCGCCAGCAGATTGCGGAACCGGACCAGATCCTCAGCCATCACACATTCTCCCCAAGCCTACGTGGGCCGCTGCTTCAGTTCGGCCCAAAGCCCAGATGTTCGCGCATGCGCGCTTTCAGCCATACACCGTCGCGCGCGGGCAGGGCACGCGGCGTTTCTTCATGGACAATGCGGATGACGATGAGGCGCGGTCCTTCGCCGATGGTGCCGATCGCTTCGCGTGCCCGAGCAATGCCAGCCTCGTCCGTGACCTCGAAACATTCGGTGAAGCCGCAAACGCGCGCCAGTTCGGCCAGGTTGATGCCTGCTCCCGCATGGCTCATCTGGCCGCCCGTCTCGCCATAATGGCCGTTGTCCAGCACGACGATCGACAGGTTCTTCGGCTGCTGCACGCCGATGGTGGCGAGGCCGCCAATGCCCATCAGCTGCTCGCCATCTCCAGTGACGACTGTCACGGGCCGATCCGGCTGCGCCAGAGCCAAGCCTAGCCCGGTCAGTGCCGCGCCGCCCATGGCACCCCAGAGGTAGAAGTTGCCGGGATGATCGCCCGCCGCGAAGACATCATAGGTTGGCGAGCCGAGGCCCGTGACGATCAGCATGTCCTTGCGATCGGCGAGCAGGTCCGCCACGGCCGGGCGGCGGTGGAGACGGTTCACTTCAGCCATTTCTTGGCTCCCAGCATGCTTGCGACAACAGGATGGCGATCGGCTGATCGCTTTCAAACGCCATGGTGGCGGCGGAGGCCATCATGGGGGCGAGGTCTTCCAGCCGGTCGATGCGTATGGTGGTGACGCCCATGATCTCAAGCGCGGCCGGCGTCGCCCGGCCCATCGAAACCTGCCACGGGTTGAATTCCTGAAACTCGCCGCGCATGGTGACGATGGTCAGGAACGGAATGCGGCAGCTCGCCAGCAGTGAGAGCATGTTGATGCAGTTGCCAACGCCGCTCGATTGCATGAGGAGAGCGCTGCGCTCCCCGCCCAGCCATGCGCCGGTGCAAAGCGCGATGCCCTCTTCCTCGGTAGTAAGAACAACGCTCTTCATGTTCTCGGCGGCGCTGCACATGCGGATCAGGCGCGCATGGGCTGCGTCCGGAACATAGCTGACCTGCCGGATATTTGCCTGCTGCAAGGCGTCAAAGATTATCGGTGCCCAGGGGGAGTCGGCGTGCGCCCCTGTTTCCGTCTCGCTAATGGTTGACATGCGGTCCTCAAAGTGGATTTCGCAAAGCCTATTGCGGCATTTGCTAAACCAATAGGAACAATCTACGCGTCCAGCTATGTCGGTTAGGCATGATAGAAAGGTGCGTGCAGGTGGATTTCCGGCGGCTTGAACATTTCCTGAAAATCGCCGAACTCGGCTCGCTCAGCCGGGCGGCTGACAGGATGCGGATTGCCCAGCCCGCTCTTAGCCGCCAAATGCGCATCCTGGAGGAAGAGGCTGGCACGCCCCTATTTTACCGCCATCGTCGGGGCATGCAGCTCACCCCGGCTGGTGAGGAATTACGCCAGCATATCGCAGGGCCAGTACGACAAGTCCGGCAGGCTTTTGACGACATACGAAACCGCTCTGCGGAGGGGGGCGGCCAGATTGCCCTCGGGGTTCCGCCTACGGTCAGCTATATTCTGGCCGGTCGCCTTGCCCGCCGTGTCGCGGAGCAGGCGCCCAATATATCGCTGCGGATCGTCGAGGGCTATGCAGGGCATCTCATCGACTGGCTGCAACGAGGCGAGATCGATGCGGCGCTTCTGTACGGCCCGGCTTCCGATTTCCAGATGAATGTCGCGGAAATGCTGTACGAGGAATTGGTGCTCGTAGGCCCGTCTTCCTCCGATCTGGACCCCGCCGTTCAAGTTCCGATCCAGGATGTCGTCAAGCTGCCCATCGTATTGCCCAGCCAGTCGCACGGGCTTCGGCTGATCGTGGAGGCGGCGGCGCGCAAGGCTGGGGTGCCGCTCAACGTCCGATTTGAAGCGGACTCCTTCCTGGTCCTGAAGGAGTTGGTGGAGTTCGGGCTTGGCTATACAATATTGCCACTGTCCTCCATGAGCCGGGAGGTTGATGCAGGCATCCTGCGCTATGCGCCGATCGGTCATCCGCCCGTTGTTCGCCAGCTGGTGCTCGGGATGCCGCGCGAGGAGCAACTGACCCGATCCACGCGTATCA
This sequence comes from Sphingobium sp. TomTYG74, assembly GCF_055393875.1. Classification (NCBI taxonomy): domain Bacteria; kingdom Pseudomonadati; phylum Pseudomonadota; class Alphaproteobacteria; order Sphingomonadales; family Sphingobiaceae; genus Sphingobium; species Sphingobium sp. TomTYG74. The sequence continues at coordinate 509,699 of NZ_AP027342.1, read as the reverse complement.
TCGTTCGGCTGGTGCGCGAAGAGATCAAGCATCTGGTGGATAGCGGCGTCTGGAAAGCGCAGCTCCAATATTGATTTTTCAAGCCCCGGCGCGGTGCGGGCATAGCGATCTGGCATAGGTCCCGTTAGCTGTTCTATGACTATCAACACGGCGTACGGCCTATTCTGCCGCGATGCCGGGTTGTAAAAATAGTGGGGAGGACAGCGTTGGATAGGCGGGAAGCCGAGCCATCGGCCCGGATGAAGCGGAAGGTGGCGCGCGTTCTGTCCCTCAATGATTATGAAGCGCTTGCGCGTGCGCACTTGCCGCGCCCGCTGTTCGGCTATGTCGCTGGCGCATGCGAGGATAATCTGACCGTCGCGGCCAATCGGGAGGCGATGCGCCGTGTCACCTTCGTTCCCCGGGCATTGCGGGACATGGCGGGCCGGACCCAGCAGGTCTCCTTATTCGGCCAAACCTGGACTTCCCCGTTCGGCATAGCACCCATGGGTCTATCCGCCCTGATCGCGATGCGCGGAGACGTTGCTCTCGCATGTGCCGCCCATGCCGAAAATGTGCCGATGCTGCTCAGCGCGACGTCGCTCATCCGGCTGGAGGAGGTGCGCGCCGTCTCGCCCTCTTGCTGGTTCCAGGCCTATCTTCCCGCTGATCGCGACTGGATCGATGGTGTGGTCGACCGGGTTGCGGCGTCAGGTTTCGGAACGCTCGTCATTTCCGTCGATGTGCCGGTGCTGGGCAATCGCGAGAATTTGATCCGCGAACGTTTCTCCACGCCCCTCAAGCCTTCTCTTCGACTGGCGATGGATGGCCTGCTGCATCCTCGCTGGCTGCTCGGCACATTCGCGCCGACACTGATCCGCCACGGCATGCCCGCCTTTGAAAATTCCAGCGCTACGCGCGGCGCGCCCGTGATCGCCCGCAATGCCGAGCGCAGCTTCGGGCAGCGCGACAGGCTGACCTGGGATGGCATCAGATATATTCGCGACCGCTGGCACGGCAATCTGATCATCAAGGGGTTGCTTCATGCCGAAGATGCCAGGCTGGCGCGGGAGGTTGGCGCGGACGCCATCATCCTGTCGAACCATGGCGGTCGGCAGCTCGATGGCGCGATCGGCACGCTCGACGCCTTGCCCGCCGCCGTCGCCGCCGCAGGTGACATGCCCGTCCTGATCGACAGCGGCTTCCGGCGCGGCAGCGACATATTGAAGGCGATCGCGCTGGGCGCGCGCATGGTACTGATTGGGCGTCCCTTCCTCTATGCAGCGGCGGTCCATGGGGAAGCGGGGGTACGTCACGCCATCGGCCTGCTGCGTGCGGAGATCGACCGGAACATGGCACTCCTCGGCACCAACTCGCTCGATGAGCTTGGGCCGGACTATCTCCACCGTACGGACGGAGCAATCATATGACAGAGACCGACCAGCCCCGCGCTTGCCCCGGTCCGCCTGCCGGGCAGGGTCCGCCGACCCGCTTCCTGATGCCCGCAGGCGCGATCGACACGCATTGCCATGTGATCGGTCAACCGCCCGAATATCCATTTGCCGCGGAACGGTCCTACACCCCGCCGCCTGCGAGCGCGGAGGCCTATCTGGCGATGCTGGATGCCGTCGGCTTTGCCAAGGGCGTACTCATTCAGGTCAGTGTGCACGGAACGGACAATCGACTGCTCTGTGAGACCCTGTCGGCGCATCGTGAGCGGCTGCGCGGCGTTGCCGTCATGCCTGCCGATCTACCCGGCCGAGCCTATGCCGAGGCGCATGAGGCGGGAGTGCGCGGCCTTCGCCTCAACGACTTCATCCGCGATGGTGGGGGGCTCTACGGCGGAGGAATAGGCTTCAAGGATCTGGAGCGGTTCGATGCGCTGGCCTGTGAGATGGGCTGGCATCTCCAGCTCCTGCTCGACGGCCGTGAGCTGGTGGAACTCGCCCCGCGCATCGCCCGTCTTCGCTGCCCCTGGATCATCGATCATATGGGGCACATCCCTTACACAGCGGGCATCGATCATCCGGGTTTCCAGATGCTGGTCCAACTCGTCGCCGACGGCGGATGGGTCAAGATTTCGGACGCATTCCGCATGTCGGAACAGCCGGACTATCGCGATTCCATCCCCTTCGCCCAGGCGCTGGTCGCCGCCGCCCCCGATCGCTGCGTCTGGGGATCGGACTGGCCCCACGTCGCGCAATGGCGGCCGATGCCCACGGTATCAGGACTGCTCGATCTGCTCGCCGAGTGGGTGCCGGACGAAACGGTGCGCGACCGCATCCTGGTGGACAATCCGGCACGTTTCTACAACTTCTGAAAGGTTGCGACAAAAGGCTCGGTGATCTTATCCGCCGTCAGCACGATCCGATATTCAGGGCCAAGGCCCCGCACCTTGATCCAACAGACAAATTTTCCGGTCTTGCGATTGTGAAGGATGTGCGGGCGTTCGGGGAAGACGCTGGCATTTTGTGCAATGGCAGAGGAAACATGGTTGGCGCAAATCATCAGCGCCAACTTCAATGTGAACGGACTTCCCCGCATCATGTCTCACCTCTCACGAAGACATGCTTAGCCGACCTTAAAAAGAACGGAAACGTGCGTTTTATCGCCATTCGCGAGCCCGAAGCAATAGAAGGCGGTGGTCATGAAGCGCCAGCAATCTGGCGATGTTGAGATCGGGAAGGTTTTTTGCTAATGGCACCCGCTGCGACGCTTCATGCCGCATTTTTTAGCGCCCGGTGCGCGATTTATATCGAATTCAAGGATAAGCATTGCCTTCTTATAAAGCTCCCTCGTTCCAAGATCGTATCGCCGCAGCAGGATCGGCCAAACAGAAGGCCCTGGATGCGTTGAGAGCCAAGCCGCCCGTCGATGAGGCAATTATGGCGGAGCGACGCCGAGCGCGCGAAGCCAAGGATCAAGCAATTGCAATCGAGCGAGCTGCCAAGGCTGAGGCTGCTGCTTTAGCCAAGGTTCAAAAGGCGGAACGCAAAGCGGCGGAACTGGCGGCAGAAGCTGAAAAGCAAGCCGCTGCAGAGGCTGCGGCAGCACTCAAAGCGGCCAGGCTGACGCCCCCCAGCGCCGCTGAAATGAAGGCCGCGCGCGATGCGCGCTACGCTGCGCGCAAAGCTCGAAATAGATAAGTGATGCCCGCGCCGGTGCCAGCAGGCGTCCTGCATATATGGGCAAGCCGGACTCACATCGTCTCGAATGAGCTGCTCAGCACAGCCTATTAACGCTGTGCGTGCCCCGGAATTTCGGAGAGAATATGGCCGATTTGTATCTGAAAGCATTGGAATCGGAGCGCCGAAGCCTATGGGCCGAATGCAGGCTGAAGGGCCTTGCGAAGGATACTCCGGAGCGCATTCGTATAGCGGAACTGGACGGACTGCTCGCAAAGCATAAAGCTAAGAAAAGCAGTGAATCTGCTCCGTCCGGCCCGGAAGCGAAAACTCGATGAACGGGTACGTCAAATTTGAGACCCCCGATGGTGACGTTCTTGTCATCAATGCAGACCGTGTTAGCTTCGTTCGGCGGTACAAAGGCACTGATCAAGCCAGCGCCATCAACTTTGAAAGAGGACACTACATCGTCGTTCGTGGCGGCCTCGAATCAGTAACGGACGCGCTCGCCAAAGCGTAGCTCGCTGAGTGCGACCCTTTGCGGTCGTTCAGCGTCGAGTTTTCGTTCGCGACTCCGGCACGACAGCTTTTCCGCCTTTGCCTCTTGAAACTGGCGCAAAGTCGCCGCGCACTGGCGGGGGATTTCCCTGCCTACGCAGACCGTTCATTCCTAACTTAACGGGATACTGACCGTACCAACAACAACGGCAGGCGCTCGGCCGCCCCGCTCATGATCGTGTGAAGCGCCAGCGATCGTTCTCGCTCTCTTCCGGATCGAACCGGTATCCGTCGCTGTCAAAGCCGCGCATGGCCTCAACGTCGGTGATGTGATGTTCGCACATCCAGCGCGCCATCATGCCCCGCGCCTTCTTCGCGTTGAAGCTCACGAAGCGCGGACCATTGGGACCAGGATCGCGAAAATCTATGTTGATCACCCGCAAGCCTTCCAGCTTGCCTTCGACAGCCGCGAAATATTCCTGGCTTGCGAGATTGAGCACGGTGTCCGATCCCTCCTCGGCAACCTGCGCCCGCATCAGCGTGGCAATGCGATCGCCCCACCAGTCTGTCAGCTTCTTGTGCCGGGGCGCCCAGCGGGTGCCCATTTCCAGACGATAGGGGCGGATCGCGTCGAGAGGCCGGAGCAGCCCATAAAGCCCCGATAGCATCCGCACATGATTTTGTGCAAAGGCGACGCCGGCTTCGTCCAGCGTATCGACCTCGAAACCGGTGTAGACGTCGCCGGCAAAAGCATACAGCGCCTGCCTCTCGGGCAGGTCAGCGAAATCGCGGAAACGGTCTGCATTGAGTTTTGCGAGGCGCGGCGAGATATGCATCAGCTCCGCCAGACGCTTTTGCGACAGGTTCGCCGCCGACTTGGCGAGACCGCGCGCCTCCTCGGCAAAATGCGGGGTAGTGACGGCGAGTGGCGGCAAGGCGCGCTCAAAGTCGAGCGTCTTGGCGGGAGAAAGCAGGGCAATCATGCCTGGGGCGGTAGCTGCGGCAGCCCCGGTCGTCAAACCGTCGATCTTCAGACTTTAAGCGCGACCCCAACTTCAACGGGCGATACAAATTTCCCCGGAGCAGGCTTGCCCACGGTCACCCGATCAGCCGTGACGCGCAGATTTCCGAGCCACGCTGATCATCGCGCGAAACTGGCCATGTCAAACGCGCCTTGCAGAAGGCTCTTCAAGGTTCGAACGAAGCCCGTTACAGCGGGCGCATGCCTCAAATCCTAATCGATGCCGATGCTTGCCCCGTAAAGGACGAGATCTACAAGGTTGCGTGGCGGTATGATGTACCCGCCATCGTTGTTTCCAACAGCCCCATCCGGGTGCCGGTGCATCCACTCGTCTCGCGGGTAGTGGTGAGTGACGGATTTGATGCAGCGGATGACTGGATCGTGGAACATGTGGACGCAGGCTCCATCGTTATCACTGCCGACATATTGTTGGCCGACCGGTGCCTCAAGGCTGGAAGCGGGGCTGTGATCGCCCCGAATGGGAAGCCTTTTACCCCTGCATCCATTGGCAGTGCCGTCGCGACACGAGCCATCATGGCTGACCTGCGGGCGGGCATGGCCGGCGATGCCCTCGGGGGTCCAGCACCGTTCGGAAAGGCGGACCGATCGCGCTTTTTGTCCGTACTGGATGAGACGATAGTAAGGCTCCGACGAAAAATGTAGTGTGCAACCTTCAAAGATACCGGAAACGACAAAAACTTCGATAGGAAGCTCGTTGGAAACATCTATTTACCCTGCGCCTGTTCCCAGAATTACCCCTCCCACAGTGTCTTGATATTCAGGCGGCAAAGCAGAGCGAAATATTCGGCAAGTCTACTCATATGAAAATGAGAGATTGCGTCAACTTTGCCGCATATATCTTACACGGACTCGATCAACACTACGCCTTCAGCCGGAAGATCAACCGTCAACTGGCTGCGGCTGTCGAGGGTTCTTGTTTCGGACTCGGCGATCTCCGCAGCCTTGCGGATCGTCTCCAATTGGTTCCGGGTCGGATATTGCGGCGATCCGAGTGCCCGCCAAGCCGGGTAAGGAGATCCGCGCTGCTGGTCGACATAGCTCAATTGCACACGGTCCCCAAGATTAGCGCCCTTTATCGAGACTGTCAGTGTCTTACGCTCACCGATCACTTTCCGTTCCTTGCTTGCGCCCGGAATACCGGGGGCCTGCTGCACATCTGCAAGGTTCCAGACCAGCGCTGCAAAGTGCCCGTCTGCCTTGCGCGACGCCAATACCGGCCCCTCAGCAGCCAACCTGCGATGACCCAGCCGGTGCAGCAGCTTGTAGGTATTGAACTCCGGCTTTGCGACGCTGCCGCGCGCTAACATTCCCCAGCCATTCTGGCCTTCCTTAAAGACCCAGTTGGCGACCATATTCTCCTCATATTCACTGCTGATCTGCCACTGACACATGGCATGACAATGAGGCAGGCTGTTCGTGATGGCGTGCGCGATCATCGCCGGACTATCGGCGCTCCATTCATTCAGCCACAACTCCGCTCCTCTGTACCGAGTGGCGTCGATCTGACGGCGGGCCAGAGCTATGCCCGCCGGCACCACATCATACTGCTTATATTTATCGGCGGCACCGAAGATGGCAGCCTGATCATCGCCCGGATAGATATGGGTGGATACGAAATCCACGGGAGCGTTGTTCTTTTCGCAAAAGTTCAGGAACTGCGGGATCCATTGCACGGCGGATGTCGCCGGGCCACCGGTCCTTATCGCAGGATCAACTGCCTTCACCGCCTTCGCTCCCGCAGCGTAAAGCGCGAAATATTCTTCCTGCGTGCCAGTCCAGAACCAGGACTTGAGGTTAGGCTCGTTCCACACCTCGAAATACCATTGCCGCACCTCGTCTCTGCCGTAGCGCTGCACAAGATGACGGACGAACTTCTCGACGAGTTCCCCCCATTTTTCAAATGAGGTAGGCGGCGTCACATTGGCATGATAAAAGCCGAATTCCTTGGTTCCGCTCGCCAGTCCGCGCGGCATGAAGCTCAGTTCCACGAATGGCTGAATGCCTCTGTCCAGAAGTCCGTCGTAGACTGCGTTCACATTTTGAAAATTGCCACCCGCGCCAACGCCAAGTTCATCGTTGAATATGCCGTGGAAACGTATGCGCTCTAGCCCCGCTTCATTCTTGAAACGCTCCAGATCCTTGCGCCATGGTTCGCGCAAGGTAATCGCGGCGCGGTCTGAGCCCATGCAGCGGGACCAGATATGATCCAGCGCGCCAGTCTCCTTCCGCAGGTTTATCTCGACGATGTCTGTCCTCGCCTTTGCCTGCGCTGCAACCGGGGAGGCCACGGCAGCGAGAGTGAGCGCTCCCCCGGCCACTGCGAATTCGCGACGCGTCCACTCGCCACTACTCATTACCATCCCTCTCCGTATACGCTGCTATAAGGGGACACCTATCCAAGCGGCGAGAATAATGCAACTCGGTCGTATACTTTTAGCGCTGTTCGCGGCTATGCTCGCGTTCCGCTTTGGAGTGGTAGAGGAAATCGGCACGCGCGCGACGAGTACGCGCTGCTTCGACTGACCGGCCTCCGCGACCCGGCCGTTATAGCCGGGTTCGCGGGCAGGTGCATTGGTCGGGCGAGCATTCTGGCCGCTCGTGCCAAACCGCTCAGTCGCCCTGCACTTCGCGCAACAGGCCCACCGGTCCGATGAGGCCGGATGACGGTAGTGGCGTGTCGGCAGTGTAGGGCGTGCCGCCGAACGGCTTGCCGCCCGGGCCGATCGTGTCGAACACGCTGCGCGGCTGCTTGAAGCCAAGGCTGGCGGCGTCCTCATGGGTGAAGCTGATCCGTTCGGTCACCCCCGGTTGCCGGTCACCGACCACGCGGTTGACCCATAGGTTGCTGCTTTTTACCTCGATCTTGTTGGGGCCGGGCTTCAGCAGGCCGGTGACGTCCAGCTTGTACGGCGCGGTCCAGGCGATCCCGGCGGATCGACCGTTGACCAGCACCTCGGCGATCACTTCGACCCTGCCAAGGTCAAGCTGCAACCGGCCGCCATCCTCCAGCCACGCCTTGGGGACCCGTACGGTGCGGGTGTAGTTCGCCGTTCCCGAAAAATAGCGCACGCCCGCATCGGCGTCTGTGCTGAGGTCGCGAAGCCGGTCGAGCCGCAGCTTCGCAGGTGCCCCCTTGTCTGGCGGGAAAGCGACGGTCCAGTTGTCCGACAGATCGGCGAGCTGCTGCACGGCCGCTGCTGGCAGCTGCCGACTTGCCGCGCCCTCTCCCCGGAACAGCACGAAGACAGACCCGAACGGATCGAACGGAATATCGACGATGGTGCGCCCGCCATCAACCCGATAGCTCGCTGGCCGCGAAAGGCCGGTCACCGGATCCAGTATCTGGACATCCTTGCCCGTGACGCGGAAAGCCGCCTGCACCGTTTGCGCCCGATCCTGGCGATTGGATACGAAATAGAGGTCGGCATCAGGCAACCGTCGATGAAGGAAGCGAACCTCCGCATCGACAGGCGCTTGCACCAGTTCGAAGTCCGGGCGTATCTGTTCTGCGGCAATGGCGGCATCCAGCGCGGTTGTCGGATAGACTCTGCCCGCGCCGACCTTGCGCACCCCGCCATTTTCGGGCCACAGTTCGGCGATCACTGCGGCGACCTTCTTCTGATCGTCGCTCAGGCTGGGCGACCCGAGGGGCCGCTCTCCCACCAGCACCGCACCATCGCGCACCAAGTTGCGCAGCCGTTCCAGCGTGGGCAAGGTCAGCCACTTCGTTTGGCCGCTCATGTAAAGAAGCCGCCAGGACATGCCGTTGGACGTCGCCAATCGTCCGTCCTTGACGGTGAGACGGGTCTTGATCGCGTCCGCGTTGACATAGTCATATTGCAGACCGTTGGGCACGGCGGGGGGCGTCTCGCCGAACAGGCCAGTGATGGACGTGCCCTCGCCATAAAAGACCGCGACGTCGTTCACGGCCTGGCCCTGTTGCAGCAGGTGGGAGGCGCGGGCGAGGTAGGAGACCCACGGTCCCGCCTGCTCGGCCCAGGTGTCGTTGCGATTGAACCAATGACCGAACGGCCCGAGCACGAGACCCGGCGCCTTGTCGAGCAGCGGCTGATGCACCGAACTATGCAGGATGAACCTGTTCACCCCCGCCAGCATCATCAGGTCGGCATCGGGCTTCAGACGTCGCGGAAAGACAGACCAGGGCGAGCCGTGTACGGTCAGGGATTCCGCAGCGACGATATTCTGGCCCCAGATATGGGCGACCGAAGCCGACTCCCGAATGTCGGCAAAGGCCGACGGCTGGAAAACGCCCGGCTTTTCCTTGACCCACATCGCCGCCATCGGAACGTCGGCCGACGCCTTCATCTCCATGCCGTCGCCCATGGCGGCGGGTGGACCTTCATGGGATTCGCCGTAACGGATCATCCCCGCCTTGTGCAGCTCGGCAGTCAGCGTGTCATAATGTTCCGTCTTCAGCAGGTCCTGCAGGGTGCGGCGGAAATCCCACAGGAACCGGTCGCTCACTTCGGAACTATCGACCATATATCCGGCCAGCACGGGCAGGAACGGCGTTGCGTCATAGCCGCGCAGGCGCTTGAACTGGTCGAGGATCGCAGGGGTCCAGTTCGCTTCCCCGGCTTCCCAGCTGTCGAACACCATGTTGGTGACGCCGCCTTTGCCCAGCTTGCCGCCACTCGCCTCGCGATAGCGATCCAGATATTGCGTGATATAGCTGGTGACGTCCGCCTTGCTGAGCTTGTCCACCTCCAGCCCGCGGCCCGACGCCTGTGCAGGCGCGTTGGTCTGACCGGTCAGTGAATAGCCCAGCCGCAAAACCGTCCAGTTCCCCTTGGGCGGGGTCCAGTCGAGCGACCCGTCAGGCCGCAGCCGTGTCGTAAGGTCAACCACATCTCCTGCTCGCACGGCGCCGGCGGCGGACGGAGTAGCCAAGGCGTAATAGTCGCGGGAGAGGACGAAGCCCGCTTTGCTTTCCCAGGCATTGACCATCGGGGCGCCGTGCAGCACCAATTCGGAAACCAGCAGCTTGCCTGCCGTGGATGTCCCAAGATTGAGGCCGCTGGACTTGCCTGCGGGTTCCTTACCCGCTGGCACGATGACCCTGAACCAGCGCGCCGTGGCCGCCTGGACTGCCGTAGTGCGTTGCGGCCCCGCAGTTTCCAGGCCGCCGACCTGCCGCCAGCTGCGGCCGTCGCTGCTCGCTTCCAGCCGAGCGTCAGGTCCAAGACCAGCGCCACCCCGGCCACCAAAATGAGCGTAGCTGCCCGTCGCGACGGTGACCGCCCGAACCGTAACAGGGCGGCCATAGTCGAACTGCAACCATGCTTCGCCGCCCGGAGAGACGGGGGCCAGCTCGCTGGCAGACACAACGTCGCCGTCCGTCAGCTTCTCCGCTGTGAAGCTGCCACCACTTGCGCTGATAACAGGCGTTGGCAGGATGACGCTTCGTGGCGTGCGGAAGGCGATTACCCTGGCGTCGCGGTAAAAGCCTGAGCTGCCGCCAAAACCAGCGCGATTATTCTGGAACAGCCCAGCTGAAGAAGGCGGGCTTGCAAGCTTGCCGGTGAACGGCTGACCACCCGTCAGCTTTGTCTCGCTCCACACATATTTCTTCATGGCCTGTTCGGGCTTGACCCAGGGCGCGCCGGTCTCGCTCCAGCCCGGCGATCCCGCGACGCCGATGTCGAAGCCCTTGACCAGGCTCTGGTCGACGGCCTGCTTGAAAGCCTCCTTCCAGCCTTCGCTCATGTAGGGCAACGGGTTTTCCACCACGCGAGGCGCGCCAAGATCGACGTCGAACGCCTGGTATCCGCCCAGGCCGATCCGCTGCATCCAGTCGAGGTCAGCTGCGATCCCGGCGGCGCTGATCTGTCCGTTGTTCCAATGCCACCACACCCGGGGCTTGGCGGCGAGAGGCGGTGACCGGAACGCCTCCAGCAACTTGTCATCCTGCGCAGCCGCCGTGGGCGCGCCAATCGCCATCAACGGCGCGAACAGCGCGAGCAGCACTGGCGGAAGCGACTGGAGGACTCGTGCACGTGGCTTTGTCTGACAAATCATGCGCGTGAAATCGGCGCATTGAAGCTGACCAGTCAAGCAAAATACCTCGCGATCAATTGGGACTTGGAGCGTATGGAATGGCGGACGGCCCAGGCCACACCTGAGCGAAGAAGGCGTTCGCCACCGCAATATCGTTATAGGATTCAATGTCTCTCTGGCAAATGGGGCACCAATGCCCCCCAGCCAGGTAAAGATTTGGTGACATATGGAAGCTGTGGCCGACGCTGCATTCAAAGTGCGCCGGGGAGTACGGGTCGCAAAGCTCGTCGGCATGGCACTTGCCACCACGATAGGCCGCTGCCGACCTCAGATCTTCGATGGACCATTCATTCTTCGGCTTGCTGTCATCATAGCCATGGTTGAGCGGTGCGGGATCGCGTGAGGGCTGTGCGAACAGGAAGTCATCCCAGCTCGCGGGGATTTGTTCCCATTCTTCGCGAGAGCCGAAATAGGCATTGATATGTTCGACGTCGTTGGTACGCAGCCAATGGACCGGACCGCCAGCGCCTTCCGCCGTCTTCTGGATCTGCTTGCGCGCGAGGCCAGGGAAGAGGCGCATGATGGTACGCACTATCCACGGGATGCGGCGCGGAAGCTCCGCGAAGAAGTCTTCGATCGTGGTGTGGCGGTACGGTACGAGTTCGTGCAGCCGGTCGGAATCCAGATACCATTGGCCGTGGAAGTTTCGGGTGGCCAGCCATTTGGGGTCGAGCAGACGGCGAAAGTCCCTGACCCCCATCGCGGCCATCATCTTGACCATCAATTCATGGTTGACGAGCCGCGCGGACGCACCGCCGCCTATATTGTAGAAATGGCGCCAGAAATGCTCCGGAACATCGTCGCCGCACAACGCCGCCATCAGTCTGGCCGAATCCTCGACTGTTGACCACTCCATCACCCCGTTAGGCGGGTTGTGGAACATGATCGGACCTTGCGTCTTCCACATGTCATAATGTGCCATGCCCGTCTGCCGGATCGACACCCAATGCTTGAGGCCGGATTCCGCGACGATCGCTTCGCCCTGGGCCTTGGTGCCGGCATAATGGCCGTTGAATCCGGTGCAGATCGGGTCTCCGGTGCGCCCCCAGTGGATTGGCGGATTGCGGCTGCCGGTCTGTGCCACGGTGCCGATGTACACCAGGCGGATGTCATCGGCATTCGGCTGCGCCTTGATTGCCTCTACGACGTTGCGGGTGCCGCCGACATTCACTTTCTCAACGATCGCTGGCGGCAGTTCGTCGGCTAGCGGCGAGACGAGTGCGCCCATGTGCAACACGATGTCGGCGCCTGCGACCGCCTGATTGATCGAGGCGGCGTCCGTGAGATCGCCCCAGGCATAGTCGATGCCCTGACGTTTGCGCAGGCGGCGAATGACCGGGTGTTTTCTTTCCTCCGGACGGACCAGCACACGAAGCCTGATGTCTGACTGCTGCAACAGCGCGTCCACTACCGCGCGGCCCATATTGCCGGTCGCGCCGGTCACCAGCACCAGCTTCCCGTTTTTCGGCATGTTCTGTCCTTCGATCCGATGATCTTCGCGTCGTTAAAGCCCGAAAACGCATTTGCCAATTGAAATGTACATTGATGTCCATTTAAGGGCTGCGGGACGATTCTTTTGCCCGGAAGGGAATGCCAGGATGAGCGATTTTCAAACCGAACCACGGCCGGGGGACCCCCACTGGCATAGCGAGGTCGAAGCTCCGCTTGTCGTCGATGATGTTGGCTCGATCGAATGGGATTTCGCTGCGGATGTCGTCATTGTCGGTTATGGCGGGGCGGGTGTGTCAGCAGCGCTGGAGGCGAGGGAGCAAGGTCTTACCGTACTCGCCATCGACCGCACCGACGGCGGCGGCGCGACTCGCATCAACGGCGGCATCTTTTACGGAGGCGGCGGCACTCCCGCGCAGCAGGAAGCGGGTGTGGAAGATTCGGCGGAAGATATGTTCCGCTATCTCCAGCTAGAAACCCAAGGAGTGGTTAGCGACGATACATTGCAACGCCTCTGCGACACGAGTGCGGAAACGGCACGCTGGCTCGCCAGGCACGGCGTGCGCTTCGAAGGGCGGCTCTACGCCAAGAAGACCAGCTACCCGCACACCGATTATACGCTCTACCATTCGGACAACAGCCTCGCGCCCAATTATAAGGCCGTGGCGAGACCGGCGGCACGTGGGCATCGGGCGCTGGTCGATAAGCTCGATGCGCCGATGGGCTACGGGAAGGGCCTCTATGACCCGCTGCGTGCGTCGGCCGATCGATCGGGCGTCGAATGCCTCACCTCCGCCAAGGTGCGCCAACTCGTCGTTGATCGGTCCGGCCGTGTCGTCGGGGCCTGCGCAATTCAGATCCCAGCTCACACAAAGGAGGGACAGCGCCACGCCGCCTTGATGCGGCGCGCGACTGCACTGGTGCTGCGTCTTCCTCCGTCGATGCCTTTTGCCGGGCTGCTGGCGCGCCACGCCGCTGGCCTCTTCGCCAAGGCCAGGGATCTGGAACAAAGCATCGGTATCAAACGGCTGGTACGCGCTCGCAGGGGCGTGTGCCTGTCGGCGGGCGGCTTCATCTTCAATCGGGCGATGGTCGCCCATTATGCGCCCAAATATCTGAAAGGAATGCCGCTCGGCACGCCGGGCGACGATGGCAGCGGCATAAGGCTGGGGCAGAGTGCAGGGGGCTCTGTGTCGCGTCTGCACCATGCCAGCGCGTGGCGTTTCATCAATCCCCCCATGGCGTGGGCACAAGGCATGGTGGTGAACCGCAAGGGTCAGCGATATGTCAACGAGATGCTCTATGGCGCATCAATTGGCATGCCGATGGTTGAGGATCATCAGGGCGTGTGCTGGATTGTGCTGGACGACGAGCAGTTCCGCAAGGCTAAGGCGCAGTGTCGCAGTAAGGCCATATTACCTTTCCAGGGCTATCCGGCGCTTGCTGCCATGTTGCTGGGGTCGAAAAAGGCCGCGAGCGTCAAGGCTCTTGCTCGCAAGTGCGGCATCGACCCTGTGGGGCTGGAACAATCCATTGCAGACTATAACCGGCTGGCGGGCAGCGGTGATCGCGACCCGTTCGGCAAAGCGAACGAGGATATTGTGCCGGTTCGCAAAGGGCCTTTCCACGCGATCAACATGTCCATCGATGCAAAGCTCAGCTTCTTGCCCGTGCTGACGCTGGGCGGGCTGAAGGTCGACGAATCTAGCGGCGCGGTGCTCGACCAGCATGGCGCCGCGATTGCTGGCTTATACGCTGCGGGACGAACTGCCGTTGGGGTCTGCTCAAACATCTACGTTAGTGGCCTGTCAGTCGCAGACTGTGTTTTTTCCGGGCGGCGCGCGGCACGGTCCATGGCTCAGGTCGCTTGACACCTATTGTCATGGACGCAGCTGTGCATCAAAGGCGATAGCATGGCCCATCCGAAGCCCAGCCCAGATAAGCTCGCGATCAAGCGCGGGCGTCCCACAGCCGAGGATGTCGCACGGATCGAACAAGCGATCCTCTCAACGGCACGGGGGATGTTTCTGGCCGAGGGGTTCGACGGCGTCGCCATGGAGGCTGTCGCCGCCGAGACCGGGGTTAGCCGCACTACCCTCTATAGCCGCTACGCGACTAAGGCGGCGCTATTTCGGGCTGTAGTCCAAAATACCGTTGAGCTCTGGTATGCGCGCCCCCGCCCAAACGACTTGCTCGATCATGCTGATATTCGCACCATCCTGCTATCTCGTGTCGCGGACATGGCAGCCGTCCTTGTAGATCCGCTATTCCGCGCCTTCCATTCGCTGACTTTGTCCAACCGGCATCGGTTCCCGGAATTGGGGATGATGATGCACGAGCTCGGCTATCAAAATGCCGTGCGGCTATTATCCCAGGACATACAAAATTCGGCTCAGCGGGACCGCGTTCAAGTTAAGCGCCCTGAATTGGTGGCCCAATTGATCATCAACGGAGTATATGGCTGGTTCGTGCAGCATGATCTGGTCCGGGAAGTAGCAGCGTCCGAGATCGAAGTTCAGGGCCAATCCGTCGTAGATATGCTGATGCAGTCGCGCGAAACCTGGTAGGAGTTTCCAGCAAGCGTGCTCTCATGTGAGCGCATGCAGCGGCCGACCTTCGGATCACCAGGCGGCTTGGCCTCCAAAGATTACCTCAACCGCATCTTTGGCGAATGCCTCTACTTCCCCTTTTTCAAGCTCGCGAACGAGGTCTTGGGTGCGGCGCCACCCGATGATCATGCTGAGCAGCTGTTGCGCAACGCGCTCTGGGTCCTGGACCGGCCTTGAGGTTCCTGCAGATCCCTTGCGGATTTCCGCCGCCAGGAACTCCAGTTCGTACCGATAGCCAAGATCGTGAAAGGCTTTGGCAAATTGAGGGAAACGCGAAGAGGTCGCTTGAATCAATCGGTCAAACGTTCGCACCTCTGTCCCGCCCAAGGCGTGGGCGAAGGTTTGCGCATGCCTGATCATCCTCAGTTTGAAATCGTCAGGCAGATTCACGTCATTCTCACCGGCAGCGGCAGCCCATTGCCTCACGCGATCTTCGATAACCCCATTCATGAGGGCCTCCTTCGTCGCGTATCGGGAGTAGAGCGTTCTCTTTGACACTCCTGCGCCCATCGCCACTGCAACCATTGAAGTTGCGTCGTAACCATGGGTAAGAAATAGCTTTGTCGCCGTTTCCAGAATAACGTTCTCTTTCAAGCCCGCTTCTTCCAAAGTGGGTCTTCCCATCTTGCCCTTTCGGTTCACCCTTTTCGACGCTTCCAAAATCAACGGTCCTCATCAGCTTACCCGCTGCTCCTTTTTGCATCTTGGAAACGCAGGGTTAGGGTCAACCACCGGCTATTATGGCGGCATACCCCTAATCCCGCTTTAGCGGCCCGGCAGAGGAAATTGCAATCAATCTGGTCGCTGACCGCAGGGGCGAGGCGAGCAGCGAAAAAATGATCCTTATGTGTTTACTTCTTGACCGATTCAGTTCAAGTGAATGACGCTACTCTGCAAAGTGAGGGTGTTTGAACTAGGCCAAATGGGTCGAAGCACGGATGATTTGGCCTGCAATGATAGCGCTACCATTCGATCAAAGTTTAAAATGAGGGAGGAAGTATGAAAGGGATGTTACCAAAGAAAAAGCTGCTGTGGCTGATGACCGGCGCAGCTTATGGCGCTTTCTCGGGAGGGGCGGGGGCGCAAGAAAATGCGCAAAATGTGGCTAACGGCGCAAACCTCTCCGACACGGAAATCGTAGTGACTGCTACCCGCCGGGCGCAGGCGCTGCAGGATGTTCCAATGAGCATCAATGTTGCGACTGGCGAGCAGATTGAGCGCCTCAAAATCTTTGACGTCAAGGATGTGCAGCAACTCGCGCCCGGCCTCGAGCTGAGGAACGACAATGGCCGCAGCAATACTGCGACACTGCGCGGCGTCTCCTTCGATCCTGATCAAGGCACCGGCCCGTCAGTAGATCTCTATTTCAACGAAGTTCCCGTGGACGCACAGACCGCGTTCACAGCCATCTATGACATCGACCAGATTGAGGTACTTCGTGGTCCGCAGGGCGGTCTGCGTGGTCGTACGGCCCCATCTGGCGCCATCACCATCCGCACCCGTCGGCCAAACCTTAATGCCATTGAGGGCTATGGACAGGCTACGGTCACGGAGGACGCTGGTTTCAATGTGCAGGGCGGCGTTTCGCTGCCACTGGTGCAGGACAAGGTCGCGCTCCGTGCATCGATGCTGGTCGATGGCAATCGCGGCGCCCAGGTCCGCAACATCAATCGTGACGATTGGACGCGCAGCCGCACTATGAGCGGGCGCCTGTCATTGGCGTTGCAGCCCGCCGAAGGCTTCGACATCAATCTGATGTACCAATATCTGAACGCGGATAACCGCGTCTACCCGCAGGTTTTCGGTTCGGGTAATGCCGCGATCGGCAATCCGCCTATCGCGCTGGGCGATCGGCTGGCTGTCGCCGAGGGTCTCAGCCGCTTCGTTAACAACAGCCATTTGCTCACTCTCGACGCAAATTACGATCTTGGACCGGTTACGGTGGCGCTTGTTGCCGGTCATCAGGAATCGAAGCTGACGCAGACCGGCGAGACTGACGGCGGAAACGCAATCCACAACTACACACCGACGCAGATTACGCGGACGCCCTATAATGTGGATACGGCTGAACTTCGGCTACTGTCGAATAATGACGGCTTCTTCAACTGGACGATCGGCGCCTATTATACCAAGCAGACCGGCAATGTGACCGTCAGCAACCCACTTGACTACATCGTTGGTGCTCCCGGTGTGCCGTTCCCCGTCTTCATTCAGCCTGTTCAGGGCTTCATCCAAATACCTGTCAGCGGTGAAACCATGGCGGTGGCGGGCAGCGTCCGTCTGAAGCCGACCGACAATCTGACGATCGAGGCGGCGGGCCGTTATACCCGCCTCAAGAGCAAGCAATTCGCCACGATCACTATCCCGGGGACCGGAACCTTCCCCATTGTCGATTTCGACTCAAAAGCGCATCCTTTCACTGGATCGGCCACGATCACTTATGAGTTCAGCCCTGATCTCACCGTGTATGGCGCTTATGGTCGGTCTTATCGCGGCGCGACGGCGGGCGTTGGCACTCCGCAAAATGTCAGCACCGACCTTGTGATCAGCAAGCCTGAACGATCTGACTCCTTCGAAGTCGGCTTCAAGTCCGCTTTCCTCGACCGGCGGCTTTCGCTCGACGTGTCGGCCTTCTACCAGAAGTTCGACAATTTCATTTCCCGCTTCACCGGGATCGCCACGGATCAGGGGACCCAAGTCTTCCCTGGCTTCTTCGCAGGGCCACCAAACGGCTCGGTCGATACAAATGCCGACTATAACTACAATGGCAAGGCCAAGGTGAAGGGCATTGAAGCCACCCTGGCGGGCAGGCCGACGGACAATTGGGACTTCTCGGTCAGCGCGTCCTACGTCAAGGCGCGTTTTCAGAATGCTCTTCTGCCGTGCAACATAGTCGATCCCGCAACGGGCCGGAATATTGTTGTCCCCAATGCGGCGTTCGGGGGCCTGAACAATGTCAGCTTCTGTGAGCGTAATTCGCGCCTGGCAGATGTCCCGGACTTCAGCCTTACCGCTAACAGCGAAATCCGCTTCGGTTCCGGCCCGATACAGCCATTCATCCGTGGCTTGATCAGCTATCGTCCGAGCGTATTTTCCGAGCGGCAACAGTTCCGTTATCCGCATCGGGAATTGATCAACTTGTTTGTCGGTTTGCGCGGCGAAGAGAATAAGTGGGAAGTTTCGGCCTTTGTCCGTAACTTGCTGAACCAGAACAAGCTGACAAACGTTTCAATCACCAACGCGATCACAACGGCCAGCAACGATCCGTCGATCACCTATGACTCGGGTTATCGCACCGCTGTCCTTACCAATCCACGCGAATTCGGCCTGTCGGGGTCGATCCGCTTCTGATTGACTAGGCCCGCCAGCCTTATTCCGGCTGGCGGGCCAACTTGCACAGTTGAAATAAACGCAACTGACCTGTTTACTTAATGCCTGGCGGTATTGTAAAAGACTGATAGGATTTTGGCTCGCCTGAGATGGCGAGAGCATTAACATCATTCATGGAGGATTTTGTGGCGGAGCGGCTGGCAGTTACTCGGCGCATGTTTATCGCGACCACCGCTTTGGCCATGCCTGCTGCAGCAATGGCGCAAATGGGAGGCAGGGCCGTCTACCGCGATCCAAAGGCGCCGGTAGAGGATCGCGTCCGCGATCTGCTCAGCCGTATGACGCTGGAGGAAAAAGCCGCGCAGATGCGCTCGATGGCCTATACCAAGGCGTCTTTCCTGGAAGGCGATAATTTCTCGCCAGACAAGGCGATGAAGGTCTTCCAGGACGGCATCGGCCAAATCGGCAATCCAAGTGACACGAACGGCACCAAGCGCGCTGCGACCGACGCTTATCGCGCACCCGGTGAGACGATCGACTTGATCAACGCGATCCAGCGCCATCTCGTCGAACAGACACGGCTCGGCATCCCTGCGCTCTTCCATGAGGAGACGGCGCACGGGCTGAAAGCGCGCGACGCGACCATCTTCCCTATTCCTCTCGGCCTCGGAAGTACTTGGGACCCAAGCCTTATCCAACAGGCGTTCGAACTCGCGGGGCGCGAGGCGCGCATGCGTGGGGCAACGGTCGCGCTCAGTCCGGTGCTCGATCTCGCCCGTGATCCCCGCTTTGGTCGGGTTGAGGAGTTTTTCGGCGAAGATCCTTATCTTGTGAGCCAGATGGGCATCGCCTCAGTGCTAGGCCAGCAAGGGGCGCGGCCACTTGCCGCCGATAAAGTTTTCACCACGCTGAAGCATTTCATCCACGGCTCTCCGGAGGGCGGGCTCAACACCGCGCCCGCCGACATGAGCGAACGGACTTTGCGGGAGAATTTCCTGGTCCCCTTCGAACAGGTGATCAGGAAAGCCGACCCCGCTATCATCATGCCCTCCTATAATGAGATTGAGGGCGTTCCTTCCCACGCCAATTTTGAATTGCTCCAGCGCACAGGTCGTGAGCGGCTTAAGTTCCGTGGCGCCTATTTCAGCGACTATGGCGGCGTTACCAATCTCGTGACCCACCATAATATGGCTGCGAACGATGATGAGGCGGCAGTGCTCGCGCTTCATGCGGGCGTCGATGCCGAATTGCCGGAGGGCCAGGCCTATGCGCGCCTTCCTGAACTGGTCCGCGCCGGCCGCATCCCCGAAGCCAGCCTGGACGCAGCGGTCAGCCGCATCCTTGCGCTCAAGTTCGAAGCTGGCCTGTTCGAAAATCCCTATGTGAACAAGGCCCGAGCGCTGCGACAAGTGAATGCCCCGGCCAGCAAGGCGCTCGCTCGCAAGGTCGCACAAAAGTCGCTGGTGCTTCTGAAGAATGATGGGCTGCTGCCCCTCGATCCCGCTGCTTCGCGCAAGATCGCGGTGATTGGCCCCAATGCGATAGAACCTCTCTTCGGCGGCTATTCATCGGTCAATGCGCACGCGGTCGGCATCCTGGCAGGCGTGCAGGCGGCGGCAGGCAAGAATATCACGATCGAACATGCCGAAGGCGTCCAGATCGTCAAACCCGATAAGATGGCGCAGCATCTCCCCGGCAGGCCCGCGCGCTATGCCGATCCGGCGGAAAATGCCGCGCGCATCGCGCAGGCGGTTGAAGTGGCCAAGCGGTCCGACGTCATCCTCCTTGTCGTGGGCGACGTGCCGGAAATCACGCGCGAGGCAATCCATGCGGGCGCGCCTGGCGATCGCAACAGCCTCAATCTGTTCGGCGATCAGGACGCGCTGGTCGAAGCGATGATCGAGACCGGCAAGCCGATTATTGCGCTGCTCATCAACGGGCGGCCGCTCACCGTGACGCGGCTTGCGGAAAAAGCGAACGCGCTCGTCGAAGGTTGGTATCTCGGACAGGAAGGCGGCAACGCTTTTGCCGACATGCTGTTTGGCAAGGTCAATCCCGGCGGCAAGCTGCCGGTCACCTTCCCCCGCTCGGTCGGCGATCTGCCGATGTTCTACAACCAGCATCCGTCGGCCAAGACCGGCAAGCGCTATGTCGAGGGCAAGCCCATACCCTTGTTCCCGTTCGGCCATGGCCTGAGCTACACGACATTCGACATTTCCGCGCCCCGCCTCGCCAAATCGACCATTGCCGTAGGTGAAACCGCGATTGTCGAGGTCGATGTGACCAACACAGGCTCAAGAGCCGGTGACGAGGTGGTCCAGCTTTATGTCCGCGATGATGTAAGCTCGGTGCCGCGCCCGCTGCTGGAACTGCGCGGGTTTGAACGCGTCACCTTGAAGCCGGGCGAAAAGCGTAAGGTGCAGTTCCGGCTTGATCCGGACAGCCTAGCCTTTTGGAACATCGATATGGCCTATGTCGTCGAGCCAGGGACCTTCACAATTCATGCGGGTCCCAGTTCGGACAAGTTGAAATCAGTGAAGCTGACGGTCGCCTGACCGCGACGCGAGGGAGTCGGATTGATGTGGAACCGCCGGGAAATCATGGGCGCTGGCGCTGCTGCTTTCGCAGCTTCTTCCTTGACCCGGACAGCCTTTGCGCAGGCGGAACAGGAGCAGGTCGAAATCGACCTGCGTCAGGACATCGGCGCGCTTGATCATATCTGGTCGCGTTGCGCCGGCTCGGATCGCGCATCTGCGACCCTGCGGGAGGCGTGGCGGAATGATCTGGAGCGCTTTCGTAACGAAACAGGTCTGGAGCGGGTGCGCTTCCATGGCATCTTCAATGATGATCTGGGCGTCTGGCCAGGCGGCATGAATGGCAAGGACCCGAACTTCCAGAATGTCGATGCCGTATATGACGGCCTGCTGGAGCGCGGCGTCCAGCCCTTTGTCGAACTGAGTTTCATGCCCAAGAAGCTGGCGAGCGGGAATACAAAGCTCAACTTCACCTACAATGCCAATATCACGCCTCCCGCGTCGCCCGAAGCCTGGGGCCAGTTCATCGCCGGGTTCGTGCGCCATTTGATCGATCGCTATGGCGCGAACGAAGTGCGCCAATGGTATTTCGAAGTGTGGAACGAGCCTAATCTGACCTGGTTCTTCAGTGGGACCCAGGCTGACTATTTCGCCATGTACAAAGCAGCGGCGCAGGCGATCAAGGGGGTGGATCACAAGCTGCGGGTCGGCGGTCCTTCGACAGCCGCAGCGCAATGGATGCCGGAATTCCTTGGCTTCTGCGCACAGGAAAATCTGCCAGTCGATTTCGTATCGACGCACATCTACGCCGGCGACGACCAAAAGGAATTATTCGGCCAGGCCAATCGCTATCCACACAAGGATGTGATCCCCGCAGCCATGGCGCAGGTCCGCAACCAGATCGACGCCACCCGCTACAAGGGCGCGGAATTGTGGCTAAGCGAGTGGTCGTCCGACAGCCCGGCGATGATCGCCCATGTGATCAGCAATTGCCTGCCCTACTGCCACGCGATGTCGCAATGGTGCATCAGCAATGTGTTCGAGGAAATCAACTTCCCCAACTTCATCATTAAGGAAGGGGATGGCGGCTGGGGCATGCTGGCGCAGCGCAATATTCCGCGCCCTGCTTTCAACACCTACAAGCTGCTGCACCGGATGGGACAGCGCCGCCTCGCCGCAACTGGCCCAGCGCTCGCAAGCCGGACGAAGGAAGGCGCGGCGGCGCTGGTCTGGAACCTTGCAGAGGTGAAACAGCCTTCCGGAATTCCGGGCATGAGCAGCCAGCGCATCGTTAATGGCGAACGGAAACATATGCTGGTTGCCCTCAAAGGCGCGCGCCCAGGTGCTGCCGTCCGCGTCAGCTATGTCGATCAGGAACGCGGCTCGCCCTTGCCCAAATGGCGTGAACTGGGGTCGCCGCAATATCCCAAGAAAGATGAAATCGATCAGATCCGGCGGTCAGCGGAACTAGCGCCGCCCGAAACCCGGCGGCTGGACAAGCAGGGTATGCTCACGCTCGATTTGCCGCCGGAGGGTGTGGCGCTGATCGAGTTGAAGGCCTGATCGGCAATTGTGAGAAGGGAAGGGGCAGCCGGGTTTACCACCGGCCCCGGTCGGGGGTAGGCTGGCCGGGCATGCTGATCCCGGCCAGCCTCCCGTCTTACTTCTTCAGCTTGGCCAGATCGGCATCGATCTCTGCCAGTACCTTATCGGTAATCTCGTCAGGCGAATATTGCTGAATGTCCTTCAGCGTCATGGCACGAGCCATATCAACCTGGTCATTGGTGGTCATGCCGGGAACATGCTTTTCCAGGATCGCCTTGGCCGCAGGGTCATCAAGCAGCGCGCCGATTTCAGTGGTGCTCGACGAATAGGCGGCTTGCGCGAACGCGGGCATCGGTGACATCGCCATCAGGGCAGCGGCGATAATCCATTTCTTCATCATACTCTCCGTTCGATGGGTGGCTTGCCATGTAAAGCAGCTTCACGAAAAAATGCAACTGAACTGTTTACTTTATGCGGATTAGGCGGCTATGCCTTGCTCGCTGCTGAACGAAAATATCCGGGAACCACCATGACAGTATCGCCGCACCCCCTGGAGCTTCCCCGCATGTCGCGCGACATCTCCGTCAGCCGCCGCTCGCTATTGATCAGTTCCGCCTGCCTTTTCGCGTGGCAGGCGTCAGGCATTCCGGCGGCGATGGCGGCTGTGCGCCGCCCGCTGTCCAGCCGCGTCAAATCGCTGATCGCGCAGATGACGATCGAGGAGAAGGCGGGCCAACTTACATTGATGCCGACCCCCTGGACGTCAGCGGCCGCTGCCAAGATCAACCCTGCCGCCGCTGTCAAAAATGTCGAGAATATGCTGGGCGACGCCGAATCTGGGCGGCTAGGCGGCGTGTTCAACGGCTTTGGCGTGGACGCGCATCGCAAGCTTCAGACTGCCGCGATGAAGGGGCGTCTCGGCATCCCGATGATCTTCGCGGGCGACGTCATTCATGGCTACCGCACCGTTTTCCCCGTACCGCTCGGCGAAGCAGCCAGCTTCGACACCGCCCTGGCAGAGCGCACCGCGCGCGCGGCGGCAGAGGAAATGGCGGCGACCGGTTTCGACTGGGTCTTCGCGCCGATGGTCGATATTGGCCGGGATGCCCGCTGGGGTCGGACGGTCGAGGGGGCAGGGGAGGACGTGCTGCTGTCGAGCGACATGGCCCGTGCCCGCACGCGCGGCTTCCAGGGCCGCTCGCTCGCCGATGTAGGATCGGTCGCGGCCTGCATGAAGCATTTCGCCGCCTATGGCGCGGCGGAAGGCGGTGTCGACTACAACACCGCCGATATTTCCGAACGCACGCTGCGCGAAGTCTATCTGCCCCCGTTCCAGGCGGCGATCGATGCGGGCTGTGCGACTGTCATGGCTGCGTTTGAAGATATTGCCGGCCGTCCCGTCCATGGCAGCCACGAGATGCTGACGGATATACTGCGCGGCGAGATGGGCTTCGACGGGCTGGTCGTCGGCGACTATAATGGCGATGTGGAAATCGCCGCCCGTGGCCTTGCCGCCGATGCCCGCGACGCCGCGCGCATCGCCATCATGGCGGGGCTCGACATGAGCATGGCGAGCGGCATCTATCGCGACCATCTCCCTTCCCTGGTCGCTGCGGGCGAAGTGCCGATGGAGCGGGTGGACGAGGCGGTCGGCCGCGTCCTCACGCTCAAGGAAAGGCTTGGATTGTTCGACGATCCGTTCCGCCGCATGGACCTCAAGCGCCAGCAGGTCCGCATGCGCACCAAGCCAGCCCTTTCCCTGGCGCGAGAAGCGGCGCAGCGTTCGATCGTGCTGCTGAAAAATGAGGGCGATTTGCTGCCCCTGCCGCGCGCGGGCAAGCGCATTGCCATCATCGGTCCCTTTGCCGAAGGGCAGGGCAACCTGCATGGCCCCTGGACCCTGTTCGCCGACAGCAAGGAAGCCGTGGACCTCGCAACCGGCATTCGCGCGGCGGTTGCCGACGCATCTCTGGTGACGGTGGTCAAGGGCAGCGAAGTCACCTCGCCGGTGGATGGCGGCATCGACGCCGCCGTCGCCGCTGCCCGCGCCGCCGATATCGTCATCCTCGCCATCGGCGAGCGTGAGGCCATGTCGGGCGAGGCATCCTCGCGCGACCTCATCGTCCTGCCCGCGCCGCAGCAGGCATTGGCCGAAGCGGTCGCCGCAGTGGGCAAGCCTGTCGTCGTCGCGCTGCGCAACGGCCGCGCGCTGGCGCTGGAAGGCGCGGTGCTGAATGCGCCCGCAATCCTCGTCACCTGGTTCTTGGGATCGGAATCTGGCAACGCCACCGCCGACATCTTGTTCGGCGCGACCGGACCGTCGGGCCGCCTGCCGGTCAGCTTTCCGATTTCGCCAGGCCAAGTGCCCTATTATTACGCGCACCGCCGCCCCGGGCGCCCCACCAACACGCGCTTCATCACGGTAAAGAATGAGGCGCGTTTCCCCTTCGGCCATGGCCTGACCTACGGCAAGATCAGCTATTTGGACCTCAGCCTCTCCGCCAAGCAGATAGGGCGGGACGGGCAGCTACGCGCGACCGTGACCGTGAAGAATGACGGCAAGCACGCCGCGCGCGAACTGGTCCAGATCTATGTGCAGGATGTGGTGGCCAGCGTCACCCAGCCGATCCGTGAGCTGAAGGCGTACCAGCATGTGGATCTCGCGCCCGGCCAATCGAAGCAGGTGAGCTTCACCCTCTCGGCCGCCGACCTCGCCTTCCTCGGCATGGATCTGAAACCGCTGATCGAGCCGGGTCAGTTCATCCTATGGGCCGCGCCCTCCGCCGAAGCTGAGGGCCTTAAGGCCATGTTCGAAGTCACCGCTTAGAAAGTTCCCTTTTGGATCGATATCATCTTTCCACCCCTCCAAGCCTACCAAAAAGATTTTCTACCCATTCAATCCGCCTTTGTGCTTCGTCTTTCTGTTTTTCGCTACGGGCCGTTAGGGAACCACTGTAGAAAGCCATATTGATGACGGATCTGTTCTGCCCGCTGTCCTTCAGCCGCGGCCCTGGCATGAAAAACCGGCTGATGCTCGCGCCGTTGACGAACCAGCAAAGCCATGCCGACGGCCGCCTGTCCGCCGCAGAGTATCATTGGCTAACGAAGCGGGCGAGCGGCGGTTTCGGCTTGGTCATGACGGCGGCTTCCCATGTGCAGGTGGTGGGGCAGGGCTTCCCCGGCCAATTGGGCATATTCGGCGACGAGCACCTCGAGGGGCTCACGCGGCTGGCAATAGGCATAAAGGAGCGGGGTGCGCTTTCGGCCGTCCAGCTACACCATGCAGGTTATAGAGCGCCGAAAGAGCTAGTAGGCACGCCTGTCTGCCCTTCTGATCATGACGAAACCGGGTCGCGCGGCCTTACCCTGGACGAAGTACACCAACTGCGGGAAGATTTCATTGCGGCAGCCCGGCGGGCGGAGGAGGCGGGTTTCGACGGCGTCGAGGTGCATGGCGCGCACGGCTATATCCTGGCCGAATTCCTCTCGCCCGAAGTTAATAAGCGCACGGATCAATATGGTGGCAATGCTGAAAACCGCGCGCGCCTTTTGTTCGAGATCATCGACGGCATCCGGGCCGCCTGCCGCCCTGATTTTCAGGTCGGGTTACGCCTGTCGCCAGAACGCTATGCGCAGCAGTTGGACGAGGTGGTTGCTGTCGCCTCTCGCGTGATGCGAGAGGGGAAGATCGACTATCTCGACCTGTCGCTCTGGGATGTGACCAAGGAACCGGAAGATGAACGGTTCAGGGGCCGCAGCTTGCTGAGCTATTTCACCGAACTGCCGCGCGGCGATGTCCGCCTGGGAGCCGCAGGCAAGGTGATGAGCGGGCAAACCGCCGCCTGGGTCGTCCAATCCGGCTGTGATTTCGTTACCATTGGTCGCGGCGCAATCCTGCGCCACGACTTCCCCGAACGCGTTCGCGCCGACGCCGCCTATGAATCACCTGCGCTGCCTGTCACGATTAGCCATTTGCTGGATGAAGGTCTATCGCCGCCGTTCATCGATTATATGAATAGCTGGCCCGGCTTCGTGGCGGATCAATCGGATAACTGATCCGCCGACGCTGGTTTGGGGGGCGGAGCTGACGACAGCCTCGCCCAACGTTTTGCTCCTGGTGGCTAAGCAGGGGGATCAAGGCTACCGCTCGGCGCTTCGCCCTTATCCCTGCATGTCTTCCAGCTCGATGCCCTTGGTCTCCTTGACCATGCTGTTCACGAAGATCAGCGAAAGCAGCGCGAACGCCGTGTACATGGCATAGGTGAACGGCAGACCTAGATTTTTCGCGAGCCAGGGAAAGCTGAAACTGACGAGGAAATTCGCCAGCCATTGCGCCGCGCCCGCTATCGCCAGGGCCGAACCGCGCATCTGGTTCGGGAACATCTCACCCAGCATGACCCACATGACCGGACCCCAGCTGAGATTGAAGAAAATGACGAAGATGTTTGCGGCGAACAGCGCGACCGTACCGGTTGCGCCGGGCATGTGCAGCACCCCGTTCACCATCTCCGTCTGACTGAAGCACCAGGCGAGGGTGCCGAGAGTCAGCGTCATGCCCGCCGACCCGATCAGCAGCAAAGGCCTGCGTCCCAGCTTGTCGATCAGCATGATCGAAACCAGACAGGCCAGGATCGACACAAGACCCGAAACGATGTTGATTTTCAGCGCGTCGCCTTCGGTGAAGCCAACCGCCTGCCATAGGACGGCGCCATAATAAAAGACGACGTTGATGCCGACCAATTGCTGGAAAACGGCAAGGCCGATGCCCACCCACACGATCGGCCGCCACCCGCCGTCTGGCTTGCGGATGTCGGCCAGGCTGGGCCGGTGATCATGGGAGATGGACGCGTCGATCTCCGCCAGCTTGCTCGTCGCGGCCCGATGTCCCAGCAATCGGGCAAGGACCCGGTGCGCCTCCTCCTTGCGTCCCTTCGCGACCAGGAAGCGCGGGCTCTCGGGAATGCCCAGCAGCGCCGCAAGGAACAGCAACGCGGGGAACGCCTGTACCCAGAACATCCATCGCCAGGCGGGTTGCCCGCCCCAGATGATGCCCAGCGACGATCCGGCAGTCTGCGCCAAATAATAGTTGGCGAAAAAGGCGCCGGTCAGGCCCGAAATGATCATGATCTGCTGCAAGCTCGACAGGCGGCCGCGTATCTCGGCCGGGGTCACCTCGCTGATATAGGCAGGCGAAAGGACGCTCGCGGCGCCGACGGCCATTCCCGCGAAAAAGCGGGCGAGGGCGAGCATCAGGGCGGAGCTGGCCGCGCCTGACGCGACAGCGCTCATGATGAAGAGGACAGCGGCGGTCATCATGACCGTCCTGCGCCCCCATATATCGGCAAAGCGCCCCGCCATGAATGCGCCCAGCGCGCAGCCGGGAAGCAAGGCGCTGACCGTCAGGCCCAGCTGCGTCTCGCCCAGCGCGAATGCGTGTTTCAGGCCGTCCTGCGTGCCGTTGATCGCGCCGGAATCATATCCGAACATGAAGCCGCCGATCGTCGCCACGGCCACGATACGCCCGATCAACGCCAGGTTGAGACCGTCCCGCTCAATTGCCTGCATGAAAGCCATCCTCCCTATGAGAGCGCTAACATCACCTTCTTCTCGTCTGCGTCAAGTGACTGATTGTAATTGTGCGTCAGACTCCCGCCGGACGAGTTCGAACGGCAGGAGAATTCGCTGCATGGTCACGGGTCGAGCATCGTCCTTCCGGCGCACTGACTCGGCCAATATGGTGATGGCGCGATAGGCCATCGCCGACACTGGCTGCCGAATAGTGGTGAGTTCCGGCCAGATCGTCGTGGCGATCGCGGTGTCGTCGAAACCGCAGACCGACAGCGCGCCCGGCACATCCAGGCCCCGCCGGTGCGCAGCGCCCACGACGGCTGCGGCCATGTCGTCATTTGCCGCGAAAATGGCCGTAGGGCGGGCCGACAGGTTGAGCAGGCGTTCGGCCGCTTTCATCCCTGATCTGTAGGTGTAATCGCCTGGTACGATCAGCGTCTCGTCTATGCTGATGCCAAAGGATTCGAGCGCCCTTTCATAGCCGCGTCGGCGCAAGTGGCTCGCGGATTGATCGGGGCTTCCCGAAACATAGCCGATCCGCTGATGGCCCTGCTCCAGCAGGTGCGTCGTCATGGCGAAGGCGGCCGCCTCGTCGTCGATCAGGACGGCATGGGCATCGGGTGCGGGCTTCCCCGTCGCGACCTGTGTGACCTCCAGCCTATGGCTAGCAAGTGACGCCAGCAGCGTCTTATCGTCGCAGAGCGGCGGTGGCAGCAGCACGCCATCGACCCGGTGAGCCGCCAGCCGGGCCGCCAGGGCTGCCGGTCCTTCACTGTTGTCATGTTCTTCGATGATTAGTTCCGCATCGCACTTGCGCGCGGCCGCCAGACTGCCCAGAAGAAACTCGCTCAGATAGGCGGCGCTCGGGTTCGTGTGCAGCAGGACCAGCCTGCACTGACGCGCACCAGCCAGGTTGCGGGCTGCCGGGTTGGGCACATAGCCCAGCTTGCCGATCGCCTCCTGAACGCGATCGCGGGTGGCCTGAAGCACCCGGGGATCGCCATTTATGACCCGCGAGACGGTCATGGGCGAAACCTCCGCCGCGACCGCAACATCCGCGATCCTGGGTCCGTCTCGTCTTTTCCGCGCGTATTTCCTGTCGCTCATGGTTTTGATGTGCTCCCATCCAACCGCTATCGGGCCATCCTCTTGCGAGCAAGCCTGCGGTCTCTCTGGACTCCTTCGCCGGGTTAAAAAAAGGGGCGCCTTAAAGGCGCCCCAGGCGGAGAGGGAGGCGGCTCAAAACCTGCCTCACAAAAAAGGCGTTCAATTCGCTACTTCTTTCGTGATTTCGGCCGCCGAAAATTTGACGCCTGCCGAAAATACCTCATCCTTCAA
Source organism: Sphingobium sp. TomTYG74 (assembly GCF_055393875.1). Classification (NCBI taxonomy): domain Bacteria; kingdom Pseudomonadati; phylum Pseudomonadota; class Alphaproteobacteria; order Sphingomonadales; family Sphingobiaceae; genus Sphingobium; species Sphingobium sp. TomTYG74. The sequence goes on along the minus strand of NZ_AP027342.1, from coordinate 480,604 downwards.
AAGCCATTGCATATCGGGTGTGCCATCCGCATTCAGGGCGTCGGTGCTATGCGTCACCGGCTCAACACAGAAAAACCCCGCATCTTCCGGGGTATAAACCACCGTGTGCTGGAAAACCGCATCGGGCGTCATCTCCAGCGACAGCCCTCGGCTGGGCCAGTCAATTCGCAGCGGGCCAACCCTGTTGGTATAGACTGTATCGACTGATCGCCGCGTCACCGCCGCGCCACCCCACCAATCCAGGGCCTCTGCCCGCAAGTCGAGCTGTTCAGGCAGGCAGTCGGCGCTGTTCTGCCACTCGCCCCGGTGCAGACCATGATACACAGTGTCGGCGTCACATGGGAAATACGGATGAAAGCCCAGCCCTGTCGGCATCTCCTCTTCGCCCAAATTCACGATCGACAGGGTCATGGAGAGCCCTTCTCCCGAAAGCACAAATCGCTGTTCAGCGCGATAGGGCCAGGGCCACTCACCGCCTGGATAAAGATGCTCGAGCGTCGCACTGCTCTCGTCAGCCTGCATCACATTCCACTGTGACAACCAGCCGAAACCGTGCAGCGTATGCGGATGGTCTGTACCGGGAAAGTTCGGGGCAAGCGTGACCGTCCGTTTGCCCGCTTGGAAACGGCCGAAGGCAATGCGGTTGGAGAAAGGGACGAGGGGAAAGCAGGCAGCATCCAGCACGGATGGACCTTTATCTCGCCGGAAAAGGGGCATCCCGTTCCAGTCGAATTGCAGCACCGAACCGCCCCTGCGCGGGTCGATATCAATCCGATAGTCACCTGCCCCCAGCGTCAGCATCAGAAGCGGTTCGCCATATTTTCGAGCCATTCCTGACGTCCGGAGCGCGGCTGCGGCTGCAAGCCGCGTTCGGCCGCAATATCGGCAATCGACGCCAGCGTCGCATCTTCCTTGTGAATCGCTTGGCCAAGCTCGCCTTTCCACCCGGCATAGCGTTCGGCCCGGAAAGCATCGACGCGTCCATCCTCGATGATAGCGGCGGCCTTCACCAACGCATGCGCGATCGTATCGACTCCGCCAATATGGCCGTGGAACAGGTCCACCGCGTCGATACTCTGGCGGCGCACCTTCGCATCGAAGTTGAACCCGCCGGTCGTGAAGCCGCCCGCACGGATGATCTCGAGCATGGCCAGCGTCAATTCCTCCACCGAATTTGGAAATTGGTCTGTATCCCACCCGTTTTGATGGTCGCCTCGATTGGCGTCGATGGAACCGAAAATGCCCAGTGCGCGGGCCATGGCAATCTCATGCTCGAAAGTGTGGCCGGATAGTGTTGCGTGATTGGCTTCGATGTTCACGCACACTTCCTTTTCCAGGCCGAAGCGCTTGAGGAAGCCGTACACGGTCTGAGTGTCGAAATCATACTGATGCTTGGTCGGCTCGTGCGGCTTGGGTTCGATCAGGATCGTGCCGTTAAACCCAATGCGATGCTTGTGATCGACGACCAGGCTCAGGAATCGTCCGAAATTTTCCTGCTCGATGCCGATTTCCGTGTTCAGAATAGTGTCATATCCCTCGCGGCCGCCCCAAAGTACGTAATTCTGTCCCCCGAGACGATGGGTCGCCTCCAGCGCATCGCGTACCTGACTCGCTGCCCAGGTATAGACTTCGGGATCAGGATTTGTGGCCGCGCCAGCCATGTAGCGCGGATGGCTGAAAAGGTTGGCGGTGCCCCAGAGAAGCTTGCGGCCATGTTTGACCTGCAGTTCCTCCAGATGATCAACCGCTTCGGCAAAGCTCTTTCGGAACGCCCCGATGTCGTCTGCGTCCGCCATGACATCGACGTCGTGGAAACAGTAGAAGGGCAGGTCCAGCTTCTCCACGAACGCCAGCGCAGCTTCCCGCTTTTCGCGCGCTGCCGCGGCGTCGTTCGGGCCGACGTGCCATGGGCGGCGAAATGTGCCACCGCCGAACACATCGCTGCCCGGCCAGCAGAATGTGTGCCAGAAGCACACCGCGAAGCGCAGATGATCTTCCATCCGCTTGCCAAGGACCACGCGATCCTTGTCGTACCAGCGATAGGCGAGATCGTTGGCGCTATCAGGTCCTTCATAGCGAACGGGGGCGAACTCGGCGAAATAGTCAGCGGACATGGGAAATCCTTATTGGAGTGATTTGAGCGCGGAACAGGCTGCGCGAAAACGGGCGAGACGGGGAGCGAGGCGATCCGCAAGGGCGGATTCCGGCTCAACGACATCTGTAATAGGAGGAGGGGCGCAGGCTTCGGCAATGCTGGCCCCGGTTACCGCCATTAAAGCGAGCTTTGCTGCGCCAAGAGCCGGCCCAACCTCTCCGCCGTCGAGATAAGCAAGCCGCACGTTCAGCGCCGATGCCAATATCCGTCCCCAATAGCGCGAGCGCGCGCCTCCGCCGATGACAGACAACTCGCTTATAGTCGTTCCGGCCTCTCGCAATACGGCCATGCCATCAGCATGGGCGAAGGCAACGCCTTCCAGCACTGCGGCAGCAATGCGCCCTTTGTCCGTTTCGTTACCAATGCCAAGCAGCGCGGCCCTGATGTGAGGGTCATTGTGCGGTGTACGCTCCCCAGACAGGTAAGGGAGGAACAATTCGGACCCGGTAGCAGGACCTGCCGCCTCCGCCAGGGAGAAAAAGGCTGCGGCCCCCTCTACGCCTGTCACTCGGGCTCCCCAGTCCACGCAGGAGGCAGCAGACAAATGCACGCTCATCTGGTGCCACATGCCAGGTAAGCAGTGGCAGAAGGCGTGAACCGCGCGCCCCGGGTTCGGACGAAAATCATTTGTTGCAACGAAGATGACGCCCGATGTTCCCAGGGAAAGCAGCGCGTCCCCATCGTTTACGACGCCCACGCCAGCAGCTCCTGCCGCATTGTCTCCACCGCCCGCGACAACGGGGATCGCTTCCATACCCCAGGCCGAAGCGACCTCTCTGCGCAGCATCCCGGTGATTTGGTTGCCTTCGAAAAGCCGGGGCATTTGATCGCGAGCGAGGCCGGTCGCGTCGAGCATCGCATCGCTCCAGTCGCGTTTCGCAACGTCTAACCAGAGCGTGCCGGCACTATCCGCCATGTCGGAAGCCTTGTCGCCCGTCATGCACAAGCGAACATAATCCTTGGGCAGCAGCACCGCGCGGATCCGGTCAAAGAGAGCCGGTTCCTGCCGCTTGACCCAGAGCAGCTTGGGCGCTGTAAAACCTGGCATGGCCAGATTGCCGGTGATCACCCGAGATTGTGGAACAAGTGCTTCCAGTTCCCCGCACTCGGCGAAGCTACGACCGTCATTCCATAATATCGCAGGCCGCAACGGCTTATCGTCCGCAGCCAGCAGGGTTGCCCCATGCATTTGCCCCGCGAGGCCAATACCACGCACTTGAGCACGAAGCGCAGGTTCGAGTGCAAGGACGGCGATCTGTGTCGCATCCCACCAGTCTTCCGGACCCTGCTCCGACCAGAGCGGATAAAGATTGGAAACGCTGAGCGGAACTGTCTCTGACGCTACCACCCGTCCGTCGATCCCGACGATGACGGCCTTGACGCCCGAGGTCCCAATGTCGATGCCGAGAAACATGCCTCACCTACTCCTACAAAATATGGTAGCGCTATCATAGATACCGTGCAAGCCGGTTTTGGCGGCGCGGCGTCCGATTTCATCGGTTATGTCGTGGGCAAACATTATGGTCTGAAATGCTATGGTCAGATCATCGGCCTCATCTGTGCCATTGGTGCTGAAGGGGGACAGTCTGTGGCATCCTCGGCAGCAGGCGAAGAGGTGGCGGTGTCTTCTTTCGTTGAGGTGGCGATGTGAGGCAGCCTCGGGGTGCATCGCGTCGGCAGGACCGTGCGCGAATGGGGTGTGCCCACTACTCCCGGTCCTGCATGGAAGGAACGGGCGCAAGGGCAGCAGGCATCAACCGGGGATTATTCCGGGAGGCGCTGCGGGAGGTCTGAAGGAGTCCGGCGGAACGATTGCGGGGCCGTCCGGTTTCTTACTCCGAGAGTGCGGCCCAATTGGATCAGGTTCGTATGAACTGGGACCTTTCGGATCGCGTTTCTGTTTTCAGCTGCCGCCCGTCACCGTCCCTAAGGTCGAAAACCCATATGCCTTCCGCTTGGCGCACGTCCTCCAAACGCAGTTGGCAGATTTCCTCCTGACGCATTCCCGAAAACACAGCGATCAGGGGCAGCCAGAATTTCTCATCCCGAATGATATGCGTCCCCGGCTTCGACCTCCGGTGTTCGGATTGGCAACCCGTCCAGATCGGCGACTCGAAGAGCTCCTTTAGTGCATCGATCACTACGAATAATTCCTCCGACCGTAGATACAGGCAGCGCGACAGGAACCGCGCTTCTCCTGCTTGATGCGTGAGGAGGCTGCATGTCAATTCGCTGTGTGGCAGCCGTATCCGCAGCCCCACGGGAACCGCCCGCCGGAAGTGATAAACGCCCCCGCGTCGTACCGTATTCGGGATGCCTCCCATGCCCACAAAGCCCCAACTTTGTAGCAGGGTTCTGTAGCAGACGCCCCACCACGGTTCCGGCGTCGTCCGAAAAGCCAGGTTTCGCAGTATGTTGGGAAAAACTTGGCTGGGGCGGCAGGATTCGAACCTGCGCATGGCGGCATCAAAAGCCGCTGCCTTACCGCTTGGCGACGCCCCAGCATGTGTGCGGCGACCGCCGCGCGGGACGGCATATAGCGTCTGTTGCGCGAAAGGAAAGCCTAGTCATGTCACTATGGCTTCGCCAATATGCGGGCTTCGAAATCTTCCTGGACGCCCCGCATGAATGCAAACAGTTCGCCCGCCAATGCACCGGTTTCGCAGATCACGCCTGCGTCGCCCCTCTTCCTGCGCGAGGATGAGATTCGGCGGGGGATCGAGATGCTGTATTTCGGCTATTCCGCGCTTACCCGGTCGATCGACGACGGGCTTGCGGCACAGGGGCTAGGGCGTGCGCATCACCGCGCGCTGTATTTTATTTCGCGTCAGCCGGACCTGACGGTGAAGGAATTGCTGCGCCTGCTGTCCATCACCAAGCAGTCGCTGGGCCGGGTGCTCAATGACCTGATAGAGCGTGGCTATATTGAAACGCGGCAGGGGGCGAGCGACCGGCGGCAGAAGCTGTTGCGGCTCAGCCCGTCGGGCAAGATGCTGGAGGCCGAGTTGTTCCGCGCACTGCGTGAAAAGATGGCGGCGGCTTATGCGCAGGCGGGGCAGGGGTCGGTGACGGGCTTCTGGCGGGTGCTGGAGGGGCTAATCCCCGACACAGATCGATCGATGGTTTCCGGCCTGCGTAGCCGCTGACCCACAGGCAACCATAAGGCTGGCTAACGGTTGGGCTGATGCGTTTGACAGCAAGATGAGGGAAGCATGAAAGCATCAATTGTGGCCGCTTTGGTGATTGTCGCAGGGGTGGGCCTGTCGGCCTGCTCGGAAAAAGCATCTGATAGCCTGGAAAATGCGGGGTCGGCGATTGGCAATGACGTCAGCCGGGCGGTCGATCAGGCAGGAGCGAAGATCGACAATGGTCTTGATCATGCCGAACGGGCGATCGACAGAGGCGCGAACGAGATCGGTGCGGCGACGAGAAACGCAACGCAGGATGCAAGGCGCGAAGCCCGGGAAGTGAAGGAAGATGCGGGTGCCGCTATGGAACGCGCGGGGAATGACTTGAAGAGGGATTGAACAAGCGGCGTGAGTCTCAGGGCTAAGATTCTAACGCCCACTCATGCCTGAGATTGACCGGATAGCCGACTGAGCGCTGCGGCAACATAGCGGCGGCGCTCAGGATCGCGGCTGATCTCCAGCATGGCGCACAGGCTCCCCCGGGCGGCTTCCACCTCGCCATGTTCCAACTGCAATCGGGCAAGCGCCCACCAGCCTGCATCATGTTCGGGTGCAACCACCGTCATACGCTCATAGATCGAGCAGGCCCGCCATGTGTCGTTCGCCTGTTCCGCCCGAGTGGCCTGATTGAGGAGCAGGCGCACAAGGGTCATGCGGTTCGACATCGGCTCAAGGGTCGAAACGTTTTGCCTGCCCGTCGATGCGGCGACCGTGAAAAGCCCGGCCACTTGCCCGGCCTGCACCAGCGCGCCGCCACGGAACGGATCAATGATCGCCGGAGCCTCATCAGGCCCGATGCTGACCAGGACATGGCCGGGCGTGTTCAGCGCATGCGCTTGCCATCCGGCGCGTCGGGCGGCTGCGACATAGAGGATGGAAAGGCTGACCGGCAGCCCCCTTCGACGATCCAGCACCCGGATCATGTCGCCGTTCAAGGGCGCGTCGTAGGTCAGGCTATCGCCTTCAAACCCGAACTGGCCGCTGAATATATGCGCGAGAAGGGTGCCCTGCGCTTCTCCCGATTGCAGATCATCATCATCGATGTCCGCTCGTTCCACCTCGATCGCGTCGCCGATTTCGCGCAGCAGGGCCAGATAGGGTTCGACGTCGATCCCTTCATGGTCCAGAGCGCTCAACATCAAGGCGGCGCTGTCCAGCTCGATCTCTTCGTCAGCCAGCAGGCCGATATAAGCGATGCTCTCGTTCATGCGGGCACCGCGCAGTTAGACGTACGCGATAGCCGATGGCGTTGCGGGAAAGCGGCAGTGAATTTTTCCATGCCCCCTACATGGTGGCTATTGCGCGAATTTGCACCATCTATGGTAGGAAAGGGCATGGCGAAGCGGAAAAGACAATATCTGACAGCAACGATGCCGGACGGATATGTGAAGCGGATCGGGCCGACGACCGACCCCTTCACCCATTATTGGCGGATCGTTGCCGAACTGGAAAATGGCAAAACCGAAATATTCTGGGGTCATGTCAAATCGCTTGCCGAAGCGAAGAGGAAACGCACGGCGGCAGAGGAGGCATCAAGGATGCGCGGGTGGCGCAGCTTCCTGTTCGAAATCGCCGAATTGACTGTCGAGCCCGCCTGAAACAGCCCCGCTATTTTCCTCACACAGCTTGCCACTACAGTGCAGTAATGCCTTAGGATCAAACGGTTTGCTGATGAGCAACCGATCCTGAAACTGTTCAGGCAGGCTTTCGCGTCCATATCCTGTGACGAAGGCGAAAGGTATCTCCCTTTCCGACAGAGCAGCCGCCACATCGTCGACCGGCATGCCTTGCAAATTGCCATCCAGTAGCGCGGCGTCGAAATCCGCATGCTGTATCAACGCCAGAGCCTCTTGCGCACATCCCGCTATGGTGACGGCGGCCGCGCCATCCTCCAAAATGCTGGCAATCTCCATCGCCACAAGCGGTTCGTCCTCGATGATGAGGAAACTGCGCCCCGCTATCGCGCCGCCTTGCACCGCCAACGCCTCTTCGTTCAGATTCATGGCGGCACTGGCGGTGTTGATGCGGCTGATCCGTGGCCCGCAGGGCAGCGTCATGGTCCAGCAAACCCCGCTTTCCTCATATTCCACGCTGGCCTGGCCGCCTTCCGCCTTCAGACTGCGTTCGATCAGAGCCGTGCCAAAACCTCTGCGCGACGGTGGAGTGACGGGCGGCCCGCCGCTTTCGACCCAGCGGATTAACAGCCGGTCCCGCTCCATCTTCCACGATAGCGACACAGTTCCCGCCGGAATGCAAAGCGCGCCATATTTATGCGCGTTGGTCACCAGCTCATGCAGGATGAGTGCGACGTGCAAAGCCAGCTCAGGCGCCAGTTCCAGTTCCGGCCCCTCGATGGTCAGCTGCCCAAGATCGATCGCGCCAATGTCGATCTGCCCATTGACCAGTTCCCGCAGCGACGCGCCTTGCCACGTCGTACTGCTCAGCAACGAGTGCGCGCGGGCGAGGGCATGGATGCGCCCGGTGAAGGTTGGCGCAAAGTCCGACGGACCGGACGAATGCCGCAATGTCTGCACCGCGATCGCCTGAACCGAGGCGAGGGTATTTTTAACCCGATGATTGAGTTCTCCGATCAGCAGGCGCTGCGTGTCCTCGGCCCGCTTCCTTTCCGTCACGTCCAGCACTTGGACGTTGACCGACACGAGCCGCCCCTGACCATTCAGCAGCGCAGAACAATAGCATTCGCATTCCAGCGTCGGCCCCTCTGCCGTCCGCATGCGCAGATGCTGGACCGCGCGAACGGATCGCCCGGCGATAAGGTCACTCATCAGGCTGTCGAACGTGGCCTCGTCTTCCGGGTCGATCCATTTCAGCTCGTCCGCTTTGAAGCCAGCAACTTCCGGCGCCCGCCATCCAAACAGCCGCTCTGCCCCGTTAGACCAGGCCACGATGTGCCGCCCGGCATCGAATTCGATGATCGCGAGCGGGGAATTGTCACTATGGGCATGCAGCCGGGCGAGGGCGGCGGCAATCTCGTCGCGCTGTCGGGCCAGTTCCTGCCGCTGCTCGAATAGCTCCACGAAAACCGCCGTCTTGTTGCGCAGGATATGCGCATCGACCGGCTTCAGCAGATAATCGACCGCGCCTGCTTCATACCCGCGGAAGCGCCGCCGTTCATCGGTCGCGACCGCCGTCAGGAAGATGATCGGGACCCTGCGTGTCCGTTCGGTGCCGCGCATCAGTTCGGCAAGTTCAAAGCCGTCCATGCCCGGCATCTGCACGTCCAGCAGCGCGAGCGCCACATCATGCACCAGCAGCAGTTCGAGTGCCTGAACCCCAGATCGCGCCTTGAGCAGTTCGACGCCTTCCCCGGCAAACAGGGCATCCAACGCCGTCAGATTTTCCTCAACGTCATCGACAGCCAGGATCTTGGGCTTTTCAGGCGGCATGGCGCAGATCCTCCATATCCTTGACGTTGCGGCGGTAGATTTTTTCAGCCTCGTGGAAGTCGGCGAAGGCTTCGGAATAGCGGGAAAAGCGGAGCGTCTCCTTCGACCCCAGACCCAGGAACCCGCCGCGCACCAGCGATCCGCCGAACAGCCCAAGCGCGCGGTCCTGCAATTCTCGATCGAAATAGATCAGCACATTGCGGCTCGACACCAGCTGCACTTCGGCAAACACCTCGTCACTGGCGAGATTATGCTCGGCGAACACCGCGCGGCGGCGCAGCGTCTTGTCGAAGACGGCGGCGCCATAGGCGGCGGTATAATAGTCGGACAGCGACCGCTTGCCGCCAGCCAGCCGGTGATTTTCCGTGAACTGCGCGATGCGGTCGAGATCATATATCCCGGCCTCCGCCTTCTTCAGCGCGGCGGGACTGATGTCCGTGCAATAGAAGATCGTGCGATCCTCCAGCCCCTCTTCCCGAAACAGGATCGCCAGCGAATAAAATTCCTCGCCATTGGCACAGCCCGCGATCCAGATTTTGAGCGACGGATAGGTGCGCAAATGCGGCACCACCATTTCCCGCAGCGCCCGGAAATAGGCCGGATCACGGAACATCTCGCTCACCTGAATGGTCAGGAACCCCATCAGGTCGGCAAACACCGCCGGGTCGCGCAGCAGCAGATGCTGGAGTTGCGACAGGCTTTCGCATTCATGCCGTTGCTGCGCGCGAGCAAGGCGGCGATGCAACGAACCACGCGAATAGCCGCGAAAATCATAATGATAATGCCGCCACAGCGCCTCAAGCAGCAAATCGAGTTCCAACTCCTCGTGAGGTGCGAAAACCTCTTCGCTCATCGCGGCATCCACACGCGCGTGAGGCTCAGCAGCTTGTCGACGTCCAACGGCTTGGCGAGATAGTCGTTCGCGCCCGCGTCCAGGCAATCCTGCTGATCGCGCGCCATCGCCTTGGCGGTCAGCGCGATGATCGGCATCTGCCGACCCCATGGCTGCGACCGGATTTCCCGCGTGGCGGTCAGGCCGTCCATCTCCGGCATCATCACGTCCATCAGCACCAGATCGACCGGATCGGACAGCCCGCGTGCAGCCTCGTCCAGCGTCTGGAGCGCCTCGCGCCCATTGCGGGCAATCCGCACCTTAGCCCCGTGCGGCTCGAATATGGAGGTGAGGGCATAGACGTTGCGAACATCGTCCTCGACCACCAGGATTTCGCGTCCGTCCAGCGCCGCGTCGCGGTTCAACGACTTGGCGATCAACGCCTGTTGCGGTTCGGGCAGGTCCGACACGACCTGATGCAGGAACAGCGTCACTTCATCCAGCAGCCGTTCGGGCGACTTCGCCCCCTTGACGATGATCGACTTGCTGTACCGCCGCAGCCGCATCTCCTCTTCCTGGGCGAGGTCGCGCCCGGTGTAGACGATGACGGGCGGAAAGCCGACGGCTTCGTCGGCGCTCAGCCGCTCCAGCAGGTCGAGGCCGGATGCATCGGGCAGGTTGAGGTCCAGCACCATGCAATCAAAGGTTTCGCGGCCAAGCAGTTCGAAACATCGCGCGGCGGAATGCGCTTCCACTGTTTCGACATCGCGTGACGCCAGCAGCAGCTTGACGCTTTCGGCCTGTTGCGCATCGTCCTCGACCACCAGAACGCGACGCATGCGCTGTGCCATGCGTGCTTCCAGCCCTTCCAGCATCTCGACCAGCGCGTCGCGCTTCACCGGCTTGAACAGATAACCGATCGCGCCGCTGGACAGCGCCGCCTGACTATCGTCGTCAACGGACACTACATGAACCGGGATATGGCGAGTGCGTACGTCGCGCTTGATCCGGTCCAGCACGGACAGGCCGGTATGATCGGGCAGGTTCATGTCCAGAATGACGGCATTCGGCACATATTGCCGCGCCATCAGAGCGCCCTCATCCGCGGTGCTGGCGATCAGGCACTGAAAATTCAGTTCGTGCGCCACATCGCAGAGTATCTTGGCGAAAACAGGATCATCCTCAACGATAAGGATGACGCGGGCGTCCCCCGACAATCTTTCGCGATCGTCCTGCGCAGCGGGGCCTCGGCGCGGGCGGCTAGGCTTGGGATTGGATGGCGCGGATCGGAACTGCTCGGCAGGCCGTATCCTGTCCGCCAATGCCGCCGCCGCGCCGTCATATCGCTCGGGCAGGATCAGCGTGAAGGCGCTGCCTTCGCCAGCGGTGCTTTCTACCTGCACTTCGCCGCCCAGCAACCGGGCAAGCTCACGCGAAATGGAAAGGCCAAGGCCGGTGCCGCCATATTTCCGGCTGACCGTGCCGTCCGCCTGGCGGAACGCTTCGAAAATCACCTGCTGCTGCTCGGCCGGGATGCCGACGCCTGTGTCGCGCACGGTGAACGCGATGCGCCCATCGGGTGTGCCGTTGACGCTCATCTTGACCGATCCGCGCTCGGTAAACTTGATCGCGTTCGACAGGAAATTCTTCAGCACTTGCTCGATCCGCTGAGGATCGCTTTCCATCTCGGCTGGCGCGTTGGGGGAGGGGCTCGCGTCGAAGGCCAGCCCCTTGGACTGAGCGGAGGGGGCGAATATCGCTTCCATCTTCTCGGTCAGCGCGCGGATGCTCATGCGGCGGGGCTGCAATTCCAGCTTGCCCGCTTCGATCTTCGAAATGTCGAGAATGTCGTTGATCAACGTCAGCAGGTCATTGCCCGACGTCTCGATCGTCTCTGCATGGCGGACCTGGTCAGGGGAGAGATTGCCGCCGCGATTTTCCGCCAGCAACCGCGCCATGATCAACAGCGAATTCAACGGGGTGCGCAGTTCATGGCTCATATTCGCCAGGAACTCGGATTTATAGCGGCTCGCCTGCTCCAGTTCGCCCGTCTGGTTTTGCAGCGAATGCTGTGCCCGGGTCAGATCATCGCGTTGGATCTCCAACTGCCGCGCCTGCTCTTCCAGCTGGGCGTTGGTCTGTTCCAGTTCGGCCTGCTGCGCTTCCAGCCTTGCGGCCGATTCCTGCAACTGGCGGCTTTGCTGCTCCAACTCCTCATTATTGGCGCGCAGCTCCTCGCTCTGCGCCTGCAATTCCTCCGCCTGCTGCTGCGTTTCCTCCAGCAACTCGCGCAGGCGCGCACGATATTTGCCGGAACGAATGGCGACACCCAACTGCCCTGCGACCCTGTCCAGCAACGCCAGTGCATCGCCATCGGCATCCTTGGGAAGTCCAAGTTCTATGACGGCATTGATCGTGCCGTCAGCCTGCGTGGTGCTGATCAGCAGGCTGTCCGGTTTCGACTGGCCCAGCGCCGATCCATAGGACAGATAGCCCTCAGGTACATCTTTCAGGAAAAAGCTGCGGCGATCGCTCACCGCCTGTCCTAGCAAACCGTCTCCCACCGAAAAGCGTTCGGGCAGGGGTGCATCAGCAGGAACGGCATAGGTGGCGTAGCGGCGGAAACCTTCCCCATTGGCGATATAAAGCGCTCCTGCCTGTGCCTTAAGATAATCGGCCATGAACGTAAGAGCGCTCGACGCCAGCGTATCCAGCGGCTGTTCGCCACCCACTGCTTTGGCAAGGCCGACTTGCCCATTTTGCAGCCATTCCTCCCGCAATATCGCCAGGCGGTTGCGAATGAACAGGACGCCGACAATCGCCAGTATCCAGCAAGTCACGCCCGCCAGCGAACGGTTGGTGATGGCAACCTGTGGATCGACGCCGACCGGGGCGAGGGCGAAGCCGACGGTCATCAACAGTGTCGCGGCTGTTGCGACGACGATCGGGACTAGTGGACGTCGGGCGACATAGGACAGCACGAGCGGCAGCAAATATGCCACCCATACGGCCGTTCCCAACGGAAAGATTATATCAGCCATAAAGGGAAGCGCGAGCAGGACGACCAGCGCCGCATAAAGCCCCGCCTGCGTGATCGACGATTTGATTTGCTGCATTTTAAAAAAGAGCCCCTGTAACGCTCCAAGCGCACAGGAAGCTCGCTCCCCCCTTTAGATCCATTCCCTGATCGAACATCCAGACCCTGCAATACAGGGCGATCAGTTCCATCCCGGCGAACTCCAACGACCCAAGCGCACATTGGTTCCACGATAATCAGGCTGCACCAATTCACGCCCTTGTTCACTCGGGCCGTTCGCCTCTATGCAGGCGTCTGGGAGCAGGAAGGGCAGGAGGGGCTATGCTGACCGGGACGAACACACCGACCGTTGCGGCGGCATCTGGCGTCAGCAGGCGTGAGCTACGGACGGTCGTGGGCGCCAGCCTGATCGGCACGATGATCGAATGGTTCGACTTCTTCATCTATGGCGTCGCTTCGGCACTGGTGTTCAACCGACTGTTTTTCCCGTCTTTCGATCCGCTGACGGGCACGCTGCTCGCCTTTTCGACCTATGCCCTCGGCTTCCTTGCCCGGCCGCTCGGTGGCGTGGTCTTCGGCCATTTCGGCGATCGGATCGGGCGCAAGACGCTTCTCATGATCAGCCTGCTCACCATGGGCCTGTCGACCACAGCCATCGGCCTGCTGCCCACCTATCAGCAGATCGGAACCTGGGCGCCGATATTGCTCGTTCTGCTTCGGTTGTTGCAGGGCTTCGCCGTCGGCGGCGAGTGGGGCGGGGCGGTCCTCATCGTGGCGGAGGTCGCGCCCGCGTCGCAGCGTGGTTTCTGGACCAGCTGGCCGCAGGTCGGCGCGCCCGCAGGCAACCTGCTCGCCGCCGCCGTATTCGCCGCGTCATCCGCGCTGCTGACGGAAGCGGACTTTATGGCCTGGGGCTGGCGCATTCCCTTCCTTCTGTCGATCGTGCTGGTATTCGTAGGCTGGTGGCTCCGCCGCGCCGTTTCGGAAAGCATGGTTTTCGCACGCGAAGCGGCCGCAGGCGGCGTCGAGCGCTTCCCGGCGGTAGAAGCGATCCGGCGCAAGGGCCGCGCCCTGCTCACCGGAGCCGGGCTCCGCTTTGGCGAGAATATCTGCTACTATGTCGCCGCGACCTTCTCGATAACCTATTGGACCGAAATAAGGGGCGGCGACCGTTCGCTCGTCCTGAACGCGGTGTTGATTGGCTCTGCCCTTGAATGCCTGACCATGCCCTTTTTCGCCGCACTGTCGGATAGGATCGGACGCAGGCTCGTATATGGCGCGGGCGCGATATGCGTTGCAGCCTGGTTCACGATCTTCTTCTCCCTGCTGGACAGCGGGACGATCTGGACCGTCGGACTGGCAATCACCATCGCGATGGTAGCGCACGGCGCCATGTATGCGCCCCAGGGCGCGATGATCACCGAACTCTTCCCGACGCGCCTGCGCTATTCGGGCGCCAGCATCGCCTATCAGGCGACGTCCATCGTGGCAGGGTCTCTCGCCCCCATCATCGCCCTATCACTATACAAGGCGAGCGGCGGAACGGGCATGGTCGCCGCCTATGTGATAGGCGGCCTGCTCCTCACCCTGATCGCCGTCGCTGCGGCCCCCGAAACGCGCGGAGTGGATTTGAACAGCGTGACCTGATGAGAATGGCGCTCTGCTTCTTCTAGCCCGGTGACGGAACAAGCTGAAGGTCCAGCTGTTCAATATCCACCTGGAGGAGGTACAAGATGGCCGAAGTACATAAAGATCCCTATACCGGAGACCGCGTGGTCGTTCATAAGAGCAGCGGAGGGCGCACGGTCGCGATCGTGCTGGTCGTCATTCTGGCGATTGTCGGCATCCTGTTTGCCACCGGCTTCTGGAAGGCCGACGTATCTGGCGGTGATGTTCCGGAAGTCAGCGTGAAGGGCGGAGAGCTTCCCAAAGTGGACGTTGATTCCAAGGAAGTGGTGGTCGGCTCCAAAAAGGAGACCATCGACGTCCCGACCGTTGGCGTAAAGGACAATGGCGAGGAGTAACACTCGCTCAATCAAATATTTTGAATAGATAAACGGGCGAGATGCCGCGATGGCCGAAAAAGCTGTAGCGATATCTCGCCCGCTCTATTCTTTGATAGCAGGCGGCACGGGCGATCAAACCTCAGCGATGATCACCTTCACCCCGGCTTTATCCAGCATCGCTCTCGCTGCCGGGGCGACGCCCGGATCCGTCACGACGATATCCACTTCATTCAGGCCGCATACGATCGCGCCCGATGAAGAGGTGAATTTGCTACTGTCGACCAGCAATATCACCTGCTCCGCTCGATCAATCAGGCGGCGTTCGGCGGCAACCAGAATGACGTCCTGTTGCATCACCCCCTGTGGCCCCACCGCCGCCGCGCCCATGAACAGCTTTGGCGCATGGAAACGCGGCATCGATTCTTCACCCGCAGGCGCGAGAATGATGTTCTGCTCCCTGAACAATGTCCCGGAAGGCAGCAATATCTGCGTTCCCGACTGAGGCAGCAGCGCATTGGCGATGTGCAGCGAATTGGTCAGCACCGACAGGTCCAGTCCGCCAATATGCGGGCACATCTGCAATGTCGTCGTGCCGCCATCGATCATGATGCCTTCGCCATGCTGGCATAGCTGGGCGGCGGCCCGCCCGATCGATCGCTTTTCCGACAGATGTTCCGTGATCGACTGGGCAAAGGGCGTACCCGCCAGCCGGGCGGCGCCTTCAGGCTTGCCGCCATGGCTTTCCGTCAACCTTGCACCACCACGAACGCGGTGGATTACCCCCTCTTCCTCCAGGCGAGTCAGGTCCCGGCGGATGGTGGCGGGGGACGCCGCAAGCCGCGATTCAAGAGCGCGATAGCTGACGAAGCCCGTAAGGCCCATGGCTTCAATGATCAGCCTTTCGCGTTCTTCCGCGTGCATTGTCCCCGAACCCCCTTGATCAGGCAGTCGCCCGTTCAGCCTCAAGCTGTTCCAGCGACTTGCCTTCGTTGCGCGGCGCCCAAAGGGTGCCGATAATGCCACTTATGACGAGGAAGCCTGTCAAAATCCACGCCAGCGTCGTGAAGCCCGTAGCGCTCAGCATCGGAACGAAAAAGCTGAATATGCCAAGGCTGATGCGAACGATGGCAAAGCACAGGCCTTGCGCGGTGGAACGGAGCGCCGTCGGGAACATCTCCGCACTCCACAGCTGGAAGAAGCTCTGGGCGCCGAAACCACCGCCGAACTGAAGCAAGAACACGTGCAGCAGCGCGATGGGGATGGTCAGCGGGAAGATGGCGAGCAGAGCCATGCCGATCACCTGGATGATCGCGGAGATCGCGAACAGCATCCGCTGATTGACCTTGTCGGCATAGCGCATGAAGATGAGGCCGATCGACGCCATGCCGATCGCGAAGGACAGCGCCTGAATGGCGACCGATTGCGCCTGCGTGGCCGCGCCGACCGTGCGCAGAATATAGGGGAAGAAGAAGCCGTTCGTCCCGGCCCACAGGTTCCAGAACCCGTACATGCCCACCAGACCCAGGATGGAGGCGAGATATTTGGGCTGGAACAGCGTGGACACCGGCAATTTGGTGACGCCTTCCTTCTGCGCGGCTTCCCACCGTTCCGACTCCTTCATACGCGAACGCAGAAGGGTCAGGCCAAGCGCGATCACCAGCAGATGCGCAAAGACGATGCGCGCGCCCAGTTGGCCCAGGTTGGTCAGCGCCAGGCTGAGCAGCAGAACGACCACCGGCCCCAGATACCACAGCACCTGCGCAACGCCTGAATGCTTGCCCCGCCGGTCATCTGGCGCCTGCTCCGCGATCAGTGACCAGGATGCCGGAATGTCCGCGCCCACGGCCACGCCCACGATCAGGAAGCCCACCACGATCATCCATGGCGCGAATGCAAAGACCAGCATCGCCATGCCGATCGCATAAATCAGCATGTCCCACTGATAGATCTTCTTGCGGCCCAGCTTGTCGCACAATCGACCCCCCACATAGGCGCCAATCCCGGCGCCGATCGCGTTAGGCCCGAACGCGCCGATCAGGCCGATGAAGTCATTCGACAGGCCATAGCTTTCCTGCCAAAGCGCGAGGGCGGCAGAGCCCGCGACGATCGAACCGGCATCGATATAGTTGGCCAGACCCGCGAGGATCGTATTGCGCCAATTGTCCTTCTGTGCTCCCGCACTCATTTCACGTCCCTCCCGGCCAAAATGCTCTGGTCTATGTCGGCGATATTGGAGCAGCCGGTGAGCGCCATCGCCACGCGCATTTCGGCTTCAATTAATTGCAGCATCTTCGTAACACCCGCTTCCCCCTGCGCTGCCAGCGCATAGGCCCAGGCCCGGCCGAGCAGCACGCCCTTGGCACCCAGCGCCAGCATGCGGACCACGTCCAGACCCGATCGAACGCCGCCATCGGCCAGCACCGTCAGCTTGTCGCCAACCGCCTCGGCAATCGGGGGCAGGGCGCGTGCCGTGGACAGCACGCCGTCCAGCTGTCGCCCGCCATGGTTGGACACGATGATGCCGTCCGCGCCCAGCGCAGCGGCCTCCCGCGCGTCCTCGGGGTCTAGAAGGCCCTTGATGATCAAGGGACCCTTCCATTCGGATCGAATGAAATCCAGATCGCGCCAATTGATCGACGGGTCGAAATTGTTGCGCATCCAGGCGAAGAAATCCTCGATCCCGGTCTTCCCCTTGAGCACGGGAGCGACATTGCCCAGCGTATGCGGGCGGCCGCGAACGCCCACATCCCATGCCCAACCGGGCTTCATGGCGGCTTGAGCGGCACGCCAGATCGCGCCCTTCAGGCCATCCGCGCCCGCAAGGCCACTATGATAATCGCGATAGCGGCTGCCCGGCACCGGCATATCCACGGTGAAGACAAGCGCCGAACAGTTGGCCGCCGCTGCCTGGGCCAGCAGGTCCTTCATAAAGGCCCGGTCCCGGATCATGTACAGCTGGAACCAGAAAGGACGCGATGCCGCACGCGCGACTTCCTCCAGCGAACAGGCGCCTACGGTTGACAGGGTGAAGGGCACGCCAGCGCCTTCGGCCGCCTTCAGCGCCTGACATTCGCCGCGCCGCGCATTCAGCCCCGCCAGCCCGATCGGCGCGAGCGCCACTGGCAGCGCCAGCTTCTGCCCGAACAGGTTGGTCGAAAGATTGAGTTCAGACACATCGCGCAGCACCCGCTGGCGAAGCGCGACATCGCTCAGCTCGCTCACATTCTTGCCCAGCGTTACTTCGGCGTAAGAACCGCCATCAATATATTCGAACAGGAACCGGGGCAGGCGGCGGCGGGCTGCCTCGCGGAAATCGGTAACGCTGGCTATCGGCATTCGCGGAAACCTTTAAGAAGCCATCTCACCAATTCCAGCCAACCAACTGGAACGGTAAGAGGAAATATCCTGATCGAGCGGTTTGACAAGGCTGAGCGATCCCTGCGGCTTCAGGCGCGGATCAATCAGGCGCAGCGCACCGAAGGACACGTCATTATGGGCGTTGGCCGTATAGACCTGCATTTCGGGCCGCAGGGAAGCCAGAGCCCGTACGAACACCTCCGCATCGGCAAAGCGTCCTTCGACCAGCAGGCGGTCGCGCGAGCCGATAAGGTTCAGCATCGTGTCGGCCACCAATGCGGCATAAAGGCAGACCGCCGCGCGCCGCTGATACCAATCTTCCGGCCGTGCGATCCAGTTGCCGCTTCCGGTGGGGTAGGGGCCAAAGCCCTGCGCTAAAGTCGGCAGCAACATCGCGCCCGATTGCAGGACGTCCGACACAGCGGCCAGCAGGGCCGGTTGATCGGGTTTGATATCGACGCGGCGCGTGTCAAATTCGATCACAGTCTCGATTTCGCGGCCACCCATGAAGCGGGCCGAAGGCACGGCGCATCCATAGGCGTCGACGTTGACCAGACAATCGCGCCCTTCGGCAAGGCTGCTGGTTGCCAAAGCTTCTTTTGGCAAGCGCATCGCGATGAACCAGGTGCCGGTGGACAGGATGGTCGAATCGCCTTGTGCGATCTCGTCAAATCCGCGCGCGGCAAGCAGCGCCGCGTTGGAATCGTGCAGCCCGGCAAGAACGCGGATATTGGGAGAAAGGCCGGTGCGCTCCGCCAGCTCGGGCCGGATAGTGCCCAGGCTGTCCGCCGCCTTGACCAGCGGCGCAAAACGCTCCGCCCAGCCGAGCCGTTCGGCCAGCGGCGAGAAACGGGCCTGATCGGGCGTCCATAGGTCGCTGTGGCAGCCGAGGCTTGTCACTTCCGTCGCTGCGGTCCCCGACAGGAACCAGCCCCAATATTGCGCCCAGGGCAGCAGGGTCGCCGCCGTCATTTCGGCCGGGTAAAGGCGATCGAGCCAGTAAAGTTGCGACCCGATATTAAGGCCGTCGGGCAGGGCGGGCGAGCCGGTGATCGCAAAGGCATCGCGCTCCTTGCGATAGGCGTCCATGACTTCGTCCGGAATAGGCTGCTCATAATCGAGCGGCGCGAAGGCAAGTGCATCGCCGACAAGCGCAGCTACGCCTGCGCCATGCGCGACGGGGACGATGACTTCCACGGGACTCGATGCGTAGCGCGACAGTGATTCTGTGAGCCAGTCGGCGATGCCTGCAGTGTCGAGGCGGCGAATCCCGTCCTCGATCCGCACCTCGTTCGGGCGGACCTGGCGGTCCAGAATCTGGCCGTCACGAGACCAAAGGGACACTTTACTCAGCGTTTTGCCGATATCGACGATGATGGCGAAGCCGCAGTTCAGTTCGTCCTCCCGCATGAAACTTTTCTCATATTGTTTGATCGAATATGATCGATTAGTAACGCAAAGGATTGATAGAGGAAAGCGCAAATGATAATAGGAGCGCCATGAACATGCAAAATCCAGTCTCGTCGGCGGCCATCCCCTTTGCCGTTCCCTCCAGCCGCTGGGATGACGGCGTCGCCGCGACTCTCAGCCCTGCCGAATTGCTCCTCTATCGGTCGAACCTGCTCGGTTCGGACCTGACGGTGACCAATTTCGGCGGCGGCAACACCTCCGCCAAGATCGTGGAGACCGATCCCCTGACCGGCGCGCAGACCGAAGTGCTGTGGGTCAAGGGTTCCGGCGGTGACATCGGATCGATGAAGCTGGATGGCTTTTCAACGCTCTATCAGGAAAAGCTGCTAGGCCTTGAGAAGCATTATGGCGGCCCGAACGACGACGACAAGATGGTCGGCTACCTGCCTCACTGCACGTTTAACCTGAACCCCCGCGCCGCCTCGATCGACACCCCGCTGCATTCGCTACTTCCTTTTGCACATGTCGATCACGTCCATCCCGACGCCATCATCGCGCTTGCCGCGTCTTCGGGTGGCGAAGCAGCGACCAAGGAAATCTGGGGCGGCAAGATCGGGTGGCTGCCGTGGAAGCGCCCCGGCTACACGCTGGGCGTGCAGCTGCGCGACTATGTGAAGGCTAATCCGGGCGTCGAAGGCGTAATGCTCGCGGGCCACGGCATCATCTGCTGGGCCGACAGCGCCAAGTCCTGCTACGAGCATACGGTCGAACTGATCGCGGACGCAGCCAATTATCTGAACGCCAAGCTGGCGCAAAAGCCTGCCTTTGGTGGTCAGGTCGTTGCTCCCAATACCGATCGTGCGGCGATCGCCGCCGACCTGATGCCCCGCTTGCGCGGCCTGATGACCGGCGCGCGCACCAAGGTCGGCCATTATTCGGACGACGCCGAAGCGCTGGAGTTTGTCGGTTCGGCCGAATTCCTCCGCCTCGCCGGATTGGGCACATCCTGCCCCGACCATTTCCTGCGCACGAAGATCGCGCCGCTGCCGCTCGATCCGGCGAAATTGCAGGACGATGCCTATCTGGCGGAGCAGATCGCGGCCTATCGCGACATGTATGCGGCCTATTATGAGCGTTGCAAGCGGTCCAACTCGCCCGCGATGCGCGATGCCAACCCCATCGTCGTGCTGGTGCCGGGCGTCGGCCGCATCACCTTCGCCGGTGACAAGACCACCGCGCGCCTGGCCGGAGAGTTCTACGGCAACGCCATCAACGTGATGCGCGGCGCCGAAGCGATCGGTGAATATATCGCGCTGGACGAACAGGAAGCGTTCGACATCGAATATTGGCTGCTGGAAGAAGCGAAGCTCCAGCGCATGCCCAAGCCCAAGCCGCTGGTTGGCAAGATCGCCCTCGTAACTGGCGGCGCGGGCGGCATCGGAGCCGCGACCGCCGCGCGCCTGCTGGCCGACGGTGCTTGTGTCATGCTCGCCGACCGTGCCGCCGACGCGATCGAAGAGGTCCGCGCGGGCTTTGCCAAGCAGTTCGGCAAGGATGTGATTCGCGCCGCCGTCTGCGACGTGACCGACGAAGCGCAGGTCCAGGCCGCGTTCGATGATTGCGCCCGCGAGTTCGGTGGCCTCGACATTCTGGTCGCCAATGCGGGCATCGCCTCGTCGGCGCCGATCGAGGAAACGACGGTCGCCCTGTGGCGCAAGAATTACGATGTGCTGGCCGAGGGCTATTTCCTCACCGCTCGCGCCGCCTTTCCGCTGATGAAGCGGATGAAGGAGCAGGGCGGCGCATCAATCGTGTTCATCGGTTCGAAGAATGGCGTCGCCGCCGCGACCAACGCGTCGGCCTATGCTTCGGCCAAGGCTGCTGCCAACCATCTGGCGCGCTGCCTGGCGCTCGAAGGCGCGCCCTTCGGCATCCGCGTCAACACGGTGAACCCGGATGCGGTCATCAAGGGCAGCAAGATCTGGGACGGCGACTGGCGCAAGGAGCGCGCCGGAGCGCATGGCATTGACTCGGGCAAGGAGCTGGAGGAGCATTACCGCCAGCGTTCGATGCTGAAGCGCGACGTGCTGCCGTCCGACATCGCCGAAGCGGTTTACTTCCTCGCTGGCGACATGTCGGCGAAGTCGACCGGCAACATGATCAATGTCGATGCGGGCAACGCCCAAGCGTTCACGCGCTGATCGGCAACGGAGAGGCTATCAATATGACCAACCTGCCCATTTCCGCCGAACTGATCGCGGAAGCCAATGCCCGCGACACGCAAGCACTGGAAGAAGATTATGCCGCGCTCGGCCGGAAGCTGTCGCGCACCGGCATCGACATCGAAGCGATCAAGGACCGCGTGGCGGGCTTTTCCGTCGCCGTGCCCAGCTGGGGCGCGGGACGGGGCGGCACCCGCTTCGCCAAGTTCCCGATCGCAGGCGAGCCGACGAACATTCACGAGAAGCTGGAAGATTGCGCCGTCATCAACCAGCTGAGCCGCGTCACGCCACGTGTATCGCCGCACTTTCCCTGGGACAAAGTAAGCGATTACAAGGGCCTGCGCGAAGAAGCTCAGAGCCTCGGCCTGGGCTTTGATGCCGTCAATTCCAACACCTTCCAGGATCAGGTTGGACAGGCGCAGACCTACGCCACGGGATCACTGTCCTCGACCGTGGAAGCTACGCGTCAGCAGGCCGTCGAGCACAATATCGAATGCATCGAGATCGGCCGTCAGCTGGGTTCAACCGACCTCACCGTCTGGGTCGGCGACGGCACCAACTTCCCGGGCCAGCAGGACTTCGCCCGCAGCCTGGACCGCTATCTGGAGGCTGCAGCTCAGGTCTATGCGGCGCTGCCCGACGATTGGCGGATGCTGCTGGAACATAAGATGTTCGAGCCGGCCTTTTATTCGACGGTGATCTCGGATTGGGGTTCGTCGATCCTAGCCGCGCAGGAACTGGGTCCGAAGGCCAAGTGCCTTGTTGACCTTGGCCACCATGCGCCCAACGTCAATATCGAGCAGATCGTGGCGCGCCTACACCGGTTCGGCAAGCTGGGCGGCTTCCACTTCAACGACAGCAAATATGGCGACGATGATCTGGACAGCGGTTCGATCAACCCGCACCAGCTGTATCTGGTCTTCAATGAGCTGGTCGAGGCGGAACTGCACCCGCGCGACGGGTTCAACCCCAGCTACATGATCGACCAGTCGCACAATGTGACTGACCCGATCGAATCTATGCTGTCGTCTGCCGAGACGATCACAGCTTGCTACGCCAAGGCGTTGCTGGTCGATCGCGACGCGCTCCACGCCGCGCAGGAAAGCAATGACACGATGATGGCGTTCCAGGCGCTGCGCCGTGCCTATAATGTCGATGTCGCGCCGATCATTGCCAAGGCACGTCTGGAAGCTGGCGGAGCAATTGATGTGCTTGCGACCTACCGCGCCAGTCTATGGCGCGAGCGCAAGGCGCAGGAGCGCAAAGCCGTTGGGCTGGGCGCAGGCATCGTCTGATTTGAGAATGTGAAAGGCCGCAGCCATATTCTGGCGGCGGCCTCCTTGCTCCATTTGTCTTTGTTTCCCGCATTTTTTGCCAGCAGATAATAACATCTGCTTCGAAAAATGCTCTAGGCTAATCGGCCTATTCAGACGCTTGGCGCAGACTGCGGGCGCCATTCGCCAAAAGCCCGATGTCGGTGCCGACAGACAGAAAATCGACCCCTTCAGCGATGCGCTGCTGTGCATCATCAGGTGAAATGGCAAACAGGCCCGCTGGTTTTCCAACCGACCTGATGCGGCTCAGCGCCTTGGAAATTGCCTGCTGCACATTAGGGTGACCGGGATTACCAAGATGTCCTAACGACCCGGCGAGATCGGCGGGGCCGATGAACAGCGCATCCACACCCGGCACGGATGCGATATCCTCTATCGCATCCAGTCCTGCTCGGCTTTCGATCTGAACGATTGTGAATATCCCCTCATGCGCGGACGCCAGATAGGATCTATCGACGCCGAACCCCGATGCGCGGCTGGTCGCGCTTGCGACGCCGCGTATGCCAAGAGGTGGAAACCGTGTAGCCGCGACGATCCTTTCAGCCTGCGCAGCACTTTCCACCATAGGCACCAACAGGGTCTCGAATCCGATATCGAGATACTGTTTGATGATTGCCGTTTCGCCAACGGGAACGCGTGCAACCGGGGCTACCGGATAGTTGGAGATCGCCTGAAGCTGCGCCAGCAACGTTTGCAATGTGTTGGGCGCGTGCTCCCCATCGAACAACAGCCAATCAAAGCCCGCACCCGCGCAAATCTCTGCCGTATAAGGATTCGCCAGCGCCTGCCAAAGCCCGATCAACGGGCGTCCTTCATCCAACAGCGTACGAAAAGCGCTCATGCGAAGCGCACCGAAATGGCGCCCAAGGGACCATAGTCCACATGAAAGCTGTCTCCCGGACGAGCGGGCACCGGCGCGGTAAAACTGCCGCCAAGGATAATTTCTCCCGCCTCCAGATACTCGCCATAAGGAGTCAGCTTGTTGGCCAGCCAGGCCGGGCCATTGGCCGGATGATTGAGCACCGCCGCGGCAACGCCCGAATCCTCGATCACTCCGTTGCGGTAAAGCAGCGCGGAAACCCAGCGCAGGTCAACGTCCATCGGACGGATGGGCCGACCCCCGAGTACGATTCCGGCATTGGCGGCATTATCCGATATCGTATCGAACACCTTCCGCGTCACGCCACTTGCCTTGTCCACCTGCTCAATGCGCGCATCGATGATCTCGATCGCTGGAACAATATAGTCCGTCGCCGACAGAACATCGAAAATCGTGCAACCGGGGCCAGTTAAACGACTTTTGAGGATAAACGCCAACTCCACTTCGACGCGTGGAACAATAAACCGATCGATCGGGATATCCTGGCCATCGGGAAATAACATGTCATCGAGCAACAGCCCGAAATCGGGTTCGCTGATATTGGACGATCTTTGCATCGCGCGGCTGGTGAGGCCGATCTTGCGCCCAATCGCGCGTCGTCCAGCGGCGATCTTCCTAGCAACCCATGCGCGCTGCACGGCGTAGGCATCCTCAATTGTCATGTCGGGATGGGCCAGTGAAAACTGGGCAACCTGCGTGCGCGATTGTTCGGCGGCCTCGAGTTGATCCGCCAGGCGGGCGATGGTTTCATCGGCGAGTGGCATGATCAAAATAATCCGGAGTTTGAGGCAACTAAAGTGCGCATTTTCTGCTCGTTGCGATCATTTCACGCACTTCCTTAGATCGTCCCGCTCGACACGCGGGGCCTCCAATACGCAGCCCGCTATCTATTTAACATGATAACTTGTCAAGGCATATCCCAAAGCTCTGCACGTGATGACGCGGCATCGTCATGCTTCCGTCCACGCCCCACATTGGCGCCCGCGCGCCAGAGGTCTGGCGATGAAAATATATGAAAAAGGAACGAACAGCTATATTCATGAACGATATAAATTAACATAAGATATATTCACATGCCACGCAGAATATAACAATTCACTTCTTCTCGATAAAATCAAGAAAAATCAGCTCAGCAGCAAGCAACTGGTACAGACGCATACGTTATCATTGCAATTTTTTGTACATTAAAGAGGTTGAGAGTTCGGCGCGAGGAACATCAAACAGTCTCCCGTCATCAAGAAGGACGGCAGATGCCTCGTCAACGTTTGGCCGTCCACTAAAGCCTTGAATGAATCCTCATCAAGATCGATAGGGTATGCTCCTTCAGAGGGGAAATGGACAGATTCATTGCAGTCCAACCGGAGCATCTGAAGAACATTTCGGTAATCTTCCAGGTCGTCAAAGGTGCTATGATGTGGGCTTGTAACGGTTCGCAATCCACGCCTGTCGTCTGGCGTGTAATTGCTGGGGCACCCGCTAAGATGAGGTAAACGGCTTGAAGCTATCCCTTTGTAATTCATGAACAAAGAATCTAGAAAGTCCCTCACCGTTTCCTCGTTGAGGAACTAATCTTTTAGAAACAGGGAAACGCCGTCACGCTTTCTTGGATTGAAATTTATTTTCAGGACGGGCAACTGCGACGAGGGATGACCAAAATCGAGGGCTCGTATTCCTGTTTCGAATCGGCATGATGAGGTGCTAACAGTAGATTTTGGTTCCGGTAGCGCGGCAGAGCACATCCATACTGGCTAACGGACATTGAGGTCTTTTTGCATGCAAGAGGCGGCAGCTGCCGAGCGCCTCAGATCGGTATCCGCCTTGCGCAACCGTAGAATAGCGACGGACTGCCAGGGCCTACGACGGGAAATGAAGCCGCGAGAACCCGATGATATGATCGATCAATGGAAGAATATGTAGCGATAAGGCCCGCCAACTGACTCATTGATCGGATGGATATGCTGGCGACCGAACAGGCTTGGATTTAGACACGAAAATGGCATTTTTCGGAGGCTCCGATCATCATTTTGCCTGCACAAATGAGTCCAGCGCTATGTCGTTTGTCCAGTGAGAGGTGTCGCCTTATAACAATGATGGTCAGGCAGGGGGCATGCCCGAATAGCCGCCACGGTCATTATGATCGATAATATATATTATGTTAAATAACTCTCGGGCGAGCGCGCAGAGCCTACCTCGGCGATCCAACCCAGCCCTCAATTCTCAGTCCTGGTAGGGGGTCTACGTACCGCTCCGCTGGCGGTTTCTGCTCGCATGGTTCCCGACCGGTATCGGCGGATCAAATGGAGAAACGAATGTTCGGCTCGAAGCGCCACCGGCCCCATTGACCGATGGCGCTTCGCCTTACTCAACTACCGAAATGATATCGGATCGATACGCCGTACATTCGGGGCTCCCCATATATGTAGGAGTTGAAGCCATTCTGATAGGATACGCCCTGGCTACTGATGATATACTTTACGTTAGTAAGGTTGGTTGCGAACGCGCCAAGGTCGAAGTTCGATCCTCCGACATTCTGCCACTGCAAGTTCATGCTGAGCAAGCCGTAGCCATCACCCGGGCCGCACTGGCCTGACCCGGCATAGGCTCCGGAATTCAGGCGGGGGCAGTTTCCGCCGATATAGGCGAACGGTTCGTCAACGGGTGCCTTCGAAGGCGACGTGTATTGGGCATCGATATAGGAATAGGTAGCGGAAATGCTGACCTTCCCGATAGACTCATCCAGCGGCAAATCCACCCTGCCGGTAATGCTGAACTGGTTCTTCGGCGTGAACTGGAAAGGTATGCCAGTCAGGACGCACTGGCCCGTTGCGCCATTGAACGGAACGCCCACGCCGCAGTCGAAGCCGGGCGGCAGGCCGTAGGCGGGAATGCCGTCAGGAAACAGCGATGGCGCCGTATATTTGTCGTATTTCGCAGCGATGTGCGAATAGGTCCCCGATAGCGTGAGCCAGCTTGCGGGCCGCAACTCGCCTTCGAATTCCACACCCTGGATATGCGCTTTCCCCGCATTGCTGGTCTGAGCGCCAAAGACTTGCTGCCCATTATAGAAATAGGCGGTTCCTCCTGTCCTCTGCAGATCCTTATAATCCGTGTAGTAGTAATTGATATTCGTGCGGATCGGAATGCTGCCGATGTGCCAATCGGCTTTTATGCCTGCTTCATAAGCCGTTACGAATTCGGGCTGGAACGAGCGCAGTTCAGGCGCGGGCGTTGCAGTGCCGACGCCGCCTGTCTTGTATCCACGACTGACCTTTGCGTACAATAACACATTCTTGTCGACATTGTAGTCGAGGCCCGCTGTCCAGTTTGGCGCCTTGAATTTGGCACTCGATGACGTAACCGGAGCGTCGGGGAGGCCGAAGTTTGAGAAGGCCGTCAGCTTGTCCCATGTATAGCGATAGCCGACTGTCAACCGTAGCCCATCAAGACTATCAGAGAAACTGCCGAACGATAACGTTCCCTGCGCATAAAGCGCTTTGCTGTCTGACCTTTGGCCTCTTCTTGTCGGGTTAGACGCGCTGACAAGCTGCGGACCTGTCGGCTTAACATTCTGGTAGTAAGCGCCTACCGTGAAGTTAAGCGCGTCTTCACCCAAATTGCCCTGAATCTGAGGTTCGATCGAATATTGGCGTGCGTCAGTGTAATAGTTATATTTCGAAAATCCACCGGGACTAATCTCATCCCCCCCGATCAAAGTTCCGCCATTTGTCGATAGCGGCCTGTGATCGTCGGGATAACCGTCACCGTCAAAAGGCGCGCTGTTCTTCAGATGCTGATAATTGGCGATGTTGCGGAACGTCAAAACA
Source organism: Sphingobium sp. TomTYG74 (assembly GCF_055393875.1). Lineage (NCBI taxonomy): Bacteria > Pseudomonadati > Pseudomonadota > Alphaproteobacteria > Sphingomonadales > Sphingobiaceae > Sphingobium > Sphingobium sp. TomTYG74. The sequence continues at coordinate 452,952 of NZ_AP027342.1, read as the reverse complement.
TCCGTGAGTTTTGCCGAGAAGATATCTGTTACGGAGAAATAGCGCGTGCGTTCGCTAAAGAGCAGTGGGCTAAGGGCTACCGAACGGATACCGCGATCAATCTGCTGTTGCAGATATGTGCTGAACGGCAACCCCGTCTGAGGATCCACACCGTCGGGAACCGCGTTGAGCACCGTCCCGGTGCCATGTTCCTGAACGCGAGCGAAGGTCGCAAGAAGATAATTCTCAATCCCCTCCGCCGGGCGCCAAGTTAAGCCTGCGCGGAATGAATAACGGTTGCGATTGTCCAAGTCTGTGTCAGTGGTGATCTCGTGCGTAAAGCCGTCCCGCTTTTGATAAATGCCGGCGACACGCAGCAAGAGTTTGTCTTCAACAATTGGCACGTTGAGAGCACCGCGCAATTCGATCGAATCGTAATTGCCATATTGGATCTGGCCATAGCCTTCGAGACGATCGGTTGGACGCTGCGGCTCGAACAAGACGGCGCCGCCTGTCGTGTTGCGGCCGAACAGCGTGCCTTGCGGCCCGCGCAATACCTGCAGGCTGGCGAGGTCATAATAATTGAGGCCGCCACCATTCTGCGCATTATTGCGCTGATCGGCGATGATCGGAACCTCGGCGGAATAGAGCACCACGCCTGGGGCTGCATTGAAAGTCGCGCCTTGGCCACGGATGGTCACGTTCTCGCTATTGCGCTGCTGGCCAGAGCCGCCGACAACGAGCGACGGCACTTGTCCGAGCAAGTCCTGCGTGTTTGAAATATTTCGCTGCGTGAGCGAGCCAGCATCAAAGGCAGTGGCAGAGATCGGGACATTTTGAAGCCGTTCGGCCCGCCTGCGTGCCGTCACGATGATTTCCGACAGACCGGAGGGCGCAGAACCGCTTGCCGCTGTCGTGGGCTCATCCGGTCCCGTCGACGTCTGAGCAAAGGCCGTTCCAGCGCAGCCGACGAGAGCTACACTCCCCATCAAGGTGCGAACGAGAAATAGATGTCGCGCAATCATGAAATCTCCCCTTTTTGCCTGGTAATATTTTTCGAATATTTTTCGATCATCTAATGGACATAATAGTTATAAAGATAATCGTATATCTAACGATATAAAAGTTCATGCCATCAACCAGAATGGTTATGACTTGAATCACGTCAGAATTCTCAATCACGAATCGATTTACGAACTTATCAGCTCTGATCTTAAACTCAGCAGGATCATCCCGACTCGGAGATCGGATCATCAGCGGATGGAGTCTTTCCTTTCTAACTCTCCGTGATATCTGCCCCTTTCCTATACCTCCCCGCTGAGCAACGTGTGTTCGCGCCAAATACTTGGTGGATGACAAGGTTTTGTCAATGGGGAAAATCAGATGCCCCGGACGATCGTCAGGGAGAAGCGCGATTCGAGCGTCTCACCGCAAGCCCACTGGGTCTCCCTGATCTTTTCCCATTTCTGTTTCGTCGGTTGATCGCCGCCCAGCCAGAGATATAAGCGGCCCATGAACGATGACCGTATTGGAACCAAGCGCCGGAAACCCGGCGTCTATTCGCGCGGAGCCGAAACGGTGAACGCCATCCTTAAGGCGGCGCTGCATGTATTGGTCGAGGAAGGCTCCAGCGCCTTTACGCTCCAACGCATCGCTACCGAATGCGGTTTGAAGGTCGGACACGTCAATCATCACTTTCCGCGCAAGGAGTTGTTGGTCGAGGTGCTGCTCGACGAAATTCTTGTTGCGGGCGAAACCCAGATCAACGGGGCGATGGAACAGCCCAGCCTTTCCGCAGAGGACGGGTTAGCGCGGTTGATCGCCCATATTCTTGATGACGTCAGCACGAAGCAGACCGCGCATCTGTTTACCGAGCTTTGGGCAATGGCCAACCATAACAAATTGGTGGCGGACAGGCTGGGGGTACTGCATCGCCATGTCCATCAGATGATAACCTCTTTCGTGGAGCGGTTGAACCCCGCGTTGAGCCATAAGGATGCGGAAGTGGTGGCCATATTCATATATGGCGCGACAGATGGAATGACGATGTTTTCGGGCTTTGGGCGGCCCTGGGCATCCGACATGCCCGGCGTCAAAAATATCGCGATCAAGGGGTTGGTAGAGCTCGCGAAAACGATCACTCCGCGAGACATATCGAAACTCCCCAAGGCAGACGCTAAATCCCGGGCCAAGTAGGGCTGACGCGCAGGGCGCCAAACGGAAACGGGATGACCAGATGCACGGCCTCTTCTAGGCTTTGCCTCTGCGCGCGCGCAGGAAATGCGCGTTGCTCAAAAAACGGTCATTGACAAAACTTGGTGATTGCCAAATATTCAGACCATGCTTCTGACGACGGAATTGCCCGGCGGCAGGAGCCGTAGTTTCACGACGCAAGGCAAAAGTCGGCACCGCAGCCATACTGCGCAACGGCTGCAATTTCGATCATCCTCATCGTTAGATGGATGAACTGAATAAAGATGTTCCGGACAATAGAATGATATTGTTCTGAATAAGATAATTTCGAGAGGTGATATGGGTATTCAGGACAAGCTGGATCGCTCGCAATACACGGTGTCGATAGATGATTATGCCGAAGGCATTGCAACACGGCTGAAGTTATTGATCGAAACCGATCCGCAAGTCGCGGCAGCGATACCGGACCCTGCAATCAACACTGCAAAGCGTCTCAGCGGTCTCGGCTTCGCCCAGATCGTGGCGATTTGCATGGAGGGCTATGCTGACCGCCCTGCGTTGGCGGAGCGCGCGGTGGAACTGAAGGTCGATCCCGCGACTGGCCGGGCCACGCGGGAAATCCAGAAGCATTTCGAAACAACGAGCTACGCCACGCTATGGGACCGGGCGCGTCGACTTGCGGCCTTCTGGCACAATAATCCTGATCAGTTGCTGGGAGCCGATGAGTTTCTCTGCCTTCTTGCCTTTGGCAGCGTGGACTTTGCGACGGTCGATCTTGCCGCGATCCACAATGGGGCGGTAGCGGTTCCCCTTCAGGCCAATGGGGCGTTCCAGCAGTCGCTGTCCATCTTCAACGAGGTGGCGCCAAGTTGGCTCGCGGTCAGCCTGGAGTATATCGAAACGGCCACCGAACTGGTCATCCAGGGCCATCGTCCGCGCGGTGTGCTGCTGTTCGATTATCATCCGGAGGTTGATGACGAGCGCGAACGGTTCGAAGCCGCCCGGGCAAAGCTCGCCGATGCGGGTCTGTCGCATTTGCTGGTCACGCTGGAAACGGCTCTGACGGAGGGCAGCGCCCTGCCGCCCGCGCCGCTGTTCGACAGGGCGGACGGAGAGCGGTTGAGCACGATTTACTATACATCGGGAAGCACCGGCCTGCCCAAAGGCGCGATGCTGCCTGAGCGGATGATCAAGCAGCTGTGGCTCGTCGATTCGCCCATGCCGATGATCAACCTCATCTACATGCCGATGAACCACACGTCCGGGCGCAGCATCGTCTTCTCGCTCCTGGGGCTGGGGGGCATCGGCTATTTCACGGGTAAGAAGGACCTGTCCGAACTGTTCGACGACATGCGCATTTGTCGGCCGAGCTACATGATGCTGGTCCCGCGCGTGTGCGAAATGATTTACCAGCAATATCAGGTCGCGCTCGACCGGCGCTCCGTACCCGGCGCGGACTTGGACACGGTGAAGGCCGAGTTGCTGCGCGAAACGCGCGATATTCTCCTCGGCGGGCGGCTGCTCGTCGCTTCATTCGCCTCGGCCCCGCTCGCCCCTGAACTATCGCAGTTCATGGAAGAATGTTTGGGCTACAAGCTCGGCAATAATTATGGCGCCACCGAAGTCGCCGCAGTGCTGACTGACAACCGCATTCAGCGTCCGCCGGTGATCGACTATAAGCTGGATGATGTGCCGGAGCTTGGCTATTTCAAGACCGATAAGCCCTATCCGCGCGGTGAGTTGCGGATCAAGACGTCGAGCATCATGCTTGGTTATTATAAGCGACCTGATGTGACCGCCGAAGTTTTCGACGAAGACGGATATTACAAGACCGGCGATATCATGCAGGAGATCGCCCCTGACCATCTGGTCTACATCGATCGCCGCAACAATGTGCTGAAGCTCGCCCAGGGCGAGTTCGTCGCCATTGCCCGGTTGGAGGCGATCTTCACCAACGGCGATCCGCTCATCCGGCAAGTCTATCTTTACGGCACCAGCGAGCGCGCATTTCTGGTGGGCGTGTTCGTGCCCAATGAAGCGACGCTCCAGCAGATGGGCATCGCCGATGATCCGGCTGCGATCAAGGACGCGTTGCGCGAAGCGATCCAGAACATCGCGCGCGCAGAACAGTTGCAACCTTATGAAGTGCCGCGCGACTTCATCGTCGAGCATGAGCCCTTCAGCGCAGAGAATGGCCTGCTGGCGGGCATCGGCAAATATCAGCGGCCCAAGTTCAAGGAACGCTATACCGGCGCGCTTGAATCCGTTTACGACAGGATCGCGGCAAGCCAGCAGGATGAGCTTGAGGCGCTGCGCCGTGAAGGCAAGGAGCTTCCCGTGCTCGAAGCCGTCGCCCGCGCCGTCAAGGCGACGCTCGGATTGGAGGATGTCGATCTTTCCAAGCGGATGAGCTTCTCCGATCTGGGTGGAGACTCGCTCTCGGCCGTGTCCTGCTCGCTGCTGCTTGAAGATATTTACGGCATCGATGTACCGGTATCGGTCATCAACAGCCCTGCCGGAAGCATGCAGGACCTCGCCCAGTTCATCGAACGGGGTCGGAGTGGCGAGGCGAAGGGAACGACTTTTGCGTCGGTACACGGCGCCGGTGCGAAGGAGATCCGCGCGAGCGACTTGACGCTGGATCGCTTCATCGATGGCAGTGTCCTCGACGCGGCGCGCAACGCCTCGCCTCCTTCGACGGAAGTGCGGACGGTTTTCCTCACCGGAGCGAACGGCTTTTTGGGGCGGTTCCTCTGCCTGGAATGGCTGGAGCGCATGGCCGACGTAGGCGGCAAGCTGATCTGCGTCGCGCGTGGTCGCGACGCAGCAGCGGCACGGCAGCGCATAGCGCAGGTCTTCAGCAGCGACCCACAACTTAAGAGCCGCTTCGAGGCACTCGCCGACGTGCATCTGGAGGTTCTGGCAGGCGATCTTGGCGAACCGCAGCTTGGCATTGCCGATGCCGATTGGAAGCGGTTGGCCCAGGATGTGGATCTGATCGTCCATCCGGGCGCCCTCGTGAACCATGTGCTTCCCTATCATCAGCTGTTCGGCCCCAATGTCGCTGGCACGGCGGAGGTCATACGCCTGGCGATCACGCATAGGCTAAAGCCCATCAACAATGTCTCGACCGTGGCAGCAGCCCATACGCCGGACGGCGTGATGATCGACGAAGACGCCGATGTGCGCACGACCTCCCCCGTCCGGCCACTGTCGAGCGAGGGCTATGCCGATGGCTATGCCAACAGTAAATGGGCGGCCGAGGTTCTGTTGCGGGATGCGCATGACCGCTTCGGCCTGCCGGTTGCGACCTTCCGATCGGACATGATCCTGGCGCACAGCCGTTATGAAGGGCAACTCAACGTCCCCGACATGTTCACCCGCTTGCTGCTCAGCATCGTAGTGACGGGGCTGGCGCCGCGGTCATTCTACAGCGGCACGGCCAAGCCCCATTATCCCGGGCTGCCGGTGGACTTCACGGCAGAGGCCATCGCCGTCCTGGGGGCAAAGGCGACGAGCGGCTATCGCACCTACCATGTCATCAATTCCCATGATGACGGCATTTCGCTGGACAGCTTCGTCGATTGGATCGACGCCGCCGGATATCCCGTTCAGCGGATCGAGGATTACGCCGACTGGCTCGAACGTTTCGGCACCGCCATGCGTGCGCTGCCCGAGGATCGGCGGCAACATTCGTCGCTGCCGCTGCTGCACCAGCTGCAATATCAGATGCCGGGAGAATTCGGGACCAGCGTTCCTTCCGCCCGCTTCCGCGCGGATGTGATCCGACATGAAGTGGGCGCTGCCAAGGATGTCCCGCATCTGTCGCGAGAACTGATCGGCAAATATCTGGCTGACCTCTCCGGTCTCGGCCTCATCTAAGGACAATAGACACAGTCATGACCAACTTGACCAAAGGCTATGCCGCGCTGGCCTCCGATACCGATCTGGAGCCCTTCTCCTTCGCCCGCCGGGATCTTCGTGCCGACGACGTGGCGATCGATATCCTCTATTGCGGCGTGTGCCATTCCGACCTGCATCACGTTCGCAACCACGGGGGGTATGTCACCTATCCTACCGTTCCTGGCCATGAGATCGTTGGCCGGGTGGCGGCTGTCGGGAGCAGCGTCAGCAAATTCCAGCCCGGCGACATGGTTGGGGTGGGCTGCTATGTGGACTCCTGCCAGAAGTGCAAGCCATGCAATGCGGGTGAAGAGCCCTATTGCGTGGAATATGCGACGCCCACCTATGGGTTCGCGGATCGGCATGACGGCATGCCATCGCAAGGGGGCTATTCCGAGAATATCGTCGTTTCGGAGAAGTTCACGGTGCGCATCCCCGATGGGCTGGATGCGAAGGCGGCGGCGCCATTGCTGTGCGCAGGCATCACCACCTATTCACCGCTGCGCCACTGGAAGGTCGGCCCGGGGCACAAGGTCGCGGTGATCGGCCTGGGCGGCCTGGGTCATATGGGCCTGAAGTTCGCCAAGGCGATGGGCGCCGAAGTGACGCTGTTCACGCGCAGCCCCGACAAGGAGGAAGAAGCACGCCGCCTGGGCGCGGACCATGTCGTGCTGTCGACTGACGAGGCGCAGATGGCGGCGGCGGCCAACAGCTTTGACTTCATCCTCGACACTGTTCCCAACGCGCATGACGTGAATCCCTATGTCGCGACACTTGCGTGGAACGGGACACTCATCCTGCTGGGATTGCTCGGCCCGATCGATCCGCCGCTGCACAATGTGTCGCTGATGATGGGCCGCAAGTCGGTCGCCAGCTCCAATGTCGGCGGGATCGCCGAAACGCAGGAGATGCTCGATTTCTGCGCAGAGCATGGCATCGCGAGCGACATCGAACTGATCGACATTCAGGACATCAATGCCGCCTATGAGCGCATGGAAAAGGGCGACGTGCGTTACCGATTCGTCATCGATAACGCATCGTTGCGGGAAAAATGAGGCAGCTATTGTGAGCAAAGGTAGCCGCTCGTCACAGTTGATGTGGCGGCTACGCTCGCCTTCTCCACTTTTTTGGGATCGCCATAATATGAGCAGCCTTGCGCAACGGCGCGCCGCCGCTGACCCGAACAGGCGGACAGCGCGCATGATGCTCGTCCGGGCATTTCTCGCGCAGAACACAGCCACAGGGTGCGCGTTTGGCGGCTTTGCGGTCAGCATATTGGCGATTCAGGCCCGTTTCGACACGACGCGGAGCATGGCCGCGATGGTCCTTGCCCTCACGGTGCTGGCGATGAGCGGGCTGGGTCTGATCGTCGCGGGCATGATTTCCCGCATCGGCCTGCGCAACACCATGATGACCGGTGCTGTGCTTTCGATAACAGGCTATTTTCTGCTTGCCTTGGTGCAATCGATTGAGGCTACACTTATCGTATGCACGCTCGCGATCGGCCCTGGCGCTTCTCTGCTCGGAGGCTTGCCGCCTAGTATATTGGCCGGGAACTGGCATCCACATGCGCGAGGAAGGGCGGTCGGGATTGCGTATATTCCGCTATTCGTCACTGTCATTCCCCTGCTCGGCCTTGCAGTCATACAAAGATTTGGCCTGCCGGCATTCTTCGTGACCCTGGCGGTACTGCACATTTTGCTCCTGCCCGTACTGCTGGGCGTTTCGGAGCCGCCGCAGAGCGATTACCCCGAAAGCGCCACAGTGGCTGCGGGCTCACGACCTTCCATCCTCTCGCAGCCGCTGTTCTGGGGGGTGTTGATCGGCGAGGGTGTCCTTCAGGCGAGTACCATCACTGGGTCTGCCCATATCGTTGCCATCGCAACCGAATATGGGGTCGCGGCCCGCTGGGGAGCGCTGCTCCTGTCCATCAAGGGCTTTGCAAGCATATTCGGGTCCATCCTGGCAGGACTGGCTTGCGATAAATTTGGCCCCGCACGCACATTGAGTGCTGCCGGTGCAGGATTGACCGTCAGTTGGATCCTAATTTCAGCAAGTGGCTGGTTTCCCGCATTGGCGCTGGCGATGATCATCATGGGCATATCGGGAGCGGCTATTTTCCCGCTGGTTGCGGTTCTTGTCGCCCAGACATTCGGGGTAGCGGCATTTCCGCGCACTATAGGATTTCTGGGCGCTTTCACTCTGCCTTTCACGTTCGGTGCTCCAGCCGCAGGTTGGCTGCGCGATACGACGAACAACTATCATGTGGCGATGCTGCTGTTCATGGCGCTATCTTTCGGGGCGGCTATCAACTTTGCTTGGATGAGCCGGACACAGGGCGGTAGAGCCTTGGCGTCGTGAAGATTCTCATCCTTGCTCTTACAGCAGAAAGCGCTGGGCTATCTGCCACATACAAATGCTGGCGGTTGGAGACGCAAGATAAAGGCGAGGCGGAAGCGGCCTGATCAACAGGGGAATGGTGGAATGAAGACCCGGATTACCGAGCTTACTGGCACGCGCTATCCCATTATTCAGGGTGGCATGCAGTGGGTGGGCCGCGCGGAGCTGGCTTCGGCGGTGTCCAATGCGGGTGGCCTCGGCATCCTGACGGCGCTGACGCAGCCGACGCCCGAGGCGCTGGCGGCCGAGATCGAGCGGTGCCGGACGATGACGGACAAGCCGTTCGGCGTGAACCTGACCATATTGCCGACCGCGCAGCCGGTCCCTTACGAAGCCTATGCCGAAGTCATCGCCGACTCCGGCGTTGGTGTGGTCGAGACCGCCGGGCGCAGTCCTGCCGAGTTCATCGCCCGTTTCAAGCAGGCGGGCGTCAAGATCGTGCATAAATGCACTGCCGTCCGCCATGCGCTGTCGGCGCAGCGGGCTGGCGTCGATGCCGTGTCGATCGACGGGTTCGAAGCGGCGGGTCATCCGGGCGAGGATGATATTCCGGGCATGGTGCTGATCCCCGCTGCGGCGCGGGCGCTGGACATTCCGATCCTGGCGGCGGGCGGCATGGCGACCGGACGCAGCATGGCGGCGGCGCTCGCCCTGGGCGCGGAAGGCGTGACGATGGGCACTCGGTTCATGCTGACCAAGGAAGCGCCGATCCATGAGGCGATCAAGCAGGCGGTGGTGCAGGGGACGGAGCGCGATACGACGCTGATCTTCCGCCAGTTACGCAACACCGCGCGCGTGTTCCGCAATGCCGTCGCCGAGGAGGTGAACGTCAAGGAACGGGAGCCCGGCGCGACGTTCGAGGATATCCGGCCGCTGGTCGCCGGTGCGCGGGGACGCGCTGCGCTGGAGAGCGGCGAAGTGGATGGCGGGCTGGTCTGGGCAGGGCTTGGCATCGGTTTGATGGACGACATTCCCACCTGCGCCGAACTGATCGGGCGCATCGTGGGCGAATGCCGCGAGGCGCTGGGCCGCGCCGTGGCACTGACCGGGGAGGCAAATTGGGTGATTGACCCGCCTATAAGATAGCGCCGTTTGTGCCATATTCTGCGGCAATTATATCTTTGACCCGAGCGAAGTCTGCGAGTCCGCCATTATGCGGTTAGAGACTTGGCAACGGAACAAGGGGACTGTCCGCAGCGGAGATCGGAGTCTTTTCGACTAAACGACTGCGATGGGTCGCCGTCAGAGGTGACCTATAAGGAAGTTAGGTGAGTTTATCGAATTTCCCTAAGGCGGATGGCGGATTCTATTTCGAAGTGCGAAATCCCAGGATTTATAAGGGTTTGATCCCCTTTCCAGGAAGGCAAAGCAAACCTCACCTCGCTGGTCGAACGTCGCAGCCGTTTCACTTTTCTCGCGCGTAGTCCGAGTCGGCATTCCGCCGGGGTCATGGCCGACATCGATCGGCATTTGCGGGGCATCCGCCCTGCCCTCTGGCGCAGCATCACCTTCGATCCGGACACGGAATTTGCCGCTTTTGCGAAACTGCGAAACAACTCGGCATCTCCAGCTATTTCTGCCTGCCGTCCGCGCCCGGCAGAAAGGCGGCGTGGAAAATTGCAATGGACGGATACGGCGCTTCCTGCCCTCCAACACGTTACGCTGCTGTCGGACAAGGAAATCCACAAGCCGCTGATCGCCTCAACAGCACAACCCTCAAGTGCCTGAGCTATCGCACCCCGCACGATGTCGTGGGAGAACAGGTCGCCCTCCTCAAGCCGGATGAAATACTATGCATAACCCCGGGTGTCACACTTCAAATCAAAGCCGCCGAAAGGGATAGCCATTTTCTGACGGGGAAGGCGATATACCCGTCCGTCGCAATAAGACATGGCGTGTGTGTGTCGACAATAACGAAGCAGCCGACACACACACTTGAAGTTCAGAACGCGATACCGACGTCGATCCCGTATGTGCGCGGAGCCTGGAAGGTGCCGAGTACCCACGTATCGAAGATCGGAAACAGAAACTCTGGCTTATCCGAATTGTTGAGATTTTTGCCCCAGAGGGAAATCTTACCCTTGGCGTTGCCTACCGGGATTTCGGCAAAGGTGAACCGTGCGCCTATTTCCCAAGTTGCCCTTATCACCAACTGGTCGTCGAGCACGGGGTCGCCAGCGCCGATACAACCGTCCGTCGCCGATTGTGTGGCCCCCACCGGGCACTGCAACCGGAAATGATCGCCCTTATACTGGCCATCAATGCGGAAGCTCATTTTGGTGCCATCTGGAAATTCGGGGAACTCATATTGTGCAGCGACATAGCCGGTGCGCCGGGGTTGATATGTACGCACCGGGGTAGCGGCCGGATTAGCCGTCTGTGGCTTTGTGTTGACGTCCGTAAAGCCATAAGTGCCGGTCAGAGTAAGGCCGTCTACCGGGAGGATCGTGGCTTCGATCTCGTAGCCCCGCGCTCTTTCGCTACCGGCATTCAGCAGGATGTTGCCACCCTGATTGGGATCAAAGCCCGTCACCTGGAGGCCTTTTCGATCCGCCTGGAATAAAGCGACGTTAAGCCGGACGCGCCGATCGAGAAATTCAGACTTCACGCCCGCTTCGTAGGATTTAATGGTTTCCGGCTGGAATTCCGCGCCATGGAAGATACCCCCCGAAACGAAGCCGGTGGCAAATTTCGCATAGATGTTGCTGCTCTGGGCAAACTGATACTTCAATGATGCGTCATAATCGACGCGATCCTGCTTGGCGTTGAAGCTGCCGCGCTGAACCGTGGGGGTCCGATCCGCATCAATCAGATCATTCTCCGTGCGATCATCTTTAGAGTAGCGGATGCCGCCGCCCAGTTCGAGCGCATCGGTCAACCTGAGATTGGCATGGGCATAAGCCGCGTAAGATTTGTTGAGCACCTTAAGCAGATCGCCACCCGCAAGATAGCTGCCGGGATTATCGATGGGGATCGGGACGCCCGGCTGGCTGACCTGTCCGAAGATGGTGGGGCTATTGAGGTAGGCCTTTTCGCGATAATAAAACAGGCCACCAACAAAATCCAAACTGCCGGTCTGACCGAGGAGTTGCAGTTCGTGGGACGACTGCCGCTGCTTTGCATAGCGCTCGGCTGCAAGCGCCTGATAATATCCGCCCGTCCCGCCATAAGGGTCCACCAGCGAATTTCCGTCGAGATCAGACGATGAGTTCAGCGTAAATCCGCGCAGTCCGCCGATATATTTAAGGCTCAAAGAATCGCTAAGCTCATAAACAGCCGTAAGGCTGTGGCCCCAGGTTTTCTGGGTAGCTGGAGAAAGGCCATCGATCGGAATGCGGTCGAGACGCGTCAGGCTCTCCACCATCGTGCCGCCAAGTGCAGGCTGGTTCGGGAAGTTGGTGATGCCGCTAAATGCGGCGCCGCTGTGCAGTAATTGCATGGCGTCGAGCGTGGTTACCGCGTCGGTATAGTTGAAGCGATAATCGAGCGTCAGGCCATCGATTCCGGCATAACGGATTGCTGCGAAAAACGACTCGGTGTTGTTCGCGCCAAAGCTCTTCGCGCTGGTGGACGGCCCGAACGGTGCCGGATAAAGGAATGTGCGCTGCGGTGCGGAATTCTTCACATAACCGTCATTTTCGTCATGGACATATGTGAAGCGCGCCGAGAGACCAGCCCATTCAGGCGTGTTGACCGTTATCCGCCCGCGACGCCGCTGATAGTTTCCTAGCGTGCCTTCGGCTTCGACACCGAATTTGCCAGTCGGGCTGGCCGTCACAAATGAGATTGCGCCGCCGGTCGAGTTGCGGCCAAAGAGTGTGCCCTGTGGACCGCGCAGGACTTCGAGATGTTCCAGATCGGCCAGATCGAAGGCGGAGTTGCCGGGTCGGCCGAGATAAACGCCATCTACATAGAGCGCGACGCCGGAATCGACCTGGAAGTTGATCGAGCCGGACGAAACGCCGCGAATATTGAATTGCGGCGCGCTGGGCGAGCCTGCCTGCTTCTGGATATTGACGTTTGGCGCGGTCTTGCCGACGTCCTGGAAGCTCTTGATCTGATAATCCGCGATTTGAAGCGCACCGAGAGCTGTTACAGCTGTTGGGACATTCTGAAGGTTTTCAGTACGCTTCCGCGCAGTAACCACGATGTCCTGAAGGCCCACGCCCTGCGTCGCTTGGGCGGGTGCTGCTGGCGAAGAATCCTGCGCATTTGCCTGCGACGCTACCAGAGCAAGCATCAATGCCGAACCAGCAAGATAATGATATTTTCCGTAAGCCATCTTCGATATCCCCTCAGTCCTGTCCGCTTTGGCGCGGATCCTGTGGGGTTGAACATCGTCCTGCTCAGCGCCTTGCAATACCTTCAAATCAATTAGGTTGGATAATTTAGCGGCGAACGACGGCGAGTTCGGGCAGACTGGTGTGGATGAGATGCACAAGCTGTGATTGGCGGGTCGCGCCCGTCTTGGCAAAGATAGAGCGGAGATGCGCGCGCACGGTGTTTTCGGCAATGCCCAGCCGATGCGCGGTCTCGATCACCGACACGCCGTTTGCAAGCGAAGCCGCGATCGACGCCTCTGTCGGGGTAAAGGCGAACAATTCCCTCAGGGCATCGCTGGTCACGACGCACTGACGTTCCGGATCGCCCAGGAAAAGCGCGATGGCCGGCGTTGTGCCGCCATGCATGAAATTAGGAATAGTGATTGACCGAATGACGATTCCGATGTCCCGGTGGCCCGATGGACGTTCGACCAGGAATACTGAAGGAGATGATCCTGGCGCGACGTTCACCGCATCCTTGAGTTGCTGGCGAAATTCGCGGTCACGGCTGGAATTGGCGATCGCCAGACGCTGCCCCACGATGCTTATCCCATCCCCATCGGCCAGGATGGATGCGGCAAGTTCGTTCATCTTGAGAACATTCAGATTATGATCGAGCATCACGGTGCCGACAGCGAACTGTTCGATGGCGCCGGTCATCACTGCCTGCTCCGAACGGGACACCTCCAGTCGGCGATAGAGTTCGACCGCCTGCCGCAGATGGGGCACGATTTCTTCTATACGGCCGCGCTCTTCAGTATCGAAAGGCGCGCCATGAGGCGCCCTCGTCAGCCGAAGTCGGGCTTCCAGGCCATTGCTTATGCGCAGATCCACGCCAAGAACGTGCGAACCGTCGATGCCTTCCAGCCACCCTTTATAATAGGCTGAATTTTTGAGTTTCGCCTCGGCCACATATTCGTACAACGCCACGACCTTGCCTTCGGGCAGGCCGACAAAGGGGTCGATCTGCATAAAGCGGTCAAGATATTCCTGAATCGCAGGCGGTGGTGCGGTGGGCGTTATCATTGTGCCCAAACCATCCATATTGGGCGGCGTGAGGATCAGCGTTGCCCATTTTGCGTTCACATGATCGCGAAGCAGCAGCAGAAAGTCTCGCCATGGATCTTCGCTGACCAGCGAAGCATTGAGTGCCAGGATCATACGCGAAAAGCAGGCGACCTCATTCGCGTGTGCGACCATCCTATTATCTCCTTCGCGCTCCTTTACCGGATGCGTCTGATGGAGAGCGTAGTCGGTTGCGCGAGGCTTGCCAATCGTCACCATGTCTTTGGCAAGCATCATGCCTCAGCGATCATATACCCGCCGCTCGCCACCAGACATTCCCCCGTCACAAACCGCGCAGCCGCACTGGCGAGGAACAGGGTCGGCCCTGTTATGTCGTCTGGTGTTCCCCAGCGGCCAAGCGCCATCCGCTGCGCCGTGCCGGGACCATAGACAGGGTCATCGGCGTAGCGCGCCGTCATCGGCGTGCGAACCGGACCGGGCGCCACGGCGTTAATCCGCACGCCCTTTGCCCCCCACCCTTGCGCCAGCGATTTGGTCAGTAGCAGAAGGCCAGCCTTGGCCGCGCTATATCCGGGGAACATGGAGTTGCCAAAGATCGCCATCATCGAGGCGATCGTCACGACCGCGCCGCCGCCGTCGTGCCGACTTTGCACCAGCAGCGGCAGGCAGGCGATCGTCAACGCATGGACGCCTTTCAGATTGGCGTCGATGGCTGCGTCGAAATCCTCCGGGACGGACGTACCGCCCGCATTGTTAATGAGGATGTCCAACGCCCCCAAATCCGCCACCAAGGCGTCGATGCTAAGCCGGTCGCCAAGACGAAGTGGGCAATAGGTGGCGCCTGGCGGAATGTCTTCATAATCCGCCTCTGTCGGCCGTGTACCCGTGACGATAACATGTGCGCCCGCAGCGATGAAGGCAGCAGCGATGCCCGCGCCGATCCCGCTGGTCCCGCCGGTGACGAGCACGTGCCGTCCGGTAAAGTCGAACATCGCCATTCCTTTCTTCAAATATCAATCACGGCGTCGGCCGCATCCTGCATCGCACCTTCGATATAGCCTACACCATTGGCGTCGCCGATGCTGCGCACACTGAATCCGGCCGCTTTCAGTTGGTCGGCCAAACGAGAGTCGCCTTGCGCGCCCTTGGCGACGATCACCTGGTCGGCAGCCACCGTTCTCACTTGTCCGAAGCTGTTGCGGTAGCTGACGTTCTTATCGCCAATCGCAATGTCCCCGGCGTTCGGCAGGAGCGTGACGCCCAGATGATGAAGTTCATCAAGCACCCGCCAGCGGCGCACGACCTGAAGACCCGCACCCATCTTGGCCGCTTCGTCGATCACGACGACCTTTCGACCGCGCTTGGCAAGGAATTCGGCCAGTTCCAGCCCAACCAGTTCGCCGCCGATAATCACCACGCGTTCGCCAAAGGGCATGAAATAGGTGCTGGCAGCGCGGATGAAACCGGGCCGCCCCGTCAGGCCAGTGACACGACCTGCACGCATCATCAGCCGCGTCTTGGTATCGACCTTGCGCGCCAGCTTGCCCAGATCCTGTCCCAGCATCAGGCTGCGCATTTCGTCGCCGCTGAACACGTTGTCGCGATCCGCGCCGGGAATGGAGGGCAGCGCACGTCGCGCGCCGGTAGCGACCACGACTTCGTCGGGGATCAGGGTAGTGAGCAGTTCGGGCGTCGCCTTCGTGCTCAGTTGCACGGTGATATTCGGATCGCCCTTCACTTCCCGTTTCAGCCAATCGACAATGCCCTGGTTCGGGGCATAGGCGATCGATGCGAAGCGGGCGGTCCCGCCTAAGGAGTCTGTTGCCTCCAGCAGCGTGACCCGATGGCCCCGCTTTGCCAGCCGACGAGCCGCCTCCATCCCGGCGGGACCACCGCCGATCACGACAATATGGCGAGCGGCGGCGGCAGGAACGAGCGCGCGCTCACGCTCAAAGCCTGTTTCGGGATTGACCGCGCATTTCACCGGACGACTGAAAAATATCTGGCTGATGCAGGTGTAGCAGTAGACGCAGGGGCGAATCTGATCGGCCTTCCCCGCGGCCAGCTTGGCCGGCAAATGAGGGTCGGCCAACAGCTTACGGCCCATCGTCACGAAATCCAGCTTCCCATCAGCGATGAAGCGGTCGGCATCTTCCGGCTCGATCCGGCCGGGACAGATGATCGGTATAGTCACATGTGCCTTGATCCGCGCTGCCGCCTCGACAAACCCGTTGCGCGTGTCGGTTGCATGTCCGGTCGAATAGGTAAGGCCCCGACCCGGATGGCCATCGGCCGATATGTGGATGGCGTCTGCTCCTGCCTCCTGCGCCAGCCGGGCGGTCGCGGCCGCGTCCTCCACTGTGATGCCGCCGTCGATCAGGAAATGCTGGCTGTCCAGGCGCGGCCATATCGGCATGTCGGGGCCGACGGCAGCGCGCACGCCGCGAATGATATCGCATAGCAAGCGCGAGCGGTTCTCGATCGAGCCGCCATAATCGTCGTCGCGCTGGTTGATCAATGGATTGAGGAACGATGAGATCAGGTAACCGTGACCGGCATGAAGTTCGACCGCATCGACGCCTGCGCGCTGGGCGCGTTGCGCGGCGCTGGCGAACATCTGGACCAGTTGCTCGATATCCTGCACGGTCATGACGCGGTAGTTGGGCGCACCCATGGCAGCAAATGGCGCGGTAAAGATGGCCAGTTCATCCTCCAGGAAGCCGTCCATCATATCGCCATCGCTCTTGCCGACCGCCGGGATCGAAGGCGTCCAGATCGGTCGTCCAGCCAGCATGTCATTCATCGCGACCAGACCAGCGTGCTGAAGCTGCATCGCGAGTTTCGCGCCATGAGCGTGGACCGCGTCGGCCAGCGCCCGCACGCCCGGCACATGGCGCTCGTGCGAAATCGCCTCGTTGCGCCAGTTGCCGGAGCCTTCGGGATAGCCGATCGATACCGATCCCATCATGATCAGCGCCGCGCCGCCCTTTGCGCGTTCCTCATAATAAGCGCGCAGCCGTTCGCCGGTGATCCCGTCCTCGTCCGCAAGGTTGGACCCCATCGGCGTCATGAATATCCGATTGCGCAAGTCCATCGCGCCGATACGTCCCGGTGCGAGCAGATGGCTATAGGCCATGTGGCGATCCTCCTTCACCCTGCTCGGATGGCAGGTGCTAAACATCCTGATTGGTGGTTACGCATCAGGCGCGCATCATCAATTTGTAGGGGATCAGCGCCGTTCCAGCATGGTTATGAGCCTGTCCTTCATCGGATCGACCCATTCCGCCTTAAGCGTGGGGCTGAGCAGACCCGCATCCTCCAGCTCATCGCACAGGCGCATCTGGTGGGCGATGTCGAACAGATCATATTGCGATGAAAATTTCCCGCCGCCGCCATAGGTGATCAGCGATACGCCATGCGTCTCGTAAAATCCCCCGTCCGCTCGTCGGCCGGGGCCGCGATTGACCCAGTGACTGATGATCCGATCATCCGCGATCGCCCAGTCCAATATGGGGAAGGTCCAGCCCTCCCACCCTGAACCGACATCCATGTCGCGGCCATAATGGGTCCGTCTTATCGCCTCCCGCCCGTCCGCACGAACGGGCATCGCGCCACCATAGGGACAGATATAGACGCAATCCTCATGGTAGAGTTCGTCGGCGATCCATGACCAGTCGTTACGCGCCTCCGCTTCGACAAAGGCGTCGCGCAGGCGGGTGATGGCGGCCTCGACCTCTTGTTGTGGATAGGATGCCATGCCTAGATGCCGTAGCCACCCGATACGTTGATCTGCTGCCCGGTAACATAGGCGGCGCGGTTGGATGCAAGGAACACCGCCGCCTCACCGATCTCTTCCGGCTGGCCCCAACGCTTGAGGGCAAGGCCCTTTTGCACTTCCGCCACCCATTCGGGACCGAACACGCCCTGTTTCGTCAGTTCCAGGAACATACCGGCCTCGATCACGCCGACGAGCACGCTGTTCGCACGGATGCCGTGCCGTCCCTCTTCCCGCGCAATGCCGCGGACGAGCGATTCATTGCTCGCCTTGGGTGCGACAGACAGACCGTCTTTCTCCGGCCAGCGCATCTGCCCCGCTGATCCCAGCGTGACGAACGATCCGCCGCCCTGTTCGCGAAAATGTGGCAAGGCAGCCTGCACGGCATTGAAGAAGCCATGGACCTCTATGTCGATCGCGCGACGCCATTGTTCGTGGGTGGTATCGCCCAGCATGACCTGATCGACCAGTGGCCCGGCGCCCCAGACAACGGTGTGGATGCGTCCGTGCGCTGCGACCGCCGCTGCGAATGCCGCCTCGACCTGTTCACGATCGCGCACATCGGCACGATGCGTTGATGCCTTCTGCCCCTCGCTCTCAATCGCGCTGGCCAGCGTTGCGGCGGCATCGGCCTTCGAATGATAGCCGATCGCCACGTCCGTTCCGGCTTCTGCGAAACATTGCGCCACACTGCGACCGATCCCGCCGCTGCCGCCGAACACCAAAGCTGCTCCTGCGGGAAATTGTACCTTGCCCATCGTCATCCTCTCAATATTTTTTCAGGCCGCCGCGCTGCTGCCGCGCGTGTCATATGTCGTGATCTTGCCGTCCACCCGATCCTGAAATTCACTGGCGCGGGCGCGCGGGTTGTAAAATTGTCGATACCAGATGCGCACCTTGCCAAACGGCCCATCCGCCGGAATTTGGAGTGGATTGAAACAGGGACGCTTGTTGGCCCAGATTTCAAAATCCTGCGCGAGCGCCAGCCGTCCCGCCTCGGCATAACCATATGCGATTGCGATGTCATCCTGCGTTGGCGGCGTGTTGGCAGCCTTCGACATCAGTGCATGCCACACCATGACCACGCCATCCTCGACCGGCGTATGGCAGATCAGCATCAGCGAGGGATACGCCCCGGTCAGTCGCGCCTGAAGGATTGCAGGCCCGGTATACCATGTGTCGGTTTCCAGCACTGCGTCGCTGCTGACCAGCGTACGGTGGCCCGCGCCGAACGTCTGGTGAAGGATCGGCCCGTTAAAGGCGTTTTCGAAATAGGCGCAGTCGGTCGATCCGTGGACCGGAACCATGTGCGCGGCGTCCGCCATATTGTCGAGTATCTCCTGCGGATGGCAGGGGATGATGCCCAGATGATCGACCTGCCAGCGCACCCAGCTTGGATCGTCCCATTCCGCAAAGGGGGGCAATTCGATATCCGGCTCCTGGCCTTCGGGGTCGTGCCAGTACCAGATGATGCCCGCGCGCTCGATGATCCGGTGGGTCGGCAGGCAGGCAGCTTTGGGGATAAACTTTGAATAGGGGATGTCGTCGCACGCACCATCCGGGCCGAAACGCCATCCATGATAAGGGCAGCGGATCGATTCGCCCTCCACCTGCTGTCCATCGCGCACGATGTAAGAGGTCGTGTTCTTGGCCAGGTGCGCGCCAAGATGAGGACAATAGGCATCGACCATGTGCGCCGTACCACTTTCGCCGCGATACAGGACGAAGTCCCGGCCGAAATAGTGGATCGTGCTTGGGGTTGCCGATACTTCGCTCCCTTCGGCGACCATGAACCAGCCGCGGGGGAATGTATATTCGCCCAACCCATAGTCTGCGGTTTGTGCCATCTTCGCTCTCCAATCCGACTTTTGACCGCTATTTGAGACCTTCGATCCGGCCGCCGATACCTCGAAATAGACTAGGCCGTGCGTGCGCCGCCCGTTTCGCTCCACCCGGCATTCTCACCGAGCACCTTCGACACGACCTGAGGGTTCACATATTCGCGCCAGCGCGTGATCCGGCCTTCGGCGAAATCAAGAATGCTGACATATCGGTTGGAATAGGGTTCGCCCGTCGGAATATAGCGGCTGTGCGAGCTATATTCGGCAATCAGCCGATCCTCGGCGGCCAGATCGTGGATGACCTCAATGCGATAGGCGTAAGGATCAAAATCGCGCCAACTCGCTTCCAACGCATCGCGAAACCAGCGCGCACCACGGTGTTCGAGCGGAAAGCCCTCCATAACGGGAAAGGGCCATTCGAGCTGTATGTCGTCGGCAAGGCAGGATTCGAACGTATCGAAATCCTTGATACCAAGCGCCGTCAGCATCCGAACGAACAAATCACGGTTGGCGGTACTGGTCATCGATCCTCTCCTTTTGCCTGGCGCTAACCGATTTTCGAAAGTCGCGATTACTTGATTTGGGGGGAGGAGCGAGACGCGGCGCAGGATAATGACGGGCGAGATAGGAGAGAGACAATGACCAGTAATAAAATCGTGGTCGTCACAGGCGCGAGCCGAGGCGCGGGCAAAGGGATCGCGATCGCACTGGGGGGCACGGGCGCTAAGGTCTATGTTACCGGTCGTTCGCTGAGCGACGAGGGGCTGCCGCTCCCCGGCACGATCGGTGCCACCGCGCGCGCCGTAGATGACGCGGGCGGACAGGGTGTCGCGGTCGCACTCGATCATCGTGATGATGCGGCGGTGGAAGCCTTTTTTTCGCGCGTCGCGGATGAGGCGGGCCATATCGATATTCTCGTCCACAGCGCCACCGCGCTTTCCGACGATCTGGTGAAGCCGGGACCTTTCTGGGAGAAGTCCGGCGATCTGGCCGATATTCTAGATGTCGGACTGCGTTCCGCCTATATCGCGACACGCGCAGCCGCTCCGTTGCTGCTAAAGGCGCAGGCCGGGCTGGTCGTCGCGGTCTCGTCGCCGGGCGCGCATTGCTACATGCATGGTCCCGGCTATGGCGCGCAAAAGGCGGGCCTCGACAAGATGATGTTCGACATGGCGCACGACTTCCGCCCGTTCGGCGTCGCCACATTGTCGATCTGGCCGGGGCCGATGCGGACCGAACGGCTGGAATTGGGGCGAAAAGAACGGCCCGAAGTCTATGGCCAGATGTATGACGCCGCCGAAACGCCCCAATTGCAAGGGCTGGTGATCGATGCGGTTGCGCGTGATCGGGACCGGATGGCGCTATCGGGCAAGGCCTTTTACACTGCGGATCTCGCCATGCGTTATGGCCTTACCGATATCGATGGCCGTGAACCCGCCTCCTTCGCAGCGATGCTCGGCGAGCCACGTCCCTTCCATCCGGCCGTCATCGAATAGCGCTTCTCAATTTGCGCCCGTTGCATCGCGGGCGGCGATGTAGGCGAAGGTCATCGCCGGGCCGATCGTCGATCCCGCACCGGGATAGGATCGGCCCATCACCGAAGCGGCGCTGTTACCGACCGCATAGAGTCCGGCAACGGGCTGGCCAGCTGCATCAAGCACACGCGCGCTGGCATCGGTGGCAAGGCCGCCGCTGGTGCCGATATCGCCTGCATTGATTGGCAGCGCGTAGAAAGGCGCTTTTTCGAGCGGCAGCAGATTGGGATTGGGCTTCACCTTCTGATCGCCATAATAGCGGTCATAGGGCTGCTGCCCACGGCCGAAATCAGGGTCCTGCCCAACCCGCGCATTTTCGTTGTAGCGGATGACGGTCGTTTCCAGCACGGTCGGGTCGACACCGATCTTCCTTGCCAGTTCCGCGATGCTGTCCGCCTTGCGCATGAGTGCGCGGACAGCGGATGAATGCATCCAGTCCGGTATCATCGGCATCAACGGCCCCATCGGATAGCGCCAGCGGAACCGCGCATCGAGCAGGATCCAGGCCTGCCCCCCGCCTGCAGCGCGCATCGCTTCGCCAGCCTTGTGATAGGAGGCGGCTTCGTTGAGGAATCGCTTGCCGGAACTGTCGACGATCATTGATCCAGGCAGCGAGCGTTCGAAGAAGAGCGGCCGGGCGCGATCTTCGCCCGGAACCTTGATCGTGGGCGCCCACCACGCCGAATCCATCCGTGTCGTGACCGCGCCAACGGCCTCCGCCGCGCGGATCGCGTCGCCGGTATTACCGCTCTGGCTGCCCGACCAGTCGGGGTTGGGCGAGCCGGTGAGATAGCGTGCCCGCATTTGTGCATCACGTTCGAACCCACCGGCGGCCAGGATCACGCCCTTGCGCGCTCGGATACGCCGCTCGCCCGCGTCCGTTTGCACCACCGCGCCCTCGACGCGGCCATCGCGCTGGATCAGGGACAGGAGTGCGTGGCGATAGCGAATATCCACCTTGCGCGTGTCGAGCGATAATTTCAGCCGGGCGAGCAGCGCGTTGCCAGAGGTCAGGAAGCGGCTCCGCTTCGATCGCAGGCGCTGGCCGAAATCGGTATAATGGCGCCACAAGGCCTTCGTCAGCATCTTTTGCCAACCGGGCATCCGCGTGATGAGCGGCGCGGCCTCGGCGGCGGTCCAGCTTATCCGGCCGAACAACATCCCAGCGGGATGCGTCGGCCGCAAGCGATCAAGATCATCGCCCAGCGCGCGGCCATCGATCGGTTGTGGATCATGGCTGCGCCACCCCATTTTGCCACCTGGAAGCTCGGCGTGATAATCGGTGTAGGGGATCGAAGCGTAGCGCACCTGCGTCTCGTGTTCGAGGTAGGCCAGCATCGCCGGGGCATTGTTGACAAAGGCCGTGATCTGATCCGCATCGACGTCATCACCGGCGAGCGCGGTGATGTAGCGCGCGGCTTCTTCGGGGCTATCGTCCGCGCCGGCGGCTTTGGCCAGGTGGCTTGCAGGAATCCAGATCACGCCGCCCGATGTGGCGGATGTACCACCGAACTGGTCGCTTTTTTCAACGATGGCCACCGTCGCATGGTTATCCGCAGC
Source organism: Sphingobium sp. TomTYG74 (assembly GCF_055393875.1). Classification (NCBI taxonomy): domain Bacteria; kingdom Pseudomonadati; phylum Pseudomonadota; class Alphaproteobacteria; order Sphingomonadales; family Sphingobiaceae; genus Sphingobium; species Sphingobium sp. TomTYG74. Next base: position 430,418 of record NZ_AP027342.1, on the reverse strand, counting down.
CACGATCGCAGCCGTCAGCGCACCGGCCCCTGATCCCACGATGAGGATGTCGACCTCTTCATCAAATCCGTTCATCGCGCTCATGACTTCTCCATCGTCAGCATCACTTTCAGGGCTTCCGGCGCGCATTGTGCGGCAAATGCCGCTGCCGCCTGGCCGATCGGAAATTGATGGGAGACCAGCCCCCCCCGATCGACTCGTCCCTCCGCCATCATCGCCAGCGCCTCGACCAGTTCTTCTGGTGCATACCCGTTCGATCCCATGATCGTCGGCTGCTTTTGGATCACCGGACCGAAGTCGATCGTCATGCGATCCTCATAACCACCGAAACATACGATCCGCCCGCCATCCAGGGCGATCAACCTCAGCGCCGTTTCCAGTGGCGGTGGGCCGGGCATATGCTTGATGTATCCGGCGCAATCGAACACCACGCCGATCCGGGCCGAGATGCCGTTATAGCCCTCCTCAATACCAGTGAGAGCGGCAATCTGATCGAACACATCACCATCGCGCGCGTTGATCGCCGCGGTAGCACCGACTGCCAGCGCCGCTTCAAGCCGCGCGGCATGCACATCTACCGCGATCAGTGAGCCGGTCTCTATTCCCCTGGCGCGGATCGCCTGGATGACGCCCAGCCCGATGATGCCAACGCCGAATATGACGACATTCTCTCGGCTTCGAATTGCCGCCTTGCGTACCATCTGGAGCGCATCTGCCATTGGCTCCGTGGTTGCCGCTTCAATGAAGCCAACCGCGTCCGGCACGCGCACAAGCTGGTATGGATTGACCGGCACCGCGACAAAGTCGGCCATGCCGCCACCCATGCCGGTAACGCCGACGACCCGGTCGCCAATCGACCAGCCCGTCACACCTTCGCCCAAGGCGGCGATGGCGCCCGCAAACTCGTGGCCGGGGACATGATATCCTTCCGGCGTCGAACGGACGAGTTGATCGCGATAGGCGCCGTTACGGAACATGTGCAGGTCGGACCCGCAAATTCCGCAGGCCGCGACTGCTACTATGACCTCGCCAGCGGCAGGCGCAGGGATCGATGCATCGCGCCGTGCATCGACCGTGCCCGGCTCCACGAAATCGGCGGCGCGCATCACGCGTGGTTCGGCAGATGAATGCATAACAGTCCTGTTCCTCACCCTGGCATGAACTCGCCACCATTGATGTCCAGGCTCGCGCCTGTAACTACCGAACAATAATCCGACAGCAGCATGATGATGGGCCGCGCGCACTCGCGATCGGTCGGCATTCGGCGCAGCGCGATGTTCGCTTCCTGCGCTGCCTTTAGTTCCGCCACCGACTGGCCGCTTTCCTTCGCCATATGGTCGAACGCCTGCTCGACCGAATGACCCCACATCCACCCCATGAAGGTCGAATTGACCCGAATGTTCCACTGCCCGACTTCGGTCGCCATCTGCATCGTCGCCATCGCCATTGCGGCTTTGGACGTGGCATAGGCGGCTTGCTGCACCCAAGGCTTGCGCGTCACCTGTGTGTTTACATTGACTATCGATCCGCCGCCTGTCTCGCGCATCTCCCGTATGACTGACTGGCAAAGGTCCAGTGTTCCGAACAGGTTGACGTCGAAGGTACGCCGCCACTCGTCGAAATCAGCATCCACGACATCGGTGAAGGCGCCGGGAATATAGGCGCTGTTGATCAGGCCATCGATACGTCCGAAACGCTCTTTGGTAGCGGCGACCAGCCGTGCGACATCCTCGCGCCGGGAAATGTCGGTTGGGACCTTCAGTACCTCGACATCATGCCCCGCCTCTCGGATCAGCGCTTCGGCTGCGTCCAACTTTGCAGAAGTGCGCGCGGCCATCACGACATGGCCGCCTTCGGCCGCCACCAGAGAGGACAGTTCCTGTCCCAGCCCCGGGCCAATGCCCGAAACGATCACTACCTTGTCCTTAAGAATCATGTTCATCTCCAGATGTCTTGGAACAATGTCAGTCAGCAGCGCGGCTCGCGCGACGCTCGACCAACAGGAAAATACAGGCGGCCAGGCCGAAGCCGGCGATTTGCAGCACGATCGGCGTCCAGTAACTGCCGGTGGCGTCGAACAGCGCGCTCGCCAGCGGTGAAATACCGAAGGTGAACGGGACGGTGAACAGTGTCACAAGACCCATTGCGCGGGCAAAATTACGGATGCCGAACAGCCGGGTCAGCAGCACGCCCTGCGCTGCCGCAATCCCGCCACCGCACGCACCCACTATAATCGCATCCAGCACCAGCAGCGAATAGCCGACCGGCTGGAGGAAGATGAACCAGACGATGCCCTGGACAAGGCAGTTGAGCGCCAGAGCCTGCCCCGGCCCGAGCCTGTCGGCAAGCCAACCGAACACAATCGCGCCCAATATGCCTGTACCGCCGGAAATGGCGAACAGGAAGGATGCTTCTTCCAGCGGCCAACCCTGTCCCATGACGAGTGGCACCAGATGAGCGGCTTTCAGGATGCCGCCCCCCACGGCGATCCCGATGGCGGCGGTGACGAACCAAGTCACCGGTCGGGACAGCATATTCCGCGCGGATAGCAATGACCGCGCCTCGACCGGATTCTTGGCTTCGTCATGACCGAGCGGAACCTGGCCAACCTGTTCGGGCCGATCGATCACGAACGGCATGAACGGCAGGACGATCAGATGGGCAAGGCCAAGCCCGATGAGCACGGCATCAAGTCCGAACCGCTGGAGTGCCCATGAACTGATCATTGGCACGATCATCACGAACACCGGCATGGTGACGAAGCCCAGTGCACGGCCCTGTCCACGAATGAACCAGTTGCTTGCCAGGATGTTGGACGGCATCACGCCCAGCAACAAGACTCCGGGCGACACGAGCAGACCGAACAACGCAAGGAACATACCGATGCCCGTAGAGAAGGGCAGCAGCACATAGCCACTAGCGGCAAGCAATGCGCCGATCGTCATCATGCGGCGGATCGACATACGCACAAGGAGCATGCCGATCATCGGCGCACCGAGCGATAGGACCAGAATAGTCAGCGAAATGGCCAGCGTCGAAAGCGTTCTGGTCGTCGCGAAACGCTGCTCGATGGCAAGAACAAGCGTGCCGAACGACCCGAAAGTAAGCCCGACCGCCACATTCTGCGTCAACGCGGCGATCCACACCATGCGCCACCCCAGAAAGCGGGATGGCCTGTCCCCTGCCGGCAAGAAAGCTGCTTCACTATCAAATCGCTGCGGTTGCATCGCCTGACCCGTGCTCGCGGTCATTGTGAGCCAGCTTGCCGCTCGGCATGGAAAGCCTCAGCACGGGCCTTGAGCGCGCGGGCGGTATCGTCGAACGCACGTTTCACCCACGGACCGCAAAAGCGCATCACATGGACGCCGTTTTCACCCAGAAACGCGTCAGTCGACCAATAACGGCAAATACCTTCTGCAACGGGTTCGATCATCTGGTCGCGGCGTGCGGCATAGGGCCATGCCTCGTGCCACGGCGCCTCCCACGCCAGTCGCCGCTCTGGCTCAAACGCGCAGACATATTCGCAATTCACCAGCAGCGCGCCGGGATTGGGATAGTTGACAAGGCTCATATGGACCGGCGCGCCGATTTCGAGCGTGGATGCCGCCTTCACGCAAAAGGGGTTCCATTCCCCATAACGGTCCAGATCGACCAGAATCTCCCACACTATTCCAGCAGGTGCCTCGATCGTGACCTTGTCGGAACTCACGACATTGGCCGGATCAAAGCCGGTTTTCTGATCGAAGGCGGTGTCGAGCATGGTTGGTCCTTTGTTCAGTTGGCGTCTGGGGCGGTCGGAAAGGCAGACAGCAGCGCTGCGTCGACAAGCTGCGCCTGCCCATTGATTGCCGCCGATGCCGGTCCCATCAGGAACAGCGCGACTTCCGCCACCATCTGCGGCGTCAGTTCACCACGGTAGGTCGGCGGCGTGATCTTTTCCGGCGGCAAAAGCTCATCCTGCGGAGGTGCGCCTACCATTGGCGTCTGCACCGGGCCGGGACAAATTGCGTTGACCCGCAGGCCGCGCGCAGCAAATTCGCGCGCTGCGGCGCGAACCAGGCCAACGACGCCGTGCTTGGCGGCGGTGTAACCCACGGCATCGGAAAAGCCGAGTAACGCGGCGGCGGACGCCGTCACCACTGCCGCGCCACCGGGGCGCAGTCGCCTTTGCGCCTCTCGCAGCCCCAGGAACGGCCCGCGCAGGTTGATCGCAATCATCCGGTCGAACTGTTCGACCGTGATCGTGTCGAACGGGCCATAGTCCTGCAACGCCCCGGCATTGAGAAAGGCCATGTCCAGCCCGTCGAACGCCGCTTCGGCTTCATCGAAAAAGCGGACAGTATCGGCTTCGCAGGACACATCGCCCGCGATGGCGATAGCATGGCCACCGCGTCTCGCGATCAGGTCGACGATCCGCTGCGCTTCGCCTGCCCGGATATCAGCGATCGCGACGCGGCAACCTTCCTCGGCAAGACGCATTGCCGCAGCGGCGCCGATTCCCGAACCGCCGCCCGTGATCAACGCGGACCTGTTTTTGAACATCATGAAACCGCCCGATCCTCATCCTATGCTGGTCGTATCGCCAGTTCTGTTCCGGCAACATGCTCCGTTGGAAAAACCGGTGCCTCATCCAAACAGAGGAGGTCCCGCAAATCTTCATCTAATCGATTTGGGGGTGGAGCGACGCCGTCTTTTGGACCAGCCAATGGAGATCGGATGCGCCGCACGACATCCGGCTAAGGAGAAGATGTTTGGAACAGCTACGCTATGACGGCCAGGTCGCCATCGTCACCGGTGCGGGGCGGGGTTTGGGCAGAAGCTATGCCCGGATACTGGCTGCGCGTGGCGCAAAGGTCATCGTCAACGATCTGGGTGGATCGACTACAGGTGGTGGAAAATCGTCGGACCTGGCCGAGGCCGTGGTCGGCGACATCATGGCGCTGGGCGGTGAGGCGATCGCCGATGCTGGCGACGTGACGGACCCCTCGACCGCGCAACGCCTTGTCGCGCTTGCACTCGATCGTTGGGGCCGTGTCGATATCGTCATCAACAATGCGGGCAGCATCGCGCCGGACGTCACACAATCCTTCGCTGAGATGGAGTTGGCGCAGTTCGACCATCAGATGCAGATCCACGCCTATGCCCCCTTCCATCTGGTGCACGCCGCATGGCCAGCGATGCTGCGTCAACAATATGGGCGCATCGTGTGCACATTGTCGGATTCGATGTTCGGGATGGGTGGAAGCGCCGGAATCGGCTACCCGGTGGCAAAGATGGCGATGATGGGGTTCGTGCGGGCGTTGGCGATGGAGGGCGCGCCGCACGGGATTACGTGCAATGCGATCTCGCCAGCCGCCTTTACCCGGCTGGTCGCCATGCATCTTCCCGACAGCGACATTCGCGACTGGATGGAAAAGGCCGCCACACCCGAACGCGTGGCGTCGGTGGTCGCCTGGCTGGTCCATCGCGATGCAACCTGCACCGGCCAGTCAATTGCTGCATCCTCTGGCCGTTTCGCCAAAATCGTGACTGGCTTTTCAAAGGGTTATGCCGGTGGTGACCTGACCATCGAGGAAGTGCGCGACCATTTCGATGAAGCCGTTGCGACCGACCATATCGATCTCATCGAAAATACCGGCGATGCGATCGCGCTATACCTTAGTGCGCTCAAGGAACGACGGCTGTCCGAGTTGAACAGTCCGCCCGAATGGGTCGCCTGAACGCCCATGCCACAGAATCACCACGACCAGATCGAAAGTGCACCGACTCATGGCTAAACAGGAAATGGAAACCGGCCACCGCAGATTACGGTTTGCGATAATTGGCGCGGGTATGGCCGGGCTGCTTGCCGGGATTCGGCTGGACCAGAAGGGTGATGCAGATTTCACCATCTACGAAAAAGGCGACACCGTCGGCGGCACATGGCGGGAAAACCGTTATCCGGGCCTGACCTGCGACGTTCCCGCCCATGCCTATACCTATAGTTTCGCGCCCAACCCTGAATGGACGCAGTTTTTCTCCCCCGGCCCGGAGATTCAGCATTATTTCGAACGGATCGCGGACGATTACCGGCTCCGTGACCGCATCCGCTTCAATTCGGAAGTGACGGACTGCCGCTACGTTGATGGCCACTGGCATATCGAGACGTCCGATGGCTGCAAAGACATCGTCGATGTCGTCATCGCCGCGACCGGCGTGTTGCATCATCCCAATATCCCGGCCATTCCGGGCCTACAGAACTTCGGGGGCGATAGCTTTCACAGCGCACGCTGGGACGACAGCGTGGCGCTCGACGACCGCCGCATCGGCGTGATTGGCAATGGTTCGACCGGAGTCCAGATCGTCTCGGCCCTGTCGACCCGCGCCAGCACGCTGGTCCATTTCCAGCGGTCGCCACAATGGATCATGCCGGTCCAGAACTTCATCTATTCGGAAACCGACCGCCACGCCTTTCGTTCGGATGTGTCCAGGATCGACGCGATCCGCTTCGGCGATGAATATTGGGCCGGGATCCGGCGGTTCAACAAGGCGATCATTGAGGTGGATTCGCCCGAAATGGCGGAGATAGAAGGCATCGTCCTGCGTAATCTGGAGGACAATGTTCAGGACCCGGTCCTCCGCGAAAAACTCCGGCCCGATTATCGCGCTGCCTGCAAGCGGCTGATCTATTCGCCCGACTATTATGAGGCGGTGCAACGTCCCGGTGTGATCGTTGAGACGGGGGCGATCGAACAGGTTGAGGCCACGGGCGTCCGCATGAAAGACGGCACGCTGCACGAACTGGACGTGTTGGTATTGGCAACAGGCTTCAAGACCGACCGTTTCGTGCGCCCCATTAAGGTAATCGGACGAGGCGGTAGTAACCTCGATGATGCCTGGGCGCTGCGCCCGACCGCTTATTACGCAATCACCGTGCCCGATTTCCCCAACCTGTTCCTGCTCAACGGCCCCACCGCACCAGTGGGCAATTTTTCGCTGATCGACATCGCTGAGCGGCAATGGGACTATATCGACCAACTCCTCGATCTTTTGCGCGACGGAACCTGTTCCGCGATCGCTGCAAAGCCCGAAGCCATGGCTGATTATGAGGAGCGCCGTATCGCGGCCGCGAAACGGACCATATTCGGCTCTGGATGCACGAGCTGGTATCTAGACGCGCAGGGCGTGCCCCAGACATGGCCATGGAGCTACGACCATTTCGCCCAATCGATGGCCGCGCCACGGATGGAGGATTTCGAACTGGCGTAATCGCTCGCGCAGCCCGCCAGTTTGGGCGGCTTACCACAAATGAAGGTGGATGATCGCCAGAGCCACCAGTAATCTCGATGACGCGGCAAAAGACCGCAAAAGGAATTAAAATGACCGGCGAGGATTATTTCGAGATACAGAATCTCATTTTCACCTACCCCACGCTGCTCGACGGGGGCGATTTCGACGCGGTCGGTCGCCTTTTTGAACATGCTGTCGTTTACAGCGCGGGGATGCTGATGGCCGACCGCGATCCTGCCGCATTGGCAGCGTCGTTCCGCGACTGGGTCATTACCTATTCGGACGGAACGCCGCGGACGCGCCATTTCATAAGCAACGTCATCATTCGGCCGAAGGATGAAGGCACAGCCGTCGTCTCATCCTATGTGATGGTCTTCCAGCAAACCGACACGCTGCCGCTCCAGCCGGTCATTGGCGGAGATTACCGCGACACCGTGGCAAAGGTCGATGGCCAGTGGCGCTTCATCGAACGCCATATGGGCAATGACCTTATCGGCACGCTGACCGATCATGGACGCGATCTGCGCGCGATAACGCCCACGCGAGCGAACAGGAGCGGATCTCATGCGATATAAAGACAAGGTCGTCATAGTAACCGGTGCCGCATCGGGCATCGGCCGTGCCACCGCCCGGCGGATGGCATCGGAAGGCGCGATACTTGTGCTTGGTGATCTAAACGAAGCGGGTGCAAAGGCCGTGGCTGACACGCTCGATACCCTGACCACGCCAGTGGTGATCGGTTTCGATGCTGGCGATCCCGATTCCTGCCGCGCGTTCATCGCTGACGCAGCAAAGGCGGCGGGCCGCATTGACATGCTGTGCAACATCGCGGGCATCATGGACTGGGCTCCCCTCGCCCGTTTCGAAGACAGCCGCTGGGAGCGGATGGTACGCGTCAATCTGAGCAGCGTATTTTACCTCTGCCAGGCGGCGATGCCGCACCTGATCGCCGCGAAGGGCAATATCGTCAACATCAGTTCGGCGGCGGGCCTCGTCGGCATCGCCTACACCACGGCCTACTGCGCCACCAAGCATGGCGTGATCGGCATCACCAAGTCGTTGGCAGTCGAATTCGCAAGCACTGGCGTTCGCGTCAATGCCATCTGTCCGACCGGCGTGAAAACGGCGATGACCGGGGAACTCGTCTGGCCAGATGATGTCGATGTCAGCCTGCTGACGCGAAATGCATCGAAGATGGGCGACATGATCGACGCTGAAGAAGTCGCCGCTGCCATCGCCTTTCTGGGATCGAACGACGCGCGGAGCGTCAGCGGTATCGCCATGCCCGTCGATGGGGCGCAGACGGCGGGATAATGCGCGCGCGCCTTGCCGCAAACAATCAAATGGGAAGAGGGCCAATGTCGGAGCCAAATTCAGAACTCGTCGAGACGATGTTCTCGCGCATGGCGGTATCGCGCGCGATCGAACGGTTAATGCTGCGCCACACGCGGGATCATAAATTCTCCGGCTGGTGGCATCCGGGCGAAGGACAGGAGGCTGCGCCCATCGGCGCGTCCGCCGCTCTCGCGACATCGGATTATCTTTGGTATCAGGGACGCGGCGCTGCCTGGGCGATTGGCAAGGGGATGGCGGCCGGTCCCATCCTTGGCGACCTACTCGGCAAGATGTCGGGCGCGACACGCGGCAAAGGTGGCGGTGTTCCTCATTGGGCCGACTATTCGATCGGCATAATGGGCGAAGGCGCGACGCTGGGCAGCGTCTATCCCTTGGCTGGCGGGTCAGCTCTGGCGTCCAAGATCCGAAAGGACGGGCGGGTCTCGCTGGCCAATTTCGGCGACGGCACGTCCGCAAGGGGCACGTTTCACGAAACCATGGTCCACGCTGCGGCATGGAAATTGCCGCTGATCTATTTCTGCGAGAATAATGGCCTGTTGGTTGGTACGCGTCTGGGATCGGTCAACCCGACGACGGACATCGCTGACTACGCGGCGGGCTATCATATTCCGGGCGTTATCGTCGATGGTCAGGATGCCATCGCCGTCTATGAGGCGACCTGTGAAGCGGTCGATCGCGCGCGCCGGGGGGACGGGCCGACGCTGATCGAAGCCAAGGTCACGCGCCGTCGCGGGCATTATGCTGGCGATCCGCAAAATTATCGCAGTGATAGCGAATTCGACGACTATCGCGATCCGCTGGATGTTCTGGCCGCGCGGCTTTCGGGAAACACCGCCGCTCGGTTGATCGAGGAGGCGGAAGGCATCGTGGATGCAGCCTATCGGGAGGCAAAGGCCGCACCCGACCCCGACATGTCGGTTATCGAACGGGATCTTTATTATGTCGACTGAAACGATGGGCTATAATGCGGCGATGGGCCTTGCCCTGGTTGAGGAAATGCGCGCCGACGGCAGCATATTCGTACTGGGGCAAGGTGTCGCCACGGGCGGATGGTTCGGCACGGAAAAGGGACTGATCGACGAGTTCGGCGTCGACCGCGTTGTGGATAGCAATATTTCCGAAGCGTTCGAGGCGGGCCTGGCCACCGGGGCGGCGATTGCGGGGATGAAGCCCGTCATCAATATGGGCTTTGGCGACTTCGCCCTGATTGCTGGCGATGAAATATATCATAAGCTGGCCAAATGGCGATATATGCACGGCCTGAATGTGCCGATGACTGCCGTCATCATTTTCCCGATCGGAGCGATGGGCGGCGCTGGACCCGAACATTCAAGCTGCACTGAAGTCTTGGGGATGCATTTTCCGGGATTGAAAGTGGTCGTTCCCTCGACGCCGGAAGATGCAAAGGGGCTTATGAAAGCGGCGCTCCGCGAACCCAACCCCGTATTGTTTCACAGTGTCCAAAGTCTGGGGTGGAGCAAGGGATCTGTCCCGCTCGACCCTGAATTCATCGTTCCGATCGGCAAGGCCGCGATCCGCCGCCCCGGCAACAGCATGACGCTGATAACCTATGGGTCGATGGTATCTCGCTCACTTGCTGCGGCCGATCAGCTCGCTGCCGACGGCATCGATGTCGAGGTGATCGATCTTCGCAGCCTTGTGCCACTGGACTGGGACTGCGTGCTCGGATCGGTGCGCAAGACGCATCGTGCAATGGTTGTCCATGAAGCGGCCAAGACCGCTGGCCCCGGCGCGGAAATTGCGGCGCAGATACAGGAAACCGCATTTTTCGATCTGGAAGCACCAATCCTGCGCCTTGGCGCGAAGGATTTTCCGTTGCCGCAGCACAGTGATCTGGAAGCCCTTTCGATCCCGTCCATCGATGCCATCGCACAGATGGCACGGGACCTGATGAGCCTTTGAGGAAATGCCAATGTCCATTCTACACACCCTCAACATTCCGCAAATGGGCTCGGTAGAGAATGCCAAGATCCTTGAATGGCGCATTTCGGAAGGCGACAGTTTCAAAGAAGGCGATATCCTCTACGAGGTGGAGACGGACAAGACCGCAACGGAAGTCGAAGCGGTCGAGGCCGGGATACTCGCCCGACAGATCGGTCGGGCAGATGACGAGATGAAGATTGGCGACAAGGTTGGCCTCTGGGTTCCGCCCGGCACGTCACCGACCGCGATCGCGGAGGCGCTGGCGGCAATTGACGAGGCTGGCCCGGCCGCAGTTGCGGAACAGGCCATTGCGCCCTCGACCGCAACGGCTGACCCGACTGACATGAAAGGCATTGCGGGACGGATAAGCCCGCTGGTTCGCAAACTTGCAAAGGATCATGGCGTTGACCTGTCAGCCGTGACCGGAACCGGACCCGGCGGCAAAGTCACGCAGGACGACGTTCTTGCCGCAGGCGGCGGCGATCGGCCGACGCTCGCGCCGCACTCGATGCGGCGCAAGGCCATTGCCCAAACGCTGACGAAAGCAGCGGCAGTGCCTTCTTTGACGGCGGATATGCAAATCGATCTTTCGGCGCTGTTCGCAAGGCGCGCCGCCCTGAAAGAGGCGGGGCAACCCACGCCTTCCATTCTGGGCTATATCGCCCATGTCACTGCGACAACCATCCTAAAACATCCAAAATTAAATGCGACTTGGGGCGAGCAGGGACTGTCGCTTTGGCCAACGGTCAATCTGGGGATCGCGGTCGATGCGGAAGACGGCCTGATAGTGCCGGTGATCCGTAACGCGGAACAGCAAGACCCGATGGCTCTCACTCAGGCAATCGCCGCATTGGCGGAGAGCGTCCGGGCCGGATCGGTCAGGCAGACGGATCTGGAAGGTGGAACGTTTACGATCTCCAATCCCGGCTCTGTCGGACCTGTCATGCGCGCCGAAGCCTTGCTGAATGTTCCGCAAGTTGCGCTGCTGGGCGTGGGCGGCATCGTTCACTCGCCTCGCGCAGCGATGGTAGACGGTGAATGGACTGTGGCGGTGAAGCCGATGGTCTGTTTTTCACTGACCTTCGACCACCGCGCGATAGACGGAGGCCCCGTCATCGCTTTCCTCAATGCATTGAAAGCCGGGATCGAGGCGCTGTGAGGTCCAACAGGGCAACAGGCAGTCCTTCCGTCCAGCCATGTGCGGGGATACATGTTGATGAAAAATGATCTCGACGAAGCGCAAATCATCGCTGGCAAAGTGGAAGCTTTTGTCAGGAATGTCGTCATCCCTTTTGAGACGGATCATCGCCAAGGAGATCATGGGCCATCCGATGCGTTGGTCCAGGAGATGCGGGCCAAGGCCATCGCTTCGGGGCTGCTGACACCGCATATTCGGCCAGATGGGTCTCACTTCACACACCGAGGGACCGCACTGATCCTGCGCGCGTCGGGCCTGTCACCGCTCGGCCCCGTCGCTTTGAACACATTCGCGCCGGATGAGGGCAATATCTACCTTCTGCGCCATGTCGCAACGAACGAGCAGAAAGCGCGTTTCCTTGACCCGCTGATCGCGGGGCACGGCCGCTCCTGCTTCCTGATGACGGAACCGGCGGAAGAGGGCGGCGCGGGGTCCGATCCCTCGATGATGATGACGATGGCGCGGCAGGACGGCGACTACTGGATCGTGAACGGGCGCAAGGCGTTCGCGACGGGCTTCGAAGGCGCGGCGTTCGCGATCCTGATGGCAAAGACGGTGCGCGATGGCAAGGATACCGCGACCATGTTTCTGGTCGATCTTCCGCATCCCGCGATCAGGCAGGATCGGCTGATCGATACGATCGACAGTTCGATGCCGGGTGGCCACGCGGTCGTCACGATCAAGGATTTACGCCTGCCGACGAGCGCCATCCTCGGTGCGCCGCACGAAGGGTTCGCCTACGCACAGATACGCCTCAGCCCGGCCCGGCTGACACATTGTATGCGCTGGTTGGGGAGCGCTATGCGTGCCAACGAAATTGCGACGGCCTATGCAGTCAAGCGCAAGGCTTTCGGCCAGTTGCTGATCGATCACGAAGGCGTCGGCTTTATGCTGGCGGAAAATTTGATCGACCTCAAGCAGAGTGAATTGATCATCGACTGGTGCGCCGATGCACTCGACCGCGGAGACAAAGCTGTGACTGAAAGCTCCATGACAAAGGTTGCGGTGTCGGAGGCGCTCTACCGTGTGGCTGACCGTTGCGTACAGATATTGGGCGGCACGGGGGTATCACGCGATACGGTCGTCGAGCAGATCTTTCGCGAAATCCGGGCTTTCCGCATTTATGACGGTCCGACAGAAGTTCATAAATGGTCGCTGGCCAAAAAAATCAAGCGCAGCTTCGCGATTGCGAATATTGAATGAGCACCGATACGCAGTCCAATGTGGGCACGACCCCGGTACGCGCGGGTCAGGGCTTCGATGAGCAGGCGATGGCCCGCTGGATGAAGTCGAATGTCGCGGGTTTCACCGGTCCGTTGAGTGTTGACCAGTTCAAAGGCGGGCAATCCAACCCGACTTACCGGCTTATGACGCCGGGTCGGGCTTATGTTCTGCGCTGTAAGCCTATGGGGCAGTTACTGGCCGGGGCGCATGCGATCGAACGCGAGGCGCAGGTATTGACCGGCCTCGAAAAAGTCGGCTTCCCGGTGGCACATGTCTATGGGCTGTGCACTGACGATAGCGTGATCGGCCGATGGTTCTATGTCATGGAATTGGTGGAAGGGCGCATCTTCTGGGATGCTACGCTGCCAGAGGTTAATGTTGCCGACCGCCCAGCCTATTTCGATGCGATGAACGCTGCTATGGCCCAGCTTCACGGGGTTGATTACCACGCCGTAGGGCTGGGTGAATATGGCCGACCTGGCAACTACTTTGCACGCCAGATCAACCGCTGGACACGGCAGTACCTTGGAGATGTCGAGGCCGGACGCGATCCGAACATGGATCAACTGATCGAATGGCTGCCCGCTAATATTCCGCCCGACGACGATTCATCGATCGTGCATGGCGACTTCCGCGTTGACAATATGATCTTCCACCCAACGGAACCGCGGGTTGTGGCCGTTCTCGATTGGGAATTGTCGACGCTCGGTAATCCGCTCGCGGACTTCGCCTATAACGCGATGATGTACCGTATGCCGCCCCACATCGTGGCGGGGTTGGGCGGCGTCGACCTTGCCGCATTCAATATTCCAACTGAGGACGAATATATCGCGGCTTATTGTAAGCGGACAGGCAGAGCCTCTATTCCCAATTACCATTTCTATATTGCGTTCAATTTCTTTCGGTTGGCGGCCATCTTTCACGGCATCAAAGGCCGCGTCATCCGCGGCACGGCGTCATCCGTGCAAGCAGCGGAGCGGGCCAAAGCATTTCCGGAGCTTGCACGATTAGCGTGGCAGCAAATACAAGAGTTTCGCTAGGCTACATCTACACCGGACTATGGCGATTGCGGCTCTGCAACCTAAGGCCTGTGGGGATCATAGAACCCTCACTTTGGCCAGTCCTTCGTCGGCTGCCGCCACGAGAGGATTGCGAAGCCGCATGGTGAAGGCGTCCGCCTCTATTTCGAATATATCGCCCGCCCGCGTTGCCACCTGATCGGTGAAAGAGAGGGTCGCCGTGCCGAAGAAATGCACATGCACGTCGCCGGGACGCCGGAACAAGTCATATTTGAAATGATGATGCTCAAGATTCTCGATGCTGTGAGACATGTTCGCCTCGCCAGAAAAAAATCTACTTTCCCACAATATCTCACCGTCGCGGATAATCCTGCTGGCGCCGCGAACATCGGCGGGCAGGTCGCCCAGCAACAATTCCGCGCCGAGCGACGCCTGACGCAGCTTGGAATGGGCGAGCCAGAGATAATTGACCCGTTCGGTTACGTGGTCCGAAAACTCATTGCCGATTGAGAAGCCCAGGCGAACCGGCGTTCCATCCGGCGCGTTGAGGTAGATGCCGGCGATTTCCGGTTCCTCGCCCCCATCTCCCGCAAAAGCAGGTTTACGGAAAGGCGCGCCCGGTGGCACCAGGATCGATCCATCGCCCTTGTAGAACCATTCGGGCTGCACACCCTCAATTCCGGCAGCTGGCTTTCCACCCTCCTCGCCCATCAGGAACATACGCATGGAGTCGGTGGCCTGACCGGCGGCGGCGGCCTTGTGCATCTTGTCGCGGCCTTCGGCGGAGCCCAGATGCGTGAGGCCGGTGCCGCTGACCAGCAGATGGGCGGGATCTTCATGATCGATCGGCGGCAGCAAGGTAACAGCGGCCAAATCGATCGAGGCCCCTGCCCGTTCCTCGGCAAGAGCGGCAAGCGTGGTAGACGACGCCAGCGCATCGCCAGCCAGCATCCGTACGGACGCCGTATCACGCACGATCAGGGCTGATCCGCTCTCGTCCAGAGCGGCGACGCCACGTCGGCCATCCTGTTCATATTGAACGAGGGATCGGATCATTGGGCAGTCTCCATCTTGCCATCAAGGCGGCGCGGCAAGCGCCAGGGATTACCATCCTGCAATGGCGGCGGGGTCAGATTCGCGCCGATATCCTGAAAGCAGACCGGCCGCAGAAAGCGCGACATGGCGAGGGTGCCGACCGACGTGGACCGTCCGTCCGTGGTGGCGGGGAACGGACCGCCATGAACCATCGCCCAGGTCACTTCGACACCCGTCGGCCAGCCGTTCGCCAGGACCCTGCCCGCCTTTTGCGCAAGAAGCGGGAGTATGGCGGCCGCGTCGGCAGCATCGGAATCCTCCATGTGGATCGTTGCGGTCAACTGCCCCTCCAGTCCAGAGATGACCTGCGTCAGCGCATCGACATCCTTGCAACGGATCACCACGGACGACGCACCGAACACCTCTTCGGCAAGGGCGGGTTCAAGCGCGAGTTGCTCAGCCTGGCTTTCGAACAGCGCCGCACCGGCACGCCCTTCGATAGCTTGGCCCCGTGCGATCAACCTGGCGCCCGGCATGGTCTCCAGCTTGGCCACGCCATTGGTGAAGGCGGCCCGAATGGCGGGCGTCAGCATCACCTGCGGCGACGCCTCGCTGACGGCCGAAGTGGCCGAAGCGAGGAAGCGGTCGAGGTCCGGTCCGTCGATCGCGATGACCAGTCCGGGATTCGTGCAAAACTGTCCTGCCCCCTGCGTCAGAGAGCCCACAAATGCCGTCCCAAGCGTCTCGGCGCGGGTTTTGAGAGCGCCCGGCATCAATATGACGGGATTGACCGCGCTCATTTCGGCATAGACGGGGATAGGTTCAGGACGCCGGGCCGCTATCTCGGCGAGCGCCAGTCCGCCTGCCCGCGATCCTGTAAAGCCGACCGCGCGGATGCGAGGATCGGCCACAAGGGCAGCGCCAAGCGCATTGCCAGTGCCGGGCAGATAGGAAAAAACGCCCGGATGAAGACCGCAGTCCGTCACAGCTTGGGTCACGGCGCGAGCGATGAGCTCTCCGGTTCCGGGGTGACCCGGATGCCCCTTGGCCACTACCGGACATCCCGCCGCGAGCGCCGACGCGGTATCGCCGCCAGCCACGGAAAAAGCGAGCGGGAAATTGGACGCGCCGAACACCGCCACCGGCCCGAGCGGCACATTCATACGGCGAAGGTCGGGACGCGGCGGGGCGCGATCCGGCAAGGCGCGATCGATCGTCACGTCCAGCCAGTAGCCGGCCCGCAATTCAGAGGCGAACAGGCGGAGCTGCCCGGTTGTGCGCCCGCGCTCACCTTCCAGACGCATGCGGGGCAAGCCCGTTTCCGCCATAGCTGTTTCGATAAGCAAATCGCCGATCGCATCGATCCGCTCGGCTGCGGCTTCGAGAAAGCGCGCTCTCGCGTCGGGCGTCAGCCCGGCAAAAGACGGTGCCGCATCAGCCGCTAGGGCGCATGCGTCCGCGATGTCCTCTGGCGAGGCTTGTGAATAGCTTTGGGCAAGAGGTAGGTCCGTTGCCGGATCGATACCCTTGAACCGCTCTTTCTGCTGGCGTGCGTCGCCGCCCACCAGAACGCTGCCGTCGATCACTTGTGCATTCTCCATCACTGATTGTCGCGGGGGCAGACCCGGGGTCTGAAAGGCCGGATAGGAAAACCGCCCTTGCCGCGCCGAAGCTCTGCCAAGGCGGCACTGACGCCGTTAGTGATGGTATATACTCATACTAATTAAATATCAACGAGGGGGACGGGCCTGGCCGATCCATTGAATTGAATGTCCCGCAGCTCACGCCAAGTGGGGCTGCGCGGCCTTTTGTAGAACAGCTTCTTCTTGTCGCGCTTGGCTCACCCAATGAGCGAGAGGGACGGGCCAAGAGCTGCAGCCAGCATCAGGTAAGACGACAGGAGGGCCAGCGGGGCAACGAAGATTGAATGTGTCATTGAACTTCCTTTCATTTTCTGGACCTCAATCTACCGCTTGGCTCATTAGGTGATAATCCACTATAAAGTTGATGGGTCATGTAGCTGGATAACATAATGGATCGCAGTCTTCTCGACGCCATCGAGGCATTTGTTCGCGTTGCGCAGCGCCGCAGCTTTCGTGCTGCCGCTGATGAATTGCACCTTTCCCCTTCGGCTCTCAGCCAGAAGATCAAGGCGCTTGAAGCCAAAGCCGGGGTTGCACTGCTCATGCGGACAACCCGCAGCGTCGGGCTGACGCAGGCGGGCGAGATATTGCTCGCGCGCGCATCGCCTGCTTTCGCCGATCTCGCCAGCGCTTATGATGAAGCCCGGAACCTCAGCACGCCATCGGGCTTGCTCCGCATACATATGCCGCGCGGTATGATCGCCCTGCTCATCGAACCGATAATGAAGGGGTTCTGCGAAGCCTATCCTCAGATCGACTTGGACATTTGGGCCGAAGATCGTCCGACCGATCTGGTTGAGGGCGGATTTGACGCTGGCGTTCGATTGGGTGAACTGCTCGACCCTGACGTGATCGCACTGCGAGTGACGCCACCCATCCGCTTCGCAGTCGTGGGCGCACCGGAATATTTTGCCAAGCACGAAAGGCCCAGCAGTCCAACCGACCTGCGCCGCCATAACTGCATCCGGATGCGGAGCGGGCCTGAAGGAATTGCCAACTGGCACTTTTTGGATAACGGGCGGGCAACGGATGTGGCCGTCGCCGGTCGATTGATCGTGAACGACTTCGGTTTGGGAATTTCAGCAGCGCTGCAGGGATTGGGGCTGCTGTACATCCCCCAAAGCATGGTGGATGATCACATTGCTGGCGGCAAACTGATCACGGTCCTGGACGATTACGGGATAACTTCGTCAGGGGTGTTCCTATATTACCCGAGCCGGACGCAGGCACTGCCAAAATTGAGGGTCTTCATCGACTATATTCTTGGCAATGCGCGTTAGAACATGATCCGATCACGTTGAATCGGATCATGCTCTATCTATCTTTTGTTCTCCGTGTCTTTCGAGACGGAAAATGATTGGCTTCGCCGAACTGGCGTTTCCATCTGCTTCGAACACACCCTAGGCGCGCCGCCAGGTCAAGCGACCTCAAACTCTTCCGTCAGCCCTGCCGCCTCAGCGGACTGCGCGATCCACAATTTGAACCGGCCAGCCTCGATCAAGGGCTTCAGATCGACGCCGATGAAGGCAAGGTCTGCGGCCCGCAAATCCAGCGTCACCTGTTGCGATTGGCCCGGCGCCAGTTCGACATGGCGATAGGCCTTCAGCTCACGGATCGGCTGGGTGACGGATGCGACGACATCCTGAACGTAGAGCTGCACCAATTCCCGGGCGGCATATTGCCCATGGTTGCTGACCGTCACCGTGACCCGCAGTTGGCCGTCCATCCCGATCTTCTTGGAGGAAAGGACGAGATCGGAATAGCTGATCTTTCCATAGGTCAGGCCATGGCCGAACGGAAAGCGCCTCATATTTCGACGTGATATAGCGCGTGTTGTTTGGGCGGCCCGGCCGCCGGTGCGCATAATAATAAGGCACCTGCCCCGCCGAGATGGGGAAGCTGACCGGCAGGCGGCCGGACGGGCCAGTCGCGCCGAACAGGATATCGGCCGTCGCGTTGCCGGATTCCGATCCCAGGAACCAGGTAACAAGGATTGCGGGGCATTCAGCACAGCGCCTTCCAGCGCCAGCGCGCGCCCGTTGCGCAGGGTCACGATCATGGGCTTGCCGACGGCGGCAACGGCTTCTGCCAACGCCTGTTGGGGGGGGGGCTGCCGTTTCGATCATCTCGACCTGATTCCAGCTGCGGCCGTCATTGCTTGCTTCCAGCCGTGCAGCCGACCCAAGGCCCGCACCGCCGCGACCTCCGAAATGGGCGTAGCTGCCGGTTGCGGTCGTGACCGCGCGGACGGCGACGGCGCGACCATAGTCAAATCGCAGCCAGGCATCGCCATCGGGGCCGGGGGTCAACTCCGTGCTTTTCACGACATCGCCGTCGCTCAACATCTGCGCGGTGAAGTTGCCACCGCTGGCCCTGACCGTGGGGGTCTAGCCCCGCACGCTCGCATTACTGCGCTGCCTCGCCAGATATTTCCAGAAGCAGGCCATACTCCACCCCCGGATTAATGCAACGTATCTGTATACTTATTTGCCAGCCTGGCCTATGTCACGGGGCATCTGACGCATCAGTGGGGTAGTCTTGTGGGAAGTTCGGTACGAAACGGGGCGGTATGTAAGGCTCTGCACTGGGTAACGGCGAGCCTGTCCGTCATGGCGTTGGTCCCGTTCGTCCCGGCAGAGGCAGCAGGCAGGTCGCGCATGGCGACCTATGCAAATCCTGTTGATCTACCCTATCGTTACCAGACGCCCGTCAAGATCCCGCAAATCCAGCTCAAGCTCGGCGAAGCCTATCGGGAAGCGGCCGATCCCACGATCATCACATATAAAGGCCTGTACTACCTCTTCGCATCGCATTCGAAGGGCTATTGGCATTCGCCAGACCTCCAGCACTGGACTTTCGTGGAAGCGAGCGGCTACGCCGTGGACAAATTCGCTCCGACCGTCGTCGTGATCCGGGGCCGGATGTATTTGGCCACTAGCGAAAGTACGCGCCGCATTTGGACGACCGACGATCCAAAGTCCGGGCGCTGGTATGAAGCCGCCGTCATCGAACAGCGTTATGAGGACCCGGACATGTTCCTCGACGATGATGGCCGCCTGTACATGTACAGCGGTCTGGCATCGAAAGGTCCGCTCCGCGTGGATGAACTCGACACCACCACCTTCCGCGTGATCAGAACCGCGCAGATATCGCAGTCCCGTGACAAGGATGGTCGCGGGTGGGAGGTGCCGGGCGACAATAATGAAAAGCCCGGCGCGCCCTCCTTCGTCGAAGGCTCCTGGATGACCAAGCACGACGGTCGCTATTATCTGGAATATTCCGCGCCAGGCACCGAGTTCAAGACCTATGCTAACGGCGTCCTCGTTGCGGACAATCCGATGGGGCCATTCGTCTATCAGGATTACAGCCCCTTCGCTGTAAAGCCCACCGGCTTCATTACCGGCGCGGGGCATGGCAATACCTTCAAGGATGAGGCGGGACGGTGGTGGCACGCAGGCACCATGACTATCTCGCAGCGCCATATTTTCGAACGGCGGCTGGGACTGTTCCCGGCTCGTTTCACACGGACGGGCGAAGTTCTGTCGGACACCTACCTGGGGGATTATCCGCGTTACTTCAGCGGCAATCGTGACCTGACGGGATGGATGCTTCTTTCGCGCGGCAGGACTGCCACCGCGTCCTCCACGCTGGACGGCTTTCCGGTCGAAAACGCCGTCGATGAGGAGTCGCGGACATCATGGTCGGCACGATCGGGCGGCGACGAATGGTTCCAGATCGACTTGGGGGCGAAAAAACGCGTCGACGCGATTCAGATCAACTTTGCCGATCAGGGCAGCCAGGGCCGCGGGATCAGCCGGGATAGCTACCGCTATGTGCTGGAGCTGTCGGATGATGGCCAACGCTGGCGCACCGCTATCGACCACGCCCACGATGGGCGTGACGCGCCGCATGACTATCAGGTGCTGCCCCGGGCGCAGCGCGCCCGTTTCGTGCGCCTGCGCAATATGCACGCGCCCGACGGCGGCAACTTCTCCCTCTATGATCTGCGGGTATTTGGCAAGGGCGCGGGGCGGCGTCCCGGACGGGTTGGCGCGGTGCAGGCTATTCGCAGTGTCAAGGATCCGCGTCGCGTGACCATCAACTGGCAAGCCGCTCCGGGTGCCGAGTTCCATATCGTTCGCCTCGGTCGCCGCCCGGATTTGATGAACCAGAACTTCCAGGTTTATGACGGAGTAACATCACTGGAGATCGGTAGTCTGAACCTTAGCAAGAGGTATTGTGTCGCCATCGACGCGGTCAACGAAAATGGCATCGCTCGATCAAAGAATGTCCGCTGCTTCGACTGACTTTATTGCGCGAATGTGGGAGTCGCGGCATCGTAGTGCGGGAGGTAATCAGAAAGACACGAGCCCGACGCGGGTATTGAGATTGTGTCTACAAACGGCACGCTGCATTCCGCCAGGCTCCTGTCGACCAACTTAAGCCGTCATTCCTGTCTCGTTGAGCAGGCCGACAGTGGTATGCCCTCATTTTAGCCGTTCAATTCAACGTAGCGTAGGCAACTTAGCAGTCCGGTGTGCCGCCGCCGATCAACTTCCGCATTACCAGTGTAAGTCACCTTCATCGTCTCCGCCCGGTGGTCGTTGGCTTCTTTAAAGTCTGCAAAAATGACTATCACCGGCAATTATCACTTAAGAGGTTCGAGCAATGATAGACCGCCGTAATTTTCTGAACGCGGGAATATTGACGGCGGCCGGAGCGCTGATCGTCCCAGCGCGCGCTGCGGAAACCCCAGCGACCCTGTCGCTCTCGCTCAATGGATCGGCGCAAGGGCCGCTGGTGCCCCGCGACTTCGTCGGCCTGTCCTACGAGACGCAGCAGCTTGAAACGCCCGATTTCTTCAACGCGCGTAACCGCCCGCTGGTCCGCGCTTTCCGTGACCTGACGCCCGCTGGCATTCTGCGCATCGGCGGCAACACCAGCGAATTTTCCTGGTGGAAGGAGCGCCCCGGCGACAAGCAGCCGCCGCGCATCGAACGGCCGATCAAGCCGGGCCAGCCGCGCCCGGACCTCAGCTACGCCGTCACCCCAGCAGCCATCGATGCGCTCAAGGGATTCCTGGATGCGACCGGATGGCGCTGCATCTACGGCCTTAACCTCGGCAATGGCGTGCCGCGTGACTTGGCCCGTGAGGCAGCCTATGTCCAACGGCGGCTTGGCAAGCGGTTGGTCGCGTTCGTCATCGGCAATGAAGTTGATGTGTTCGGCTCGCACCTGCGCGATCCCAAGACCTGGGGTCTCGACACCTATCTTGCCGAGTGGCTTGCCGCTGCCTATTCGATCACGGCGGTCAGCCCGGATGTCCGCTTCATCCTGCCCGACGTCGCTTACAAGCTCGACTGGCTGCCCGCCCTCGCCGACCGCTGGGCCTCGATCAAGAACCCGCCACGGATCGAGGCACTGTCGCATCATTTCTACAAGGGCGGTCCCAATGATCCGCGGATCAAGACCGACCGCCTCCTACTGCGCTCAACCCGGGAGGCTCAGGAAGGCAAGCTGACCAGCGACGCCGCGCGCAAGATGGGTGTTGCCTACCGCATGACGGAAGGCAACACCGCCTACCACGGTGGCAAGCCGGGCGTGTCGGATAGCTATGTCGCAGCGCTCTGGGCCGCTGATTATATGCTCCAGCTCATGTCGCTGGGCTATTCCAGCGTGAACCTGCACGGCGGCGCTGGCCCTGCGGTTGCCAACTCGGTCGGTGGCCTTGCGGGCGAAAAGATGCTGCCCGACGCGCAGCCCCGCCCGCGCCCCTTCTACACGCCGATCGGCAATATGGACGGGCAAGTGCAGCCGCAGCCGGTCTATTGGGGCATGAAGTTCGCCGGGCTGTTCAGCGGCGCACGCATGCGGACCGTCCAGTTGGACGCGCAGGGCCTCAACGTGGTCGCCTATGCAGCCGACACGGCTCAGGGCACGCTGCTCGCTATCCTCAACAAGGAAGTCGGCACCGACGTTCGCCTGCCACTGCCCCGCCACCAGAGCGTCGCCACGTTGAGCGGCCCGTCCCTCGACAGCCGTGAGGCCCGCCTGGACCTCGCCTCCCGCAGCGTCCCTGCTGCTACTGTCGACATCGCGCGGTCATCGGCCACCATTGTCAGATTGGGCAAAGTCGTTGCGGCTGATTGATTGCAGCTTCGGATCCTGCCGGGGATGGCGTCGCCAACCGCGGCAGGCTTGACGGCCCCCCAGGCCAGGCTTTTTCGACGTGCTCAAAAGAACTCGATAATATAATTAGGCGGGATCGACATTCAACGTAGCCAGATCATGGCGGCGAGGTGAATGAAACCGGCAAAGTGGATGGTTCGCCGATCGTAACGCGTAGCGAAACGGCGAAAATGCTTGAGGCGGCCGAAGCATCGCTCGCTCCGCGCTACAACACGGTGCCCTATGAATCAGCGATCGGTCCGCTTAGGAATCCAGAGGTTTCTGTGAGGTCGCGCGGGGTTGGTCGTGCGTCATGGCGCGGTGCGCGACCTCATTGAAGGCGGATTGAGCGCACTCGCTGTCATGGCAGACGCTAAGGGGTTAGCGGCTCCTGTCCCGGTCCTTGTCAAGAAACAGGCGGTCGTGAGAGGGGGCTGACCGGAGACGGAGGCGTCCGGGATGGTATGAAGGCCGATGTGGGCAATGGTGAGCGGCAAGTACTGTAATGTAGGTCTAGGCGGAGGATGACCGATGTCGAAGGCGACAAGCCCAAGCGGAGCAAGTTCAAGAGCTACCCAATCGGCTTCTTCCACATCGACATCGCTGAGGTCCGCACCGAGCAGGGCAGACTGTACATGTTCGTGGCAACCGACCGCACCAGCAAGTTCGCCTTCGTCGAGTTGCATGAGAAGGCTAAGACCGCGACTCTGCACGCGATTTCCTGCACCGGCTGATCGCGGCCGTTCCCTACAAGGTCCATACCGTGCTGACCGACAACGGCATCCACTTCACCACGCCGGGTGGGGGTGGCTCGGCCGTGCCGCTGATCAAGGATGCGACCGTCAAGCGGTTCTACTACGAGACCCATGACCAGCTGCGCGACCACCGCCGCCTACAACTTCGCCAAGCATCTGAAGACCCTCCACGGCCTCACGCCCTACGAGTTCATATGCAAATGCTGGACAAAAGAGTCCCACCGCTTCACTTCAAACCCGCACCATCAAATCCCGGGACCAAACATCTAGAGCCCGGCGAACAGTACCGATATACCATAAGCCCGCAGGCCCCAGTCCTGGCTTTAGCCCAAAACGCTGCGCCTGCTCAGACCGGCGCATGGCTCGCGAAAGGCGCCATCGCTCCTCGCGAGCCTGTTCCCTACAAAATCAACCGCCGTTCTGGCTCAGTTGAAGCATGTGGCCCTCTGGATCGGCAACAAAGGCAACCTGCATGCCGCCCATGCCGGGAACCTCCCGCGCTGGCTCCAGAACACGTCCACCGGCTTTTTCCACCCGGGCGATCAGGTCGGCAATATCCTTCGTTGCCAGGCCCAGGATCAACTCGTTTGCGGCAGGCGTCTGGGTGTCGTGGAACTGAGCAAGAATGAACAGCGGCCCGCCCTCGTAGGTCGGCATAAACACGACTTCGCTGACCTTCCGTCCATTGATTTCAGCTTCAACGCGGTTCATCTCGACCAGACCAATGGCCGAGGAATAGAAGGACACCGCCTTGTCCAGGTCCTTGACCTGGAGCTTGGTGAACATGAAATCGGTGTCGCCGTTCTTGCCAAAGGGTATAGCCACGTTTTGTCTCCTATTCTGACATTCTCGCACAGCAATCGACTGTTCGCCGAACTGCGTGAAGCGGTGGACGAAGCCGCCCTTAGGCGGCTTCGTCCATTGCATCGGGCGGGATGTTTGTAGGACCGCCAATATCATAGACCTTGGCCAGAAGACCAACGAACGCATTGTCGTTCATGGGATCGGTCGGCACTTCGAACTGGACACCACGCTTCTTCATGTCCTCGATCAACATGTTGATCGCCTGCTCATGGGTGATGTCGTCGCGGTGATCGTAGGTCAGCTTGAAATCGTCCATGTCCTTGAACAGGCGAGCGCCCCAATGGACGAGGAAGCGCATTTCCTCTTCCGGCACCTTCTGGGTGACCTTGCCAAAAGTTTCGATCTGCCAGCCGGTCGGATCCTGCGCATCAGGGCCAAAGGTCGAACTGATGTCGAGCCCTTGCGGCCTGCGCATGGCGACCGGACCCGCAGCCTGTCCATGGTGGAACGTCATCTCGTTTTCGACGACCACCGCGCGGCCCCACATGGGAGCGTTGATCTGCATGACCTCACCGCTCGGCCCATCAGGCCAGCAGTTGAATCCGCCGCCGATCTTGCCCTTATAATACCAGGCGATCACCTGGCCCTTCTTCGAGCGCCAACGATTGAACAGGCAGGACTTCGCCATGGTCAGCAGCAGCCAGAGCGGCGTGTTTTCCATCGTCAAACCACGGAAGACCGTGCCATCCAGATGGGGCGGCCCGCCAAGGGGGGTTGGTCCCTGGATATTGAAGAGGAAGGTCTCGGGCTCGGCATATTGGCAGTCGTAATAATTACGCACCAGCTCGAGAAAGCGGGAGTTGTAGTAGCAATCCTCGATCTCCGGGTAGAAGCAGGTGCCCCCACGCGCCAAATATCCTCGAAATCCGGGATAGATGCCAATCATGTCCCAGGTCAGCTTGACCCCTTCCGGCAATTGCTTGCCTGCGCCTGAGGTTGTGGCGATAACCTCCTCTGGTGTCTTGAAGTTTTCCGCCAGCATCAACGGCCAAGGACCGTTGTTACGAGCAACACTCAACAAACGCGCATGCTGATCGTCCGTATAAGCTTTATCGATCAACTGCGGAGGTGCGACAGGGCGGAACTGCTCAGCGAGATCACGAAGCATCATCTAGTCTCCCAATATCATTCGGTTGTCATCCGTTTCCTGTTTACGGAAGCGGATCAGATAGTCAGCATTTCCATTTCGCGCGGTGGGGTCTTGACGGCATCGTCGGCACGGGTGACGTTGAAGTCTTCTTCGCGGGGCGAGCGCAGGACATGCCAGATGCGCGAGTTGTGGCGCGGGATGGCGAGGATGACCTTCTTCTGCCCGTCGGCGCCCTTGTCGCGATAATAGCCATGGGCGCTGCCGCACTGGACCCAGGCGGTCTTGGCCAGGTTCGCGTCGACATCGTCGATGAACGCCTGCGTCGCCTCTGGCGAGACATCGACGGACGACAGATGATCGTCCACCATCCATTGCAGCAGTTCGATGATATAATGGACCTGCTGCTCGCTCACCACCGCATGGTTGGCGACCAGATAGCTGTAGGGCGCGCCCATGAAGACGAAGTTGGGGAAGCCGGTGATCAGCATGCCTTCATAGGAGAAGGGATGCGGGTCGAACGCGTCCGTCAAAGTTTCGCCGCCGGCGCCGCGAATGTCGAACTGCCGCCCAAAATGCAGATTATAGCCGGTCGATAGCAACAGCACGTCGCATTCGATCCGCGTGCCATCGGCCAGGATCACCGCGTCCTGCTCGGCCTCGGCCAATTCGCCACGCACGATCGACACATTGGGCTTTTTGAGCGTGTCGTAAAAACCGCAATCCAGGATGGGCCGTTTCGCAAACACCGGGAAGTTGGGTGTCAACAGCTTCACCATTTCCGGATCGTCCGGGAAATGGCTCTTCAGATAGCCTTCGCACATCATCCGCATGCCATCGTTGATCGGGCCAAAGCCGCCCGTCTTCGCGGCATAATCCTCATCCTTCATGATCATGCCGTGCATGTCGCGCATCTGGCTGTGCAGGCTTTGCAGCCGCTTCCACTGCGCCACGAAGGGCACATATTCCATCGCCCAGCGCTCGATTTCGGCCACCGGCGCATGCGCCTGCGGATTGGGGATGATATGTTCCGGCTGGCGCTGCACGATCACCAGTTCGCCGACCTTGTCGGCAATGGCCGTCGCCACCTGCACGCCTGAACAGCCCGTGCCGACCAGGACGACCTTCTTGCCCGTCAGATCGACATTATGGTCCCAGGCGGCCGAATGAATGACCGGCCCCTTGAAGCTGTCGAGATTCTTCACCTTGGGATAATTGGGATTGTTGTTGGGTCCCACCGCCATGATGAGGACGTTGCACTCATGGCTTTCCGGCTTGCCGTTCCGAACCGCCTTCACCGTCCAGATCTTGCGCTTCTCGTCCCATTCCGCACCCTCGACCCAGGTGCCGAACCGGATCCGGTCGCGAAGGCCGTATTTGTCGGTGACGCGATCGAGATAGGACAGGAATTCCGGGCCACGCGGGTAGAATTGCGTCCACGAAGCATTGGGCTCGAAGGAGAAGGAATAGACGCGGCTCGGCGTGTCGACCGCCGCGCCCGGATAGGTGTTGGTCAGCCAGTTGCCGCCCACCGTGTCCATCGCCTCCAGCACGGTAAAGTCAAAACCGGCCTGCTGCAATTTGATGGCCGCGTTGATGCCCATCATGCCCGCGCCCACGACCAGCACCTTGAAATCGGCGGGCGGGACATCGGCAGCCTTGCGAATGCGCGTGTCGGTGGTGAACCCGGCATGCTGGAACGCGACATCCACCGACATTTCGGGAAGGTCCTGGCCCAGCAGCAAACGGCTCATCCGCTTGAACATCGGCCGGTCCAGCTGTGGCATGACCGGAGGCTTCCCGGACTTTACCGCCACGCGCAGGCGATCGCGGATCTCGGCGACCACGGCCGGATCGATGGACGGCCGCTCCTCGTGCGCATGGATATCGACGAACGTCTCCACCAGATCTTCCTGGCGGCCGTCGATCGCATCCCAATAGTGGTTCAGCAGCGTCCGATTGCCGGTCATCTGGATCAACGCCATCAGCGCCATGGTGGGGTCCAGCGCATCGATCGCGGCATCGACCCTGGCATTCATGTCCAGCACCCGTTCGTGCATCCCGTTTCTCCTCATATGTGCCCGCTTTCGGACTCGATGAGAATATATTACACATTAGTGTGTAATTGATCAAGCGACATTCGCCGACAGCGGCCAAATGTGATGCCGCGCCGCCCTACTGGCCTGCTCCATGTCAACGGCGATCGCCCCAGGATCATCCGCTGCCAAAACTCACCGAGGGCTTCGTCACCATTCATTGGGGGCGTTGCGCCAAAAATAGCGATGCCGCATCCAAGCTGGTGGCAGCAAAAGCCCCATCCCCATTTTCCGTGTCGGATCAATTGGTGAGCCCATATGGTCACTTCACGTTAGACATGCAGGCGCTGTCCATGAAATGCCAATTCAATCTGTGACAAATTTTCGACATTGGCGATGTTTCCGATGGAGCTTGTCGGCAACGTTAATGGCGAACAACTATCCACCATCTCGTTACGGACTCACCGGCATATGGAACCATCCGCTGCCGGACGGCCCGCTGCGAATTAGCAACGTCCGTCTCGTCAGCTTTTTAGACAAATAGGGTTCATCGCTAGGTTAAAGGAATTCTCTCGCATGTCACTCGCCCCCGCCATTGCCTCCCCTTCCTCTCCGGTCATCATCACCGGTGGCGCATCGGGCATAGGTCTTGCGTCCGCTCATGCGCTGGCTGTCATTGGCCGCCCTGTTGCTCTGTGGGACATCGACGGCGACAAGGCATCGGCAGCGGCCCGCGCCATCGTGGCGGAACATGGCACGGCGTCCACGGGCATTGCGATTGATCTGCGTGAACTTGGTGGCATCGAAGCTGCCCTGGCGGCGACGCGGAAAGCGATCGGCAGGCCAGGCGGACTGGTCCATGCTGCTGGCATTGTTGATACAGCATCGCTGGACGGGCTGACGGCGGAAAGCTGGGACAGTGGGATAGCGATTCATCTCCGATCCCTCGCTTTCATCGTTCAGGCGCTCCATCAGGATCTGGCGGCGCAGCCGGGCTCCGCAATCGTGGCGATAGCTTCCATCAACGCAACGCTCGGCAATGCCATGAACCCGATCTACAGCGCGGCGAAAGGCGGAATATTGTCGCTCGTCCGATCAATGGCCGATCGGCTGGCCCAAGATGGCGTCCGCATCAATTCGGTATCGCCGGGCCAGATCATGACGCCCATGATGCGTCCCGCAGTCGAAGCCCTGCCCCATGGGCATTTCGAAAAGCGCATCCTGCTCAATCGCCTTGGCGATCCAGAGGAAGTGGCGCGGGTTGTACGCTTCCTTTTGTCCGATGAGGCAAGCTATATCACCGCGTCCGAGATTGTCGTCGATGGCGGCAACATCTCGTCCCAAAGAGGATAAGCATAAGGACCGCGGTTTCCTTCCCGATCTCGGCGCATTCTTCCCGAATCCTCGGATAGCCAGAACGAGGGCATTTGACTCCTGTTCATAAATGAAACGTAGTTGTTTACATTGCCGACCTCGCACACTAAAACCGCCGCTAATATGTAGCTTACAGGGCTGCGCTCGCCATGCCGACGACCGGACAAGGCCTGTCACGCCTGGCCCAGTGGCAAGTAGCAAGGCTTACGAATGGTCTTGCCTGAAACGGGCCTAATGAAAGTCGACGAGGAGATCACGTGCGCCACCCCTTCCGTTATCTGACGCTCATGCTTTGCGGCGTTACGCTCGCTGGACAGGCTACCGCTGGTGAAATACCGCGCCTGCGCACGGAAAATGGCCGCCATGCGCTGATGGTTGACGGCAAGCCCTATCTGATGCTGGGCGCGCAAGTTCATAATTCCAGCAATTATCCTTCGGTACTGCCGCAGGTGTGGCCGGTAATGCAGGCTTTGAGCGCCAACACGATCGAGATTCCGGTCGCTTGGGAACAGTTCGAACCGACCGAAGGCAAGTTCGACTATAGCTGGGTCGATACGCTGCTGACCCAGGCCCGCCAGAACGACATGCGCGTCGTGCTGCTATGGTTTGGCAGCTGGAAGAATGGAGAATCGACCTACACGCCGGAATGGGTGAAGAGCGATACCAAGCGCTTCCCCCGCCTGATGCGCCGCGATGGCCGCCCGACAATGACCTTGTCGCCGCTGGGCGAAGAAACGCTCAAGGCTGATCGCAAGGCCTTCACGGCACTGATGCGGCACTTGCGTGAGGCGGACGCCAAGCACACGGTGATCATGGTCCAGGTCGAAAATGAGATCGGCAGCCATGGGGTCGCGCGTGATTATTCGGCCGCAGCAGAGCAGCTGTTCGCGCAGCCAGTGCCTGAAGATGTCCGCGTCGCGTCCGGCAAGCCTGCGGGTACTTGGGCCGAAGCCTTCGGCAAGGAGGCGGATCAGGCATTTGCGGCATGGACATATGCGCGCTTCGTCCAACAGGTGGCGGTCGCGGGTAAGGCCGAGAAGAATCTCCCCCTCTACACGAACGCAGCAGTGTTCGACGCCACGGGGACGGCCATGGCGGCTCAGGTTGCGAGCGGAGGCCCCAATTGGAATGTGTTGCCCATATGGAAAACCGTTGCGCCCGCGCTAGACCTCATAGGTCCTGATCTCTATCTGCCCTTGGAGAAGACCTATCTAGGCCTGCTGGATCGTTATACCCGCCCTGACAATGCACTATTCGTTCCGGAAACGAGCAACGCGGCTTGGGCAGCGCGCTACTTCTGGTCGGCACTAGGTCGTGGAGCTATTGGCTACGCGCCGTTCGGCATGGATGCGACCAGCTATTCAAACTATCCGCTGGGTGCACGGAAGCTGGACGCAGCCACGATCGAAGCCTTTGCCGCGCCCTATCGCCTGTTCCGTCCGATCGCGAGCGACTGGGCGGCGATCGCCAGCAAAAATCCCACTTGGGGCACTGCGAAGAATAACGCGGGCGAAGACTCCACCACTATGGGCAGCTGGAAGATTTCGGTGACCTACGGTCACAACAACTTCGACGTGCCCGCCTGGCCAGGCATGGAACCGCCGCCCTGGGCCAAGGAACCGGTCGGCGGAGGGGTCGTTGCTCAGTTGGCTCCCAACGAATTTTTGGTCGCGGGACAATATAGCCGATTCCAGTTCACGCCGACGGATTCGGCTGTCAACGGGCAGATCCTCAGCGCGGAAGAAGGGACGTTCGTGAACGGCCAGTGGGAAGCACGGCGCCGCTGGAACGGCGACCAGATTTCCTACGGCTTCAATTTCAACGAAGAGCCCGCGCTCCTTCGCATAAAATTATCCACCTATTGAGGTTCAAGCTTGGGGGCGGCCCGTCCGCCCCCTCAACGCTGACCGCCAGGCGGAACGGGCTGCTGATCGATAATCCCGTGATTTCATTGCCACTGCATTGATGCTTCCGCAGTATCAGCGATTTGCACGCCGTTAATCCCCAACTTCATGCGGGCTTGGCGGCCTTTTCGTTGTGATCGATGGGCTGTTTCATTCCTTCTGCACCGCGCCGGGAGACAGGCAGGTGATGATCGGCCCATCCGGCCCCGGTTCGGTACTGGGCCATGCGACGCGGTTCAGCGGCGGCCCTCCGCTGGTGACCGCTATATCGGTCGAACCGAGCATGTTGCTGGAGGTTTTGCGCTATATGACGACACACACCGGGCCGCTTGCAGGCTTCAGCACAGACGTCATGGCTTATCTGCGATCAGGTGCGCCAGGGCATGACGAGCTTGCCGTTGTCTTCACCCCGGACGGAGTGTTCGAGATTACCAAATCCGGCGACCAGCCAACCCGCCTCGTGACAGGAACAAAAGAACTTGCGGGGTTTTGCGCGGAAGTCAGTGAATATTATCAGGGGCTCCATTTTAACACCCCGCCCCGCCTTCGCATTGATGGGGATGTGGCTTGGGGCCAGGTACACTTCCAGTGGATCGGCATCTTCCGGCCCGGGGCAACGCATAGCGGCCAACGCCACGCGGCTGGCTACTATCAGGTGAACTACCGTCGGCTCGAAATCGGCTGGCGTATCGAACGGCGCGTCGAAACGCAGATCAGCGGAAGCATCGTAGAAGTCTTCGACCCGGTAATCGCTGGTATGAGCCGCGACGTTTTCAGTAAACCTTGAATATGACCCATTGATCCAGACGGCGGGTCAAACGCCGATGAACGCCACGCGACTGTCCTGCGACCTTGCAGCCTCGCGCTCGCGCGCCTGTTCCAGCGCTTCATGATTGTCGCCGATCCAGTCGCAAATCTGGCTGACGGTCCCCAGGAACCCCCTGCCCAGATCCGTCAGCCGATATTCCACACTCGGCGGCATGGTCGGCCGGACCTCCCTCGATACCATCCCGAAACGCTCAAGTTCGCGCAGCGTCTGGCTCAGCATCTTGGAGCTGATAGGCGCTGCGCAGCGCTTGAGGTCGGAAAAGCGCATCTCGCCACCACCCAGTCTGTAGGTGACGAGCATTGTCCACTTGTTCCCGACCAGTTCGAGAATCTCCAGCGCGGTTTGCGGGTCCACTTTAGTATCCATAAGATACCTAATACCCTATCGGTGCCTTGTTGCAAATAGAAACTAGAATCGGTAGCCCTCTTTCATCAGGAGGCGCGAGGCACCCGTGGAGAGGAAGCTATCATGAAAATTCTTGTTATCGGCGGAACCGGCATGATCGGCGGCCATGCGGCCCTTCATCTTGCATCGCAGGGGCATGATGTCACCGTCTCGGGCCGCAAGCCTGCGCAACAAAACACCGAATTGTCGCACCTGCCCTTTTTGCAGGGCGATTATGTCGAGGGCAGCTTCACGACTCAGGACTTGACCGGCTTTGATGCCATCGTCTTCGCGGCGGGCAACGACATCCGCCATGTTCCGGAAGGAGCGGATTATGACGCCCATGTGTTGCGCGCCAATGCCGAAGCCGTGCCGCAGTTCGCCGCGCTCGCCAAGCAGGCAGGCGTCCGGCACTTCATCCATATCGGCAGCTTCTATCCGCATATTGCACCAGAACTGCTGGAGACAAATGTCTATATCCGCGCCCGCAAGCTAGCGACCGACGGTATTGCCGCGCTGGCGGACGACAGCTTCCATGTCGTCAGCCTGGATGCGCCGTTCGTCGTCGGCACCGTTCCGGGCATGAGCTTGCCGATGTTCGAAGCCTACACCCGCTATGCCGAAGGACAGCTTGGCATCCCGCCTTTCGGCCCTGCTGGCGGCACTAACTTCATTTCCACCCAGTCCTTGTCGGAAGCCATCCAGGCCGCTCTGGAACGGGGTGAAAATGGCAAAGCCTATCTGATCGGCGACGAAAATCTGAGCTTCGCAGACTATTTCAAGCTGTTCTTCCAGGCCGCCGGAAATGACCTGGATGTGCCTTCGCTCGACCAGGAGCACCCCATGCTGCCCGACGCCGCCATCTTCACCGGGCGCGGAAACATGGTGCGCTACGAGCCCGACGCGCAGACGATGGCCGACCTTCGCTACCGCCGCAACGATGTTGCTCGTGCCGTAAAGGAAGTCGTCGATCAGTTCCGGTCGGTACAATGAATATGGCTTCTCTGGTCGGCCAAACGGCGGTCGTTACGGGGGGCAGCGGCGGTATCGGCACGGCTTGCGCACGGGCGCTGGTTGCCGATGGCGCGCGCGTGCTCATCACGGGACGCAGGCAGGAGGCGCTCAACGCAGCGCGCGCCCGGATAATCGGTGATTTTCCGGAAGCGCAGGTCGCCACCTTTGCCGGTGATGCGACGTCCGAAAAGGACGTTGGCAACGCGCTGGCTCAGGCATATTCCATGGCAGATCGCCTCGACATTCTGGTGCCTGCGGTCGGAGGCGGCGGCTTCGGCCCCTTCCTCTCGACCAGTGTAGAGGATTTGCGCCGGGATCTTGACCTCAACATTACCAGCGCTTTCATCGCGATGCAGGCCGGAGCCAGGTTGATGCGCGAAGGCGGGTCAATCGTGTGCATATCGTCCACGGCCGCGATCCTCCCCTTCCCCGCGCTCGCCACCTATTGCGCCAGCAAAGCCGGGCTAGAAGCATTGATCCGAACCGTGGCCGACGAACTGGGCGCGCTCGGCATTCGCGTGAACGCGGTTCGCCCCGGCCTCACTCGCAGCGACGCGACGGCGGATATGTTCGCCAGCCCGACGGTCATCGATCGCTTTCTGGAGCAAACGCCGCTCAAACGGACGGGAGAGCCGGAAGATATCGCGGCGGCGGTGGCCTATCTTGCCAGCCCCGCTGCGTCCTGGGTCACAGGACAATCCTTCGCGGTCGATGGCGGACAGGAACTGCGGCGCAATCCGGACCTGCTGGGCAGCGCCTGATCAACGGACAGAATAAGCGAGGATAGGATGATGCTGGACTTCACGGGCAAGACGGTTTTGGTGACCGGTGGCGGCGCGGGGATCGGGCGCGCCTGCGCCGATGCTTTTTCACGGCAAGGCGCGCAGGTCTTCGTTGCGGAGATTGATCCGAAACGCTGTGCCGATTTCACCGTTGGCAAAGCGATTCAATGCGACGTCAACGATCCGCAACAAGTTGATGCGCTGGCCGACCGACTGAAACAGGAAACAGGCGGTAAGCTCGATATTCTTGTGAACAATGTCGGCCATTTCCTTCATGCTAAAGCATTTTCTGATCTTTCACGTGATGAGATGCAGGAGATTGTCGGCCTCAACCTGATCAGTCTCATGCACGTGACGAACCGCCTGCTTCCGCTACTGAAGGCATCAGCACCCGGCAGTTCCATCATAAACATCACGTCGATCGAGGCCTATCGCGGCATTCCCAACTGCTCCGTCTATGCCGCCGCCAAATGGGGGATAACGGGCTTCACCAAGAGCCTCGCGCTTGAACTCGCGCCCCTCGGCATCAGGGTGAATGACATCGCGCCGGAAACCACGGACACACCCCAGACCCCGATCGATTATATGGTGCCGCCGGAAAATCGCGAACATGTGCAAAGATGGGTGCCGCTCGGCCGCTTCGGCCATCCGGACGACTGCGCGGGCGCGGCGCTTTACCTTGCCAGCCCAATGGCGTCCTGGGTCACGGGAACGGCCATCAATGTCGATGGCGGTTCGCTGGCGGCGGCGGGATGGATCCGCGATATCAACGGGACCTGGACCAACATGCCGATCGTGACTGGCAACGGAATGAACCTGTGAGCGGCGCGATGAACAAGCTGATCGACGAAGCGGCGCTCCGGCGCTCAGCGGAAATTTACGCTCAGGGTGCGGATCGCAGGGACAAGCAACTATGGCGATCCGTGCTGGCAGACGACTGCCGGATCGAAGGGCCGGGCTTCGTCACAGAAGGGCTGGAGGCGACATTGATGTCGATCGACGGACTTGCGCAGATGTTCCGTTCGACCTTCCACCGCGTCCATAACCAGATAGTTATGATCGACGGTGACAGAGCCAGCGGCGAGACCTATTGCACCGCCGATCATCTGCTCAACGACGCAGACCAGATTTTGCGCTGGACGATCCGTTATCTCGATGAATGGCGTCGTGATGGTGACGCGTGGCGCTTTACCCGGCGCAAGCTCGAACTGTTGTGGGAGGAAATGGTGCCCGTGACGGTTCGTCACGGCTAACGCAAATCCCAATTCATTGGGAAGCAATCAAAATCGCGCTACACATGTTGGACCTGTCCAGCCCGGATCATATACCGCACCGTCGGCGTTGTAGATCCGGGCAACAAAGTGGGATGCGATGAACGAAAGACGTGCCTGCATAAACGCGATAGGTTGCGCCGTTCCTGACCAGGATGTGCATTCCCCTTTCATTCGATGGGCCAGTCAGCAATTAATGGATGAACGGGCGCGCAGCCTGTTCGTCCGCATGGCAGAGCGCAGCGGCATCAATCATCGCTGGTCGGTCCTTCCCCAAGTGGACGCGGAAGCCTCACCTGTCGATCCCGGCGGCTTCTATGCGGACGCCATGCCTTCGACGTCGCAACGGATGCGACTCTATCATCGCTACGCCCCTGAATTGGCCCTGCGAGCCATCGACGCCTTGCGCGCGAAAATGGTTCTCGATGGCGTTACCCATCTCGTCGTCGCCAGTTGCACAGGCTTCGTCGCACCCGGTGTCGACCAGATCATAGCCGACACGCTGGGTCTGGCAGGGGTGGAGCGGACACTTGTAGGTTTCATGGGCTGCTACGCGGCGGTCGCGGCGCTTCGGACTGCGCGGCATATCGTGCGGTCGGAACCCGATGCGCGCGTGCTGGTGGTCACCGTCGAACTGTCGTCGCTTCATCTTCAGCGGGAACAGCAGGTCGAAAGACTGCTGATGATGCTGCAATTCGGCGATGGCGCGGCGGCGGCACTGGTCAGCGCGCAGGATCGCGGTTTCACGATGGATGCGCCCTTCGCGATAAATCTGGAAGATTCTGCCGATCTTATCCGGTGGGAGATAGGCGACGCCGGTTTCGTCATGCACCTGTCCGGTGAAGTCCCCAGCCGCATACAGACCGCTCTGCGAGACAATGGCGTCAGGGACCGGATTTGCGGTTCGACTGATCCCGCATCGGTCGCGAATTGGGCGGTTCATGCGGGGGGGCGGTCCATATTGGACGCGGTCGAAAGCGGCATGGACCTGCAACCCGATGCTCTGGCCGTGTCTCGCGGCATCCTCGCGCGCCATGGCAACATGTCGTCCGCAACCCTGATGTTTATCCTCAGCGACCTGCTCGA
This sequence comes from Sphingobium sp. TomTYG74, assembly GCF_055393875.1. Taxonomy (NCBI): domain Bacteria; kingdom Pseudomonadati; phylum Pseudomonadota; class Alphaproteobacteria; order Sphingomonadales; family Sphingobiaceae; genus Sphingobium; species Sphingobium sp. TomTYG74. The sequence goes on along the minus strand of NZ_AP027342.1, from coordinate 394,176 downwards.
TGAAGGGAGCCCCGGCCCCGGCGTTGCGCTCGCCTTCGGACCGGGCGTCGCTGCGGAAGGATTCCGCTTTTCGCGAGCCGGATGATGAAAGGAGCGGCCAAGCTGGAGGCGCTCATCATCGGCGGCGGCCCGGCCGGATCGGCAGCGGCCATCACCCTCGCCCGCGCCGGAATGAGGCCGCACCTGATTGAGCGTCAGGTCGCTGCCCCCGCTGGCGTGTGCGGCGGCTTTCTCGGCTGGGACGCGATCGCTGGCCTTATGGAATTGGGAGTGGACCCCTGGAAGCTTGGGGCGCGGCCCATAAGCCGCTTCAGGCTGGCCACGGGGACAGGCTGCGTCGAAGCCGCCCTGCCCGCCACGGCCGGCGGTATTTCCCGCCACGTCCTGGACAATGCCCTTATCGAGGCAGCGGCCGACGCCGGTGCTATTGTCAGCCGGGGCCGAACAGCCCGCACAGCCGATCCAGATAGCCGCGCCGTGCGCTTCGACAATGGCGAGACCCTTACCGCAGACGCCCTGTTCATAGGCGTTGGCAAGCATGAGCTGCGCGGCGTGGTCCGGGATTTCTCAAGCTCATCGGTCGGGCTACGCACCTCCCTCCCTGCGTCCTCCGTATTGCATGGCGCGCTGTCTGGCTTCGTTGAACTGCATTTGTTTAACCAGGGCTATGCGGGACTGCTGTTGCAGGAGGACGGATCGGTCAATCTCTGCCTTTCGGTAAGCAAGGATCGGCTCACTACAGCGGGGAGCGTTCCTGCGCTGCTGGACGAGTTGCAACAGGAGGCGCCACTGCTCGGCAAACGGCTTCAGGGCGTCCCCACCCATTTCGATGCTGTGGCGGGCGTTCCCTATGGCTGGCGCGCGCCGCAAAGCCACAAGGGCGTCTTTCGCATCGGCGACCAGAGCGCCGTCATAGCCTCACTCGCGGGCGACGGCATCGCCATCGCCCTGGCCAGCGGAGCGAGCGCGGCCGGAGCAATGCTGGCCGCAGGACCTGAAGCTTCACCGGCATGGCAGGACAAATGGCGGCGGCAATGCGCGCGGCCTGTCGGCATTGCCGAAGCCTTGCGCCATGGCGCCGCAGCACCCCTGACCCGCAACATCCTCATGTCGCTGCTACGGTTCGCGCCCGGGCTGGGAACGGGCGCCGCATCCCTCACACGGATTAGGAAAGGATAAGCGGCGTCTCCCGCACACGCTCCACGCACAGGCGAAAAGCGAAACGGCGCACTATCCGCACCTGATCCTCGGATATGCCAGCCTGCGCCAGCAGATCGATCCATTCCCGACGCCGGAACGATCGGGCGATCGATAATTGACCGTCTTCCCGCACGATCCTGTGTACGCGCAGCAGTCGCGCCAGAATCGGGAAGCCCCAATGCGCAAAACCGTGGCGGTGCAGGTCGCAGATCAACCAGCCCATCCTCGCATTCGCTTCCATATGATGCAGGAAAGTCATCAGCTGCGCGTCGGTCATATGATGCGTGACCTGGCTTGAAATGATGAAGTCGAACGCTTCCGGCTGATCGAGATAGTCACCGGCCCGATAATCAATCGGCAGGTCTGACGGGGTCGCATGCCGCGCGGCCTGCAAACTCTTTTCGTTCAGGTCCACGCCTATCAGTTCGGCATCGATACCCCGGCGGCGCGCCCATCGGGCAATAGCGCGCAGGACGTCGCCGTCGCCAAATCCGACATCAAGCAGGCGGAAATGTCTTGCCTGTCCCACTGTGCGTTGGAGAAAGGCGATGGTGGGCCAGGATGTGAATGTCCATCGGTTTACCCGCGCCAGATCGTGCAAAACCCGCTCATATACCGCCGGATCGAGATCGGGCGCGTCCATCTGCTCTTCCTGACGCGATCTTGTAATGAGCTTTGCCATCAAAGCGCTTCCCACTGGAATATTCCATAACGCATCGCCCCTGTACGTAAGGCGAGGATGAGGCGCGGAAGGCTCAATATGAAATCACGGCTCGTCGTGGCACGGCCGAGGGCAAGCCGACGAATGTCCTGGTCGCTCAAGACGCTCTTCACCAGACGCCCAAGGCAGATCGACCAGGTACGGCGCACGTCTCGGCTGATGTCCCGATAATCCATCGGGCGAAACCCAGCGTTCGAGGCCATTGTCAGATAATCTTCCCGGCTTCCCATGCTGGGCAACCTGCCCTCCTTGCATATCGGCAGCAACAAATGCCGCACCTCCCAAGCAGATGCCCCCTCCCCCTCCAGCCAGGCGCACACGACCAGACGGCCGCCCGGCCGCAATATGCGCCTTGCCTCGGTGAAGAAGCGCTGCTTATCCGTCATATGCTCGGAACTTTCGATCGCATAGGCGTGGTCGAACGACGCCGTTTCCAGGCCATTGTCCAACCAATCCCGCACCAGACAGGTAAAGCGCGACGAACGCTCTTGAGCAATTCCATGCTGGGCCGCCGACAGCGTCAGGCCGACGATCGACACGTCATGGCGTGTCAGGATATCGGCTGCCGTCGCCCCATATCCGCAACCTATGTCGCAAATTCGGTGCCCGGCCTCGATGCCAAGCCTTTGCTCCACCGCGGCCACCAGCTCGGCAGCGGCCTGCTCAGGCGTTTCGGTCCCGGTGCGCCAATATCCGTGGTGAACATGATCGCCCCAAATGCGACGATAGGCGAGGTCAAGCTCATCATAGTGAAGCGCGACGCTTCGGGACGTTGGCGCTTGATCGGGAACAATCATGCGGTTCAGGGCACCGACCGATCCGCGTGCGTCGCGGTCAGGAAAGACGGATATATCATAGTGACGGAAGCCGCAGCGATAATGACGAGAGCAGCGATCAACGCGGTTCCGCTACTCAACCGCCCCCGATTGCGCGCATAAAGCACCAGGCCGAGCAGGGCTGCGGCGATCAGGATGATGATGGCAGTAAGGCCGGTTAGCGACATCGATCAAACTCCTGAAAATGAGGAAGATCGGTCCCTCGTGCAGGGATCGCAAAGATTGCAATTACCGATGCGGCGATTCGTTCCGCCTCTCGTCCCCAGCTGGTGCTGCGGTTGCAGAGGCTGGGACCGCCACATCGGACGTTCGCGATGCCGGATCGGGCGCACGCACGCTGGTATAAGCTATGAGCGCCGCCAGAGCCAGACCCGCAGCGACGATCGCCCACAGCCATCGCTTGGCATTTCGTCGCTGCCTCCGCTCTTCATCCCTGGGCATTAGCCAGCCTCTCTCTGCGCTTTACCTAATCGAACGGCGGTTAAACCGGTTCCGGCAGATAAGGATGGATATTATGAATGACCGCAATGCACATCTCGCAATTGTATGTGCGCTCAGGCAGGCGGTGGCGCGATCCGGTCGAAGCCCCCTTGCGTTCCCTTCGCGATAGGCAGAACATTGCTTCCACAAGAAGACCGTCTTCGCCACGAAAGACGGGATGAGGAGAGCAAGGATGAGCGGCACGCAATCGCGCTCCATTGCGCTGATCGGCCCCGCCGGAGCGGGTAAAACAAGCCTCGCGGAAGCAATCATGCACATCAGCGGGGCTGTTTCGCGACAGGGATCGGTCGAAGCTGGCACCAGCGTCGGCGATGCAAGTCCGGAAGCGCGAGAGCGGGGAAGCTCCACCGAACTCAATCTCATGCAGTTCGAATGGATGGGGGATCATTTCTCCCTCGTCGATATTCCGGGCTCGCCCAGCTTTGCCGATGACGCGGCCATTGCTCTCAATGCGGTCGATCTTGCCATCGTCGTCATCGATCCGGACCCCGCCCGCGCCCCTCTGGCAGAGCCCACACTGCGCAAGCTCGAACGGGCGGGCGTTCCGCATGCCCTGTTCGTCAACAAGATCGAGCAGGCGCGGGGCAGCATCCAGGATCTGCTTACGGCCCTCGCCCCCATGAGCGCCGCCGCGCTCGTCGCCCGGCAGATCCCGATCCGGTCGGGCGATCGGATCGATGGCTTCGTCGACCTCGCGCTGGAACGGGCCTATCATTATGAAACGGGCAAGCAATCGCAGCAGATCGCACTCGCCGAAGAGTTGAAAGCTGATGAAAGCCAGGCGCGCTTCCATATGCTGGAACAACTGGCCGATCATGACGATATCCTGCTTGAACAGCTTCTGTCGGACGAACAGCCAAGCCTTCAAACCATCTTCGCCGATCTCGCGCAGGAAACCGCCAGCGGCCTCATCGTGCCGGTGCTGTTCGGTTCCGCTGCCAATGGCTTTGGTATCCGCCGTCTGCTCAAGATGCTGCGGCATGACACACCCGCCCCCGCGAAGACGGCGGAGCGGCTAGGCATCAGCGGTGCAGCGGCACAGATATTGAAGATTTCTCACGCCGCGACGGTAGGGCGCCTGGCGATCGCGCGGCTGTTCGGCGGCGATTTGCAGGACGGCGCCGACCTGCAGGACAATGACGGACAATCCCTGCGCGCGGGTGGGATATTTGCGCTCCAGGGTCTTGCCACGACCAAGATCGCAACTGCCGAACCGGGCGCGATCGTCGGTATTGCCAAGATGGACACGGTGAAGGCAGGTGACCTGATCGGCATCGGGGCCAAACCCGGCGGCACAGGGCTGCTCGCTGATCGACCGGCAACCAATTGCGCGGTAGCGATCGCCGCGAAGGATCATAAGGACGAGGTGCGCCTGTCCACAGCGCTCAATCGACTGGCGGAGGAAGATCATGCCCTCCACTGGAGCCAGGACGAAGCATCGCGGGAGACACTGCTTCATGGCGTGAGTGACGAGCATCTGAACGTCGCACTGGCCCGCCTGAAGCGCCGCTATGGCGTGGCCGTATCGGTGCAACAGCCGACGATCGCCTACAGGGAATCGATCCGAAAAGCGGTTACGCAACGCGGGCGGCACAAAAAACAGTCCGGCGGGCATGGGCAGTTCGGCGATGTCGTGCTGGAAGTGCGCCCCCTTGAGCGGGGAGAGGGTCTTCGCTTCGAGGAACGGATCACGGGCGGCGCGATACCCAAGCAGTGGATTCCGGCGGTTGAAAAGGGCGTGCATGATGCTCAGGCAAAAGGCCCTCTCGGCTTTCCCGTCGTCGATGTCGCGGCGACTTTGGTCGACGGCTCCTTTCATAGCGTGGACAGCTCCGAACTCGCCTTCCGCACCGCTGGACGGATAGCGATGAACGACGCACTGGCCGCTGCGTCCCCCTATCTGCTGGAACCGGTCGCGCATGTGACGATCATGACGCCCGGCACCGCATCATCCCGCATCACCTCCACCGTGGCCTCCCGCCGTGGTCAAATGCTGCGGATGACGAGCCGCGAAGGCTGGTCGGCCTGGGATGTGATAGAAGTCCTGCTACCAGAAGCGGGGCTGCAAGGTCTGGAAGCGGAAATCCGTTCGATGAGCCAGGGCATGGCTCATTTCGAAGCGCATTTCGATCATTTGGCGGAGGTTGCCCCGAAACTCGCCAGCAGCATCGTCCAACGAGTCAAGGAGCCCGCCTGATCACGCAGGCAGATGCTGCCGCGCCCAACTGACGATCGCAGCCATCGGCATGGCGCCCGCATTGCGCGCAATTTCCCGCCCCTTGTGCAGGATCACCAGCGAGGGAATGCTCCGGATCGCATAGCGGGCGGCAATATCGGCTTCCGCTTCCGTATCAATCTTCCCCAGCCGGGCATGTGGTTCCAGCTGCGCGGCAGCGGCTTCGAAGGCTGGCGCCATCTGGCGACAGGGACCGCACCAACTCGCCCAGAAGTCGATGATGAGCGGAACGTCGCTGCTGGCCGCATGCTGCGAAAAATTGGCGCTGGTCAGCGTCACCGGCCGACCCTGGAACAATGCCTGCTTGCACCGCCCGCAACGCCCCGCGCCCAACCGTTCCTTCGGCACACGGTTCAGCGTAGCGCAGGCCGGGCAACTGATCACAAGGGGTCCCTCCATGCTACACGGGCCTTTCGCTAAGCCGCCAGCCCGCGCGATCGAAGCAAGGCATCGACTTCTGGCGCGCGTCCGGCGAAAGCCCGGAAGTTGTCGGCAGCGGAACGGCTGGCGCCCGCCGCCAATATCTCGCGGCGGAAGGCGGTCGCGCCTCCCCCCGGCAGATCGGCATGAGAGAATATCTCAAAGGCGTCGGCGGACAGAAGTTCAGCCCACAGATAGGAATAATAGCCCGCCGCATATCCGCCCGCGAAAATATGGCTGAACGCATGGGCAAAGCGGTTCCATTCAGGCGGATGGACGACAGCCACCGCCGCCCGCACCTGTTCCAGCGTCTGCAACACACGCGCCCCCTGCGCCGGATCATAGTCGCGATGCAGCAGCAGGTCGAAGGTCGCAAATTCGATCTGACGCAACAATGCCAGCCCCGCCTGGAACTGACGCGCGGCAAGCAGCCGGTCAAACAGAGGTTCAGGCAACGGCTCGCCCGTGTCCACATGCCCGGACAAGCCGATCAGCGTGTCCTTTTCCCAGGCGAAATTCTCCATGAACTGGCTGGGCAACTCGACCGCATCCCATTCGACGCCCGAAATGCCGCCGACCGACGGCAGATCGACCTCCGTCAGCAGATGGTGCAGCACATGGCCAAATTCATGGAACAGCGTCACCACGTCATTATGCGTCACCAATGAGGGGCGATCACCCGCAGGCGGCGCGAAGTTGGTGGTCAGATAGGCAATCGGCCGATGGAAAGCATCGGCATCCCGGAACCGCGCCCGGCACACATCCATCCACGCCCCACCCCGCTTACGAGCCCGCGCGAACAGGTCGAGATAGACCCCCGCAACAATCTCGCCGCTCGCATCCAGCACATCATAGAAAAGGACATCAGGATGCCAGGTGGAAACAGCTTCCCGTTCCATCAGGCGCACATCGAAAAGCCGCTCAATCAGCTTCTGCGTACCCGCCAGCACACGAGGCAGCGGGAAATAGGCTTTCAGTGCTTCCTGATCGACCCCATGCAACGTCCGTCGCATCGCTTCGGCGACGTAAGACAGGTCCCACGGATAAAGTTGGTTCAAACCAAAATGCTCAGCGGCAAAAGCTCGCGCCTCCTCCAGTTCCTTCTCGCCGACCGGCCGAGCGCGCTTGGCGAGGTCAGCCAGAAAGGCCAGCGCCTCGTCCGCATCCGCCGCCATCTTGGTTTCGAGCGAGTGCGCGGCGGAATCGTTGAAGCCCAATATCTGCGCCGCTTCATGCCGCAGCGCCATGATCTGGTCGATCCGCTCGCTATTATCATGGCTGCGGTCATCCGACTGATCGGACGCACGCGTATTGTGGGCGCGATAAACCCGCTCCCGCAGTGCCCGATCGTCGGCATGCAGAAGGATCGCCACCACGCTGGGCTGGCGCAGAGTGATCAACCAACCCGGCAGGCCCTTTTCCTGCGCATAGGCGGCAAGAATGGCCTTGTCGCTTTCCGGCACCCCGGCGAGCGCCGCCTCGTCGGTCACATGCTCGCTCCACGCTTCCGTCGCGTCCAGCACGGCATTTCCAAAGCGGGTGCCAAGGTCGCTCAGCGCCACGCCAATGTCGAGGAAACGCTGACGCGCCTCGCCCTGCAAAGCCACGCCCGCCAGACGGAACGCCCGCAACGCCAATTCGACGGCCCGCTTCTGCGCAGGAGGAAAATCAGTAAAATCGGGCCGGTCGGCCACGCGCGCGACCGCATCATGATGCGCCCGGTTCTGCCCCGCCTCCATCAGGTAAGCCGTCGTCAAAGCCTGCGCCGCAGCGTGCGCTTCCCGCAATTCCGGCGTGTCGGCTACTCCTGCAAGATGGCCAATGGGCGACCATGTGCGCGACAGGAGAAAGTCCGCCCGCTCCGCCGCCAATATGACGTTGCCGAAGTCATCAGCTTGCCCAGCCGTAATCTGCTCGATCGCCGCGCGATGCTGGTCAATCGCAGCCTCTATGGCGGGAACCACATGTGCTGCCTCGATGGCGGCGAAATCGGGCAGGTCGGTATCGGCAAGGAGGGGGTTAAGCGAAGTCATGATTACTCTTGGTTGAGGCAGCCAAAACGGGCTGGGGAGCTCCTTAATTGGGCCATGACACCCCGCTCTTCAAGCTCCTGTCGCTAGCTCCCCCGCACAATCTTAGCGCGCGTCCACCCCGTTGATCGCCAGGACCGACATGACAAGAGCCGTCGTCCCACTGCAGATACGGATCCGCCACTTGCACGTAGAGCGGAGAATGGTTGGTGGGCGGCGTGAACACCTCGCGCCGCCTTTTTTACTTGGCCAGCAATTCCACAACCTCGATCAGATGCCCCTCGGTATCGGTCACGAAGGCAACCTTCACACCATGAGCTTCCCTGACTTCAATCGGCTGCACAACGTTGCCGCCAGCCTTTTGAACCCGCCCGACAAATGCCTCAAGGTCGCTCGTCTGAAATCCCAGGATCACCTCATCCTGTGCAGCGGTATCCCGATCCAGAAACTTGAACAAAACGAAGGTAGCGCCGCCTTCGCCCGTAGCATTAAACAGGATTTCATCGATCTGCCGATCGCCAACCGTATCCTGAATCCGCGCCATTTCAACCAGGCCCACAACATCCTTGTAGAAGGCGGCGGTGCCCTCCAGATCTTGCACCACAAGCTTGGTAAAACCAAAATGCGAAGTCATTCATCCTACTCCACGAAAGATACAAGAAAGGGCCAGTGGATGGTCTCCACTGGCCCTCTGTGATCCTAAACGAACGACAGGATCAAGATTAGAACCGGAACATTCCGGTCAGGCCGAATTCGCGCGGATTGGTGACATTCACCGTGCGATAGCCGGAATCATAAGGGATTCCCGCGGCCGTATTGATCTGGGCGGTGCCCAGGTTGGTGTTGGTGATCCGCTTCTGGTTAAGCAGGTTCTTCGCGAAAGCGGTCAGCTCAAACCGATCGTCTTCCGTGCGGAAACCTGCAAACAGGTTCAGCAGGGTACGCGAACGGTAGTCATAATCGACCTGGTCGGCATAGAAGCCCGGACGATAGTTGACGAGCGCCCGCACGAACGGGGTGAATTCACCCATCGGGAAACGGATTTCCGTATTCGCGGTGAGGGTGAAGTCCGGGGTCTGGGACAGGCGACCATTGGTCACGCAGTAGCTCACATTGCCAGGGCCAGTTATGACAGGGGAGCCGTCCTGATTGGGAACGCCCGTACCTGCGTAGTCATTGCAAGGTACGCGAGCATCTTTGAAACGCGCACGAACATAGGATGCGCTAATGCCCAAGTTCCAATTATCGTTGATGCGACCATCGATGGAAGCTTCCACGCCCTTGATCTTGGCATCGCCATTATAATTGAAGTCGAAGCCGCCGTTGGTCGGTTCTCCAGGGGCGATCGCCGTTCCATTGACACTGCAGGCCCCGTTCAATTCAGGGCAGTTATACTGGATACCCGTGAACCGGCTCAGATAATTATCAAGCGTCTGGTAAAACGCCGATACTGTGAAATTCACCCGATTGTCGAACAGCTTGCCCTTCAGACCGGCTTCGAAAGAATCGGTCTTTTCGGGTTGTGTACGGATCAGGTCCCGGCTCACCCCGGCGGGAACAGCGACCCCCGTGCTACCGGCCCGATAGGAGTGGCCATAGGCCAGATACACGTTGAGGCGCGGATTGAACTCATAGGAAACCGTCAGGCCGCCTGTCAGAGGCTTGTTCGTAAACCGCTGCAGATCGGCCGGAACGCCTTCCTCAAATCGCTCAAAAGCAGGAATGCCGAAACCAGCATAACCCGGAGAGGTCAGGAAGATGTCCGTCGTCTGAACATTCTTGATAATGGAATAGCGCAGACCGCCTTCGATCGAGAAGCCATTGGAACGGTAACGCAAATTGCCGTTGAACGACCATGTCTGCGCATTCACCGGAGTGAACACCTCTGTATCGATCGGCAGATACACGCCAAACGCGACAGGAAGCGGAGCAAAGAACTGGTCTGATCGCTGATTGGTCACAACGGTGCCAGTCTGTTTCGTGTAGAACGCACCTACACCCCAGCCGAAACCTTCCTTGTTGTTGGACGCCAGGCGCAGTTCCGCTGAGTCCACCTTGTAGGGCGTGTCAATGGTAGACGCTTGCACATAGTTGGGGATCGCGTTGCCCGTGTCGAGGTCGCGTTCCGCCTTCAGCCTGCTGTACTGGTGAGCGCCTGCGAAGGACAAGGTGGCCGGACCAAGATCATAATCGAAGGCCAGATTGACGATGTGGCTCTCATTCTGGTTGCGGAACCGGCCGTCCGACACTGCGGCATAATCCGACTCAGAAAGGGCCGGCCCCGACGGGTTAAAGCCGTCCGGCACATTGCCAGCACCGACAACCTGCTGAAACTGGCTGTTATCCGCAAACAGATACTGGTAGCTCAGATAGGCAGTGAAGTCGCTGCTCGGCCGCCAGCCCAGCGTTACGCGCGCGCTTTCGGTGCGGCTGCGTGAGCGCTCGCCCGTCGTGATGTTGCGGACATTGTTCAGGCGGTTGCCATCGACCAGGCCAGCGACGCGGATCGCAAGCGTGTCGTTGAAAGGCAGGGAAACGCCAGCCTGCACGTTGTAGCCATCGCGCGAGGTAGCGGTCGCCTGCGCATAGCCCTCGATTTCATCGAAGTTCGGGCGGCGGGTCGCGATGGTGATGGAACCGGCCGGTGAAGATAGACCGCGCAGCAGGCCCTGCGGACCACGCAGCACTTCGATCTGCTGAATGTCATAGAGCGCCGTATAAACGGTCTGCGCATCCGTCGGAATTTCGTTATAATAGACCTGAACCGCCGGGCTGGTGCCCTGATCGGGATCGAAGGTCACGCCACGCAGGGTGGTCGTGTTGTTGCGGCCCGAGGTGTTGGTCAGCTCAAGACCAGGTGCAAGCTGCTGCACGTCCTTCGCGTCGAAAATGTTGAACTTCTGGAGCTGTTCACCGGTCGCAACGTTCACGGCCATCGGCACCGACTGAAGCGAACGCGATTCACGAGTCGCTGTTACGACGATTTCGTTGGTGGCGCCGTCATCGTTGCTGACGCCTTCCTGCGCCCAAGCAGCAACAGGGACAATCAGTGCCGCACCGCACAACAATGCAGAAATTCCGTTAACCTTCTTCATGACATCCTTTCCGAGAAGCCCGGACTTGGCCCGAGCGATGTGGAGCCCGCTAACGGCCATAGGACTTCATCGCAATCCGGAGACTCATCACCTTGCCGATTTTCGCACGCAACCGTGTTTTATGAGCAACACCTGACCAATTCATTCGTAGAGAATGCGATCGTGACATCCGCATATATATGAATGAATATTCATCTGATCGTATTTTTCGTTGATCGACGGGGAATCGATATCGATGTCCCGATTGTTCCGCTCAAACTACATTCTTGTTATTGGCACGCCAAAGTGCGATTAATGTCGCATAATTTGGGGACGCATCATGACCGACAGCCGCAAGACAATTTTCCTGACCGGGGCCACCGGTAATATGGGCCGCGAGACGGTGAATCGCATTGCGGAAAAGGCGGACACGCTGCGCCTGCGAATATTGGTAAGGCCAGAGGAAAAGTCGCACCCGGTCGTCAAGGACGTCCAGCGCCGTGGTCTGGCCGAGGTCATATGGGGCGACCTCACCGACCCCGCCTCGATCCGTAAGGGGGTTGAGGCCGCCGATGTCGTGCTTCATGTCGGCGCTCTGGTGTCACCGCTTGCGGATCGCCTTCCGGCCGAGCTTGTGACCCGCGTCAACGTCGGCGGCGCGCAGAATATCGTCGATGCGATCCACGCGGTGGGCGACCCCAAGCAGACACGGCTCATCTATATCGGCACCATCGCCGAAACCGGCAGCCGCAATGCACCTGTGCATTGGGGGCGGACGGGCGATCCGATCAAGATCAGCGCCTATGATCATTATGCGGTCACAAAGACACAGGCTGAAGCGATCGTCGCACAAAGCGGCATCACCCATTGGGCATCGGTGCGCCAAAGCGGGATGGCGCATTTCGAAATGTGGAAGATTTTCGATCCGATCATGTTCCACAATCCGCTCAATGGCGTGTTCGAATGGTCTACCGCCAATGACAGCGGCCGCTTGATGGCGGCACTGTGCGGCGACGACGTGCCGGATGCATTCTGGCGCAATTTCTACAATCTGGGCGGCGGCGCGTCATCGCGCGTGGTGAATCATGAGTTCATGGAAAAATCCATGCCCAACTACCGCAAGGTGCTGAAACCGCACTGGTTTGCCACCCGCAATTTCCACGGCCAATGGTATGCCGACTCCGACCGGCTCGAAGCCTTGGTGCCCTTCCGTGAACAATCGCTCGATGAGTATTTTCGCGAAGCCCCACGGCATATGCCGTGGATCGCCCGCATGGTGCCCAAGCTGATGCCGGGTGTCATATCAAAACAGATCGAGAAACTGGCCAACGGGCCGGACGGCAGCCTCAACTGGTTCGCCACCAATAATGAAGCCAAGATCCGCGCCTATTTCGGATCGCGCGCGGCATGGGAAGCCATTCCCCGCAATTGGGCCGACTTCCACTTCGCCCAGCCTTCGCGGGAACCGACCCTGCTCGATCATGGCTATGACGAAAGTCGTTCGCCGGAAGACTGGCGGATCGATGATCTGAAGGCAGCGGCGGAATATCGCGGCGGCAAATATCTTGGCAACTCTTTCGATGGCCCGGATGTACCCGTCGAATGGCAGTCTGCCGTAGGCCATCGCTTCACGATGACGCCGCGTCTATACCTCCAGGGCGGTCATTGGTGCCCCGTCACCATGCTCGATACCACCGCCTATGAAGCGGAAGCGGCGCGCAATCCCTTCTTCGCGCAGGTATGGGGCGACGCCGCCGGTTAAGCCGGAGAAGATATAGGGAGAGGTGGAATGAAAACGACGCTTGTTTGCCTGGCTGCCGCATGGATTCTAGGGACCACGGCGGCGCCTGCCCAGCTGCCCGCCCCGTCGGAATTGCAGCAGGCGATCCCTCTTGGCACCGGCCCCGTGCCCGGGGGCAACGGACCTGAAATCTGGTTCGGCAAATCCGGCAACATGAGCGTCCGCAACACCAGCGAAGCCGCCTTGCTGCCTGTCCTGCCCGACCCGGCAAAAGCGACCGGCACTGCCATGGTCATTGCGCCGGGCGGCGGCTTCATGACGCTTTCCTGGGATCATGAGGGGATGGAGGTCGCTCGCCTGCTGGCCGATCAGGGCATCGCCGCGTTCGTGCTCAAATACCGGCTGGACCCGACCCCGCGCGACTGGCCAGCTTTCGGAAAGATGATGCAGGGCAGAATGACCGAATGGGTCGGCAAGCCCGGCGAAGGTCTGCGCATCGTCACGCCTCCTTATGCGATCGCCGATGGGATCGCGGCGCTGAAGCTCGTCCGCGCGCGTGCGGCGCAATGGCATGTCGATCCGACCAAGGTCGGCATGATCGGCTTTTCTGCTGGAGCGCGAACGACGATCCGCGTGACCATCGACGCGCCACCCGCCGACCGTCCCGCCTTCTCCGCCATGCTCTATCCGCCGATGGAAAAGGTGGACGTGCCCACCGACGCGTCGCCCGCCTTCGTGGCGATGGCGACCGACGACCCGCTGTCAGGACGCGCGGGCTACGGGCTCATCGAAAGCTGGATCGCTGCTCGCCGCCCGATTGAGTTCCACGCCTATCAACGTGGCGGTCATGGTTTCGGCCTGGGTGACAAGGGCACGGCCACACAAGGTTGGACGGAAGCGTTGTTCCGCTGGATCGACCTCAACGGCTTCGGGGCAAAAGAAGCCCCGAAGCGCTGAGTTCGCTGCCCCGTCCTAGGGCCGATCGAAATTCAGGAGATGGCGTGTCGAAAATGGTGGTTTTCCGTGAGCCGAAGCGCAGCGTACTCAAAGTACGTGAGCACCGGAAGCGCGGAGAACCGCCATTTGCAGGTCGCCAGAACTGAATGTCGATCGGCTCTAGCGTAACGGCACCTTCAGCTTGGTGGTGGCGCGGGTCAGCGGATAGCGCTTGCCATTCCACAGGAAATCCCCCGGCAACCCTGTCGGCCGGGTGATCTCGGCATTCAAGGTGCTTCCCGAAATTCGGTAGCGCACGCTGACCGGCCCCTGAGGCGTGGCAGCGGTTGCGGACAGGCTCTTGAGCGATCCCAACGCGGGCTCAACCTTCAACCGCGCATAGCCCGGCGCGTCAGGTCCAATCCCGGCCACAATACCCAACAAATCCGCGCTCGGGTGCGCGCTCCATGCATGGCTATCCGATCGCGTCGATTGGCCCTTGCCCCCCTGCCCCGCGTCGTCGCGCTCTTCCGGCCAGGTCGTGTAATGCATCGCCAGCAGATCACGCCACGTCTTGAGCATGTCGAGATAACGGTCGCTCTTCCCCGCATGGACCAGCGCCTGCGCCAGATACCAGGAGAAATAATAGCTGACGCTGGTGATCCCTTCCGACGCATCTATCCCTTTGCCCGGCACCATTATCCGGTCGATGATCGCCCCGGCCTCATCACGGCTCGCAACATCATAGAGGACGGCGAGCGCGTTCATATGCTGGCTGAATCGGTCGCCATCAGGATTATCGGCATAAAGACCGCGCGCCGGAACCCAGCACCGGTTGCGGATCGCTGCCTTCACCGTCTCGGCACGCGCGGCATAGCGCTGCGCCTGAGTGGCGTCGCCAAAAGCGGCCTCGATCGCGGCCCCCTGCTGGAGAGCGCCGAGCCAGCTGACGCTCATCAGGCAGCTTTCGTCCGTCTTGCCATAGGAAGGAAAGATGGTCCGATCGGTGGCGGACTGGCCAACCCAATCGATGAAGTTCCATTGCGGGTTCTTACCCAACAGGCCACTGGGGCGCCGGTAAGTCTCGAACCAGTCCAGAACCCGGCGCATGCGCGGGATGTTGCGGACGATGGGCGCGGGGTCAGGCTGGCGCAATCGCCAGTCATCCAGCATGCCGACCCACATCAGCGCGAAGGGCGCGATCACATTATTGCCGCGCGTCGGCCATGCGCCTTCCATAAGCCCGCCATCGACATCGGATGCAGCGAAGGCATCGATCGCCTGCTCGGCCAGACGAGGGTCCCCCGATACGGCATAGGAAATCAGCATCTGAAGGCGCGTGTCGCCCGCATATTGCAGCTGTTCCCAATAGGCCGTGTCCATATAGGTTTCATGCGCATCGACCCGCGCCGTGCGCCAGCCAATATCAAAAATCCGTGCAAGTTCAGGGTCATCGCTTTCAAACTTGCCGACCTCTTGGAACGGATAGCCAGTCTCGTACGCTCTTAGCCCCTCCAGCACCAACGGCTGATCCTTGGTCTCGACGGTGATTTCGACATAGCGCCATGTCCGCCACCATAGCGGGGCAAAACTGCGCTTTCCTCCATCAGCGATAAAGCTGTCCCATATGCCGATCGGCTTGCGATCCTCGATCAGGTTGCGGTCGCCCTTGCGGCCCTGAGCATCGTATAGCGCCTCGGTCCACAGCAGCTTGATCGCCGCCCCCTTCCCGTCGGACACGTCCAACTGAGGATAGGCCGACACCATCGCATCGCGCTGAATGAGCAAAGTCACCTTGCTGTTGGCCGGGATCGTCACCGCCCGCGCAGGAAAGGCCATGGCGGCAGGCAGGTCAGTCCGCACCACCTTGCCCGCTGCCACAGGCGTATAGGATTGCTGCGGCAGCCGGTCGGCCACCAGCGTCCGCTTCGCCGCATCGGGAGCGGGAACCGCGTCCTGCCAGCCCTCGCCCTTTTCCTGCGGCCCGGCGACATCGAAATCAGCCTTCGCCGCATCGATCTTCTCAGGGTTGCCCGCGACATAATACCATCGCTTCACCTGCCCCCAGCCATTGGCGAAGCCACGACCCTGGTCCCGCTTCACCCGCCACCCCTGCCGGTCGGTGGAAAGCTCCGCCGCCTCGCCTTCGCCGATCAGGCGAAACCCGGTCGCGACGCTCTGCTGGAACAGCGGCGCAGTGTTGGTGAACAGCGAGCTGCCCTGAGCCGCCGAAGCCTGCGCGGGCGTGGCATTGGTCGGCAGCTTCAGCGGCTGCACCCCGTTCCACACCGTCGCCGCGATGACGTTGACGCCTCGCTTCATATAGGGCGCAAGGTCGATGCTCTCCTCGCGCCAATGGGCGATGTCGCCCGTCGAAGGCCCTGTGGCCACTCTCACACCATTTACAAACAATATGAAACGGTTATCTGCCGTAGCTCGCACCTTATAAGAGCGCGGTTTGCCCGGCAGGTCGAGCGTGCGACGGAAATGCAGGACGATCGGGCGCACCGCTGGCCCCGCCTCCGCATGGCTGATCCAGCCCTCAGCGCCACCAGTCTGAGCGATAGCGGCGGGCGCAGCGCCCAACATCAGCGAAGCAGCCAGCAATGCGCCCATCCTCATCATTTCTTCTCCGGCGAAAGGGCGCGGGCCAACGCCGCATCGAGCGCGGCATTGAATTGCTGGGATATGGCCGCGCGCGGCACGATCAGCTGGAACCCATGGAAAGCGCCCGGTATCACCAGCAATTCGGTAGGGACATCCGCATCGATCAGGCGGCGGGCAAACTCCACATCCTCGTCCACGAACAGGTCGATGGACCCTACCCCGATAAAGGTCGGCGGAAGCCCATTGAGGTTCTTCACCCGCGCAGGCACCGCGCCTTCAGGCTGAGTGGCAGCGCCAGGCCGCCGCCCAAGCAGCGCCTGCCATCCCTTCCGGTTCCACTCCGCCGTCCAGATCAGCTGGCCGATATGCGGCGGCACAGGACGCGAAGAGCCCGTCCGATCGTCCAGCATGGGGTAGATAAGCGCCTGAAACGCGACCGGCACCTCGCCCCTGTCACGCGCCGCAATCGTCAGCATGGCAGCCAAGCCGCCACCCGCGCTTTCACCCATGACGACAATCCGCCTCGGATCGACGCCCAGCGCGGCGGCATTGCCGTGCAGCCATTTCAAACCCGCATAGGCATCTTCCAGAGGTCCGGGAAAACGCGTCTCCGGCGCCAACCGATATTGCACCGACACGATCACGCAGTTCAGCCGCTCGGCCAGGCTTTTGAGCGCGGGCAGATTTTCCCGCGCATCACCGCCGATGAAACCACCGCCATGGACAAAGAAGATGGCGCCCCGCGGCGCTCCCTGCTCGGCACCAGCGTTCACGACATAGACCGGCACCGGCGGATGCCCGCGCGATCCGGGTGCCTGGCGTTCCTCGACCCCTGCGGGCAGTGGGCCGAGCTTGGCAGGCTTGTACATCGCCCCGCTGCGCTGCGCCTGCATGATGCCGCGCGCGACCGGCCGCAACTCCGGATTGACCGACCTCAATCCTGTTTCCGGAGAAGGTACGACCGGCGCAGCCGCGATCAGCAGGCAGGATGCAATCGCGGCTGCGAAACGCCGCCCTCTCACCGTTGCGCCTCCAGTTTCGCTGGCCCCACCCATCCGGCGGGAACCGGCTTCAGCTTCTTGTAGATCTTGTCCTTGGGATCGATCATCGCATTCTGGGGTACGTTGGCGACAGCAACGCTGATGTCATTCTTGCCCGCGCGAACCAGCTTCGTCACATCGACGCGGAACGGTGCGCTGAACAGGGTAGGCAAGCTTTGCCCGTTGACCGTCACCGTGGCGACGTCGTGCACTTCGCCCAGATCCAGCATCACGCTTGTTCCCTTGGTCAGCCAGCCCGCATCGACATTGATCGTGCGCCTGTAGGTTCCCGTCCCTGCAAAGCGCGCCAGTTCAGGCACCTGCTGCCAGTCCTTCAGACTGATAGAGGCGAAATCCTGGCTATAGGGCTTGCGCTGGACATGACCGGTCGCCTGAAGCCGCCATCCATCCATGGGCAGCGTCATGCTGGCCACGCTAGCGGATGCAGGAACGGTCACAGCCTGCGTCTGCGGATCAAGCATCAGGAGCGCGCTTTCCCCCGCCGCCAGGCTAAGAGGCACGTCCGTCCCCTGCCCAGCGACGCGCGCCGACACAGGCGCAACCGTGCCGTTCATCGCATTCCACCGCGTCACGCCCCCCACTTCGGGCAGCGTCAGCGTCACCTGCCGTGCGGCCTCTCCTCTGTTGTACACAAAGGTCGCTGTGCGGCCGTCGACCTTCCGCTGGACGAAGTAAAGATCGGTCGCATCGCCGGAAAAGCGCAGATTGGCCGGAATCGCCGCTGCCCGCAGAGCATCGATCATGTCAGCGGCGGGAACGATCTTCGCTCCGGATTTCAGCGCGGCGGTCACTGCCTTCTTCACCCTCGCATCGCGCTGGCGAGCCTGGGCCAGCCCTTCATCCCGGCTCGGCGCCCGATCGGTGAAGAACACCGGCAGTCCCGCCTTCGCAAAACGCGCGATCGCCTCGGCTGTTTCTGCCTGAATGCCATCGATCGGCGGCAACACCAGCACCGGGTAGCGCTGGCCACCCTGCGAAACGAGCTGTTTCCCTTCGATCCGGGCATGAGCGATCGAATCCGGGTTGATCCGGTCGAAATCATATCCACCCGCCAGGAACGCCTTTTCCGCTGCCTGCTTGGCCGCGCCGTCATCCTCGATGCCGACATAATAGCCGTAGCGGCCATAGAAATAGGCGACCGGAACCACCGCCTCACCTGCCTGCATCACCGCCTGCAATCGGCCGATATAGCCCGCCAAAGGCTTCATCGCGGGCCAGATCGGATTGGTCTCGTTCAACATGCTGGAAAAGCCCCCGGCAAAGGGGCTTGGCTGGAAAGCGTGCCAGCCGGGCCAATCGTCCGCATGGAAGCGGTAATTATAACCATGCAGGATCATGGAGTTGACGCCACCCGCCATGAAGGCATCGACCCGACGCCGCATTTCGTCGGGCGTCACGTCATAAGGGCGATTCCCCCATGCCAGGCTTTCCGCCGATACGATTGGACGCCCATAGAGATGCGCGCCCGACCGGGCCATGCGCATGAAAAAAGGATCGCCTGAACCGGGCAGATCTTCGGTCTCCGGTATATCGACCAAACCATATCCCCGGATCGTATCGAAAGCGCCGCCATGCGCCTGGAACTTCGCCTTCAGGCCATGCGCATGGTTCCACGCGACGAAAGGCTGGATGAACCCCTCGATCATCATGTCGGAAACCGTGCGGCGATAGTCGGCGCGAACCCGTTCCGCCACATCGCTGTTCGCCGTGTCGAAATAGGGCGGCGACCAATGCTCGCTCCACGCCTGCATCCAACCGGGCTGGACAACGAAGGGCAGATAGGGCGTCAGGTCATATCCGCGCCGCTTCCTGAACTGTTGCAGCAATTCAGGTCCCCACTGAATATCCTGCATCAATTCCAGGCTGTCCACGAATGTCGATCGGATTCCGACCGGGTCATTCCCCAACGGATCACCGACGCGCGCCGCATGGGCTGCAAAGGCTTGCGGGTTCATATGATCCAGTATCAGCTGCGGCCCCTGCCCGGCCGCGCCCAGCACACCGACGTCGGACGCATATTGGCGGAACACGAAGATTTGCCAATCGCCGGGCGGCGGCGTCCAGTCGAGCGTGCCATCATCACGCAACTTGCTGGTCAGGAGCACGCTACTTGCAGGGTCCAGCGTGCCTGCCGTCACCACGTCCCGCCATGGCGTCAACGTCATGCCCATCGCGCCCGGCACGGACGGCTGAAGCACGGGCGCATTGCCCTTGACCGCCACGACCGCGACAGTGCGCGCCCGAGCCTCCATCCGCTTGCCCCAGTCGGCGACCTTCGGGTCCTTGACACGCGCATCGAACATACTGAGCGCACCCAGCCGCTTTGTGCGCTTGGGTATATTAAGCTTGATCGGACCAGCTTCGCCGCCCTTGACCTGGGTGCTGGCCATGGCGAGTTCGGTGAACGCCAGTTCCGGCGTGATGGCAAAGCCGCCGCCGGACGGCCAGGACGAACCCAGCGTATAGTCCAGCGTCAGGCCCAACGCCTTCGCCGCCTCCCCCGCAGCGCGGACATGGGCGAAGAAGGACGGCTCGGCATATTGGTCGACGCGTGCCTTCTCATCCGGCGTAAGCGTCACGAAATTGGGCGTGAAAGACTGAATCTCCGCACCGGCAAATCCGGTGTCCGCCATCAGCTTCAGCTCACGCTGCAATTCCTGATCCGTCACCGCATCGCCCGGCCACCACCAACGCAGCCGGGGCCGAGCATCGACGGGCGGGCTCTGGAAATGATCGTCCAGCGGACCTGCAAAGGCCGGAGCCTCGACAAGTGCAAGCATAGCTGTTGCGGCCAGCAGGCAGGTCTTGATCAAACGCTTCGCTGTCATGGCTCAGGGCCTCCGGATCATACGGTTCAGCCGCGCCGTGCCGGTCAGCACCGGATCAGCGGCGGATGTGCCCACCTCTACCTTGACGTCACCCGCTGGCACCACCCAACGCTGCGCCTTTGCATCGAAGTCCGCGAGCACGCGCATGTCCGCCGTAACCGTGACTTCCTTGCTTTCGCCGGGCTTGAGATTGGGCTTCGCCCACCCGATCAACCGCTTGGCCTTGCCCGGCCGGGTAACGTAGACCTGCGGCACGTCCGCACCGTCCCGCTGGCCGTTATTCACCACGGTGAAGCGGACAGACAGCGCCTTTCCGCCCGTGACCTTCAGCCCTTCATAGCGGAACTGCGTGTAGCTAAGACCGTAGCCGAAGGGGTAAAGCGGCTTCAGCCCCTTCTTGTCGAACCAGCGATAACCGGCGTCCGATCCTTCCGGATAGACGATGTCGAACGGCTTCAAACCCGCCTGAAGACCATAGACGGCGCGCGTTTCCTTATCTGCTGGCGGCGCGTCGGAGCCGGGAAGCACTGGATTGGGCAACTGATCGACGGAGGCCGGGAAGGTCACGGGCAGGTGACCGGACGGGTTGACCTTGCCGGTCAAAACCCGCGCAATGGCAGCGCCGCCACGCTGGCCACCATACCATGCCGACAGGATGGCCGGGACCTTGGCCTGCCAGGGCATCAGGACGGGGTTGCCGGTTTCCAGTACGACGACGGTCTTTCCGTTCACGCTCGCCACGGCGTCGATCAGGTCGTCCTGCCCCTCGCCCAGCGACAGGTCCTTGTGGTCGACGGCCTCGGTCGCGTACTTCTCCGCGAAAACGACAGCGATGTCGGCCGACTTCGCTGCCTGGACAGCGGCTGGCACATCCTTGCCGTCCAGATAGCTGACAGTCGCATTCGGAAACTCTGCGCGCAGGGCATCGAGCGGCGCCGTGCCCCCATAGCCGCGACGGGCAAAGCCAGCAGCGGGGCCGCTTTCCGCGCCCTTGGAAACGCGCTTCAGCCCGCCGACGGGATTGACCTGGCTCGACCCGCCGCCGCTCGGCACGCCAACATCGGCATTGCCTCCGACCACCAGGATCGTCTTCGCCGAAGCGGCCAGCGGCAGGATGCCACCCTCATTGCGCAGCAGGACGATGCCTTGCTCCGCCGCACGCTGCGCGATGTCGCCGTTGGCGTCATAGTCTATCGGCTGCCCCGGCTGTAGCGGCTTGTCGGCCACGCCATGGGCATAGATGGCGTAGAGCACGCGTCCGGCCGCCTTGTCGACCGCCGACTGCGGCACCTTCCCCGCCTTGACCGCTTCCACCATCAGGTCGGAAAAATAGCGCTTGCCGTCGATCTGCTCGCCTGATTGCTGATCAAGGCCTGCGATGATGGCTTCGGTCGAATGCACTGCGCCCCAGTCCGACATCACATAGCCCTTGAAGCCCCAATCGCGCCGCAGCACGTCGTTCAGCAGGAAAGGATTCTCGCAGGCGTATTTTCCATCGACGCGGTTATAGCCGCACATCACGGACCCCGGCTTGCCGCGTTCCATGCCGATCTGGAAAGCCAGCAGATCGCTCTCGCGCATCGCCTGCTCATCCATGTTCACCGATGCGATGTTGCGACCGGTTTCCTGATTGTTGAGCGCGAAATGCTTGATCGTGCCGATGATGTCATTGGACTGCACACCGCTGATCTGACTTCCGACCAGTTCGCCCGCCAGCAGCGGATCTTCGCCCAGATATTCGAAATTGCGGCCAGCGCGCGGGTCGCGCACCAGATTGACGCCGCCCACCAGCATCACGTTGAAACCCTTGGCCCGCGCCTCTGCACCAATCATTGCACCGCCCGCATGGGCGATTTCCGGGTCCCATGTGGACGCAAGCGAAAGCCCTGAGGGCAATGCCGTCGCCACATCGCCCTTGCGCATTTCCATCAGGTTGGACACGCCAAGGCTTGCGTCGCTTTCCACCAGCGTAGGAACGCCGAGATGCTCTACGCCTTCGATATATCCCGCGCTGACGGGTACTCCCTGCGGCCGCTTCGACGCAGGGACGAGGCCAGTCATGGGTCCGTGGATGAGCCGGATCTTCTCTTCACCCGTCATTTTCGACAGGGTCTCAGCCGCCCTGCGCTCAGGTGACTTCTGGGTATCGCGGGCATATCCCGCGACCGGCGTCAACATCGTCCCGGCGGCGGCAAGCAACAGGATGGATGAGGAATTCTTCATGATGTGCAGCCTCTCCGCTGGGGGGACATTTTCCGATTGTCGGCAGTTTACATTCTTACGTTCCAGGAGCGCACACGTCAATATTCGATCGGTGTCGTTCGATTTATTTCAGAAGGCCATTGCTTCCGCCCATGGCTTGAGTCAGAGATGCGGTCATGCCAGCCACGAAGACCGAGAAAGCATTCACCCCAAAACGCGGCCGACCCGACGCGAAACAGGTCGCCGCGATCGATCGTGCTATCCTGGCCACCGCCACCCGGATGTTCCTGGAACTGGGTTATGACGGCGTGGCGATGGAAAATATCGCTGCGGCCACCGGCGTTTCCAAAGGCACGCTGTACGCCCGCTATCCCTCGAAGGAAGCGTTGTTCACGACCGTCATCCATGATCGCGTCAAGCAATGGTCGCTTATGTCGGCAAGCCAGGATCATCTGCTGACCGATGACATTGCCGAACGCCTCCACCATCACGCGCAAGTGATCGCGCGATCGCTGCTTCAGCAGGAAGTGCACGCGTTCCAGGTCCTGACGCTCGCCAATCGTGAACGCTTCCCCGAACTCGCCCGCGCCATGTATGAAGCAGGCTATCTCTACATCGTGCGCCTTATCAGCGACGACATCAGCCAGGCTGCCGCGCGCGACGGCATTCCTGCCCGCGATCCGTCCGCGATCGCTCGACAGCTTGTAGCCGCCATCACTGGCTGGGAATTGCAGGAAAGCAGCGCCGGTCCGATCGTCGAAGCCGAACTGTTGGGCGCCGCCCGGAAAACCGTCGATCTTTTGATGGCCGCCCGCAAAAGCTGGTGACTTGAATTTAGCACGATATCGTGCGATATAGAAAATATTACAAACGGAGGATCCTGTTCCATGCGATTTTTGATTCTTGCTGCCGCTGCCCTGTCGCTCGCCACTCCGGCGCTGGCGGAAACTGCTGCTACCGCCAAGTACACCTCGGCCGACACCGAACTGGGCGTCCTGCTCGACAACCCCGCTGCCAAGGCGATTATCGAGAAGTACATTCCCGGCATGACCAGCAATGATCAGGTGGACATGGCCCGCGCCATGACGCTGAAGTCAATTCAGCAATATGCGCCTGATGATGTCACCGACGCCCGTCTGGCGGCGATCGACGCCGATCTGGCCAAGCTGCCCTAACGACAAAAAGCTCAGGCTTTATTGAGGGAAAAGGGGCGCGCAAGCGCCCTTTTTCTGTTGGGCACCCCTACCGCCTCATAAAAGAAAGGGCCGGTTTGTGGCCGGCCCAGGTAGGTGTAGGAGAGTGCCTGAAAGGCGCATCTAATTGAACATGCATGTTCGATAAGTCAAGCGACCGGCGAGCGCCTGTCAACACTCCCATCATATGGGAAACGGATCGTCATCTCCCGGTTGACGCGGCGTCACCAGACGCGCCGCCCTTGGCGTGATCCACCTTTCGATGCTTTCGACGATCTCATAGATCACCGGCACGAAGATCAGCGACAACGCCGTTGAGGTGATGAGGCCGCCGATCACCGCCAGCGCCATCGGCTGACGAAATTCCGCGCCTTCGCCAATGCCCAACGCGGTCGGCAGCATGCCCGCCGCCATCGCCACCGTCGTCATGACGATCGGCCGCGCCCGTTCACGGCATGCGTTGCGCAGCGCCTCCGTCATCGGCGTGCCCGCCCGCTCCTCCTCGATCGCAAATTCCACCAGCAGGATCGAATTCTTCGCGCACAGGCCAAGCAGCATCAGCAGGCCGATCATCGCGGGCAAATCCAGCGTCTTGCCAAACAGCGTCAACGCGGCAAAGGCACCCAGCAGCGACAGCGGAAGCGCGGCCAGGATGACCACCGGTTTGAAGAAGCCCTTGAACAGCAGCACAAGCACCGAAAAGGTCAGCCCGATACCCCCCACGATCGCCAGCATGAAGCCGCCAAACAGCTCGGACATCGCTTCTGAATCGCCCGTCTTCGCTTCCTGGACCCCGTTGGGCAGGTTACGCATGACCGGCAATGCGTTCACTTCCTGCAAAGCCTGACCCAATGTCCGCCCGGCGATCAGATCCGCCTCCACCGACACGCGCCGCTCCCGGTCATAACGCACGATCTTGCCCGGTCCCGCCTTGAACCGAATATCCGCGACCGCCGACAAGGGCGTCGTCTGTCCATCGATGGTCGGAACGCGAAGGTTCGCGATCGTCTCCAGATCCTGACGCGATCCTTCGGGCAGGCGGACGCGGATCGGCACGCGCTCGTCGCCATCCGAATATTTCGCCACGCTGGCGTCGATGTCGCCGATAGTCGCGATACGCAGCACCTGGGCCAGCGTCCGGCTATCGACGTTGAGGCGCGACGCCTCCTCCGGCCGGGGCGTCACGATCAACTCCGGGCCTGCGGGCGGCGGCGCGGGTCGTGGGTCGGAAATCGACCGCACGTTGCGCATCTGCCGCAACAGTTCGATTTGCGTCCGTTCCAGCGCCTGCCCGTCCTCCCCGGCCAGCACGATGTTGACGCCAGCCGAACCGAACGTGCCCTGATTGGACAGGCGCACGTCAGGAATATCGCGCAATTTCGGCCTTATGATCTGGCGGAACTCATCCGTCGTGACGTCGCGATCATGTTTCAATACCACGGTCAGCGTGCCCGTGCGCATGTCGTCGCCCGCGCTGAAGCCGCCGGACGTCGATCCCACCTGGGCAAAGACCCGTTCCACTGCGGGCTCTGCCGAAAGCATGCGGGTGGCGTCGTTCACTGCCCGCGCCATGTCGTCACGCGTCGCGCCGGGCGGACCCTGCACCGCGATATAGAGATAGCCCGGATTGCCGACCGGCTGAAATCCCACCGGGGTAAGGCTCGCCAGCAGGAGCGACAGAAGGAAAATCCCGCCACCGATCGCCATCGTCATCCATCGGTGGGCCAAGGCCCAATCCAATATGCGGCCGTAAATCGGATTCACCGGCCGCTTTTCCCGATGCACCCGATCCTTGAGCGGCACGAGAAAATAGGCCGCCATCAGCGGCGTCAGCAAACGCGCCACGACCAGCGAGAAGAGCACGGCGACGGCCACGGTCAAACCGAACTCGCGGAAAAATTGTCCCGCCTGCCCTGGGATCAGTGACACGGGCGCGAACACGGCAATGATCGTCGCAGTCGTTGCGATCACGGCCAGACCGATGGCATCCGCGCCGATCAGCGCGGCGCGATACGGTGTTTCGCCGGTCTCGATACGCTTCTCGATATTCTCGACCTCCACGATCGCGTCATCGACCAGGATGCCGATCACCAATGTCAGCGCCAGCAGCGTGATGCTGTTGAGGCTGAACCCCATGGCTGACATCAGGACGAAAGTGGGGATCAGGGATAGCGGCATGGCCACCGCCGCGATGATCGTCGCACGCCAGTTGCGCAGGAACAGATAGACGACGATTACCGCCAGAAAGATGCCCTCGATCAACACATGCTGGGTCGATGCAAAGGTCCGCCGCGTCGAATCCACCGTGGACACCAGCTTGGTGAAGGTGACGCCCGGATGCTCGGCCTGAAGCTGGGCTATCGCCTTGACCGCCCGGTCCTCGACACTGATGTCGCTCGCTTCGCGCGTCTTGCTGATCTGGATCGCGGTCACGGGCCTGCCGTCCAACCGCGCAAAACCCCGCTGTTCGGCCGCGCCATCGCCAATCTCGGCAATGTCGCCCAAGCGGACATAACGCCCCTGAACCGGGATCGCCAGATCACGCAACCTGTCGATGGTGATGGATGACCCAAGGACACGGATCGTCTGTTCGACCGCGCCCACATCGGCACGGCCACCCGGATCGTCGCTATGAAACGCGGCGAGCGCGTTGTTCACCTGCGGCGCTGTCACGCCCAGTGCCGCCATGCGCTGCGCATCCAGCACGACGTTGATTTCCCGATCCGCACCGCCGATGCGGTGAACCTGCGCCACGCCTTGCTGGGCCTGCAATGCGCGCGTGACCACCTTGTCGACGAAGCGCGACAATTCCGTGTTGCCCATCGCGGGCGCGCTGACCGCGTAGGTCAGAATGGGTGCGGCATCGATGTCCAGACGCTGCACCAGCGGCGGGTCGATCCCCGGCGGCAAATCGATGCGCGCGCGCTCCACGGCGGTACGGACATCGTCCGTCGCCTTCTGCATGTCGCTGTGCAGTTCGAACTCGACCGTCGTCGTGGACGATCCCAGCACGGCCGTCGAACTGATATGCTTGACCCCGGCCACGCTGCTCAGCGCATTTTCGATCGGCCGCGTGATCTGGTTCTCGACTTCGCTGGGCGCCGCCCCATTTTGCGTCACCGTCACGCTGACGACAGGGAAATTGACGTTGGGGAACTGCTTTATGGGCAGGCCGATATACGCCACGATCCCCGCGATCGTCAGCAGGATGAACAGCGAAACGACCGGGATCGGATTGCGGATGGCCCAGGCGGAAATACGCATGGTTATTTGCCCCTGCCTGCGGCGATCCGCACCCGGTCACCCTCCAGCAGGAAAGCGCCGCCGCCCAGCACTGCTCGCACGCCGGGCTTCGCGCCGCTCAATATCTCGACCATGCCACCCGCGCGCCGCCCTGTCCGCACCGAAGCGCGATGAACCCGGTCGGACTTGTCGAGCAACAGCATATAGGCGCCGTCGGCATCATAATGCACTGCGGCTTCGGGCGCGGCCAACACGGTGCCGCTGGCTTTGACGAACTCCGCCTTAGCAAATCCGCCGGGCCGCAATTGCGGGTTTACCGGCAAGGCGATGCGGGCGCGTGAAAGCCCTGTCTGATTATCGACACGCGCGCCCAGCAGTCTGATCTTGCCCGACAGCCTGGTGCCCGACGCCAATGTCACCGTGGCGGGATCGCCGATGGACAGCGTTCCCATGGCTGCTTCCGCAACTTCGGCGTCCAATTCGACCAGATCGTCGCGCGCAATGGTGAACAGCACCGTGCCCGATGCGGACGGCTCGCCCGGCCGCGCGGATCGCTGGAGAACACGGCCCGCCACGGGCGATCGGATGATCAACCGGCTCTGGCGGGTCAACAGGTCGTCAAGCTGCGCCTTCGCCACGCCCACGGCGGCCTGCGCCGATCGTGCGGCGATGCGCCGCTGGTCGATCGCCTCCTGCGACAGCACGCCCTGATTGTCGAGCCCCGCCACCCGGCCCGCGTCCATGCGAGCCCGCTCATAGGCGACCTGTTGCTGGCTCAACTGCGCGCGCGCCTGATCGATCTGCGAACGCAGCAGCGTATCGTCCAGCACCGCCAATACCTGTCCCGCGCCTACCCTGGCGTCTTCTTCCACCAGCACGCGCGCGATGCGATAGCCCGAAAGCTCCGGCGCGACCGCAACTTCCTCGCGCGGGATCAGTCGGCCCGAGGCGCTAAGGCCTCCTGCCAGCGCCCGATGATCGACCATGGCCACCGTCACGGTCGGAGGCGGTGGCTCCTTCGCCGCTTCCTTGCCCCCACCGCAGGCAGCAAGCAGCAGGACGAGGGGAAGCGCCATGGCAAAGGGATGCGGCTTGAAGGTCACGGCATTTCCTTGGATTGAATAGGCAGGGCGACCGGCGGCTGTTCAGGCGCCGTCGCGGGATCGTCCGGGCTCCATCCGCCGCCTAAAGCACGGAAGGCGCCGACGGCATTGCCCAGCGCCTGTGTCCGCGTATTGGTAAGGGCACGGCGCGCGGCGCGCCATGTCTGTTCCGACTGAATCAGCGTGGTAAGGTCGATCAGCCCCGCGCCATAGCCCTTGCGCCCCGCGTCAAACGCAAAGCGTGCCCGTTCCTCGGCAAGACTAAGGTCGGCGAGCCGCACCCGATCGGCAGCGACCAGTGCCAGAGCGATGTCCGCATCTCGGAAGGCTGCCTGCACTGCTGCCTCATAGCTCACCACGGCGCGTTCGCCCTGCGCCTCCGTCGCGCGCAGCTGCGCCATCAGTCGGGTGCGGTCCAGGACCGGCAGGCTCAATCCGGCAGCGATGGACCAGAGGCTGGAAACGCCGCCCGCCACCCCGGACGTGCGGTTGATGCTGCCATTGCCTTGAAGCGTGAAACGAGGGAACAGCGCCAGCCTGTCGACCTTGACGGCGCTCGTCGCTGCCGCGACCCGCGCCTCGGCAGCCAATATATCCGGCCGCCGCGTCAGCAGCGACGCGGGCAGCAGCGGCGGCACCGGCGGCGCCGTGTCGAGCCGTGCCTCTATCGGCAGGCTATCGGTCGGGGCGTCCGGCGTTCCGATCAGGACCAGCAAGGACCGCTTGGCGTTTCGCAGCGCCGTCTCGATCCGCGTCAGCTCTGCCTGCGCTGTCGCCGCATCACCTTCCAGTCGAGCCGTTTCCGAAGCCGCTACCAGCCCGCGATCGCGGCCGAGCTGCGAGGCTCGCTCCAATTCTCTCGCAATGCGCAGCCCCTCCTGCGCGTCGTCGCGTTGCACTGCCAATCCTCGCGCCTCGAACAGCGCGCTCGCAACATCGGCGGCTAGGCTCAACCGGGCAGCATGATAATCATAGGCAGCCGCCACATAGGTCGCCCGCGCCCCTTGTCCGATCGCGCCCAGCCTGCCGAACAGGTCCAGTTCCCAGCTGGGGCTGAAGGCCAGCGACTGGCTGTCACTGCGCGCGGTGGACCCGAACAGATCGGTTCCCGACAGCTGGCGGCCATCCTGTATCTTGGCCGATCCGCTGATGGCGCCCGTCGGCATGCGCTGGGACAGCGACTGGTCACGAATCGCGCGAGCCTCGCGCAGCCGGAAATAGGCTGAACGAGCGTCGGTGTTCTGCGCGAGCGCCTGTTCCACAAATGCGGAAAGTTGCGGATCGTTGAAGCGGCTCCACCACCGGTCCAGCCTTTCCTCGGCCGCCGGGGCGGGTGCCGCTTCAAACCGCTCGGGCAACGCGATCCTGGGGCGCGCGAGTTCGATCGACGGTGCGCAACCACACAGCAGCGCACAGAACAGAAGTGATGAACGGCGCGGGCCAGAAAGCGGCAAGCGGAATGACTCCAACCTTGATCGACAGCGACACGGATAGCGCCGCGACAAAAAGAAACAAGATTGTTTATTTTCAACCGAAGCTTTTTTTGCCAATGCTTTCCTTCATGACTTCCACTCCCCCCATCCGCCGCCCCGGCCGCCCCCGCCGCGAAGAAAGCGGCGACGTCGAGCAGCGCCTGGTCGACACCGCGATGCAGCTGCTCGTCGAACATGGGCCGAACCTCACGATGAACTCGATCATCGCCGCATCAGGTCTCTCGCGGAAAACCGTCTACGCCCATTATCCCAACAAATCCGCGCTGTTCGCCGCAGTAGTGCGACAAATGCTGAATTATGGCCTCGAACCGATGACCGTCCCTCCCCGCCCCGACTGGCGCGAAAGCCTGCTCGCGTTCGTTGAGGCCTGTCTTGTCGAGGTGTGCGAACCCTATGCCACCGGCATGCGCCGCCTGTTGATGTTGAACCCCTCCTTCATGGAAGAAGCCCGCCCTCATATCGAACAGGTCGTCGTGCGCCGTTATCTCGATCCCATGATCGCATTTCTACAATCGCAGATCGACCAGGGCACCATCCCCGATCAGGATGTGGCTTTCGCGGCTGAGTCTCTCACCAGCCTCATCCTCTCTGAATCCCATCGCCGCTTTTTTCAGGGCGAGGCCGAAAACCGCATCGACCCGGCCCATCTCAATGCTCATGCACGCCGTTTGACCGGCTTGTTTTGCGGCGGCATCTTGGCGCCAACGCAAAGCTGCTGAAAGAAGGTTTAGCATCACCCTTCCCGCTCGGCTCAACCAACCGACCAAGCAATTTTGCTCATCCGGTTCATTTCGCACGTCGCCGTTCAGAAAAGCGTTGCCAGCGTTGTCCACTCGAATATAGTGCACGAAACGGCCCAAACTAACGAGAGCCGTTTAACAGCAACACCCTCAGGGGAGGATTATCGATGCGAATTAAGCGTGTCTCACGCGTAGCGCTTCTGTGCGCTGGCGTTTCTGCTTTTGCTGTACCCGCGCTGGCTTATGCACAGGCCGGAGCTGAAAATAGCTCAAGCGACATCATCGTAACCGCCACGCGCCGGGCGGAAAAGCTGCAGGACGTTTCGATGTCCGTAAACGTGGCCACTGGCGAACAGCTCGAAAAATTCAAGATCTTCGACATCAAGGACGTCTCGCAACTCGCACCGGGCCTTGAGTTGAGCAACTCGACCGGGCGGAATAATACGACCACGCTGCGCGGCATCACCTTCGATCCGGATCAGGGTACCGCTCCAGCGGTCCAAGTCTATCTTAACGAAATTCCGGCCGATGCGCAGACCGTTTACACCGCCATGTACGACATCGGGCAAATCGAAGTGCTGCGCGGCCCGCAAGGTCTGCTGCGGGGCCTCTCTGCACCTGCGGGTTCCATCACGATCACGACACGGCGTCCGAACTTTGACGCGCCAGAAGGTTATGCCCAGGCAACTGCGACCGACCGCGCTGGCTATAACGTGCAGTTTGGCGCTTCTCTGCCTTTCAACGACAAGCTGGCTATTCGCCTCGCCGGCGTGGTGGACGGCAATCGCCTCAATCACGTGCGCAACGTCAATCGGAATGGCGAACGGTCAAGGAGCCGCACCGAGAGCGTGCGTGGCACCCTGGGATGGAAACCGACCGAGGATTTCACCGCCTATCTGACCTATCAATATCTGTACGCCGACAACCGGCAGTTCCAGCAGGTCATAGGCAGTGGCAACACACCCTTCTATCTTGATGGCTTCGATTTTGCGCAGCCTTCCTATGGTTTCGGCTTCATTGTGGCTCCAGACCCCTCGGTTTCGTCTGGGCCGCCGTTGAGCACTTCCGACTACAAGGCGGTGCAAGAAGGGGTGTTCCGTAACCGCAACGAAACTCATATCGTCAATCTGGTGACCGATTGGGATTTGGGTCCGGCTACGCTTTC
Source organism: Sphingobium sp. TomTYG74 (assembly GCF_055393875.1). NCBI lineage: Bacteria > Pseudomonadati > Pseudomonadota > Alphaproteobacteria > Sphingomonadales > Sphingobiaceae > Sphingobium > Sphingobium sp. TomTYG74. The sequence continues at coordinate 362,846 of NZ_AP027342.1, read as the reverse complement.
CGTCGTGGCCGCTCACCAGTTCACCAAATTGAACATCAGCCGCGACCTCGACACGGGTAATGCCGTCCCCGGTTACGCGCCGGCTTCGACTGTGGTCACGCCATATAAGGTGGATACGGCCGAAATACGGTTGTCGTCGAACAACGACGAAGGGTTTGGCTGGGGCGTTGGCGCTTTTTATCAGAAGCAGACCGGCACCACCGTTGTGAACCAGGCGCAGGATACAATCATCGCCCCAACGTTGCCGCTTACCCTCTCCCCTCTGGATTTGAGGATCGTGGTCCCGGTCGATTCATCGACTTGGTCGTTCAACGGCAATCTGCGTTACAAAACGGGTCCGCTGACGGTCACCGGTGGCCTACGCTACTCCATCATGAAAAATACGCAGGTCACCAGCATCTTTTTCGATCCGTTGCCCGCGTCGATCCCGTCAAATCCCATTGTGGACGGACCATTCCGTGGCAACGAAAAGCCGATCACTGGTGGCGCGACCGTCAACTACGCTTTCTCACCCGCTCTGAATGCCTATTTCTCCTATGGCCATTCTTTCCGTGCGGGCAGCCATGCGGTCGCAGCGCCCACCTTCATTTCCAACGATCTGGTTCAGACCTCACCTGAAAAGACCGATTCCTTTGAAATCGGCCTCAAAGGTTCCGCCCTCGATCGCAAGATCGATTTCACGGTCGCAGCCTTCTATCAGAAGCTCGACAATTTCTTGAATCGTTTTACTGGCATTCATTATAATGTGGTGCGCTTCGGGGGAGCCTATCAGGCTACTGGCAGCTTCGACTTCAACTACAACACTAAAGCCACAGTCAAAGGCGTGGAGGCCGAGATTAATGCTCGTCCGACTCCGGATTGGGATCTGAATATCAGCGGATCATATGCCAAGGCCCGTTTCGACAATGCCACTGTTCCATGCAACACATTCGACGCGAACGGCAACCCAACCGTCGTCGGCACGGGAGACGTGAGCTATTGCACGACCAGCGGACGCATGGCGGAAGTTCCGGATTTTACTCTGAGGGCCAACACGGAAATCCGTTTCCCCATGGGATCGGTTACACCCTATATCCGTGCCCTGCTGGATTATCGCCCCGGCTTCCATTCAGAACGCGTGAACTATAATTACCGGGATCGCGAATTGCTCAATCTGTTCTTGGGCGTGCGCTCGGATGATGCGGGCTGGGGCGTTGAACTGTTCGCACGCAATGTGCTTAATCAGAAACGTATCACGAACATCTCAGCGGGCAACAGCACCATGTCGACCTACTGTGCGCCCGGATATTATCTAAATCCGGCACTGTGCAACGGTAGTGGGTTAACACTCAATTCGGGCTATCGTGGGGTGAACGTGATGAACCCGCGCGAGCTCGGCGCAACGCTCAGCTTCAAGTGGTAATAACCTCTGTGGCCTCCCTCTCCTTTCGGGGGTAAGGGGGCGCAGACCTGTCCAATGTCTGAACCCTGTTCCTGCATTGCGGGGGCAGGGTTCTCTTTTGGCGAACAGCGGCCCTGCTGAAGAAGCGGTCGCAGAGATCAACAGATTTCTCCGCTATCGTTGATGCTTCCCCTGAACGTTCGGGAACCGCGAGCGTCGGTCATGGCAGCCCACTTCAGCAACCGAGTGGTTTTAACCCATTTGGTTCTCCATATATCGGTCAGGGAGTTCTCTATGGCTCGCGCTTGCGCGTCTTTCCTGACGATAGGATGTCGGAGAATGGCCGGTCCATGTGCGAAAGGCTTGGCGGAAGGCGTCTGAATCACAATAATCCAGTCGCCCAGCGATTTCCTCGATGGACAAACCAGTCCTTCGTAACAAATGAAGTGCCAGCTCGCGGCGGCAGCTTTCGCGTACCTGACGGTAGCTTGTGCCCTCCCGCGCCAATTGACGGCGCAGCGTTGCCTCGCTTCCCCCAAGAGTAATCACTATCTCCCCAAAGGCAGGCAAGCGCCGGTCGCTCTTCAGGGCCGCCATAACAATGCCGCGAACGCGTATCTCGGTTGGCATGCGCTCGGTGTCCCGCGCACTCGAAACGAACAGGAGATTGCTGAGCGGCCGACGATGATGATCTTCCCAGCTGCGCATTACGGGATAATCCAGCAGAGACGCACTAAAATCAAAGCCGCTCCAGCCTTCGTTCAGGCGCACCGGAAAAGGCAAGGCTGGCAGGCTCAGCACCTCGAATATTTCCGGAGCATGGTTCAACCAGGCATTGCGTGCTGGGATCGCATGATCGATCAGCCAACCGAACAGGCCATGTATTTCCATCACGCCGAAAAGGTCGATCAAGCAGCCCGCTGACGTCGATCCGCCGGTTCGCATCGCTTCCAATTGAAGTTCAGCCCTGTCCCCATAGGTCCGCAGCGCCATCTTGCCACATCGCCAGTCGATGGCTTCAAAACAGTCGCAGCAGCGCATTATCGCTTCACGCAAGGTTCGTGCGCTCGTCAGGCTGTACATTATGACGCGCCAATCACGTGGGCCTAGCCCCCGGCGTCCTATCATCACCGCGTCCCGGCGCGCCAGTTCGTTAATCGCCTGGCTGGTCATCCGCGCAAGATCGGAAACTGGCAAGCTTCTCAATGAACTTCCGCCATCGATCGACCGGCCTACATGGGCAAAAAGTGGTTCAGTGGACCCGAACGCTTCGGCATAAATGGCGAGCACGCGCTCAGCCACGCTCTCGGCAAGATGCCATTCGCCGGATTCCGTCTGTAATGGCCGCATTGATACTTCCCTTGATTTTCGATCAACCTAGTCGATCCGGCACCCAGGATAAATCTTTCTGTTTCCGGTGTTGGCGCAGAATGGATGCGCGAAATTGCCGCGCCACATGATCGATTTTGGGGTGGTGGCAAAACGCAGGAAGAGTCATGAAATCTGAAGCACCCGCCTAAAGCGGCATCAGAGAGGAATATATGAAGGGCAGATTGGGATCGACCGGCGGTCGACCGACCAGAACATATGTGGCCCTGCCCCTGATCGCGGCGTCCCTCATCGGCGCCGACGCGCCCACCGGCGGTGAAACCGGCGTCCACGCCTTCCTACTCAGCAATGTCTATCTTGCCCAGGGTGGAGAGAAAGACAGCTGTCCCGTGCCCGATAGCGGGGACCTCGATCGATTCTATGCCATGCTGCCGCCTGTCGAACAGGCCAAATATGCCGGTAAGGAGAAACGGCAGGAACTTGAGCAGCGGATGAACGAATATTTCAAATTCCGCAGAATATTTCTGCGCGGCGACCGCTCATCTTCCGTGACCTTCCCGCCGGGTTATGATCCAAAGGCAGAGCCGACGCAGGAGCTGGCGGCGGCGATCGGCGCTCTGAACGGTTTACCCAAAGGCGCCGGGCGGCTCGCCTTCCAGAAGCGCGAAGTGGTTTACAGCGCCTGCTCCAACCCCGCCGATTTCCCGGCTTTGGCGAAGAACTTCAAAACCTATGAGGGCAAGGTTGCCGCCGGTATCAACCTGGACGGTAAAAAAGGAAAATTGGATTTCGAAGGGCCAGATGGCACGAACGGCGTCGATAACCGGCTTTGGCGCGCCGTCGGCTGCGTTTCCACCTTCCGCGAAAACGGCAAGGAAGTAGTCGCGGGTAAGACCATGATCTCGGCCCGCGCGCCCACTGTAATCGAGCTTCGCGGCGTCGACAGCCTTCAGGATGACCCTGAAGTGAGCGTCACCATTCTTGCTGTCAGGGAACCGCTGACCCGCGACGGCCGTGGCGGCCCGCTGGCGCGCGCCACCTTTACGCCCGATCCCGATCCCCGGCTTCGTGCCACAGTATCAGGCCGCATTACCGGAGGCGTCCTGACGACGGACCCGGTCGATCTGACCATGAACTACAAGGAACAGATAGTGGATGCGCCCCGCCACATCCGGGGCGCCCGGTTGCGTGCCAAGTTCAGCCCTGATGGCTCGATAGAAGGTAGCATCTTTGGCTATTACACATTGGACAGCTTCTATGACTCGATCGAACAGATGACCCAGAATGGTGCCAATCTGACGCGAGTATCCTGCCCCGGTGTTCGCAAGGCGATCGATCGCCTGGCCGACGGCTATCGTGATCCGCGCACGGGTCGCTTCACTGCCATATCGTCGGCTTATGATTTCGTCGGCGTCAAAGCCTTCGTTGCTGCGCCCAGCCAAGTCGCACAAAGCGAGGTGCGTCCATGAAGGTCCGCGCCCTTCCCTCGCTTGCCCTGGCTGGCGCCTGCCTCACCCTTGGGCTCAGCATCGCCCTCAATGGAGCGCGCGCCGATGAAACGCACGCGGACACACCTCCCAGCCAGATCCGGCGCTTGACGGAAAGCCAGTATCGCAGCGTCATCGCCGATATTTTTGGCCCCGACATCAAGATTGTCGGCCGGTTTGAGCCAGACCTGCGCATTGACGGACTTCAGGCGGTTGGCACCAGTGCCGTCTCCGTCACGGCAGCAGGCCTTGAACGATATGAGACGTTAGCCCGCAGCATCGCGACGCAGGTGACGGACGAGCAGCACCGCGCCAAACTGATCGGTTGCGCGCCTGCTCCGGCGGACAAGGACGGTTCAGCGTGTGCCCGCCAGTTTATTCAACGTGTCGGCTCGCAGCTGTATCGACGCCCCTTGAGCGAGGGCGAAGTCGCGGCTCTGACAAGGTCAGCGACAGAGGCGGCCGCTACGCTCGGGAATTTTCACGCAGGTCTGGCGGCAACGCTCGGCGGAATGCTGACCAGCCCCGAATTTCTGTTCCGCATAGATCGCCCCGGCCCCTCGCGCCGGAGCGTCGATGCATGGTCGAAGGCAAGCCGCCTGTCCTTCTTGTTATGGAACAGTTCACCAGACCAGACATTGCTCGACGAAGCACGCAGCGGCGCGCTCGACACCCAGGCAGGACTTGCCAAAGCCGTCGATCGCCTGATCGCCTCGCCACGGTTCCATGAGGGTGTTCGCGCCTTCTTCACCGACTATCTTCGCTTGGACGGAATGGACGATCTGGCGAAGGACACCCTTATCTATCCCGCCTATTCGCAGGCCGTCGGCGCTTCGCTGCGAGACCAGACGCTGCGCACCATCAACTGGTTGCTGGTGGATCGGAAGGGCGACTATCGCGACCTTTTCACGACGCGGTCCATCGCGATGAACCGCACGCTCGGCCCGATTTACGACATACCGGTGACCAAGCCCGACTGGTACATTTATGAATTTCCGCAAGGTGATCCGCGAACCGGATTGCTCACGCATGCCAGCCTACTGTCACAGCATTCGCATCCGGGCCGCACCTCACCGACACTTCGCGGGGTAGCGCTCCGCGAGATATTCCTTTGCGAGAAAATCCCCGCCCCGCCGGCCAACGTGAATTTCGCGGTGGTGCAGAATGTCGATAACCCGACGCTCAAGACGACCCGCGCCCGGCTACAGGCGCACCTTGATGACGAGGAATGCGCCAGCTGCCACCGCCGCACCGATCCTATAGGCTTGGGGCTGGAACAGTTCGACGGCGTCGGCCAATTCCGAAAGGTCGAACATGACGAGGTGATCGACGTCACCGGCGATTTCGAAAAGCAGGCCTACAATGGTGCCGCTGCTCTTGGGCAATTGTTCCACGACAGCCCGCGCGTCAGCAGTTGCCTAGTCCAGTCGGCATGGCGCTACGCCAATGGACGCAATCCGGTGGAAGCAGACGGAGCCGGGATAGCGCAACTGAGCCAGGGCTTTTCGGCGGGCGGCTATCGCTTCCCATCCCTGATGCGCGCGATTGCGCTGGACCCCGCATTTTACGCCATGCCGCGCCTTGCTCCTGAAAGCCGCGTGGCAACTGTTCGCAGATCGAAGGAGACTGGCTGATGTTGATGAATGGAACGACACGGCGCGGTTTCCTGCTGCGCGGGATATTGGGCGGCGGTGCAGTTACGTTGGGGCTGCCCCTGCTGGACGCGTTTCTGGACAATAGCGGCACCGCCTTTGCCGCGACGCTGGGGGGCGGGCGCCTGCCTGTGCGCTTCGGCACATGGTTCTGGGGATGCGGGATGATCCCCGATCGCTGGCAGCCAAAGTCCATGGGGGCCGATTATGACCTGCCGCCACAACTTGCACCCATTGCCGCCGTGAAGCAGCATGTAAGCGTCCTGACCGGCTTCGACGTGATGCTGGATGGCAAGGGCAATCTGCCTCATCTGTCTGGCAACACCGCCGTGCGCACGGGCGCGCCCGCAGACGACTGGCTCGCCATTCGGGCACCTACGCTAGACGTCCTTATCGGCGATGCGATCGGCGGCGGCTCCTTCTTCCGTTCGCTTGATCTTTCAGCGGACGGCAATGCGCGCACCAGCTATTCATTCCGCGACGGACGCAGCATGAATGCCGCCACGCCAAGCCCGGTTGAATTTTACCGCAAGATTTTCGGCCCGGACTTCAATGATCCCAACAAGGCCGATTTCAAGCCCGATCCGCGCATCATGGTGCGCCGGAGCGTATTGTCCGGGGTTACCGAACAACGCCGCGCACTGGAAGCCAATCTGGGCGCGACCGACAAGGCCCGCCTGGACCAATATTTCACCTCCGTCCGAGAGATGGAAGGAAAGCTCGCGCTACAGTTGCAGAAGCCCCCCCCGGCCGAAGCCTGCGTCGTGCCCGCCGAAGCACCGGCCATGTCAGGCGACATCACGGATGTCCAGCAGCGGAAGATCAATCACAAGCTGATGGCGCAGATGCTGGCAATGGCGTTGGCCTGCAACCAGACCCGCGTGTTCAACATGAATTTCTCGACAGCGGCGTCCGATCTGCGTCAGGCGGGTCAGACGACGGGGTATCACCAGAACACGCATGAGGAAATGATCGACCGCGCCATCGGGTATCAGCCGACCGTGGATTTCTTCGCCACCCGCAGTATGGAAGCCTGGGCGGATTTCGTATCAGCCCTCGCCGCGATCAAGGAAGGCGACGGCACCCTGCTCGACAACACGCTGGTATTTGCGCATTCGGACGTGTCTTATGCCAAGAACCATGATGTTCTGGGCATTCCGGTGATGCTGGCCGGGCGCGCAGGCGGAAAGGTCAAATCCGGCATCCACGTCCATGGCAATGGAGAGTCGATCAGCCGTGTCGGCTTGACACTCCAACAGGTTATGGGAATTTCGGTCGACTCATGGGGCATGGATGCCATGAATACCAAGCGACCCATCGGCGAAATATTGGCGTGACGATCACAGAAAGAATGAGGCAGAAGATGAAGCTTCCCTACTCCCTGGCTTTGGCAACCCTCGGCTTGGCCGCAAGCTATGCGGCCTATGCCGCCACACCTGCGGTGACCAACGCGATCAAGGCGCGCCAAGCCAGCTACAAGGAGATTGGCGGAGCTTTCAAAAGCATCAATGATGAGCTGAAGTCCGGATCACCCGACATGAACAGCGTCCGCCCGCTGGCGCGTGATATTGCCACTCGCGCCGCTTTGCTGCCGAAATATTTCCCGAAGGGCAGCGGTCCGGAATCGGGCATAAAGACGCGCGCCAAGGCCGAAATCTGGAAGGATAACGCCGCCTTCGTGAAGCTTCAGGGCGACATGATCACGGCTGCGAAGGCCCTGGATGCCGCCGCCGCCAGCGGCAATGTCGCTGGCCTTGGCACGGCGCGCAGCAGCCTGGGCGGCACCTGCAAAAGCTGCCACGACCGTTTCCGCGCGGAGCTTTGATGGTGGATGCGGAAATGAGCGGTGCGCCGATGCGCGTGCGTATCTGGGATCTGCCGATCCGCCTGTTTCACTGGACACTGGTGCCATTGCTGGGTTTCGCCTGGTGGACGGCTGAAGAGCGGATGCTGGATTGGCATCGGCTCGCCGGTTACAGCATTTTCGCGCTGCTGCTCTTTCGTCTGATCTGGGGTTTTGCGGGCAGCAGCACGGCCCGTTTCTCCAACTTCGTTGGCGGCCCATCGACCCTGCTTCGCTATGTCCGCGGCCACATGTTCAACCGGGCCGCCACACCAGCCGTTGGCCATAATCCCGTTGGCGGCTGGAGTGTGATCGCGATGATCACCATTCTCGCGGTGCAGGTGGGGCTCGGCTTCTTTTCCGTGGATATCGACGGTATGGAGTCCGGTCCCTTTTCCTATCTAGTCGATTTCGAAACCGGCCGGATCGCTGCGGAATGGCACGCCTTCATCTTCAACGTCATTCTTGCCCTCACGGCTCTTCATGTCGTCGCCGTTCTTTTCTACCTTCTCCACCGGCGCGACAATCTTGTCGGACCAATGATCAGCGGAACGCGGAAATGGTCAGGAGATCGGCCAACGCTGCGGTTCGCATCGGCCTGGAGCGCGCTTATTCTCTTCCTGCTGATTGCGGGCGGAACATGGTTGTTGATCGCCCAGTTCGGCCGGGCTTGACACGCGACCTGCGCTAATGCGCTATAAGGAAGGCCCTCTTCGCATTCAGCGCAGAGGGCCTTCCTCTCATTTCAGGTAGTCACCTGAAAATCCATCTCAAGCCTTGAGATGCTTCGCCAAATGCTTGTTCATTTCGAACATGCTGGCCTTCTTGCTTCCAAATATCTTTTCCAGCTTGTCATCGGCCAATATCTCCCGCCTGTCCTTCGGATTTTGAAGGTCATTGGCCTTTATGTAGGCCCAAATCTTCTTGACCACTTCGCTTCGCGGAATCTTGCTATCGCCAATAATGTCGGCCAGCTCAGGAGAGGGCGTAACCGGCGCGGTGATCCCTCCGCGCGCGCCACCGGTGGCCTTGCCTGTACTCTTCACCTTGGCGACAGCCGCGTTGGTTTCCTTTTCGCCACGCTGCTCACGAGTCTGCGCCATGAACTTCTCCCTTGCTGGTCGCTAACGGGTTGATGTTCATGCCAAGTCATGAGGCACGAAAAAGTTGCCTCTCATGTGACATTCGGGTGACCGGGGCACCTCTTCGGCTGTATGGGCCAAGCTGTCCCGCGCAGTCTGATGCACAATTTCACCGTTCAGTGCGGCACCCACGATGACGATAGGGGTCAAGCCGTGCCATCTAACCCGCGCACCGGAACATTGAGACGTTTGAGCAGGTGAAGGCTGCGGACGATATTGCCGCTAAGTTCACTCGCGGGGCGGTGGCAAAGTTGAAGTGCCGCTTCCGCCATGGCCTCTACAGGCTCCAGATGGTCTCGCTCATCCCATCCACCAACCGACAACGCACCTTCGCTCGCCACAGCTCCGACCGGCGCCAGCGCATTGACCGCGATCTTCTCGCGCGACAACTCCACCGCCCATCCGGCCGTCAGTCGATCGAGCGCCGCCTTGGTCGTGCCGTAAAGCGTTGCATGGCCATCGCGATTGAAGCGGACGTAGCGATCATCCGTGTCATAGGGCGCGGGCGGCGGCATGTCCGCCGTGGCGCTGGATATATTCAGGATCCATCCTTCACCATGATCGCGGAAATGGGGCAGTGCCTGTTGCGACAATTCTTGCGGCGCGTGGACATTCATCTGGAAGGCCAGGTGAAAATGTTTAGGCTGCGCTTCCCAGATAGGCACAAAGCGCGACCAGGCGGCATTGTTCACCAGAATGTCCAGCCTGCCGAAATGGGCGACGGCTTCAGCGACGATACGGGGCCGATCCTGTGCGTCGGCAAGATTGGCCTTGATGGAGAAACACTCCCCTCCTCCCGCGCGGATCGCCGCCGCTGTTCCGGCAAGTGACCCAGCAAGGCTGCTATCCCCCGCATCCAATGTCCGCGCAACGATCGCGACCCTCGCTCCCTCGGCGGCAAAGCGGCGCGCAATGGCAGCGCCAATGCCCCGGCTGGCACCGGTGATGATCGCGACCCGCCCGCTCAACAGCGCCATGATCTTCTCCCTTCGACCCTTAATCCAACAGCAGATGCATTCGTCCTGTCGCGATGGGCTTGCCCTTGTCCGCCTGCCAGCAAACGGCATCGGCGTTCACAACCCGGCGCCCGACGCGAACAAGCCGGGCCTGCGCATAGCTGTCCACCATCAGCCCACCGCGCAGGAAATCGAAAGACATGTTGATCGGTTTGGGCCAGGGCTCCCTCCGATCCTGCGCGACGGCCTCAAGACATGCGAGTTCCAGCAGACTGGCAATGACGCCGCCATACAGAAACCCCGATCGCCCTTCGAGCGAAGGAGCAGCGGGCATCATCAGGACGGCGGATTCGCCATCCAGCGCAACGCTCCGGATGCCCAGCATCTGCGCGTAGGGCGTGCGAACGATCATGACTCGTCCGTGAAGAAGAAGCTGGCGGTTGCCGTGGCGATCGGCGCCTGCGGGTCGCCATCATGCACATCGCAACGGGTGAAAGCGACTTTGCGCGTTATATGATGACAATGAGCGCGCGCATGGAGGCTGTGCCCTGCCCTTGCTGGCCGCAGATAATCAATATGCAGGTCGAGCGTAGCCATCCCCCGCCACTGCCGCGTGCGCGCTATGATGGCGGAACCCGCCGCCGCATCGACCAGCGATATGATGGGTCCGGACGATACCAGGCCCGCATCGGCATCCATCAGAAATCCGGGAGCGAAAGGGCAAGCCAGTTCCGCCCAGTCCGGTCCGTGATCGACAGTATAGATGCCCAGCAACGCATGATGCCCCCGCGGCGGCAGGTTCTTCAATCGCTCGAAGGCATCTTCTTCTTCCACCGTTCAGGCGTTCCCGCGCGGTTCACGCGGCAGGCCGAGCCCCCGCTCCGCGATCAGGTTGCGCTGGATCTGGTTGGTGCCACCGTAAATGGTGTCGGCGCGAGAGAAGAGGAACAGGTTGGGCAGCGTATCCCATTCATATTCAGCATGATCGCTGATCTCGCCGCCCTGGCCCAACACGTCCATGGCGAGTTCCCCAAGGTCGCGGCGCCAACTGGCCCACTGAATCTTGTAGGTCAGCGCCGCGCCGTCGATTTTGGAATGATCGGTTTGCGACAGCATGCGCAAGGCCCCGTACCGCATCAGCCGCAAGCCCACTTCCGCTTTGGCGAGGCGCTGGCGGATCAGCGGATCATTCGCCGCGCCATTGGCCTTGGCCGCAGCGATGATCTCGTCAAGTTCATTGCGGAATCCCATTTGCTGACCCAGCGTCGACACACCCCGCTCGAAGGCCAGCAGGCCCATCGCGATCCGCCACCCGTCGCCCACCGCGCCGATCAGGCTGTCAGCCGGACACCGCGCGTCGGTGAAGAAGGTTTCGTTGAACTCCGCATCACCGTTGATCTGGCGGATACCCCGAATTTCGATACCCGGCTGATCGATGGGCATCATCAGGAAGGTGAGGCCCTTCGGCCCCTGCGACCCCTCTTCCGTACGCGTCACGACGAAGATCCAGTCGGAAATATGGGCAAGGCTCGTCCAGATTTTCTGGCCGTTCACGACCCATTCGCCGTCTTCAAGCCGCGCCTTCGTCCGCACGCTCGCCAGGTCCGAACCGGCATTGGGCTCGGAAAAGCCTTGACAGAAAATGGTCTTGCCGCCCGCAATGCCCGGCAGAAAGCGCTGCTTCTGCTCCTCGGTGCCGAATGTCAGGATTGTGGGACCGGCAAGCTCGATGCCGATATGGTTGACGCGACCCGGAACGCCCGCTCGGGCATATTCCTCGGCAAAGATCACCTGCTGCGCCAATGTCGCGTCGCGCCCGCCCCATTGCGATGGCCAACCGATGCAGGACCAGCGGTGCGCGGCAAGCTGCTGCTCCCACTCCTTGCGCCGTTCCGGGCTGCCGGTCAGTTTGGTGACGCCCTTGATGTCGCGAAATTCGCCCGCCATCTGGCCATTCAGCCAGTCGGCGCACTCCTGCCGGAACAGTTCTTCTTCTGGGGAAAATCCGAGTTTCATGCCGCTTCTCCCAGGATCATCGTGGCGATCTTCTCACGATGCCAAACATTGGCGCCAAGCATCGTCTGAAGCGCACGGGCGCGCTTGAAAAACAGATGCGCGTCATGCTCCCAGGTGAAGCCGATGCCGCCGTGCAACTGAATCATGTCACCGGCGCAGCGGAAATATGTGTCGGTGGCAAAGGATTTGGCGGCATGAATGGCCATCTCTGCCTCCTCGGCGCCCTCATCCACGGCGCAGGCGGCCCAATATACCGCCGACCGGGCCTGCTCGATCTCCACCATCATGTCCGCCAGCCTGTGCTTATAGGCTTGAAACGACCCGATCGGTCGACCGAACTGAATCCGCTCCTTGGAATAATCGACCGTCCGATCGAGACAAGCCTGCGCGCCGCCCAGTGCTTCCGCAGCCGCCGCGATAAAGCCAGCGCGATGGGCAGCGGCCAGCGCAGCCACCGGGTCAGCAAGCCGCTCGCCCGCCACATTGTCCAGCTGCACATGAGCGAAGGGCCGGGTCTGGTCCATGCTCGTCTGGCTCGCCACGCTGACGCCCGGCGCATCCGCGCGGACAATCCAGACCTGCCGCATGTCGGTCACTACGAACATGTCGGCAGCGGCGCCATGGGCGACGAAACGCGATCCGCCCGTCAGCCGGTCGCCATCCGACCGGATATCCGCACCATAGAAATAACCGCCGATCACCTCGCCAGAGATCAGGCGCGGCAGCCACTCATTCTGCTGCTCCGCATCACCGCCAGCCGCAATCGCCTGAGCCGCTTGCACAAGACTGCTCAGCATAGGCAATGCCGCCACCTGAGCGCCTGCCGCCTCAGCGATGATCGCCAGCTCCACCATGCCCAGACCTGCGCCGCCAGCGCTTTCCGGAAGTCCGATGCCCGATAGCCCCAGTTCCTGACAGAAAGCCTGCCAAAGCGCCCGGTCGATGCCGTCGCCCGCCATCGCCTTGCGCGTGCGCTCGCTAGTGGCATTCTCCGCGAAGAAGCTGCGCGCCGTCTCCGCGATCATTTGTTGTTCGTCGGTAAATGCGAATTCCATCTCGGCCGCCTTTAAATATGCTGGCGGAGATCCTTGCCCCGGCACCCGACGGGGCCAGCCGTCCAGTTGCCCGGCGGCTCTCTCCTGCCAATGACGGTCGGCAGTCATGTCCCGCCAAACGCCGTTCACATCCTGCTATATGAGCTTATTTTCCTTTTCAAGCGCTCATATGCGGAATTATGAAATATTTAAATTCCGAATTTCACTGTTCGGTTCAACTTTAGCTGCCGACCGTTTGCGCGTCCGTGATCCGCACTACGCGGTTACTGAACTTCACAGTTCTGACAGCCAGGGAGGTTTCGACATGATTTACCCCCTCCATCGACAGAATCTGCCCCGACGCCATCTTGTGAAGGTCGTCAAGGTCATCATAAAGGCATGTCGCCATGATGTTGCACGGCCCCAATGTGATCATCACGGCCTTGATCAGCGGTATATGCGCGATGTCGCGCGCGATCTGTCGCACATGACTGACGTCAGCCTGCACCGCGATGAAGGCCACATTGGTCGCCTTCTCAAGCTTCAATCCCGTCAGAGCGGTGAAGGCGATCAGCTTTTCCTGCTGCAACCGCTTGATCCGTCCTCTGACCGTGCCCTCATTCACGCCCAGATCGGCCGCGATCTTGCGGTTGGACACGCGCGCATCCTGCGCCAATATGTCGATCAGCTGGTGATCCAGCTCGTCGAGATCGGGCCTCTTCATGCAAGCCTCCTGCGATCAATCGGCGCGGTGTCCAGGCCATAGCGGACAATGTCGAGCCCGATCGCAGGCGTCATCGATCTTATTCCCCGTACCTTCGACAAACGATCCGTGATCAGCGAGGGAAGCTCATCAATGTCACGGAGCGTCAAGAGCAGGCTAATCTCATAATTACCCGTCACCAGATGCGCGGCGAAGACTTCAGGAAATACAGCCAGTTCTTCCGCTACGTCCAATGCCGACCGCCCACTCACCTGAACCGCCAGGTGGATGAGGACATGATAGCCATGCACCGCAAAATCGGACACGGCCACAACGCGCAGCATCCCCGCATCCTCCATCCGCCGAATGCGCGTCGAAACGGTGGAAGCGATCAGGTTGAGGGATTCCGCGATCTGCTGATTGGTGGCCCGGCCATTTTGCCGCAGCTGTTCGACAATCTTCCGGTCCGTCTCGTCGAACGCAAACGTCTCGCTCATATACCCACTCAACCTCTTTCAACCGCTGCTCTTGCCAGCAAAGGGCAAAAAGGTCGAATCGAAAGCACATCCTCCGGCCAGCAGCATCGCCAGCACCATCCAAGGGTTGGAAGCAGGGGGCATGCCATCAGTCTCGCAAAAGCGATCCGCCATTCACATGCCAAAGCTGCCCGTTGACCCATTCACCGTCGTCGGAGGCCAGGAAGGCAACCGCACCCGCAATGTCGTCGGGCTTGCCGAGGCGACGGTGCGGCAAATTCTCCAGCATATTGTCCACATAATCCTGCGTCAGATGCTGGGCAACCGCTTCGGTCAGGACGACCCCAGGACAAATGCCATTGGCGCGGATGCCCTGCTTACCGAACTTGCGAGCGACGTGCCGGACGAGCGCATGCAGTGCATTTTTCGTCATCGGGTAGGCAACCTGCATAGGATTGCCCGAAATGGCGGCACCCGATGAGGTATAAACCATCGCGCCACCCCCACGCTCCAACAGCACAGGAAGCGCCGCCTGGGTCGCCAGAAAATGGCTCTTGGCATTGATCGCGAAGGACCGATCCAGCACCTCTTCCGAGCAGTTCAGCACATCGATGTCGCCTTCGGTGCCACCCGCCAGATTGCTGTGATAGAAGTCGAGCCGCCCAAACTCGGACAAGGCGGCTTCAACGATCGCCGCCTGAGACGCCGCCTTCGTACCGTCGAGCACCACGCCTATCGCACGTCCACCTTCCTCGCGGATAGCTCGCGCAGTCTCTTCGGCCCACTCGCCAACAATGTCGCCGATCACGACCGACGCACCTTCGGCCACCAGCCGCCGCGCCGTGGCCGCACCGATACCGCGTCCACCGCCCGCGACGATCCCCGCCTTGCCTTCCAATCCGCGCATCATATTCTCCAATATGTCAAATCGCCGGGCGCCTGTTCTTCCACGGCGCGGCGCCTTCCAACTGCCCGGCTAGGCGAAACAGCAGCGCCTCGTCGCCATAGCGTCCCGTAAACATCACCCCGATCGGCAGGCCCGCCGATGACATGGCGAGCGGCACCGACATGGCAGGCTGGCCAGTCATGTTCGCAATCTGGGTAAAGGGCGAGAAGACCGCCGCGCGCTGTCCCCACGCCGCAAAATCGACATCAGGGGTCAGGCTGATCTGCCCCAGCTTCAGCGGCGGAGCGGCCAATGTCGGTGAAAGGATCACGTCATAATTTCCCATGAACTGCGCCATGGTTATAGCGGCTGCCTGCAACGTGTTGTTCGCGCGAGCAAAGTCCATGCCGGTCGCCTTCTGCCCATAGCCGACAAAGCCCAGCGTGATCGGCTCCAGCACATCCGGCCCGACCGCGATGCCCGTCGCCTTGGCGCGATCCATCATGTCCGCAGCCACGGACGAACCGATCAGCACGAAACTCGCCGCGCCCATCGCCGCAATGTCCAGCTTCGGTGCCGCTTCCTCGACATGATGGCCCAGGCTCTCGCACAGCCGCGCCGCCTTGCGCGCCGCTGCCACGCATTCCGGGTCGACCGGCGATCCAGCAGGCGCATTCAGCATCAATGCTATCCGCAATCGGCCCGGAGCCTTCCCGACTTGCGACAGGAAAGTCTCACCCGGCGTCGGCGCGGCATAGCGGCCGCCCGGCTCTGGCCCCTGCGTGGCATCCAATATGGCGGCGGAGTCCCGCACACTGCGGGTGACGGCATGATGCACTGACAGTCCACCCCAGCCTTCGGTGCGCGGCGGCCCCATAGGTACGCGTCCCCGGCTAGGCTTCAATCCGAACAGCCCGCAACAGGATGCCGGAATGCGGATCGACCCGCCCCCGTCAGTCGCGTGAGCGGCGGGCAGAACCCCCGCAGCCACCGCCGCCGCAGCACCGCCCGACGATCCGCCCGTAATCCGGCTCACGTCCCAAGGGTTGCGCGTGTCGCCAGTCAGCTTGTTCTCGGTCGTCCCGGTCAGGCCCAGTTCCGGCACCGTCGTCTTGCCAAAGATGACGAAGCCAGCCTTCTCGATGCGCCGCACCAGCTCGGACGTTACCTCAGGTTTGTATCCCTTGTAGAAGCGGCTCCCGTTTTCGGTCGGTAGACCCGCAATATAGGTGTTGAGGTCCTTCAGTAGCCAAGGAACGCCGCTAAACGGCCCTTGCGGTAAACCCTTGGCAATCGCCGCGCGACCATAATCATAATGTTTCTGCGCAAGGAAGTTGAACCGGGGATTCAGCACCTCCGCCTTGCCGATCGCCGCCTCCAGCAACTCGCCGGGCGAAACCTGCTTCTTGGCGACAAGTTCAGCCAGCCCAAGCGCGTCGTGCGTGTCGAGCGGAGTGGAGCGCGGCGTCGCAGCCTTGCCAGTGCCCGCCAGCCCCACAAGCGCCGCACCGCCTGCCACTGTTTCCCGGCGTGTCATGTCCATTTCTATCTCTCCAAGAGGTTCCTTTGGCGTGACAGCCATAGGGGATCATCCACCGCCGCCCGGTTCGCCCTGAGCCTGTCGAAGGGCCTCACTCTCTTTTTGCAGAAGAAGAGGGCTTCTACATTCGAACGAGACAAGCGGCTCGTTCGAACAGCCCGAAGGGGCCTGGTGGGTGCAAATGGACGTAATCCGCGCTATGCTTCTGCCGCCGCGCTCTGATCCGCATAATAGCGCGCATAATATTTGCGGAACTGCGGGATCGGGCCATCACCATCGCAGATGATCGGGTTCGGCTCGAATTTCTGCCGGTCCCACACGACCTTGTCCTGATCGAACTGCTTGCAGATGTCGCGGATGATCGCTTTGGCGACGCCTGCGCGCTCGCCTTCAACCTGCGCCTTGGGCTGAGTGAAGCAGAAGCGCACATGCACATGATCGAGTTCGACCGGGGCCAGACAGGCAACCAGCAGCGTCTCCGAAATCCCGGTAAAGCGCGTCCAGCTTTGCCCCGGCCCCATCGTATCATAGCTGATACACCCATCGACCTCGCCCCAGGGCGTGCCCATCTTCGCCTTCACGTCTGCCCCACGGCCCCACTCGCCCCAGCGCAGTTCGCCCAGCGGCACGTTCGCGGTGCCGTGGATGAAACGGAAATGCGCTACGTCCACGCCATTTTCCGCCATATTCTGAAGCGAACCCCACACATTCCACTCATGAACCTCATAATCGGTCCATTCAGGATCGCTCGCCTCTGGCAGCACCGCGACTTCGAACAGTGGCGCGACGTCCTGCGGGTGATACCAAGCCCAGATAAAGCGGTTTTCCTCAGTGATGTGCCAGTTGCGCGTGCATTTCCGCTTCACCTGCGGGGGGATGTTGCGGGCGTAGGGCACCTCTTTCACCGCCGCCTCGTCGCCATCATAGCGCCACGCGTGGAAGGGGCATTCCAGCAGATTGCCATGCACCTTGCCGCCATGGCCCATATGCGCGCCCAGATGCTTGCAATAGGCGTCCAGCATGCGAACCTTGCCGTCCTCACCCCGCCAGATCGCCAGATCCTTGGAGAAATAGCGCAGCGGCTTCACCTCGCCGACCTGCAACTCCGACGACAGCAGGATCGGATACCAGCCAAAGGGAATGCCGATATTGAGGTTACGCTCCTCGATCGACGCGCGGTCCTTCACTTCGGCCATCCGCCAGTCGAGCAGGTCCTGTCCTTTCAGCTTTTCAAGGATTTGCCAGACAGCAACGGGCGGCGTGCGCGCATCAGTGGCTGCGCTGGTTTCGGCATTGGACATGGAAAGCTCCGTCAGATTATTTAAAGGCCAAAGACCTTGATGGCGTTTTCGCGCAGAAACTTCGGCCAGACTTCGTCCTTGAAGGGGACATTCTGCATGTCGCTGAATATACGCTCCAGGCTGAGTCCCATCGGGAAATATCCGGCGTAGATGATCTTGTCCGCGCCGCGCGTATTGGCGTAGTCGATGATCGCCTTGGGATAATGTTTTGGCGCAAAAGCGCTGGTCGAATAATAGAGGTTCGGCCATTTCAGCATCAGCTTGACCGCCAAGGCTTCCCACGGCTCCGCACCATGGCGCATGACAACCTTCAGGTCAGGGAAGAACCAGCAGACCTCATCCAGATGCTCGACCTTCTGTGTTTCCATCGGAATACGCGGCCCCGGAATACCGGCATTGAGCAGCACGGGTAGCCCCAGTTCGGCGGCAACCGTATAGAGCGGGAACATATATTTATGATTGATCGCCACCTGCGGCAGCGTGCCCGCCGGGAAGACACTGATCGCCGACAGCCCGACCTCGGCATGGATGCGCTTGATCCGCCTTACTTCCTCCATGCCCTTGTTGGGATCACAGGGCAGGTCGAAGAAGAAGCGGTCGCCGTACATTTCCTTGGCGCGATAAGATGTGGCGTTGTCGCTCCACCCGACCAGCGCCTTGTCGATGCCATATTGGTCCATCTGCTCGACGGTCCAGGACACGAAATCATCGACCTTGCCGGTCTGCGGAATGTCCTTGAACATATATTGCGCGGGCATCGCGAACTGCTGGAGCGTCTGCTGGTCCTTGATCAGCGGACGGAAGGGATCGAACCAGGCGGAGCGGTCTTCCGCGTCCGGAATACCCAGCATGCAATCGATTATCTTTATGTCCTTGGGCATGCCCATGGGAACTCTCCTGTTCAGTTGTTTTCGGCCAACTCGGGCCACAGCGCACGAAGCGCGATCTTGTTGATTTTCTGCGACTGGTTGCGCGGCAGCGGCTTGGCCGAAAAAGCGACACGCACTGGCGCCTTGTACGGCGCGAGCCTGCCCGCCACCCAATCGATGACACTACGTTCGTCCAGGCCATCCGCCTGAACCACCGCGACCAGGGCCTCGCCCAACCGCTCGTCCGCAATGCCGAACGTCGCACATTCTGTGATCTGCGGCATTTCGCTCAGGACGCGCTCGACTTCGGCGCAGTAGATATTCTCGCCGCCTGAAATCACCATGTCCTTGGCGCGATCGACGATGAAGATATAGCCTTCCTCATCCTGATAGCCGATGTCGCCAGTGCGCAGCCAGCCATCGGTCGTAAGGCTCTTTGCCGTATCCTCCGGCCTGTTCCAGTAGCCATTCATGATCATGGCACTGCGCACGATGATCTCGCCGGTTTCATTGGGTCCACAGACCGCGCCGTCCTCCCGCTCAATCCGCAAATCCACCAGCGGCAGCACACGCCCGGCCGACGCGCGCCGAGCCAGAAAGTCCGCGCCTACCGCCTGAGCGATCGCGCCCGATGTCTCGGTCATGCCATAGCCGGTCCCGATCATCGCGTGGGGGCACAGCTTACGCACCTCTTCCAGCAGGTTCAGCGGCAGCGCCTGTCCACCCGATCCGATGTTCCGCACGGAACCCAGGTCCGCATCCTTCGTGCGTGCGCGGTGCACCATGTCCCACAGCATCGTGGGCACGGTCGACAGCTGCGTCACCCGCTCCCGCTCGATCAGCCGGACAGCCTCATCCGCATCCCAGCGGCGCATGACGACGATCTTGCCGCCCGACAGGAATGGCGCGAGGAAGCCAGCGCCCAGCCCCGAAATATGAAAAAGGGGATAGACCAGCAAAATAGCCTGAGGCGGCACCTGCGCCGCGATGGCTTCCACCGGAGCCCCATATTCGCGCGCCATGTTGTGCAGCACCATCATTCCGGTCAACTGCGTGCCCAGTAATCCGGTAATCAGACTGCGGTGTGATAGCACCGCGCCCTTTACCCGTCCGGTCGTTCCCGATGTGAACAATATGGCACACGGATCGCCCGGTCCCGCAGCCGCATTGTTCGCGATCGGAGACGTGTCATCACCCCACGGCTGCGTCACGTCGATCAGACGCCCCGCATAACCTCCGTCGCGCAGCAGCGCCGCCCTTTCGGTGTCCGCCAAAACGAGGTCCGGCGTAACCTCCTCGACCATCGCGTGAAGCTCGGCGGGCGACCCGCGGCTATTGAGCAACGCCGCAACACCGCCCTGCTTCACAACCGCCAGAAACGCCACCACCCACTCCGCGCGGTTGCGCATGCAGATTGCGACCCGCTGCCCCCGCTCGACGCCCAACCGGGCGGCCAGCTCATCCCGCCAGGCAAACATATCCGCAAAGCTCAGCCGCCGCTCACCCTCCGGCCCGTCAAAATCAACGATACAGAC
This sequence comes from Sphingobium sp. TomTYG74, assembly GCF_055393875.1. NCBI lineage: Bacteria > Pseudomonadati > Pseudomonadota > Alphaproteobacteria > Sphingomonadales > Sphingobiaceae > Sphingobium > Sphingobium sp. TomTYG74. The sequence continues at coordinate 342,696 of NZ_AP027342.1, read as the reverse complement.
CTGCTCTCCGAAGCGGCGCGCGCCTTCTATCAATTGATTGAGGTCCGACGGCGCGTTTACGAAAAATCGCAGCCCATCCTGCTCGCCAATCTCAAAGGGCGTGCCCGGCGCAGTGACTGTAGCGAAAATTGGGTCGATCTTGCTCATGCTATCCTTGGGATCACTCTACCGCCGTGGAATTTCCCGACGAGAGTTGGCGCCGAAGCCGCAGCCCCCGCGCGTTCCCGACATCCTCTATCCTCGACTCGTCGCCTGCTTTTGTTGAGGCCGACTTTATTCCCTCATTCGCGTAATTCAACAATATTATTTTTCCGCACGTTCCAGGCTGCCGTTGATACTTCCTCCGCAAGCGAGGAACTGGCTGAAATACCCTGAAATCGAAAAGATTTTCGCACAATCTCAATCTAAGAAATAGCGGATCACAACCTCATTCCGATGCCGTCATATATCCGTTACGACGCCCCAAAACATCCATATTCGGAATTTATGGATTTACAAATTACGAATTCTGAATGATCCTGAGTCGCATCGCACCGGTCTCGGCAAGAGTGTGATTCTGTTTAGGTGAGGTTCTGGACGTCGAATGAGCGAGGATTTTCAAGGCCGCGTCGCCATCATCACGGGCGGCAGCGATGGCATCGGCCTCGCGACCGCCACCTTGTTGGCGCAGCGCGGCGCTCAGGTCGTCATCTGCGGCCGCAGGCAGGCGCTGCTCGACAGCGCGCGCGACAGCATCTCTGCACAAGGCGGCCGGATCGAAGCAATCCAACTCGACGTCACTGACACCGATGCCCTTGCGGCGATGGTCGAAGGCACCGCGCAAAAATATGGGCGTCTCGACATGCTGGTGAACAACGCCATGTCGACCCATTATGCGCCGATCAGCAAACTGACACTGGAACATTGGCGCAAGGATTTCGCCGTCAACAGCGACGCCGCCTTCGTCAGCACCAAGGCCGCCCTGAAAGTAATGGCTCAGGCGGGCAAGGGATCGATCGTCAACATCGCCTCGACCTGCGGCATCCGCGCGACCGTGAACATGGCAAGCTATTCCGCCTCAAAGGCCGCGCTGGTGCACTTCACCGCCGCCGCCGCGATGGAGGCGGCGCCACTGGGCATCAGGATAAACTCGATCATTCCCGGCCAGGTGCAAACCGCACCCACCGAACTGTTCTCGGCACGCGCAGCGGACACTGCCGCTCGCACCACCGCAGCCATACCGATGCAGCGTGGGGGCCAGCCCGAAGAACTGGCCCATGCCATCGTCTTCATGCTGTCCGACGCTGCAAGTTACATCACGGGAACAGCTCTACCCGTCGATGGCGGGAAGGCGGCTCAACTTTACATGCCGAGCTGAGGCCCGAACCAGTGACATCCAGAACTGAATAGTCCGGCACACGCAAATAGACTTCGGCGCGTCCGCATTCGTCACAACTACGAACCTTATAATATCTATGGGAGAGATATTGATGGCCAAGACATATACATGTGCAGCGCTACAGCTGATCATCGGGGTCAGCGGTCTGGCTCTTGCCAACCAATCAATGGCACAGACCAGCGCGACACCTTCGGAGCCGGGGCTCGACGAAATCGTCGTCACCGCCCAGAAGCGCGCACAGAATCTTCAGGATGTCCCCATCGCCATCAGCGCGATCAGCGCCGAAAAGGTGGAACAGCTCGGCATTCGCGACAGCCGGGACCTCAGCGGCCTTGCTCCAAACGTCGTCGTGACGCAGGGCACCACGAGCAACAGCGCGGCGGTCTTTTCCATGCGCGGCATCTCAAACGGCGGCAGCGAAAGCTTCGGCATCGATGCTGCCAACGGCCTTTACGTGGACGGCGTCTATATCGCGCGCGGCGGTGCCATGGGCCTTAGCGTCATGGACATTGAACGGGTGGAGGTTCTGCGCGGGCCGCAGGGCACCCTGTTCGGCCGCAATACAACGGGCGGCGCAATCCACTTCATTTCCCGCGCGCCCTCATCCACCTTCCGGCTGAAGGCGGAGGCTGGCTACGGCAATTTCAACGCCTGGAACGGCAAAATTTCCCTCGATCCCGGTGAGATTGCAGGCATCTCAACCACCTTCTCCTACAGCCACAGTGAACGTGACGGGGTTATCGACAACATTCTGCAACCCCGCGACTCCCGCGATCCGGGCGCTCGAAAGTCAGATGCGTTTCGCGCTGGCGCCAAAATCGACCTGGGCGGAACCGGCAGCATCCAATATGTTTTCGACTGGAACCGTATCAAGGGCACGCCGCTGCCCTTCATCCTGACCCATCTCGCCGATGGCACGCCCAATGCCCCCATCACCGTCGATGGTCGGCAGGCGCTGGTGACGCAGCAGGCGCCGGTCGCTCAATATCTGGCGGGCGCGACCTTCGCCGATCCCGAATGCGCGGCACTGGCCACCCCCCGCCGCACCTACCGGCACGAAGTCTGCAACAACATCCTCAGCCGCGCCGTCGATAAGACCTGGGGTCATAACCTCCAAGTCCAGAATGATTTTGGCGGGTTCAAAGTCAAGTCGACCACAGGCTATCGTTTCTGGAACAGCGACTATGTAACCGATCTGGACGGCCTTGGCGCGTTTAGTGGCCCGGCCTTCTCCAACGCAACATTGTTCAATGGAATGCCTGCATTCCTGCTTCAGCAAATTCCCACCATACCGGCCGTCGCCATTCCGTTCATTTCTGCCGCGCCGGTGCCGACAGTCAGCCAGGATTTGTTCTTCGTCGACAATAAACGGCGCCACAAGCAATTCAGCCAGGAAGTCGAAATTTCCGGCGACAGCAGCTCGCTGGACTGGGTCGTTGGCGGCTTCTACTTTTGGGAGAAGGGCTCCGAAAACGGCCGTCAAAATAGCGGTTTCATCCTGGACACCAACTCGGTCTTCCTCGCCAATTTCGGCCCTCTTGGACCGGACTTCGCCGCCAACAATCGAGCCCGTTACCGGCTCGTCCAGACGCTTGCCCGGCTTGACTACACTACATCGAGCGAGAGCACTGCGGTCTATGGCCAGTTCACCTTCTATCCGGGTGGCCGTGACAGTGGCATCCGCTTGACTGCGGGCGGCCGTTACACCTGGGACGAAAAGAAGATGATCCGTCTCCAGAACGGCGCAGCCCCGCCTCCCGTCCCGGAATATGGCGCTGCCAAATTCAGCAAGTTCACCTGGAACCTGATGGCGGGCTATGATGTCGCCGATGGCATCAACGTCTATGCGCGCGCCGCCACGGGCTATCGTTCGGGTGGCTTCAATTCTCAGGACCCCGCGCTCACCGGCACCAACCAGCTGGGCAGCTTTGAACCGGAGAAGGTGACCTCCTACGAAATCGGGGCAAAGACGGAATTGTTCAACCGCCGCCTGCGCCTGAACGTCGCGGCCTATCACAACATCTACGACAATTTGGCTGTTATCGGCCCGGTCACCGACGCTCCAGCAGGCACATTTGCTACCCGCATCATCAACGCGGGCAAGGTCGTCTATAATGGCGTCGAAGCCGAAGCGCAGGCGGTCCTTTCCGACAACTTCTCCATCGATGGCAGCATTGGCTATATCGACATAAAATATAAGGAGTTCCTGGCCGGACAGTCGCCCGTGGCCGGGGAGCCTCCGGTCAACATCGCGTCGATCGCAACGCCCGGCTATACATCACCTCTGACCGCCAATGTGGCACTGAACGCGCAATTCCCGCTGAACTGGGGCAATGCCACCCTGCGCGGCCGGATCGGCTATACGCACGAGGACGGCAAATATAATTTCAGCAGCAGCCTCGGTTCCCCGTTCAACGAACAGATCAAGGGCGATAATATCGACCTGATCGACGCACAGATCGGCGTTGACGGCATTCCTCTGGGAACGGGCGAAGGCGAAGTCCGCCTGTGGGTGAAGAACCTCACCAACGCGAAGGATTTCGTTCGCGGCATCGACTTCGGCCAGCTCGGCTATGCGGGCGGATATTATGCCGAACCGCGAACCTACGGCATCACCGTCGGCGCCAAATTCTAACCCTTTTCGGGGCCATCCCGCCCTCCCATGCCCCGTCTCCTCCCGGAGGCGGGGCCTTTTTCTGCCTGGCCTTGGCGATCATTTCACTTCGCATTCAGGCTCATTGCGCTAAAACAAGAAACCGACCTAGCGCGAAGGGATACGCCGAACTTGCTGAAATCATTGGCCGCCGCATCCCTTCTTGCCCTGTCTTCAGGCTTCATTGCGACAGCCAATGCCGAAACCTATTATGTGAGTTCCACGCTGGGCGACGACAGCTTCAACGGCACCTCACCAACGCAGCCGTGGCGCTCTCTCTCCCGCCTATCGACTTTCCCGCTGCAACCCGGCGATCAGGTCAAGCTGATGGCGGGATCGGTATGGCGAGAGCCTCTAACGCTCACCCGTTCCGGAAGTGAAAAGGCCCCCATCACCGTCACTTCTGACGGAACAGGTCCCCGTGCGCGCATTGATGCAGGCGGCGTTTCTCCCCATGCCGTCGGCATCATCAATACAGATTATGTGACGGTCAGCGGCCTCGAAATCACGAACGACAGCCCCCTTCCCGCCCACCGCACCGGCCTTCTCATATCGGCCGAGGATCGCGGCATCACGCGCGGTATCCGTGTTCGGGACATGTACATTCACGATGTACGCGGGACCAACGACCGAAAGGATAATGGCGGCATAGTCTTCCGCGCCACAGGGCAAAAGCTGCCTACCCGTTTCGACGACCTCATCATTGAACGCAACATCGTCTGGCGCGTCGATCGATCCGGCATAGCCGGGATCAGCGATCAGGTAACATCCTCCAACTGGTTTCCCAGCGAAAAGGTCGTCATCCGTGACAATTATGTGGAAGATGTGGGCGGCGACGGCATCGTACCACGGGGCACCAATGGCGCGCTCATCGAACATAATATCGTGCGTTATGCGGGCAGCCGCGCGCCCGGCTATAATGCAGGCATCTGGCAATGGAGCACGGACAACAGTCTGATACAGTTGAACGAGGCCGCCTATACTCGGACCCGTTACGATGGTCAGGGCTTCGATTCCGATTTCAACTCCCGCCGCACGACGTTCCTCTACAACTACAGCCATGACAATGCAGGCGGCTTTCTGCTCATCTGTTCGCCCGGCCAGGACGACAGCGCCAATATCGGCAACCACGGAACAGTCGCGCGCTTCAATGTCAGCCGCAATGACGGCACGCGCATATTCCAGATCGCAGGCAATGTGTCAGACGCGCTGATCGAGAAAAATGTCGTCCATGTCGGAAAGGCGATGGACGTGCAGATGGTCGTCGCGACGCAATGGGACGGATGGGCGCGCGGCGTCCGCTTCCGCAGCAATGTGTTCAAGGTTGCGGGGACTGCCCGCTACGGTAGCGAGATCGGGCGCAACGGCCCTGACTATCTGATCAAGGCGGGCTTTGACCCAGCGGAATCTTTCCGGTTCAAGGGCAATAGCTATCTGGGCAGTCATGTCGATGCCCCCGATGACGGCGGCGCCCAGATCGAAACCAGCTATGAAGAACAGCCTGCTGACTGGCAGGTGCCCGTCTTCGACCCCGCCAAACCGGACGGCTTTCCCGAATATATCGCAAATCATCGGCTGTGGATGCTGGGCATGCTGCGCCGCGAACTCGGAACTTTCGTGAAACTGAAGCAGCCCCGCCGCCTTCATGTTTCAGAAGTGCGGAGGTAGAGCATCTTGGCCACGCCACCTCTCTATGACATGCTGATCGTCGGCGGAGGGATAAACGGCGTCGGCATCGCGCGCGATGCGGCTGGACGCGGCTACCGGCCCCTTCTGGTGGAACAGGACGATCTTGCCAGTCAAACCTCCTCCGCCTCGACCAAGTTGATCCACGGCGGCCTGCGTTACCTGGAATATGGCGAGTTTCGGCTGGTCCGTGAATCCCTGATCGAACGGGAACGGCTTTGGCGCATGGCGCCTCACATCATCTGGCCGCTTGCCTTTCTGATGCCGCAAAACCTCTCGACGCGCCCGGCATGGTTGGTGCGCCTCGGCCTCTTTATCTATGACCATCTGGGCGGCCGACGGAAATTGCCCGGCACACGCACGATCGCGCTCGATCGATCGCCCCTGGGAAACAGCCTTGCGAACCGCAAGGGACGCGGCTTCCTCTATTCGGATTGCTGGGTCGAGGACAGCCGCTTGGTGGTGCTGAACGCGATGGACGCGGCCAAACGCGGCGCGCAAATTGCAACCCGCACCCGCCTGCTCCACGCCCGCCGGGACGGGTCAGTCTGGTCGGCCACCATCGCGGATGCGCATGGCGTGAAGGAAGTGCGCGCACGCATTTTGGTCAATGCCGCAGGCCCTTGGGTCGCCGACATCATCGCCCGCTCCGGCCTCCATAGCCGCCGGAAAATCCGCCTCGTAAAGGGCGGTCATATAATCGTCCCGCGCCTCCACGAAGGGGACCATGCCCTCACGCTTCAGCATGTTGACGGCCGCATCATCTTCGCCATTCCCTATGAACATCACTTCACGCTGATCGGCACCACCGAGCAAGAATGGCACGATCCACCGGGCAAACCACAAATCAGCGAAACCGAGATCGACTATTTGCTCGGCGTCGCAAACAGCTACTTCGCCCGGAAAATCGCGCGCGAAGACATAATCTGGTCCTATTCAGGCATCCGCCCGCTTTATGACGATCAGGCGGGCAATGCCTCCGCCGTCACCCGCGACTATGTTCTCGATCTCGACAGCGAAGGCGCTCCCCTTCTCAGCATCTTCGGCGGCAAGATCACCACCTACCGGAAACTGGCCGAGCAGGCGCTCAACCTCCTCACGTCTCAGGGGATCGAGACGCAGGGCGCCTGGACCGCGAACGCACCGCTCCCAGGCGGGGACATGCCCGGCGGGGACTTCAGCGCCTTCGTGCAAGAATTGGAGCGCCAATATCCCGCCCTGCCCCATTCGCTCCTCCACCGCCTGGCCCGCGCTTACGGCACCTGCGCCCTGAAATTACTGGGCGCGGCCGAAACGCTGGACGATCTGGGGGAGATGTTCGGCGGCGACCTCAGTCGTGCGGAAGTCGATTATCTTGTCAGGGAAGAATGGGCACAGACCGCCGAAGACATTCTCTACCGCCGCAGCAAGCTCGGCCTGCACCTGACGCCGGAGGCAAGCGAGGCGCTTGCCCGCTATCTCGACCATCCTGTTTCATGCCGATCCGATGCCCGGAATGAATGAAGCACAGCGCCCCAGGTGGGGAGATGGGTCTTTGGGACGCTGTGCTTCTCTCCCACAGTGCGACCCGAGGGAGTTGAGGCAGCGCGACATGGCAGGACGATCCCGCACATGATCGCGGTATGTCTGTAACAGGGACCGCGCAGGCTCGATCGATATCCTGCGCCCGCCCGAACGGATGACTAATTCAGCCCCGACGGCAAATCGCGTGGCCAGGCGGCCCAAATTTCAGCAATGGAGAAAAAAGGATAAGCGGTTTCATCGCGTCATGTCCTGCTTCGGTAACCCCGCTGTCTCAATCAAGAGATCGGAAGCTTTGCGTCCTGCCGTCACCAGCAGTTTGCCTTTTCGTCAGATCACTCGCCGCAGCGCGCTTCTCTGCCTTGGGGATTATTTAACCGAATTATCGCCTCAAGTCAAATATTTGTGGCTAAAAAAAGAGGCGGTCTGACAACTTTGCTGCCGATCCATCTGTAGTTGTTCATCTCTTCCCAACAAGCCGCAGCCCCTTCCCCGGAATGATTTGAACCGATAACAGCATCATGCGACGCCAGCGAAACAGGTGGGATAAGAATGACGGATCAGTTGATCATCTTCGTGCAAAATGGCGTCGGCCGCATCCGCCTGAACCGGCCAAGAGCAATACATGCGCTGACCACCGAAATGTGCGCCGCCATGATCGATGCCCTGCTCGCCTGGCGTCACGATGATGACGTGTCAGCCGTCATGCTCGACCACGCCCCCTCCCCCGATGGCGATCCCAAATTGTCACGCGGCTTCTGCGCGGGCGGCGACATCGCCATGATCGCCATCAGCGCGAAAGGCGACTTTTCGGAAGCGGAACACTTCTTCCACACCGAATACCGGCTGAACCATCTGCTGTTCACATATGAAAAGCCCGTGATCGCCTTCATCGACGGCATAGTCATGGGCGGTGGCGTCGGCATATCCGATCCGGCGCGCTTCCGCATCGCGACGGAACGCACCGTCTACGCCATGCCCGAAACAGGCATCGGCCTGTTCCCCGATGTCGGCGGCGGCTGGTTCCTGCCGCGCATGCCGGGCCGGACCGGCACATGGCTAGCCACCACCGGAGCCCGCATCAACGGAGCGGACTGCGCGGCGATCGGCATCGCCACCCATTATATGGCCTCGGAAAAGCTCGACGCCGTCAAGGCCCGGATCATCGCCGACCCCGACGGCATCGGCGAAATCCTCGACGAGATGAGCGACCCGCCGCCCCCCTCCCTCTGGGAAGCACAGCGGGCCGACATAGACCGGCTGTTTGCCTCCAACCGCTACGAAGACATCCTTGCTGCCCTGCGCGCAGACGGATCGGAATGGTCACGCGCGCAGCTAGAGGTTCTCGCAACCAAATCGCCCCAGACGATCAAGGTTGCCCTGCGGCAAATGGCAGAAGGCGCGGCCTTCACGGATTTCGCGGCCAACATGCGCAATGAATATCGCATCGCCTGCCACGTCATCCGCCGCCCCGACTTCATCGAAGGCGTGCGCGCCGTCATCTTCGACAAAGACAATGCGCCAAGATGGAACCCGGCCACCCCCGAAGAGGTGACGAATGCGCTTATCGACAGCATCTTCGCACCACTCTCACCGGACAGGGAATGGACACCGCTTCCCGAACTCGGAGAGTGAATATCTGGCGCCCATTCCCCCCTATACTGCGATGGCACATGGCAATATGAAATCCGGACAGATAATCGGTATTGTTGAAAGGGAGACGACTTGATGAGGCACCTGGCCCTAACCACTCTGACCTTGGCGATTGCTGCCCCCGCCGCTGCGCAAATGCAGATCAAGCCGATCGCCCCACTCACCAAGGGAGAGTTGCCGCTCTACCCCAACGACAAGACCCCCGATAATGAGCAATGGGAGCATGCCAGTGCTCGATATGGCCCACTGGTCATCGAAAATGACACCGTCCGCAACGTCACGCGTCCCACCATAACGCCCTATCTGCCTGATCCTGCCAAGGCCACTGGAGCGGCGGTACTCGTCGCGCCCGGCGGCGCCTTCATGACGCTGTCAATGTCCAGTGAGGGTGAAGTCATCGCCCGCTCGCTCGCCGAGCAGGGCATCGCCGCCTTCGTTCTCAAATACCGCCTCAACGAAACGCCGCGGGACAGCAAAGCCTTCATGGCCGCGATAGGTCAACGCATGGCGCAGGCCGCCCGCGGCACCCCCAACATGGAAATCAAGGAACCACGCGCCACCCAGGATGCTCTTGCGGGCTTGGCCATGGTCCGCAACCGAGCAAAGGAATTCCGCATCGATCCGACTCGTGTCGGCATGATCGGCTTTTCCGCAGGCGCCATGACCGCTCTCAATGCCGCGCTGGAAGGACAAGGCGAAGCACGCCCGGCTTTCATCGGCTATATCTATGGCCCCATGACTGCCGTCACCGTACCCGCCGACGCGCCACCCATGTTCAATGCCATCGCTCTCGACGATAACCTTTTCAAAAAGCAGGGATTCGGCATTGTCGAAGCATGGCGCAATGCGCGCCGCCCGGTCGAACTTCACGCCTACGAACGCGGCGACCATGGCTTCGGCATCGGTCGCCCAAACACCACTTCCACTGGCGTCCTGCCACAATTCGTCGCTTGGTTGCGCATGCGCGGAATTTTGAAACAGCAGGTTCCACAATGAGCGAACGGGCCTTGATCCGGATTCCGCTTTATGCCCCGCCAATCAGTCACACATCCCAAACGCCGCTAGCCGCCGCATCCCGCGCATATTCGGAAAAGCGTCTCGGCTTGCGGCCCAAAACCCGCTCAACATCGTCCGTAACATAGGCCAGCTTGCCGTCAGCGATACCAGAATAGGTATAGGCATATTCCTCGGGCAACCCGTTCGACAGGATCGACTCCCGAAATGCGTCGAAACTGATGGGGGTGAAACTGATCTTCCGTCCCGCCGCCTTCGTCAACGCATAGGCGGCTGCTTCAAAGCCTATCGATTCCGGCCCGGTCAGCTCATAAATCTGTCCACTATGCCGACCGTCCAATAACGCCTCTGCCGCGACAGCAGCGACATCTTCGATATCGATAAACGGCTCGGTCGCGTCACCGACCGGCAGCACGATCTCACCCGCCAGCACCGCGTCGAGGAAGAACATTTCCGAGAAATTCTGCATGAACCATGCCGGACGAAGGACTGTCCAGTCCGCCGCGCTCGCCCTGAGTCCGCCTTCAACCGCATCCAGAAAGCCCTCATCGGCTCGCCCGGAAAGCAGCACCTGCCGCTTAACCCCGCAATCGAGCGCAAGCTGTGCAAGCCGCCCAATCTGTGCGCCAGCATCGGGATGCGTATTGTCATGATGCGCGATATAAAGGCCATCCGCGCCCTCCAGCAGAGGTTTCCAGCTGGCCTCATCCTCCCACGCAAACGGCTGCGCCGCGCTACGCGAACCAATGCGGACAATGTGACCAAGAGCCGTCAGACGATCGGCCAGACGACGACCCGTCTTCCCCGTGCCGCCGACGATGAGAATGGTCGATTTCTGGCTCATTTCTATCCCCTCGGCTGCCATCAGCATATCAATTACAACGATGAATGTAACCTGGCGCCCGCTTTGTCCATGAAGAGTTCCTATACCGGCAGCTCTCCCGGCGACTGGCGCGTTAGCCAAGGACAGGCTATCAGCCCGTCATGAGCGAGGATATCCGCCACATTCTCGATCGCCTGCGTACGCCGCCCGACAATGTCGTGGCCCGCGCCCGCCGTATGGTCGAAGCTTATGTGCCGGAGGATCGTCGTGGCCCCGGTTGGGACCGCCACTGGCGCGAACTGGAAGCCTATATAGAATTGCCCGGCCGCTGGATCGGCGGAGAGAAAACCGAAGATGACGTCTGACAAGATCACCGATCTCCTCGTCGCCCGCCTTGTTCGCGACCACGGCCGCAGCAAGCATCACTGGCGCAAGCTACTCGGCGCCGTTCGCCTCTACAGCCGCGCCACCCATCCGCATTGCAACTGGACGATCACACCAACCGGCACCTTCCATGAAGTTTCGGTGATCGAAGGGCTGATGGATGACCTTAGAATGCGTTATCCGGTGATCAGCGGCTGAAGCGACGATCCGCCTTCAGGCCGATCTCATCAACTGCCTGCTTGCGTATTAACTGGCGGTGCCAGCGGGTTGGGATCCTTCACTTCGCCTTTTTCGATCCTTTTCTCCGCTTCGCCGCTTTCCTGATCGCCACCGGCCAGCGGTGATCCCCGTTCCGGCGGCGGTGTATCGTCCCGGCCTTCTGCCGGTTCATCAGATGATTGGCCGCTCTTCCTGTCCTGCTGCATCCGACTTTTCCTTTTTGCTGCTATCTTTGGTCAACGCCGTGAGGGCAGCAGATATCCATGCGCGAAGCTGACGCTAACATCGGCATGTCGGTTAGCTTGGCATCCCAATGCCATCGAAGGCGTTCAGCCACCATGGCACGCGCGCTCAAGGTCTATCGCACCCCTATCGGCTTCCACGACGCCTATGTCGCTGCGCCCAGTCAAAAGGCGGCGCTGGCAGCCTGGGGCGCCGACGCCAATCTTTTCGCGCGCGGTTCTGCCGAGCAGGTCACCGAAGCAGAATTGATGCGGGAACCACTCGCCAATCCCGGCAAGGTCATCAAACGACCACGCGGCAGTGAGGCGGAACATCTGGCATCCCTTGCCAAATCACCGCAGCTACCCGGCAGGGCGAAATCCCGCCCGGGAAAAGCGACTCCTCCCAACTCGCCACCGAAGCGCGAATCCCCTCCAACACCACGACCCAGTCGGGGACCACTCGACAAGGCGGAAGAAGCCCTCGCCCAACAAGAGGAAAAAAGTAGGGCGGCGCTGAGACAACTCGAAGAAAAACAGGCGCAGCTTCGCATGCAGATCGAACAGCTGCGCAAGCAGCAGCAGGCCGCCGATCGTCAGCTGGCCGAACGCGTGGAAAACGAACGCCGGAAATATGATACCGCGCTTGAACGCTGGCGCGCGTCATGATCGATCAACCCGCCAAAAAGATAAGGATTATTACCGCTTCCCGCCAACAGCTTGGCACCAGATCGACTTTGCATCGTTATCGTCATTCAGGAGGGGTCTTGAATGGACACCCGTGAAGACATTGTTGCGATAGGGCTGCTGACGCAGAACGATATTAAGCGGCTTGGCGAAAGTTTTTCCCGGCTCTTCCCGCTCCCGCGCGACGGCGCCTTCGACGATCTGATTAAGGCGATCGATGAAGCCGACCGCGAAAAGGACCGCCGTCCCAAACCATGATCGGCTGCCCATTGGCTTGGCTCAAGGGCTAAAGGAAAGTCGGGTCCGGCTGTAAAGCTTCGACCTTATAATGGTCGGGGCAACCGGACCCGGTTCCGCGAGATTGGGGGGAACCTCGCGGAAGCCGCAAGCTCCCCGAGCACCGGCGACTGAGCAGCATTCTACAATGACGCGGCTCTGCAAACACTGACGCTTAATGCTGCCAGTCCGGCGATTTGGGAGGAAGCCAAATCTCCTTTAGGAGAGTTGACGGAAAGCAGTGCTATCCCCATGGAATCGCAACTGGCTATCCCGATAACAGCAGGCTTGAGCAGGCCGCCGCTGTGCCGTTATGACGCAACCATGCGATCCTCCCTTTTGCCGCTTTTGCTTGCCCTGTTTATCGCTGGGTGCGCGTCGTACCAGCCCGTATCGGACACGCCGGTTCGCGTCGGGTCGCCCTATACGGTGCGCGGCGTCACCTATGTTCCCGCGCAACAACCGGGCTATGATGAGGTCGGCTATGCCAGCTGGTATGGAAATGAATCAGGCAACCGTACCGCGCGCGGAGAGAAGTTTCGGCCGAGCGGGATCAGCGCGGCCCATCCCACCTTGCCGCTGCCTTCCTATGTCGAGGTGACGGAGCTGGGCAGCGGCCGCACCGTGCTGGTTCGCGTCAATGATCGCGGTCCCTTCACGCGCGGGCGGATTATCGACCTTTCCCGAGGGGCAGCGGAAGCACTCGGGATACGTAATCAGGGGCAAAGCGCCGTGCGCGTCAGGCTTGCCGAACCCCGCGAGAAGGATCGCCAACGCCTGCGCAAAGGCAAGCAAGCGAGCGAACGGCCGCCGCTCACCGGCGAAGCCCTTGCCGCGCAACGCCGCCGCCTTCTTGCACCACGTTGAATTTGGCCTCGCCTTGACGGCCAACCGCTGTATAGCGGCATATATACCTCAGGCGTCAGGCGTCGCATGCATCGGTTCCTTGTTCTGCTCCTTCTGCTCGTTACCGGCTTTGCGTTTGAACCCGCTGAGGCGCGCGAACGCGGGCCTTTGGTGTTGGCCGCCGCCAGTCTCCAGGAATCGCTGACCGCCGCCGCCGATGCCTGGACGGCGCAGGGACATGACCGGCCAATCCTTTCCTTCGCCGCTTCCTCCGCCCTCGCCCGGCAAATAGAGGCCGGGGCGCCTGCCGACCTGTTCTTGTCGGCGGATGAGCCTTGGATGGATGCGATCGCTGCGAAAGGGCTCGTCCGTCGCGGCACCCGTGTTCCACTGCTCACCAACCGGCTCGTCCTGATCGCACCGGCGGGCAACGGCACGAAAATGACGATCCGCCGCGACTTTCCCCTCGCTCGTGCAATCGGCAATGGCCGCCTCGCAATGGCTGACCCAGACAGCGTTCCGGCCGGAAAATATGGAAAGGCGGCGCTTGTGGCACTCGGCGTTTGGCCAGCGCTATCCGGTAAAGTGGCTGCGGCGGAAAACGTCAGGGCGGCCCTTGCGATGGTGGAGCGACAGCAGGCGCCCTTTGGCATCGTTTATGAAACCGATGCGCGGGCTACGAACGCCGTCCGTGTCGTCGGTGTTCTTCCTGCGGCCAGCCACCCGAAAATCACCTATCCCCTAGCGCTGCTAAGGCGCTCCACCCATGCGGAAGCGGCGGGATTCTATCGCTTTCTCCTATCTCCACGCGGCAAGGCGATCTTCCGCCGCTACGACTTTGGGACGCGATGACGATGGCAGCCTTTAGCCCGGAAGAATGGGAGATCGTCCAGCTGTCCCTGAAGGTCAGCTTCGCGGCCATGCTCTTCTCTCTCCCCTTGGCCTTCGCACTCGCCTGGGTCCTCGCGCGCTGGCGTTTTCCGGGCAAGCTGCTGCTCGACGCGGCGGTTCATCTCCCGCTTGTCCTGCCGCCGGTGGTGATCGGGTGGCTGCTGCTCCTGACCTTCGGGCCTGCCGGCCCTGTAGGAAGCGTCCTGGAACGGTGGTTAGGTGTGACCGTCATGTTCCGCTGGACCGGCGCCGCGATCGCCGCAGGCATCATGGCGCTCCCCCTGATGGTGCGCGCCATCCGCCTATCGATCGAAGCCGTAGATCACCGTCTGGAAGAAGCCGCCCAAACCCTCGGCGCCAGCCCCGCCTGGTGCTTCCTGACAATCCTCCTCCCCCTATCTCTACCCGGATTAGCTGCAGCATTCATTCTTGGTTTTGCCCGCTCCCTCGGCGAATTCGGCGCCACCATCAGCTTTGTCTCAAACATTCCGGGAGAAACCCGCACCCTGTCGCTCGCCATCTACAGCGCCCTCCAAATCCCCGGCGCCGACGCCGTCGTGTGGCGGCTCGCCGTGATTTCGATCTGCCTGTCGCTAGGCGCACTGTTGCTTTCGGAAGCGCTCAGCCGCCGGGTATCGGCGGACAGGTCCAGCCATGTCCTTTGACATCGACGTCCGCAAGCTTCTCGGCCCCACCCTCGTTACGGCGCGCTTTGCAGCATCAGATGGCATCACCCTGCTCTGGGGACCTTCCGGCGTAGGGAAGACTTCTATCCTCAACATGATCGCTGGTCTGCTGCGCCCGGATCAGGGCCATATCAGCGTCGATGGAGAAATATTGTTCGATGCCGATGCCGCCATCGATTTGCCCTCCTATCGTCGTCGCATCGGATATGTTTTCCAGGATGGACGCCTTTTCCCACATCTTCGGGTGCGGGCGAACCTGCTCTATGGCTATCGGCTTGCGCCGCCGCAGGACAGGTGGATGTCTCTACAAGCGGTCGTCGATTTTCTCGGGATTGAACATCTACTCAGCCGCTGGCCACGCACGCTGTCAGGCGGCGAAGCACAACGCGTTGCCATTGGCCGCGCGCTCCTGTCTGGCGCCCGGGCTTTGCTCATGGACGAGCCTCTGGCCTCCATTGACCCCGCCCGCCGGGAAGACATCATGGATGTTGTGCTGCGCATACGGGACGAGATTCGGCTCCCAATAATCTATGTCACCCATAATCCAGACGAAGCCGATCGTCTGGCAACGCGAAAGATCGAAATTACGCCTTCATTTCGATAAGGGCGACCAGCCCGCCACCTTCCGCATTCATCAGCCGGACGGACGCATCGAAGGTGAGCGCCAGTGACCGCGCTATAGTCAGACCGATGCCCGTGCCGGGCCGCCCGCCCGGCTGCCCTGACGCCCCGCGAGTAAAGGGCTCAAACATCTGATCTAGTTGTTCCGGCGGTATGCCCGGCCCCTTGTCCCTGATGTGGATGACAAGTCTGCATCCCTGGCGGAAACATCCGATTTCGGCCCCGCCACCATATTTGATGGCGTTACTGACCAGATTACTGATGCACCGGCTCAGTGCATTGGGTTTGGCCCGGATCGTCCCGCCACACCCTCCCGCGAACCGCAATGGAGCGCCCAGATCCTGTGCATCCTCGACCATGCTTTCCAGCATGGAATCGATGTCGATGACGGACCATTCTTCCTGCGTCTCGGTACTGGCGGCGAGATCAAGCCCCTCCTTGACCAAGGTTTGCATCGCCTGATGGTCCTGCAACAGCCGCGCACGCAACTCGTCATTTTCGACGAGTTCAAGCCGCAACCTTAGCCGGGTAAGCGGCGTCTGCAGATCGTGGCTGATGGCCGCCAGCAATTGCGTACGCTCGGCAAAACCAGCACGCGCGCGCCGTTGCATGAGGTTGAAGGTCGATAGCGCCGCACGCACTTCTTCCGGCCCATTTTCCGGGATTTCTTCAGGATCAAGCGACAGGGAGAAGGACTCCGCCGCGTGCTCAAGGCGCCGCAGTGGTTGGGTTACGATTCGGGACACGATGATAGCAAGACCAGCAGATGCGATGATGATCAGGAGCATATAGAGCGGGTTGGCCATCATGCTGGGCGGACGCTCCATGCGCGGCAGGTTGAGCGCCATGGACCGCCGAGCACCAGTGCTATCGGTAAATCGCACGATCCAGCATGACGGGCGCGGCGCGTTGACCACACCCGCAGCGCCCGCCGATGGATCATAACGCAGACGCGGAAAGCAAAATCCTGCAGGAACCTGACTAGCCTCCGGGTTGGACCCGGGGCCGAACCGCGCCCTGAGCGCTTTTGCAAGCTCAGCATCCGGTTCAGCCACCGCGATGCCCTCCGGCGCTAACGCTGCGCCCATGATCTGCTGGGCCGCCAGCATGGCCTCCACCCGCTTGGGATCACGCTGAAGGCGATGGCCGATGTCCTCGGCGCTCGCCACCACCCGCTGCATGCGCCATTGCTGAAAGTCATGGCTCCTGCTCTGTTCAGCGATCAGCAAAGCCAGCATCGCGGCCAACGACATGCCAATCGTCAGCAGCAGGAATATCTGCCCTGTCAGTGAGCGCAGAAAGCCTCGAACACGGCTCCAAAGACGCTCAATCATTCGTAGGACACCGGACTGGCGAGTACATACCCTTCGCCCCGCACCGTCAGAATGAGTTCCTCACCCCCCGGCATGGTCGCCAGTTTCTGCCGCAATCGGCTCACCTGTAAATCGGTCGAGCGGTCGAACGCAGCAGTCGCTCGACGTTCAGGCACAAGGTTTTCCCGTGAGAGGACCACATTGGGCTCATCGATAAACCGGGACAGCAGACGGAATTCCGCTGATGAAAGCATCACAAGTCGGCCGTCTTCAGCGATCAGCCTGCGCTGGAAGAGGTCGAGACGCCAGGGACCAAGCCGGGCGATACGCACGCCTTTGTCGCGCTGCCGGTCGGGTTCGTCAGCATGGGACCGGCGTAACAGATTGCGTATGCGAACGAGCAATTCGCGTGGCTCGAACGGCTTTGTGAGATAGTCATCCGCTCCCAGTTCCAACCCGAGCACCCGGTCGATCGCACTGCCTCTGGCGGATACCATGATGATGGGGACGTCATTTCCTTCGGCCCGCAACTCCCGGCACAGGGTGAGCCCGTCACCGTCCGGGAGGTTGAGGTCAAGCACGATGAGGTCGGCCGGATGCACCACAAGGGCCTGATAAAGCTCTCCCAAGCTGCCTGCGGCTACCACCTCATAATGTTCCTGCCGCAGCTGCTGAACAATCAGGTCCCGAATATCGGGGTCGTCATCAACTACGATCAGGCGTGCTTGGCGGCTGTTCATCTGGTCAGGCATCGCCGCCTTTTAAGGTGTTCAGCATGAAAAGTCTGCCTTCCTCAGAGCCCCTGATACGCGCTGATACATTCCGACATATTGCGATGCACAATGGCACATGTTCGGCCTTTTCAAACACCTGCCAAGAAGCGAAGAGGGGGTGTCGGAGCCGGTCAATAGCTGGCCCGTCCTTCACCCGGCGCTCCCCCTCCCCCTGCGCCGGGTGAAGCTTCCGCACTGCTGAACCCCGCCATTGGATCGCCTGCCGCCATGCCGTCGCGCTTTGCACTCTCCTCATCCCGCTACGCTCAATTAGGCGCGGCATTCTGTTTGCTCGCGACCGCGTGCAGCCAGAGCAAGCCGCCAGAGAAGAAGCAGGTTGAGGTCGGCGTGGTCACGCTTCAGGCGCAGGATGTCACTGTATCGACCGAACTCCCCGGACGCACCGCTTCGACGCTGATGTCCGAGGTGCGGCCACAGGTTGCTGGCGTCATTCAAAAACGCCTCTTTACCGAAGGCTCCTACGTACGGGCGGGCCAGCCATTATATCAGATCGATCCGTCCCTTTATCGCGCCTCTCGCGATGAAGCGCAGGCTGCGCTAGCCAATGCACAGGCAACGGCGGTTGCAGCTCAAGCCAAGGCGCGCCGCTATCAGGCGCTTGGACAGACAGAGGCCGTAAGCGCGCAGGAACGAGACGATGTGGTCGCGGCTTCGCGGCAAGCCAGCGCCGCCATTCAACAAGCCCGCGCGTCGCTTCAGACTGCCAGCATAAACCTGCGCTTCACCGAAGTCCGGGCACCGATCAGCGGGCGCATTGGCCGTTCCTCGGTTACGCCGGGCGCATTGGTCACAGCTAGTCAAACTGCCCCCCTCGCCACGATCCAGCAACTCGATCCCATTTTTGTTGATATCACGCAGTCCAGCGCGCAGCTTCTGGCGCTGCGCCGCAATCTGGCTGCGGGTAAAGCACTGCCCGCCAGTGCCACTATCCGGCTAAAACTGGACGACGGCAGCGACTATCCGCTTGAAGGCCGAATAGAATTTGCCGAGCCCATCGTGGACCCCAATAGCGGCACGATCACCCTGCGCGCGCGCTTCCCCAATCCTGACAGTCTCCTCCTCCCCGGCATGTTCGTCCGCGTCGTGGCCCCGCAGGCAGTCGTCCCCAATGGCATACTCGCGCCCCAGCAGGGGATCAGCCGTGATCCCAAAGGCAATGCCACGGCGCTTGTCGTCAATCGCGCAAACAAAGTCGAGCAGCGTACCGTCACGACAGCACAGGCGATAGGCAACAAATGGCTCGTGACCGCAGGCCTCAAGTCCGGTGATCGGCTGATCGTCGAAGGAACGGACAAGGTGAAACCGGGCGATACCGTACGCGCCGCAACCGTTGGCCAAGGGACCTAGGTCCTCCGATGCTCAGCCGCTTTTTCATCGATCGGCCAATCTTCGCCTGGGTGATCGCGATCGGCATCATGCTGGCCGGACTTGGCGCCATGCTGTCGCTGCCTATCGCTCAGTATCCAGATATCGCGCCACCTGCGGTCAACATCAGAGCAAATTATCCAGGCGCTTCGGCCGATACTGTAGAGACAAGCGTCACGCAGGTCATCGAGCAGCAACTGACTGGCATCGATGGCCTGATGTACTTCTCATCGACATCTACGGCCAATGGCCAGTCGCGTATCACTGTCACCTTTGATAAGGGCACCGACCCCGATACCGCGCAGGTACAGGTTCAAAATAAGGTGCAGCAGGCGTTAAGCCGGTTGCCCAACGCCGTTCAGCAGCAGGGCCTGACCGTCACCAAATCGCAGACCGATTTCCTGATGCTGGTCGCGCTGTACGACCGCACCGATCGAACCACTCAGACTGATATTTCGGATTATCTGGTCAACAATTTTCAGGACCCCATCTCGCGTCTGGAAGGTATCGGCAACGTTCAGATTTTTGGATCGCAATATGCCATGCGCATATGGCTGGATCCTTATAAACTTGCGACGGTAAAGCTCATGCCGTCGGACGTTGAAAGCGCGATCCGGTCCCAGAATGTCGAAGTTTCCGCCGGTCAGATCGGCGCTGATCCGGCGCCCGCCGGACAGCAACTGAATGCCACCGTTCGCGCGCGTGCACGCCTCCAGACTCCCGAAGAATTCCGCAACATCATCGTAAAGACTCAAAGCGATGGGTCCGTCGTCCACCTCTCCGATGTTGCTCGGGTCGAACTTGGGAATGAAAGTTACACCTCTTCAGCCGCGCTGAACGGACATCCTGGATCGGGCATCGCGCTCCAACTCGCTCCGGGCGCCGACGCTCTGAAGACCGCCGAACTCGTCAAGGCAAAGGTCGCAGAGCTGTCCACGAACCTGCCCCATGGGTACAGCATCGCATTCCCGCGCGATACGACACCCTTCATCCGGCTTTCCGTGGATGAGGTCATCAAGACACTTATCGAAGCCGTCGGGCTGGTCGTCGTGGTCATGTTCGTCTTTTTACAAAGCTGGCGCGCGACGCTGATCCCTGCGGTGGCAGTTCCGGTCGTCCTGCTCGGGACCTTCGGCGTGCTGGCCCTTTTCGGCTATTCCATCAACACGCTCACCCTGTTCGGCATGGTGTTGTCCATCGGCCTTCTGGTCGATGATGCGATCGTCGTCGTCGAAAATGTCGAGCGGTTGATGCATGACGAGGGACTTGACGCGCGAACCGCCACGATCAAGTCAATGGAAGAGATCAGCAGCGCGCTGGTCGGCATCGCGCTCGTCCTTTCAGCCGTTCTTCTGCCCATGGCCTTTTTCGGCGGTTCGACGGGGGTTATTTACCGGCAATTCTCCATCACCATTGTGTCCTCCATGCTTCTGTCCGTGGTGGTTGCACTCATCCTGTCGCCCGCCCTGTGCGCCACATTGTTGAAATCGGCCAGTGAAGAGCGCCGTCAGCAGGGATGGGCGGGCCGGTTCAACCGCTGGTTTGGGCGCGTGACCAGCGGCTATATGCGGCGGCTTGAGGCAATCATGCATCGGCGCGCCCTCTTCTGGACGATCTATCTGCTGATACTGGGCATCCTTGCGCTGATCTTCGTCCGCTTGCCGACCAGCTTCCTCCCCGTAGAGGATCAGGGGCAGGTCATGGTGCAGATGACCCTTCCCGCTGGCGCCAAGTCCACGCGAACCGCGCAAGTGGTCGAGAGTGTTCGCAACTACTTCCAAAGCGAAGAAGGAAATAACGTCGGTAATATATTCATAGCCCAAGGTTTCAGTTTTGCAGGACAGGGCGAAAATACCGCGCAAGGCTTCATCAATCTCACCCCCTGGGAAGACCGGGAGGGTGAAGCGAACAGCGCAACCGAGATCGCGAACCGAGCTACAAAGCAGCTCGCAGCCATACGTGATGCGAAAATTCTGGCCATGACACCGCCCGCCATCCGTGGCCTGGGCCAGTCGAACGGCTTCACCTTCGAGCTGCTCAACACAGGCGGCCTCAGCCGAGACAAATTCCTGGCCGTGCGCAACCAGCTACTCGCTGCAGCTTCGCAAAGCCCCATGCTCGCGGGTGTGCGCGCCGCTACACTCGAGGACACGCCTCAGTTGAAGGTCGATATCGATAATGAAAAGCTGGCTGTGCTTGGACTTACACAAAATGATGTGGACAATGTGCTGAGTTCCGCCTGGGGAAGTAGCTATATCAATGACTTCATTGATCGGGGACGCGTGAAACGGGTCTTTATGCAGGCTGACGCGCCTTATCGAGCTTTGCCGACCGACATTGAAAACTGGCAGGTACGCTCTGCCGCCACGGGCGAAATGGTTCCATTTGCCGCTTTCGCTACCACCCATTGGGAAATGGGTCCGACAACAGTGTCGCGCTTTAACGGCCAATCCTCTTACGAAATACAGGGACAGGCCGCACCCGGTGCGAGTTCGGGAGAGGCCATGGATGAAATGGTGCGTTTGCAGCAGCAATTGCCGACCGGAACCAGCTATGCCTGGAGCGGCCTTTCCTACCAGGAACAATTGTCCGGCGGACAGGCGCCTTTGCTCTATTCTCTTTCCGTGCTGGTTGTCTTTCTCTGCCTCGCGGCCCTTTATGAAAGCTGGTCGGTGCCGCTCGCAATATTGTTCGTAATCCCGCTGGGCCTGATCGGGGCAGTCGTCGCGGTGTGGGCGCGCGGGCTGGAGAATAATGTATTCTTCCAGGTAGGCCTCCTTACCACGATGGGGCTGGCGGCCAAGAACGCAATCCTCATCGTTGAATTCGCCGAGTTTGCCTATCGCGATGGCAAGGACGCGATGAGCGCGGCGATCGAAGCAGCCAAGCTCCGTTTCCGACCGATCATAATGACCTCGCTCGCCTTCATTGCAGGCGTTATGCCGCTGGCGCTCGCTCATGGCGCTGGCGCACAGAGCCGCATCGCCATCGGCACGGCTGTCGCAGGCGGCATGCTGACTGGAACCCTGCTGGCGATATTTTATGTGCCGCTGTTCTTCTTCACGATCATGCGGCTTTTCAGACGCAAGGACCATTCTTCTGTCACCGGATCGGAGGTGCCCGCATGAGGCGCTTGATCCCCCTCGGCCTGTCCGTGACCCTGACCGCCTGCAATCTGGCGCCCGCATATGAGCGGCCCACCGCGCCCGTTCCGCCCGCCTGGCCAAATGGGTCCGCATATTCAGCCGCCCTTTCTACAGAAAAGGCAGGTTTGCCCTGGACCGCTTTGGTCGGCGACGAACGGCTGCGGACCATCATTGATCGGGCGCTGATCAACAATCGGGATCTTCGCGTAACGCTGGCCAACGTTCTCGCGGCGCGCGCCCAGTATCGCATTCAGCGGGCCGCCCAGATGCCTACGGTTACGGCAGATGCCAGCGCGACGCTCACGCGCCGGAATGACCAGCGTCAGGACAGCTATAGCGCCGACATCGGTTTTAGCGCGTTCGAAATCGATCTGTTCGGCCGCCTGCGCAACTTGAGTGAGGCCTCCCTTCAATCCTATCTCGCAAGTCAGGAGGGCGCACGCGCCGCGCGCATCGCGCTCGTCGCGGAGACGGCCAGCGCCTATGCGACGCTTGCTGCGGATCAGCAATTGCTCGCCGTAGCTCGCGATACGCTCAGCAGCGCCGAACGAACGCTGGCGCTTACACGATCGCTCAACGGCGTCGGTCTTTCCGGCAAGCTCGACCTCCATCAGGCGGAAACTATCGTCGAACAGGCGCGCTCCGATGTCGCGGCCTCGGTCACGCAGGTGGCGCAAGATCGCAATGCGCTGGACCTGCTCGCCGGGGTGCCGGTGGAAGAAGTCCTTCTCCCGCTGTCGCTCTCCACGCTGATCAGTACGACTGCGCAAGTCCCTGCCAGGATTTTATCAGATGTCCTGCTCCAGCGACCAGATGTGCTGCAATCGGAACACCAGTTACAGGCTGCAAACGCGAATATCGGCGCCGCACGGGCTGCGATGTTCCCGAAGATCAGCCTGACGTCAGCGATCGGTGTCGCGAGTTCAGCACTGTCGTCGCTTTTCACGGGCGGCGCATTCAGTTGGACGGCTGCGCCATCGGCGAGCCTTCCCATCTTCGGCGGCGGTGTCAAAGGCAATGTCGAATATAGTAAGGCGCAACAGCAGGCAGCAATTGCCAGCTATGAGAACGCCATCCAGAGCGCCTTTCGTGAAGTCGCCGATGCCCTGGCACGCGCAGGCACCATAGGTGAACAGCAGCAGGCTCAGCGAGCTCTGGTCATGTCAAATGAGAACGCTTATGCCTTGTCCGAACAGCGTTATCGCGCGGGAATTGATCCGTTCCTGACCACACTTGTGAACCAACGCTCGCTCTATTCCGCCCGACGAAGCGCGATCGCGACAGACCTTGAACTGTTGCTAAACCGTATTTCCCTTTATCGCGCAATCGGCGCCGATTTTTAGGTGTTACTCGTATTGGCTGGAGCGCCGCAACCTCCCTCTCCACCAAGTTCGGTCAAGCCGGGCGAACTGACTTTGGGCGCGACAGTTTCCGTGCAGTTTTCTTTGACGAAATGAGCTTCGAGCCACGCCGCGTTCTGCGCGGCATGGCTCGATCCTCACTCAACAGGCATTGGCAGTCCTCAGCTTTGATTATCAGGCGCTGACCTGAACCTCGCTGATAAGGGCCAATAACTGCTGAGCATGTTCTTTTCTGCAAATGAGCAGGTCGGGCAGATACACATTTGCCTGATTGTAGATCAGCGGGCTGCCATCAATCCGGGAGCAATGCAGGCCATGCGCCTTCGCCACGGCGACAGGTGCCATACTGTCCCATTCATATTGGCCGCCGGAATGCAGGTAAATGTCTGCCTGCCCCAATATCACCGCCATCGCCTTGGCGCCGGCCGAGCCCATCGGAACAAGCTCGGCACCCAGCTTTTCCGCGACCGCGACAGCTTCGGCGGCCGGGCGAGTGCGGCTGACGACCATGCGCAGCTTTTCGGGTGCAGGCGGGATCGGCTGCGGCTGATCCGACCGAACTATTGTACCCTGCCCTGTTCCAGTCAGGTCAAGGCCCGGCAGCGCTACAGCGCCGATCTCCGGCTGCCCATCGATCGCCAGACCGACATGGACCGCCCAATCGGATCGCTCCTCGCCATATTCGCGGGTACCATCGACAGGATCCACGATCCAGACGCGGCTTTGGCTCAGCCGCTCGGCATTGTCCTTCTCTTCTTCAGACAGCAACCCGTCTTCGCCCCGTTGTTCACGCAGGGCGTGAACAAGGAACTGGTTGGCCGTTTGATCGCCCGCCTTGCCCAGCGCCTTGGCGCTGAACATGCCGCTGGCGCGCACCTCAAGCAGGATGCGTCCAGCGGTTTCGGCAAGATGCGCCGCGAGGTCGGCGTCGCTCATGCCGCCGCTCATGGGATCAGCCTGGCGACGATGGCGTCAGCGGCTTCCTCGGCAGTCATGGCCGTGGTGTCGATGCGGATTTCCGGGTCCTCTGGAGGCTCATAGGGGCTGTCTATGCCGGTGAAGTTCTTGAGATCCCCGGCACGCGCCTTCTTGTACAGGCCCTTGACGTCCCGTGCCTCTGCTTCAGCCAGCGGGGTGTCGATGTGGACCTCAATGAACTCGCCCGGTTGCATCATCTGCCGCACCATTTCGCGCTCCGACCGGAAGGGCGAGATGAAGGCGGTGATGACGATCAGACCCGCATCGGTCATCAGCTTGGCGACTTCGCCCACGCGGCGGATATTCTCCACGCGGTCGGCGTCGGTGAAGCCGAGGTCCTTGTTCAGGCCATGACGCACATTGTCGCCGTCGAGCAGGAAGGTGTGGCGGTTCATCCGCGCCAGCTTCTTTTCGACGAGGTTGGCGATGGTCGACTTTCCCGCGCCCGACAGGCCGGTGAACCACAGCACGGCCGGCTTCTGGTTCTTGAGGCCCGAATGGAACTCACGAGTGACATCGGTCGCCTGCCAGTGGACATTCTGCGCCCGCCGCAGCGAGAAGTGCAGCATGCCTGCCGCGACCGTCGCATTGGTGATCTTGTCGACCAGAATGAAGCCGCCGAGCGTCCGGTTCTGCTCATAGGGCTCGAACACGATCTGCTTGTCGGTCGACAGGTTCGCGACACCGATGGCGTTGAGGTCCAGCGTCTTGGCCGCCAGATGCTCCATCGTGTTGACGTTCACCTGATATTTCGGGTGCTGCACCGTCGCGGTGACGGTCTGCGTGCCGATCTTCAGCCAGTAAGGACGGCCCGGCAGCATTTCCTCGTCCGCCATCCAAACGATGGTCGCTTCGAACTGGTCGGCGGCCTGCGGCGGATTGTCGGCGAGCGCGATCACGTCGCCGCGCGAACAGTCGATCTCGTCAGCAAAGCAGATGGTGACCGATTGCCCTGCCACCGCCTGGTCCAGATCGCCGTCCAGCGTCACGATGCGGGTGACGGTGCTGGTCTTGCCCGAAGGCAGCACGCGAATCGCGTCGCCCGGCTTCACAGTGCCGGTGGCGATCAGGCCGGAAAAGCCGCGGAAGTCGAGGTTCGGGCGGTTGACCCACTGCACCGGCATGCGGAACGGCTTTTCCGCGTCGGTCGCGCTGTTGACTTCGACCGTTTCCAGATGCTCGATCAGGGCCGGGCCCTTGTACCAGGGCGTGTTTTCCGACGGGCCGGTGATATTGTCGCCCTTGAAGCCGGAAATCGGCATCGGCACGAAATGTTCGATACCGATCGAGCGCGCGAATTCGGTATAGTCCTTGACGATGCTGTCATAGACCGCCTGGTCATAATCGACCAGGTCCATCTTGTTCACCGCCAGCACGATATTCTTGATGCCGATCAGGTGCGCCAGATAGCTGTGACGCTTCGTCTGCGTCAGCACACCCTTACGCGCGTCGGTCAGGATGACAGCGAGATCGGCGGTCGATGCGCCGGTCACCATGTTGCGCGTATATTGTTCGTGGCCGGGCGTGTCGGCGACGATGAACTTGCGCTTTTCGGTCCCGAAGAAGCGATAGGCGACGTCGATCGTGATGCCCTGCTCGCGCTCGGCGGCGAGGCCATCGACCAGCAGCGCGAAATCGATCTCCTGGCCCTGCGTGCCGACCTTCTTGGAGTCCGCCTCCAGCGCGGCGAGCTGATCTTCGAAGATCATCTTGCTGTCGTAGAGCAGGCGGCCGATCAGCGTGGACTTGCCATCGTCCACCGACCCGCAGGTGATGAAACGCAGCATCGTCTTGTGCTCATGCACCTTCAGATATTCGTCGATATCCTCGGCAATGAGGGCGTCGGTCTTGTAAATGGGTTCGTCGAGAGTGTCGGTCATTGGTCTAATCCCGTCATCCCAGCGAAAGCTGGGATCTCGTTGATCTGGGGGAAGGTTCGGCTTGGAGGCACGAGACCCCAGCCTGCGCTGGGGCTGACGCTTCGGAACGCTCGCGCATTCCGTGGCGCGTCAGAAGTAACCTTCCTGCTTCTTCTTCTCCATGCCTGCGCCGCCTGCATCCTTGTCGATGGCACGGCCCTGGCGTTCGGACGTGGTAGTCAGCAGCGTTTCCTGAATGACCTCGGGAAGCGTTTTGGCCTCGCTCTCCACCGCGCCGGTCAGCGGGTAGCAGCCCAGCGTGCGGAAGCGGATCGACCGCATCACCGGCGTTTCGCCTTCCTTGAGCGGGAAGCGCTCGTCATCCACCATCAGCAGCATGCCGTCACGCTCGACGGTCGGGCGCTTATCGGCGAAATAAAGCGGCACGATCGGCACATTGTTGAGGTGGATATACTGCCAGATGTCCAGCTCGGTCCAGTTGCTGATCGGGAAGACGCGGATGCTTTCACCCTTGTTCTTCTTGGCGTTGTAGAGGTTCCACAGTTCCGGGCGCTGGTTCTTTGGGTCCCAGCCATGCGAGGCGGTGCGGAAGGAGAAGATGCGCTCCTTGGCGCGGCTCTTTTCCTCGTCGCGACGTGCGCCGCCGAAGGCTGCGTCGAAGCCATACAGGTCGAGCGCCTGCTTCAGACCTTCGGTCTTCCACATGTCGGTGTGGAGCGCACCATGGTCGAACGGATTGATCCCGCGATCCTTGGCTTCCTGATTGTGATAGACCAGCAGCTCCATGCCGCTTTCCTTGGCCATCCGGTCGCGCAGCTTGTACATTTCCTGGAACTTCCAGGTCGTATCGACGTGCAGCAGCGGAAATGGCGGCGGCGAGGGATAGAATGCCTTGCGGGCGAGATGCAGCATCACCGCGCTGTCCTTGCCCACGCTGTACAACATGACTGGCTTTTCAGCCTCGGCCACAACCTCTCTCAGAATATGTATGCTCTCCGCTTCCAGGCGCGCCAGGTGGGTGAGCGTTTTTGTATCTGTCATCGTCTTGTCCAGCCTTTCGCAGACCCAGATGACAGAAGGCGCGAATCATCAAACCTCCCAGATGGGAGAGCGATATTTCTTCCATTGCCGCGCGACGAAAATTTAATCAGCTGCAAGAGCGCGAGCCGACTTTTCAGGCATTCTGAGGCGACGCTTCGTCTTCACCCAACCTCAGTTCCACCTCATAGCCAGAGATGATCCGCTCCAGTGTTGTGCAATAATCGCCAAGGATGTCCGGCAGGGGTCCCCAATTGTCGGTCTCGTACTCAGGGAGTTGGATCAGCACCTCCCTCCGCATCATGCTGATCGCAGCACCGATCACGACCTGATTTATCTCGATATAGACGTTCAGGGCCACAGCGGGAGGAAGCCCCCTCGCCTCCAGCATCGCGAGTACCCTCTGTGAATAGTCGAACGAATGCTGTTCAGGTTCTTTTCCAATCAGATTGGTGATGAGGTGAGGCAGGGACCGGAAGAGACGATAGGTAACTGTCGCATGTTCGCGCAGTATATCCTGCCAACTCTGCCCTTCATCCTTGATCAGCGCTTGCCCTACTAGACGCTGTGCCACGAGTTGCAGCAGATGTTCCCGCCCCCGCACATAGCCATATAGCGTAGCGACGCCGGTATGCAGCCTTTCGGCAACCAGACTCATTTCCAGCTTGGCGATACCGACCTCGCAGGCGGCATCGACAATCATTTCCAGCGTCAGCCTTCGGGGACGCCCTACCATCCGTTTCGCCTGCCCTGGCATTCCGCTCTCCAAATTCGATTTCAAAGCGATTCTAGCGCGCCTGTTAATATTGACAACGTTTCCCTGCATTTTTGCACGAACTGGTTGATCTATGGATAAATTATATCGATCGCCTCGTCTCGGCGGTCAGGCGTGTCCGCGCGCCACCGCACCGATCCGGTCGGCCGTTCGAGGCGCCGCCGTACCCGCCCCTCGCTGCGACCCATGTGGAATATATTGGCGGCGTCCTCGATCTGACGGTCGCCCATCGTCATACGATCGCGTTGGTGCAGATAATCTCCCCAGGTTGGACAATGATAATGTTCGGTCCAAAGTTCAGGATCGGCGATGTCACGTGCCACGGACCAGCCAAAGGCACCACTTCGGAGGCGGGCGCTGCGCACCTTCTGCATCGCGGCATAAAAGTCGCGCGCCTTGTCAGTATCTACCCGATAATCGATTTCCACGATGATGGGACCACTGCGCGAGGTCAGTGCAAGGCCAACCTGCGGCTGATGACTGAGAATGCTTTGTTCCAATCCATCGGGGAGCGATCGTGCCAACGGAAAGAAGAGGCCGAGAATAGTGCTGAACACCATCGCTGCCCCCGACATCATCATCGCTTCACCTGTTCCTAGAGCAGTAGCGACCGCTCCCCACAGCCACGCGCCCAGAGCGAGCCCACCCGTCAACGCCGAGCCATAGCAGGCAAGCGCGCGGGCCGTGACCCAGCGCGGCGCTGACATTTGGACAGCAACGTTGAACTGCGCGACCAGGATCATCCAGGCAAAGCCCGCGACCAGCAGTGCCGCGCAAGTCAGGAGGGTGTAACTGCTGATCCCGGCGAGAATGATCATCGCGCCCAGCAAAACCGACAGCAATCGCGCAGCCTGCTCAGGCCGAAGGCGCCGACGCACGAGATCAAGCCCCGTGGCGCCCAGCACCGCACCCACGCCATAGGCGCCCAACAACAAGCCATAGGTGCTTGCCGACCCGTGCAGCAGGTCCTTTGCAATCAAAGGCGTGAGTGCGGAGACCGATGCACCGGCCAGACCCACGACATGGGTGCGGATGAGTACGACCCGAATCGGAGGCGAATGCACCGCATAACGGACCCCCGAGACGATCGCCCGATCGATCCTTTCCGGGGGCAAACGCGATGGCTTATGTTCACGCTGCCACATCAGGAAGGCGAGGATCAGCGGCAGATAGAAGAAAGCGTTGGCCGCAAAGGCCGCCATCGCCCCCAATGAGGCAACGATGATGCCGCCGATCGCGGGGCCGAAACTGCGCGCCACATTATAGCTGATCGTGCCCAGCGCGATCGCTGCGGGCAGATGTTCACCACTTACCTGCTCGCCGATTGAGGCCTGCCAGGCAGGGCCATATAGTGCGACCCCCGTGCCGATCAGGAAACAGAAGAGCAGCAATGTCCAGGGGGATAGCAGTTCCGCACCGGCAAGCAGCGTGAGGCAGATCGCCATCAGCGAAGCGAAGGCAAGACCAGCCAGCGCCACCTTGCGCCGGTCGAACATGTCCGCGATCGCCCCGGCGGGCAGAGCGACCAGCATCAACGGCAGCATGAGGGCCGTTTGCACCAGCGCGACCATCTGCGGCGATGAACTCAGCCGCGTCATAAGCCAGGCCGCGCCGACGCCTTGTATCAGCTGCCCGAAGTTCGAAAACAGGCTGGCGATCCAGATGGTGCGGTAGGTCCGCTGACGCAATGGCTCCAGAAGGGCGAAGCGGCCTGCCGGTGAAGGGGAAGATTCAGCCATGGCCGACCTTGTCGCTCATCTACCTTGGTCTCGTTTCACGCTGAACATTTGTCTTGTCGGGCACCGGGACAGAATATTGCTGAACGTCTTGAAGTTTTCCAGCAAGGGTTTCAATTTAGATAACCTTGTGACTATCAGACGACCGAGAGACGGCTCCCGCTAAGTTCAATCGCGACGAAATACAGGGGCGCGCTTTTCGAAGAAGGCAGCGAAGGCTTCCTGAGCCTCTTCGGATTCCAGCATCTGTTCGAAGAGCCGTGCCTCCTCCTCGATCCTGCCGAGCAGCACGGCAGGATCGCCCTTTAGCAGCCGCCGGGTGGCCGCCAGCGCTTTGGGCGGCTTCTTCATGAGGGCGGCCCCCTTCGCCCGAGCGTGACCAAGCAGTTCCTCGGTGGGTATGACAGCTGTCACCAGACCTGACCGGTCAGCCGTTTGGGCGTCCATTGGCTCGCCCAGCAACAGCATCGCCGCTGCTTTTGCATGGCCCAGCGTCGCGGGCGCTAGCAGGCTTGAGCCAGCTTCCGGCACGATGCCCAGATTGACGAAGGGCATGATGAAGCGCGCGTCGGACGCCGCATAGACAAGGTCGCAATGGAACAGCATCGTCGTGCCCACACCCACGGCCAGGCCCTGGACGGCAGCGATCAGCGGCTTGTCGAAGCCTGCAATGGCGCGGATGAAGGCGAATGCAGCCGCGCCACCCTGCGGTCCTTGAGTGAAGTCCTTAAGGTCATTGCCTGCGCAGAAGGCGTCACCCTTTCCTGCGATCAGGACAGCGCCAATGTCGCTCCGCGCCGAAGCGTCGGAAAGGGCTGCGGTCATGCTGTCGTACATGGCTGCGGTAAGCGCGTTCTTCTTATCGGGGCGGTCGATGTGGATTTCCAGGACGCCGCCCTGTTCGATGATTTCGATCCCGTTGCTCATGACCGCCTCCATTTCCTAAGCGCCCACTAATGTGTCGATCGGTCGGGCGTCTATCCTTTTTCCGTCAGACTGCCTACAGCCACGGCATGAGCCGTCTCCGGGAAATTGCCGACCCCTTCCTGCTGCTGCTGCTCACCATGGTGGCGCTGGCCTCCTTTCTCCCCGCGCGGGGAGAGGGTGCGCATATCGTTGGCATCCTTGCGGATGCGAGCATTGTGCTGCTGTTCTTCCTGCATGGGGCGAAACTATCGCGCGAAGCGATCTGGAGCGGGGCGACGGCGTGGAAGCTGCATCTGGCGACGCTGGGAACGACATTCGCTCTGTTTCCCCTGATCGGTCTGGCGACGCAGCAGGTGGAAGCGATCCCCGGGCAGATGCGAGCGGGGCTGTTGTTCCTGACGCTGTTGCCATCGACGGTGCAATCGTCGATCGCCTTCACGGCGATAGCGCGGGGCAACGTCGCGGCGGCGGTGGTGAGTGCGTCCTTTTCCAACTTGCTGGGGATCGTTCTGACGCCGGTGCTGGTGGCGTTGCTGATGCAGAAGAGCGTCGGGGGGACCGGCGGTCTGATCTCCCTGTCGGCGGTGGAGGGGATTGTGTCGCAGTTGCTGCTGCCGTTCCTGCTGGGGCATCTGGCGCGGCCGTGGATTGGCGGCTTTGTGTCGCGGCACAAGGCGATGCTGGGGCGAGTGGATCGGAGTTCAATCCTGCTGATCGTCTATTCGGCGTTCAGCGCCGCAGTGGTCGAGGGGCTGTGGCATAAGGTGTCGCGGGCAGAATTGTTGTTGCTGGCGCTGTTGTCGATTGCGATTTTGGTGGTGGTGCTGCTGTTCACCTGGGGACTGGGGCGCTTGCTGGGATTGTCGCGGGAAGATGCGGTGGTGCTGCAATTTTGCGGGTCGAAGAAGAGCTTGGCGACGGGGGTGCCGATTGCCGGGGTTTTGTTTCCGGCGAGTGTGGTGGGGCCGATATTGTTGCCGTTGATGTTGTTTCACCAGATTCAGTTGATGGTTTGTGCCGGACTGGCGCGGCGTTATGGAAGTCGTGAAGGAAATGGTGAATAGAACGGGATTTTCCGAAAGTCCGTGAGTTGTTATACATATGTATAAGTATGACGCGGTCATTATCGGGGGTGGGCATAATGGGCTGGTGTGCGCATTCTATCTGGCGCGCGCGGGTTACCGGGTCCGCATATTGGAGCGGCGGCACGTCGTAGGCGGCGCGGCGGTGACGGAGGAGTTCCATCCCGGTTTCCGCAATTCGGTCGCCAGCTACACCGTAAGCCTGCTGCATCCCAAGGTCATCGCGGACATGGCGCTGGCCGACCATGGCTATCGCGTGATCGAGCGGCCGATCGCCAATTTCCTGCCGCAGCCGGACGGACGCTATCTGAAGGTGGGCGGCGGCATCGAAAAGACGCAGGCGGAGTTCGCAAAGTTCAGCGCGAAGGACGCGGCCGCCCTGCCCCATTATCAGGACGCACTGGAGGCGATAGCGGACCTGTTGCGCGACATGATGCTGAAGGCCCCGCCCAACGCGGGCGATGGCCTGTCGATGCTGACGGCGGCATTGTCGCAGGGGCGGCGCTTGGGCGCATTGTCGCTGGACGAGCAGCGCGACATGCTGGACCTGTTCCTGAAATCGGCGCGCGCCTTTCTGGACGGCTGGTTCGAAAGCGAGGCGGTGAAGGCGGCCTTCGCCTTTGACGCGGTGGTCGGCAATTATGCATCGCCCGATACGCCGGGCAGCGCCTATGTCCTGCTGCACCACGTCATGGGGCAGGTGAACGGCAAGAAGGGCGCATGGGGCCATTGTGTCGGTGGCATGGGCGCGATCACCCAGATCATGGCGAAGGTCGTCCGCGCGATGGGCGTGGAGATCAGCCTGGAGGCGCCGGTCGAGCGGGTGCTGGTGGACGGCGGGCGGGCCGTCGGCGTCAGGCTGGAAAGCGGGGAAGAGGTCATGGCGACGGCGGTGATCGCCAATGTCGGCCCCAAGCTGCTGTACGAACGGATGATGGACCCGGCTGACCTGCCGCCCGATTTTCGCAAGCGCATCCGGGGGTTCAGGACGGCGTCGGGAAGCTTCCGCATGAATGTCGCGTTGTCGGCGCTGCCCGACTTTTCCTGCCTGCCGGGACCGGGCGAGCATTTGAAGGCCGGGATAATCATCGCGCCGGACATGGACTATATGGACCGCGCCTTCATGGACGCGAAGACAAGGGGCTGGTCATCCGCGCCCATCGTCGAGATGCTGATCCCGTCGATCATCGACGACAGTCTGGCGCCGCCGGGATGTCATGTGGCGAGCCTGTTCTGCCAGCAATTCGCGCCGCAGCTGCCCGATGGCCGAAGCTGGGATGAGGTGCGGAGCCAAGCGGCGGATGATGTGATCGCGACGGTGGACGCGTATGCGCCCGGCTTTGCTGCGTCCGTGATCGCGCGGGACATATTGTCGCCGCTGGACCTTGAAAGGAAGTTCGGGATGGTGGGTGGCGACATCATGCATGGCGCGATGACGCTGGATCAATTGTGGGCGGCAAGGCCGGTGCTGGGCCATGCGGGCTATCGCGGACCTGCCGAGGGCCTCTATATGTGCGGCGCGGGCACGCATCCGGGCGGCGGTGTCACGGGCGCGCCGGGACATAATGCCGCGCGGGTGGTGTTGACGGACATGGCGCTCGGCGGACGGCTTTGGCGGCGGCGGCGCGCTGATTGAACCGCCCGATGAGGAGCGTGGACTCGTGCCAGACGAGCCGGGATTGATGCGGACGGAACGAGACTCGGGCGCCGCGATCCGGCCTGTGACCCTCGCCAACCCCCTAAATATGTCAAATCCGGCACGAAAATATCGGTTAATGGGCAAAAACACCCCTAGTTGCGGGCGATGAGACAGGTTAAGACCCGTCGTCCACGAAAGGGAGACGATCGATGAACAATACCGAACTCGCCGAAGCAGTTGCAGCCGAGCATGGCCTGACCAAGGCCGACGCCCGCAAATATGTGGACGGCGTGTTTGCCGCTATCGCTGGCGCCGCTGCCAAGGGTGACGAAGTTTCGCTGAGCGGCTTTGGGAAGTTCAAGGTCAAGGATCAGCCGGCACGCGAAGGCCGCAATCCGTCGACCGGCGCAACCATCCAGATTGCAGCATCGAAGAAGCTGACCTTCACGCCCGCAAAGGCGGTCAAGGATCAGCTGAACGGCTAACAGGCCGGGCGCCCCTTCCGGCAAGGAACGGGGCGCCGCGAATGTTACGATTGCATGACGTGCAATCGACATGCCAATCTAAACAATTGTCAGGAGAGGATCGCGGCGGCAAATGCCGCCCTGCCTTTCAGGCATCCTCTCCTAAAAACTCATTAGGCCGGTCCTTTTTGGACCGGCCCTTTTTTTTGGTCCGTAACGCGACGGCCGGTTACTTTCGGCGATGGCGACGTATTTTGGATGCGCATTCTGCGGCCCTCCCCCGGCGATAGTATATAAGATGGTTACGGCCCAAATTGTGGACAGAGCCGCGTTCAATCAACATCTTCACCCATCAGTCGATAATGAGCCGGGACAAGATCAGCCCTCTACTAAGGGCGCCACAGCAGCGGAACATCAGAAGCGTCCTTGATAGGGACAGATATCGCCACACTAAAAGAGTCGAGGTGATTTACATTTGAGTTGAAAGCGCGCAGAAGGTCGCCACAGTTATTCAGTGCGGAGAAGCGTGCCAATGTCTGAAAATTCGCAGCCCGACATCACGACGCTCACGGTTCAGCTTTTGAGTGCGTTTGTCTCCAACAATTCGGTTACGAGCGAGGGGCTCGCCGAGCTTATCCGGACAACCCGGATCGCCTTGACTGAAGATCCGGCTGCGGAGTCTGCCGAGGCGCAGGCAGCGACTTACACACCGGCCGTTTCCGTTCGCAAAAGCCTGTCGTCACCCGACCACATCCTGAGCATGATCGACGGCAAGCCGTACAAGACGCTGAAGCGCCATTTGGCGACGAATGGTCTTTCGCCAGACGAATATCGTCAGCGCTACAACCTGCCCAAATCCTATCCGCTGGTTGCGCCCAGCTATTCCGAAGCGCGCCGCGCCGTTGCCACGCGCCTTGGCCTGGGCCGCAAGCCCGCAGTCGCCAATGGCGTGAAGGCAGCCGCACCCGCGCAGGCAAATGCAGGCACCAAGGCGGCGCCGAAGGCAGCCGGTGCCGCAGCAAGCGCCAAGGCGCCCGCGGGCAAGGCGGCGAAGGCTGCAAAGCCCGTCAAGGCAGCGGCGAAGCCCGCCGCAAAGCCTGCCGCCGCTTCCGCAAAGGCGGCTGACGGCGCGCAGCCCAAGGCGGCCAAGGCAGCACGCAAGCCTCGCGCAAAGGCGGCAGCGGCCGGAGCAGAAGCCAAGAGCTGACGCTCCCTTCCTTTTCGAGATAAGGAACGGGCCGTTGCGGTTGGCGCAATGGCCCGTTCTTCGTCAATCGAAGGTCAGTCGTCCCTGGCGGTCACGCGCACCGGTACATGGCCCACCCGCTTGGCGAGTTCGGCCGCATCGGTCAGTTGCAGGCGGCCCGAACGCAGGATGACATCGCCACGCCGCCGCATCTGTTGCAATGTGCGGTTGACGTGAACGGACGTCAGGCCGAGGGCATCGGCAAGAGCGTTCTGCGTCAGCGGCCATGCAAAGCTGCCCTCGCTCACCAAGCCGCACAGCGCCAGACGGTCGCGCAATTCCAGCATGAGATCCGCGATCCGTTCCTCCGCGCTGAGGCGGCCGAGGCGCGTGATCTGGGCAAGCAGATAGGCTTCGTCCAGGGCGTGGCTTATCCGGTAAGCCTGCTGAAGCGCCGGGGAGCCGATGGAGGGCGCGGCGCAGACCGTCAGCTGGCTGAGCGCGACGACGGTCGATACCGACAAGGGGCGGTCGTGATGGCAATTGCCGACGAGGTCGCCGGGCAGGATTATGCTCATGATCTGCCGCCGTCCGTCGGGCAGGAAGCGCGTTCGAGCGGCCCAGCCATTGAGTATCAGCAGCGGGTTCAGAACAGACGCGCCCTCCGCGATCAACTCGCGGGCGGGCTTCAATATGCGGCTGCGCAGGGCGGCATCGGCCAGCGCCATCTCCGCATCCTGATCGAGAGGGGCAAGCGCGGAGAGCCTGCGGATGGCGGGGCGCGCCGGAGCGGACAGGCGGGTGATGACGGTCATGGCCGGGACACCGCGTTGATGGCGGCGCGTTTTCCGATCAACCACGCCATCGCGAACGGTTTTCCGAACCGGGGCGCGTCAATGGACCGCAAGCCACCCCTAATTGCCATGGATAGCGGCAAGTTCTTCATTGGGAATGCCTGTCCCATTTCACGGACCTCCAGAAGCATCGATTTTGCCTGCAAAGGTTAATATGAACGGATGGGAAACGATGTTGGAGGCGAAAGGGTCCACATGTGGTGGTCAGCCGGGACCGGTTCGTCTTAAGCCTGCCAATGGAGCTTGGCATTCGCCCGATGGCGTCGCGGGCGATGGAGCGTTATGCGCGTCAGCACATGTGCGTCATTGGGGGGGAACAAAGGGGAATTAGAGCGTCGTGCGTTTTATCTGGATCACTCAACCC
Organism: Sphingobium sp. TomTYG74; assembly: GCF_055393875.1. Taxonomy (NCBI): domain Bacteria; kingdom Pseudomonadati; phylum Pseudomonadota; class Alphaproteobacteria; order Sphingomonadales; family Sphingobiaceae; genus Sphingobium; species Sphingobium sp. TomTYG74. Next base: position 306,235 of record NZ_AP027342.1, on the reverse strand, counting down.
CGTTCGGGCTGCCCGAAAGAGTCACTCGCCTCATTCGGATGTCGAAGCCCTTCCCTTTCTAAAAAAAGAAAAGCCGTTGGCTTCGCCGGCCTTCGGCTCGACAAGCTCAGGGCGAACGGTAACAGAGGAAGATTCTGATTTAAGGCACTATGCTCTAAGCAGAGTATCGACGGACGCCGTGGGCCGGTTCCATCGATAATGCGGTCGGGGCGGTCAGAGACCAAGCTCCCCCTGTCGCGGGCGCACTGGTGCGGATATTGGCGGGGAAAGCGGCGGATGCATGGGCGGCATCGCGGCGGACGCTATCAGGATGCGAGCGAGGCCGGTGAGCGTATAGACGGCCTGCCGCTGTGCGCCGCGATTATGGTGATCGACGCGGTAGCCCTGATAATGACGGCGCAGCAATCCCGCCGCGACCATTTCCGATACGGCGCGGCTAAGGTTGGTCTTGCCCGAAGCGCGGACGCGCAGCTTCACCTCCTCTTCGACCGCGAGACTGGCGGCGTCGGGATCGGCGGGAAGGCGACCCTGTACGGCAAGTTCAGCGCGCACGCGCGCGGTCAGCGCCATGCGGCGGGGATCGCGGCCGCCCATGGGGGTCAGCGCGTCGCACAGCCAGTCACGCAGGGGCTGCAAGCTGCCCTCTTTCGCCACTAACGGCCCGGCGCTGCCGTCCGGGCGCGCCGCTTCGGCAATCAGGGTCAGCAGCATGAAGGCGTAGCGTGGCCGCGTGCTGACATGGGCAAGCCGGTCCAGCAGGGCGGAAAGATCGCCACTGGCCGAAGAACGAGGCTTGATCGAACCGTGAAACATAGCGGGGACGAATCAAGCACAGGTGGAGGCCAATGTGAATCCCTTGCGTTGGGCATTGGTCGCTTTTGTCGCGAATGACACTTTACCCTCGGGCAAAGTGTCATTGTTGGCACTTTGGTCGGTGGGGTAGTTGACGGAAAGAGGACGGCGATCAGTGGAGGCCTGAACCACCCCCCGCCAGTTCCTTGGCGATGGAGCCGACCATGTCCTTGGCATCGCCGAACAGCATCTGGGTGTTGCTGTTATAGTAGATCGGATTGTCGATCCCGGCAAAGCCCGCGTTCATCGAACGCTTGATCACGAACACCGACTTGGCGCGGTCCGCCTCGATGATCGGCATGCCCGCGATCGCGCTCTGCGGATCGTCGCGCGCCGACGGGTTCACCGTGTCGTTCGCGCCGATGATCACCGCCACGTCCGCCTGCGGCAGTTCGGGGTTTATGTCGTCGAGGTCCACCAACTGTTCGTAAGGGACATTGGCTTCGGCCAGCAGCACGTTCATATGGCCAGGCATGCGGCCCGCCACCGGGTGGATCGCGAACTTGACGTCCACGCCCTTCTTGGTGAGCGCCTGGTACAGCTCGCTCACCTTGTGCTGCGCCTGCGCAACGGCCATGCCGTAACCGGGGATGATGACCACGCTGCTGGCATTTTCCAACTGCATCGCGGCTTCCTCGGCAGACGCCGAGCGCACGACGCGGTCGTCCTTGCCGCCAGCAACGCCCGCGACCACCTTGCCGAAGCCGCCGAACATGACATTGGCAAAGCTGCGGTTCATCGCCTTGCACATCACCAGCGCCAGGATGAAGCCCGATGCGCCATCGAGCGCGCCCGCGACGATCAGCAGCTTGTTGCCCAGCGCAAAGCCCATGGCGCTTGCGGCAAGCCCCGCATAGCTGTTCAAGAGCGCGATCACGGTCGGCATGTCCGCGCCGCCGATCGGGATCACCAGCAATATGCCGAACAGCAGCGCCAGGCCCGCGAACAGCGGGAACAGCCAGGTCTGCGTCGGGTCAAGCGCCAGCGTCACGCCGATCGCCACCGTCGCCAGCGCCACCGCGCCATTGACGATGCGCTGGCCGGGGAAGGACACCGGACGGCTGCCCATCAGTTCCTGCAGCTTGGCAAAGGCAATGATCGAGGCCGTGCAGGTCAGGAAACCCAGCAGCATTTCGAACATCAGCGCCCACAGGATGAAGCCGCCCGCATATTCGGCATGGGCATGCTTATAATATTCAGCGGCACCGATCAGGCCGACGGCCAGCGCGCCAAAGGCGTGGGAGATGGCGGTTCGCTGCGGGATCGCCGTCATCGGCATCAGCAGCGCCATCGGAATGCCCGCCGCCGCGCCCGCGATCATCGCGATGATGATCAGGTTGTAATCAACCACCTCATGGCTAACCAGCGCGCCGATGATCGCGATGACCATGCCGATCTCGCCCGCGCGCACGCCGCGACGAGCGGTCGAAGGATGGCTCATCCACATCAGCGACAGGATGAACAAAGCGGACGCGACGATCGCCGCGAAGGGTACGAAGGCGTCCATCTCTTACTTCCCCCGCGGCTTGAACATCTTGAGCATGCGATCGGTGATCATGAAACCGCTGACCAGGTTCACCGTCGCGCAGAACACCGCGATGAAGCCCAGCGTCTTGGCCAGCGGCGTCGCCCCCGCCTCACCTGTAATCGTGATCGCCCCCACAATCACCACCGCCGCAATCGCATTGGTCAGCGACATCAAAGGCGAGTGCAAAAGCGGCGACACCTTCTTGATCAGCTGAAAACCAAGAAAAGCCGCCAATATGAAGACGAACAGATAATCTGCATTGAAAGCGTTCACTGACTTATCCCCTGTGTTCAGGCCGCCGCTGCCTGCACGAAGCGCGGGTGGACGATTTCGCCATGGCGGGTCAGCGTAACCGCTTCGACCAGCGCGTCATCGGCGGGCATCGTCAATCGGCCTTCGGCCTTGTCCCAATAGGCTTCGATGAAATTATAGCAGTTGCGCGCGAACAGGTTCGATGCGTCCACGGCGACCTTCGCCGCGCCATCGACAAGCCCGATGAGCTTGACGCCATGACGCAACACCATTTCCCCGGCGACGACGCCTTCAACATTGCCGCCGCTTTCGGCCGCCAGATCGACGATCACGCTGCCGGGCTTCATGCTTGCGATCTGCGCATCGCTGATGAGGCGCGGGGCGGGCCGTCCGGGGATGAGGGCGGTCGTGACGACCATGTCCTGCCCGGCGATATGTCCGCTGACGAGCGCCGCCTGACGTTGCCGATAGGCTTCGCTCATTTCCCCGGCATAGCCGCCCACCGCTGCGGTCAGCTGGTCGCCGTCCTGAATCTCTTCGAATATGGGCTTGGCGCCCAGAGACATGATCTGCTCGCGCGTTTCGGGGCGCACATCGGTGGCGGAGACGACCGCGCCCAGTCGCCGCGCGGTCGCGATCGCCTGAAGGCCCGCGACGCCCACGCCCATGACGAACGCCTTGGCGGCAGCGATCGAGCCTGCGGCCGTGGTCATCATCGGCAGGCAGCGATTAAGTTCGGTCGTGGCCCGCGCGACAGCATGATAACCAGCGAGATTGGCCTGGCTGGACAATATATCCATCGCCTGCGCGCGGGTGGTGCGCGGGAGCAGTTCAAGCGCCATCGCTTCCACTCCCAAATCGGCATAAGCCGCCATCCGGGCCGGATCGGCAAAGGGTGCCAAGCCGCCGATGAGCTTCGTTCCCCGCCGAACCCCGAGCAGTTCGGCGGCAGCCGGAGGACGGATCGTGACCACGACATCCGCCTGCGCCAGCGCTTCCTTGCGATCCGCGATCAGGGCGCCCTGGGCGGCATAGGCGTCATCGGAGAAGCCCGCAGCAAGACCTGCGCCGCTCTCGACCAGAGTAGACAGGCCAAGCTTTGCATATCGCGCGACAATCGAGGGCGTCATGGCTACGCGATGCTCACCAGCCACCTGATCGGCCAGGACGGAAATATTTACCATCGATCCTCTCTCTGCCTCAGTCAGCCACGCAACGATCGCCGCAGCTGATATGCCTCGCTATGCGGGGATAGCCCGATTCAGCCTTCGGGGGCCGCGCCAGTGATAAACCTTATCTGACATATGTCAATTATTAATGCGGCCCACGCAGGGGCGTGCAGCAGGCCGTCATGGAGCAGGCGCCGTCATGAAGACTGGCGCCTGCCCAAAGGTTCAAAGCGAAATGCCGCCGTCGACGCAGGTGATCTGGCCGGTGACATAGGACGCCTGTTCAGATGAAAGGTAGAGCACCATGCTGGCAAGCTCCTCGCCCCGACCCGGCCGATTGCCCAGGCGAATGCGGCTGGTCATCCATTCCAGCGCTTCGGCCCCAGCGTCGCCGCCGGTCATGGCACGGCCCGGATCATCCAGCGAAGCCTCCGTCTTGTCGATCGCGCCCATGCCGAAGTTGAACCAGCCCAGGCGGACGACATTCGCGCGCACTCCGTAGACAGCCTCTTCGGCCGCCAGATAGAGGGCCATGCTTTCCAGACCCGCCTTCGGCACCGCCGACTGACCGTCGCGATCGAAGCGACGGGCGTTGCCGAAGCTGGTGCACACAGTGATGACGCCTTTGTTGGCGCGCATCTGTTCCCTGGTGGCGCTGATCACATTGAAGAAACCGAACAGTTCGGTCTTGATGAGAAACTCCATAAAGCTGGGCTTCACATCGGCCAATTGCAGAGTGTTGTCCCACATCGGCCCGGACGCATAGATGACCGTGTGGATATGGCCAAAACGCTTCACCACGCTGCTGATGCATTGTTCGACAGCCTGCAAGTCTGTTATGTCCAGCTTGCTGGCCGATGCCGTTACGCCTTCGCTTTCCAGTTCATTCACCAACGCATTCGCCTTGGTTTCATTACTGTTGTAGGTGAAGGCGATATTGGCACCAGTCTTTGCAAAGGCGCGCACGATCGCTGAACCCGCGCCGCCGGTTCCGCCGATGATGAACACGGCACCTTCGCGCCGCACCGTCAAATTATAGGTCATTTCTTCCTCTCCATAAGTCCGCGTTGCAAGCACCCAATCCGCCAGCGAACGCCAGGTGTTTGCATATTACCTGACGGTTGTCGTTCATTTAGTCAATGACCAATGCGCTGTGCCGCCACCAATGGGCCGCCTCCCCCGCCCCATTTAGTCGGTGCCGCCATTTATCAATTTGACGAATGAAGGCATATTCGTTAGCAGACATTTGTCGTTTGTCGAGAAATCAGCGACGGAGGAGCAGGGCATGAGCCGCTCCGGGTAGAGGATGAATGATCATCAAAAGGTCACCAAAAGCGCTGCATAGCGGACGGCCAGATCGCTCAAGGGCCAGGAAATACGCTGGTTTTCGGACCTGCGGCATGTCCTTGGTCACCAGCGACCGACATGGTCCAATGCCGTCGGCGAAGATCGGATCCCTCGCGCGATTACCCTCACCGTCGAATCAATCATCTGACAATTGTCTTTGAAGGAAGCAACGCCATGAGTGATTTTATCTTCACACCCGCCCTCGCGATCACGCAGATTGCCTTTGTGGTGCCGGACGCCATCGAAGCGGCCCGTGCCCATTCCCGCCGTTATGGATCGGGGCCGTTCTGGGCAGTCGAACATTATCCGCTTCACGTGCATCGCTATCGCGGCAAGGACAGCGTCATCGACGTTACCTCCGTCTATGGTCAGTGGGGCAATATCACCGCCGAATTCGTGCAGCAGCATGATGATGAACCGTCCGCCTATCGCGACCTGGTGAAGAAGGGCGAGTCGCGGATTCATCATTTCGCCATGTTCGTCGATGATCTGGACAAGCGGATGGCGCAATATGAAGCTGAAGGCTGTGAGGCTGCTCTTTATGGCGAAACCTTCCCTAATCGTATGGGCCGCTACGCCATCATGGATACGTCGAAACAACTTGGCGTGATGACTGAACTTTATGAAGAAGAGGGCACCCGTCCCTTCTACGACCATATGAAGAAGTCAGCGGAAGGATTTGATGGAACCGATCCGATCCGCCGGATGCAGTTCACCGACCTTTAAAGCGAAGTGGAGCCGCCCCGACAGCTGACAGGTCGGGGCGGCTACCGCATGTAGCAAACGGATTGTGCAAGCGGCTACTTCCCCGCCAGATTCAATATCGGATGGCAAAATCCGAGCCGTGAACGCGGCCAGAGCATGGTGCCTTAAATCAGAATCGCTCTCTGTTACCGTTCGCCCTGAGCTTGTCGAAGGGCTTTTCTTCTTTTTAGAAAGGGAAGGGCTTCGACAAGCTCAGCCCGAACGGGGTTGAGTGATCCAGATACTGCCAGCAGCGAAAAAGGGAGGGTATCCAGCGCTACCCTCCCTTTATTTATTCCCTGCGCCATTCGGGCGGAAGCAATGCTCCCGCCCGCACCGCTCTGTCGTTGTCAGCTGCTCAGATGCGCCGTGGCACGCGCGGCCACCTCGCCCAGTTCGGACAGGATCGGGTTGCGGCGGAGTGTGAGCCCGCCATTCACCTGAAGATTCTGGCCGGTCATGAAACATTCGTCGGATGCCAGCCACACGACGGCAGCCGCAATATCTTCGCGCGTGCCGAGGCGGCCGAGCGGATATTCCTTTGCAAAGGCGTCGATCAGTTCCTTCACGCTGAAGCTGTCGCCAGCCATCGGCGTTTCGGTGAGGCCCGGCGAAATGGAGTTCGCTCGAATGCCGCGCGCACCATATTCGTTGGCCACGGTGCGGATCACATGGTCGATTCCGGCCTTGGTGCCCATATAGGCGGCGTGATTTTCGAGCATGATGGTCGCCGTGGCGGAAGAGATCTGAATGATCGATCCGCCCTGCCCCATGACCCGCAACATCGCCTGGATGAAGAAGAAGGGACCTTTGAACTGGATGTCCATGATCTTGTCGAGATCGGCCTCCGTCGTTTCATGGGTCGGCTTCATCAGCCCCCAGCCAGTTGCGTTCACCCCGACGTCCAGCTTGCCATAGGTTTTGACGGCAAAGTCGGCGGCGGCATCGACATCGGCCTTGCTGGTAATGTCCATCAATATGTAGCTGCCACCGATCTCTGCCGCGAGCTTGCGCAACGGCTCTTCGTGACGACCGGTCACGACAACCTTCGCGCCCTCCTGAGCGAGGCGCTCGGCGATCTTCTGGGCCATGTTCTGTTCGCCCGCGGCGCCGGTGACCAGTGCTACTTTTCCTTCAAGCCTCATATTCAACTCCTGGGATTTTCGGTGCCTCGCCACTGCCTGATGAAAAGCGAAAAAAGACCGGGCCACCTCGCCAGGCTGACGAGGCGGCCCGCCATATCGTGTCAGAAGCGCGCGGTCAGCGACGCACCCCAGGTCCGGCCTGGCGACGGGTTGGCCCAGTCGATGAAGGTGAATACCGCCTCGCCCGACGTGTAACCGTCGTACGTGGTGTTGTCGGTCACGTTCTTGACGAAGCCCGCGACTTCGAGCGTGGTGTTGCCACTCACCGGGAACTCGTAGCGTACACCGAGGTCGATCTTTGTCACCGGCGGGATCGACGCACGCGGATCGTTGATCACGTCCGTTTGGTAGCGCGACGTATGGAACAGGGCCGCGTTCAGGCCGATGGTCCCCGGACCGGCGTCGAAGCTGTAGTCCGAAATCAGACCACCGGTCCATTTCGGGGTGCGCCGCAGCTTCAATCCGGAAAGGTCCGTCTCTCCCTGACCAAGATTGCCTATGAAGTTCAGATACTTCGCTTCAAGATAGCCGAGCGATCCGGAGATCGTCCACCCCCGCATCGGCGCAACGGCCAATTCGGCTTCGATGCCCTGATAGCGAGCCTTGGCGGCGTTCAGGGTGTTGGTGACGTTCGTGGTTCCGACGACCTGCAGGATATTTTCCTGCTTGTCGCTCAGCGTGTTGTGGAACGCGGAAAGGTTCAGGCGAACCCGGTTATTGAGGAATTCGGTTTTGAGACCGATCTCGAACGCATCCATCGTTTCGGGCAAATAGGCCTGTACCGCAGTAACCAGGTTGCCAGGACGACCGTTGAAGCCGCCGGTGTTGTAACCACGGCTGTACTGGGCATAAGCCATGACGTCGGGCGTAAACTTATATTGCAGGTTCACCTTCGGCGTGAACTTTTTGAACTTGGCGCGCCCCTCAACGCTTCCGACCAGCGGCCCGATAACATCATTGTCCCGCACGGTAGAAAATACGGGACCCCACAAACTATAGGCAGTCGTCTTCCTGTCCCAGGTCTGACGGGCACCAACCGACAACTGCAGTTTTTCGGTGATGTCATAGTCCGCCTGGAAGAACAAGGCGAAGGTCTTGTTGGTCTGATGCGTATCGTAGCGGTTGAGTGAATTGAGGAAGCCTACGCCCGGCGGAGTCGAGAAAGTCGGCAAGCCGTTCGTGAGGATCGGACTCCCCGTGGTGAGAAACCCGTCGGGCAGCATCGACACGTCAAGCGACGGATCTTGCACCTCCGTATAGGAGTAGTTCATGTAAAATGCACCGGCAACGACGTTGAACGGCCCGTCGAACGACGTTTCGAAGCGGGCCTCCTGCGAGAACTGCTTGGCATCGACCCGCGCCTTGTCGCGGAACAGCGCAAAGCGGGTTGCGTCGAAATCGCTGGTCTGCCGTTCGTGGAACTCGCGATAGCCGGTCAGCGAAACGAATTTGACCTGATCGGTCAAATCGTACGACACCTCACCGGTCGCCGCAGTCATGCGCAGAGATGCGGGAAGCTGGGTCGTTTCGACGACATTCTTGCCCTTGTCGAGATTGGCAAGCGGGCCGCAGACGATGCTCGTCGCCGGATTGTAACAGGTCGCGTTTGCGCCACCGACATAGCCCGGCAACGGATAAGGGATGAAATCGGGGACGTTAAGAGGCGTATAGGGCGGAATCTGGCTGTCGTTTTCCAGCCGGTCGAATGCCAAATAGATATTCAGGCGATCGGTGGGGGTTGCAACAGCGGCGAGCGAGTATTGCCGGACATCACGATCGCCCTCCCGTCCGCCGGTCACGATGTTGCGGAACTGGCCATTGTCCTTGCGCACCGAAACGGTCGCCTTGACCGCGAGTACGTCCTTGATCACCGGGGCCATGATGTAGCCTTCGTAGTCGTTCTGACCGAAGCTGCCCACCGTGAAGCGCACCTTGCCCGTCGTGTCCGCCGACGGGTCGGGCCGGAGGCGGATCACGTTGATCACCCCGCCGGTCGTGTTCTTGCCGTTCAGAACGCCTTGCGGGCCGCGCAGAACCTCCACGCGCTGGACATCGAACGCATCCATGAGCGCGCCGCGCTGGAACGCGATCGGAATGCCATCGAGCGTGATGCCGATACCGGCCTCGACGCTGGGAAGCACGTCCTGGATCGAAATGCCGCGAAGGCTGAGCTGCGGAACATCAACCGCTGCGCCCGAACGCGTGACGGTCATGCCCGGCACGAGGCCGCGAAGGCCCGTCAGGCCATCGACGCGGGCCTTTTGAAGCGTGTCATTGCTGAATGCGGAAACGGAGACGGGCACACTTTGCAGCGGCTCTGCGCGCTTTTGCGCGGTTACGATGATGTCCGAAAGTCCTTCGGATTGCTGCGGCTGATTAGCTGCGGTTGCGTCCTGCGCTTGCTGCGGCTCTGCGGCCAATGCCGCCTGAAAGCCGCCCAACGCAGTTGCGATCGCTATTGCCGACGAAAATGCCAGGCCTCGCATATGCCCTCCCCATTCAACGCTGATTTTTAATCCGATGTGGCCGCGACTCTTTCTGAATCGACTTGTCGCTACACAAGTGTGCTAGCTAACTGCTTTTCGCCGGAGGGTCAACAGTGAAGCATGCGCAGCAAGCGCTTGCGAGCATTTTTATCTGACATATGACGGTTATTTTTTCATTTCGTGGCGGGTTAAGCGGCTATCCCTGTCACGCGAGCGACCAGTCTTTGATGCATCATGTCGTCGCTTGAATATCAGACGTTCGTCATTTATCATACGAATGTGCGGTGAGAGCCAGGCTCCGGCCGCGATCGCAAGGAGTGGATATCAGATGAGCGTTTATCTTCAGGCAACGTTGGAACTCGATTATGAGACGCTTCCCGTCTTTTTGAACATAGTTCCTGAGATGAAGCGCATCGCCGAAGGCGCGGGTTGGGAGATGATCGCAGGGCTCGTCACCAAGATCGGGCGGGCCAATACCGTCATCCATCTTTGGAAATTGCCGGACATGAACGCTTTCGATGCCGGTATACAGGCGATGGCGAGCGCGCCTGAAGGTGGCAAAATCTATCAGGAAATCTGCCGGAGCGGTGCGAAGGAAACGCTGATCTTCGCTGATGCAGCGCCCTATTCACCGGCGCATTGACGCAGAGCTGAAAATGAAACGGCGGGAGGCTTAGAGCTTCCCGCCGTTTTTATACGGGTGCTCCCCGGCCGCAGTGACCGGGGACCGTCGCTAATTACAGCTGATCCAGCTCAGCCATTATGTCTTGCGGCAAGACTGTCATGCAGGCCTGCGCATTGGCGTAAACCTGTTCGGGCTTGGTCGCCCCGGCGATCACGGATGAGACGAAGGGCTTTGCGGCGAGCCAGCCGAGAGCAAGCTTCACCATCGGAATGCTCGATTTGCGGGAAATCTCGCCGAGACGGCTGACTTTCTCAAACCTTTCGGGTGTCAGGAACTTGTCGAAGAAAGGTATCTGCTTGAGGGTTTCCAGACGGCCCGAACTGTCGTCGCCGCCCAGATATTTGCCCGTCAGCAACCCGTTGGCGAGGGGGAAATAAGGCAGAAACCCGACGCCATTGGCGACCATCAGGGGCGCAAGTTCGCTTTCGACATCGCGTGCCAGCAGGCTGTATTCGGATTGGCATGATATGAAAGCCGCACGATTGGTGGCTCCGGCTGCGTCCAGTGCTTCAGCGAGTTGCGCGGCGCTGTGGTTCGCACAGCCGACATAGCGCACCTTGCCCTCCTGAATCAGCTGGTCGAATGCGGCCAGCGTTTCGCCGATCGGGACGTTCGGATCGGGATAATGCAGCTGATAGAGATCGACATAATCGGTGCCCAAATTGGCCAGGCTCCCTTCTATAGCCTGCCGCACATAGGCAGGGGCGGCGCCCTGATTATCGTCGCTGTCGCCAACCTTGTCGCCGACTTTCGTGGCGATGATCACGGAATCCCGGCGGCCGCGAAAGGCTTCGCCGAGAATGCGCTCCGATTCCCCCGGAGGAAAACCATAGTTGTTGGCGGTGTCGAAGAAGTTGATCCCGGCGTCCAGTGCAGCCGAGATCACTTCGAGGGATTTTCCCTTGTCGAGGAACCAGCCGAAATTATTGCAGCCAAGACCAGCAATAGAGACTTTAAGGTCGGATTTCCCGAGATTGCGCTTTTCCATGTCGAGAATATCCCCTTCAGGGTTGGCCATATATGTATCGGATGGGATCGGACCCGTCCCAGCCGTCGGCGGCATCCCGCACCATCTTGTAAAAGTCGCTGACGACGGCCTCTTCATAGAATTCGGTCAGCATGCCGAACTCCTTGCGCGTGTCCATCATCGCATAAGGGCTGGGCTTGGAGTCGCCGAGCGGTGAGACGACGGAATAGAGGATGTTATCAAAGCCCTTGCTCTCATAGTCCTTTATCGCGGCGTGAATGTCGTCAACGAACACTGTCATATGGTGCAGGCCGGGACCGCCGGTCGGATAAAGTTCGCTGTAGGCCGATGGCGTGTCACAATGCTGTTCCACCAGTTCGACCATCACATCGCCCCATTGGCCGACGACACCTGTCGTATCGAGGTCGATTTCCTTGCCGCGATAGGTTTGCAGGTCATGGGGAAGGTGCGCGAGCACGAAGAAGGGGCCGGAGCCGAAGCGGGCCATGTGTCGGCGCGCCCATTCGATCGCGTCCGGTACAACGAATGCGATCTGCCGCACCTTTTTGAGTTGGCCTGAAACAGGGTCCAGGAACATCGAGCCTCTCCTTGTCTTTAGAGCGCCGCCCGTGGGTGCGGGCGCACGTCTTGCGTTTCGCCAGTTACCGGACGACATCCGTTACACCAAAGGCGCTGCGGACGCGTACGCCCGCAGCGCCGTTCGTCATTCAGCGGCGATAGACATCCCATTTTCGGCGATCAGTTGATCGATGCGGTCGTGATAGTGGGAAATCCGCTTTTCCTGCCCGGCCAGTTCCGCGCCATTCCACCCGCGCGAATGCATGCCGCGCTGCTGCGCCTCCATGATGCCCGCATCGCCGTCGAGCGTGATGCCAAGGCTTCCTTCGCCGAAGTTGCGCCATTCGCGTTCTACAGGCGCCCGCACGGTGTCGGCCACGCCGCCCGCCGAGGTCAGCATCTTGGTGAAGAAATCCTCTGAACCCGTCGCATAGAACCAGGTGTCGAAGGTGCATTTTTCGGGGTCGGTCGGATGCGGCCAGGCGCGCAGGAACAGCATGCCGTCCGAAAAACAGGTCAGCGTCAGGTTGGGGAAGATCGAATAGAGGAAGGTGTCGGTCAGCTGCGCGTCTTCCATCCGGTCATAATGGCTATGGCCGCGTTCGACGCCCAGCTTCCGCTTTTGCGCGATGATCGCTTCGCGGATCGCCAGCGGCTTGTCCTTGAAATCTTCCGGCTGCAATTCCCAGGTCTTGAGATCCTGGATCAGATACTCGTCGATCGCCAGCTTGCCAGCGGGCAGATAGCGCGAAGGCTGGCTGCCCGGCGTCACAAGGCGCGCGTGCCCGTTCTTCAGCGTTTCGATGACCGCTGTCACATAATAGGGCTCGTTCACATACAGCCCCTCCGGATGGGCGGTGGGGATGTGATATGTTTCGCGGAAATTGTCCGAAATGATCTTCCAGTTGCAGGGCATCCGCACCGATATGGCCTGGGTGCAGTGCATCTGCTCGAAGGGATAGCGCGCCAATGGCTCGTATAGTTCGCCCAGATATTCCTTGAGAGGCATCGGGTTGGCGTCCATGTTCACCCAGACGAAGCTGGCGAAGGTCTCGCTGTTGATCTCCGCGAGCCGCTTGCGTCCGCATGGGGAGCCTGCGGCGAAGTCCTCCGGGTCCTGCGCGCCGATACATTCGCCTTCCAGTGACCATTTCCAGCTGTGATAGGCGCAGGTGAAGGACGGCATGGACCCTTCCGCCACGGACACCAGCTTGTTCCCGCGATGCTGGCAGACATTGTAGAAGGCCTTGATGCCGCCATCTTCCTGACGCACCACCAGAATGGATTCCGCGCCAACCTCTTCCACCAGGAAGTCACCCGGCTCAGGAATCTGGTCTTCGCGGCTAACCACGAGCCAGCTCTTGGTCCAGACCGCATCCCACTCCCGCCCCGCGAAGTCGCGGTCGAAATAGCGCCAACCCTGAAGTTTCGAAGAACGTCCGGCTCCCGCCTCGGCGACCAGATTTTCCGTCATTTCCATCTCCTGTCGATTCAATCCAGGCGCATCCCGGCGCGCTGATCCTGTTTCCAATCGTCCAGCTACATCCAACGGCCCGCTTTACGCGCACTAGGCAAAGGGCGGCCAGGTTCTGGACGATCATGCATAACGGACATTTGTCCGTCAATAGCGGAGTATCCTTCCCTCGCGGAGTCAACGCCTTTACGGCCGACCCCGCGCAAGATTTATGCTTGTGACGGCTTGTCGACCGCCTGGGCGATCTTCATCGCCAAATCTTCAGCAACCGGCTTTAGCATCGGTCCCAGCAGCAGATTGAGAACCGGGCCGGTGGCTCCACCCGCCTGAACGTTCAGCCGGAAAGTGATCTGCGTGTTCGGATCGCCCGCATCTGCCACGGGCGCCGTCGCTTGCACATCGACGCTGTTGGTGACGCGCCGCAGCAACCAGCGGGACAGGCGTTCCCACAATCCGCTGAGCCAGCCGCCAGAGGATGAATGCCCGGGGACGGCGGCGGGTGGCGCGGCATTGGGCATGCCGCCGCCCAGGTCAATTGCCAGAAACTCGCCCGAGCCGGTGACAGGCTCTTGCAAGCCCTGCATCACGAAGGTCACGCGGCTAGGCTCGTTCCATTCCGTAACCTGGACCTTGAACTCCGCACTGCGAGTCAGGCCGCCCAGCTCGCCCTTCACAACCCAGATGGATTCATCGCGGTTGATCTTCTCGTGGCGCTGATACCCTGTGAGGAACGGCGCCCAATTGTCCATGTCCTCGACGAAATTCCAGACCTGAGGCAGGGAGGCGGTGACCGTTGTGGTATGTTCGACTTCGGGCAATGTCGCCTCCTTTTTCAGAACCTGTTGACGCTGGACGCCGCCTCGCGTCCGGCGATGTGGCCGAAGACCAGACCCGGCCCGATCGTGGCCCCGGCCCCCGGATAGGCCATGCCGGTGAACCCGCCGGAGACGTTCCCTGCGGCGTAAAGGCCGGGGATGCGGCCGCCCCTGACATTCACCACTTCTGACTTGGCGTTGATCTTCGGACCACCCTTCGTGCCGAGAACGCCGGAATAGACCCGGCAGGCGTAGAAGGGACCTTGCTGGATCGGTCCTAGCGACTGGAGTGCCCCTTCGCGTGACGGATCGCCATAATGGCGGTCATATTTGCTCCGGCCACGGTGGAAGTCGGGGTCCTCACCCCGTTCGACACTCGCGTTGAAGCGTGTGACCGTGTCTTCAAGGCCATCGGGGTTTACGCCGATTTTCTCCGCCAGTTCGCGCAGCGTCGGCGCGGATTCGAGCCATGCCGGAATCGGATCGCCAGGATAGCGCGTGCCGAACGGATATTTGTCGAGGAAAGTCGCATCCAGGATGATCCAGGCGGGCAGGTTCGGATAGTCGAACGCTACCGGATCGAAATTGCGGAAGGAGCGGCCGACGTCATTATAATTATGGGCTTCGTTGACGAAACGCTTGCCCGCGCGGTTGACCATGATCGAACCGGGGGAGGCTCTTTCGCCGACCACCATGCGATTGAGTTGCTGCCCCTCATATTCGTCACCCGGAATGCGGATCATCGGCATCCACCAGGCTTCATGGGCGTTGGCCATGCTCGCCTGCGCTTCGGCCGCCATGATCAGGCCATCGCCCTCATTGAAAGGGGGGCTGAGCGGACCTTCGATGGGAGCGCCCATCAGGTCGGTCGCCATGTCCTTGTTCCATTCAAAGCCGCCGCTTGCCAGAATGACGGCGCGACGCGCGCCGATCCGGACCATGCGGCCATCCTGTTCGACCTCAATGCCGACAATGGCGCCATCGTCGATCACCAGACGGCGACCACGGGCGTTGCGGCGAAACTCCACGCCCTTGTCCACCGCGCCCTTGATAAGGCCAGCCATCAGCGCCATGCCGGTGCCCACCATGCCCTTGGCGAGGCGGTCGCCGATGATTTCAGGATCCAGCATGTTTGTCCCGTCATCGATGTCGGTCATCGCGACAGGCAGCGGGAAGCAGGGCGCGGAACGCAGATGCGCGCGCAGTTCACCCAACTCGCCCGCAGGAAAGAGGCCGGGGCTTACCGAGCGGCCGAAGGTGCCGCCGGGATGTTCCGGGTGATAGTCGGGCGTCTTGAGCGCCCGGAACGCCAGCTGGGTCTCTTGCTCAAGATAACGCAGCACGCCTGGCGCTTCATCGACATAGGTTTCGGCCAGTTCGATGTCCATTTTGCCGAGCGAAAGGCTGCGAAGATAGGTGAGTGCCTGTTCGCGCGAGTCGGTCGTTCCAACCTCGTGCATGTGGTGATTGTTGGGGATCCACGGCACGCCGCCCGACACGGCGCTCGTCCCGCCCAGCTTGTCGCTGCGCTCCAGCACCAGCGTCTTGCAGCCGCGATGCTGTGCCGCGATCGCAGCCGACACGCCCGCCGCGCCGGAGCCCATGACCACCACGTCGAAAACCTCATCCCATACCGGCATTATAGCTCTCCAGTCGCTCGCGGTTCGCGCCGCTTCCTATGTCGTTTGCACTTGTCACGCATGGCTGCGGCCCCTGACCAGGTCCGCCGCCTTTTCGCCGATCATGATGGCGGGCATATTCGTGTTCCCGCCGACGAGCGTCGGCATCACCGACGTGTCGGCGACCCTCAGCCCGCCAATGCCCCTGACCCGCAGACGGGCGTCGACGACGCTGTCATCGTCCGATCCCATCTTGCATGTCCCGGCAGTGTGATAATCCGCACTTGCATTAGCACGGATGAAGGCATCGATCTGGCTGTCAGTCTGTACCGACGCGCCCGGCGACAATTCATCGCCGCGATAGGGATCGAAGGCGGCCTGTCCGAAAATCTGGCGGCACACTCGGATGCCGTTGCGGAAGTCGACCATGTCGCGGGCATCGCTGAGGTAGCGGTGATCCACGACCGGGGCGGCATGCGGGTCGGGCGAGGCCAGCGTCACATGCCCTCGGCTGTGCGGCCGGACGACGCAGACATGGGCCATGAAGCCATGACGCGGCATCAGGCCGGTCAGCGTGTCATTCATCAGCGCCAGCACCAGCGAGAGCTTTATGTCGGGTTCGGCGACGTCCGGCCGCGATCGCACATAGGCGACTGCTTCCATGCCAGTGCTGGCGAGCGGCCCCTTACGGAAAGCCAGATATTGCGCGAAGGCCAGCGCGCCCTTCAGCGGGCTGACATATTGATAATGGGATACTGGCTGCGTCACCGCCTGCTTCACATAAGTGGACAGATGGTCCTGAAGATTCTGACCGACGCCGGGCAGATTATGGACCGGGTCGATGCCGACCTGTGACAGGGTCGCCGCGTCACCGATGCCGGACAGCATCAGAAGCTGGGGCGAATTGATGCCCCCGCCGCAGAGGATCACCTCGCCCCCTGCACGAAGGTCAAGCTCCTGCCCTTTCTCGCGGATGCGGACGCCGACGGCGCGGCCGTTTTCGACCAATATCTTGAGCACTTGCGCGCCGAGACGCACGTCGAGGTTCGAGCGTGAGCGAACCGGCTTTATGTAGGCGGTCGCCGCGCTCCAGCGGCGGCCCCGGCTGACGAACATGTCGACGGGACCGGCGCCATCGCGAACCGCGCCGTTGGTGTCGTTATTGTAAGGATAGCCAGCTTCTTCACAGGCTTGCAGGAACGCCTTGGCGAGTGGATTATGGACGCCGGGACGGCTGATCCTGACCGGCCCGGAGTGACCGTGCCACCGCGCATCGCCGCCCGGCTCGTAACTTTCGGCCCGCTTGAAATAGGGCAGCACGTCCTCATAGGACCATCCGACATTGCCCAGCGCCGCCCACCGATCATAATCGCTCGGCGTGCCTCGATCATAGATCATGCCGTTGATCGAGCTGCCGCCGCCCAGAACCTTGCCGCGGGGCAGAAAGAGGACGCGGTCGTTCAGTTCCTCCTGCGGCGCGCTCCTGTAGTTCCAGCTATGCTTGCCCGACGTCAAAAGCGGCATCAGTCCGCCGGGCGCATGGATGAGGGGATCACGGTCAGTGCCCCCCGCCTCAAGTAGAATCACTTTGTGACGGCTGTTTTCCGACAGACGGTTGGCGACGGCGCAGCCCGCCGCCCCCGCGCCGACAACGATATAGTCCGCGTTCAACGCCCGCACTCCGGCAACGAGGCCTGCCCATCGTCAGCGGAGGTCCCGCTGCAATGGCTGGCCAGCGCGCAGTGGCGGAAATGCAAATGAGCTTGCAACGATCCTACTCCTTCAAGGCGCTTGTTCCGCCCCAATTTTTCCACTGGCGCCCTTATGCGCCCTGCCGCACCTTATGCGACCCTTGTCACATTACGCAATGGCGGCCGATCGCAGCTGTCTCAACTTACCTCCGCAGGCACCGCGACCTCTACCTGGCCATCCACAACACGCGTTTCGAACGTGCGGAGCGGCTTGTCCGTCAGCTGACCCTTGGGATTTCCGGTTCGCAGATCGAAGGGCATGCCATGTTCGGGACACAGCACCATGCAGCGCCTGATGCGTCCGGCCGCCAGGGAAAATGCGCGATGCGTGCATTCATTCTGCACACAGAAAAACTCTCCGTCCGCGTGACACAGCAGAAGGTCCAGGCCGTTCACTGTTATCGGCTTGCTGCTGTTGTTCGGCAGGTCGGCTGCCGCCGCGACGGGAAGGAAATCGGCGCTCATGCTATGGTCAAGCCTCCATCAACGACAAATTCGGCACCCGTCACATAGGACGCTTCTTGCGATGCCAGGAACAGCGACATGTTCGCGACATCTTCCGGTCGGCCCAAGCGACCGAGCGGGATCGGCGCAGTGGCCGCGTCGATAGCGGCCGGATCGCCCTGAAGCAATTGTTCGACCATCGGCGTTTCGATCGTGCCGGGGTGCACCGAATTGCACCGGATGCCATAGGGCGCTTCATCGAGCGCGACACTTTTGGTCAGCGCACGAACAGCCCCCTTGGTAGCAGCATAAGCAGCGCTTCTGTGAACACCCGTCAGTGCGGCGATCGACGAGATATTGACGATGGAGCCGCCGCCATTGGCACGCATGTGTGGGATCACCGCCTGGCAGCCCAGAAAAGCGCCCCGTAAATTGATTTCGAAAAGGCGGTCGAGCATGGCGACGGGTGTGTCAGAAACATATGCCGCATGATAGATGCCCGCATTGTTCACAAGAATGTCGATGCGCCCGAACCGTTTGAGGACGTCGGCGGCGAGTTCCTGCCATCCCTCTTCCTGACGGACATCCTGTGATCGGGACGACGCAACGCCGCCTTCCTGCGTGATGGAAGCCGCCACCGCCGCAGCGCCCGTTTCGTCAAGGTCCGTCAGGATCACCGACGCGCCTTCCCGAGCAAACAGACGGGCGGTTGCCGCGCCCATGCCGTGCATCGAGCCAGCGCCTGTGATAATTGCCGTCTTGCCAGACAGTCGACCGCCCAACGCACCTCTCCCTACAGCCTGCTCCATACCCGGCGTGATCGACCACCACGGCCTTTCAGAGACAGACAAATGTCATATAAGGACCATCTATCGCGCCGACGGAAAGCTGTAAAGTGATATCGTGCGCTAGGATACTATTTTTGCGACATCGGAGTTGACAGCCGTTGTCGAACCGACTTCACTTGAAACCTCACCCCGCTATGATATGGTTCAATGATGAAAAAACAGGGACTGGCGCCGCTCAAAGGTAAAGCGGAGAAGATATCAGCAAAGATCAAGCCTCACAGTTTGAAAGCGGATTCCGAGACTAATACCCTTCAGCTTCTTCAAAGCGAGTTGCTCTCCGAACGGGAGAAGCTGGGGCAGCGCGCGCCGGGCAGAGCGCGCGTCGACCGGATCATCGAAGCGACGATTGAACTGCTAAAGGCGCATAAGCCAGCTGACATCTCCATCGCCATGATCGCCGACCATGGCGGCATCACCCGGACATCCATCTATTCCCACTTCGCCAGCGTCGATGAGATATTGGGCCAGATCGCGATCCGGTTCGTCCAGCAGACTGGCGTCGAAGTGGAACGCTATGTTCGGCGGCGCAAACCGGAAAGCCTGGAGCAATTGGTCACGTTGATGATCAAGGGAATCCAGGATTATTTCAACCAACCCAGTCCAGCGAAGCCAGGCGCGCTGGCCCGTCACATTCCGTTCGAGTCCCGCCATTTGGTGCGGGATTTCGACAAGGTTGCTGCCCTGCCCTACCATACTTTGTGGCATACAGGCTGGGCGATCGAACCGCTGTCGGAAGAAGACCCGTTCCGCACGCTTGTCATCATCCAGTCAGCCATTTTCGAAGCCAGCATCCAGCAGCAGGGCAAGATCACGGATCTGGCGGTAAAGCAGGCGACAGAAGTCGCGCTGGATTTTCTTGCTCGGGCCGAAGCGCGTTACGGTGCAGCGCCAGAAGAAACCACGCCCGCAGAACCCACGCCGGAAGACAGGATAATGGCGGCCGCCAGAACCCTGGCCGCGCACGACGACCCGGCGCTCATTGAGATGGCCACGGCTCAGATCGAATTGCTCGCGTCCACGGTCACCAAATTGGCGGCCAAGCCAGCGGCAAGGCGTCGCAAGAAAGCGTGAATTAAGCAATGCCGACGCTGTGTCGGCATTTTCGCTGAAGTTCCCCGGCCCAACCGGCACGATCGCTCGGCCGGTGGGCGGGTGGCCGTGAAGGACGAGTCGTTCGCCTTCCCATCACCGCCACATCTCCGTAACCCGGCACCCGTCCGATTACGGCATTGTTCCGCGCCCATGACGCCGACGCGGTGAGCGGCGGCGCGGTTCCCCTGTCGCCCCCTTTGTCTTTGCTTTTCAACGTCCGACAAGCGTCAGATACTGGTCGGCGATCACCGGCTTGGTCCTACGGCCTATTATCCAACTTTCCATTATGTCCGGAATGGGTTTTCATATGATCCGTGGCCGTCCCAGGACGAGCCATCGGTAATCAGATTTATAGTCGCGCGAAAAATGACGCGACAAACGGAAGACCGACAACAGACATAAATGGAGGGGATAACATGCGGACCTTTACAGGAACTTCGCTCTTGGCGCTCAGTTTGGGCGTGATGGCACCCGGTAGCGCCTTGGCGCAAGCTTCGGCGGACTCGAAACAGTCCTCGTCGACTGAGCTGGCGGACATCATCGTCACCGCCCAGAAACGGGCCGTGCCGTTGCAGGATGTCCCCGTCGCCGTGACGGCTTTCACCGGCGAGGCCATGCGCGCGTCCAACCTGGATGCGTTGACGGGCCTGCGCGGCATGGTGCCGGGCATGACGATTTCACGCTCGGGCGCTGCGCTCAACACACCGCAGATCAGCCTGCGCGGCATCTCGCTTCAAGATCCCAACCGCGCCGTTGAATCCGGCATCGGTTTCACCATCGACGGCATTCCGCTGGCATTTCAGCGGGGCACGCTGCTCGACGCGTTCGACATCGAACGACTGGAGATTTTGCGTGGCCCGCAGGGCCTGCTCTTTGGTCGCAACACGACGGGCGGAACGGTGAACGTCATCCGCTCCCGTCCCGATCCCGACGCTCCCACAAGCGGCAGGCTGCGCGCGACGGTGGGCAGTTTCGGACGAACGGACTTTGAAGGTGTCGTGATGGCGCCGATCATTCCCGGCCTGTTGGCGGTCAAGGGCGCGATCGCGATCAAGAAACATAAGGGCGAGTTCCGCAACAGCATCACCGGCGATCGCGAAGGCAAGCGCGATATGCGGGATTATATGCTGTCGCTGGTCGCGACTCCTTCAGATCGGACGAGCATCTACCTTTCGCTCGAGCGGATGGAAGATGATAGCGAAGTGCCGCCCTATGTGCCGCTCCTTACCCCCGACCTCATTCCACTGACCGGCCCCAAGCTGCTGACGGCCAATGGTCTGGGCACGCTGGGATATCCGACTTATGTGTCGGGACAAAACATACAATGTCTCAATCCTGCGACCTCGATCGTTTGCAGGCCGCTCAGCAAGAAGCGTAATGATGTCGAGACGACGCAGTTTCCGGCCTATTATAATCTTAATGCCGTGACGCTGGAGATCGCGCACGAACTTGACGGCGTAAAGTTGGTCAGCCTGTCGGGTTATCGCGAGGATAAGGAAGATCAGCTCGGCGACTTCGACGCGACCCGTTTTGCGATACAGCGTAACGACAAGCGGGAAAGCTCCTGGCAGTTTTCGCAGGAGTTGCGTGCGGAAACGCAGTTCGATGGCCCGATCAACTTCGTGGCGGGCGCTTTCTTCATCGAATATGCGTTCACCGCGCGGCAGTTCCCGTCGGTCGATTTTGCCGGGCTGTCGGCGACTACCGCGCCGGGCACGGCCTACTTCAATTCACTCAACGCCTATCGCATCCGGCAGAAAAGCCGTTCCTTCGCGGTCTTCTTTCAGGGTGACTGGGACATTACGGACAAGCTGCGCCTGACGGCCGGTGCGCGGCAGACGTGGGATCGCAAGCAGACGAACTTCACGCTTTGGGGAAGGCTACAGCAGCCGATCCGCGATCAGTTCGTACTTGGCCCGCAGCAAGGTCCGGTGAGCGCTACGGTCAAGTTCGACGAACTGACGCCGCGCATCGGGTTGCAATATGAGGTCCAGCCCGACCTGCTCGTCTACGCCAATTGGAGCCGGGGCTATAATGCGGGCGGGTTTAATGGTCGCGCAGGAAGCATCGTCAACGCCGTCATTCCCTATCGTCCTGAAATCATGGATGCTTATGAATTCGGCTTCAAGAGCGAATGGTTCAACAAGCGGGTTCGCCTGAACGTCGCGGCGTTCCACAACACGCTGAAGGACAAGCAGGAAGATGTCCTGACGGTCGCACCGGGAGGGGGCATCGTTACGGCGACAGTGAATGCCGCCAAGGCGCGATACAAGGGCGTGGAGGCCGAATTGGCAGTGGTCCCTGTCGCCGGATGGACGATCACCGGATCAGCGGGCTATCTGGACGCGAAATATCTGAGCTTTGTCGGCAACCTCGCCGGTCAGGGCCTTGCGGACCTATCGGACCTGAAGCTGCGCCGCACGCCCAAATGGACTGCGGGTCTGATCTCCGACTATGCTTTCGACCTGGGGTCGGGGCGAGCGGGGCTGAACGCCGCCCTCTATCATACGTCGCGTTATGAGACGAGCGTTCTCAATGATCCGCGCGGATCCATTCCCCCTGTGACCAAGATCGACCTTGCCATGCGCTACCAGTTCCCGGTGCATGACAAACTCGACCTGACGCTGACTGGCTTCGTCAAGAATGTGACAAACAACACCACTTATGACGGGTTCACGTCAAGCAACACGATCGGGTCGTTCATTGACTTCGCGATCCCGTCGGTCGGCAGGACCTGGGGCGTGTCTCTGGCGGCAGACTTCTGATGGGATTGGAAGAACTCATTCCGCGCAATGAGAGGATGGCGCTGTTGCAGAATTGCTGGGTCGTGGCGGACCTGGACGATGCGATGGAGCGATGGCTGTCCATGGGGGTCGGGCCGTTTTTCCGGCGCGACTCCGACTATCCTGGCGCATTGTATCGCGGGCGGCCCGAGCCGCTCGCTTTCAAGGCGGCGCTAGCGCAAGCGGGGCCGGTTCAGATCGAACTGATCCAGCAGACGAGCAAGGGGCCATCCGCCTATCGCGACATGGTTCCCGAAGGCCAGACCGGCTTTCATCACATGTGCCGGATAGTGCACAATGTCGGTGAAGAAATCGGGCGCCTGAGAGCGCGAGGCATAGAGATGGCGAGTGAGTTCCGGTCGGTGGGCGGGGCGCAGGTCGCCTATGCCGACACCCGCAACGAACTGGGCTGCATGCTGGAACTGGTGCCCGCAGAGCCGGTGTTGATCAACCTGTTCCGCGACGTGGCGCAAGCCGCGCAAGATTGGGACGGGACCGATCCCGTCCGCATGCTGGAACTCAAAGACGGCTCGGCCGCACGAGTGGGAGGATCACAGTGAAGACAGAGGCAGCCAAGACGCTGGACGAAGTTACGTTCGCGACGACGGCGGATGTTGTAATTGCGGGGCTGGGAGGAGCTGGCGCTTCTGCCGCGATTGCCGCAGCCGAAGCGGGGGCAGAGGTTCTGGTCATCGAAAGAACCTCCGGCGGGGGAGGCTCTACCGCTATGTCCGGGGGGTTCATCTATCTGGGCGGCGGCACGCCTCCGCAAAAGGCCAATGGCTTTGCCGATACGCCGGAGAATATGGCCCGGTTTCTGAAGGCCACGCAGCCGAAGGCCGCCGTGGACAAGATCGAGGCCTATTGCGAGGGCAGCGTCGGTCATTATGACTGGCTGATGTCGTTGGGCGTCACGTTCAACGAACGCTATTTCGACGGCAAGCATTTCCACCCCCATAGCGATGAAACGCTGGTGTGGACCGGAAGCGAAGCCTGCTGGCCCCTGTCTGAAGCAGCGGAGCCTTTCCCGCGTGGTCACAAGCCGGGGGGCGGATTTGTCGGGCACCTGCTGTTCGACCGGTTGCTCCAGCGCCTGCATGAACTCAAGGTGCGCGTGATCTACGATGCAGCGGTCAACGCGCTGGTTCGGGACGAGGCAGGCGCGGTCGTCGGCGTCCAGTATCGGCAGGAAGGCCGCAACATGGCGGTGGCGGCGCGCAAGGGTGTGGTGCTGGCGACCGGCGGTTGCGAGTGGGACCGGGAACTGGGCCTTGCCCATGGATCGAAAGCTGGACGGGAAGGCATCGCTCCGCTGGGCGTGCCGACTGCCGACGGATCGGGCATAGCGCTCGGCCAGAGCATGGACGCGGCGATCGTCGGGCTGGATCAGAGCATGATCACATCGCCCTTCTATCCGCCCGCAAGTCTGGTCAAAGGCATATTGGTGAATAGCGCAGGCCGCCGCTTCGTGGCGGAGGACGTCTATCACGCATGGTCGACCGACGCGATTTTGAACCAGCCCGAGGGCAAGGCTTACCTGATCTGCGACAATGTCAATTTCGGCCGACCGGAGCTTGGCGACATCCGGTCCGAGCGCAAGCATGAGGTGGTCGATGCCTGGGACAACATACCCGAAATGGAAGCGGACCTCGGCATGCCTGAAGGGGCGCTGGTGGAGACGATCGGCAATTATAATCGCTATGCCGCGACAGGCTATGACGAGGAATTCCGCAAGAACCCCAAGTGGCTCGCCCCGATTTCGGAGATACCCTATGCCGCGATCGATTGTTCGGTAGGTTCGGCCTATTTCTGCTGCATCAGCCTGGGCGGCGTTGATACTGACGTTGATGGCCGGGCGCTGAAAGCCGATGGCACGCCTGTCCCCGGCCTTTATGCGGTCGGTCAGGTCGCCCCCAATCTGTCGGTCGAAGGCTGGGGCTATGCGAGCGGTCTGTTGATCGGCGGCGCGACCTTTTTCGGACGCAGGGCAGGCAAGGCTGCCGCCGCCGAACCGGCTCGCCGCGCTCTCGATCCCGGATCGAAGCACCCCGAATTACCGGCAGATGTCGCCTGATCACGCGCGAGTGATCGGCCGCCCCTCACATACCTATCATTTCAGGAGCATTTCATGACATCCACCCCCACGGCCAATCTCTACGAAAGATTGGAAGAAGATCCCTGGCGCTTCCTGGAACTGAGCCAGGAGGAACTGTTCGACCTGGATTATGCCGAAGTCGAAAAGATCCAGCTCGCCCTCTTCCAGCGGCGGTTCCGGGATTTGAAGCCCAAATTGCGCGCGCTCCAGCGTCTGGCCGAAGAAGTGGGGCTAGAGGAAATCAGCGGGTTCGATGACCTGACGCGTCTGGCAATGCCCCACACCATGTTCAAATCCTATTCCGCGCTGGACGTGCAGAAAGCGCGCTTCGACAAGCTGACCCGCTGGCTTCAGGCGCTTACCACGCACGACCTGTCGGCGGTCCATGCCGAACATTGTGAATCGATCGAACAATGGCTGCTGGAAGTCGAGCGGGTGACGCCATTGCGGCCCGTCACCTCGTCAGGGACGAGCGGCAAGATTTCGCTCTTCCCCCTGAGCACGGTCGAGGAAACGCTGTTTGTCGACAAGAACACCTATATCGTTGAACCTTATCGTGACGAGCCGGGGATCAACGCAAAAAGCGGAGAATATGTTTTCGTCTGTCCCTGGCCTTCCCGCTACGGCCGTCACAACATTCCGCTCATCATGCGTGTCCTGAAGGAAAATTGCTACGATGGCCGCGAGGACATGTTCATCACGCTGGACGATGGCACACTGACCGCAGACGAAATGTGGCTGAACGGACGGCTTCAACGCGCACAGGCGCTGGGTGAGGAGCTGGAACTGAGCCCCGCCGAGCAGGCGATCGCCACTGCGCTCTCAACCCGCGCGGCCAATGCGGATGAACGGTGGACCCGCTTCATCGAAAATGCCGTGATTGGCCTAAAGGGCCAAAAGGTCATGTTCTACGGGGCCAGCATGAATCTCTATCTCATGGCCGAAGCCTGCCGGAAAATGGACATCTTCGTCGAATGGCATCCCGATTCCATGATCATGACCGGTGGCGGTACTAAAGGATTCAGCTTTCCCGAAGGGTGGCGCGATGTCGTCGCCGAACGCTTCCCGCATCATGTGCCGGGGCGCGTGAAGGAAGTCTATGGCATGACCGAGTCCAGCTCGACAGCGGTCTGTTGCCCCCATGACAAGCTGCATCCCCTGCCCTGGGGCATCACGCACCTGATGGACCCGGCAACCGGCCAGTCGCTACCGCGCACCGGCACGCAGACAGGACGCATGGTCGTGTTCGATCCCATGCCAACCACGTTCTGGGCCGGGGTCATCACGGGCGATCAGGTGACGGTCCATTTCGACGGCGGATGCCCATGCGGGCGCAAGGGTCCGTTCATGGACAATGACATCAACCGCATTTCGGAACTGAATGGCGGCGACGACAAGATCGTGTGCGCCCGCACGCCGCAGGCCTTCCAGAGCCTGGAAGATTTCCTGGCCAAGGCGTCCTGATCCAATCTGTCTCGGAGTATCGAAGATGAAAGAATATACTATCCCGCTCATCATCCGGGGCCGCATCATAGAAGATGACCTGGTCCGCTTTGAAGGACGCCGGGGCGAAATCGCGTTCCTGACCCCCGACGTGAACAAATATCTGGACCAGATCGTCCTGCGCAATGGCGCTGACCTTCAGGATTATTATTCCGTAAGCCTGGACAATATCCTCGACTTCCTGGAGGAATTGGGCCGCAGGCTGCACCCGGACACCAATCCCGACATTCGGTTGGCGCTGGAAATGAATATGCAGTCGTCGGGCCAGTCGCCCGATATATTGCGCACCGCCTATGTTTCCTTTGCCGCGAACCTGCGGCGGACCATCGTCGAGGAAGCCGTCGATCAGAATATCGGCCGCGACTATCTGGAAGGCTGGAAGGCGAGGCCACTGCATGACCGCGACGCGATGGTGCGCGCCTTTGGATCGCGCATCGTTCACCTGAACGCAGGCAACGCGCCCAATGTGGCCTTGCACGCGGTGATCAACGGGGCGGTGCTGCGCTGTGACAATATCGTCAAAAGCCCGTCGAACGACCCCTTCACCGCCGTCGCGATCGCCAAGACGATGATCGCGATGGACCCCGATCATCCCATCACCCGCCACATGACGGTCGCCTATTGGAAGGGCGGCGACCTGGGCTTTGAGAAGAAGCTGTATGACACGCGCAACATCGACAAGATCGTTGCGTGGGGTGGCCCTGCGTCGATGAACCACATCCGCCAGCATCTGACCTCCGGCCTCGACCTGATCGCGCTCGATCCCAAGGTCAGCGCCTCGATCATTGGCGCGGAGGCGTTGGAATCGGAGGAGCAGATGGGCTGGGTTGCGCAGCAATTGGCCAAGGATTTCGGCTATTTCAATCAGGAAGGCTGCGGCAACAGCCGCCTCGCCTATGTCGTGTGCGGCAGTGATGATGCGTCGCTCGATCGGCTGAACCGCTTTGGCCGACTGGTGCATGAAGCGTTGCAGGTGCTGCCCGCTGCCTATAGCTCCCCCCATCCCGCGTTCGACCCGGTGTTGCGCGACGAGATAGAGGGCATCCGCTATTCCGACGATTATCGCGTGTTCGGCGTCAAGGCGAACGAAGGCGGCGTCATCGTATCGCAGCAGGCGGAGGCGGTTGAGTTCAGCGACCGGATCGGCGGGCGCGTCATCAATATCATTCCCGTGCCGGACCTGGATGCAGCTGTGGCAGCCGTTACCATCCACACCCAGACGATCGGCATCTATCCCAATGCGGCGCAGGCGGAAATTGCCGACCGGTGCATGTTGCGGGGCGCGCAGCGCCTCTCACCACTGGGCTGCATCGCTTATGAAGGGCTGGGTTATCCGCATGACGCCATGGAAATCATGCGCAGGCTCGCCCGCTGGGGTGTTCGCGAGCAATTTGACGAAGCCGTTGCGGAGGCAGGCGCAGGGATGATGTGCGCCGCCTGACGAGGCGGGGCACATTTTGAAGGGGAGCGGGATCATGGATTCTCCGATGGGCCGCTCAATGTTACGATCTTCCCCGATCGGGCGGCTCCGGTCAAAGCTCCCCTTCCTTTTTTAGCGCGCGGTTAAAGCACCGCCATCACATTTGGCGGTAGCGCTCGTCGATAAGCTTGACGGCCTCTTCTTCCCAATTGTTCAATATGTGACTGATCTGGTGGCCGATCTCCGACATGATCTGGCCCACCAGCATCGGGGAAAGGACAATGGAGGTGATGGAAAAGGCTGCAACTTGCGGGTCGGTATCCGCCCGATAATATCCCTGACTCACCAATGTCCGGACCAATTCCTGCATCCGGATGAAGCTGCCCTGCGATTTCTTCTGCCGATAGGAATTCCATACGGTCGAGTAGGGGCGGAAACTTTCGATCAGGACCACGCTGGCCGTGCCCCGGTGCGTTTCCAAAACCTTCATCCAGGCACTGACAATCTTGCGCGTGGCGTCCTGGCAGTCGGTCAGGAACAAAGTGTTGAGATCATTGAGTATCTGCGCGATGTCGCTGCTCAGATTGTCCAGCGCCGCGTCGATCAGGCCGTTCTTGCCGTGATAATAATAGTGGATCATGCCGGCATTGGTCCCGGCGGCGGACGCGATTTCCCGCGTCGTCAGATCCAGATGGCTCTTGTTCCGCAAGCCATGCTCCATTGCATGGAGCAGTTCGTTCGACACTTCGCGGTGGTCGGAGACCGTCGGCCGACCACGCGCAGAAGCTGCGTCAGGGCGGGCGTCGCCTGCGTTCGTCATGGGTATCTCTCCATCACTGTATCGATGCAGTCACTCCCGCCGACATTGTCCCATGAAAGGAAGAGAGGCGCAACCGCTACGGAAGGTGGCAGCGGCGCGCCTCACTCATGGATCGATTTGTCTTACTGAGCGATCTGGTGCAGCGCGCAGAGCTTGTTACCGTCCGGATCGCGCAGATAGGCAAGGTACAGAGCCCCCATCGGCCCCTCACGCACGCCCGGGGCGTCCTCAATGGAAACGCCGCCATTGGCTACCCCTGCCGCATGCCATGCGTCCGCCTGCTCAGGTCCCTGAACGGCGAAACCGATCGTGCCGCCATTGGCATGCGTCGCCGCCTGGCCATCAATGGGCTTGGTAATCAGCAGCGACAGACCGTTGTGCATGTAGATCAGCCGTCCGTTATCATCGACAAAGGCTGGCGCGCCGCCAAGCGCCCCAAGCGTCGCGTCATAGAAGCGCTTTGATTTCTCTATGTCATTACTGCCAAGCACGATGTGCGAAAACATGAAACTCTCTCCATAAAATATCACCCTTGCGGGCGGGAATGTGCAGATGGGAGCTGGGTATATTTCGAAATAAACGACATATGTCAATAACAGCACGGACTGTAGATTGACAGATGTCCGTCAATCCGTTGTTCAGGCGGGAGCGAGCGCGTCCTGCTCCGCCTCTCGCAAGCAGGACTGAGCGGCCCTGCGCCCTGTGAACACGCAATCCGCCAGGGAAAGGCCGCTGATATAAGTGCGCGATGGTATGCTTCCGGTAGCCCGGCCCGCAGCATAAAGGCCCGCTATGGTGCTGCCATCGGCGCGCCGCACCGCGCCTGTCGCCTCTTCGAGCGCCAACCCTCCCAAAGTATGGAAGGTGATGAAGCTATAGCGGTTGGCGAGGGACACGTTCATTGCGACATAGGGACCGTTGCCGAGCGACTTGAGATGATCCTTCAGCTTCGAAAAGTCATCGTCATGCCGGTTGCGGACCATGTCTTCATAGCGCCGTACAGTCTGGCGCAGGCGATTGGGGTTGATGCCGCATTTTTCCGCAAGCACGTCCAGGTCCCTCGCGCGCTTGGTGCCGCCGAGCATGAGATTCAGCATGGCGGGTGCGCCAAAACGCATGAACGCGTCCAGACCGTCCGTTGCCACCTGGCGCATCGCCTTGCGAATGTCCTTGGTGGACATGATCAGCCACGCCTTGCCCTCCGGTTGATCGGCAATGGCGCGGCCCAGAGTGCCGACATAGACGGCTTCGTTGGCGAACCGGTCCCCTGTCTGATTGACAAGAATGCCATCCAGCAGCGCGGCGGGAGGAGATTGGACCCGCCCAACGAACATCGCGTCCATGCCCACGGTATCCGCGCCCAGCGCCGTGCCGAGCTGCACGGCCGTGCCATCGTCACCCAGGGTGCCGAGGCGCATCATGGTCTTGTAATGCTTGCTCAGCATGGGCGCATGTTGGCCGAGCATGTCGAGGTTGAAGACGAAACCGCCCGTCGAAAGGATGACGCCGGTCTTCGCTCTTACATAGCGTAGCTGGCCATGCTCTCGCTCCATGACGCGCGCTGCACCGCTCGCGGCTTCGGCCTTGCTCTCCTTGAAGGGAGCGGTAGGCGGGAACTTGTCGTAATATTTCTGATGCTCGGCATGCTTGGCGGCCGGAAGCTCCAGCGCAGCGACGCCGACGACGCGCCCATCACCATCGACAATCAGGCTCTGCACGATCGTATGCAGCTTCTTGCGAATGGCTGACCGATCGGCGGTCTCGCGCAAGGCGCGATACAGCTTGTTGCCTGTGAAGCCGCGCCCCAGCGTCCGGTGCCCTCGCGGTGCGGGTTTGGCGTCGCGGCAATAGGCCTCTACTTTCTCATTGCCGGAATATTGCAGGAAATAGCCTTCCGGCGGATAGGTCGTCTTTCCGATGTAAAGCTTTGTCCCGAACACAACGCCATGCGACTGCAACCATTGCAGATTGCCTGCACTTTGATCGCAAAAGCGTTTCAGTGTTTCCGGCTGAACGACATCGCCGACTTCCAGCCGCAGATATTTCAGCATGTTGTCGGGATCGTCCTCAACGCCGTTTTGCCGTTGAATGTCGGTCCCGGCCGCATAGACGACGCCGCCGCTGAAGGCCGTTGCGCCGCCGCCATTGAAGCGGTCTATGGCAATCACGCTGGCGCCGTTTTCCACCAGTTCGAGCGCGGCACAAATTCCCGCGCCGCCATAGCCGACCACGACGACGTCAGCCGTGTCGTCCCATTGGAACATGTCCGCATTTTCGATGGAAATCACCGGCTGACCATCTTGGGAAATCATTTCATCTCTCACGCCATCATTTCCTTCGAAGATATTTCTCTGCCGTAGCTCATCACCGATCCGAACAACCATCCGCTTTTCCGCCAGCGCCGATTACAACCTCATGCCGCCGCTCGCCTGAATAATCTGTCCGGTGAGCCAGCCCGAGGCCGGGGATGCGAGGAACAGAACGATCTGCGCTATGTCATCAGCGGTGCCGATGCGGCCAAGCGCGGCCATGCTTTTGAACATGCGCATTGCCTCCTCACTGTCCCGATAGCCGTTGATGAGGTCGGTATCGACCGGTCCAGGGGCCACAGCATTGACCCGAATATTGCGCGGCGCAAGCTCTACAGCCATCGAAACCGTAAACGAATTCACCGCCGCCTTGCTCATGGCATAGGCGAAGCCGGGCGGCTGCGCCATCAGCCCGCTCATCGACGAGATATTGACGATCGCGCCACCATCATTGAGGCGCTTCAACGCCTGTTGGGTGACCAGTATCGGCGACTTGAAGTTCACCCGATACATGCTGTCGATTTCTTCTTCATCGATCGTGGTGATTGGAGAGGTTCGTCCAGCGCCGGCATTATTGACCAGAATATCAAGCTGCCCTCCAGCCTGTTCGTCAAACTGCTGGAACAGCTGCCCGACGCCTTCGGAATGGCTGAGGTCCGCCTGCACAATCACGGCATCGCCGCCCACTTCGCGCACTGCGGCTGCCGTCTGTTCGGCGCTTTCGCGGCGCGAAGAATAGTGCGCGACAATCCGCGCGCCGCTTTGCGCCAGAGCAACGGCGATCTGCCGACCAATGCCTCCCGAGGCGCCGGTCACCAGCGCAACCTTCCCGTCCAATACAGCCATCTTCACACCTCTCCCAATCAATTGCCCGACGCTTGAGGCCGGGCCAGCCGTCTTCACAAGACGGCGTCTTACGGTGTCATTACGTGACTAATGTCTGACAAACTGTCAATACTGCCCGCATATGTCCTTGATATGCGGTCGGGCAGACAGAGAGGGGAAAGCCCATTGTGTCTGCCAATCCGCCGTGTCATAGAAGCGTATATAAGACGAATGTCATTTAATTTCTGGAGAGGTCATGACTGAGGAGTTCGACTTCATCATTGTGGGCGCAGGCAGCGCTGGTTGCGTGCTTGCAAACAAGCTTTCCGAAAATCCATCGAATCGGGTGCTGCTGCTGGAAGCCGGTGGCGAGAACAAGCATATGTTCGTTCGCATGCCAAAGGGTGTGGCGAAGCTGGTCGGCGACCCGACATTCGCACAATATTTCCCGGTCCAACAGCCGCGTGAAGAAGGACTGGACGCGAGCGAGATCTGGCTGCGGGGCAGAGGCCTGGGCGGATCTTCCGCTATCAACGGCATGATCTATATCCGGGGCCAGCCTGAAGATTACGAGCAATGGGAAGAGCGCGGCGCGAAGGGATGGGGCTGGAACACCATGCTGCGCGCCTTCAACGCGATTGAGGATCATGAGCTTGGCGCGTCCAACGAGCATGGCGTGGGCGGCCCGGTGCATGTCTCGACCTCCAAGTTCCATTATCCTCTTGCAGACCGGATGATCGAAGCGGGCAAGCAAATGGGCTTGCCGCGTAACGATGATTTCAACGCCGGGAGCCGGGAGGGCGTCGGCTATTATCATTATAATATCAAGAACGGGCGCAGGCAGAGCGCGGCGGTCGCTTTTCTGGACCCGATACGCCATCGGCCCAATCTAGTGATCCGGACGGGCGTACAGGTGGACCGCATCATCATCGAACAGCGCCGGGCCAAAGGCGTCATGTGCAGGATCGGCGGACGCAAGACGGAGTTCCGCTGCCGGGGCGAAGTCATCGTGTCGGCAGGCGCGATCGCATCCCCCAAGCTGCTCCAGCTTTCGGGGATCGGGCCAGCCGAGGATTTGAAAGCTGCGGGCGTCGATGTCCTTGTGGACAGCCCGGACGTAGGCCGACGGATGCAGGAACATCCCATCTACGGCATCAACTACGACTTGCAGGGCGAAAAGGGCCTGAACCATCGCTATCGCGGTCTGGGTCTGGCCCGTAGCCTTGCCGAATATTTCCTGTTCAAGGGCGGCCCGATGGCGACGGTCCCGCAGGAGGTCGGCATTTTTGCCCGCAGCCGTCCGAGTGTAACCCGCCCGGACCTCCAATGCTTCGTTGGTGGCGTCACCCTGGCGCAGGGCGAGGCGGATGTTGCGGTTCCGACCAACGGCGTCAACAAGACGCCTGGCATGATGATCGCCACGGCGATGCTGCGAGCCACCAGCGAGGGTTGTCTTACCATTACGTCGCCCAATGCCGACGATCCTTTGCGCATCCATCCCAACTGGCTGACGACGCAGGAGGATTGCGAGACGGCGGTCGCGATGGTGCGTTTCGTGCGCAAGTTGATGACCCAGCCTGCCATCGCGCCCTTCGTGACGCGCGAAATCGCGCCGGGGCTGAACGGTAATGATAGCGACGACCAGATATTGACCGCCGTACGCCGTCATCTGAGCTGCGGAACCCATGCCGTCGCAACGTGCCGGATGGGCAGCGATGATGAATCCGTGGTCGATCCGCGGACCCGCGTTCGCGGAGTGGACGGCCTGCGGGTGATCGACTGTTCGATCATGCCCAACCTGACCTCGGGCAACACCAACGCACCGGTGATGGCAATGGCCTGGCATGCGTCTTCGCTGATCCTGGAAGACGCGCGCTAGAGCGATTTCCAAGCGATCGAGATCGATCGCTGGTTAAGAAATCGCGGCAAACAAAGGGTTAGGGCGACGTAGGGCAGCCGCGAGCAAGACCCGCAAAGGGCGC
The DNA here is from genome assembly GCF_055393875.1 of Sphingobium sp. TomTYG74. Taxonomy (NCBI): domain Bacteria; kingdom Pseudomonadati; phylum Pseudomonadota; class Alphaproteobacteria; order Sphingomonadales; family Sphingobiaceae; genus Sphingobium; species Sphingobium sp. TomTYG74. The sequence goes on along the minus strand of NZ_AP027342.1, from coordinate 272,701 downwards.
GCGCGACCAGCCAAAGGATAGAATGCAGGAGAGATAATTGTGACGACCCAATGGGATGAGGAAACAGACGTTCTGGTGGTAGGCTCTGGCGCGGCCGGTTGCTCTGCGGCGCTGGCCGCCCGGACGGCGGGCGCAGAGGTGCTGCTGCTCGAACGCACGGACAAGCTGGGTGGCACGAGCGCCGTTTCAGGCGGCGTACCGTGGATACCCAACAACCATCATATGCATGAGATCGGGCGCACCGATTCCCGCGAACAGGCCCTCACCTATCTTCGCCGCATTTCGCTGGGCAAGATGGACGACGTCATGATCGAAACCTTCGTGGATACGGCGCCGCAGGTACTGTTGTTCCTCGAAAAGGAGACCAATCTTCGCTTCCGCGCGCTCCAGATGCCCGATTATCATCCTGAATTTCCCGGCGGCAATATCGGCCGTTCGGTGACCGCAGGGATTTTCCCCGCTGGGCAGCTTGGCGAACTGCGTCCCGCGCTCCGGGCGAGCGCGCATTTCCCTATCCCCATTTCCATCGCGGATGTGGAAGACGGCATCAATGTGCTGGATTCCGAGATTATCGGCGGGCGCCTTAATGAAGATATGGTCGGCATGGGCGGCGCGTTGATGGCGGGCCTGCTCAAGGGCGCCATGGACCATGGCGTCCAGATCAAGCGCAATATTCGCGTGCTGCGACTTGTGCAGGAAGGCGACGTCGTGGTCGGCATAGAGGCGGACAATGGCGACAAGTCCCTGCGTATCGGCGCGCGCAAAGGGGTGATCCTGGCGTGCGGCGGGTATGAGTGGAACGAGGACATGACCCGGCAGTTCCTGCGCGGCCCGATGCATGGTCCGCACAGCCCGCCGTGGAACGAAGGCGACGGGCTCAAGATGGCGATCCAAGCTGGCGCCGCCCTTGGCAACATGTCGGAGGCATGGTGGCAGCCGTCCGTTACGATACCGGGCGAAGAATATGACGGGCGGCCGCTCGTCCGGCTGACCGGCATCGAACGCTGCGGTCCCGGATCGATCATCGTCAACCGGACAGGTCGCCGATTCGTCAATGAAGCCTGCAACTACAACGACATCGGGCGCGTGTTCCAGGCCTTCGACCCTGTGAACTTCGACTATCCCAACCTGCCCGCCTGGCACATCGTCAGCCAGGATTATATGGATCGCTTCCCCTTCCTGACCCGCTATCCGGGTGATCCGGTTCCATCCTGGATGGTGAGTGCGGACACGCTGGCTGAACTGGCGGGCAAGATCGGGGTCGATCCTGCCGGGCTGGAGGCGGAAGTCGCGCGTTTCAATGATAATGCCCGCAAAGGCGTCGATCCCGACTTCCATCGCGGTGAAAGCGTCTATGAGCTGTATTGGGGCGATGCTCAGGCAGAGGGCGCCGCGAAGACGCTGGGACCACTCCAACGCGGTCCCTATTATGCGGTCGAAACCAAGATCGGAACGATCGGGACGAAAGGCGGCCCACGCACCAACGAGCGGGCCGAAGTGATGAGCCTGTCGGGCGGCATCGTCCCCGGCCTTTACGCAGCGGGCAACGCCATGGCGAGCATCATGGGCATGGCATATCCGGGGGGTGGTGCGACGCTCGGCCCCGCGCTGACCTTTGGCCACATTGCTGGCCGTGAAGCCGCGCGCGGATCAAACCGCTTTTGAACACCCTGTCGAGCGGAAGCGGCCTCCCTCTTCCTGCGATGTTGACGAAGGAATTCCATCATGAATGATCCGAAAATTGTAGCAACCTATTACACGATCGCGGGCGATGCTTATCCCGGTGCGCCGGTCGCCAGCCCTTTTCCGCTGGAACGGCGCGCTGCGGCGGCGGTTGCTGCGGGCTATTACGGCATGGGCCTGTCAGGCGATGATCTGGCCGCGAATGTTGCCTTGCACGGCACGGCCGGAATTCGCCGCATCCTGGACGATGCCGGTATCCAGTTCCTGGAAATTGAGTGCCTGACAGACTGGTTCGCTCAAGGGGAGGCGCGGGCCGCTTCTGACAAGATGCGGCGCCTCTGGCTGGACACCGCCGTCGAGATCGGGACCAAGCATATCAAGATCGTCGGGGACATGGGCGACAGCGGCGTATCGATGGAGACCATGGCCGCCGACTTCCGGTTGCTCAGCGATCAGGCTGCGGAGGTGGGCGCCCATGTATCGATTGAGGTCTTTCCCCTGGCGAATATCCGCGACCTCAATTCGGGGCGGCAACTTATCGAAATGGCCGGGACGGATAATGGCGGGCTGTTGATCGACATCTGGCACATGACGCGTCCGGGTATACCGTATGAAGAGGTAGCTGCCCTTCCCGCCAGCTATATCAAGCATGTCGAGTTGGACGACGCGGCGGCCGAAGTCGTTGGTGGCCTTTTCGACGATTCGACGGACAATCGCCTGCTGCCGGGCGAAGGCAGCTTCGATGTACCGGCATTTCTGCGAGCCATCGCGGCGACCGGATATGACGGCTGTTACGGGATCGAGATATTGTCGCACGAATTTCGTGCGCTTGAGCCGGAGGAAGCGGCGAAGCGTTCCTTCGACGCCGTGGCGCGCCAGTTCGCGCTGGCACGGGAAAATGCCTGACCGGCCGTGGCGGCGCCTTCAATCGCGCCGCTGCAAGGACCATATGACAGTTTCAGGAGGACAGGGTGCCCGAGCAGGATCGGATTGAAGAAACCGACGTCATCGTGATCGGCTCTGGCGCTGCGGGACTCGCTGCGGCGCTGAGTGCCCGTCATGCGGGAGCAGATGTCGTCATTCTGGAACGTTCGGAAAAACTCGGCGGGACCACCGCGATGTCAGGGGGCGTGCCCTGGATTCCGTGCAATCACCATATGCATGAGGTCGGAACCAGCGACAGCCGCGAGGCGGCCCTCACCTATATGCGGCGCCAGTCTTTGGGCCGTATGGATGACGAGATGATCGAAACCTATGTCGATCAGGGCGCGGACGTCATCAAGTTCATCGAGGCGCAGACGGACATTCGATTTCGCGCGCTGAAATGGCCCGATTATCATCCGGAGCTTCCCGGCGGGACATTCGGGCGATCCCTGTCGGCTGGGTTGTTTCCCGGTAATAAGCTGGGAGATTTACGGTCGAGATTGCGGAGCAGCCTGACCTTTCCCATTCCGGTGTCGAGCAACGACCTTGAGGATGGCGTTGACATCTTCGACCCTGCCATAATCGGCGATCGGCTGGAAAAGGGACTGGTGGGCGTCGGCCACGCGCTCGTGGCAGGACTCACCGCCAGCGTGGTTGAGAAAGGCGTGCGCATTCTGTTCGGCATGCGCGTGCAAAGCCTTGTCATGCATGAAGGCGCGGTTACGGGAGTTGCGGGCAGCAAGGACGGCGAACCTTTCGAGATGCGTGCGCGGCGTGGCGTCATCATCGCCAGCGGCGGCTTTGAGTGGAATTCGGGTCTGGTGAAGGACCTGCTGCGCGGCCCGCACGAGGGGGCAGCGAGCCCGCCGGACAATGAGGGCGATGGCCTGTTGATGGCGGCGGAGGCCGGAGCTGCCCTCGCGAACACGGATGAGGCGTGGTGGATGCCGATCATGAAGATTCCGGGCGAGGAATATGATGGCAATCCCGCAATCCGTTTTGCCGTGACGGAGTTGACGAAGCCGGGATCAATTATGGTGAACCGCAAGGGGCAGCGGTTCGTGAATGAGGCCTGCAATTATAATGACCTTGGCCGTTCTTTCTTTCAGTTCGACCCTCAAACGTTCGACTATCCCAATCGGGAGGCGTGGATCATCTTCCATCAGGCTTATCTGGACAAATATCCTGTACTCACGCGCTATCCGGGCGATCCCTTGCCGAACTGGATGATACAGGCGGCGACGCTGAGCGCGCTTGCAGAACAGATCGGCGTCGATGCCGATGGCCTGGAGCGGACGGTTGAACAGTTCAACAGATCAGCCCGCGAAGGCAGCGACCCCGCCTTTCACCGGGGCGAGAGCCAATATGATCGCTACCATGGGGATTGGTCGCTCGACGGCGCATTGCAAACCGTCGGGCCGCTGGATCAGGCCCCCTTTTACGCCTGCCGGGTTTATCCCGGCGTTCTGGGAACGAAGGGCGGCCCGAAAATCAGCATCAGAGCGGAAGTGCAGAATTTGCGTGGAGGCAATATCCCCGGCCTCTATGCGGCTGGCAATGCCGCCGCGAGCATTACCGGCATGGCTTATCCCGGAGCGGGCGGAACGATCGGCCCGGCGCTGGTCTTCGGCCACATTGCTGGCCGGGAAGCTGCGGTCAGGACGAACCGCAGATAGGCTTCCTCAAAAAATAGATACATATATTTATCGTTCGCATGTTTACTTACTTGACAGCCGTCGTTGATGGTGCTGGAATGCGCCCACTTGATAGGGGTGCGGCAGTTGGCACCCGATGCGAAGCGGCCGAAAATGGTACTACTTCATAACAAGGTCAGACAAAGAAAACACAATATTCGCTTTGTCATACTTTCGGTCGAGTAATTCATAATTATAATATTTAGTCGAGGGGAAGATCAATGAAGAAGAAGACATTTTCGATCGTGGGCTTATTATTGGCGAGCGTGGCCCCCATGCCCCTGCTTGCCCAGACTGATGCAGCCCCGCAAAATGACGCAGCGTCCACATCCTCGCCAGTAGGGCTTCAGGAGATCATCGTTACGGCTCAGCGCCGCAGCCAGAACCTGCAGGATGTCCCCGTCGCGGTAACAGCGTTTACAGGAGAAGCTCTGGAAACAAAGGGCATTTTCCGCGTGTCGGACCTACAGCAGGCCGACTCGTCACTATTCGTCTCACAGATGTCCGGCGTTGTTGTGCCGTTCCTGCGCGGCGTTGGAAATCCCGGCGCATCGACACCGGGTAACGAGGCAAGTGTTCCTGTTTATATCGACGACGTCTATTATTCACGTCTTGCGAGCGCCTATCTGGAACTGGCGAACATCGAGCGCGTCGAAGTTCTCAAAGGCCCGCAAGGCACTTTGTTCGGCCGCAATTCAACCGGCGGCCTGATGCAGGTGTTCACCCGCGATCCCGGCGATACCACCGATCTTTCGGCAACGCTGGGCTATGCCAATTACGACACGATCAGCGGCAAGCTTTATGCGGCGACGCCGCTGGGCGAAGGCGTGGCAGCCGGAATTTCCTTCAGCGGTTTGAATCAAGGTGATGGGTGGGGGAAAAACCTGTTCACCGGCAAGGACACCTACCGGCGCAAATTCTATAATATTCGATCCAAGGTCGTGTTCGAACCGAGCGACACAACAAAGATCCGCCTGAGCGGCTTTTATACCTATCAGCGGCAGAACCAGGGCAATTCGGTCCGTATCTATCCGGGAACGACCCGTGGCTATCCTCTGGGATCACCACTTGAGGGCACCCAATATTTCGATCCGCCGGGCTTTTACGATATCAACGAGAATACCGAGATTTTCCATCGCCTGCGCGGTTGGGGTGGTTCGATTAAAATCGATCAGGAACTTGGCTTTGCGGATTTCACCAGCATCACTTCCTACCGGAAAGCCAAGGAATTACTGAATTATGAGGGCGATCATACCGAGTTGAACTGGCTGGCATTTCCGATCAAGATCGGGGACCGGCAGATTACCCAGGAACTTCAGTTGAAGTCTTTGTCTTCATCGAAGATCAGCTGGATATTGGGCCTTTTCTACATGAATTCGCGCACCGACGTGAATATCGCTCTCAATGGTGACGCCCTCACTCTGAACGGTCTTGCCAGCCAGAATATTGGTAGCCAGCAAAGGATCGAGTCGCTGGCTCCCTTCGCGCAGGCGACTTTCCCCGTCGTGGATGACAAGACGAATGTCACGCTTGGCCTGCGCTACACGAAGGATCGCGTGGTAGGGGACGGCCGTGTTTCGCTGACACCGCTAGTTGGAGCCGACATTCCAGCTGGTAGCTATCACCAGGTCGCCAACTTCGACAAATGGACCTACAAAGTATCAGTCGACCACAAATTTACCGACGATATCATGGCTTATGCGACATGGAGTCGCGGTTACAAGTCGGGTACGTTCAATACCATTCCGCTGGCCGCGCCACCGACCAATCCGGAAACGGTGACGTCCTACGAGGCGGGTTTGAAGATGACCCTGTTCGATCGCAGGGTGCGCGCAAACCTTGCCGTGTTCCGCAACGACATCAAGGACCCGCAGGTCCAGCTCGTCCAGCTTGTGAATACGCCAGCAGGACCGACGCCCTTTGTCGCCTTTGCCAATGCGGACAAGGCTCGGACCAAAGGTTTCGAATTCGACACAACAGTTCTGGTGACCGAGCGGTTGAGGCTCGATCTGGCGGGACAGTATCTCTGGGCGAAATTCCTCAGCTTCGACAGTGCGCCGATCAACGTTCCCATCTTCACGCCGCCTTGGGGCGTCGCGCTGGCAGTCGGCGATGTTAGTGGAAACCGGCTGTCCCAGACCCCGAAATGGAAAATCAACGCTGGTTTCAACTATGATCTGCCAACCTCTGTCGGTCAGTTCAGCTTCGCCGGTCAGATGTCCTATCGTTCCAGCCTGAAGTGGGATCCCGACAACGTGTTGACGGAACCGAAGCTGACCCTGTTCAACGGCAGCATCTCGTTCAAGCCGGAATTCAATGACAAGCTGACCTTCCGTCTATGGGGCGCCAACCTCACCAACGAGAAATATTACAACAACGAACTTCCGCAGACCAATACCCCTGCCGGTGATCTGGGCGGCGTTGGAGATCCGCGGACGTACGGGGTCGAAGTCCGCTTCGATCTCTGATCACGGTCGCCTGCATGGTTGCTGAAAAATAGGAAGATGACCCGCGCCAAGTAAGACTGGCGCGGGTCATGGACATAACCGGCATCGCCATATTTATGGTCGACAGGGCGCCTTTGCGCCCTTTTCCCGCTTTTTGGAGGCGATTATGCTCCTGCACGAAGATTATCCCCACACAGTTCCGGCCCGAGCCTGGTTGCGTTGGAAGGAAAATTACTTCTGGGTCTTCATGGACCCCGATCGCGACCTGTGTTGCCTGGCACATAGTACGGCAGAGCCGACCTTCGTCAGGGCTTTTGCCTCCTTCACGGTGCTGCATAAGGGTGTGAAGGTCAGCCATAGCGGCGAGGTTCCCCTGCCCCAGCCGTTCGAACATCAGAAGCTGCTGCGCTACGGCAATCAGACGGTGCATTTTCTGAAACCGCAGGAAGAATTTCTCGTTGAATATGAAGACGAGAATGTCGCTGCGTCGCTGCGCTTTACCCGGCGCATGCATCTGTTCGACTTCCTCGCCTGCGCGGACGTCAATCCCGACCAGTTTTCAATTTCGGAAAATACCGCGCTCGATAGATCCGGCTTCCGCCATCAAGGTCAGTGCATGAATGCCACCGGCAAGGTGACGTTCAAGACAGGAGAGCTTGCGGGTGCGTCCGTTGACGTGAACGGCTCGGGCTACCGCGACCACAGCTGGGGCATGCGCAATGACCAGATTGTGATGGATCACAATTGGTCCTTCTTCAACTTTCCTTCGATGGGCTTCCACCTGTTCACCGTCCGTAACATCGTTCGCCCCGAGAATATGACGGCGGAAGGCTATATCGCGCGGCCGGAGGGGAATGAGGTCATCAAGACGCTCCGGATCGAGAATGTCGGCGAAGGGCCGGAAGGAATGCCCGACAAGGTCATATTCCACACCATGACCCTTGGCGGTGAGAAATTCACCCTGACCGCTGACGTCGGCAACGCCTTTGCCCGCCTGCCGCTGCATTCGCAGAAGCCCGGCGCGAAGGTCTATTATAATGTCGAAAATATGTGCCGGGTGCGATGTGAAGAGACCGGCGAGGAAGGTCTGGCCAATGTCGAGATCGGGACGTTGAAGGACGTATGAAGCGCTGACGCGCCATTCGGGCAGAAAACCCGGATGGCGCGGTCCTACACCTCCCGAATATGCGCGCCGGGGATGGTCCGCTCGTAGCAACCATAACCCTTCACCGTCCCGTTGAGGAGGAGGGTGACGGACTGCTCGTCAACCACGCGCGTCGGACCCGGATCGGTAGGATAGACGCCGACATAGGTGTCATTGGGCGAAGCGAGCGACAGGTAGGAGCTGCCGTGGAATCCTGCCGTCTCGATGACCAGCGTGCCGTTCTCATAACTTAGCACCGTCCGGATCAGCTTTTGGTCGTCATCCACATGGTTGCATCGTTCGATCTGTTCGATCTTGGCTTCGAAGCTCTTGCCATCCTCGTAGATGACTGCCTCTGAAAACACGACCTGCTCGCCCTGATCGATCTCTGCATCGAAGAGCAGAAAGGACATGCCATTTTCAAAATAGCCCTGAAACCACTGGTGGCTGTGCAGATTGCGATTATCGCGCCCGCCAAGGCTATGATCCCGGTTGGCCATCGCGTTGAAGGTGAACTGCTCGCTGCCGACGCGGATCGATCCGGAAAGGAGCCCCGGCTGTTCGATGTGGCCAGCGGGGAGAAATTCCTGCAACGCGCCCACCTTGTGGAGATCCCAGATGTCGGCCGTCGATGTGAAGGTGAGGTCGAACGAAGCGGGCGTGCGCCGTCCGTCTCCGACCAGTCCGTCGAGCATCTGCGCGGCGGGAACACGCATCACGCCGCCTTTGAAGTGGTAGGTCAGCTTGCGCCCTGGTTCGACGATCCGCACCGCCAGATGAGGTCCGCCAGGGCCGGCCGCCGCAACGAAAGCATCGCCTATGGCGCGATGGGCGATCACCGTTCCGTCAGGCAAGCGGATGATCACGACTTCACGGAACTGGGTGAGATCATGATGCCAGCGGCCGATATGGAACCAGAGGCCCACGCCCGATTGCGGATCGAACCCGGCGAGGCAGAAATTCTCGCTCCAATTGTCGATTTCGGGAAAGGCGCCCTCCCAGGGCGTTTCCTTTAGCGGGATGTGCATGATCTTCTCCAACGCACGGGGAGCCCCGCGCCTTTAGCGGACGGAAGGGAAAACCGGCGCGCGCTTTTCCAGAAAGGCTGTCACGCCTTCTTCGAAATCAGCGTCGCCTACGCAGGCAACGATGCCATCTGTTTCGGCATCGAGGATCTGCGCAAGGCTGCGCGCGGCCGCTTCATTGACTAGCTTTTTCGCGGCCACGACGGCGCGCTGCGGCGCCAGCGCGAGGCGGCGGGCGATCTTCATCGCCTCCCCTTCCAACGCTTCTGCTTCAACGATCTTGTGGAGCATGCCCAGCCGGTGCGCTTCAGCGGCGTCGACCTTCGCCCCTGTCAGTAGCAGCATGCGGGCCATGCGCGTTCCCACCACCTGCGGCAGTACAGCTGTCACGCCGCCATCGGGGCTGAGCCCCAAACGCTGGTGTGCGAAGACAAAGGTCGCGCTTTCGTCGCCAATCGCATAGTCGGCGATCAGAGGGTAGAACAGTCCCGCGCCCGCGACCGCCCCTCGCACCGAAGTGACGATTGGCCGATCAAACGCGACGACGGCCTCCACCAAGTGTCGGGCCAAGGGCAGGCGGCGCGCGAAATCCGCCTGCCGCACCGCCACCTCCTGCTTGATCGAGTCCGCAAAGCTCGCGACGTCGCCGCCCGCCGAAAAAACCTTGCCCTCGCCCCGAACCAGGATGCACCGCACGGTTCGATCCGCCTGCGCCGCGCGGAAAAGCTCGGTCAGCAGCGGCACCATCGCCTTGGGAATAGCGTTGCCTTGTTGCGGCCGGTTGAATGACAGACGCAGGACGCCATCTTCCACATCGACCAGATAGCTTTCGTCCGGCGCCGATTGAAGCATGCCCGCTATTCCTTCCCTGTTGATCAGGCCAGCGCTTTGCGAACGGCGGCCTGGATCGTATCGGCGCTGGGCGCGAACGCCTGCTCCAGCGGTTTGGAAAATGGCACGGCGCAATAGGCCGCGCCCACGCGCTGGACCGGGCCTTTGAGCGTGCCCCACAATTCCTCGGAGATGACCGACGCGATTTCGGCGCCGATGCCGAACTGCTTCACCGCCTCATGCACGACAACCGCCCGGCCAGTCTTGCGCACAGAAGCAAGCACGGTTTCCCGGTCCCAGGGCGAGATGGTGCGCAGGTCGATGACCTCGACCGAGATCCCCTCCGCTGCCAGTGCGTCCGCCACGGCCAGGCTGAGCGTCACCATCAGAGAATGCGCGATGATCGTCACATTGGCGCCTTCGCGAGCGATGCGCGCCTTGCCGATCGGCACCACCTGCTTGGTCACCGGCGCGGGGGTCCAATAGCTTGGCATATTTTCGATGAACAGCACGGGATCGGGGTCATCGATCGCCGCCCGCATCAGGCCATAGGCATCATCGGGGGTTGAGGGCGCGACGACTTTTATGCCTGCCGTATGGGCGAACCATGCCTCAAGATAGTCACTATGCTGGCCGCCCGTGGAGAAGCCCGAGCCCGTCATGGTGCGGATGACCATCGGCACGCCGGTCTGGCCGCCCGACATGAAGCGCAGCTTGGCGGCATGGTTGAAGATCATGTCCATCGGGACCGCGATGAAGTTCATCAGCATGATCTCGGCCACCGGCTTATACCCGCCCACGGCTGCGCCAATCGCTGCGCCGATAATCGCCTGTTCGGATATGGGCGTGGATTTGACGCGCTCTTCGCCGAAGCGGGTCGATAGCCCCTTGGTCACCCCCATGACGCCGCCATCCTGCGGATCGGCAACATCCTCGCCAAGGACGATCACCTTGGAATCAGCCTCCATGGCATCGTGAAGCGCCAGATTGATGGCTTCCACCATCGTCATCTTCTTGGGTTCGGTGTCCTGCGACGCGGGTGAAGCCTGCGCGGCGGATGCAGTGATTGTGTCGGTCATTGCCATTACCTCAAGCGATTTCTTCAGCGAACACGTCACGCTTCAGTTCGGCGACGTCAGGGAAGTCTGCGGCCATGGCGGCTTCGATCGCTGCCACGATCCGGCTGTCCGTCTCCTTTTCGATGGCGGCCAGATCGGATTCCGTCGCGATGCCTTCCGACAGCAGCCGGGCGCGCAGGACCGGCATCGGGTCCTTGGTCTGCGCCTCGGCATAGATGGCCTTGTCCATATAGTGACCGGGTTCGCCGAGGATATGACCATTGAAGCGGAAGGTCATAGCCTCGATCAGCGTCGGCCCCTCCCCCGCCCGGGCACGTTCGATCGCAACCTTCGCAGCGCCGTACATTTCGTCGGGATCATTGCCATCCACGGTCACGCCCGGCATGCCATAAGCCGCCGCACGATCCGAGATGCGATCGATTGCGCGCGAATATTCAGGAGCCGTATGTTCGGCATAATGGTTGTTCTGGCACAGGAAAATGACGGGCAGCTTCCACACGGCCGCCATGTTCATCGATTCATGGAAGGCGCCGATGTTGGTCGCCCCGTCGCCAAAATTCGCAACGGATACCCGGTTGCGGCCGTCGAGCTTGGCTGCCCAGCCAAGGCCGGTGGCGATCGGCATGGACGATCCCACGATGCCGGTCGTCACCATCATGCCCTTTTCAGGGCAGGTCAGGTGCATCGGCCCACCCTTGCCCTTGCACGTGCCGGTTACCTTACCCGCCAGTTCCGCCCATAGCTCATCCAGAGGAAAGCCCTTGGCGAGCATGTCGTGGATGCCGCGATAGATGGTGCAGATGTAATCATCGTCATCCAGGCTGACGGAGATCGCCGAGGGGATGATTTCCTGCCCGCGTGGGCTGTAATAGGGCATCACCAGCTTGCCCGCCATCATCTGCTTGATGACATGTTCGTCATTCTGCTTGATGAGCGTTGCCTTGCGATAGATTTCCAGGAGCGTTGCCGCGTCTGGTTTTGGCCAATTGGACATGTCATCCACTCCAGCTGATTTTCTTAATAGGACTTCGGCAGATCCAGGACTTTTTCGGCGATGAAGCTCAGGATCAGTTGCTCGGTGATCGGCGCGATTCGCATCAGGATTGACTCGCGGAACAACCTTTCCACCTGATATTCGGTCGAATATCCCATGCCGCCATGCGTCATGACGGCGCGGGTGCAAGCGTCAAACGCAGCGCGGCCGCCCAGGAACTTGCCCGCATTCGCCTCCGCACCGCAGGATTTGCCCGTGTCATACAGGTGGGCCGCCCGCATGATCATCCAATAGGCGGATTCCAGATAGGTCCAGTTTTCCGCCAGCGGATGCTGGATGCCCTGATTCTGGCCAATATAGCGGCCGAAAACCTTGCGCTCCCCGGCATATTTGGCCGCTCGCGCCAATGCTCCCCGGCCCAGCCCAACCGCCTCGATGCCGACGAGTATGCGTTCGGGATTGAGGCTGTGCAGGATGTAATGGAACCCCTTGCCCTCTTCGCCGATCCTGTCCTCATCCGGCACGAAATAATCATCGATGAAGGTCGCGTTGGAATCCACCGCGTTCCGGCCCATCTTGGGGATACGGCGCACCTCAATCTGACTTTTGTCGAGGTCGGTGTAGAACAGCGTCATGCCGTCGGTCGGCTTCTTGCATTGTTCCTTGGGCGTCGTGCGGGTCAGCAGCAGGATTTTGTTCGCGACCTGCCCGGACGATGTCCAGATTTTGCGCCCGGTGACGCGATATCCGCCCGGCACCTTTGTCGCGAAGGTCTTGATGCTTGTCGTATCTAGCCCGGCGTCCGGCTCCGTCACGCCGAAACAGGCGCGATCCGTGCCCGCGATCAGCGGTTCGAGCATACGCTTCTTCTGCTCGGCCGTGCCGTGAACCACCACGGCATGAGGACCGAAGATGTTGAGGTGGATCGTGCTCGCCGCCGAATAGCCGCCCGCGCTTGCCGACACCTCATGCATCATGATGGCGGCTTCGGTTACGCCCAGATTGGCGCCGCCAAATTCTTCCGGCATGGTGATGCCCAACCATCCGGCATCGGCCATCGCCTTGTGGAATTCGGATGGGAACGTCTTCTCATCTTCGCAGCGGGACCAATAATCGTCCCCGAACTGGTCGCACACCTTCCGCACACTGTCGCGGATGGCTTCCTGGTCCTCTGATAAGCTTATATCCACTGCACTGCTCTCTTTGCGCGGGGCTTGCCGATTCAAGCGCGCCTAAACATTGGTACGCGATATTACTATATGCTTCCTGCCCTGTGTCAAGCGGGCTGAATCTCGACTTCCGACAATGCGTCTGTTGATTAATATGTCATCGTACCATATGCATGCGGTCTAAAGAGGAAGCCAATGACAAACGCACGTCATATTTGGGCCGTGGCCGAAGCCTTGCAGCGGGATGTCCGCCCCTTCGTCACCGACAGCGATGCACGCGCCACGCTGGACAACGGCATACGGGTCCTGACGGCTACGGCGAACGGATTGGAGCCGGGACCGGCTGCCTTCATGGACTCGCCTAGTTCGTCGCAACTCGCTGACACAGATCGTTTAGGAGGCCCCGCTGAAAATGCCGCCGCCTATCGGACGACGGGCGCGGTCATCACAGATATGGCCGGATGTCTGGATCGAGGCGATCAACTTACCGCTTTCCGAGATGCGATAGCCGGTGAACGCGGGCTTCTGGAGGCAGCCGTCGCGCGCATGGACGAGGTCGAGCGTGCCCCGCCCCGGCAAGTGGGAGCGGATAAGGACGCCATCGATCCCAAAAGATTGGAAGCCTATCTGCGGCAACGAACCGGACGCCAGGAATTGCGCGTCGATTCGTTCAAGCTGGTCGTCGGCGGCAGATCGCGCCAGACGGCGCTGCTCGGTCTCACAGATATGGGCAATCTTCCTGCCCGTTTGGTCATCCAGCGCGGCATCCCCAATCTCGCCACCAATGACAGCTTCCTGGACGAACTGACGCAGTTCAATTTGCTGGGCCTGCTGCACAAGGCAGGCATGCGCGTGCCAGCCCCGGTTCTGGTGGAGACGGACCCCGCGTGGCTCGATGCCCCCTTCATGCTGGTCGAGCATGCTCCGGGCACTACCGCGCAACCGGAATATTGGCTGCCGGTCGCTGACCGCAATGTCGTGCTGGATCTCGCCAGGCAGATGGCGATCTTGCACAAGCAGCCGGTCGGCGAAGTGGGACAGGGTCTGCGTCCTTCGCGCAGTTCATTCGACATCGAAAGCTGGAAGACCGAGCTGGAAGAGATGGCGAGCGAATGGCACGCCCTTGCCCGCTGGCCATCCATCACCATGTCGGCCGCCATTTCCTGGCTGCGCGCCAATGTCGACTGCCTGGATGATCGGCGATCGATCGTCCACAATGACATGATTTTTCATAATATTCTGGCTGAGAACGGCAACATCACCGCAGTCCTTGATTGGGAGCAAGCGGCAATCGGTCATCCCGGTGAGGACCTTGGCTATTGCTATCCGGTCGTGATCGCAGCGACTGACTGGGAAAGTTTCATGGACGCCTATCGCACTGCGGGCGGCCTGGACATACCGCAGAGGCAAATCGATTATTTCGCCCTGCGCGCCGGATTGCGGCTCATGAATCTGGTGCTCAAGGGCGGACGCGATACCTTTGAGCAGGGCCTGAGTGACGACATATTGGTTGCAAGCGCAGGGGCGCATTTCACCCAGCGGCTGATGCACCGCATCGCCCTGGTGTTGCGTTCCGTGCTGGAGCGTTCGTGATGTCCCTCATAGAACCGTTCGCGCTGCACGTTCCGCAGGAGCAGCTTGACGATCTCCGCCAGCGGCTGGAGCGGACGCGCTGGCCGGACGAGGCGCCTGTGTCAGGCTGGGAACAGGGCGTGCCATCAGCCCGGCTGCGCGCCTTGGCCGATCATTGGCGGACAAATTATGATTGGCGGAAATGCGAGGCGCTGCTTAACGGCCTTGGCCAATTCCGCACGCGTGTCGACGGTCTGGATATTCATTTCCTGCACATCCGTTCGGCCGAGCCGGATGCGATGCCGCTCCTGCTGACACATGGCTGGCCTGGTTCGGTATTGGAATTCCGCAACGTCATCGGCCCCCTGACAGACCCGCTCTCTTATGGCGGGAAGGCTTCAGACGCGTTCCACCTCATCATACCTTCCCTTCCGGGCTATGGCTTTTCCGAAAAACCCCCGGTCACTGGTTGGGGGGTGGAACGGATTGCAAAAGCCTGGGCCGAGTTGATGCGACGGTTGGGCTATGATCGTTATGTGGCGCAGGGCGGGGATTGGGGGTCGTTGGTGACGATGTGCCTCGCTGTCGATGAACCCCCGGAGCTGGCGGCCGTTCACTTCAACATGCTTTCTATCGTGCCGCCCGATCTGGCGGACTCTCTTCACCCTGAGGAGCAGACGGCGCTGGAATCTATGCGGCAGTTTAATGACGTGGAATCCGCCTATGCCCGGCTTCAGGCGACCAAGCCCCAGACCATCGGCTTTGCGCTGGCGGACTCCCCAATTGGTCAGGCAGCCTGGATTTATGAGAAGCTTCAGCGCTGGTCCGATTGCGACGGAGTGCCGGAAAGCATCTTCTCTCTGGACGAGATGCTGGACAACATCACGCTTTATTGGCTGACCAACAGCGGGGCGTCGTCCGCGCGGCTCTATTGGGAAAGCATGAGCGGTTTCCGGCCCAGATATGTCCGGGTGCCGCTGGGTTACAGCCACTTTCCGCGAGAAATCATCTGGCCTGCCCGCGCGTGGGCAGACCGCTACTTTGAAAACATCATTCACTGGAACAACGTCGATAAGGGCGGCCACTTCGCTGCTTGGGAACAACCCGGCATCTTCGTGCGCGAATTACGCGACTGCTTTCGAGCGCTGCGCAACTGACAGCGCGTGCAGCGCAGCGCGACCCCATCACTGATATTGAGGGCATAAAATGGCGTCTAACAACATACTCCCCCTGACGGGCATCAGGGGAATCATCGCGCAGAAGATGAGTGAAAGTCTGCAAAAGACCGCCCAGCTCAGCTTCTTCTGCGACATTGATGCATCCGCGCTTGTCGCTGCGCGCAACAGTTGGAAAGCGGCCGACACGAAATTGGGCTATGAAGACCTGATCATCGCCGCGCTGACATCCATCCTGCGCGATTTCCCCCTGTTCAATGCGGTGGAGACAGATCGCGGCGTGGAGCCGCAGGAGCAGATTCACGTCGGTTGCGCGATCGCACTGCCCGGCGCGCTGGTCGCACCGGCCATTTTCGATGCAGGCAACCTTTCCTTGCCAGACATTGCGGAGCGACGTGCTGACCTGGTGGCAAGGGCAAAGGTGAACAACCTCACCATCGCCGAACTCACGGGGGCCACGGTGACCGTCACCAATCTGGGCCTGACGCGCGTCGAGCATTTCACGCCGATCCTCAGCTATCCTCAGCAAGCGATCATCGGCCTGGGGCGCATGACAGCCAAGCCATGGGTAGCCGAAGATGGTCAGACCATAGTGGTGAGGCCGGTCATGGGCTTGTCGCTGACCGTCGATCACCGGATCATTGATGGCGCCCCCGCAGGCGATTTCCTCACCCGTTTGGCGCAGGAACTGGAAAGCGGCTCTGCCTTCTCTCCTCCTGCGATCTGATCCCTAGCTGACAGAAAAAGGGGCCGCGCATCATCCGATACGCGGCCCCTTTGGCCTTACCATGCCATTTCTGGCGAAATAGCTTAGCTCAGCCCCCCTTTTTGCCTTCCAGATAGAGATCCAACTCAGCATAGAAATGCTGAATCCGGCGCTCCTGCTCGGAAAAGACGATGGTGCCGTTCAATCCCTTCGATCGCATGCCGCGCTGCATCGTCACCATATTGGCGATGTCCTGCTCGACCACTTCACCAGCCTGGGGGTTGTCGTGGGTCGAACGGCGGATCGGGGGGCGAACCTTGCCCGAAACATCGACGTCGTCCTCCACGCCCATATAGGCTGGCGGCCGCCGACCTTCCGCCAGCTTGGCAGACAAGACGAATACGTCCTGGTATCCGCGTTCCGGGTCGGTCGGATGAGGGCGGAACCGCTGGAGCAATATGCCTTCGGGATGCATGTTCATCGTCACGTTCGGGAACAGCGACGGGTTCCAGTCATCGGTCAGCTGATTGTCGGTATAGCCGGAATAATCGACGCCAAAGGGATTATTCTCGCTTCGCTTGGCCTGCTGCAACGTCCGGCGGACATGCCGCGCGTCGCCTTTAAGCGCCGACATCTTCACGCCCGCTTCCTGAAGAAAATAGGCGAGACCGACATTCACGAAGCGATTATCCGGCCAGCGCGGGCTGACAGAGCCTACCGAGAACAGATTGCGATTATGCCCGTTACGGTAGAAGTCGTACTGGACATAGTGATCATCGACATAGGGTTTGATCTGGGGATGCGTCGCGTGCGCGTGGTACGTCTCATTGAACGCCGAGTACATCGTCTTCCAGTTTGCGGGGATATCGACCGTCAAATGCTTGACGACGAACATCTCCTCAATCTTGTAGGAAGCCAGCATCGGCAGAAGATCGGCGTAATATTCCTCAAACGGCATCGGATTGGGATTCATGCTGACGAACACCAATCCGCCCCATTCCCTGACATGGACCGGGGTCAGGTCCAGATTCTGGCACAGCGCCTCCTCGCGGAATGTCTCCCGGTCGGTCACGCGGACATTCTTGCCGTTCAGGTTGAACCGCCAACTGTGCACGATGCAGGTAAAGGACGTGGCGCCATGGCCGAAATCATCCTGTACCAGCTCATTCCCTCGATGTTTGCACACATTGTAGAAGGCGGCCACGCATTCCTTATTGCGGACAATGATCATGGACTGCTTGCCCACGTCGAACCGGAACCAGTCGCCGACATTGGGGATATCGCTGGAGACCCCCGCCAGCAGCCAGACCTTGCTCCACAGCCGCTCCTCCTCGGCGGCCATGACCGCCGGATCGATGGACCTACTGGTTTTGACGGTGCGATAATCGGCGATATTAGGGTGGAGGTCTTCCAGACGCCAAGGCGACTTTTTTTCAAAGTCGGCGGTGACTTCCCCCGGCTCCAGGATAAAGCTTTCCGGATCAGACAGCTGTTCTTTAATAGGACGGTCGTTGAACCGGATTTCCGCGTAGCGAGCATTGGCCGCCATTTATCTTACTCCTGAGTACCCCCGGATCAGAACTGGACACGCTTCGTAAAGCCGCCGTCGATGACCAGATTGGCCCCCGTGACATAGCCGGCTGCCGGGCTGGCAAGGAATGCGATCGACTTCGCAACCTCTTCCGGCGATCCCAGCCGCCCCATGGGGATCTGGGCAACGATGCCGTTATAAAGGTCCGGCATAAGCGCCTTTGCGCCTTCCCAGTTCCCGCCTGGATAGCTGATCGGACCAGGCGTCACCATGTTTACGCGTATGCCCTTGGGCGCCCAGACCTGCGACAACTGCTTGCCGTAGGTGATCAGCGCCGCCTTGATGGCGTTGAACGCCTGGGGCATCAGGAATGTCTCGATTGCTGCCGTGCTCGACATGAAGATGACAGAGCCAGCTTTTGACTTTTCAAGATATGGCTCGAGTGCTTCGCAGGCATCGACCGCGCCCAGCATGTCGATACGATAGCTTTCGTCCCAGTCCATGGCGCCTTGCGCGCCCGACGAACTGATCGAATGGATGAATATGTCGCATCCGCCCAGTTCATCGGCGAGGCCCGTCAGCATCGCCTTATAACCTTCGCGATCTTCCAGCGTGAATTCCCGCGTGACGGCCTTGCCACCTAACTCGCTGTTGAATTCCTCCAGCGCGTCTCCGTTGCGCGAGAAGAGGCCCAACTGTGCGCCTTCCGCCGCGAACAGTTCGGCGGCGGCGCGGCTGATCCCGCGGGTCGCGCCGCCCATGATGACCTTCAATCCTGACAAGCCGAGATCCATGAACCCTCTCCCATTTTTGGATAATGACTGGCAAAGCCGGACGACCGGCCTCCGCACCCATCATCGTTACTATGCTAGCATACTATTTTCAATAGACGACATTAGTCATTTTTCCAGTAAAGCTGATCCATGCCTTCGCCAGCGTCGAAGCGTGCCTGAATCGCCTTCATGCTGGCCACGCTGTCGGGATGCGCGAACAAGCCCTGGCTGATCAGCTGATCATTCTCGATGCCCTGGCTCTGGTTGAGGTCCTCCGCTTCACCCAGCATCTTCTTCATGCCCGCGACCGACTGCGGCGGGAGCGATGCGATATGCCGGGCGAGCGCAAGCGCCTCATCGACTGCTTTGCCTTTGGGAACCACGCGATTAAGGCCGCCAAGCTCATATAGCCGTTGCGCGGTCAGGGGGCGCCCTGTCAGGACGACTTCGGCAGTGGCCGTCCGCCCTATCAGACGCATCAGGCGGGACGTTCCGCCGATCCCGGTGCCTGCGCCAATGGCTACTTCCGGCTGGCTGAAGCGCGCTTGCTCCTCGGCAATCCGCAGGTCGCATCCCCAGCCCAGCTCACAACCGCCGCCCGATGTGTCACCGTTGATCGCGGCAATCGTGACGGCAGGTCCACGGTTGAGAAGCTGGAGCGAGCGGAACCACCCGGCGGGATCGCCGGTGGCGGCCTTCCCTTCGACCAGGTTCACGATGTCGCTCAAATAGGCATGTTCGAGCCAGTGCCCCTCCATGGATGACGCGAGCACGATGACGCGGGCCTTTTGCTCGATCGCCGCCTCCAGTGCGTCCGCAAGCAGGCTCACCGTGGCGCAGGTGGTAAGGCTTCCCGATACGCCGCCATCGCCCACCGTGATCAATGCGATACCCTCAGCGGGCCATTGCGTGTCCACATTTCCCTTCACGTGCTTCTCTCCTGATTCTGGCAGATCGCGTTTGCGTATCGCTCAACGCTCCTTGACAACCGTCACTACAATATGGCGCATAAACATACAAATGTCATTTATTGATGCAGACGAGGGCATGATGCAAGGTGGTGACGCAAGGCCGTCGCCCAACGCCTGCATGATTCGCTGCGGCATCGACACGGAACAAAGGGGCATGAGGGTGGCGAGAAGCAGTGACAAGATGAAGCGGGCGGAAAAGCCGGATAACGACGCGCAACAATGCTCATTCCCGATGTTCAAGAAGACATTGGCATATCAGGCGCAATTACTGGCACGTATCACGCAAGCGGATTATCTTGAGAGGATCAGGATGACAGGAATAGCGCCCGCGCAAGCTTATGTTCTTGGAGAATTATGGCTGGAAGAACCTCTCTCTCAGGTAGAATTGTCGCGAAGACTCGAGATTGGCAAAGCCACAATCGGGCAGACGCTTCAGAGGCTTGAGAAGGCGGGCATAATAGAGCGGCGGCGTGTCGCGGCTGATCGGCGGTTGGTGATGGTCCACTTGACCGCCAAAGGGCAAACATTGCACCAACCGTTGAAAATTGGGGCGGTTGAGCAGGACGAACTGCTCGCGCGAAAGCTCGGGTCCGCACGAATCGCCATGCTGACTGACCTTCTGGAGGAATCAAACCGACTCTTGTCCGGCAGCTTGCCGATCGACGCTGAACGAACGGAGATATTGGAATGACGCAAATTCTGCACAGGCCACATATTTTCACGGATGATAGTATGCTAGCGTTCTAAGTTCTGCTATCTGTTGCTACAAGGTCGAGCGAACCCAAGCATCACTGGGAGAGGACATGAAGTTCGAGCATTATGAAACCCTGGCTTTCGAGCGTGAAGGACGGGTTCTGACCATAAGGATGAACCGCCCGGACGTGCTGAACGCCGTCAGTTCCGCTCTCCATGAGGAAATGGCCCGCGTCTTCTTCGACGCTGCGGACGACCCCGAAAGCGATATCATAGTCCTGACCGGATCAGGCAGCGCCTTTTCCGCAGGCGGCGACCTGGAGTGGTTGGAAGACCAGGCCGCAGGCCGCCGTGAACCTTTCGTCAATGACGCAAAGAGCATGCGCCGCATCGTCATGGGCCTGCTCGACTGCCCCAAGCCGGTGATCGCCAAAGTGAATGGCGACGCGATCGGCTTCGGCGCGTCGATCGCGCTGTTGTGCGACATCGTCATCGCCGCCGATCATGTCCGGTTCGCCGATCCCCACGTCAAGCTGGGCCTCGTCGCGGGGGACGGGGGAGCCCTGATCTGGCCGCAACTGATCGGTTTCGGCAAGGCGAAGCATTTTCTGCTGACCGGCGAGGCAATCGGCGCGGTGGAAGCGGAAAGATGCAATCTGATCAGCTTCGTGGTCCCGGCCGCCGAATTGGACGATTATGTCGCCAAATATGCGACACGTCTCGCTCGCGGCGCGCAATCGGCGATACGCTACACCAAATCGGTCACCAACATCGCGCTGCGGCAATTGTTTAGTTCCGTGTTCGAAGCTGGCGTCGCTTATGAAGGACTGGCGACCTACACCGCCGATTTCGGCGAAGCGTTGCGTGCGGTTCGCGAAAAGCGGCATCCGTCCTTCACTGGCCGTTGATCGCATGGAAGGAGCGCTTTCCATCTTGCGCCCCCCTGCATTACGTATGTATGCATATTATATTGATACACACTATTTAGGGCTAGGTTGAGCCTATGGATCCCGCCTACAGTGAAGAGGATAAGGCGTTTAGAGCCGAAATCCGAGCGTTTGTGGAAGCCCACCTTCCAGCAGAGCTTGCCCGGCGCGGCCGCCACGACTTTCATCCCCACCGCGAGGATCAGGCGGCCTGGACGCGCATTCTCGCCGAGCGGGGATGGTCGATGCCGCATTGGCCTGCTGCTCACGGGGGTCCGGGCTGGAGCGCTGTTCAACGGTTCATCTTCGAGGATGAGATGCGCCGCGCCTATGCCCCAACCGCGGATCGGATTGGCGCTGAACTGGTCGCGCCTGTCATCTACACTTTCGGTTCCGAAAAGCAGCGGCAGGCCCATCTTCCCGGCATCAGGCTGGGCGAGACATTCTGGGCGCAGGGATTTTCGGAACCGGGCGCGGGCTCCGATCTGTCATCGCTGCGCACGCGCGCGGTGAGGGATGGCGACCATTATGTCGTCAACGGGCAAAAGACCTGGACTACCGAAGGGCATCATGCCGACATGATGTTCATGCTTGTGCGGTCCAACCCCGACGTCAAGCCGCAAGCTGGTATATCGTCGCTGGTCGTGGACCTGAAGACGCCCGGCATCACCCGTCGCCCGATCTGGACATTGGACGAGGGATTGACGGTCAACGAATTCTTCTTCGACGATGTGCGCGTGCCAGTAGAAAACCTCATCGGGGAGGAAGGACAGGGCTGGACCCACGCCAAGTTCCTGCTGGGGAATGAGCGCACCAACAGCGCCGAAGTCCCGCACACCCGGCGCGACATCGCCCAGCTTCGCGAAATCGCGCGGATCGAAAGGAAGAACGGGCGACCGTTGATCGAAGATCCGGTCTTTCGCGCGAAGCTTGCCCGTATCGAGATCGACACGAAATCGCTGGAAATCGCGGTGTTGCGCGCGTTGACGTCCGACAATCATGGCAGCGCGTCCGTCGCGTCTTTGGTCAAGGTTCGTGGATCGGAGCTGCGCCAGCGCGTGGCCGACCTCGCCGCCGAAGCCTTGGGCGACTATGGCATAGCCGTCAGCACCGATGGCGATGCGGAATATCGCCTGTACGATCAGGACCATGGCGCCAGCCCCACGCCGGAACATGGCATCGGCGTCGCGGCCAA
Organism: Sphingobium sp. TomTYG74; assembly: GCF_055393875.1. Lineage (NCBI taxonomy): Bacteria > Pseudomonadati > Pseudomonadota > Alphaproteobacteria > Sphingomonadales > Sphingobiaceae > Sphingobium > Sphingobium sp. TomTYG74. The sequence continues at coordinate 250,169 of NZ_AP027342.1, read as the reverse complement.
GGCGATGTTCCGCCGCGCAACCACCATCTATGGCGGGGCGAACGAAATTCAGCGCACCCTGATCGCCAAGACCGTCCTGGAGCTGTGACATCATGGATTTCAATTATACAGCCGAGCAGGACGCTCTGCGGGACAGCGTCAGGCGTTTCATCGAACGGGAATATGACTGGGAAAAGCGGTTCGCCATAATCCGATCGGCGGACGGGGGCGCGCCGGACCATTGGGGAGCCTTTGCCGAGCTAGGATGGCTGGGCGCGGGACTGACGGAAGAGTCGGGCGGTTTTGGCGGCGGCGTGGTGGAAAATGCGCTGATAGCCGAGGAACTGGGACGCGGTCTGGTGACCGAACCTTTTATTGGGCATGTCCTCGCCACCCAATTGCTGGCGGCTATCGGATCGGACATGGCGGGCACCATGCTCGCGGACCTGGTCATGGGCGAGCAACGCGCCGCTGTCGCTTTGCAGGAACCTCAAGGGCGCGGCGACTGGCGGATGGTCGAAACGCGCGCGGAAGTTTCGGGGTCGTCGAGGCTCCTCACCGGGGTCAAATCTCTGGTTGAGGGCGCGAACCACGCAGATATGTTCCTCGTGACCGCTCGGCATGACGATCAGGTCGGCATTTATCTTGTTAAACAGGGCCAGGCTGGTGTCGATCTGCACCCTTATCGTACCCTGGACAATCGGCGGGTCTGCGACATCCATCTGGAAGGCGCGTCGGCCGAATTGCTCATGGAGGGCGCTGAGGCCGAACGTGCGGTCGCGCTGGCCGTTGATCATGCCATCGTTGCCGTTTGCGGCGAAGCGCTGGGCATTATGGACGCTGCGCTCTGGGCGACGCGTGATTATCTGAAGGTCCGCAAGCAGTTCGGCACGACCATCAGCAATTTCCAGGCTCTTCAACACCGCATGGCAGACATGCTGATCGAGGTGGAGATGACCCGCTCCGCGTTGTTCCATGCGCTGGGTGCGATGGAGGAAGAAGAGGCGATCAGGACTGCCGCCGTGTCAGCGGCCAAGGTTCAGGCGTCAACGGGTGGGTTGTTCGTGGGCCAACAGGCGATCCAGCTTCACGGCGGGATCGGCGTGACCGAGGAGCTGAATATCAGCCACCATTATCGCCGCCTGTTCGTCATCGCGCGGCAGTTTGGCGACGCCGACCTGCATCTTGCTCGCTTCGCTCAAGCGACGGACGAGGTAGAAAGTCGTTAGGGTTGGCCGACACCGCGAAACAGGGCAACTTCCTGGTTCCCTGCTTCGCGTAGCGTGACAAGGCCCATCTCCTCGATCAGCCATTCTCCGGCGGCCAGCCGAAAGCCATAAGAGAGCAGCCCCCAAAGCTCGTGAAGCGGCGGCGTCAGTTCTTCGCAACTGGCCCAGCCATAGCGTTTCGCGCGCAAGGTCGCATGTTCCGCCGTCACGGAGACGATCGGGTTGAGCAACATATGGCAGGACGTCTTGGCGGGAGGATTGAGGGACGCGATTCCTGCCACCAGATCGTCCACAGGCACGACGGCAGCCTCATCGCCTACCAGGACCCCTATCCTCACGGTGACCATGGGCGTGAAGCTACGCCTGACGCGCCGCCAATCTTTCGCATCAACGGCTTCGTCGAGCATATATGCGGCCTTCAATACCGCTTCGACAGGGCTGGGATGGGTCATGGCGCGTTCACCGGCATGCGCGCGCCCCAGCGGATCGCCCGCCGGATGACTTCCATATAGACCGGATTGTCCCACGGTCCCACCTGCGGCTCAATCTCCGCGATAAAGGGCTGCATATCATATCGTCCACAGCTGTGGCCCGGCGCCAGGAACAGCGCCTCGCCCGCGCCGTGTCGATGCAGCACCGCTTGCGGACGCGGCGCATCCTCCAGCCATGGCCCCTTCACATAGCCGGGCGCATCGCCGGTATAGCGGGACTCGAGCAAAATCTCGCTCTCCCCTCGTAGTTCCAGAATATAGGGTTCGTCCACCACCTCGAAAGGCGGCAGGCCCGCTACGATCGGGTGGGCGGATACGGAGCGCACGGTAAAAGGCTGCGGCGCGAGATGGGAAAGAAAGCGGCAACCCAGCAGATCCATATAGGCCGGATGCCGATCGGGCGTATCCGTAAGACCGGGCAGTTTGATGCCGCCAATCTCCACCTCTGGGCCGGAAAACTCGATGTAGGCCGCGCTACCATGGACGGCGAGCCATCTTCCGCCGCGCGCCAGGAATTGTTTCAGTTCTGACAGCGCTTCGCCTTCCGGGAAGATATTCGTGGTGTAGGTCACCAGAAAATCAGCAGCCCTCAGCGCGTCCAAATCATGAAAGTCGTTGGTGCATATCGTCCTGATCCGCTCATGCTCCCCGAGCTGCTCCAGCAAGCGGCGGCGCACCATGTCGAAATCATGGAAGCTGCCACCGATGACGAGCAACGCCCGCACGATGCCACTCGCTGGTTCGTCTTTCATCGCTTCTCCCTTCAGTTCCAGTTCGCCTGACCGCCGTCCACCGGGATTGTCGCGCCGGTGATGTAGGCGGCATCGTCGCTCGCGAGGAAAAGGACGGCGCGACCGATATCGGCTTGGGGGTCACCGATCCGCCGCATGGGGATGGTGGACAGATAGGCGTCCGGTCCTTCCGGCTTGGCGTCCAGCCAGGCGAGCATGGCGGGTGACCCCGCCAATGGCGCGATATTGTTCACGCGGATGCCGTCTGGTCCCCATTCGGATGCCGCCGCCCGCGTGATTACACCGATCGCCTGTTTCGCGGCCGAATAAGCGGCCGTCCCGCTCGTGTCCCAGTTGACGGCGGTCGAAGAGACGATGTTGATGATCGCCCCGCCGCCGCGCCGCTTCATATGGGGATGAACCGCCTTCATCATGCGGAACGCCGCGAACGGCCCGCTCTCGAAGGTCAGCAAGAGCCCCTCATCATCTATGTCGAGCAGCGGCGCCAGCACTGCCTGCTGCGCATTGTTTACCAGAATGTCGATGCCGCCATGGCGATCGACGGCATAGGCGACGAGGGCATCAATGTCGGCCGCGTTCCTGACGTCGGCGGGGGGAGCCACGTCCGACTGGCCACCCGCAGCCGCTATCTCGGCTTGCACGGCCTCCAGTTTGGCCTTTGTGCGGCCTGCCAGTATGACCAGCGCTCCGCCAGCCGCCAACGCCAGCGCGATACCCCGACCCACGCCCTGCCCGGCTCCGGTGACGATCGCGATCTTGCCCATGATGTTCATAAGTCTGAACCCTTCAATATTGCGCCGACTGCCCGCCATCGATCGGGATGATGGCGCCGTTCACGAAGGATGAGTCGGCGGACAGCAGGAAGGCGACGACCGAAGCGACCTCATCGGGATTGCCCATGCGGCGCATCGGATTATGCGCGACGAACTGCTCGGCGGCTTCCTGCCAGTCATCCGGATTTATCTGGCGCAGCGATGCTTCGACCAATGGCGTCAGGATAGCGCCCGGAGCGACCGCGTTGATGCCGATGCCCATGGTGCCATATTCCAGCGCTGCGTTGCGGGTCAGGCCCACGATCGCATGTTTGCTCGCGGTGTAACCGGCCTGCCGCCCAGCGCCGCGAATACCCAGCGCAGAGGCGGTATTGACGATCCGGCCATGTCCCTGCCTCGCCATCACTTTCAGCACATGTTTCAGGCCCAGCAGGACGCCCTTGGCATTGACCGCCATGATGCGATCGAAAAATTCGGCATCCACATCCTCGGTGGCCACCTGACGGTCTTCGATGCCTGCATTATTGAAGAAACCGTCGACTGTGCCAAAGCGGGCGACGGTCTTTTCCACATAGTTGCGGACCTGATCTTCCTGCGACACATCAGCTTGCACCAGCAGAATGTCCGCCTCCGGGCAAAGCTGCAGGACCACCCGCTTTGTTTCTTCCAGACCCTCCGCCTTCACGTCGACCAACACCAACTGCGCGCCATCCTGCGCACAGCGGATTGCTGCCGCCCGGCCAAGGCCCGAACCCGCGCCAGTGATGATGATGACCTTCCGTTCCAACCTTGCCATTGCCGCCTCTCCTACCGGGCCTTCCCCTATATGCTGAGCATTGCCGCAGCCACCAATACGCGACATATGTCATTTTTATTCCTGTGGCACCGCCCTCGGTGCTGACAGATGTTGCATAAACGATCTAAAGCATATAGTACGCATACGGATTAGATGCGTAAAGAGCAAGGACGGGTGGGGCCTATGCGACGGCTCGGTTCGGCCGCTGAGCGCCGACATATTTCCTAGGTAAGCAAGGAAGAGGGCATGAGTTTTCTAGAAGGCAGAGTGGCGATCGTTACGGGCGGCGGGCGTGGCGTCGGCCGCACCTATGCGCTCAAGCTCGCACAGCATGGGGCGAAGGTCGTGGTCAACGACCTGGGCGGCGACGCAGCGGGCGGCGGGGCTGACACGACCCCGGCGCAGGACGTGGTGAGCGAGATCAAGGCCATGGGCGGCGAGGCCGTCGTCAACGGCGGCGACGTTTCCAACTGGGATAATGCCCGGGAGATGGTCAGCCAGGCCGTTGAAACCTTCGGCCGTCTCGACATCCTCGTAAACAATGCGGGCATCCTGCGCGACCGGATGCTGGTCAACATGACCGAGGAGGAATGGGACATCGTCGTCAAGGTGCACCTGAAAGGCACCTTCGCGCCCACGCATCACGCTGCCAATTACTGGCGCACGGAAAGCAAGGCCGGGCGCCAACCGGACGCCCGTGTCATCAACACGACATCGCACTCGGCCCTGTTCGCCAATATCGGTCAGGCGAACTATGCCGCGGCCAAGGGTGGCATTGCGAGCTTCAGCCAGGTCGCCGCCCGCGAATTGCAGCGGATCGGCGTGACCGTAAACGCCATCGCGCCGCGTGCCGAAACGCGCATGACGGCAGGGTTGCGCGAGTGGACGCCTGAGCAGTTGGAACGCCGCGACCCCGAATGGATCGCCGGTTTCGTCGCCTGGCTCGCCAGCGCTGAGGCAAGTCAGGTGAGCGGCCGCGTGTTCGAAGTCTGGGGATACGGCATCACCGTCGCCGAAAGCTGGCAGCATGGTCCCAGCTGCGAAGCGTCGAAGGACCCGACAGTGCTCGGCGAACGCGTCTCCAAGATCTTGAAATTCGCGCGTTCGAACGCCGGGATCAACCCGGGCGAATGGCTCGATCCCTGATAGCAGGGTGACGGCGGCGGGCCGTCGAACGTCCGCCGCCTCTTTGGATGGGTAAGCTCGCAGGAATATGACAATGTCTCTGGACGCTTTGTTTGAACCGCTGACGATAGGGTCGCTGGAAATCCCGAACCGGGTGGTCATGGCGCCCCTGACTCGTGCCCGTGCGGACGACCGGCACGTGCCGACGCCGCTTCAAGGCGAATATTACGCCCAGCGCGCGGACGCGGGCCTCATCATTTCCGAAGCGACTGCCGTCGATCCGCTGGGCATGGGCTGGTATCGCGCTCCGGGCATTTGGTCCGACGAGATGACGGCAGGCTGGAAAGCCATCACGGAGCGTGTCCATGCGGCGGGCGGGCGCATCTATTGCCAGCTTTGGCACATGGGCCGATTGGTGCTGCCGGATTATATCGGGGGGCAGCAGCCGATTGCTCCATCGCCCATCGCCGGGGAAGGCGAAACGATGGCGCCGCCTCCTGAAGACTATCAGGGCGGTTTCCTGCCGATGAAGGCCTATGTAGTACCGCGCGAAATGACGCAGGCGGATATCGGCCAGCTTGTCGCCGCCTATGGCCGGGGGGCAAGGAACGCGAAGCGCGCAGGCTTCGATGGCGTCGAAATCCACGGCGCCAATGGCTATGTCATCGACCAGTTCCTGCAATCGAAAAGCAACCATCGGCAAGATGGCTATGGCGGCAGCGTGGAAAACCGCGTCAGGCTGTTGCGGGAGGTGATCGAGGCCGTGACGGCAGAGGTCGATCCTGCCCGAGTGGGCCTGCGCGTCAGCCCTACAAGCGAGCGCAAGGGGATGGGCGATGTGGACCCGGGAGCCTTGACTGAGGCGATCGGCCGCCTCGCGCAGCAGAGCGGGCTTGCCTATATCCACTTGATAGAGCCCATCGCGTCAGGCTTCATGGAGAAGCCCGATTATCCGGTCATGGAGCGGCTGCGCGCCGTCTTTTCAGGGACGATCATTCAGAATGGCAGTTTCGACGGCCCCGCTGCGGGCGATGCCATTGCCAAGGGCAAGGCGGATGCCATTTCCTTTGGCCGTCCCTACATTGCCAATCCCGACCTCGTCGCCCGGATAAGGCGCGGCCTTCCGCTTGCGGAAGCGAATTTCGACTATGCCTATGTCGGAGAGGAAAAAGGTTACACGGACTATCCTGCTTTCAGCGCGTCGGAGTGTTCCGTCTGAGAGAGACAAATATCAGGCGCATGGACGCGCACGTCGTCCATGCGCCACCATGCTAAATCGATCATCTTCGGCGTCACGGTAGCGCCGCCCAAGGAGAAAATATCATGTCGACTGAAATCCTGCTGCCCAAGCTCGGCTTTTCGATGAATGAAGGGCTGCTGTCCGAATGGCTCGTGGCCGACGGCGGGGCAGTGACGGCCGGGGAACCGCTATTTGCCCTGGAAAGCGACAAGTCCGCACAGGAAGTGGAAGCACCCGCGTCGGGCACCTTGAAGATTTTCAAGGAAATCGGGGAAACCTATCCTGTGGGCACTGTGCTGGGCGAGATTATCTGACGAATTATTGATAAAAACTGTCATCTCTGGAGAGGCGGCGCAAAGCCGAAAGTCATATGAAACGCACTGACAAGGTCATCATTACCTGCGCCGTCACCGGGTCGATCCATACGCCGAGCATGACCCCCCATCTGCCGATCACCGCTGACCAGATCGCCGCCGAGGCGATCGCCGCAGCAGAGGCAGGGGCCGCGATGGTTCATCTGCATGCCCGCAATCCCGAAACAGGGCAGCCATCACAAGATCCGGAGCTCTTCCGGCAATTCCTCCCGCGCATCAAGCAGTCCACCGACGCCATCGTCAACATCACCACCGGCGGCGGCCTGGGCATGAGCCTGGCTGACCGGCTGGCGCCCGCGAAGATGTTCAGGCCCGAAGTCTGTTCGATGAACATGGGATCGGTGAACTTCAACATTTCCGGGGCCGGAGCGAAGATTTCGGATTGGCAGTATGATTGGGAACTGCCCTATCTGGAGATGACCAAAGACTTCATCCTGTCGAACACCTTCTCCCAGATCGAGCAGGCGATGACGCAATTATCGGATCAGGGCACCCGGTTCGAGTTCGAATGCTATGACGTCGCGCATCTTTACAATCTCGCCCATTTCGTCGACCGCAAGATGGTAGAGCCGCCCTTCTTCATTCAGGGCGTGTTCGGCATATTGGGCGGCATCGGGCCTGATCCTGAGAACGTCATGCACATGAAGACAACGGCCGACAGGCTGTTTGGCGAAGACTTCATCTTTTCCGCGCTCGCCGCAGGAAAGCACCAGATGCGGCTCGTCACCCTGTCCGCGCTGTTGGGCGGATCCGTGCGCGTCGGTCTGGAGGACAGCCTCTATGCCGGCAGGGGCAAGCTGGCGACGTCCAACGCCGAACAGGTGGCGAAGATCCGCCGCATACTGGAAGAACTCAGCCTGACCGTGGCCACGCCGGACGAAGCCCGCGCCCTGATGCAGACAAAGGGTGGAGACGATGTCGCATTCTGACGGTGAAGCGATCGGCGGACTGCTGGCGCAGGGTCTGGCGCTCGCGGAAGGGCCGCCGCTCGACGATAGCGGCCTTATCCTGCCGTCCGATTATCCCAATGTCGCTGCCGCCGTTTCGCCCGACAAGCCAGCCATTATATTTGGCGATCATAGTTGGACTTATGCCCAGTTGGACCGTGGCTGCGATGCGGTCGTCACATTACTTGCGGAGCATGGCGTCAAGCAGGGTGGACGGCTGGCCTATCTGGGCAAGAATAACGACCTTTTCTTCCTGATATTGATCGGCGCCATTCGCGCTGGCGCGGTTCTTGTCCCGGTTAACTGGCGCAATACGGCTCCGGAGACGGCCTATGTGCTGGAAGACAGCGAGGTCAGCCTGGTCATTGCCGATAGCGAGTTCCTTCCGCTGCTCAAGGAAGCGGACAAGCGAGGCCTTCCGACGCTAGTCGTGGATGAGGAGGGACCGCAAGGCCTGCGCAGCCGGATTGTGGCAGCTCAGCCAGCGGCTCGCACGCCGATAGACCCGCATGCGCCCTGCCTGCAACTCTATACGAGTGGCACCACGGGGCGTCCGAAGGGTGTCGTCACATCCCAATATGCGTTCGGCATCCATCGCCATGTTGAGAATGTGTCCGGCTATTTCGCCGATTGGGGGGATGACGAGGTTTTGCTGTCCCCCCTCCCCACCTTTCATATCGGCGGGATGTCCTGGGTATGCACAGCCTTGGTGCGCGGTGCGACCGTCCACATCATCGCGGACACCGCGCCTGCGACCATCCTGGATGCTTGCCTGGAATTTGGCGTTACCCGCACCTTCATCGTGCCGACGCTGGTGCGCGGGCTGATAGCGGAAATGGATGCGCGCAATGTTCGCGTGCCGACGCTGCGGGGCATTCACTATGGTGCCGCGTCGATGGACCCCGGCCTGCTGGAACGATCGGTCGATCGCTTCTCCTGCCACTTCCTGCAATATTACGGCATGACCGAAAACACCGGGACGATGTCGATCCTTGGGCCGCAAGAGCATGACATCCGTCGTCCTCATCTGCTCCGGTCGGTGGGGCGGCCCTCGCCCGGTTTCAGCGTCGCGATCCGCGATCCTCAGGGCCAACTCCTGCCCGTGGACCAGCCAGGCGAAATCTGGGTGAAGTCGCCCAGCCTGCTGATCGAATATTGGAACAATCCGAAGGCAACGTCGGAAGCGTTGATCGACGGCTGGTATCGATCGGGCGACGGGGGAAGGCTGGACAAGGACGGTTATCTGTTCCTGACCGACCGGATCAAGGACATGATCGTATCGGGCGGAGAGAATGTCTATCCTGCCGAGGTCGAGGCCGTGCTGCGCGATCATCCGGCCGTGATGGACTGCGCCGTGTTTGGATTGCCGCATCCCAAATGGGGCGAAGGGGTGACGGCGGCGGTGGAAGTTCGTCCCGGCCATGAACTCGATACGGAAGAGCTCATCGCCTTCGCGCGGCAGTCGCTGGCTGCCTACAAGATTCCGCGACGGATCGAACTTGGCGTTACACTTCCCCGCACAGCGTCGGGGAAGGTCCAGCGCGGACTGATCCGCAAGCAATTCCTGGGCGGGGAATAAGCAGAGCATCGGCGCGCACGGAGGCAATCCGCGCGCGCCGATGCCGCCCCTATGCTTCGCTCACCTGCGCCGAGCAGCGATCGAGTACCACCACATCCCGTTCCGCCGCGACGGCGCGGAAACGCAGCTGGCCGCCGCCCTGCTCGTAAAATTCAAAGCGGATCGTCTCGCCCGGCATGACCGGCTTGCTGAAACGGACGAACATGCCCTTGAAGCGCGCAACGTCATTGTCGCAATAATGCGCCAGCACCGCGCGATTGGCCAAGCCCTTGGTGCACAGGCCATGCAGGATCGGCCGGTCAAACCCCGCCTTTCGTGCAATCGCTGGCTCTGCATGCAACGGATTCCAGTCCCCGCTCAAACGATAGATCAGGGCCTGTCCCGGACGGGTCGTAATTTCCACCACCGCGTCGGGCTTTCCTTCGGGCACCGGATCAGCGGCCGGGATGGCATTGCCGAAACCGCCCTCCCCGCCATTGCCGCGCATGAACAGCGTCGATCGCACGGTCGCCAGATGATCCCCCGTGGCCGTATCATACAGCGCCTTTTCCTGATGGAGCAGCGCGCCGCGTCCTTCACCTTTGTCCTCGACCCCCGCCACGCGATATTCACCCCTTATGGTGCCCGCCGGGGGTAGCGGCTTGTGCATCGTCAGATGCTGCTCGGCATGGAGTATCTTCACCCAGTCGATGCCGAATTCCGGCCGTTGCGCCCAGAAGCCGGGATGACACAGGATGTTCGCAAAGCAGGGCAAGGAACGCAGTTCTTTTTCGTAGACGAACGGCAGCTCTGCCTCATCAAGCGGGTCCAGACCATAGCCCAGCCCCAGCGCATGGAGGATCGTGTCGCGTTTGTCATAGGATTGGACGATGGGCTCAATCGTCAGGTTCCTGATTTTCTCAATGTCCAAGCGTCATCCCTCCAATGGCGTTTCAAGACCACTCAACAGCCCCAGTGGCGTTATATGGTGCGTTATCGTACCATACGCATTATATCTGATTTGACAACCTTTGGTGCGGGGATATAGATTGCAGGCATACGAGTTATTGACGCCTGATATGGAGCTTGCGTGCCGGACTTCATTCCTCCGTTCAGCACCCGCCTGACGAACCGGCAGGTGATACTTTCGCACCGTCCGGCCGCCAGCCCCGTCGCTGCCGATTTCGCCCGCAAAGACGTCAGCATTGCATCGCCCGGCGACGGCCAATTTCTGGTGCGCAACCTCTATCTTGCGGCGGACCCGGTACAGCGCGGTTGGGCGGCCAACGAGGGCCTCACTCCATTGGGTCAGCCGATGCGCGCCCTTGCGGTCGGCGTGGTCGTGGAAAGCCGCGATGATGGCATCAGATCAGGCGATGTGGTCTACGGCTTTTTCGGTTGGCAGGATTACAAGGTCGCGGCACGCGGCGACCTGTTGTCGCACATCCCACATCCGCGCGCGCCGCTTTCGGCATATGCCGGGGTACTTGGCATGCCCGGCGTGACGGCATGGCTCGCCTTGCAAGACATCGCTCCCCCCTATGAGGGCGCGGCCATGCTTGTCTCAACGGCGGCGGGGACAGTGGGCAGTGTCGTGGGCCAGATCGGGCAGCGCGCGGGCGCGTTCGTCGTCGGCCTGACTGGCAGCGATGAGAAGGTGGAAAGCTGCGTTCGCGACTATGGCTATGACGTCGCCTATAATTACAAGTCCGTCGATCTGGCGGCTACCCTTGCGGAGGCTCGCCCCGGCGGCTTCAACATCTATTTCGACAATACCGGCGGCCCGATCCTGGACACGGCGATCCGTGCAATGGCGAGGCACGGGAGGATCGTGCATTGCGGCACCGCCGCCACGCCCAGCTGGAATCCTCCGCCGACCGGCCTTCGCAACGAACGCGAGATATTGATGCGCGCGCTTGTCTGCGGCGGGTTCGTTATCTTCGATCATGTCGCCCGCTTTCCCGAAGCCGTGGAAAAGCTGAGCGACATGGTGCTGAACGGCGACCTGAAGTTTCACGACCATGTCGAACCCGGTATCGACCGGGTCAGCGGAGCCCTGGAGGCGCTTTTTGCGGATAGCAACGCGCCCAAGACGCTGGTCTATATCGGCGAGGATTAACGGGCTTTTGGCCGGTGTTTGGGTTTAGAGCATCGTGCCGTAAATCAGAATCATCCTCTGTTACCGTTCGCCCTGAGCTTGTCGAAGGGCTTTCCTTCTTTTTAGAAAGGGAAGGACTTCGACAAGCTCAGCCCGAACGGGGTTGAGAGATCCTGATAAAAGGCACAATGCTCTAATCGGGCCGCCACTCACCTATGGCAGGCCGCACCGGCTGAACGACGAAATTGCCCGTGAACACGCCTTCCTTGGTGAAAGGGTCGCCTGCGAGCAGCGCGCGGACTGCGGCCTCATCTTCGGCCTCCAACAGGAAGGAGCTGCCTTGAGGGCTTGAGTCCGGCTTGTCTCCATCCAGCATCGCGCCAGCGACTTTCACCGCAGCCCCCTGTTCCAGCCAATAATCCAGATGGCGCTGCCGATGCTCCAGCCGAAGCGGAAGCGCATCCGGCTTGTCGGCGGCCAGAACGATGAAAAACATGAGATTCCAGCCTTCCCGTCGCTGTTTTCAGTCCTCGCCCTCGATCAGACTCGAACCACCCTGCTCTCGCAGGACATCCTTCAAATTCTGCTTCACCTGCAACAGCACGTCCTCGCACACTTCCCGGTTCGCATCCGACACGCCTTCCAAGATGCGGCGGTTCATCGTCGCGGCCAGTTCGATCATGAGGCCGATCACATCGAACCCCTTTTCTGTGATGAACACGCGCTTTGCCCGGCGGTCGTTGGCATCTGCCCTGCGTTCGACATGGCCCGACGCTTCAAGCCGATCTATCAACCCGCCGACGGTCACCTTGCCCACTTCCATCAGCCGGGCGAGATCGACCTGCATCATCCCGTCATTGCCTGCTCGCGACAAGGTGCTGAGCACCGACCATTGCGACCGGGTGATCCCGTAAGGCCGCATCAGCAAGTCCATCACGGTGCGCCGGATACGCGATACGTCATGCACCAGATAGCCGAACGTGAACTGTTTCGCAGAGGGCCGTTTCGGCGTCTTCTTTTTCGGTGCGGCAGCTTTCAGCGTGTTCGTCATTCTCACCATCCAGTTAAAGGCAATTTCGGTGCATCATCTTCGTCCGATGATCTATAATTCGCCCTCTATTGCAATAGCGTATGATAGCGAACCCGATGATCAGCAGGCGTATGATGTTTCATAGCCTCTCTATTCTGACTAACTATGATCTGGCAACCGCCTTCATTTGCCGAACAGGTCGCGGCCGATAATCTGTTTCATCACCTCCGCCGCGCCGCCCGCGATGCGCACGATGCGCGCGTCGATATAGGCCCGTGCGATCGGATATTCGGTCATATAACCATAGCCGCCGAAAAATTGCAGGCATTGGTCCACGACCTTCACATGCAGATTGGTGACGACCAGCTTCACCTTCGCCGCTTCGACGCCGGTCAACTCCCCTGCAAGGAAGCGCTTTATGCACCAATCGGTGAAGGTCCGGGCGGACAGGATTTCGGCCGACAGTTCGGCGAGCACGAATTGCGTGTTCTGAAAATCCGCCAGCGTCTGACCGAACATCTTGCGTTCGGCGGTGTAGGCGACGGTCCATTCCAGCGCAGCTTCCGCGACGCAGATGCTACGCACCGCCTGCGTCAGCCTTTCCTGCGCCAGCTTGCCCATCATGATCCCGAAGCCGCCGCCCTCGCGACCCAGAAGCCTCCAGGATTCCGCGCGCGCGTCCTCCAGGAAAATTTCCGACGTATCCTGGGCTTTTAGGCCGATCTTCTCAAGATTGCGGCCGCGTTTAAAGCCCGCTTGATGCGTGTCGATCGCGATCAGGCTGACGCCCTTGGCGCCTGCCGCCGGATCGGTCTTGCAAGCACAGACCATTATGTCGGCGAGTTGGCCGTTGGAAATATAGACCTTCTGCCCATTCAGCACATAATCATCGCCCTCGCGAATGGCGCGGGTGCGGACTTCCTTTACGTCTGAACCAGCGCCCGGCTCGGTCAATCCAAGCGCGCCGATATACTCACCCGCGACCATGCGGGGCAGAACCTCGCGCTTCAGCTCCTCGGTGCCTGCCGTCAGGATATAGGGCGCGACCATTTCCGAATGCACCATGAAGCCGGGGCCGGTGATGCCCTTCTTCGCCAGTTCTTCGATGACGACGACATTGTAGAGCCAGTCGGCGCCAAAGCCGCCATATTCCTCGGGAATGTTGGGGCAAAGGATGCCCACCTCGCCCGCCCGTTTCCAAACCTCGCGGGGGACGACTTCGTCCTTTTCCCACTGATGATGGTTGGGAACCAGTTCCTCATCCACGAACCGCGCGACCGTTTCGCGAAATTGTTCATGCTCGGCGGAAAAGATGCCGCGTCCGCCTTCGCTGCTGTGCTGCACGTCAACCACGGCGCGCCTCGTGCATTGCCAATGTTCTTTCCGCCTGTTTCAGATGAGGGATGTCCAGCATCTTGCCGTCGAGCCCCAATGTTCCGGCATCCGGGTTGGCGGCGAACAGGTCGACCACCCGCCGGGCGAAATCCACCTCATCGGCGGAAGGCGAAAAGCTCTCGTTGATGATGTCCACCTGCGCTGGATGTATCGCCACGCGGCCGGAAAAGCCTTCCGCCCGCGCGGCCTTGCATGAGGCGCGCAGACCTTCAGGATCACGAAAATCGACGTAGAGCGTGTCCACCGCTTCGCCGCCCGCAGCGTGCGCGCCGAGCAGACAGAGCGAACGCACCATCTTGTAGGTGTGCGTCCATTCGCCATTCGCATCGATGTTGCCGCTGGCGCCGATCGCTGAACTCAGATCCTCCGCCCCCCATGTCAGCCCGTAAAGCCGGTCCAGGCCCGCCGCCGCATAATCGCCCAGTCGGAAGGGCGAGACTGCGGTTTCGGTCGCCACCGGCAGGATGCGGATCGAACCCTGCTCGACACCGGATGCCGCTTCCAGCGCACTCAGATAATGGCTGACCTGCGCCACATCCTCTGGCCCGTTCACCTTGGGCAGCATGATGCCATCGGGCGCGACTGGTACGATCGCGGCCAAGTCTTCCAGAGTCCAGGGGGTGTCCAGCGGATTGACGCGCACCCACAGTTGAGACTTTCGTCCAGCGCGCGGACGTCCCTTGATAAAGGCCGGAACCATCTCCCGCGCTACTGGCTTGCGCGCCACGGCGACAGCGTCTTCCAGGTCCAGGATGAAGGCATCGGCAGCGACGCCATCAACCTTGCCCAGCTTCTTCTCGCTGTCTCCGGGGATGAAGAGGAAGGAACGGATCGGCAACGTCATGACGCGGGCCTCTTCATCTGGAGGCCAGACCGCTTGCACGACGCCACCAGTTCATCCTTCTGATTATAGGCCTTGTGAAGGAATGTAACGATCCCGGCTTCGGGCCGCGACTTTGATTCACGCAGATCGATGACCTCGCTCGTGACATGGATGGTGTCCCCGTGAAACAGCGGATTCGGGAAACGTACCTCATCCCAGCCAAGGTTCGCGACCGCAGTGCCCAGCGTCGTGTCCCCGACCGAAATGCCCACCATCAGGCCAAGCGTGAAGGCCGAATTGACCAGCCGCTGCCCGAAGGGCGTCCCTTTCATATATTCCTCATCCAGGTGCAGCAGCGCCGGATTATGGGTCATGCAGGAAAACAGAACATTGTCTGTTTCGGTGATGGTGCGCCGAATGGGATGGTCAAAGACCATGCCGACTTCAAGCTCGTCAAACCAGACTCCAGGCATCACGCAAGTCCCAGGATAGAGATGGCGGCGATGCCCTGATAGGGAACACCGCCCAGATTGTGGGTCAGCCCGATGGACGGGTTCGACAGCTGCCGCTCCCCTGCCCGGCCCAGCAATTGGCTGTAGACCTCATAGGCCATGCGCAAGCCCGAAGCGCCGATCGGGTGCCCGAAGCATTTGAGACCGCCATCGATCTGACAGGGCATCGCCCCATCGCGGTCGTAGCGCCCGTCCAATATGTCGAAAACCGCCCGGCCATCGTCGGAAAAGCCAAGGTCTTCCATCGTCACCAGTTCGGTGATGGAGAAACAGTCATGCACTTCGCTGAGGTTCACCTGGCGCTTGGGATCGGTGATCCCAGCTTCCTTGTACGCCCGCGCCGCCGCGTTGCGGGTGGTGGCGACATAGCTGCCGTCCCACTCATTGGTCTGGGTCTCGCGGCCGGAACTGGTCGACAATTGCAGCGCCTTGATCGTCACCAGGTCCCTCTTGCCCAGAGCTCGCGCGATTTCCGGCGTGGTGACGATCGCACAGGCCGCGCCATCCGACACGCCCGAACAGTCGAACAGGCCCAGCGGATCGGAGATCATCGGCGCGTTCATGATGGTTTCCATCGGCACGGCCTTCTGGAAATGCGCCTTGGGGCTGTGCACGCCATTCTGGTGGCTTTTCCACGACACATGGCTGATGGCGCGCTTCAAGTCTTCCTTACTGGTGCCATATTTGGCCCGGTAGTAGGGCGCGAGCTGAGCGAAGCCGGCGGGCGCGGAGCCCATCGGCATCCACATGTCATTGAACGTCCCTTTAAAGGCTGGAGGCAGGCCGCCAAAACCCGTGTCCTTCAGCTTTTCCGACCCGATCGCCAGCGCGATATCCACCGCACCCGACGCGACGGCATAAGCGGCTCCGCGCAGCGCTTCGGTTCCGGTCGCGCACATATTTTCGACGCGGCTCACGGGAATGCCTTCAAGCCGCAGCGCCATCGCGGCGGGAATGGAGCTGTTGCCGACATTGACGCTATCGCCCCAGCAACCGAACCATGCCGCCTCGATCTGGTTACGCTCGATCCCTGCATCGGCGAGCGCTTCCTCGAACGCCTCCTTCATCAGGTCGGGCGACCCCATGTCCCATCGTTCGCCGAATTTGGAGCAGCCCATGCCCAGAAGGGCCACCTTGTCCTTGATACCCGTCGCCATGTCGCGAACTCCTCAGGCCGCGCTCAGCGGCGTCGATTTCCAGAAGTAGCGGTTATATCCCCGCTGGCGGTCCTTCTCCTTGATGCGGAAGACCATGCGGGCCTGATCGCCCGTTTCGATCCCATCCGGGCCGATATCGACCATCTCCATCAGGACGCGCGCACCATTGTCGAACTTGACGAAGCCGACCCACAGCGGTGGTGAAGGATGATAGGACAGCCAGTCAGCGGTTGACGTCAGGACTTCCGCAGTCTCGTTCCGTAAGGGAACGTCAGTGAACTGCTCCCCCGGGGCGTGACATTGCACGCAATATTGCATCTGGGGGAACTGAACCGCGCCGCAATTGCCGCATTTACCGGCGTTAAAACCTTCGAGTTGGTCGGCGGAGCGATACTGTTCGGTCAGAGCCGTTTTGGCGCTCTTCTCCGAACGCATGCCCCATTCATTTTCGATCCCGCCATAGAATGACAGCATCCGCAGATAGCTGTCCGTTCGCAAGGCATCCGCGATGGAGCCCGCGACGCCCCGCGCAGGGCGGACGGATGCGATTGCCTCTGTCGCCTGGAATATCAGGACATCAGCACCCTGACCGAAACCGACCAGCAAGATCCGATCGCCCGGCTGCGCCTTTTCCAACGTCGCGGAGAGCATCAGCAGCGCATGGGCCGCACCGGCATAACCGACGCCGTCGTCCAACGCCCCGGCTACAGCGCCTCCAAACTTCAGCTTCTTGGCCACCATATCCGCCGCACCCTTCAGATAGGAGGGCATGACGAAATGCTGAATGTCGCCGATGGAGAGTTGCGCTTGATCCAGTGCCGCCCTGACAGCTTGGGGCACGATCTTCGCATAACCTTCGTCGCGGACCCACCTTTCTTCCCAGCCATAGTCGCTCTGGGCGTTCGCCGACCGGAAATGATCGACGAAAACTTCGGTGAGAGACGCTGATCCGATCAGCCGGGCCACGACATCGCGGTCTGAAATCACAAAGGCCGCCGCCCCTGCCCCAAAGCTCATTTCCTGCGTACTGGCGGGTTTCGCGAAGGGATTGTCGGATGCCACCACAAGCGTTGCTTCCACGCCCTTGAGCGCCTGCAGCAAGGCAGAGGTTCCCGCCCGCTGCGACCCAGCAGCGTCGGACGTAGCGACGCTTGCCGGGGCGCCGATCGCCCGTGCCATGATCGCTGCATTCTGAAGGTCGGCATAAGGCAGGCTGGTCGATGCCAGCCGTACGGCCTTTACATCATCAAGGCTGGTATCCGCCAAGGCATCGCGGGCAGCTTCGACGCCCATAGTGATGGCGTCTTCATCCCAACTGGTGAACGCCCTGCTGCCTTTCGCCTGCCCCCGCAGGCTCGGCGCCATCCAGCCATGCGCTTCTGCTATCAAGGAACGATCCAGCCGAAGCCGGGGAACATAGGCGCCATAGCGCGAAATGCCGAGTTGAGTCATTCACCTCACCTGCTCAAGGACGCGGCACTCCGCCGCCTGCCGTCGCTCACCGTGACGGCCATATTCAGCCGAAGACTCATTTAGTTCGCTAGATTACGTTACGCAAGGGTCTTATTCGATGCCGCCGGCTTTACGGCAGGAGGTTCGTGTTATATATGACCGTATGCTTGCATACTTATGGAGAGATGCATGAAGATCCTTGTGCCCGTGAAGCGGGTCATTGACTATAATGTGAAGCCGCGCGTGAAGGCGGATGGGACGGGCGTCGATCTGGCGAACGTCAAGATGAGCATGAACCCGTTCGACGAGATCGCGGTCGAGGAAGCCATCCGCCTGAAGGAAAAAGGCGTGGCGACCGAGGTCGTGGCGGTGTCGATCGGCGTTGCCAAGGCGCAGGAAACGCTGCGCACGGCGCTGGCCATGGGTGCGGACCGTGCGATCCTGATCCAGACCGATGACGAAGCCGAACCGCTGGGCGTCGCCAAGCTGCTCGCCAAGGTGCAGGAAGAGGAAGGCGCTGGCCTGATCATCCTGGGCAAGCAGGCGATCGACGACGACAGCAACCAGACCGGCCAGATGCTCGCCGCGCTGCTCAATCTGCCGCAGGGCACCTTTGCATCGAAGGTCGAGGTTGAGGGTGACAAGGTCAGTGTGACCCGCGAAGTCGATGGCGGCCTGGAAACGGTGAAGCTGAACGTCCCCGCGATCGTCACCACCGACCTGCGCCTGAACGAACCGCGCTATGCTTCGCTGCCCAACATCATGAAGGCGAAGAGCAAACCGCTCGCGAACAAGACGCCCGCTGATTATGGCGTGGACATTTCGCCGCGTCTGGAGACGCTGAAGGTCACCGAGCCCGCCAAGCGTTCGGCTGGCGTCAAGGTCGCCGATGTCGATGAACTGGTCGCGAAGCTCAAGGCTCTGGGAGTTGCAGCATGAAGACTCTGGTATGGGTTGAACATGAGGGCGGCGCCGTCAAGGACGCGACCCTTTCCGCCGTCACCGCCGCTGCAAAGCTGGGTGAAGTGCATCTGCTGGTCGCTGGCGCTGGCGTCGGCGGCGTGGGTGAAGCTGCTGCGAAGATCGCTGGCGTGGGCAAGGTCCATGTCGCCGACGACGCGGCCTTTGGTCATGCGCTGGCCGAGAATGTCGCGCCGCTGGTCGTCGAACTGATGGGCAGCCATGACGCGTTCGTCGCGCCAGCCACCAGCAACGGCAAGAATATCGCGCCGCGCATCGCGGCTCTGCTGGACGTGATGCAGATCAGCGACATCCTGTCGGTCGAAAGCGAAGACACGTTCACGCGTCCGATCTATGCCGGCAACGCGATTGCGACCGTCAAGTCGAAGGATGCGAAGAAGGTCATCACCGTTCGTGGCACCGCTTTTGAGAAGGCGGCGCGCGAGGGAGGTTCGGGCGCGGTGGAAGCCGTGACTTCGACGGGCGACAAGGGGCTGTCGAGCTTCGTCGGCGCCGAGATCGCCAAGCAGGAGCGTCCGGAACTGACCTCGGCCAAGATCATCGTGTCGGGTGGTCGCGCGCTGAAGGATGGGCCGACCTTTGAAGAGGTGATCTATCCGCTCGCCGACAAGCTGGGCGCGGCGGTTGGTGCTTCGCGTGCTGCTGTTGACGCGGGCTATGTGCCCAACGACTATCAGGTTGGCCAGACTGGCAAGATCGTGGCTCCGGAAGTCTACATCGCGGTCGGTATTTCCGGCGCGATCCAGCATCTGGCGGGCATGAAGGACAGCAAGACCATCATCGCCATCAACAAGGACGAGGATGCGCCGATCTTTCAGGTCGCGGACATCGGCCTGGTCGGTGATCTGTTCAAGGTTGTGCCGGAGTTAAACCAGAAGCTTTGAAGCTTCCTTTCTACACCTCGCGGGTGAGCCCTCGATCCTGCGACGAGGGCTCCCATCCGGCCATCGGGGGCAAGCATCGAAACGACTGCCTTGCCTTAGGGCCGATCGACATTCAGGAGATGGCGAGCCGAGCCGAAGGCCACCGAAGGTAAAATGGTGGTTTTCCGTGACCCTTGAAGCGAGTCACGCGCCTCGCTTCAACGCAGCGTACTCAAAGTACGTGAGCACCGGAAGCGCGGAGAACCGCCATTTGCAGGCCGCCAGAACTGAATGTCGATCGGACCTAGCCTTGCCCCTCAAATTCCTCCATCATCGCCTGACGGATCAGATACTTCTGCACCTTTCCAGTCACCGTGGTCGGGAAGGCGTCAACGATCCGTATGAACCGGGGTATTTTATAGTGGGATATCTGGTCCACACAAAATGCCCTGACCTCATCTTCGGCCAGTTTTCCGTCGGCGCGTAACGTTATCCACGCACAGACTTCCTCCCCCATATGATCGTCCGGCACGCCCACGACGGAGACATCCTCGACGGCGGGGTGCCCCCGCAGAAAATCCTCGATTTCGCGCGGGTAGATATTCTCCCCCCCACGAATGATCATGTCCTTTATCCGGCCTACGATGCTCCCATAGCCAGCGTCGTCCAGGACGGCCAGATCGCCGCTGTGCATCCAGCCGTCTGAATCGATGGCGGCCGCCGTCTGCACGGGATCGTTCCAATATCCCATCATGACGGAATAACCTTTGGTGCATAATTCTCCCGGCGTTCCGCGCGGGACGATCGCGCCGTCGGCATCGACGATCTTGCATTCGAGATGCGGTTGGATCTGGCCGATGGTGGTGGTTCGACGTTCGATCGAATCTCCAGGCACGGTCTGGAAACTGACGGGGCTGGTCTCCGTCATCCCATAGGCGATCGTCACATTTCGCATGTTGAGGCGATCCACAACGTCCCGCATCAATGGCTCCGGACAAAGCGCCCCGGCCATGCACCCAGTGCGCAATGAGGACGTATCGGTCGCATCCGTCTCGAGCCGTGCCAGAACCGCAATGAACATCGTCGGAACGCCATATAGGGCGGTACAGCGTTCCTCCGTCACCGTGCGCAGCACCGCCGCAGGATCGAAGGCGCTCGATGGATAGATCATGGCCGATCCATGCGTGATGGCGGCAAGGTTTCCCATAACCATCCCGAAACAATGGTATAGCGGCACAGGTATACAAATGCGGTCGCCGGGGGTCAGACCCATGGCGCTGCCGACAAAATAACCGTTGTTAAGGATGCCGCGATGGCTGAGCGTAGCGCCCTTCGGCAAACCTGTAGTGCCGCTGGTGAACTGAATGTTCACGGCGTCCTCCGCTCGAATTTGCGGCTCAATCGAACGCAGATGATCCAGAGACGGAGCCGACGATAGCAGGTCATCAAAGCGCAGCCAGCCCGGACGCGGCTGTTCACTGATAAGGATGGCCGCCTTGAGCGTCGGCAGCCGCTTTGCTTCCAACTGCCCCGGTACGCAGCGGGGCAGCTCCGGAGCGAGCGTCTCGATCATGTCGGCATAGGCACTGGTCTTGAACCGTTCGGCTGCAACCAGCGCCCGCAGGCCGACATTGTTGATCGTATATTCGACTTCCGACAATCGATAGGCGGGATTGATGGTCACCAGGATCAGACCGGCACGGGCGGCTGCGAACTGGGTCAAGGTCCATTCCGCGCAGTTGGGCGACCAGATGCCGATGCGGTCCCCTGGCCGCAAGCCCAGCTCCAACAGTCCAGCAGCTAGCTTATCGGCAAGAGCAAGTAGATCGTCATAGGTCCAGCGGATGTTCTGTTCCACCGAAACCAAAGCATCGCGATCACCCCACCGAGCGGCAGCGTCCGCCAGAGCCTGTCCTATCGTCAAATCCAGAAGCGGGGGATCCGTTCTACCCCGGACGTAGCTGAGAGCGCTCACTTTCCACATCCCCTCAGGGCCACTGGCATACTCCTCTCGAATATTGGCTGCGGTTCCGCAGCGACAAATTGCATAAGCACCTGATTGTCGCGGACAGCGTCGCCTCTGCAAGTATGCTACTGTTAGGCACTTGCCTGTGAGCCGCCTCACCTTTCCGTTGCTTTGCGACTAAAGTCAGGCAATGTTCCTGAGCCGGGCAAGGATCGATAACCCGACAAATGACGGAGAGGCAACGGTGACGATGAGGCGATCATCCATTGACGCGCGCAGCGTTCCCCCTCTTGGCGCACAGGAGATGCAGGCGCATTTAAACAAAGTGCTGATGAGCCCCGTCTTTGAACGCAGTCCCCGTATGCAGCGATTTTTACGCTATCTCTGCGAGGAGATGTTCGCGGGGCGAGGATCGCTCCTGAAAGAATATAGTATTGCGCTTGGGGTCTTCGACAAGCCTCAGGATTTTGATCCCGGCACCAGCGCGACTGTCCGGGTGGAGGCAGGACGCCTCCGCCGCCTGCTGACAAGCTACCAGATCAACCATGGTCAATCCGACACCATTCAGATTGTCATTCCTAAAGGAGGATATGTCCCAAGCTTCCAACGCAAGACGGAACAATCGGAAATTGTTGAGCGAGACGATGACGCTCCTGCAAAGGCTGCGACCCCGGATTTGCCTTCGCATATGGAACTGCGCAGGGTAACGGTCTTATCCTGCTCTTTCCGGCTAAAAGGCATTTCCCAACTGACGGCTGAGTTTCTTGAAGAATTCGACCGCTTCCACGCATATTTTTCCTCGACCGTGAAGCAGTTGGGCGGCGTCATGGAGAACGGCGCAACGGCTCGACTGACCGTCTATTTCGGCTGGCCCACCTCGCTGGAAGATGCTTCGGGACGGGCCATGACGGCGGCAACGGAGATCATTGCCTATGCGAGGCGTGAACATGGAGATAATTGTGAGGTCCGTGTGGCCATTGATACAGGCAAGGTTCTCTCACGACCCTGCCTGGAACAGCCGCTGATATTGGGTGACGTACCCACCATTGCCCTACAGATAATCGATCACACGCCATCTAACGCAATTCTCGTTTCGGAGGAAACCCGCCAACATTCACGCACCGCATTTGAAACCATTCCGGCTGGATCAATAGAAGGCGAGGATGGGCACCAAATTCTTCTTTGGCGTCTTCTGAGCCCCAGATCGACAACATGCTTTCTAGCCAAACAAGATGCTCCGTCGGCCGACATCATCGGCCGGGGTGCTGAATTGGACCTGCTACGCAACCGTTGGCTCCTGGCTTCCGCCGGAGAGGGACAATCCGTCATCGTGGAAGGTGAAGCGGGTATCGGCAAATCCTGTTTGTCCGAAGCACTGATCAAACGGCTGCGGCCAAGGGGCTATCAAATTCGCCTGCAATGCTCTGCGCACCACAGCAACAGCGCACTTTATCCCATTATCCAAATCCTCCGCCGGTTGATGGCAGGGAACGATCCATCAAACGCCGTACTGGGCCGATTTCTTGAAAGAGTCGGTTTGGACGGGCCGATCAACAGGGCGCTTCTTCAAACATTGCTCGCTCAGGCGGATGTGGAAGAAAATATGGAGGGCATCCTTCCGTCGGCGAGCGAAAAGAAAGAGAAGACACTTCAGCTTCTAATCGCCATCCTTTCTGCCTTATGTAACCGCAGGCCGGTTATCCTTCTTGTCGAAGACATACATTGGGCGGACCCCACGACGCTGGAGTTGATTGGATTTGCCGCGTCGGCATGCCAGGATCTACGGCTCTACCTGCTAACGACGGGCAGGTCAGGGTGCGCGGCGCTCTTTGGACCGGGGCAACCGGTTACTGTTCTTCGTCTCACCCGTTTATCCCGTCAGGATTGCAGCCGGATGATTGACGGTATTGCGGGGGATGCGGCGTTGCCAATCCCAGCCCGGGACACGATTATCGACAAAGCCGACGGGGTGCCGCTCTATCTGGAGGAACTGACGAAGCTCCTGCTTGCCCAAAATGTTGGGAAGGACGATCTGTCGACAGTACCCGATAGCCTGAACGATTTGCTGGCATCTCAGCTCGGCTGCATGGGCTTTGCGCGCCGGGTTGCGCAGGTGGCTTCCATAATAGGGCGGGACTTCCATGGCGAGATATTGAGGGCTCTGGTGGGCGATGAGGATCAGCGGATGGCCGCTGCGATCGACCAGCTGCTGGCCGCCGGCATTCTGACGCGCGGTCGCTCCAACGGCAAAGGTCGATACGCCTTTCGGCACGCGTTGCTCCGCGACGCGGCCTACACGTCAATGATGGACGCAGATCGTCAGGACCTGCATTCTCGAACTGCCGACATCCTGGTTGACTATTTCCCGGAAATCGCAGCCGATCACCCCGAAGTGATCGCGGGACATATGCGCCATGCGGGGCGTTTCGACGAGGCGGTATCCTTCTGGCTGGATGCTGGCCGCAAAGCGGCACAAAGATATGCCCTCGCCGAAGCAATCGCGAACTATCGCGCGGCAATAGAAACCCTTGCATCGATTTCACCAAGTATCGGACGAAGCGAACGCGAACTCGACGCTCTGTTGGAGCTGGGCGCGACTGTCCGGGAAGCAGAAGGCTATTACGCCCCCGATTTGAAGCAAATTTACGAACGCGCGCACCTGCTGGCCAAGGAGGTCGGACGGCCTGAAGCACTGGCGGCCAGCCTGCATGGGCTTTGGACCGTGGCGGCGGGCCGTGGGCGCTGGAAGCATGCTGACCTGTTGGCGATCGAGTTCGACCAGTTCATTCATTCACTGGGACCAAATGCCCGCCTGGAAGCGGAAGGAGGGCGCCTACTGGGCGCTGGCGCGGCATTTCGGGGAGACTTTGCCGCAGCCCGAACGCACTTCGAGCGCGTGGTCGTTGTCTATGATCCCGCGCAACACGGCCGCAGCTTCGGCTATGATCCCGGTGCGGCCTCCACGGCCTATCTTTCCTGGGTGCATTGGCACACCGGCAATCCTGAACAGGGGCGGCGCGAGGCTGAGCGCGCCTTGGCCATGGCGGAAACCCTTGGCCACCCGGCAACTTTGTCGCTGGTGCTGGTGTGGCTGCTCTTCCACGCAGTTTGCGAAAGGGATTACGGCCGTATCCACACCTATAATGACCGGCTTCAAGAGCTATGCTCGCAGCAGCTTTGCCGGTTCTGGCAGCCTTTCGGGCGAGCATGTCTGTCCTGGGCGTCGTTCCATTCGACGCGTGATCCGTCACATCTGGATCAGCTCCTGACCCATACGAAGGCCTTTTCTGAGCATTATCTCACATCCTGCCTGCATCTGCTCGCCGCTGATATCTGCGACGAAATGGGCCATTACGAAAAAGGCCTGCACCATACCGGTTTGTCCGCGACGTTCATGGCCCAACATGACGAGCGGATATGGGAAGCGGAATATTGGCGCTTGACCGGACAGTTGCACGCACGCTGGGGGCCGGACAAGAGTGAGGCGCGGCGTTGCCTGGAACAGGCGCTGGCCATCGCGCGTCAGCAAAACGCGGTCATGCTGGAACAGCGGGCCATCGTCGGCCTGCAAGCTCTGTCGGGAGCGGATATCGGCCTCGTTGTGTGAGCTGCCGACGCTGACCACGAGATGATGCCCGATGATCTGGGAAGCCCGCCTAGCTGCGGGATGTTGCCCGGTCAGCCATAGGGCAGCAGGGACAATGGCATCTCTACAGGCGGCGCCTCCTCAACCGGAAGGGGCCGAGTGTAAAATCGTCCGGTCTCTCCCGAGGGGAAGGGCGTATCTATCCATTGCCTCGGCCGATCGGCGGGCACGACAGGCAACTCGATCGCCGATGGCCGTGCGGCATCGTGATGGATCGTCTGGCGCGCGATCCGATAATCTTTTGGAGCAGCGGTGGAGAGGTCGATGAAATCCTGGGGGTTCACTTCGCTGTTCGGATAATCGCTGCTCGAAATGACGATGCGAACGCGATGCCCCTTTTTGAACAGGTTGCTGGTCGGCGCCAACTCGATCTCATATCTTTCGACGGCATCCGGCATCAGCCCTTCCGGAGCCGTGCGGGATTTACGATAGCGCGCCCGCACCATGCCGCTCGCCAGATTGTAGGAACGGCCGTCCGGAAACAGGTCGATCAGCTTCACGAACCAGTCGCAGTCGGTTGCGGACGATTGCGCATGGAGGATGACCCGGATCGCGCCCGTCACCTCCATATCCTCTTCCAGCGTCGCCGTCGTATAGACAAGAATGTCCGGCCGATGGTCATTGGGCCGTTGATCCGCAGGGCCACCGTGCAACGAATGCCCACCCAGCGAAGACACGGGGTTAGCAGGATCGCTGACATAATGATCAACGGGTTCATCCGCGCCCGGAGCAGCCTGAGACAGCAGCCCGCCGCCCTCTGCGCCGTTCGCGTTACCATCGCTGTGCAAGTAGAACAGCGTCGGCCGAGCATCCGGAAGCGGCCAATCCTGCTCGGCACGCCAGCGATTTTCACCCATCACGTACAGCATGACCCGATGGTCGTCCCCTTCCCCCGCGACTCCGAGAAGATGGCGGTCCATCCACGCCCCCATCATGGCGACGTCATCGACCAGCGCATTGGGGAAATGACACAGCATCCCGTTCGCGACGTGACCCCATGGCCCTATAATCAGCCGCTGCCCCTGACGCGCCGCTTCAGTAGCGCCATGGCGAGAGATATTGACGAACGCGTCCAGCGAATTGCGGTTGAACAGATCGTACCACCCGGTGAAATGCAGGACCGGCACCTTCACTTTGTCAAACCGCGAGGCTGCATCGTTCGGGGCGAAGAATTCCGGATTATCCCTGTTGTCGAGCCAAGCGTTCCAGAATTGCATATGCCGGTTAATCGGGACGTCCTTCAGTGCGTGCCCGCGCGCGATCTCGAAAGCCAGGTCTGGGGATGCCATTAACATTTGCGGAGCCGCAAAGCCGCTGGGCAAGCCGACCGCCCGAGCGTCAGCCTTGATCGCTGCGGTCACCTCTTCGCCCATCCGTGCCGCGGCGGTGAACGCCATGCCCATGGTCCAGCACAAGGCCGTGCTATCCATCACGCCCCCCTTGTAGACCCAGCCATTGTTGAACTGGTTGACGGCCGGAACCTGAACGAACGCGGCGTCGATCTCATTACCTTCGGCCTGGAGGTGCAGCAGCTGCGTCCCACCCATATAGGACTGGCCAGTAGTGCCCACCTTCCCGTTGCACCAACCTTGCTGTTTGATCCAGCGGACAGTATCGATGCCGTCCTGCCGTTCGCCCCACCCCTCATTCATCATCGGGTCGAACACGCCGCCCGATCCGTTCGTACCGCGCACATCCTGAACCAGAACCGCGTAGCCTCGCCGGGTCAGATAAGCAGGTGTGCCGAACGAACCCTGCACAAACAATTTGTTATAAGGGGTGCGGATCACAACCACGGGATAGCCGACGTCGGGCTCCACCTGTCCCGACACCATCGGCAGGTAGAGGTCGGCGGCCAGCTCGACACCATCGCGCATTGGCACGTCAAGGTTCCGGAAAACAGCTGTTTGCGCGGTTGTCAGATCCGATGGCACAATGGTCACTCCACTGATTGAAGGGCGCAGCGGGCCGTATCCCAACCCATCGCTGTGTTTGCCCCGATATACTCTTCCCAGACGCCGTTGGAACATATCAGTTCGCTATCTAACCGTATGCTACTATCATCAAATAGCGCATTGGGAGAGCATTCCCGAAAGGCTCGGATGAGGCCTGAAGAATATGTCGGAAAATGCATTGGAGGGGAATTGAATATGTCTGTCAGGAAGTGGGCGCTATTGGCCTCTGCGCCGCTGTTTCCGGCCATGGCCCATGCGCAAACCCCGCAGTCGGAGGACCAGCCTTCAGGCGCGGGAATGCTGCAAGATATTATCGTCACGGCGCAAAAACGTGCCGAGCCACTGCAATCGGTGCCTGTTGCGGTTTCCGCTTTCAACAGCGAAACATTGGAACATGCACGTCTGGATAACCTGACCGGACTGCGCGGACTGGTGCCGGGGTTGACGATCAACCGATCCGGCGCGTCCGTGGACGTTCCCCAGCTTAGCTTGCGCGGCATGTCCATTCAGGACGTGCTGCCCAGCCTTGAATCCAGCATCGGCTTTACCGTTGACGGCGTCCCGATCGCCTTCCAGCGCGGATCGCTCATGGACGCCTATGACATTGAGCGGATCGAAGTGCTTCGCGGCCCGCAGGGTGTCTTGAACGGCAAGAACACGACGGGCGGCACCATCAACGTCATCCGCTCACGACCCGACCCGGCAGCCGACGCAACCGGCAAGGTTCGCTTCACCATCGGCAGCTTTGGCGAAAATGATTATGAAGGCGTCATAATGGCGCCGATCGTCAATGACCTGTTGGCGGTCAAGGGATCGATCACGGTACGGAAAAACAACGGCCAGTTCAGAAATATCGTGACGGGTGGACGCAATGGAGATCGGGACGTGCGCACGTTCGGATTGGCCTTCGTCGCCACGCCAACGGACAAGCTCAACCTGTATCTCGCGCTGGATCGGGTAGAAAATGACAGCGACTTGCCGCCCTATTCCCAATTGCTGACGCCAAATCTGATCACCTACAAGGTGCCGGGTTATTTCGGCGGCGCGAACTCGCCTTGCCTTAATCCCTATACGGCGTCCATCTGCACGCCTCTCACCAAAGACAAGAATGTTGTTGAATCGAGGCCATTCCCCGGCTCCCTGCGGCTTAATGCCTTGACCGGCGAAATTTCATATCAAGCAACGGATGATGTGCGGCTCGTCAGCCTGACCGGCCTTCGCGAGTTCAAGGAATATACGCTCGGAGACTATGACTCCACGCGCTTCGCCCTGGCGCGCAACGAGAGCAATTTGAAGGCACATCAATTTTCCGAGGAACTAAGGTTCGAAACGTCTTTCAATGGCCCCTTCAATCTCGTCGGCGGCTTCTTCTACATGAACTATGAATATACCCAGAAGACCAACTTGTCGGTGGACCTTGCCGCCTTGCCTCCCATCGCCACGGGATTGCCCGACTGGCTGCCGCCAGGCTTTGCCTACCTCAATTCGGTGGATGCCTATGTCACCAACCAACATAACCGGTCGACCGCGCTATTCTTTCAGGCCGATTATGACCTGACGGACCAGCTTCGCCTGACTGTCGGTGGGCGCCAGACCTGGGACCGCAAGAAAACGCATTATGTCCTTTATTCGGCCGTGCCGGGAACGGTGCGGGACATGAGCGTTCTGGGACCGCTGGTGGGCGACGTCTCCGCTGGGGTGAGCTTTCAGAAGTTCACGCCAAAGGTCAACGTCCAGTATAAGTTCAATCCTGACATACTCGCCTATGCGAGCTACAGCCGAGGTTACAATACGGGAGGCTTCAGCGGTCGCACTGGCAATATTGTAACAGCCGTTCAGCCCTATGACCCCGAAGTGATGGATGCATTTGAAATCGGGTTCAAAAGTGAACTCTTCGATCATCGTGTCCGCTTCAACATCGCGGCATTCCATAATATTCTCGACAACAAGCAAGAGAATGTTCTTCAGGTTGATGGATCGCGCCTATTGTCCAGCACCTTAAATGTCGCGAAGGCGAAATATACGGGGGTAGAGGCAGAGTTGACCCTCGTGCCCACTCGGCACTGGACGATCCTGGCGACAGGCGGCTATCTGCACGCCAAATATTCCGAGTTCAGGGGCAACCTTGGGCAGGGGGACGCTGACCTGTCGGTACTCCGCCTGCGTCGCACGCCCAAATGGACCGCTGGCCTCGTTTCCGACTATACGATGGACGCCGGAACCGG
This sequence comes from Sphingobium sp. TomTYG74, assembly GCF_055393875.1. Classification (NCBI taxonomy): domain Bacteria; kingdom Pseudomonadati; phylum Pseudomonadota; class Alphaproteobacteria; order Sphingomonadales; family Sphingobiaceae; genus Sphingobium; species Sphingobium sp. TomTYG74. The sequence goes on along the minus strand of NZ_AP027342.1, from coordinate 220,802 downwards.
GAAATTCGGCCTGAATGCTGCTCTATACTATACCTCACGATATGAAACCGACGCATTGAACGATCCGCGAGGGTCGATCCCGCCTGTTGCCCGAATGGATTTGGGCATTCGTTACGAACTGCCGGTCAGTGATGCCACCAAGTTGGAAATTTCCGGCTTCGTGAAGAATGTTACCGACAACACCACTTACGACGGCATTACATCGGGCGAGAGTCCCGGCTCATTGGTCGAGTTCGCGAACCCGATCACGGGCCGGACATGGGGCGTTTCCCTGTCCGCGCGCTTCTAAAACGGTTCGATCCGAAAGCTCGTGCCGGTCGCACCAAGTTGCGGCTGGCACGAGCCAGGGAATTATCCAACAAGCAAGCCAGCGACTGATCGCCTGATCAGCGACCGCGCCACGCCCCCGCGCGCTTCTCCACAAAAGCGCTCATGCCTTCTGCCCTGTCCTCGGTAGCGGTGAGGATCTGGAAAAGGCGCCGCTCGGTCAGGATGCCTTGAGCCAGCCCCGTTTCAAAGGCGATGTTCACCATCTCCTTGTTCACCATTGCTGCCATTGGCGGCATCGCGGCGATGGTGGCGGCGGTTTTGAGCGCCTCTTCCAACAGCTGCGCGGCAGGCACGACGCGACTTACCAATCCGGAACGCTCTGCTTCGGCGGCATCCATCATGCGGCCGGTCAGGCACATTTCCATCGCCTTTGCCTTGCCAACGGCACGGGTCAGGCGCTGGGAACCGCCCATGCCAGGGGCTACGCCCAACTTGATTTCGGGCTGGCCGAACTTTGCCGTGTCGCCTGCGATGATGAAGTCCGCCATCATCGCCAATTCGCAACCGCCGCCCAGCGCAAAGCCCTGCACTGCCGCGATCCACGGCTTGCGCGTTGCCACCACGCCAGTTTGCCAGCCAGAAAAGAAATCCTCCAGGAAGAAGTCCGCCGCCTGCTTCTCGACCATCTCCTTGATGTCGGCGCCTGCGGCAAAAGCCTTCTCACCGCTCCCGGTCAACACGGCGCACCGTTGTGCCGGATCGGCATCATAGGCGGCGAATGCAGAGGTCAGATCCTTGAGCACCTGGCTGTTGAGTGCATTGAGCGCTTGCGGCCGGTTGAGCGTGATTAGTGTGACGGCGTCATGCTGTTCGACGATAATGGTTTCATAGGTCATGGCAGGTTTCCGTTTGAGGCAGAGGGGTCCATTCCTTGTCCTGCGGCAGAGGCGCAAAGAGACTATCTATCAACCTGTCATCAACCTCCTCTGGCGTGGACGGAGACCATTTGGGAACGTTGTCCTTGTCAAAGATCACTGCGCGCACACCCTCGACGAAATCGGGACGGCGAATGATATGGCAGGCCAGGCGATATTCGTTCCGCATATTGTCGGCAAAGTCCGTGAAGGCAGCGCCCTCTACCAGTTGGCGCAGGGCGACCTTGACCGCTTGTGGCGATTTGGTTGCAAGCACCGCGAGCTGCTTGTCCGCCCATTCCGACCCGTCCGCCTGAAGGGCAGCAAGGATATCCTCCAGGGCATCGCTCGCGAACAGGCGATCGATCCTGTCCCGCTGCGCCATCAACCGGGATTCCGGAGCGAGTTCATTTGCCTGATCGAGGATGGTCGCAACATCGGAGGGATGCGCAAGGATTTCAGCCTTGAGCGCATCCAGCCCATCAGATCCGACATAATGGGTCGCAATCCCGATCGCGACGCAATCCGCGCCATCCAGACGTGCTCCAGTCGCGGCAAGCCATGTGCCGATCCGCCCCGGCAGCCGAGGCAGAAACCAGCCTCCACCCACATCGGGGAAAAGGCCAATTCCTGTTTCAGGCATGGCAAAGGTCGTACGCTCCGTCGCGACACGATAACGGCAAGGCAATGACAGACCGACGCCGCCCCCCATTACAATCCCATCGATGAAGGCAACGATCGGCTTGTCATAGACAAACAACAGATGGTTCATTCGATATTCGACGCGGAAGAAATGCTGGGCCGCTGCGCAGTCCGTCTTTGCGCTATTGGCGATAAGCGCGATGTCACCTCCGGCACAAAATCCGCGCCCTTCGGCATGGTCGATCATGACCATGCGCACCGCCGGATTGTCGCGCCAGTCCAGCAGCGCCTGATTGATCGCCTCGCACATCTCCGGGGTCAGCGCGTGGATAGCTTTGGGACGGTTCAGCCGGATGCGGCCCACGCCATTTTCGACCGAGAGGATGAGCTGGTCAGTCATATCTTTTCCCTGCACGCGCGGAGCGTCTCCGATCATGATCCGGCGCGTGGTCTGGCTGTGTTTCCCCGGATCGATATTCCAAAGAGCACAGCAGTACCGCCCAATCGCCATGGAGCTATGCTGTCCATGCGCGGGCGCGATTGTGCAATCAACATCTCATATTCGCAAATTAAGTCTGCATTTTTGCAGCAATCGGCATGATCAACATCGACGACGCGTCGCTCGACTGAACAGCTGTTAGCGCAATACTTCTCCCCCAAGCTGCGGGCGAACCCCTATGAAAAAAGCCCGCTGCTTGTGGGGCAGCGGGCTTTGTCTTGTGCGGTTGAGGCGGGGTTCAGTGCAAACCCGAGCCGCCGCCCGCCAGTTCCTTGGCGATGGAACCGACCATGTCCTTGGCATCGCCGAACAGCATCTGGGTGTTGCTGTTATAGTAGATCGGATTGTCGATCCCGGCAAAGCCCGCGTTCATCGAACGCTTGATCACGAACACCGACTTGGCGCGGTCCGCCTCGATGATCGGCATGCCCGCGATCGCGCTCTGCGGATCGTCGCGCGCCGACGGGTTCACCGTGTCGTTCGCGCCGATGATCACCGCCACGTCCGCCTGCGGCAGTTCGGGGTTTATGTCGTCGAGGTCCACCAACTGTTCGTAAGGGACATTGGCTTCGGCCAGCAGCACGTTCATATGGCCAGGCATGCGGCCCGCCACCGGGTGGATCGCGAACTTGACGTCCACGCCCTTCTTGGTGAGCGCCTGGTACAGCTCGCTCACCTTGTGCTGCGCCTGCGCAACGGCCATGCCGTAACCGGGGATGATGACCACGCTGCTGGCATTTTCCAACTGCATCGCGGCTTCCTCGGCAGACGCCGAGCGCACGACGCGGTCGTCCTTGCCGCCAGCAACGCCCGCGACCACCTTGCCGAAGCCGCCGAACATGACATTGGCAAAGCTGCGGTTCATCGCCTTGCACATCACCAGCGCCAGGATGAAGCCCGATGCGCCATCGAGCGCGCCCGCGACGATCAGCAGCTTGTTGCCCAGCGCAAAGCCCATGGCGCTTGCGGCAAGCCCCGCATAGCTGTTCAAGAGCGCGATCACGGTCGGCATGTCCGCGCCGCCGATCGGGATCACCAGCAATATGCCGAACAGCAGCGCCAGGCCCGCGAACAGCGGGAACAGCCAGGTCTGCGTCGGGTCAAGCGCCAGCGTCACGCCGATCGCCACCGTCGCCAGCGCCACCGCGCCATTGACGATGCGCTGGCCGGGGAAGGACACCGGACGGCTGCCCATCAGTTCCTGCAGCTTGGCAAAGGCAATGATCGAGGCCGTGCAGGTCAGGAAACCCAGCAGCATTTCGAACATCAGCGCCCACAGGATGAAGCCGCCCGCATATTCGGCATGGGCATGCTTATAATATTCAGCGGCACCGATCAGGCCGACGGCCAGCGCGCCAAAGGCGTGGGAGATGGCGGTTCGCTGCGGGATCGCCGTCATCGGCATCAGCAGCGCCATCGGAATGCCCGCCGCCGCGCCCGCGATCATCGCGATGATGATCAGGTTGTAATCAACCACCTCATGGCTAACCAGCGCGCCGATGATCGCGATGACCATGCCGATCTCGCCCGCGCGCACGCCGCGACGAGCGGTCGAAGGATGGCTCATCCACATCAGCGACAGGATGAACAAAGCGGACGCGACGATCGCCGCGAAGGGTACGAAGGCGTCCATCTCTTACTTCCCCCGCGGCTTGAACATCTTGAGCATGCGATCGGTGATCATGAAACCGCTGACCAGGTTCACCGTCGCGCAGAACACCGCGATGAAGCCCAGCGTCTTGGCCAGCGGCGTCGCCCCCGCCTCACCTGTAATCGTGATCGCCCCCACAATCACCACCGCCGCAATCGCATTGGTCAGCGACATCAAAGGCGAGTGCAAAAGCGGCGACACCTTCTTGATCAGCTGAAAACCAAGAAAAGCCGCCAATATGAAGACGAACAGATAATCTGCATTGAAAGCGTTCACTGACTTATCCCCCTGTCCAGAAGCTGCGACCCGATCAAGAAACCCTGGCAGTCTTCCAATTTCGCACGGGTTCGGAGCATATTGCCCCTGCCATGATCGCTGGCTCCCATAAAATCCCTCCACGCATTATTGAGCGTGCCATATTGATCGAGTAGATCACAGGCAAGCCGGTCAGAGCCATTTATCACATAGTCGATTCGCGCAACGAATTTATTCAACCTCTACGACAAGTAGGGCTACGGGCATCAGCGATTTTCAAAATCGCTTGCAGCCGCGCCCTTCTTCATCCGCCTTGCTTGAGTGTCAGGGGCAGGCCAGCAGCCACAAATACCACACTGTCGCAAGCGGTCGCCACATGCTGATTGAGCAGGCCCGCTTCGTCTCTGAAGCGGCGGGCAAGTGCATTTTCCGGGACGATGGAGAGACCGACTTCATTGGCGACCAGCACCATGGGAACGGTGCAGCCAATGATGGCGGCGATCAGTTCTTCGCTCCATCGGGCGATGTCCTCTCCAGCCAGCAGCAGGTTGGACAGCCAAAGGGTAAGGCAATCGACTAGGATGGGGCCAGATGGCGTGTGCGCGTGGGCATTCCGGATCGCGGCGGGCAGATCGATTGGCGCTTCGACCGTTCGCCAGCGCACGTTGCGGCGGGCGCGATGCGTCGCGATCCTTTCGTGCATTTCGGCGTCATACGCCTCGGCCGTGGCGATGTAGGTCATGACGCCGGGCAGGGCTTCGCATTGCGCTTCGGCATGGCGGCTCTTGCCCGAACGGGCGCCTCCCAGCACGAGCAGCTTTTGGAAAGCGGTCATGGGCTGACCCCTGCGATCAGCGCCGTCGCGAGCCAGAGCAGCGCGCAGGCGCGAACATAGAGCGCCAGCGCGGCGCGGGCGACAGCGGGTGTGGCTTCACCCCCTTCCCCGCCGATCCATGGCTTGGCATGATATTGGCCTTCATAGGCGACCGGCCCGGCAAGGCGGATTTCGAGTGCGCCTGCCATCGCCGCCTCCGGCCAGCCAGCATTGGGCGATGCATGACGGCCATGGTCGCGCCAGAGGATGCGCCAGCCGCCCAAGCCCGCGAGGCAGATCAGGAAACCGGACAAGCGCGCGGGGATCAGGTTCAGCAAGTCATCGAAGCGAGCAGCAGCCCAGCCAAAGGCCACAAACGGCTCCTCGCGATGGCCAATCAGGCTGTCGGCGGTGTTAACCGCCTTATAGGCCCAGATGCCGGGCAGGCCACCGATGAGCAGCCAGAAAAGGGGCGCGACGACCCCGTCGCAGAAGCTTTCGGCGAGGCTTTCTATAGCGGCGCGGGCAACGCCTGCCTCATCGAGGGTGGCGGTATCGCGTCCGACGATCTGGCTGACGGCGCGGCGAGCGGCGAAGAGATTGCCTGCTTCTAGAGCCTGAACGACGGGAAGGACATGGTCGTACAGACTGCGCTGCGCAAGTGCTGGCCATGCGGCAAGCGCGAGACCGACCCAGGCCCAGGAGCCGAGGACGTGGCGGATGATGAATTCTGCGGCCCAGCCCGTTGCAATGGTGGTCGCGAAGAGCAACAGCAGCGTGGCGATACCGCCGAGGCGGCGGCGCGCAGTACCGAAGTGGCGTCGGTTCAAACGGCGCTCACACGCGGCGATGATCCGGGCGAAGGCGCCGACCGGATGGCCGATGCGCGCATGCAGCCGGGCAGGCCAGCCAAGCACCGCATCGAGGATCAGGGCGGTCAGTTCAACCAAGGGCTTCGTCCAGACGGGCCATGGCGGCATCGTCCGTGGGGAGGCCGAAGCGAAGCCAATGGGGCTGATCTTCGAACGGGCGAGTGAGGATGGCGCGGCACGCGAGGCGGTCGAACAGGGCGGCGGCGTTCCGCGTTTCGATCAGGCGGAATAGCGGGCAATCGCCGCGCGGGATGAAGCCGTGGCGGATGAGTAGTGCGTTTAGGCTGGCGGCGCGGGTCGTCAGGGTCGCGATCGTCTCATGAATCCAGCGCTGGTCGCGATAGGCGGCGCGGCCGAAGTCGATCGCGGCTGCGGACAGCGGCCAGTCTCCCAGCAACCTGCGACAGGCGCCAATGATGGGGGACGGGCCGAGGAGGAAGCCCAATCGCACACCCGCAAGGCCGAAAAATTTGCCGAAGGAACGGAGGATGAGCAGGCGGTGGTGATCCGCGACTTCGGCCACCATGCTGGCACCGGGCATGCAGTCGGCGAAGGCTTCATCAACGATCAGCCAGCCGCCTTCCCTTTCCTGTTGGGCCAGAATCTCCTGCATCTGCGCCTGCGTATAGAGACGGCCATCGGGATTGTTGGGATTGGCGAGCAGGAGTGCGGTGCCCGGTGGCGCGTCTTCGGGTTGCGGCAACGGGCGCGAGTTCGGGAAAGCCTGCGCATGAGTGCGGTAGGACGGCAGCAGGTGATAGCCCGGCGCTTCGATCAGAAGACCAAGCAGGCGTAGGCCGGTTTCGCTGCCCGGCAGCGCGCAGATGTGATCGGGAGACACGCTGAAATATGTGGCGGCGGCCTGTTCAAGATCGGCAAGTGCTGCGGGATCGGGGAGGGATTGCCAGTCCGGGGTGATCGTGGCGGTGCCGGGCCAGGCGAGCGGGTTTATGCCGGTGGAAAGATCGATCCAGGGCCGATCAACGGCTGCATAATGCTTACGCGCCGCTGCCAGACGACCGCCATGCCAGTGGAAGATGTCCCTCATCGTGCCAGCACCAGTGCGGCTAGCAGGCCGCTTTCGATGAGTTCGATCCCGGCACCATGGCCATCGCCCGAAATACCGCCGATCCGGCTGCGCAGCCACCATGCCCAGAGGGGAACGAGGATAGCGGCGGACAGGAGGGCGGGAATGATCAGGCAGAGAGCTACCGCCAGCATCGTCCAGCCTAGCAAATGCACCGGGCTGATGCTTTCGCGGAAGCGGCTGGCCAGACCCTCATGGAGCGGCGGGAGCCAGAGGGTCCATGCCAGCGGACCGATCCGCGCGACGAAGGGCACGGCGATGATCGTCAGGGGCGTGAGATGGTCCGCCCATAAGCGCAGCAGGACCAGCTTCGCCAGCAGTTGCAGGACGATGGTGACGACGCCGAAGCTCCCAATATGCGGATCGGCGAGGACAGCGGACAGCTTTGCCCGGTCGCCATGGGCCGCCCCTGCCCCGTCAGCGATGTCGCCAAGACCGTCGAGATGCAGCGCTCCGGTGATGGCGACCCAGGCGATGAGGCCGAGCAATGCCGCCATCCAGGGATCGACGCTGAGGCCGATCGTCATGGCCGCAGCGACGGCGAGGCCGACGATGAGGCCGGTCGCGGGAAACCATCTGATCGCGGCGGCGAAGTCCTTTTCCTCCGCGCGCACATGCGGAAGCGGCAGGCGGGTCATGAGTTGCAGGGCGAGGATGAGGCGAGTCATGTTACGAGCCCGGTAATCTGCGCGCCGGGATTGTCTCCCGGCCAGACGCGCAGGCTGAGCAAGGCGCCATAGGGAAGGTCGATTGCCCAGGCTTGCTGGTAGGTGAAGCCACACAGCATCGTCAGCGCGCCACGGATCGCACCGGCATGGGTCAGGACCAGTGAGGGCCGGTCGATTTCGCAAAGCGCCGCCTTTACGCGCAGACAAAGGCTGGACCAGCTTTCCCCTCCCGGCGGAGGATGGTCGTCCGGGGATGACCAGAAGCGACTAATTTCCTCGGCGGGGAGAGTTGCGGGATCAGTGCCCTCCCACGCGCCGAAGTGCAGTTCGCGCCAGCGCGCGTCGATGTCGTACGGCACCTGCCGGGCGGCGGCGATTAAGTTGGCCGGGGTGCGAGCTCGTGTCAGGTCGGAGCTGATCAGGCGGTCGAATGCCAGCGCGCGGGATCGTTCGATGCAAAGCTGCATGGCAGCCCGGTCGGGCGGCATGTCCATATGACCGAGCAGGAGGCCAGGCGTTTGTGGCGCTGCGTGGCGCATCAGGTGGAGCGTGAGCGGGCTCATAGCGCGTTAGCCACGGAGGCTTCGGCAAAGGTTGCCATCTGGTCATGCGCGGCGAGGGCCGAGCGGATGAGTTGCGCCGCGACCGCCGCGCCGCTGCCTTCGCCGAGGCGCATGTCGAGGTGAAGCAAGGGGTGCAGGCCGAGCTTTTCTAGCAGCCGGGCATGGCCTGCTTCGGCGGAGCAGTGGGCTGCGAGGCAGTGGGCCGTAATAGCCGGATTGTCGCGGGCCAGAGGGGCGACGGCCGCGCCGCAGATAAAGCCGTCGAGCAGCACCGGCACGCGCATCATGCGCGCGGCGAGGATGGCCCCTGCCATCGCCGCGATCTCTCGCCCGCCAAGGCGACGGAGCGTTTCGAAAGCGTCGGCGCAATGGGGCGCATGCAGGGCATGCGCGATCTGGACGGCTTGGGTCTTGCGGGTGAGGGCTGCTGCATCGATGCCGGTGCCCCACCCCGTCCAATCCTGGGCCTCGCCGCCGAAGGATTGAAGGCACAGTGCGGCGGCGGGCGTGGTATTGGCGATGCCCATTTCACCTGCGAAGAACAGGTCGCAATCTTGCACGACGGCGGCGGCGCCTGCGTTCAGGGCGTCGAGGCATTCGGCCTCCGTCATGGCCGAGGCTTCACATATGTCGGCGGTGGGTTTGTCGAGCGCGAGCGGGACGATGGCCAACTCGGCTCCGCAGGCGCCCGCAAGCGCGTTGATCGCCGCGCCGCCTGCCTGGAAGTTTGCGACCATCTGCGCGGTGACAGAAGGCAGGAAGGCGCTGACACCACGCGCGGCGACGCCATGATTGCCCGCGAAGATGGCGGCGCGGATGCGGTCGGCGCGTGGACGTTCGCTACCCTGCCACCCTGCCATGAAGAGGGCGATATCCTCCAGACGGCCGAGCGATCCGGCGGGCTTTGTCAAAGAGGCTTGCCGCGTCGCTGCGGCTTCGATCGCCGCTGCGTCCGGTTCTGGAAGCGTGGCCAGCGCGTTGTGGAACTCGGTGCGATCCTGAAAGCGGATCATGTGCAAACGAAGCCTTCTGGCGGGGTGCGGACGATGAAATGGCCCTTCACCCCCTGCGGCCATTCGGCGTAACGCACGACGCCTTCTTCGCTGGCGGCGTGGAGCAAGGCATAGTCGAGGATGGCGCGGGCGGCGTCCGCGTCCGGGGTGAAGTCGCCCAGCACATAGCCGACTTTGCCGGGACCACGCACATGGACGGTGCAATGACGCTGGCAGGCGAAGAGGCAGGGCATGTCCTGCACGGCAACCGCATCATAAGCAGGCTCGGCCGCCTGAAGGTCGCGCATGGCCGCAACCAGCAACGCGCCGCCGCGTCGCCCTGCCCCATCTTCCCGCTGTTCGGCGGACAGGCGGCAGGTCGAGCAGACCACCACCGACGCCCCGTTTTCGACCGCGCACAGCATCAGCGGCGCACTTCCATAACCATGTGAACATGAAAGACCGTCATCATGGTCCTCCCCGCAAAATCGAACCGCAAACGGCCCTGCCCCGCCCGAAGGCGAGCAAGGCGGTGGCTGTCGTCCGCGAGGGGAACCCCGTTCGTCCGGCACACCCTGTCCGGTCGAAGAACGACTGCGGCAGGCAGGTCTCCTGGCTCACGGGTCGCTGCGCACCGGCCGCCTTCTCGGGGGAAAAGCTCCCCCAATGGCTGCGTGGCCGGTCCACTCACCGCTTACAGTTGCAGGGGCAGCGCGGGCATTACACCCGACTTCCCTTTTGATCCCCGAGGGGAACCTGTCGCGGGGCTGCTGATAAAGAGACGGGGCCAAGCCCGCAAGCGGTAGATGAAGCGGTTTACGTCAGTCGGGCAGGTCACCCGCCGCCAGCACGGCATCGGGCCGGGCAAGCACGACGATCGGCAATCCGGCGCTGGCCCCGCGCTCGGCTGCCAAACGCGTGGGAGCGGAGATGGTGACGAGCAGGGGGCAATTGGCGAGCGCCGCCTTTTCCACCAGCTCAAAGGAACAGCGGGAGGACAACAGCGCGAAGCCGCCATCCCACGACAATTGCCCCCGCCGCATGGCCCCGATCAGCTTGTCGAAGGCATTGTGGCGGCCCACATCTTCATAGGCGAGGCGGATGGCACCATCCGTCCCGGCCAACGCCGCCACATGGACCGCGCCAGTTTGCCGATTAAGCGGCTGATGCGCGGCAAGATCGTGCAGGGCACCGAAGATCGCTTCCCGGCTCGCGTCCGATCGGGCAGTCACGGCAGGCAAGGGACGCAGCGCCTGTTCCAGATTTTCAACGCCGCACAGACCACAGGAGGAATCGGAGACGCGATGACGGACCCGGCCTAGCAGCCCCTCGACCCGGTCTTCCGGCAGCGTAGCCCGTGCGACCAAGCCCTGCTCCGTAGCATGGACATCGACGTCAAGCGGCGCGTCGGATGGGATGACCAGCCGCTCGGCCAACGCAAACCCCTGCACCAGTTCCGCAACATCGGTCGGCGTCGCCATCAACACGGCATAGCCAACGCCGTTGAACTCGATCGCGACAGGCGCTTCCTCCGCCAACTCGCGCGTCACCGGCGATGCCTCGCCGTCGGGGGTGATGCGGGTGAAGGAGAAGGGCGAAGACATAGACGCCGGTCTAGGCGGGCAAGGTGCACGCGGCAATATGGCATGGCAGGCAATCGGACGCGGCCATGCAACTGCCGCTTTCCTTTGGCGGCCAAGCCATCTATGCACGGCCACGATCGCGCCGGTGCCCGAAAGGGCTTTAAAGGGAATGCGGTGCGGGTTGCTGACAAGGCGCCCAAATCCGCGGCTGTCCCTGCAACTGTAAGCGGTGAGCGAGACGCATAGCGACCTTCCGTCACTTGTCGGAGGGTCAGCCACTGGGCCGGACGCTAAATCATGCGAGGCCTGGGAAGGCCATGTGTCGAGCGATGACCCGCAAGCCAGGAGACCTGTCGGCGTCTGGTCGCTCTTGCTTTGGCCCAGGGGATGGCCGGGGCACGGTATTCCGTCTGAGCGACGCGTGCGGCGGGTCCGCACCGGCATGCGTGCCGGGCGCTATGATGCGTCCGTCCGGCGCGGAATGTCGGCCGCTTAGCGGAGGTCCCGTCCAGTCTCGCTGACGCTGACGGGAGCCATGTTTTTATGGCCATGCAATTTCCGGCGCTGCGACGACGCGCCGCTTTCATGTTCGCGGGGCTGATCGCGATCAATATCGGGCTGTGGCTGTGCGCCTTGCTGATCTTTGCGGGCGACACGATGATGCTGGGCACCGCCCTGCTGGCGTGGAGCCTGGGGCTGCGCCATGCGGTGGACGCGGACCATATCGCCGCGATCGACAATGTGACCCGCAAGCTGATGCAGGATGGACAGCGGCCGCTGACCGTGGGGCTGTGGTTCGCGATCGGACATAGCGGGATCGTGCTGATCGCCGCCGTCGGAATCGCTTTCGCCGCTAGCGCGCTAAGCAGCGTGGAGGCGGCGGGCGAGATCGGCGGGACGATCGCGACGATCATCTCCGCCACATTCCTGTTCGCCATTGCCGCGATGAACCTGATGATCCTGCGGTCGGTTCTGAAGACGTTTAACCATGTTCGCAGTGGCGGCGCCTATGCCGATGAGGACATGGACATTTTGCTCGGCAATCGGGGTTTTCTTGCCCGCCTGTTCCGGCCGCTGTTCCGGCTCGTGACGCGCAGCTGGCACATGGCGCCGCTCGGGTTCCTGTTCGGTCTTGGGTTCGACACGGCGACTGAAGTCGCGATCCTCGGCCTGTCGGCGGGTCAGGCGGCGAGTGGGCTTTCGATCGCGACCGTGCTCATCTTTCCGCTGCTGTTCGCCGCAGGCATGGTGTTGATCGACACGGCGGACGGGGCGCTGATGATGGGCGCCTATCAATGGGCGTTCGTGAAGCCGATCCGCAAGCTCTACTATAATATCACCATCACATCGGTGTCGGCGCTGGTCGCCATCGTCATCGGCGGGATCGAGGCGGCGGCGCTGCTGGGCGACAAGCTGGGCCTGACGGGCGGCGTCTGGTCGGTGGCCGCCAATCTGGGCGAGCATTTCAACAGTCTCGGTTTCTTCATCATCGGCCTGTTCGCCGCCTGCTGGCTGGTGAGCTGGTTCATCTACCGCTGGAAGCGCTTCGACGAGATCGAAGTGCTCCTCTCCAATCAAGGACAGACTTTATGAGCAAGGTTCCTGCTACCGTCATTACCGGATTTCTGGGTGCCGGGAAGACGACGCTGATCCGCCATTTGATCGAAAATGCGGGCGGCCGGCGGCTGGCGCTGATTATCAACGAGTTTGGCGATGTGGGCGTCGATGGGTCGCTGGTGAAGGGGTGCGGCGATGAGGCTTGCCCGGATGACGACATTATCGAGCTGGCCAATGGCTGCATCTGCTGCACTGTTGCGGACGATTTCCTGCCGACGATGCAGCGGCTGCTGGACCGGGATGTGCCGCCCGATCATATCATCATCGAGACGTCGGGGCTTGCCCTGCCCAAGCCGTTGGTGAAGGCGTTCCAATGGCCTGACATCCGGACGCGGGCGACGGTGGATGGCGTCATTGCCCTGGTCGATGCGGACGCTCTGGCGGCGGGGCGCTTTGCGCATGACGAGGCGGCATTGGCTGCGGCGCGGGCGGCTGACCCGACGCTCGACCATGACAGCCCGATCGAGGAATTGTTTGAGGATCAGCTGGCCTGTGCCGACCTGGTGCTGCTGAACAAGACCGATCTGGTTGCGCCGGACGGGCTGGTGGAACTGGAGCAGCAGCTGGGCGGCGAGGTGCGGCCGGGCGTGCGCATCGTCCGCACGGCGCGCGGGGAGATCGACCCTGCCATCCTGCTGGGCCTGGGCGCGGGTGTGGAGGAGCAGATTGACGGGCGCCGGTCCCATCATGACGATGAGGACGATCATGATCATGAGGATTTCGACAGCTTCGTCGTGGAACTGGGGGAATTGGGCAATCCTGCGCCGCTGCTGGAGGCGTTGGGGCGCGTTATCGCCGATCATGACATATTGCGGGTGAAGGGCTTCGTGGCCATTGCGGGTCGCCCGGCGCGGCTGGTCATTCAGGCGGTCGGGCCACGTATCCAGCATCATTATGACCGGCACTGGCAGGCGGGCGAAGCGCGCGCTTCGCGGCTGGTGGTGATCGGTCAGGCCGGGCTGGATCGCGCGGCGATCGAAGGCGCGCTTTCAAAGCAGCTGGCAGGGCAGATGGCGGGCGCCTGATGCATCTGCTGACCGCCACGCCGGGGACCGTTTCGAACGGGGACGAAGCAATCGACCTTGGCCAGTCGCCGGGCGACATCGTGCTGCTGACCGTGGCGGACAGCGACCTTGCCTGCTTTGCGAGCGCGGCGGCGATCCTGGGGGATGGCGCGCCGGTGATCCGGCTGGCCAACCTGCTGCAATTGAAGCATCCCTATTCGGTCGACCTATATGTCGAACAGGTGATTTCGCGTGCGAAGTTCGTGTGCGTGGTGCTGTTAGGGGGCAAGAGCTATTGGCCCTATGGCATTGAGGAAATTGCCAATGTTGCGCGGGAAAAGGGCATCGCCTTTGCCGCGATCGCGGACGGGCGGGAGGATGATCCGGAACTGCGCGCCGCCTCTACCCTGCCGCCGGAGATATGCGATCGGCTGCGCGATTATCTGCGGCAGGGGGGCGTCGCCAATGCCACGGCCTTCCTGAAGACGGCCGCGCGGATCGCGGGGCTGGACGCGGGGGTGGCTGACCCGCCGGTGCCGGTCGCGGACGCCGGATTATATTTGCCCGGCGTGGAACGTCCGGTGCTGGATCAGGTGAAGGCTGGCTGGACAGAGGGGCAGCCGGTGGTGCTGTTCCTTTTCTATCGTGCGCTGATGATCGCGGGGACACTGGAAGCGGTGGACGCGATGATCGGCGGGCTGCGGGAAGCTGGCCTGAATGTGCTGGCGGTGCATGTGCGGGCGTTGCGGGAACCCTTTGCGCGGGACTTTCTGCAAGGGGTGATGGCGACGGTTCGGCCTGACGTCATCCTGAACGCCACCGCCTTTGCCGCGTCCGCGCCGGGCGAGCCGCGCACACCGTCGATATTGGAGCAAGCGGACTGCCCCGTCCTTCAGACATTGTTCGCCAGTGCGGAACAGTCGGTGTGGCAGGACAGCGCACGAGGACTGGGGCCGCGCGATCTGGCGATGCATATTGCCTTGCCCGAGGTGGACGGGCGGATCTTCACGCGGGCGGTCGCTTTCAAGGCGGCGGCGCGCTTTGATGCGCGGACGGAATGCAGCATAGTCGTGCCGCAGGTGCTTTTGGATCGTGTAAGGTTCGTTGCGCAACTCTCTGCCAATTGGGCGAAATTGGCGCGGGAGTCTGTTGAGAACAGGCGGGTTGCGCTCGTGCTTGCCAATTATCCGAACCGGGATGGACGGATCGGCAATGGCGTGGGGCTGGACACGCCGGAAAGCGCGGCGGCGATCCTGCAGGCGTTGGGTGAGGCTGGCTATATGATTGGCGATGCGCCTACCGATGGCGCGGCGCTGATGCGGCATATGACGGGCAGCGAAGAGAGGTGCGCGCTGCCGCTGGGGGTGTATCGGGCCGCATTTACGCGCTTGCCCGAAGGGGTGCAGAGGGCCGTGACGGATCGGTGGGGCGAGCCGGAGGGCGACCCATTTTGTGAGGATGGGGCCTTTCGCCTGCGGGTGCATCGCTTCGGCCATGTCGCAGTCGCGGTGCAGCCGTCGCGCGGCTATGACGTCGATCCCAAGAGCAGCTATCATGACCCGGCGCTGCCGCCGCCGCATGGCTACCTCGCCTTCCATATCTGGCTGAACTGGGAATTTGGCGCGCATGCGGTCGTCCATGTGGGCAAGCATGGCAATCTGGAATGGCTGCCGGGCAAGGCGATCGCGCTGTCGGAGAATTGCTTTCCCGAAATCTGCGCCGGGCCTGTGCCGCAAATCTATCCCTTCATCGTCAACGATCCGGGCGAAGGCACGCAGGCGAAGCGGCGGATCGGCGCATGCATCATCGACCATCTGACGCCGCCGCTGACGCGGGCCGAAACTTATGGGCCGCTGAAGGAACTGGAGGCGCTGGTCGATGAATATTATCTGGCGGCGGGGATGGATCCGCGCAGGCTGGAGACGTTGCGGCGAGATATATTGGCGCTGGCGGCCGCGCAGGGGCTGGACAAGGATGCGGGGGCGCAAGGCAGCGGAGATGATGCGTTAGCAGCGATCGACAACTATCTGTGCGAACTCAAGGAAATGCAGATACGCGACGGGCTGCATGTCTTTACCCGGTCGCCTGAAGGGGCGCTGCGCCGGGACCTGCTGATCGCGCTGGCCCGTTGCCCGAGGGGGCTGGATGACGGGCAGCAATCGCTGTTGCGGGCGCTGGCGGACGATCTGGGGCTTGGCTTCGATCCGATCGATTGCGGCATGGGGGTGCCTTGGGAAGGGCCGAGGCCGGAGGCGCTGGCTGGCGTTGCGCAGGATGTGTGGCGCAGCACGGGCGATACGGTGGAGCGGCTGGAGCTGTATGCCATGCAGCTGATCGACACGGGCGAGGCTGCGCCGGGGCTGTCCAGTGCGCGCGTTCTGGAGGTGATCCGCAACGACCTTGCGCAGCGCGTGGATGCTTGCGGCGGGGCGGAGAAGGCAGCGCTGCTTCAGGCGCTGGATGGGCGGTTCGTGCTGCCCGGCCCGTCCGGCGCGCCGACGCGGGGGCGGCCCGATGTGCTGCCCACCGGGCGCAATTTCTATTCGGTCGATACGCGCGCGGTGCCGACCGTCGCGGCTTGGAACCTGGGGCAGAAGTCGGCAGAATTGGTCGTGCAGGACTATCTCCAGCGCGAGGGGGATTATCCGCGCGCCATCGCCCTGTCAGCCTGGGGCACGGCCAACATGCGGACGGGCGGCGACGATATCGCGCAGGCGCTGGCGCTGATGGGTGTGCGGCCGCGATGGGAGTGGGCTTCCGGACGGGTCGTCGGTTTCGAGGTGATGAAGATTGCCGAGCTGAACCGACCGCGCGTGGACGTGACGTTGCGCGTATCCGGATTTTTCCGCGACGCCTTTCCCGAACAGATCGACCTTATCGACAGCGCCGCCCGTGCCGTCATGGCGCTGGACGAGCCGGATGAGGATAACCCCGCTGCGGCTCGTCACCGGGCGGAAGCGGCCGCGCTGATCGCGGAAGGGACACCCGAGAAGGCGGCGCTGCGGCGCGCGGGTGCTCGCGTCTTTGGGTCGAAGCCCGGCGCTTATGGCGCGGGCTTGCAGGCGATGATCGACGAGCGGCTGTGGCATGATCAATCGGACCTTGCGAACATCTATCTGGATTGGGGCGGCTATACTTATGGCAGCGGGGTCGAGGGCGATGCGGAACGAGGATTGTTCGCGCAGCGGCTGACGGAGGCCGACGCCCTCATCCAGAATCAGGACAATCGCGAGCATGACCTGCTCGACAGCGATGATTATTATCAGTTCGAGGGCGGGATCGCGGCGGCGGTCGAGCATCTGTCGGGGCGCACGCCGCTCAGCTATCATAATGACCATAGCAGGCCCGAGCGGCCGGTCGTCCGCACGCTGGAGGATGAGATCGGCCGGGTGGTTCGGGCGCGCGTCACCAATCCCAAATGGATCGCGGGCATGATGCGCCACGGTTACAAGGGCGCGTTCGAGATTGCCGCTTCGGTCGATTATCTCTTCGCCTTCGCCGCCACGACCCATGGCGTGAAGGACCATCATTTCGACGCCGTCCACGCCGCCTTTATCGAGGATGAGGCGGTGCGCGCCTTCATGGCCGACGCCAACCCCGCCGCGCTGCGAGAGACCGCCGCGCGCCTCCACGAAGCGCTGGACCGGGGGCTGTGGCGGCCACGGTCGAACAGCGCGGCCATGATCCTTGCCCAACTGAAGGAAGACCGCCCATGATCGAACGCACGCCGGAACAACATGCCGAAAAGATGAAGAAGAAGCAGGCCGCCCATGACAAGATCATGGCGACCAAAACCCAGGAAAAAGGCCTGCTGATCGTCCACACCGGCAAGGGCAAGGGTAAGACGACTGCTGCGCTGGGCATGGTCGTGCGCGCTATCGGTCATGGCAAGCGGGTCGGCGTCGTCCAGTTTGTGAAAGGCGCGATGACCACCGGAGAAAAAGTGGTGTTCGATGCGTTTCCGGACAATGTCATATTCAAGCCGATGGGCGAAGGCTTCACCTGGAACACGCAGGACAAGACCCGTGACATTGCGCTCGCCCGTGAAGCGTGGGACGAGGTAAAGCGGATGATCGCCGATCCTGCCTATGATATGGTGCTGGCAGATGAGCTTAATATCGTCCTGCGCTACGATTATCTGCCCGTTGATGAGGTGCTTGAGGCCGTGGGGAGCAGGGACGAGATGAAACATGTCATCATCACCGGCCGCAACGCGCCCGAGGCTCTGATGGAGGCGGCGGACCTCGTGACAGAGATGACGCTGGTCAAACACCCCTTCCGCAGCGGCGTGAAGGCGCAGGCAGGGATTGAATTCTGACATGAGCGGACCCGCTATCACCCCGATTGACAGCGCGCAGTTCGAGGCGCTGGTGCGGGCGCGGCGGGACATTCGCCATTTCAGGACCGACCCGATCGACGAGGCGGACGTCGAATGGCTGCTGAGCATGGCGCATCGCGCGCCGTCGGTGGGATTGTCGCAGCCGTGGCGTTTCGTGCGGATAGAGACGGCGGAGTTGCGCGAGGGGCTGGCCTGCCATGTCGACCGCCAGGTGCGGGAAGCGGGCAAGGAATATGACGGTGATCAGGACCGGCTCTATCGCAGCCTGAAACTGCATGGGCTGCGTGAGGCGCCGGTGCTGTTTGCCGTCTATTGCGACGATGGAACGGAGACCGGCCATCATCTGGGCGCGGTCACCATGCCCGAGGCACGGCGCTATAGCTGCGTCATGGCGGTGCATACGCTCTGGCTGGCGGCGCAGACGCGGCGGATCGGCATGGGGTGGGTGTCGATCGTGGAGCCGGAAGGCGTAAACGCGATGCTGGATATTCCGGCGGGCTGGGCGTGCCTGGGGCTGCTGTGCCTTGGGCGGCCGGTCAGCGAGGAGGATGTGCCCGAGCTGGAACGGCGGGGATGGGAACAGCGGACGGATTGGCATTCGGTCGTAGTGCGGCGTTAGGGATTACGCCCACACCCCTGCCCGTTCGGGCTGAGCCTGTCGAAGCCCACTCCTTCTTGAAAGAAAGTGAAGCCCTTCGACAAGCTCAGGGCGAACGGGGGAGAGATTAGCTGTTCACCCCCGCAAAAAGTCCAGAGCCAGCGCTTCAAACCGGTCCTTGTGCTCGATCATCGTCCAATGGCCGCAGCGCGGGAAGACGTGCAACTCGGCATTAGGGATAATGCGCATCGGCAACAGCGCGCCGTCCAGCGGGCTGACCTTATCATCGCGACCCCACATGATCAGGGTCGGCGCCTGGATTCTGCCGAGATAGTCGATACGCTGCGAAACGGCGGGGCCGCTCATCGACTGGGCGATGAAGCCAAGCGCGGTGCGCGTATACATCTTGCGGCTGCTTTCCATCGTCACCGGCTCCAGCGCCGCCTTGTAGCGCATGTCGATCAGCTCATCGGTGATGATCGACTTGTCGTAGACCATCGATTCCAGCCAGGCGATGATGTTTTCCCGCGTCGGATTTTCGATGAAATCGACCAGGCGGGTCAGCCCTTCATTGGGAAATGTCGATGTGATGTTGAAGCCGATGCCGCCAATCGTGATGTAGCGCAGCACCCGGTCAGGATGGGACGCCGCCAAATGCCCGCCCACGATCCCGCCATAGCTGTTACCGACGACATGCGCGGCACCGATGCCAAGCCCGTCCATGAGCGCGACGACGGCATCCCGCGCGACAGCCACCGGATCGCCATCGGCGGGATCGCTCTTCCCATAACCAGGCGCGTCGAGAATGATGGTGCGGAAATGCCGGGAGAAGAAGGGCAGATTGCCCTGGAAATTCGCCCAGCCGGTGACGCCGGGGCCTGATCCGTGGAGGAGCAGGAGCGCAGGACCCGATCCCGCTTCATGATAATGCAGCCGCCCCTTGTCCGTTTCCAGAAAGCGGCTGGTCGCTTCGAAGCTGAAATCGCTCATCTTTTCCTCTCCATTCTGCGTATGTTGATGCGGGCGTAGCGGCGGCAGGTGATTGGCGCAAGGAAGCGGCCTGTGACTACTTCCCTTTCCCCTGCATCCCCCTTATGAAGCGGGTCGAGCCGGGTCCGCCCGGTTCATCGATCGCGCCGGTGCCCCGCTAGAGGGGCTTAAATGGGAATGCGGTGCGGGAGGGTTTCCTCCCTAATCCGCGGCTGTCCCTGCAACTGTGAGCGGCGAGCGAGGCATGGACCGGCCAGTCCCGACAACGGGGGCGGCCAGCCACTGGAGCGATCCGGGAAGGCCCCATGCCAAGCTGTGACCCGCAAGCCAGGAGACCTGCCGGAGCAAAGGTCGCTCTTGCCATGATCCAGGGGATGGTCACGGCTCGGTTCTCCGTTTGAGCGACGAATTTCGTGCGGCTGCGGCCGTGCAGGCGTGCGGCCTGTCCGCCTGCCTGTGCGTGCCGTCCGTCTGTCGTGGCGCTGGTGCGGGAGGGCTGGATCAATGCAGGAGCTGATGCCGTGCGACGCGGTCGGCACAGGCGTGCGCGGCTGGTGCCCGACCGCATGGCGGCCGATGATGGCGGGCGACGGCCTGCTGGTAAGGGTGCGCCCGGCGCTGGGGCGGATGATCCGGGCGCAGGCGATCGGTTTGTGCGAAGCCGCCATCGCCTTTGGCAACGGCCATATCGACGTTACCAATCGCGCGGCCTTGCAGATCAGGGGAGTGGCCCAAGCGAAGCATGCCGCGCTGATGGAGCAGCTGGTCTCGCTGGGGCTGGCGCATGCCGATGCGGAGCAGGACGGCCGGATGCCGATGCTGATCAACCCGGATTGGCGTGAGGGTGATAATAGCGCGACTATCGCGACGGAGCTGGCTGGGCGGCTGGACGACTTGCCGGATTTGCCCCCGAAGGTTGGCTTTGCGATCGACGTCGGCCCCGCGCCGGTGCTAAGCGACGCTCCGGCCGATTTCAGGGTGGAACGGTCTGAGAGCGGCGCGCTGATCCTGCGGGCTGACGGGCGAGCGCATGGCACCCCGGTCCACGCAGCGGGCGCAGCGGAGGGGCTGATCCGCATGGCCCATTGGTTCGTGGCGAGCGGTGGCGTTCAGGCGGGACGCATGGCCCGACATGATGCGCCGCTGCCCGAAGTTGCGGTCGAAGCCCCCGCCCCCGCGCGATCCCGTGCCGCAGCGCTGGCCGCTGCGCCCGGTCCCTTTCGCGCAGCGCCCTTTGGCCGGATCGAGGCTGCGACGCTGCTTGCCATGATCACGGACGATATGCAGGCGGTGCGGGTCACGCCATGGCGGGGGCTGGTGCTGGAAGGCAGCAAAACGCCGGGCGATGATCCCGCCGACCCACGCCTTTTCGCCGATGCCTGTCCCGGTGCTCCTGCCTGCCCACAGTCCAGCGTCGCGACCCGTGAACTGGCCGCGCGGCTCGCGCCCTCTGTGCCAGGACTGCATGTCTCCGGTTGCGCCAAGGGCTGCGCCCGCCCCTCGCAAGCGCCGGTCGTGCTGACCGGGCGGGAGGGCCGCTTCGACCTTGCCCATGATGCGCGCGCAGGTGCGCCGCCGCTGCATGCGGGCCTGTCGCCCGATCAGATATTCGCCCATTTCGGAGCCCATTGATGCCGCATCTTTACGAAACCGACGGCGCGGAAATCTATCGCCAATCCTTCCGCATGATCCGCGCGGAATCGGCGCTGGACCGTTTTTCGCCGGAGGAAGAGCGGGTCGCCGTGCGGATGATCCACGCGGCGGGCATGACCGGTCTTGCCCCGCACATCCGCTTTTCCCCTGAGTTCGCCAAGGCGGCGATTGCCGCTCTGGAGGCGGGCGCGCCGATCCTGTGCGATGCGCGGATGGTGTCGGAAGGGATCACGCGCGCTCGCCTGCCCGCTGGCAACGCGATCATCTGCACCCTGAACGACAGCCAAGTGCCCGATCTCGCCCGGTCGATGGCGAACACTCGATCGGCGGCAGCGCTGGAACTGTGGCGGCCTCATCTGGCAGGTGCAGTCGTCGCGATCGGCAATGCCCCGACCGCACTGTTCCACCTGCTCAACATGCTGGAAGACCCCGCCTGCCCACGCCCGGCGGCGATCATCGGCTGTCCGGTCGGCTTTGTCGGCGCGGCAGAATCGAAGGAGGCGCTCTGGGAGAGCCAGCCCGTGCCCTGCTGCATTGTCGAAGGACGTCTGGGCGGCAGCGCAATCACGGTGGCCGCAGTCAACGCGCTCGCGAGTGCGGCGGAATGAGCGGGACGATCCACGGCGTGGGACTAGGCCCCGGCGCGCAAGACCTGATGAGCGTGCGGGCCGATCGGCTGATCCGCGAGGCTCGCCACATCGCCTATTTCCGCAAGCCCGGCCGTCAAGGCCATGCGCGGAAGATCGTGGAAGGGCTGCTGCGCCCCGACGCGGTCGAATTTGCGATGGAATATCCCGTGACGACCGAAATCCCGGTGAGTGACCCGCGCTACAATCAATGCCTGTCCGCCTTCTACGCCGAATGCACCGCGCATCTGCATGGGCTGGCGAAGGCGGGCGAGGATGTGGTCGTACTGTGCGAGGGCGACCCCTTTTTCTACGGCAGCTTCATGCATCTGCACAGCCGCCTGTCCCCCCTCGCGCCGGTCCGGATCGTGCCTGGCATTACCGGCATGTCGGGCGCTTGGACGGCGAGCGGGACCCCGATTAGCTGGGGCGATGATGTGCTGACCGTGTTGATGGCGACCCTGCCCGAAGAGGAGCTGGCGCGGCGCATCCATGACAGCGATGCTTTGGTCGTGATGAAGATCGGCCGCAATCTGGCGAAGCTACGCCGCGCGGTGGAGGCGGCGGGCAAGGATGACTGCGCCTGGCTGGTCGAATATGCGACGATGGCGGACCAGAAGATCACGCCGCTGCGCGAGGCGGAGGCGGTCACCAGCTATTTCTCCATCCTGCTGATCCATGGTCAGGGTCGGCGGCCATGAGCGGCTGGGTAGCAGTGGCTGGGCTTGGTCCGGGCGCTGACGGGCTGGTAACGCCGGAGGTGACGCAGGCGCTTGCCGAGGCGACCGATCTGGTGGGCTATGCACCCTATGTCGCTCGAGTGGCGGATCGCCCCGGCCTTTTGCGCCATGCGTCGGACAATCGGGTGGAGCTGGAGCGCGCCGCCCATGCGCTGGAACTGGCAGCTGCGGGGAGGCGAGTGGTGGTTGCTTCATCCGGCGATCCGGGCGTGTTTGCGATGGCATCGGCGCTGTTCGAGGCGCTGGAGGCGGGGCCGGAAGCTTGGCGCGCGATCGACATTCGGGTGCTGCCCGGGATTACCGCGATGCTGGCCGCCGCCGCGCGGGCGGGTGCGCCGCTGGGCCATGATTTCTGCGCGATCAACCTTTCGGACAATCTGAAGCCCTGGGCGTTGATCGAGCGGCGCTTGCGTCTCGCGGCGCAGGCTGACTTCGCCATGGCCTTCTACAATCCCCGGTCGAAAGCACGGCCGGATGGCTTCGCCAGCGTGCTCGATGTGTTGCGGGAGGAATGTGGGGGGGAACGGCTGATCCTCTTTGCCCGCGCCGTGTCGATGCCGGAGGAGCAGTTGCGGGTCGTCACGCTGGACGAGGCGACGCCTCAGATGGCAGACATGCGCACGATGGTGATCATCGGGTCGAGCCGCACGCGCCTGATCAAAGGAGCGGCCCGCCCGATCCTCTATACGCCGCGATGGGCCGAATGATCGATCCACGCCAGCACATCGCCAATGTCATGGACGGTTGCCACCGGCGGCACGGCTGGCCGGTCGATCATGATGACGGGCACGCCAAGCGTCCGCGCCGCGTCAATCTTGGCGCGCGCGCCCTCCCCACCGGCATTTTTGGCGACGACCAGATCAATGCTGTGATCGCGCATCAGGACAAGGTCTCCGTCCAGCGTGAACGGGCCGCGATCCACCAGCAGATGGTGGCGGGACAGTGGAGGCGGCACCTCTGGCGCGTCGACGAAGCGCAACAGATAATGATGCTGCGGTTGCGCGGCGAAGGCTTCGACATGCATGCGCCCGAGTGCGAGCATGACGCGGCGGGGCGGGCCGTCGAGCGCGCGGACAGCGCTGGCGATATCAGGGACATGGGTCCAGCGGTCGCCCTGCCCCGCTTGCCATTCCGGGCGGGTGAGCATCAGATGCGCCACACCCGCAACGCGCACGGCGGCCGCGGCATTGGCGCTGATCGTCGCAGCAAAGGGATGGCTCGCGTCAATGAGGTGAGTAAAAGCTCCAGCCTTCAGGAACGCCGCCAACCCTTCAGCGCCGCCAAAGCCGCCAACACGCACCGGCACCGGCTGGGCACGGGGATTGCCGGTGCGTCCGGCATAGCTCAGCATGGCGATTTCGCCGCGATGGGCAAGGGCTTTCGCAACCGCGCTCGCCTCGGTGGTGCCGCCAAGGATCAGGATATGGCGCATGGCGGCTGAAGCTCCCTGGCTGACGATCATCGGCATTGGCGAGGACGGGGCGGCGGGCCTGTCCGATGCCGCGCGCGTGGCGCTGGAACAGGCGCGGGTCATCATGGGCGCGCCGCGCCAGCTGGCGCTGCTGCCACCCCTTAGGGCGGAACGGCTGACCTGGCCAGTGCCGTTTGAGGACGGCGTGGAGGCGCTGCTTGCCCGGCGGGGTGAGCCGATAGTGATGCTGGCTTCGGGGGACCCATTCTGGTTCGGCGCGGGGGTGAGCATCACACGACACCTGGCGCCGGATGAATGGGTGTCGCATCCGGCGCCGTCGAGTTTTTCGCTGGCGGCTTCGCGGCTGGGCTGGGCGTTGCAGGATGTCGCCTGTCATGGCCTGCATGCCGCGCCATTTACGCGGCTGAGGCCCATGCTGGCGCCGGGGCGCCGTGCCGTCATACTACTGCGTGATGGGGCGGCGGTGCAGGCGCTTGGCCGTTATCTGGCGGAGGCGGGATTTGGCGCATCGACGCTGCATATCATGGAAGCGCTGGGCGGGCCGCGCGAGCGGGTGCGGCAGGCGTTCGCCGAGCAGATCGCCTTTGACGATATCGCGCATCCCGTGGCGGTCGGAGTGGACGTGGCGGGGGGTGGCGAAGTGATGCCGTGCGTCAGCGGACTGGCGGATGACTGGTTCGACCATGACGGGCAGATCAGCAAGCGGCCGGTGCGCACGCTAACGCTGTCTGCGCTGGCCCCGCATCCCGGCGAGACATTGTGGGACATTGGCGCGGGATCGGGATCAATCGCGATCGAATGGCTGCTGAGCCATGCTTCGACGCAGGCGGTGGCATTTGAGGCCGACCCGATCCGAGCGGCGCGTGCGAAGGGCAATGCACAGCGGCTGGGCGTCGATAGGCTGACGCTGGTCGAAGGGCGAGCCCCGGCAGTGCTGGCGGGCCGCGTCCGCCCTGACGCCATCTTCATCGGCGGCGGTTTGAACGAGGCAATGATGGAAGCAATCATCGCCCTGCCGGGGAAGCGGACGCGGCTAGTCGCAAACGCGGTGACGTTGGAATCGGAAGCGCTGCTAGCGCGATGGCATGAGCGGCTGGGCGGCGAACTGCTGCGGATAGAGATGGCGAGCGCCGCGCCGATCGGCACGCGGCGGGGGTGGAAAGCCGCCTACCCGCTGGTGCAGTGGAGCGTCACGATATGATCGTCGCTGGCTTTGGCTGTCGCAGCGGGGCGAGCCAGCAAGCCTTGCGGACGGCGCTGGGCGGGCATGGCGCTCGCGTCACCGCGCTGGCGACCTTGGCGCATAAGGAAGCGCTGCTTGTTCCTCTCGCCCGCGCATTGGGCTTGCCGCTGATCCTGATCGATCCTTGCGCTATCGAGGGCGTGGAAACGCCCACGCGCTCCAGCGCCAGTCTGGCGGCTTACGGCACCGGCAGCGTCGCCGAAGCAGTCGCTCTGGCGGCAGTGGGGCCGGGCGCGCAACTGATCGCCACCCGCATCATCTCGCCGGATGGGCAAGCCACCTGCGCGCTGGCCCAAGGAGTATCGCCATGACCGTTCATTTCATCGGCGCGGGGCCGGGTGCGCCCGACCTGCTGACGCTGCGCGGCCGCGACCTGATCGCCGCCTCGCCCGTCTGCCTCTATGCCGGGTCGCTGGTGCCGCGCGCTCTGCTCGATCATTGCCCGCCCGGTGCGCGGATCGTGAACAGCGCGCCGCTGACGCTCGACGAAATCATGGCCATCATCGCAGAGGCGGACGCGGCCGGACAGGATGTTGTGCGGCTGCATTCAGGCGACCTGTCAATCTGGTCGGCGATGGGCGAGCAGATCCGCCGCCTCAGGGCTCTGGGCATCGCCCATACGGTGACGCCCGGCGTTCCGTCCTTCGCGGCGGCGGCGGCGGCGCTGGAGGCGGAGCTGACGCTGCCGGGGCTTGGCCAGTCGCTCGTCCTCACCCGCACGCCGGGCCGGGCGAGCGCGATGCCGCCGGGCGAGACGCTGGCGGCCTTTGGCGCGACCGGCGCGACGCTGGCGATCCACCTGTCCGTTCACAATCTGGCGCAGGTCGTTGCGGACCTTACGCCGCTCTATGGCGAGGACTGTCCGGCGGCGATCGTGTGGCGGGCGAGCTGGCCGGACCAGCGCGTGGTGCGGGGAACGCTCGCCACCATGGAGGCGCTGGCGGCGGGCGGGCCGGAGCGGACCGCGATCATATTGGTGGGGCCAGTGCTGGGCGGGGGGGACTTCGCCGAGAGTCAGCTTTATGCGCCCGGCTATGACCGGCGATTTCGGCCTGCCACGGCGGAATCGCGCTTTGTCGGCTTGGACGAATGACGCCCGGCCTCCTCATCGCCGCGCCGCGATCCGGGTCGGGCAAGACGGTCATTACGCTGGGCCTGCTCAGGGCTTTGAAACGGCAGGGCGTCTGCGTTCAGTCCTATAAATGCGGGCCGGATTATATCGACACGGGCTATCACCGGCTGGCGAGTGGACGCCCTGCCTTCAACCTCGATAGTTGGGCGATGGACGGGGCGCTGCTCCACAGTCTGGCGGGTGAGGCAGCGGACGCCAGCCTGATTGTCGCGGAAGGCGTGATGGGCCTGTTCGACGGCGCTCCGGCGCGGGGCGCGAACGGTAATGGGAGCAGCGCGGACATAGCGGCGGCGCTTGGCTGGCCGGTGGTACTAATCATCGATGTGTCGGGGCAGAGCCAGTCGGCCGCCGCCATCGCGCATGGATTTCGCATGCTGCGGCCAGACGTGCGGGTGGCAGGCGTTATCCTCAACCGCATCGCCAGCCCGCGCCATAAGGCCATGATCCGGCAGGCGACGGACGAAATCGCCATGCCCGTGCTGGGCGCGATCCCGAGATCCGATGCCCTTTCCATCCCGGAGCGGCACCTTGGCCTTGTGCAATCGGGCGAGCAGGAAGAGGTTGAGCAGACGATCGACGCAATTGCGGACCTGATCGAAGCGCATGTCGATCTTCCGGCTCTTCGGAGGGTGGCCGGTGCGTTGCCCGGCACATCAGCAGCCCCCTATCGCTGCCCGCCGCCGGGGCAGCGGATCGCGCTGGCGCAGGATGCGGCCTTTTCCTTTACCTATGCCCATATTTTGAACGGCTGGCGCGCAGCGGGGGCGGAGATATTGCCCTTTTCCCCTTTGGCCGACGAGGCACCCGATCGCCAAGCCGACGCCATCTGGCTGCCCGGTGGTTACCCCGAACTGCATGCGCCACAACTTTCCAACGCCGCGCGATTTCTGGAGGGTTTGCTCCGACATGCGCTCGACCGTCCGATCCATGGCGAATGCGGCGGTTATATGGTGATGGGGCAGGCCATCATTGATGCGCAAGGAAAGGCCCATGCGATGGCGGGACTGCTGGGGCTTGTGTCCAGCTTCGCCAAACGACGGTTGCAACTGGGTTATCGGCAAGCGCGGCTGCTGGCGCCGATGGGCGGCCATGAGGCGGGCGCGACGCTGCGCGGACATGAGTTTCACTATTCCACGATTGTCGATCAGCCCGACGAACCGCTTGCCCATGTCGTGGATGCGACGAGCGCGCCGGTTGCCACAACCGGATCGCGCCGGGGGCGGGTGTCGGGCAGCTTCTTCCATCTGATCGCGGGTGCCGCATGATCCGCTTGTCCCTGATCGGCATCGGCACGGGCAATCCCGATCATCTGACGCTCGCCGCCATTCGGGCGATGAACGATGCTGACCTCATCCTGCTGCCGCGCAAGGGAGAGGCCAAGTCCGACCTGATCGACCTGCGCCGGTCCATCTGTGCGCAGCTGCTCACCGGCCCTGCGCGAGTGGTCGAGTTCGACATGCCCAGGCGCGCGGATCAGACCGCTTATGTCGAGGCGGTGACCGACTGGCATGACGCGATCGCGGCGATCTGGATGGAGCAGATCGCCCAACACCTGCCCGATGGCGGCACGGTTGCGCTGCTCGTCTGGGGCGACCCTTCGCTCTATGACAGCAGCCTGCGGATCGCGGAGAGGCTTGGCCCATCGATCGCGATCGACGTCGTGCCCGGCATCACCAGCATCCAAGTGCTGACGGCCGCGCATGGCATCTGCCTTAATCGGCTGGCGGACCCGGTGTTGATCACCACCGGCAGGCAGTTGCGCGAACGGGGCTGGCCCGGCGACGTGCACGATGTCGTCGTAATGCTGGACGGGCATTGCGCATTCCAGACGCTGGAGCCGGAGGGGCTAACGATCTGGTGGGGCGCCTATCTGGGCATGGACCATCAGTCGCTGGCCCACGGGCCTTTGGCGGTCACGGGACCAACGATCGTCGATCGCCGGGCACAGCTGCGCCAGCGGCATGGATGGATCATGGACGTGTATCTGCTGCGCCGGAACGCCTGAGGAAATGCGGCTCAGGCGGCGTTGACGGTCAGCTCGATTACCGGTTTGCTGATCACCGGGCTGACTCCGTCGATGGTCCCCATCACGGCGCGGCGGCGAAATTCGGCGGCCATTGCCTGATGCATGGTCCGCGCAGACGCATCGGCAGTTGTCGCCGCAAGCTGTTCATGCATCCGGGCTCGTTCAAGACATTCCTGTGCATTGAGGGCATGAGTCATGAAAATGCTCTCCTGCTTCTTGTTGAGCGCTCCATGCATCGCAGGATGCGACCGATCGCTGGAGCCACTCGCGAAACGCGGCAGAATTTACGCTTTTCCGCCCTGCTTTGGAAATGGAATCTTTGGACCGCCGGCGGCTTGCCGCCACGGCGCACCGCTTCAGCCGATCCAGCCCTGCTGTGGCTGGCAACGATGGCTTTTCAATTCCTTGCGGCTCTCGGCATGAACTTCACTCAACGCCACTTCATAACCCCATAGATTGGCGAGGCTTTGCAACACCATCGTCGCGTCGGACGCGTCCAGCACCACGCCATCGGTGACCGCATGTTCCAGCATCAGCGTCCGGTCGCCCGCCAGATCGACATCCACCACCTGAATATCGGGCTCCTGCCGGGCAATGTCATGCTCGCGGGCGAGGGCGCGGCGGATACGGCGATAACCGCGCTCATCATGAATGGCATCGACGCGCAGTTCCGACTCGCTTTCCTTGTCGATCAGCTTGAACAGGCGCCACTGGCGGATAAGATGCGGGCTAAGGAACTGCGAAATGAAGCTTTCGTCGCGATAATTGGCCCAGATATCCTTCAGCACCTCGACCGGGTCGCGCGAACCGGCAAAATCGCTGAACCATTCGCGATCCTCTGGCGTCGGGTCCATGCAGATCCGCTCGATATCGGACATGATGCCAAAACCCAACGCATAGGGATTGAAGCCACCGAAATGGCCTGAATCGAAAGTCGGCTGATAGACGACACCTGTGTGCGACTGGATGAATTCCATGAAAGCACCATCGGTGATCCAGCCGCGATCGTGCAGGATCGTCATGATGCGATAATGGGTGTAGGTCGCACACCCCTCGTTCATCGCCTTGGTCTGGCGCTGGGGGTAGAAATATTGGGCGATCAGGCGGACGATGCGCAATATCTCGCGCTGCCAGCTTTGAAGGAGCGGCCCGCTTTTCTCCAGGAAATAAAGGATATTCTCCTGCGGCAGGCCAAGCGCGGCACGGCGCTCGTCCGACGGGACGGCGGCAGCCTTCGCGCCCACCGGCACCGTGCGCCAGAGGTCGTCATAAATGCGATCGCGATAGGCCTGGCGCTCCGCCTCCCGTTCGGCTTCTGCCTTCAAATCGCGGGGACGAATGCGCGGATAGCGATGCACGCCCTGATTCATCAGCGCATGGGCAGCATCCAGCACCCGCTCGACGGCGAGCTGACCGAAACGCTCCTCGCAACTGGCGATGTAGCGTTTGGCGAACTCCAGATAGTCGAGAATACCTTCCGCATCGGTCCATTGGCGGAAGACATAGTTGTTCTTGAAGAAGTGATTATGCCCGAATGCGGCGTGGGCGATGACCAGCGTCTGCATGGTCGCGCTATTTTCCTGCATCAGATAGTTGATGCAGGGATCGCTGTTGATCACCAGCTCATAGGCAAGCCCGCGAAGCCCCTTGCGATAGAGCATTTCATTGGTCACGAACTGCTTCCCGAACGACCAATGTTTGTAAAATAGCGGCATGCCGATGGATGAATAGGCATCCAGCATCTGTTCGGCACTGATGATCTCTATCTGATTGGGATAGATGTTGAGCTTCATCTCCTGAAGCGCGATCGGCTCGATCACTTCATAGATGCGATTGATCAACGAGAAATCCCAGTCGCTGCCAGCGAACAGCGGGGCGGGTGCGCGCGCGCCCGTCAAGCGGGCGTCCTTTCACCCACGCCGCGCCGCTGGAAAAGCTCACGGAACACCGGATATATTTCCCGCCGGTGTGACACCTTGCGCATCGTAAATTGCCGGTTGGCCTCGCTCACGGGCGCATAGGCTTCCCAAAGGCCCGTGGCGGAGGTTGCCGCTTCGATCGAGGCGAATTCTTCCCGACCAACCTCCAGATAGGCGAAATATTGGCAGAAGGGCAGGATTTCATTCTGCATCAAATTGGCCACGCGCGCATTATCCGATGCCAGCGTGTCGCCATCCGAAGCCTGCGCGACATAGATGTTCCAATCGCTCGGGCTATACCGATCCTTCACCACCTCGATCAGCTTGTCGAGCGCGCTCGATACCAGCGTGCCCCCCGTCACTGTGCTGTAGAAGAAGGTCTGCTCATCCACTTCGGCGGCGCGGTCGGTGTGGTGGATGAACACCACGTCCACATGCTCGTAACAGCGCGACAGGAACAGGTGCAGCAGCGCAAAGAAACGCTTGGCGAGATCCTTCATATGCGCCGTCATGGAGCCCGACACGTCCATCAGGCAGAACATGACCGCCTGAGCCACAGGCCGGGGGACCGGCTCGAAACGGCGGAAGCGTAGGTCAACAGGGTCGATATAGGCGATGAGGTTGCGGCGGCGAATGATGCGCGCCCGCTCCTCCCGCAGCCTTTCCAGCGCCACGGCATCGTCAGGCAGGGGCACCGCACGCGCCTCGATCTCGGCAATGGCCTCATCGATGCGGGTGAGGTCTCTGCCACTCGGGCGGCGCAGTGCGATGCGGCGGGACATGGCCTTTTGCATCGTGCGCGGGACGGACAGATTGGACGGGTTGCCGATCGTCGAATAACCCGCGCGGCGTATGCCTTCTATCTTGCCCGCGACCAGCTTTTTCTTGGCCATGTCGGGCAGTTCAAGGTCGTCGAGGAACAGGTCGAGAAATTCCTCCCGGCTGAGCGCGAAGCGGAAATCATCCTCATCCTCGCCCTCCCCCGCCTGTGACCCGCCACCACCGCCGCCGTCGGGGCGCTTGATCCGGTCGCCTTCCAGAAACTCCTTATTGCCCGGAAGCACGCGCTCCCGGTCGCCGCCCTTCGCCGATCGATGCAGCGTCGGTTCATGGATCGCGTCGCGGCGGATGGTGATTTCGCCTTCTCCGGCGAGGTCCTTGATGCTGCGGTCCTTCAGGCTGTCGCGCACCGCCTGACTGATATAGGCCTTCGCCCTCCTCAGGAACCGTTGCCGGTTGACAAGGCTCTTGCCCCCTGGGTTCAGCCGTCTGTCGACTATGTGCATGGTGGCCTAAGCACCTCCATCCGTTTACCCGGCCTGCTTGACCCTTATATACCATTCCACCAGCCGACGGACCTGCCGTTCGGTGTAGCCCCGTTCGATCATCCGCGCGACGAATTCGTCATGCTTGCCCGCCGTGTCGCCGTCCTTCTTGGACCCGAAACTGATGACGGGCAGAAGGTCCTCGACCTGGCTGAACATCCGCTTTTCGATGACTTCGCGAATCTTCTCATAGCTCGTCCAGCTGGGATTGCGCCCGTCGTTGCTGGCGCGCATGCGCAGCGCGAACTTCACCACCTCGTTCCGGAAATCCTTGGGATTGGCGATCCCGGCGGGCTTTTCGGTCTTGGACAATTCCTGATTAATGACTTCCCGATCCAGAAGCTGCCCCGTGTCCGGGTCCTTGAAATCCAGATCCTCGATCCACGCGTCGGCATAGGCAACATAGCGGTCGAACAGGTTCTGACCGTAGTCGTTATAGCTTTCCAGATAAGCCTTCTGAATCTCATTGCCGATGAACTCGGCATAGCGCGGCGCAAGCTCGCCCTTGATGAATTCCAGATATTTGGCTTCCACATCGGCGGGGAATTGCTCCTGCCGAACCATCCCTTCCAACACATACATGAGGTGGACGGGGTCGGCGGCTATTTCGCTGCTGTCATGGTTGAAGGTCGCAGACAGCGCCTTGAAGGCGAAGCGGGTCGATGTGCCCGACATGCCCTCATCCACCCCGGCGGCATCCCGATATTCCTGCATGCTCTTGGCGCGCGGATCAATCTCCCGCAGCATTTCGCCGTCATAAACGCGCATCTTGGAATAGAGATTGCTGTTCTCATGCTCCCGAAGGCGGGTAAGGACAGAAAAGCGCGCAAGCATGTCCAGTGTCCCCGGAGCGCAAGGCGCCTTGCTGAGGTCAGACTCCCTCAGAAGCTTTTCATACACATGCCGTTCCTCGGTAGCCTGCAAGCTATAAGGCACCTTGATGACATAGATACGGTCGATGAAAGCCTCGTTATTCTTGTTATTCTTGAAATTCGACCATTCCGATTCATTGGAATGCGCCATGATGATGCCGTTAAAGGGGATGGCGCCGATATTCTCGGTGCCGATATAATTGCCCTCTTGCGTCGCGGTCAGCAGCGGGTGGAGCATCTTGATCGGCGCCTTGAACATCTCGACGAACTCAAGCATTCCCTGGTTCGCACGGTTCAGACCACCCGAATAGCTGTAGGCATCGGGATCATTCTGGGACAGCATCTCCAGCTTGCGGATATCGACCTTGCCGACCAGCGAACTGATGTCCTGATTATTCTCGTCGCCCGGCTCGGTCTTGGCGATGGCGATCTGCCGCATGCGCGATGGCATCAGGCGGATGACCTTGAACTGGGAGATGTCGCCGGAAAACTCGTCCAGCCGCTTGCGTGCCCACGGGCTGATCATGCCGGTCAGGCGGCGGCGCGGAATGCCGTAATTTTCCTCGATGAACGCGCCGTGCGTTTCCGCGTCGAACAGGGCCAGCGGGCTTTCGAAGATCGGGCTGATCTCATCCCCGGCCTTCAGCGCATAGATGGGATGCGTTTCCATCAACGCCTTCAGCCGTTCGGCCAGCGACGACTTACCGCCGCCGACCGGGCCAAGCAGATAGAGTATCTGCTTGCGCTCCTCCAGACCCTGGCTGGCATGACGCAGGAAGCTGACGATATGTTCGATCGTCCCTTCCATGCCGTAGAAATTGGCGAAGCTTTTGTAGCGGCGGATGGTGCGGTTCATGAAGATCCGCCCGAGCCGCTGATCGCGTGATGTATCTATGATTTCCGGCTCGCCAATCGCCGCCAGCAGGCGTTCCGGTGCTGATGCATGCATCAGAGGATCATTGCGGCATCCCAGCAAATAATCCTCAATCGACATCTCGGCTTGACGCCGTTCGTCAAAATTCCGCGTGAAGCTCGAAAACAGTTCGTTTTTCGTCACTGACGACTCCCGCCGCAGTAGTCATGTTACGAATATAATACGCACGAGCCTGCAAAAATAGGCCTACAAAATTGAATGACTGCAAAAAAATATTTCTGACCAGCTGAACATTTCGCGATAAGGTGTCTGCCGGGCCGCGTCTCTTGCCGATGCCTGTGCCCCGCTGCGAACTTTGCTGGAGTGAGCGAAGCCAACCTTCTCGCCGCGCCCTCCAACGCTTCAATTATTGCCCCTGCCGTTGCCCGAGCTTCCATTCCCGGAACTGCCGTTCCCCGAATTCCCGTTGCCCGAGCTGCCATTTCCTGAACTTCCGTTGCCCGAACTGGCCCCGCCCGTCGTCGTCCCGCCAGTGCTCGTCGTCGTGGTACCACCTCCGCCGGTGCTGGAGCTACTTCCCCCGCTTGATGAGCTTGACGAACTGGTCGAGCTACTCCCAGCGGATGATGCGAACAGGGCTACCTGCTGATTCATCTGACTGCCCACCGCCTGCCCCAAAAGCCAGGTCGCCCCGACCATCCCGCCGCCGATGATGGCCAGCAAAAGCGCATATTCGGCTGCCGTAGCGCCTCCACGATCGCGCCACAATCCTGATATTGAAGCTGAAAAGATTCCAGGCATGATGCTTCCCCCATTCGCCGATGCGCCTTCCCGGCGCACGGCGTCCACACCCGCCTTTGGATATATAGCATAAATGCTATTAACCGCGATGGGCAAAGAAGGGTATAAGAAGGCGACCATTTTTCGCGGTCTTAAGAGCATGGAGAGGCGCGATGACATCCATTCTGCTCCACATCCACGACGACAGCGCTATGGAGAGCCGACTCCAGGCCGCCAGTGACATCGCCCGCGCGCTAGATGCGCATATCCACTGCGTGCAGGTCACCTCCATGCCTAATCTTGTCGCGGGGGATCTTTACGGTGGTGCATCCATCGCCCCCGCGATCATGGCCGAACTGCATCAGATCGATGCGCGCATGCGTGTTAAGGTAGAGCAACGGCTGCAACGCGAAGACGTGAATTGGGATTGGCGGCAGGTCGATGGCGACATCGTTCACGGCCTGCTTTCAGCGTCCGCCTTATGCGACTTAATGATCGTGACGCTGCCCGCTGGCCCTCGGCGAGAAATGAGCGATCCATTGCATCTCGCCGCCGATCTGGCGATGGGCGGCCGCACGCCGGTCCTCGCCGTGCCGGAGGACGCGCGGGGCATGATGATCACGGGCCGGGCGCTCGTCGCCTGGGAAGGATCGCGCGAAGCGTCGGCCGCGCTCCGTCTGGCCGTGCCGCTGCTCAAGCATGCCGCAGAAGTAGATGTGGTGACCGTGGAGGAAGCGGGCAAATACTCCTTCCCCGCGACCGACGCCCCCGAATATCTCTCCCGCCATGGCGTCAGGACGCAATTCCATACATGGCCGCAGGATGGCCGCACCGTTGAGGCGACGCTCAAAGCCGCGATCAATGTGCTAAAGCCCGACTGGATGGTGATGGGCGCGTTCGGGCACAGCCGCTGGCGCGAACTCGTCTTCGGGGGCGTGACCCGCACGATGCTGCGCGAGGCGCATGTCCCGCTGTTGCTGGCGCACTGACGAGGCTGCATCGAAGCTCCGATCCGGAGAGATTGCGCCAAATTGAACCTTTCACGTGGTTGGGCACACGCAAGAAAAGCCCTTGCGCGCGCCGCGCCACGCAAATGCCGGGCGAAGAAGTTAACGGCGGGCAATATTTGCCCCTCCGGTCCCATCAAATCGGCGGCATCTCCGGTCCCCTCGGCCGCCGATAACGCATAGATTCCCCGAAGCTACAGGGTCTTGCCTCGATGCGGGGCGATTTGCGTGGACGCAAGATCAAGGGGGAAATTGATGCAATTGGGGTGGAAAGCCAGGATCATGATGGTTGCGGGCATGGTTGCCGCCATGCTGTTCCTGCTGCTGGGCGTGCGTGAAATGCAACGGTCATCAGCCGCGACGGTCCCGCCGATCCGGTCGGCAACGGACAGTCGATCCCCCCAGCCCGTCGTCCTTGCATCCGCCGCCCGCCCGATCCGGACAGGCGAGACGATCACTGCCGCCATGATCCGCAATGCGATAGCTGACCCCACTCGCCACCCGACCGCCGCCACGCCCGCCGAACTAATCGGCAAGGTCGCCACCCGCGCCATCGCCGCAGGCGCGCTCATCCCCCGGGACGCGGTCGGCGGCGAGGAAAAGCTCGCGATCCGCGTGCCCGTCGGTATGCGGGCGGTCAGCATCGACACCACGGCCGAAATCGCGGTGGCGGGCCTCGTCCGCCCCGGCGACCGTGTGGACGTACAGGTCGTCTATCCCGGCGCCGATGCCATCAGCGGCGCGCGCGGCGCAGGCCGCAGCCGCGCCCAGACATTGTTGCAGATGGTTCAGGTCCTCGCCGTGGGTGAGACGGTCCTCGGCACGACGCCAGTATCAGGGACGAAAGACCAGCTCTCCTCCCCGCCACCGCCCGCCCGAACCGTGACACTGGCACTCGATCCCCGTCAGGTCTCCATCCTGTCGCTGGCGAAAAGCACGGGCGCCCTTACGCTCTCCCTTCGCAATCCGGTGGACAGCGAGCAGGTCGCGGTCGCACCAGCCAATTCCCAAGGACCTGATGCAGCCCCGCTCACCCCGGCCCTACCCGTGCGCCCCGCGCCCGTGGCGGCACAGCCCCGTCCCGCCCCTGCCCCCCGTCAGCCGATCGAGCTGGTCATCGGCGACCGCCGCGAAACCCTCTATTCGGGGAGCGCCCGGCGTTGAAACTCATCCTCGCCCTCGCAGTGGCGCTCGCCCCAACAACTTCCGCCCAGGCGCAGGAACAAAGGTCGCTATCGATCCAGCAGAAGCGCACGCTCACCTATCCCCGCCCCATCGGCCGGATAGAAGTCGATCGCGACGACGTCATTTCGGTCGCCGCGCCAACCGCCCGGTCCTTGAGCGTCACCGGAATAGGCGCTGGCACCACCACGATCAGCATATTCGGCCGCGACGGGGCACTGATGGCGGAAACGCGCTTTGCCGTGTCATCCTCCCCCGCAACCGCACGAGTGCCGGGCGCGCTCATAAGCCCCCGCATCGTCGCAGGCGAACAGGTCGTTGCCGTCGATGTGCAGTTCGCCGCCGTGTCTTCCTCCACGCTCAAGGCGTTGGGCTTCAACTTCTCTAAATTGAGCGGCGACATTCAGGGCGCGGTCGTCTCTCCCAGCAGTTTCAAGAGCGCCAGCTTCGCGCCCGGCGGCTCCTCGCTCGACGCCAGCGTGCCCATCCAGAATGCCTTCAACCTGTTCCTGTCCGCCCCCAATCGCGGCATCAACGCGGTGCTCAGCGCCCTTTCCTCCAACGGCCTGTCCGAACTGCTGGCCCAGCCCACCCTGCTGGTGCGCTCGGGCGAGCAGGCGAGCTTCCTCGCCGGGGGCGAAATACCGGTCCCCGTGCCGCAAGCGTCAGGCACCGGCAACGCCATCTCCATCCAATATAAGGAGTTCGGCGTCCGCCTCTCCGTCACCCCCTTCGTCCTCTCCCCGGACCAGATCGTGCTGAAGATCGCGCCGGAAGTCAGCGAACTCGACTATAATAGCGGCGTCCAATTGCAGGGCTATGTCGTGCCCGGCCTGCGCCGCCGCTCGGCAGAGACCACGGTCGAACTGGGCAGCGGCCAGAGCTTCGTGATCGCAGGCTTAAGCTATTCCAGCCAATCGACCACACGAGAAAAGACACCGCTGCTAGGCGACATCCCCGTGATCGGCGCCTTCTTCCGCCGCCAGCAGACCCAGAAGGAACGGCAGGAATTGGTCATCGTCGCCACGCCCCGGCTGGTGGGGCCGGTGCAGGCCAAGGATGTGCCCGCCCTACCCGGATCGCTGCTCGACACCAAGGACCCTGCCGTCCCCTTCGGCGTGGTGAGGCCATGACGATGGCGCGCATCATCCTCCTTTCGGTCGATCACAGCCTCGCGGCGCGGATCAGCGAAGCCATGCAGGGCCGCGCGGCGGTCGAACTGGCGCAGGCGGTCACGCCGGATATGGTCGAAGGCCCCTGCGTCATTCTGGTGGACCGGGACGCAATCCCTCCAGAACGCTCGATAGCAACAGCCCTGTCGGCAGTGGCCGAAGGCGCGTCCGGACGCCCGATCGTGCTTGTCACCGGCGAAACAGGAGCCGACGAGATATTGCACGCCATCCGCTCCGGCGCCGACGATGTCATCCCCCGTGAGGCGGAGGGAGAAGAAATCGCCGCGATCCTCGGCCGCCTCCTCAACCGCTCAACCGCCGATCATGGCAAGGGCGGACGGCTGACCCTGGTCCTAGGCGCCGATCCGGAAGCCGCCGCGATGGTCGCGACCGACATGGCGGTCAGCCGCGCCCGCGCCGGTTCCTCGACGCTGCTGATCGACTTCACCATGCCGACCAGCGCGGCCGAAGCCTATCTCGACCTCCCGGTAAGCTACGGCATTGCATCAGCCATAGCCGACATAGAGCGTCTGGACGCAAGCCTGCTGTCCAGCGCGCTCGCCCGGCATGATCCAAGCGGCCTCATGCTCCTCACGCTGGACGGCGGCGCAGGAACGGAACCGGCCGGGATAGCCCCTGCCGACATAGCCGCGCTCGTCCGCCTGCTGCGCGCCTGCTGCGGCGACCTTATCCTCTGCGCGGGCAGCCTGCGTCACCCGGCGTTACTGCGCACGCTGGCCTCCCTTGCTGACCGGATCGAGCTGGTCTGCGCACAATCGATTCGCGAGATGGACGCATGCCGCCGTCTCATCGACCGGATCGGCGACGATGAAGCCACGCTCGCCCGCACGCAGCTGCTCGTCTGGGATCATCAACCCGCCATTCTGCTCGATACCCGCCGCATGGGCGACATCCTGCGCACAAACAGCACCCTACCGCTCCCCATCGACCAAGTCCGCCTGCGCAATGCCCTGAACGCAGGCCGTCCGCTTGCGATGGAAGCCACCCCAGACCGCTACATGCGCGCGATCCGCACCGCCTGCGGCATCGAACCACAGCGATCGTCCAAGAGCCTGGAGCGTCTCCGCCGCCTCCTCCAGCGCCCGGTGGAACCAGCAGCATGAGCCTGCTCTTCGACACCGGCCTGCCACGCGGCACGGCACGCCCCGCTCCGGTAGCGCAGCCAGCCGCCCAGCGGATGAGCGACAGCTATCAGGCCGTCATGGCCCAGACCTGCGCGCAAGTCATCGAACAGCTGGAAGCACGCGGCAGCACCGCCGAAACATTAGGCGCACGGGCACTGCGCGCTGAGATCGAGCAGGTCATCACCAGCCGAAGCAGGCGCGGGCAGTTAGCCCTCAATGCAGCGGAAAGATTACTGCTAATCGAGGATGTGGAGGACGAAGTCGCCGGACTCGGCCCGCTAGCCCCACTACTCCGCGATGGCAGCATCGACGACATCATCGTCAACGGCCCCGGCACCATCTATGTCGAACGCAGCGGCTTGCTGGAGAAGGTCGACCGGCGCTTCCGCGACGACGCCCACCTCATGAACATCATCCAGCGGATCGTCGGCCCCATCGGCCGCCGCGTGGATGAAGCCAGCCCCTATGTCGACGCCCGCCTCGCCGACGGCTCCCGCGTCAATATCGTCATCCCGCCGGTCGCGCTCGACGGGCCGATGCTGTCCATCCGCAAGTTCCGCATGCAGGCGCTGGGCATAGAGGATTTCATCAACCGCCAGGTGATGAGCGCCGAAATGGCCGCCTATCTGGCCGCCGCCGTGCGGTCACGGCTCAACATCCTCATCTGCGGCGGCACGGGCGCGGGCAAATCCACCCTGCTCAACATGCTGTCCCACTTCATCAGCGATCGCGAGCGGTTGATCACCATAGAGGACGCAGCCGAGTTGCAGTTGCGGCAGGACCATGTCGTCCGGCTGGAAACCCGCCCGCCCAATGTCGACGGCAATCGAGAAATCAGCGCACGCGAACTCGTCCGCAACGCGCTGCGCATGCGCCCCGACCGCATCATCCTGGGCGAAGTGCGCGGCGTCGAGGTGGTGGAGATGCTGCAAGCCATGTCCACCGGCCATGACGGATCAATGGCGACCCTCCACGGCAATAGCCCACGCGATGCCTTCGCCCGTCTCGAAATGCTGATGGGCTTTGCCGGGGTTCAGAATGACATCCGCGCGATCCGGCGCTTCATCGCCAGCAGCGTGCATGTCGTGGTGCATATTCAGCGCCTCTCGAACGGCAGCCGCCGCGTCACCGGCGTGACGGAAGTCACCGGCATCGAGGGCGAAACCTATTCCTTCAACGAGCTGTTCAGCTTCCACGAACAACCCGCCATGTCCGGCATGGGCGAATTTCGCAGCCACTCGCCCCGCCCCTATTTCGCCCCCCGTCTGCGCGACTATGCGCCCGCCCCCCTCCGGCAGAGCATAGTGTGAAAGCGGCGGCCTTCATCCTGCTCGCGCTGCTGACGCTGGCAGCTTCGGCCTCCCCCCTGCTCGCCATGCGCGCGCGGGAACAGGCGCGCTTGTCGCGACGGCTGGCGGCAATCGCGCCCGGCAATGCCCCCGCGTCCCGCCAAAGCGTCCGCCTGACCGTCCCCAGCCTCGCCGCGCCACTGCTGGCCCGCGCGCAACTGGAGATCACGACCCGCGCGATCGGCATCTTGGGCGGCTGCATGGCGTTATTCACCCTCGCCACACTGCTGGCCACCGGGCCGGTGATGACGGTCGTCCTATTACCGCTCCCCCCCGCCATAATATTCCTGTGGATCAGGGCACGGGCGCAGCGCCGCGTGAATGCCCTTATCGAAGCACTACCCTTCTACATCGATGCCGTGCGCCAGATGCAGGCAGTCGGCAGCTCCCTGCCTCAGGCGCTGGAACGATCGCTCACCGACGCACCCGGCATCGTCCGCAGCTATCTAGCTCCAGCCGCACGCCGCCTCGAACTCGGCGCCCCGGTGAGCGAGGCGATGCAGCAACTTGCCGACCGGCTGCGCGTTCCTGAAATGTCGATGCTGGCCGCCGCGATCCGCACTAATATGCGCTATGGCGGCCCCGTCAGCGCGGCGCTGTCGAACCTCTCCGCCATCCTGCGCGAACGCATCCGCATCGCGCGCGAACTGAAAGCCGCGACGTCCGAAGCCAAGGTCAGCTCCCGCGTGCTGATCGCCATGCCGATCGTCGCGATGGCGCTGCTGATGGCGTCCAACCCCGCCTATATCGACTTCTTCCTCGACGATGCGCGCGGGCACCGGATGGCATTCATCGCCATCGGACTTCAGATCGCAGGCATGCTGGTCATGCGCCGGGTGATGAGGCTCGCCTTCTGATGCCCTCGGCCTTTCTCCTCGCCTGCCTCCTCATGGCGCTCGTCGGGATCGGGATCGCCATCCTCGGCGGCCGGATGCTGATCGCCGACCAAAGGCTAGAAGCACGGCTCGCCCGGCTTACGCCAACGAGGCAAGCCAAGCCCGCGCTGCGCCTACCCACCATCCTAGGAGCTGAGGGCCGCAACCGGTCCACCCTCGAACGCCAATTGCAGCTCGCAGGCTATCAAGACCCGCGCGCCATCAACCACTTCCTCTGGCTGCGCCTAGCCACAACAATGTTCGCGGCCCTGCTGACCGCGCTCCTGTGCCGCATCGTCTGGCACGGCTGGCTATCACGCCCAATGCTCATCATCATCGCCGCAGGGCTCGCCTTCGTGGGCGCGCGCCAAGCTCTGAACCTGCTCGCCTCCGGCCGAGCCAGGAAGATCACCGCCGAATTCCCTTCCTGCTCGACCTCATGCTGATGATGCTGGAAAGCGGCGTGTCGCTAGACCAGTGCTTCCGCTCCATCGCCCGCGACGAACAGGTCGCTGTGCCGCACCACGGCCAACTGATCGGCCTGCTGGTGACCGACCTCGATAGGGGCATGCGCTACGAACTGGCACTCGATCGCTGGGCCTCACGGGTAGCAGTCAGCGGCGCGAAAGAACTCGCATCCCTCTTCCGCCAGGCCATGTTCCAGGGGATAGAGCTTGCCCCCGCCCTACGCGAATTCGCCCGCGAATTCACCCAGCGCCGCGTAGCCCGCGCGCGCGAAGCGATGGGCGGCATCACCGTGCGCATGGTCGTGCTGATGATCCTCTTCTTCATGCCTGCCCTGTTCATCGTTCTGGGCGGGCCTCCCGTAGTCGCCATCCTCGACACCTTGCGGGCAAGCGCGCGATGATGTGGCTCCTCCCCCTGCTGCTCGCTGCCGCCGACACATCCGGTTCGACCCGCAGCCTCTATCTACAACTCATCCATCAGGCGCGCGCCGACGGCAGGCCGCGCGCCGCCATCGCCTATCTCGACGATTTCGACCGCCGCTACCCCGGCGACCGCGACGCCCGCATCCTGCGCGTCAACAGCCTGCTAGACCTCAACGACCTCAATGCGGCCGAAGCAGCAGCCGCAGCGCTCCCCGACCACGGCGGCAGCGCGTTACGCGGCCACCTGCTCGCCGCACGCGGACACTGGTCCGAAGCCATAGCGTCCTACAGCCAAGCCGTGCAGGCAAGCCCCGCCGACCCCATGCTCCGCAACGCCCTCGGCTTCGCCCAGCTACGCGCGGGGCTAGCGGCAGACGCGGCGGAAAGCCTGCGCGGCGCGCTGGACCTGTCGCCGGGCACACCAGTGATCCGCAACAACCTCCTGCTCGCGCTAAAGGCAGCCGGTCAAAATGCCGAGGCGGAAGCCCTCCTCTCCACCATCCGCGATAGCCATGAGCGCGACGCGCTTCGCCGTCAGATCGCCGCGCAAGCCGCTCGTCTTCCCGCACCAAAGGACCGCTGATGCTCTACCTTTGCCTCCTGTCGGCCGCTGCCCCCACGCTCCCCCAGCCTGATCAGGCGCGCCGCGTCATCGAATGGCAGCTACGCTCACCACCCCGCGCCCCGGAAAGCACCGGCCTCAGCGCGGAAGAAGCAGAGGTCATTCGCAACCGCTACCTGCAATCCATCGGCCAGCCCCTGCCCCGCTCCGCCGATCAGGACGCCCCCGCCTTCCCATGATGCTGCTCCGCCGCCTCCATCCCCTGTGGCAAGACCGGCGCGCAGCCGTGGTGCCGATGGTCGCGGCGTTCGGCGCAGCGCTGGTCGGCGCGATGGGCTTCGCCCTCGACGCAGGCCTCTATTATGCGGGAAACCGCGACCTGCGCGCCGCGACCGAAAGCGCCGCCCTCGCCGCCGCCCTGTATCCCGCACAAGCCGAAGCGCGCGCCCGCGACAGCCTCAGCCGTAACGGCTATGATCCCGCAATCCTGCGTTCGGTGGAGCTTGGCCGCTATTGCCCCGACGCGGCCCTATCCGCGCCCCAGCGGTTCGACGCCAGCTTCTCCCGCTGCCCCGGCAACGGCCAGCCCAATGCCATCCGCATCCGCACCGGCAAGCCCAGCCGCCAATTCTTCACCCGCGTTCTGGGTGGCGCCAATCCCATACCTGACCTGTCCGCCACCGCCACCGCCGCGCGCATCGACGAAGCAGGCGTCGGCGTCAGTTCCGGCATCCTCGCCGTTACCAATTCGCTGGTGAACAGCGTCAACGATCTGCTCGGCGGGCTGCTCGGTATCCAGTTGCAGTTGGGAGCCAGCGACGTTCAGACGCTGATGGGCGGCTATGTCGATGCAGGCCGCTTCTTCGACGCACTGGCGCAGCGCGTAGGCGAAACGGGCACCTATGGCACCCTGACCAGCCGCAGCGTGGGTTTGCGCGACCTGATGCTAGCGGCGGCAAGCGCGGCCGACCAACCAGCCACCGCCGCCACCCTGACCCTAGTCGCAGGCCAGGTGAGCAATAGCTACTCCGTGCCATTGCAGGGCCTCTTCGGCCTTGGCGTCTGGAAGAACATGCCCGTCGGCGAAGCGGACGAACAACCCGGCCTGCGCGCCGGGCTCAACGCCTATCAGCTTTTCGCCTTCGCCGTTCAGGCAGGCAATGGCAGCATCGACCTGTCCGACGCCATCAGCCGCGTCGCTTCTGGCAGCACGATCCGCCTCGCCGCCGTCGCCACCGGCCCGGTTGACAGGCCCCGCTTCTCCTTCGGACCAGCGGGCGAGACCAGCGCCAGCACATCGGCGCTACGGTTGCAGCTGACCCTCGGCCTCAACCTCAACATATTGGGGATCGGCGTCGAATCCGTCCCCCTGCTTATCGACGTCGCCGCAGCCCGAGCGGACGTCAGCGCGATCGATTGCGCCAACACAGCGGAGCAGGCGCGCGACAGCCGGGTGAGCATTCTCGCCAGCTCCGGCCTCGTCAACGCCTATATCGGTCAGGCGCCCGCCAACGCCATGACCCGCCCGATGCCGCCGCTCTCTGCCGACGATATAGCGCCCGCACGGATCCTGAGCGTCCTCAACCTTATCACCGCCGACGCCCGCGCGGTCGCGCAGCCG
Source organism: Sphingobium sp. TomTYG74 (assembly GCF_055393875.1). Classification (NCBI taxonomy): domain Bacteria; kingdom Pseudomonadati; phylum Pseudomonadota; class Alphaproteobacteria; order Sphingomonadales; family Sphingobiaceae; genus Sphingobium; species Sphingobium sp. TomTYG74. The sequence continues at coordinate 177,019 of NZ_AP027342.1, read as the reverse complement.
GTGATGGGCAATAGCGGAACGCTGCTTTTCGGGCCGGGCGGTCAGGGCACGATCGGCCGCCCGGGAACACCGGGCACGCCAGCCAGCATCGGCAACGGGTCGCAGACGGGACCGCTGCTGACATCACTCACCAACAGCCTCAGCGACGTGAACGGCCTCCAGGTGAAGGCGCTCAACCTCTGCATCTGGCCCGTCTGCGACGCAAGCGCCACGCGGACCCAACTGCTCGGCGCCATCACCACCCCGCTGGCGGCCCTCATCGGCACCACCGCCGATCCACTGCTCGACAATCTGCTCGCCGCGCTCGGCATCCAGCTCGGCCATGCGACCATGTGGGTCACGGGCGCCCGCTGCGGCGTGCCGGTGCTGATTTAAGGAGACCGGCGGCGCGATCCCCTCCACGCGCCGCCGATCATGACCGGAGGGATTTGAGGAGAAAGACGATGATCATCGATGTGGCACGAAAGTTCATGAAGCGCCTGGCGCGCGACGAAAAAGGCCTCACCGCCGTGGAATATGCGGTACTGGGCGGCGTGGTCGTAGCCGCCATCTCTGCACTAAGGGGCGACTTCACCGCCGCGCTGGACGGCGCCTTCACGTCCCTGTTCAACAGCGTCACCTAAACCCCCGATGAAAGCCCATCGCAGGAGGAGCCGCCCGCGCGCGTTCCGGCTCCTCCACCGGCTCCTCGATTGCCAGAAAGGCATCGCCGCGCTGGAATTCGCGCTCGTCGCTCCAGCGCTGCTGATGCTCATCTTCGCGATCATCATCTATTCCTTCTGGTTCTCCGCGCTGCTCGGCGTCCGCCATGCCGCTGCGGAAGGCGCGCGCGCCGCGATGGCGGGCCTTTCCTCCAGCGAACGCGCCACGCTGGCCCGCGCCCGCGCACAGGCTGTCATCGATGGCTATGGCGCACTGCTCTCTGCCGGAGGGACGCCCGACATTCAGGCGCAGCCAGACGGCGTCGGGCAGTTCAAGGTGCAAGTTCGCTACGACATGAGCGGATCACCACTGATGCGCTATTCCACCTTTATCCCGCTGCCTTCGACCACGCTCGGCGCAACGGTGATCGTCACCAATGGCAGCTATTGATCGGCCCGGCTGCCCGCCCTGCCGTAACAGCTACGAATATCAACAATCCCCCTTTCCTTTTCGCCGACGGCTGCGTAACTGTCCGCTCTCGCCATGACGCGCGCGCAACATTGATTGTCCGCGCGTCGCGGGATGTCCGGAGCGGCGCTTAGCACTAGCTCGGATGTCCGCGGGGTAGTTTAGGGCACACTTTTGCACCCGCAAGAGACGCCGCCATGCAGGAGTTAGCCATGCTTTCAAAGGTCACGCTCGCCAATACCGACCTCTCGGTCAGCCGTCTGTGCTATGGCACCAACATGCTCGGATGGTCGATCGACCAGGACCGCAGCAACGCGATCCTCGACAAGTTCCTGGAGCTGGGCGGCAATTTCGTCGACACCGCCCGTTCCTATGGTGACTGGATGCCCGACGCGCCGAAGGGCGCCAGCGAACGCGCCATCGGCGCCTGGTTGAAGGGCAAGAAGCGCGAAGACGTCATCGTCGCGACCAAGGGCGGCCATTTCGACATGCGCGCTGGCGACTATCGCAACCGCGTCAACCCGACCGACATCGGCAGCGACCTTAACGAGAGCCTTGAGCATCTGGGTGTCGACACGATCGACCTCTACTGGGTCCACATGGACAATCCGGAAACCCCGGTTGCCGAACTGATCGACTTCCTGAACGACGCCAAGAATGCGGGCAAGATCCGCTATTTCGGCGCGTCCAACTGGTCCGACGCCCGCGTGCTCGAAGCCAATGAATACGCCAAGGCGAACGGCAAGGCTGGCTTCATCGCCGTCGAGCCCTTCTGGGGCCTCGCCAAGCCGAATGAAGAGGCTGCCACCGCCCAAGGCTACCAGATGTATTTCGAAGATCATGGCGGCAAGCTCAAGGATGCCGGCCTCGCCATCATCCCCTATTGCTCGCAGAGCCGCGGCTACTTCGCCTTCGCTGAAAAGGGTGAAGTGCCCGAACATCTTCAGGGCTTCTACGACAACCCGGTCAACAAGGATCGCCTGGCCGCCGCCAAGGACATCGCCGCAAAGCATGGCGTCAGCGTTTCGGACGTAGCGCTCGCCTATCTGCTGAACCAGCCGCAGCAGGTGATCCCCATCTTCGGCGCGTCCAGCCCGGCCCGTATCGAGGAAGCCGTCAAGGCCGCCTCGCTCACCCTGTCGGCTGACGAGGTAGCGGCGCTGAAGATCGGCTGATCTTCCTAAGCTCAAAATGAATGAAAGGGGGGCGATCCGACGATCGTCCCCTTTTTTATTGTTCATCCCGATCAAATTTGCGCGAAGCGATCAATCTGGAGTAGATCGTGCAAATTCTTACGCGATCACCATTATTTTTGCCTGACTAACGACAAAGAACGCGATAAAAGGATGACGACCATACGCATGTGGCAAATCTAGGAGATCATGATGACCGCTGCCCTTTCACAATCACGGTCGGGCGCAGCGCCTGCATCTCTCACCAGTCCGGGCCAGATCGGCGCGCTGGCCCTCCCCAACCGAATCATCGTCACCGCCATGGGCGTCAGCCTGGCCGAAGCAGACGGCACGGTCAGCCAGCGCCTGATCGATTATCATGTCGCGCAGGCAAAGGGTGGCGCGGGCCTGATCATCATGGGCGTCACCGGCGTCGCTTGGCCAGTAGGCGCGGTTCAGCCCAACCAGACCGCAATTTCCGACGACCGCTTCCTGCCGGGACTCACGAAACTCACCGAGGCCGTCCACGCAGCCGGCGGCCGGATCGCGGCACAGCTTCACCACGGCGGCCTCGTCGCAGGCCATAGCGCGCAGGACGGCCATCCCCTTTGGGCTCCGGCTTATCCGCCCCCCTTCGCGGGCGATTTCCCCGACTTTTTCCTGCCCGAAGAAATGGCGGCCTTCGCTGGCGGCGTGGTGCCGGAAATCAAGGTTCTAGAGAAAGCCGACATCGACCATGCCGTCCGCCAGTTCGCCGACGCAGCGCTCCGTGCCAAGCGCGCCGGAATGGACGGCCTGGAAATCCATGGCGGCCATGGCTACCTCCTCTCCTCCTTCGTGTCGCCGTCCACCAACACGCGGCAGGATGAATATGGCGGCGACGTAGCGGGCCGAGCACGCCTGTTGCTGGAGGTCGTACGCGCCGTCCGCGCGGCGGTCGGTCCCGACTTCCCGATGTGGGTCAAGATGGACTCACGCGAACTGGGCAAGAAGAACGGCATCACCATCGACCATGCCCTAGAACTGGCACCATTGGTCGAAGCAGCGGGCGCCGACGCCCTCACCGTCACCGCCTATCATGATGTGGGTCAGGGCAAGCTCCACTCCGGCTCCAACATCCCGCACGAACCCGCCTTCAATCTGGAAGCTGCCGCAGCCATCCGGAAGGTCGTTTCCATCCCCGTGATCGCATCGGGCCGGGTGGAAATCGACCGCGGCGAAAAGGGGTTGGCGCAGGGCGAATTCGACTTCCTCGCCATGGGCCGTAAGCTGCTCGCGGACCCGGACCTGCCCCGCAAGCTGGCGGAGGGCCGGGTCGCCGACATCCGCCCCTGCATCTACTGCTATACCTGCGTCAGCACCGCCTATCTGCGCGAACAGGTCCGCTGCGCCGTCCGATCGGAAACGGGCTATGAGGACCTCGACTGGTCCCCCGCGAAGGTTCCCGGCCATGTCGTGATCGTGGGCGGTGGCCCCGGCGGCATGGAGGCCGCGCGCAGGCTGGACCTCGCGGGCGCCAAGGTCACGCTCATTGAAAAGTCCGATCGTCTGGGCGGCACGCTGCGCTTTGCGGGTCTCGCCTATGAACCCAATGAGCGGCTGCTCAACTGGCTGCGCGACCAGATCGGCCAATCGAAGGTCGATGTGCGCCTGAAGACGGTGGCGACCCCAGAACTGATCGCCAGCCTGATGCCCGACAAGGTCATCGTCGCGACCGGCGCCGTGCGCGACATGCCGCCGATCCCCGGCAATGATCAGGACTTCGTTCTGTCGGGCGACGATCTGCGCGGCATGATGCTGGGTGAGGACTCCGCCGAAATCCGCCGCAAGACCAGCTGGACGACCCGCGTCGCCACAAAGCTCGGCGCGGCAACCGGCGCAACCGCCAATCTCGATCTGGTGCGCAAGGCGACCCACGCCTGGATGCCGCTCGGCAAGCGTGTCGTCATCATCGGCGGCGAACTGGTCGGCGTGGAGCTAGCCGAATTCCTGATGGAGCGCGGCCGTGAAGTCACGGTCATCGGCGAAGCCGTGAAGTTCGGCGGCGGCCTGCTGCTGGTGCGCCGCATGCGCCTGCTGGCGGAACTGCGCGAACATGGCGTGGCCATGTTCCCCGGCGCGAGCGGCATCGCGATCGGCAAGAACAACGTCAGCTTCACCAATACAGACGGCGAGCAGAAGAGCGTCGCTGCCGATCATGTGGTGGTGGCCATGGGCGCCCACGGCGACTCCACCCTCGCCAACGCGCTCCGCGCGCAGGGCCATGATGTGGTGGAGGTCGGCGACGGCACCGGCGTCACCTATATCGAAGGCGCGATCCGGGGCGCGGCTGAAGCGGTTGCCGCCATGGGCCGCTGATCGGACGTTCAACGCCAAAGAAGAAGGGGAGCGCGACAACGCTCCCCTTCTTCATTTAAGCTGCCCTTATCGAGAACACCTAACCCCCGTTCGCCCTGAGCCTGTCGAAGGGCCTTACTTGTCTTAAGAAGTAAGAGGCTTCGACATTTGAACGAGACAAGCGGCTCGTTCAAACAGCCCGAACGGAATTGAGGAATCAAAATCCCTACCCCCCAACCAATTCCGCCCCAGCCTCAACCCGATAATCCGCCAGCACCGGAGCCGCCATCGCATCGGCAAACGCCTCATAGCTCCAAGGCCAGCTAGCCGGGACGCCCGTCGCATCCAGATACCAGCTGTTGCAGCCCGATCCGAAGATTGTCGTGCGCGCCGCCGCGATGCGCCTTTCCTCATAATCAGCATGAGCGTCAGCACTCGGTTCAACCGTCCGCGCCTCTCCGGAGCGAAGGAGGTCCAGCAACTGATCGACATAGGCCCATTGCTTCTCCGCAATATCGATCAGGGAGAAGTTGCCGACCGGCCCCGTCGGCCCATTCAACATGAAGAAGTTCGGAAAGCCCGGTATCGTCACCGCATAATAAGCGGTCGGCCGAACGGCCCACACATCGTCCAGCGCAACGCCGCCCCGGCCCAACACCGTTGTCGGCCGGATGAAACGATCGGCATGGAAACCCGTCGCCAGCACCAGCGTATCGAGTTCATGGAGCCGTCCATCCTCCATCCGCACACCCTTGGCTTCGACGCGCGCGATGCGGTCACGCTCCACCTCGACGTTCGGCGATTGCACGGCGTCATAGTATGACCAGCTGTAGATCAGCCGCTTGCACGCCGCCCGATAATTGGGGCGCAGCTTTTCCTTCAATTCAGGATCACGGATGCTGTTTTCCAGATTGTCGAGGCAATATTGCTCGATCGCCGCGATCTCCGGGCCATGCGTGTCCGTGATCGCATGCGTAAAGCGGAAGATGTTGTCCCAATATTCCTTGTTGTTGCGAATGTCGTCGATCAGCGCGGGATCGCGACGAAATGCTTCCTTTTCCTCTTCGCTATACTGGAAATAGGGAACCGGCATGATCCACTGCGGCGACCGCTGGAAATGCACCAGTTTCGACGCACATGTATTGAGTGCCGTGATGATCTGCACGCCGGTAGACCCATTGCCAATCACGCCCACCCGCGCGCCATCGACCGGGGCATCATCCTGCCAGCGGGCACTGTGGAAAGCCTGCCCCTCGAAACTGTCCAGCCCTTCAATGTCGGGCAGCTTGGGATGGTGCAGCACACCCGAAGCGGCAATCACGACTTCGGCCTCAACCTCTTCGCCAGTGATCAGCCCCAGCCGCCAGACGCCAGCGCCCTCGTCCCACGCCGTAGACACGACTTCGCTGTTGAAACGGACATGCGGCATGATGCCGTATTTCTCCGCCGTCTTTTCGAAATATCTCTGTATTTCGCCGCCCTTCGCATAATAGGCGTCCCACTCCGCATAAGGTTCAAAGCTGTAGGTATAAGCGTGCGCTGGCACGTCGCAGGTTAGGCCCGGATAGCGATTTTCCCGCCAGGTGCCGCCCAGCCGCCCGGCCTTTTCATATACGGTGAAATCTTCCCCCGCCTGGCGCAGGCGAATGGCGGCAAGGATGCCCGCCATGCCCGCTCCAATAACGGCGAAGCGCAGACCTTTGCGGCCCTGATCGATGGTCAAGTCACTCTCCTGTCGGTTATGTTTCTGACCATCATGATGATGCGACGGGCAACGCCGCACATCATGCAAATGGATCAGGTCTTGACCGACAGGCGAAGATCAGCCCCGCGCCGCCTTCCGCCCGGCCTGACGCCCGAAGAAAGTGCAGTCGGCAAGGCTGAGGCCAGAGCTATAACCATGACCCCATGCCGGAAGACCCGAAGTACAGCGCCCCGCCGCGAACAGGCCCGCCACCGGCGCGCCCGTCCGATCCAGCACCTCGCCATCGGTCGATGTCCTTAAGCCGCCCAGCGTGAAGAAGCTGAAATAGCTAGTCGCGAAATTCAGCTCCAGCGCCACGAACGGTCCCTGATCCAGCGGCGTCAGGATCGGCGCGCGCTTATGGAACAGCGGATCACGCCCCTCCCGCGCATGGGCGTTGTAGAAGGCCATGGTCGCGGACAACGTGCCCGGCGCCATTTCCAGTTCCGCTTCCACCTCTTCCCAGCTGTCGCCAGTCCCCGCGATCGTCATCCCCGCCATGGGCAACGGCTCGTCAAAATGGGCGATGTCGAGCAACAGGTAGACCCTGTCCCCCAACTGGTCGATCGCAGCGCGACTGACCCGGCCGTGATAGCAATCCTCATTGATGAAGCGTTGCCCCGCCTGATTGACGAACACGCCATAGGCCTGCGGTTCGGGCATGGTCCAGGGACAGGTGGTGAAGAACTGTTCCATATGGACGGCATCGCCACCCGCGCTGACGCCCAGTTCGATGCCCACGCCATCATCCTGATCGCCGATCGGGCTGCTGATCTTGAAGGTTTCCGCGCAATAGCGGCGGCGCATATCCTCGTTGAAGGCAAAGCCGCCTGTGCAGAGGATAACGCCCTTCGCCGCACGGACGAAGCGATTGACATTATCGATGCGCACGATGACGCCCACGACCCGCCGATCGTCATCCTGCACCAACGCCACCGCCCGCGCGTCCGTCGTCACCTCAACGCCAAGCGCCTTCGCCCGAGCCTCCAGCAGGTCGATGAGCGGCCGACCACCGCCCCAACCCATATGGGCGATCACATGCCCACGCGGGGCAGGCTTCGCTATCTCGCAAAAGGGCCATGCCGCTTCGCTACCCGACCAGATCAGGGTGGAATCGTCGGTAGGTTCGATATGCTTTCCGGGCAGATAATTGCCGCGATAGGGGATGCCCTGCTCCTTCAGCCAGGCATAGTGATTGAGCGACTCCTGCGCATAAAGATCGCACTTCGCCTCATCCGCGCACGGCCCGCCCGCCGCCTTCAGATAGGCGGCCATATCCTCCGTGCTGTCCTCAAACCCCGCCGCGCGCTGGGCATCCGTGCCGCCGCCGATATAAATCTCACCGCCCGACAGTGCCGACGCGCCGCCACTGCCCGAACCGCGCTCGAACAGCATCACCCGCGCGCTTGCCGCCGCCGCTTCGATTGCCGCGCACGCACCCGTCGCGCCAAAGCCGATCACCGCGACGTCGGTTTCGAAATCCCACCGCTCAACCTTGCTGGCGGGATAGGGGCGATGAAGCGAAATGTCGGTCACGAAAAGCTGTCCTCTCCTTATGCGATCGAGATCAGAAGGCCTTTGTCTGCCCCCCATCCACCATCAGCGTTTGGCCGGTGATATAACCTGCCGCGTCGCTTGCCAAGAAAACGGCGGCCGCGCCAATATCTTTTTCGCAATCGCCAATACGCTTCAGTGATACCTTGCTGATCTGCGTATCATAGTCTGCGGGCGCCCATTCTTTCCAGGCCATCACGCCCGGTGAATTGGCGAACGGGCAAATGATGTTCACCCGCACCGCCTCCGCGCCCCATTCGCTCGCCGCGACCTTGGAAATGGCGCGGATCGCTTCCTTCGCGGCGCAGTAAGACCCCTGCGTCGGAATAGCATCGAACGCCGCGCCGGTGGCGAAGTTGATGACCGATCCCTTGGCTTTAACCAGATGCGGATAGGCTTCGCGCATCAGCACGAAAGTCGGCCAAAAGCCGGTGTCGAAAGCAAGTTCCATCGCCTCATCGGTCGTTTCGGCCATCGGCAACTGGCGCGAAGCCTGCGCCGCGTTCACCAGCACATCCAAACCGCCGAAATGCCCGATCGCCGCCTCGATGATCTTCGGCAACTCCGCCCGCTGCGCCAGGTCGACGGCCAGGAAATGCGCCTCGCCCCCCAGTGCGCGCAACTCGGCCTCGGTCGCGCGGCCAAGCTCCTCCTCCCGATCAACGATCAGGACACGCGCCCCGGCCTTGACGAAGGCGGTTGCCACACCCTTGGCCACCCCGCGCGCGCCGCCGGTTACGATCGCTGCCTTGCCTTCCAGTGCCTTCATGTCCTGCTCCGATCCGCTCTCATTATGCGAAGTAAGCCCCGCCATTCACCGTCACGATGCTGCCGGTGGCAAAGCTGCCGTCATCGCCAGCCAGAAACGCCACGGCGCCCGCAATCTCGTCCGGATGGGCCAGACGCTTCATCAGGCTGTCCGCCGCGATCATGTCCTTCATTTCAGTAGGCAGCGTTGCGTAGATCGGCGTCTCGGTAGCACCGGGATTGACCGCATTAACCCGGATGCCGCGATCCGCCAGCTCCCGCGCCATCGCCCGCGTCATGCCCAGAACCGCCGCCTTGGCCGCGCAATAAGGGATAGGTCCATCGCCCTTCACGCCAGACGTCGATCCGATGTTGACGATGCTGCCGCCAGTCCCCTGTTCCGCCATCAACCGAACCGCCGCCCGGCTGCATTTGAACGTCCCGTCCAACGTCACGGCCAGCACCCCGGACCAGCCCTCATCCTCGCAATGGATCGTCTGATCGACGAAGGTCGTCGGCGCATCGCCTCGCGCAATTTGCTCAGCCCGCTCCCCCTGCGCCGCATAATAGCGGTCCATGCCGTCGCCCGCCGCGCTACCCCGCCCGGCATTGTTGACCAGCACATCGACGCCACCCAGCGCCTCCTTCACCTGCGCGAAGGCTGCATCCACCGAAGCGCTGTCCGCCACGTTGCAGGCAATCCCCACATGCGGCGCAGGCAGCACCGCGCCAGCCGCCGCCGCATCCAGGTCAAGTATCGCGACCGTCGCCCCTTCGGCAGCGAGCCGCCGCGCAATAGCCGCACCAATCCCCTGCGCGCCGCCGGTCACGACAGCGCGCTTTCCCTTCAGCCGTTCCATGGCGATCAATCCTCTACTTCAGGACGCCAGGCGACGCCGTTCACATGCGCGCCACCATCGGCAAAGAGGGTGTTGCCACTCATATAGCCGCCGCCCTCGCTAGCGAGGAACACCGCGATCGGACCAATATCCGCTTCCGCGTCGCCAAAGCGCCCGGCCGGAACCTGTTGCAGGATCGCCTGCGTCATCTCCGGATTGGCCGCGAAATAATCCTGCGCCTGCGGACTCGTCGCCGAAGGACAGATGGTGTTGCAGGTGATGCCGAACGGCCCCCACTCCACCGCCGCCGTCCGGGTCAGCGCCCGCATCGCTTCCTTGCTGGCATTATAGGCGACCGTGAACATATGCGCATTGACGCCGTTCAGCGATCCCAGATTGATGACCCGGCCAAACCCTTGAGCCTTCATGATCGGGAAAGCGGCCTTCATCGCCCAGAACACGGCATAATAGTTGAGGGCGAAGGAACCCTCCATCTCCTCATCCGTGTGCTTCTCGATCCGCTTGGGAAAGCTCGCGCCCGCATTGTTCACCAATATGTCGAGCCGTCCGAACCGCTGGTGCGCGGCCTCGACCATGGCTTCCACCTCGGCCCGCTGCGTCACGTCCGTACGGATGAAAAAGGCGTCGATACCATGCGTGTCGCGCAGATATTGCGCCTCTTCCTCGCCCTGATCTGCCTTGCGCTGAGCGATCGCGACATTCGCCCCGGCAGCGGCCAGCGCCCGCACGATGCCCTGACCAACACCCTGCCCACCCCCGGTGATGAGCGCCGTGCGCCCTTCCAGTAGCTTTGCCATATTATCTCTCCTTATAGTCTTGTGACCCTACCCGCCGCTCATGCGTCCAGCAGCGCATAATCCAGATAACCGACCCGATCGTCGCCACTGCCCGTGTAGAAGCTGGCCTTGTTGGCCTTATTGAGCGCAGCCCCCGTCTGGAAACGCTCCACCAGATCGGGGTTGGCGATGTAGAGATAGCCGAACGACACAGCCTCGGCCTTCCCCTCTGCGACCACCGCCGAAGCCTTCTCCAGGTTCAGGCCGCCATTCTCGATCACCGCGCCGCTCCAATTGGCGCGGACCAGCTCCAGCGCGTCCTGCCCTTCCAGCGGAATGTGGATCAGATGGCAGTAGGCCAGCCCCATGCCGTCGATAGCGTTCAACAACGCCGCATAGGTTTCATGCGGGTTCGCATCATCCATGCCGTTGAACTTGACGCCCGGACAGATGCGGAAGCCGACCCGGCCCGCACCCACGGCACTGGCGAGCGCCTCCAGCAACTCCACCACGAAACGAATGCGGTTCTCCACCGACCCGCCATAGCGGTCGGTCCGGTGATTGCTGTTCGATGACAGAAACTGCATCGGCAGGTATCCGCTGGCGCAATGCAGCTCGATCCCGTCCAGACCAGCGGCGATCGCGTTGCGCGCCGCCGTCACATATTCCGCAATGACGCCGGGAATCTCATCCGTTTCCAGCGCGCGCGGCACGACCGTTTCCACCGGAACGCCATCGGGGCCGGGGATCTTGTCCGGGCACTGAATGGCCGAAGGCGAAATCGTCTCTGCGTCCGCATCCTTGTTCGCCTGCACGGCGGCGCGGCCGACATGCATCAGCTGCATGACGATCTTTCCGCCCCCGCCATGCACGGCGTCGGCGACCTTGCGCCATCCTTCGACCTGCGCCTCACTATGGATGCCGGGCGTGCGCCAATATCCCTTGCCAACGGGCGAAGGCTGCGTCCCCTCCGTCACGATCAGCCCGGCGCTGGCGCGCTGGCGGTAATATTCGACCATGATGTCGGTCGGCACGTCGCCCGGTCCTGCCCGGTCGCGCGTCATCGGCGCCATGACGATCCGGTTGGACAGCGCAATGTCACCCAATGTCACGGGCGAGAAAATATCCGTCATGTTGATCAGCTCCGTACGCGCGGCTTGGGCAGCGGAGCGCCGCGCCGCATCGTTTCAATGAATTTTTCCAGCGGCGCGGGCGCATCGACCGGGCCGTCATGCGGCTGCCCATGCCGGTCCCAATAGCTTTTCCAGCTCGGGAACAGGTCGTGGAAGCTGCCATGATAGGGCTGCACGCCCGGCCAGCGCATCTTGCGATCACCGATCGGCGGCTTGTTGAGGTCAGTCGCATACCAATAAAGCGGCAAGCGGCGGCGGAAATACCAGCGGCCGTCGATCCGCTCATATTTGTCGAAATACATCATCTGCATGATGACCCATTCGGCGCCGGTCTCATGCTCATTCTTCGAATAGACGACGCCCTGCGCATGGTCGGGATCATCGAAATCGATAATGTGGCCGCCAATATGATGGGACGTGCCATCAAACTGCATCGAATGGGTTTCGTCGAACCAGTCGCGCAGCGCCTTCCGCCCCTGCTTGCCGCCGCCGACCTTCACATCTTCGGGGAACAGATTCACCCAGGCATCCGAGTCGCGCATGTCCAGCGCCAGCGAATATTTCGCGGCCAACTGCCGGATCGCATCCAGCGATTCCAACCGGTCTATGCGCGCAATCAGGCTCTCGTCCGCCACCCTCTCGATCCTTTCTATTTAGACCGTTTGTTTCCGCTTTCTCCCTGCCTCTGGAAATGCCAGAATAGCTCAAAGGTCATGACAAAACGGCTCAACACAAAACATCTGTCCCGTCCGGTGGCGACCCGTGTTCCCGTCGCCATCGCCCGCGATCTGCTGCGGCTGGTGGCGGAAATCGGCGTCGATCCCGCCGATCTTCTACGGCAGGCGAGCCTGTCCCACCTCATAGGGCCGCCGATCGGCGGAACCGCCGCGCAGCGCGGGCTTTCGCAGGATGATTTCACCCGCCTCTATGCCCATTGCACCTGGGCGCTCGATGCACAGGCAGCCCGTCAGGAAGGACGCGAGCCTCTGACCAAGGCGGGGGTGGACATGCTCTGCCACTGCATCATCACCTGCCGCACCTTGGCGGATGTGATTGATCGCACGGATCGCTTTTCCGAGCTTATCGGGCCGCGCGCAGGGCGGCTGCGGCTGAAGGTCGATGACGGCGTCGCACGGCTCGACATGGCGACCCCGCGCCATATCCGCAACGCCAGCGCCTATGTGTCCGACCTTGCGGGCCTTTCCACCTATTACCGGCTATTCGGCTGGCTGATCGGCGAGGATATCCCGCTGCTGGGCGCGGCAATGCGCTACCCGCCCCTGCTGGACGAACAGACCATTTCCTACCTCATGCCCGTACCCATGCAGCATGGCGCGCCCGAAAACAGCCTGCGTTTCCCGGCCAGCTATCTCGACCGCCCAGTGCTCCGCAGCCATCATGAACTGGAGCATCTGCTCGAACGCTTCCCCTTTGACGTCGAACAGCCGCAATCGCTCGACGCCCCGCTCTCCGAACGCATCCAGCACCTCTTCAGCGCCATGCTCGGAAGTGGCGAGGCGCCCGCAACCGCGTCCCAACTTGCCCGCCAGTTCAGCATCAGCGTCGCCACCCTGAAACGCCGCCTCGCCGATGAAGGCACCTCGCTCGTGCAGCTGAAGACAGAGGCCCGCCGCGCCCTCGCAACCCGGCTGCTGGACGACCCCCGCCTAACCATCACCGAAGTCGGCCGCCGCACCCAGTTCAGCGACACCGGCGCCTTCCGCCGCGCCTTCCAGCAATGGACCGGATCATCGCCTAGCCGCTGGCGCGAACTGCGCCAGGGCGGCGCGGCAGCTGATCGATAATGAGCGATCACAAAAGCGAATAGCAATAGTTACCGTCCGTCGATGGGAAATTCAGTCAACTCCGCCGATGATCCGCTTCGTGCGCATTAGCGCCCGCCACTACGCATATGCGGGTAAAATAGCGCCTAATGTTGTAAAAAGCGCATTGATCAAATGTTTTTTTCACCTATCCTGCGCGCCAAAGCTGCTCCCCGCATGACGGGTAAGCGGTACAAGGATTCGGAAAGGAAAGAGGATGCTGCTCAAGGACAAGGTCGTGATCGTCAGTGGCGTTGGCCCCGGCATGGGTCAGGCGCTGGCCCGGATAGCCGCAGCCGAAGGCGCGAGCGTCGTACTCGCCGCCCGTAACCAGGCCTTCCTCGATGAAGTGTGCAGCGACATCAAGGCAAAGGGCGGCAAGGCCATCGCCGTCACCTGCGACGTCAGCGATGAAGCCCAGTGCAAGACGCTGGCCGAACGCGCCGCCGCCGAATTTGGCGGGCGCGTCCACGGCCTCGTCAACAGCGCCTATTTCCACGGCGACTGGTGCTTTGTCGATAATGCCGACCTGGGCGACTTCGCCAAGGCGTTCGACGTCAACTGCCTCGGCGCCCTCCGCCTCACACGCGCCTGCGTCCCCTATCTGCGCGACGGCGGCGCGGTCGTGAACGTGTCCACCATGGCGACGGTCAATCCCTATGGCACCGAGGGCGGCATGGAAATGCCCTATGCGGCTGCGAAGGGCGCGCTCAACACGCTGAGCAAATATATGGCGTCCGACCTTGGCCGCCACGGCATCCGCGTCAACACCTGCCGCATGGGTTGGATTCATGGCGAGCCGGTCGAAGGCTTCATCGCCTCGCAGGTCGACGCCGGTTTCAAGCGTGATGACGTGATCGCAGGCGTTACCAAGAATATCCCCATCGGTATCATCCCGCCGGAAGATGACTGCGCCCGCGCCGTGCTGATGATGATCTCCGACTATTCGCGCGTCGTCAGCGGAGCATCGCTCGACGTCAACGGCGGCCAGTGGATGGCGCCATAATCCTCAAGGAGGTGCGCCCATGTTCAAATGCATTGCGCTGCTGAAACGCAGGCCGGATCTCTCGCGCGAAGACTTTATCGCTTATTATGAAACACATCACGCGCCCCTGATCCGGCGCCTGCTGCCGGACATAGTCGATTATCGGCGCAACTATGTGCAGTTGGAAGGCGCGTTCCTGTTCCCCGGCGCGGCGCCGATCGACTTCGACGTGATCACCGAAATCTGGCTCGCCGACCGCGCTGCCTATGACCGCTTCATCACCGCCGCCGTGCAAGAGGATATCGCCAACCAGATCGCGCAGGATGAGGAAAACTTCCTCGACCGCACGGCAACGCGCATGCTGGTGGTAGACGAAAAAGGCGCAGGCATGCCCCCCGCCCCCACCCCGCAAGCATTATTGGACGAGCGGGAAATCATACGCGGCCTGTCCCGCTTCGCCCGCATCCTCGACAACAAGCAATGGGACCGCTTGAGCGACGTTTTCGCGCAGGACATCAGCTTCGACTATGGCACCGGCGGCGACCAGCACGGCATGGCGGCGCTCACCGCCAACATGCGCCGCTTCCTCGACCGCTGCGGCGGCACGCAGCATCTCATCGGCAGCATCCTGGTCGATGTCGATGGCGACCGCGCGACGACCCGATCCTATGTGCAGGCCCGGCATCAGCGGGTGAACGACCCCGCCGGACCCATATTCGATTCCAACGGCGAATATGTCGATCAGTGGGAAAGGCGAGACGAAGGCTGGCGCATCGTCCGCCGCGACGCCATCTGGGCCGCGCATACGGGCGACCCGATGATCCTGCACGCTGAACCGGGCAATCTCGGCTGACACCCAACTTCCCCTCTCCCCTTTAGGGGAGAGGGTGGCGAGCGCAGCGAAGCCGGGAGAGGGACCTGCTCATTCCCCTCTCCCCAACCCTCTCCCCTAAGGGGAGAGGGAGCAAGTCGCTTGGACACAACCAACCATCTCAACTCACGCCACCTCGGCAAAGGGCAGGCACACGCTGTCGAACCCCAGCACATGCGCAACACGGCCCAATCCAACCCACGCCGCCACGCTATGCGCCAGGTCGACAATCTCCTCATCGGAAAACAGCGCATGCGCCCGCTCCCAGAAATCCTCATCCTGCGCGATCGACTTCGGCTCCTGCGCAAAGCGTTCGGCAAATTCAATCGCCGTCCGCTCGCGAGGACTGAAGACAGGCGACGTCCGCCAATTCTCGACCGCCGCATAAAAGTCCTCATCCGGCGCTGATCCATTGTCGGCAACCGTATGCCCCGGCCGCTGCCCCGATGCGGCAAACATCGATTGAACGTCCCGCGCCGCTCGGAACTGCTGGCAGATAACACAACCGTTGATCTGCGCCGTCCGTGACCGCGCACCTTCAAACTCTCGCAGCGACAACAGGCTGTGCTGATACACCGCTTTCGAAAATCCGCCCGCCGCACCCATGATCTCGCGCGCATAATTGCGCGATGCATAGCCATAGGGGTCGGCGGCATCCTGCTCGGGTAAGTCGATACGGATCATGGCATCTCTCCTTATGTCGCTGTCTTGTCGTTCACCCGCCCGCTATTCAATCCACGCCCGGCGCACCGGGAAATTGTGCATAATATTGCCCGGTCAGCATGCCGCCATCCACGGCAATCTCCGCGCCCGCCAGATAGGACGCCTCGTCGCTCGCCAGGAACAGGGTCGCGCGCGCCACTTCCTCGGGCGCGCCGACCCGTTGCAGCGGCACATTGCCGAACCGCTCGCTCACCTTTTCCCGCGTCGATCCGTCATGATTGGTCATCACCGTATCGACGCCGCCCGGATGCACCGAATTGACGCGAATGCCCCGATGGCCAAGCTCCAGCGCGGCGACACGGGTCAGCCCCCGCACGCCCCATTTGCTGGACGAATAGGCGGCAAGCCCGTTCGCGCCCTTCATGCCATCGACGGAGGAAATGTTGACGATCGCGCCCTTGCCACGGGCGATCATCCCCGGCGCAACGGCCTTGATGCCCAGAAATTCGCCGGTCAAATTGACCTTCAACACCCGCTCATATTCGGCAAGGCTCGTGTCCAGCAGCGTGCGGAACAGCAATATGCCCGCATTGTTCACCAATATATCGACCGGCCCAAGATCGGCTTCAACAGCGCCAACCAGTTCGGCCCAGCCCTGCTCACTCGTCACGTCATGATGATAGAAGCGCGCTGCGTCGCCCAGTTCGGTCGCCAGTTGCGTGCCCACCTCATCCAGCACGTCGGTGATGGCGACCTTCGCGCCCTCCTCGACAAAGAGGCGGCTGGTGGCGGCACCCATGCCGCGAGCGCCCCCGGTGATGATCGCAACCTTACCCTGCAAACGGCCCATGGCGCACTGCCTCTCCAACAAATTTTCCGCGCCGCGATACGCATTTTGACGTCTTTTCTTCGCAGGCATCTAGATACGCGTTGGTAAACCGGCGCAAGAACAAGGGCAACCGGAATCGGGCTTTGCTATCTGGATGGCGCCCTGATCAAGTTGGGGAAGGCTAGGGCGCTCGTCGATCCAAAGTGGCGATAGCCAATGGCTTATTGCGTCTTTCTCAGTTTCGCGCAGAGGCGCAGAGGACGCCGAGCGAGTTTCTCTCGGCGGCCTCTGCGTCTCTGCGCGAAATATCTCTATTTTCTGGTACACGCGGAGACGCGGAGACGCAGAGATAGCGCCTCCCGCTAAAGCCTTACTATAACGGCGCCATCTTCAACCCGAAGCCGGAATGAAAGCAGCCAAAGTCGCCCGCGCAACCCCTTCGCGTCTCCGCGTCTCCGCGTGAACCCCCATGACTCCGCTTAAAGCAGGGCTTAGCCATCGCCCCCTTTAGTGATCGACAGCCTCAGGGCGAAAGTGAACAAGGGGCAGTACCGATTTAAGGCACGATGCTACAAAGCGGACGACGATGAACAGCACTCTAAAAGAGGCTTGGGAAACTGATGAAGCTTAAATCAGCACTGGTTGAACCGGAATGAGGTGGCCTTTGGCTCTATTCGCCTTATCCACAGCGGCTTGCGATAATCGCCCCGATCAGTGGGACGCATTCGTCTATCCTGACCGTGACGATCTCACGAAGCATGAGGAAATAGCGGGGTTCAAAACCTTCGAGCTTTGCCAGCAGGCCGCAATTGGACGGTTAAGAAGTTTATCTGATCCCGATGCGGGCGATTATGAATGCGGGTACAGGTGCGAGCCGCGCGCCGATCTAGACGGAATCAATGTGTGCGAAGAAACCCGGAAATAAACCGGGTTTGCGAGGTCAGCTTCGCCCCAAGTATAACGGCAGGGACCGCAATCGCGCCCCTGCCCTCACGACATCAAGCCCCAGCGGGCATCTCACCCCAGGCCAGATAACGCGGCGTGCCATCCTCGCCAATCTCTTCGGTCAGGATGGACGTGACGCGGCTCACCGACTCCGCGATCCACCAGCGCCCGTCCTGTTTGCGGTAAACATCCTGATATTCCACCGCGAGCCGGGTCACCGATCGCGTGGCAAGGATGATCGTCCGGAAATTGAGCGACCACAGCCCACGCGCTTCATCCGCGCTCACCAATTCAATATCCGCATTGGTCGCATGGTGAATGTCATAAACGCCGCCTGCCATCGCCATTTTCTGGAATATGGCGATGAACTCGTCGCGATCCGTGAATAGCGGGAAATTTTGGTAATCCAGCCTTATGCCCTGCGGCAGAAACGTCTCACGCAACTCGTCCACCAGCTTCAGGTCGCAGGCGCGCAGGTAACGCGCCTTCAACTGACGGATGGCGTTGACGTCCTCCAATGCCGTCACGCGGGCGGCAAGCTCTTCCAGATTGATCGACATGATACTCTCCTCAGGGGTTGAACCTCCCCCCGTTTTTCTGCGGTTGGACAGATCGACCGTCCCGACCTGTTTTTAGGGCGCTTCTCGCGTAATCTTTGCGATGCCAGCCTCATATTTCAAGTTATGGACGGATACCGACGTTTCCACCCGCTGGACGCCCGGCATCGGCCGGATGCGCTCCGTCACCAGGTCGTTCAATTGCTCGATATTGGTGAATAACCCCATCGCCAACAGACTATAACGGCCCAGCAGAACGATGACGCAGGTGATTTCCGGAATGTCGGATAGACGGCGCGCCAATTCCGACACATGGGATGGATCGGCATCGATCCCCAGCATGCAAAGGTTGGGCGACCCCGCCATGCGGAAATCGGTGACGACGGTGAACTGGATCAGCCCTTCATTCTGCAACCGCTTGACGCGTGTACGAATGGTGCCCTCCGTCACGCCCAGTTCGGCGGCGATGGCGCGGTTGGAAATGCGCGCGTCGCGGGCGAGCTTTTCGACGATCCCCTGGTCCAGCTTGTCCAGGCGTGCCCAATCAGCCTTCCCGGTCACAGCGGCACCACGTTGAATTCATATTTCACGATATCCACCGCCACCCCTGATGTGATGTGAACGACCCCCTCCACGCTGGCGATATGCTCAAACAACATCTCCTGCACCTCGCCAAAATCCCGCAGCGCGACGAGCAATTCCACATCATGGTCGCCGCTCATGACATTGACGCTCAGCACTTCGGGAAGATCGGCCAGATCGCGGCCGACCTCCTGAACATTGCGGCCCTGGACCTTCACGCCCAGGGCGATGATCACATTATAGCCATGGGCCGCAAAATCGGTGACGGCAACGACGCGCATCGCTTTCCCGTCGTCCATCTTTTGCAGCCGGGCTGAAATCGTGGCAGCGGTAACGGACAGCCGTTCGGCAATTTCCTGATTGGTTGCGCGGCCGTTGGTCCGGAGTATCTCTATGATATTCGTATCGAGAGTATCCAGCGATGGCGGCGTCGTTTTCCGCCCGCTCCTGATCTGCATTCTTGCCCCGCCTTCAAAAATGTAGCCGGTTCAATAGCGCGCACTTGCGGGCAGCACCAGTGTCAAAGCTGATGCCGCCGCAATTTGCGCGGCTATCTACCGCTCATCCTACCGTGTTTCGGCGGGATGCAGCGCCTTACGAAGGGCAGCGATCGCGTCGCGCTTCATCTGGCGGACTGGCGCGGCGTCGGGCGTCACGTCAAAACCATGATAGGCCCCCGGATAGACGTGCAGTTCCGCCGCGACGCCGGCTTCGATCAGCCGCCGGGCATAATCCATGTCCTCCACCAGGAAGAGATCGAGCGCGCCCACGCAGATGAAGGCGGGCGGCAAACCAGCCAGGCTCTCCGCCCGCGCGGGGGCCGCGTAGGGCGATACGTCCGCCGATCCGGGCTCCTTACCCAGCAGGGATCGCCAGCCAAAGGCGTTGGCCTGCGGCGTCCACACGAATGCGCCCAGATGTTCGGGCTGGCGAGTGATGCAGGTACGGTCGTCCAGCATCGGATAGATCAGGTTCTGGTGCGCGATCGCCGGGCCACCCCGGTCACGTGCCAGCAGCGCGAGGGCCGCAGCCAACCCGCCGCCCGCGCTTTCGCCGCGAATGGCGATCCTCTTGAGATCGACGCCTAACTTGGCCGCGCCGTCATGCAGCCATTGCAGCGCCGCGTAACAATCCTCGACCGCGCCCGGCGCCACCGTCTCCGGCGCGAGCCGATAATCAACCGAAACGACGAGGGCGGAAGCGGAAAGCGTAAGCTCGATGTTGGAAAGGTGATTGGTACGCACCGACCCCAGCACATAGCCGCCACCATGGATGTGCAGGATCGCGGGCAGAGTCCCTTGCGCATCGGCCGGACGATAAATCCTGACCAGCAGCTCATGCCCATCGGGCGCCGCAATCCGCTCCTCCCGCCATTCAACACCACTATCCTGCGGCTCGGGCGCCATCGCCGTCATCTGCTCCATACCCTCGCGGATCGCAGGCAGGCTCTCTGCCGTGATGTCCAGCGCCGGCATGAAATCCAACCCCGGCAACAGGGTGGGGTCGATCAAGTCACGCATCATACTCTCCTATTTTTCCTATTTTTCCTATTTCTTGTTTTTCAGTGCGTTCTTTTCACCACTTCCTTCACGCAATCCACCGCCCACTTTGCCCGTTGATGGGCGTTGAAGCCTTTGTCGATGGCGTATTGCTGGGGTATTTCGACGCTGATTGGGGTGTTGGGGTTGAGGGCGTGGAGGAACGCTGGGATGTTGAACGCGCCTTGTCCGGGGAGTTGGCGCTGGATGCCGGCTTCGCGTTCGAGTTCGCTGGGATCGATGGTTGTTGGGCCGTCGGAGATCTGGGCGATGGCGATGGCGGGATGGGCAAGGAGGGGGAAGCTGGTTTGGGGTTCGGGTCCACGCATGATGTGGAGGAGGTCGGCTGTGACCTTGATGTCGGATCGGCCGGAGCGGGCTATTTCGTCGAGGGCGGCGCTTAGGCTTTGGACCTGGGAGGGGGGATAAAATTCGATAGCGAGCGCGATGTCGAACTTTGCGGCGAGTTCGGCGAGTTCGTCGAGCCTTTCGGTGCGGCGGATGGGATCGCGATCGTAGCAGAGCACATTGGCAAGCGGCGCGCCGAGCGCTGCGCCGGTTTCGAGCGCGGGGGCGAAGCTGGCGGGATCGGTGCGGCCTGCCATGGTGAAGGGGTAGAGGAGGTCGACGCTGACCCCGGTGGCGGCGAGCGCGGCGCGGGTCTGGCGCAGCGCTTGCGGGTCGCGCACCAGGTCGTAGCTGGGCATGGCGGGCAACACCTCCATGGAATGGAGGAACGGGCAGATGCCTTGGCAGCCCACCTCTGCGGCGATCTCGGCAAGCTGCCAGGGGGTGGTGTCGGTGACGGTGATATGGTCGAGCGACAGGCGTCTATCGGCCATATCCTCTCCTCTTGTTGGTTGGCTGGCCTGCCGGGGTGGCCTCGTGCGGCCGCCCCGGCATGGGGTCAGGCGCGTTCTTTCAGCATGTCGAGCGCGACATCGACGATCATGTCTTCCTGTCCGCCGACCATCTTGCGACGGCCGAGTTCAACCAGGATGGCGCGGGTGTCGAGGCCATAGGTTTCGGCGGCCTTTTCCGCGTGGCGCAGGAAGGAGGAATAGACCCCGGCATAGCCAAGCGCGAGGGTTTCGCGATCGACCCGGACCGGCCGGTCCTGCAAGGGACGAACGAGGTCCTCGGCCGCGTCCATCAGCGCATTGACGTCGCAGCCATGATTCCAGCCCTTGCGCTCGGCAGCGGCAATGAACACTTCGAGCGGCGCGTTGCCAGCGCCCGCGCCCATGCCGGTGAGCGACGCGTCGATCCGCACCGCACCGCATTGGGCGGCGACGATCGAGTTGGCGACGCCAAGCGAGAGATTATGGTGGGCGTGGATGCCGCGCTGGGTCTCGGGCTTCAACACCCGGTCATAGGCTTCGAACCGGGCCTTGACCCCGTCCATGTCGAGCGCGCCGCCGCTGTCGGTCACATAGACGCACTGCGCGCCATAGCTTTCCATGAGCAGGGCTTGGCTAGCGAGCTTGTCCGGCTCGATCATATGGCTCATCATCAGGAAGCCTGAGACGTCCATGCCAAGATCGCGGGCAATGCCGATATGCTGCTTGGAGACGTCCGCCTCGGTGCAATGGGTCGCGACCCGCACCGAGCGCACGCCGATATCATAGGCGCGGCGCAGTTCCTCGACCGTGCCGACGCCGGGCAGGATCAGCGTGGTGAGCACCGACTTGGTCAGCACCGAGGCGACCGCTTCGAGCCATTCCCAATCGGTATGCGCGCCAAAGCCATAGTTGAAGCTCGCGCCATTGAGGCCGTCGCCATGGGCGACCTCGATCGCGTCGACGCCTGCATCGTCCAGCGCCTTGGCGATCGATTTCACATGGTCGATGCCATACATGTGGCGGATGGCGTGCATGCCATCGCGCAGGGTGACGTCCTGGATATAGAGCTTGTCGCCCGCCTCGACGTTGAATGTGCTGGTCATGTCTTGATACTCCGTGGGCGCGCGCTTCAAGCGGCGACCGTCTTGCCCTGGGCGATGCGCTGCGCGAGCAGCTCGCCGGTCGCCTTGGCGGCGGCGGTCATGATGTCGAGATTGCCCGAATAGCTGGGGAGATAGTCGCCCGCCCCTTCGACCTCGAGCAGGATCATGGTCTTGATCCCGGTGAACTCGCCGCGGCCAGGAATCGTGAGCTTGTTATTGTCGCCAAAGCGCTCGAACTGCACGTCCTGCTTGAGGCGATAGCCTGGCACATAGGCCTGCACCTTTTTCACCATCGCTTCGACCGAGGCGCGGATGGTTTCCTCGTCGGCGCCTTCGGACAAAGTGAACACCGTGTCGCGCATGATCATCGGCGGTTCGGCGGGATTGAGGATGATGATCGCCTTGCCCTGCGCCGCGCCGCCGACCTTTTCGATGGCGCCAGCAGTCGTGCGGGTGAACTCGTCGATATTGGCGCGGGTGCCAGGGCCTGCCGAGCGCGAGGAGACCGAGGCCACGATCTCGGCATAATGCACCGTCGCGACCTGGCTGACGGCGGCGACCATCGGGATCGTTGCCTGGCCGCCACAGGTCACCATGTTGACGTTCCCGGCGTCGAGATTGGCTTCACCATTGACCGTGGGGATGGTGTAGGGGCCGATCGCGGCGGGGGTGAGGTCGACGACCTGCTTGCCGTCCTTGCGCAGCGCTTCGTCATGCACCTTGTGGGCGTAGGCCGAGGTTGCGTCGAACACGATGCCGATCTCGGGGTAAACGTCCATCTTCATGAGGCCTTCAAGCCCCTCATGGGTGGTGGCGACGCCGCGCTCGCGCGCCATGGCGAGCCCTTCGGACGCCTCGTCGATGCCGACCACGGCCACCAGCTCCATATTCTGCGGATATTTGATCATCTTGATCATGAGGTCGGTGCCGATATTGCCCGACCCGATGATCGCCGCCTTGACCTTGCCCGTCATCAGATACTCCTCACAGCATCGCGTGCCAGCGATACCCTCTTCATAAATCTTCAGATAAAGCGCGCGGTGCAGCTGCCAACCCCGTGGAGCTGCATCTCGAACACATCTCCCGCCTGTGCCGGTTCGAGCGGCACCAGGCTCCCTGACAATATCACATCGCCGGCGTCGAGCGTTACCCCATAGGCGCCGAGCGTATTGGCGAGCCAGGCGACCGCTTGCGCTGGCGAACCCTGCACCGCATGGCCATGGCCTTCGGAGAGCGGCTGCCCGTTCTTGGTCACGGTGACGTGGAGATTGGGGAGGTCATGGTCACGCGGGTTCGCGCGGGCCTCGCCCAGCACATAGACACCGCAGGAGGCATTGTCGGCAACGGTGTCGACGATGCCGATCTTCCAGTCCTGGATGCGGCTGTCGACGATCTCGAAACAGGGGACGATGCTCTGTGTCGCGGCGATCACGTCCTCGGCCGTGACGCCCGGCCCCTTGAGGCTGTCTTTCAGGATGAAGCCGATCTCGGCCTCGGCGCGCGGCGCGATCAGGCCGTTTGCCGCGACATCGATATCGCCCTCGATAAACATCCGGTCGGTCAGGAAACCGAAATCGGGCTGGTGCACGCCCAGCATGTCCTGCACGGCCTTGGAGGTAACGCCGATCTTCTTGCCGATGACCTTTTCGCCGTCCGCCTTGCGCTTGTCGAGCGCGCCCAGCGAGATCGCATAGGCATCATCGATCGTCAGCTCAGGGTGCCGCGCGATGAGCGGCGGCACGGTGCGCTTGTCCCGCAGCGCGCGGTAGAGCTCGTCCGCCAATGTTTCGTTCAGCGTCTCGCTCACAGATAGGCTCCGTCCTGGAAGATGAGGGGATCGACCGCGTCGGACAGACGCACCGCCTTGACCCGGGCGATGACGATGCTGTGGGTGCCAAAGGGGGTCATGCTCTCGATCGTGCAGGAGAGGTTGGCCTGCGCTTCATCGAGGATGGGGAGGCCATGGGCATCGGGGGTCCATTGCCCCACGCCAAAGCGTGCCTCGCGCGCCACCGCACCTCCGAATGCTGCCGACACTTCGCGCTGGTGGCGCGAGAGGAGGTTGATGCTGACCGGGCAGCCGGGCGAGAGATGGGCGTGGATGCCGGCCGTCTGGTTGACGCAGACGAGCACGGCGGGCGGGTCCATGGTAAGCGAGGTGATCGAGGTTGCGGCCATGCCGACCGGCGTCTTGCCCTCGCCCAGCGCGGTGACGATCGCCACGCCCGAGGGCAGGCGGCGCATCGCGCCCTTCAGACCAGCGGTGACATCGACGGGCTCTGGAACAGGCACGGATTGCGCAGGAGCAGCGTCAGCCATTCTTCAGGAAGTCCAGTGAGTAGCGGTTGAACTCTTCTGTCCGCTCGACCTGCACCCAATGGCCGGTCTGCGAGAAGGTGAGGCAGCGAACGTCAGGGCAGGCGTCGAGGAAGAGACGCGCGTGGCTTTCGGGGCAGAATTCGTCATTGAGGCCCCAGAGGACGAAGATGGGCTGGGTGACCTCGCCCAGGCGCGGCCCAAGGTCGGGGGTCTTGACGCGGGCGAGCACATCCTTGGGCTGGGTGCGCGCGACCGCGAAGCGTTCCTCGACCAGCGCGTCGGTGATGTGGTGCGCGGACGAGGGATGCATGAGGTTGCCGATCAGGCGGCGCTGTTCCTCGATGTTGAATTCAGGGCTGCCAAAGCCCGAGCGCATCTTGGCGATGCCGGGCATGGTGAAATAGCTTGATTGTTCAGCCACGCAGCCCGGCGCCATCAGGACGAGCTTGCCGATGGTGAACTCGGGATGGTCGAGCGCGATCTGGAGGGCGATGCCGCCGCCCAGCGAGTTGCCGATGAGGTGGCCGCCGCTGATCCCATGCTGGCCAAGCGCATCGAGCAGGGTCTGGGTAAACAGCTCGAGCGGATAGTCGGTCTCGGGCTTGGACGAGGCGCCATAGCCGATGAGGTCGGGCAGGATGACGCGATAGCCCGCATCGGCGAACACTTGCGCATTGTTGCGGAAGTTGGACGCGCCCGACGCGCCGGGACCGCTGCCATGGATGAAGATGACGATGGGCGCATTGGCTGGCGCGCCCGCAATTTCCGCGATCGAAATCTCATAGCCGCCCGCAACATTGTAGCTCTTGCGGATCAATTCACTGCCCATGGGCAATCCTCTTTTTTTGCCTGTGCCAGATGCCGGTGACCGACGCCGATCAGATGCCAGATGGTCAGATGCCAGATGGTCAGATGAAGGTGAAGGCGGGCGGTTCGCCATTGATCGTGCCGATGACGTCGCTGGTGCGGTTGGCCGGGTCATTGGCGACATGGGCGCGCGCGGCGTGGAGGTCGAGCCAGGGCTGGAGGATCGGGCTCGACATATAGACCGCCCGGCCGCCCAGCAGCTTGACCATGCCGTCGGCGAGCTCGGCCATGCGGCGCACGACGCTGGCGGACTGATAGGCAAAGAGCGCGCGCTTTTCCATCGGCACCGGCTCGTTGCGCTCGGCATAACCCATCAGCTCGTTGAACGTGGTCCTGTGCGTCAGTTCCATCTCATTGGTCTCGGCGATCGCGCGGGCGATGGCGGCGTGGAGATGGGGGTCGGCCTTGGACGCCTTGCCGGTGTTGGTCGAGACGCGGCTGCCCATGATCTCCATCGCAGCGCCAGTGGCGGCGCGGATGCCGCCAAAGGCGGCGCTGGAGACCGAGCGGATGAAGAGCTGCGCCCAGGGGATGCGGTAGAGCGGGGAGGTGTTGGTTTCCTGGCCCGGATTGGTCCCGGCAAAGCCGTCGCTGGCCCTGTGGGTGCGATGTTCGGGCACGAACACGCGCTCGACGAGGATGTCGAAGCTGCCGGTGCCCTGGAGGCCGAACGTGTCCCAGGTGCCCTCGATCACCTGATAGTCGGAACGCGGCAAGAGGAAGGTGCGCATGTCGGGCGGGCCGCCATCGGTGTCGAAGTTGATCGCGCCAAGCAGCACCCACCCGCAATGGGAGGAGCCCGACGAGAAGCCCCAGCGGCCCGAAAGATAGAAGCCGCCTTCGACCTTTTCCACCTTGCCGACCGGCTGATAGGTGGAGGAGACGAGCATGTCGGGGTTATCGCCCCACACTTCCTTCTGCGCCTCGTCATGGAAGAGGGCGAGTTCATAGGGGTGGCAGCCCAGCACGCCGTAGATCCAGCCTGTCGACATGCAGCCTTGCGCCAACGCCTTCTGGATCTCGAAGAAGACATTGGGGTGCATCTCATAGCCGCCGTAGCGCTTGGGCTGGAGCACGCGGAAGAAGCCGGCCGCCTTCATCTCGGCGACGGTCTCGGGGGGCACGTCATGGGCGATGGTGCAGGCGCGCGCGCGCTGGCGCAGCACCGGGATCATCGCCTTGGCCTTAGCGATCAGGCTTTCGGGCGAAGGTATCCCGGCATTCGCCTCGTCAATGGGTCGGCTTGCTACTGCCCCGGTCATGATCTTCTCCATTGTAGGCGACTCTGCTTCAGATTTGCTATATGCGTAGATTATGTAAACTGCTATTACGCAAACTGTCAAGGCAAACAGGGCTTGCGCATTTGGGCCGTTGCTTATAGGCGGATTGGGAACGAATTGCCATAAGCTCGTGAGCGCGCTTAACTGCGCCTCCCCCAGCAAGTGCAAAACAGGCGGCAGCGCTTGCCATATGCGTATGGGGAAGGTCATTTTGCAACGCTCTGCGGCAGAGCATGGCTGGCAGACAGGAAAGAAGGCGAGGCGCTTGAAATGGCAGTGATATCGCTAGGCTATGTGGTGATCGAGGCGCGGGAGCTCGGGCCGTGGCAGGATTTTGCCTGCAATATCGCAGGACTGATGGCGGCTCCTTCGCCGGACGAAGACGTCGCACTGTTCCGCATGGACGACCGGCCCTGGCGCCTCATGGTGCAGAAAGGCGCGGCCGACCGCTTCGTGGCGCCGGGCTGGGAATGCGCGAATCGTGACGCCTTCGAATCGGTGCTGACCCGCCTCGAGGCAGCAGGCCGTCCGGTGGAACGGGCGGGCGTCATGGAAGCACGTGGCCGTCAGGTCTATGAACTGGCCCGTTCATCGGACCCTGCGGGCAATCCGATGGAAATCTTCTACGGCCGCTTCGTCGACTATGCCCCCTTCGTCTCGCCCGCAGGCGTCAGCCGTTTCGTCACCGGCAGCCCGGACGGCGCGGACGGCGACATGGGGATGGGCCATGTCGTGCTGACCGCCCCCAATTTCGACGAGACCCACAGCTTCTACAAGGACGTCATGGGCTTTGGCGACACCGACCTTGGCCGCTTCTACCTGATGGGCGGCGGCGCAGACGATCCGGGCGTGGGCTTTGCTTTCCTGCACTGCAACCCGCGCCATCACAGCCTGGCGCTCGGCCAGCTGCCTGAAAGCCCCAATGGCGCTGTCCACATGATGCTCGAGGTCGGCTCCCTTGAGGATGTCGGCCGCGCCTATGACCGGGTCTTGAAGAGCAAGGGCAAGGTGCCGCTCTCGGCGACGCTTGGCCGTCATGTCAACGACAAGATGACCAGCTTCTACATGCAGACGCCGGGTGGATTTGACATCGAATATGGCTGGAACGGCCTGGTAATAGACCCGGCGACATGGGTCCCCACCACCAGCCTTTCTGTAAGCGACTGGGGCCATAAATGGGCTCATGAGCAGGACTGACGCAAAAGGATGACTGACATTATGCTCGACAAGCGCATGACGGTGGACGACATCGTCGACCAGATTTCCGACGGGATGACCATCGGCATCGGCGGGTGGGCCACGCGCCGCAAGCCCATGGCGCTCATTCGCGCCATCGCCCGGTCGAACCTGAAAGACCTCACCGTCATGGCGGGCTATGGCGGCATGGACATCGGCCTGCTCGCCGCCACCGGCAAGATCAAAAAGCTGGTCTTCGCCTTTGCCAGCCTCGACCATTATCCGCTTGAGCCGCATTTCCGCAACGCCCGCCAGGCAGGCAGCTTCGAGGTGCTGGAGCTGGACGAAGGCATGTATCATTGGGGCCTGCGCGCAGGCGCGATGAAGCTGCCCTTCCTGCCGACCCGCGTCGGCATCGGCACCGACATCATCACGCAAGACGGCTTCGACTTCAAATTCGTGAAGAGCCCCTATGCCGATGGCGAGGAATTCGTCGCCATGCCCGCGCTGGTGCCCGACATCGCGCTGATCCACGCCCACCGTTCCGACGAGCGCGGCAACCTCCTGACGCTGAGCAAGGACGCGCTGTTCGACGAACTGCTGGTGCGTGCGGCAACCAGGAGCTACGCCACGGTCGAGAAGATCGTACCGACGGCGCAGCTCGATATGAAGAAGAACAGCCGCTACAATCTGGTCGAGCGGGCGATGATCACCGGCGTGGCCGAGGCGCCGCTGGGCGCGCATCCGTCGAGCGCCGATCCCGACTATCAGCTCGATCTCAAGCACATCAAGACCTATGTCGAAAGCGCCGCCTCGCCCGAAGCGTGGGCCGAGTATAAGGCGAAATATATCGACGTGTCCGAAGCTGATTATCAGGCAGCGATCGGCGGCGCGGACGCCGTCAAGCAACTGCCCGTCCCCATTTACTGAGCGAGACTGACATGACCCAGAATAGCTATTCGCTCGCCGAACTGGTCATCGCCGCCTGCGCCGAAGTCTGGCGCGACGATGGTGAAGTGATGGCGACCGGCATCGGCCCCCTGCCCCGCATCGGTGCGGGTCTGGCCAAGCTGAGCTTTGCGCCCGCGATCCAGACCACCGATGGCGAGGCCTGGTACACCAGCGAGCCAGTCGGCCCCGGTAAGCGTACCGCCGAGCCTGAGTTCGAAGGCATCGCCAATTATGACCGCGTGTTTTCCGCGCTGTGGAGCGGACGCCGTCACGCACTGGTCGGGCCGGTGCAGATCGACCGCTTCGGCCAGGCGAACATTTCGGTGATCGGCGATCATAAGAAGCCCAAGGCAGCGATGCTGGGCGCGCGCGGTTTTCCGGGCAATTCGATCAGCCATCCCAACAGCTTCTTCTTCCAGAACCACAACAAGCGTGCGTTCGTGGAAGGCGAAGTCGATTTCGTCTGCATGGCGGGCTACAACCCGGCGCGCTACCGCAATGGCGGTCCGCCCCAGGGTCTGGACCTGCGCCGCATCATCACCAATTTGTGCGTGATGGATTTTGGCGGCCCCGATCACCAGATCCGCGTGATCTCGCTGCATCCGGGCGTCACCTTCGAGGAGGTACAGGACAATACCGGCTTCCCGCTGGCAAAGGTCGATGGCGAAATCCCGACCACCCCTGCACCGACGGCCGAGCAGCTGGAACTGATCGCCAAGATCGACCCGAACAACGTCCGTGCCACCGTGTTCAAGGACAACCCGGCCGGAGACAGAAGGGCAGCCTGAGATGAACGAGACCGACCGCCTGGTCGAACCGCAGCAGGTCGACATTGTTTACGAGACGGACGAGCCGGTCACCTATGAGGTGATCGACAACGTCGCATGGATCATGATGAACCGTCCGGGCTTCAACAATGCCCAGAACGGCCAGATGACCTATGCGCTTGATGACGCGTTCGTGCGCGCCGTGAACGATGACGATGTGCGCGCGATCGTGCTGGGCGGCAACGGCAAGCATTTCTCGGCAGGCCACGACATCGGCACGCCCGGCCGCGACGTGCACCAGCATTTCGAGAACCGGCTGCTGGTGCCCGGCCATGTCAACAAGCCCGCCGCTGAATTGCTCTATACCCGCGAGAAGGAGCAATATGTCGGCATGTGCCGCCGCTGGCGCGACGCGCCCAAGCCGACCATCGCGATGGTGCAGGGCGCGTGCGTCGCGGGCGGGCTGATGCTCGCCTGGGTGTGCGACCTCATCGTCGCCACCGACGACGCCTTCTTCCAGGACCCGGTCAACCGCATGGGGATACCGGGCGTTGAATATTTCGCCCATGCCTATGAGCTCCCCCCGCGCGTCGCCAAGGAATTCCTCCTTTTGGGCGAACGAATGAGCGCGCAAAGGGCCGAGAGCTTCGGCATGGTCAACAAGATCGTCTCGCGCGAGGCGCTGCGCGAGACCGTCGCGGGACTCGCGGCCAAGCTGGTGGCGCAGCCGCGCCTCGGCAACTGGCTCACCAAGCAGGCGATCAACCATGTCGAGGAGCTGATGGGCAAGAGGAACGCGATGGAGGCGCAATATCATATGCACCATTTCGCCCATGCCCAGAATGACCTGGTCCAGGGCAGCTCGATCGCGGGCCTGGACGCCAAGAAGATGGCGGAAGCGAATAAGAAACAGGCGAGCGAATGATGGGCGATCCGCTGCACACCATATTGACCGAACGGCTTGGCTGCCGCTGGCCGATCATCCAGACCGCGATGGGCTGGGTCGCCGAGCCTTCGCTGGTGATCGGGTCGAGCAATGCAGGCGCGTTCGGTTTTCTGGGCGCAGCGGTGATGACGCCGGACGAAGCGCGCGAAAAAATCCTCGCCGTGCGCAAAGGCACCGACAAGCCCTTCGGCGTCAACTTCCACAGCTTTCAGCCCGGCGCCGACCAGATTGTCGAGCTGATCCTCGCCAACAAGGATCAGGTGCGCGCGGTCAGCTTTGGCCGTGGCCCCAATACCAAGATGATCGGCCGTTTCAAGGATGCGGGCATCCTGTGCATCCCCACCGTCGGCGCGGTCAAACATGCGCAGAAGATGGTCGAACTGGGCGTCGACATGGTCAATGTACAGGGCGGCGAAGGCGGCGGGCATACGGGGTCGGTGCCGACCACCGTGCTGCTTCCCCAAGTATTGGACGCAGTGAACGTGCCGGTGATCGCCAGCGGCGGCTTTGCCGACGGGCGCGGCCTTGCCGCCGCGCTTGCCTATGGCGCGGTCGGCATCGCCATGGGCACGCGCTTCCTGCTGACCAAGGAAAGCCCGGTGCCTGACAGCGCCAAGGCGGAATATCTCAAAGCCTCGACCGACCGGATCGTCGTCACCACCAAGCTCGACGGCATCCCGCAGCGGATGGTCCGCACCAAGCTGATGGACCGGATCGAAAAGTCCGGGTCATTGGGCATGTGGCTGCGCGCGATCGAGGCGGGCATGGCGATGAAGAAGCAGACCGGCGCGAGCTGGATGGATTTCATCAAGTCGGCGCGCGGCATGACCGCGCATGGCGCGATGCCATTGAAGCAGGCGATGATGGCCGCGACCATGCCGATGCTGATCCAGAAGGCGGTGGTCGATGGCGACATCGAACATGGCGTGATGGCGACCGGCGTCGTGGGCGGGCGGATTAGCGAGGTCCCGACCTGCCAACAGCTGGTCGACCGCATCGTCGAAGAGGCGCATGACCGCCTGGCCGCGCTCGCCGCGATGGGCCGCGAAACCGCCAGCGCCGCCTGAGGAAAAGGGACTTAAAAGATGCCGATCACGCTGACCATCAAGGGCGCCATCGCCGAAATCCTGTTCGACCATCCCCCGGTCAACGCCTTCGACACCAAGGGTTGGGAATCGATCCCGGCCATGGTTTACGAAGCTGCGGCGAACGAAGATGTGAAGTGCATCCTGATCCGCGCGGAAGGCCGGGGCTTCTGCGGCGGCGTCGACATCAAGGAGATGGCGGCCCACCCCGAGCGCATCGCCAAATTGAACAAGGATAATTACCTGACCTTCAAGGCGATCCGCGAATGCGCGATCCCCGTGGTGGGCGCGCTGCATGGCTTCGTTATCGGCGGCGGCGTCAATATCGCGGGCGCGTGCGACGCGCTGATCGCGGCGGAGGGGGCCTATTTCTCGCTGCCTGAGATCGATCGCGGCGCGATGGGCGGCGCGGCCTTCATGAGCCGCATGCTCCCGGTCCAGATGGTGCGCGCCAATTTCTTCACCGGCGGGCGCATTCCGGTGGAAGACGCCTACCGTCACGGTTCGGTGCACAAGGTGGTGCCGCTGGAGCAGCTCAGGGACGAGGCCTACGCCTTTTGCGAGGTGATCGCGTCCAAGAGCCGCGCCGCGCTGGTCATCGCCAAGCAGGCGCTCAACCTGATCGAGCCCACCGACCCCTCGGCCCATTACCGGATCGAACAAGGCTTCACGCTCGAAATGTACATGCATGAAGACAGCCAGAAGGCGCGCGACGCCTTCGTGGAGAACAAGGGCGCGGCGAAATTCTGATGGACCTCACTTACACCCCCGAGCAGCAGGCGTTCCGCGCCGAAGTCCGCGCCTGGCTCGAAGCCCATGTGCCCGGCGAGCCGCTGGAGCATTTCGACGCCACGCGCGAGGGTTTCGAGGCCCACCGCCAATGGGAAAAGACCCTGAAGTCCGGCGACTGGGGCATGGTGACATGGCCCAAGGAATATGGCGGGCGCGGCCTTGACCTCATCCAGTGGCTGATTTTCGAGGAAGAATATTATCGCGCGGGTGCGCCGGGCCGCGTCAACCAGAATGGCATTTTCCTGCTGGGTCCGACGCTGATCGAATTCGGCACCCATGAGCAGAAGCAGCGCTTCCTGCCCAAGATGGCGTCGGGCGAGGAAATCTGGGCGCAAGCCTGGTCCGAACCGATGGCGGGCTCAGACCTTGCCGGCGTGCGCGCGACGGCGGTTCGGGATGGCGACGACTATATCCTCAACGGCCACAAAATCTGGTCGAGCCGCGCGGTGTTCGCCGACTGGGCCTTCGGCTTGTTCCGCGAGCCGGGCTCCGAGCGCCACAAGGGAATGAGCCTCATCTTCTTCCCGCTGAACGCGCCGGGCGTGACGGTCAACGCGATCAAGAAGATCAACGGCCATGTCGGTTTTGCCGAGATTTTCCTCGAAAATGTCCGCGTCCCCGCCTTCAATCGCCTCGGCGACGAGGGTCAGGGCTGGCATATCTGCATGGCGACAGCAGGCTTTGAACGCGGCCTCATGCTGCGCTCGCCCGCCCGCTACCAGGTGGCGGCAAGCAAGCTTGCGGAACTGTGGCAGGCGAACAAGGAAACCGCCGACCCCGCGCTCGAAGCCGATGTCGTGCGCGCGCACATGAATGCCGACGCCTATGCGCTCAACATCTACCAGACCGCATCGCGGCTGATGGCGGGCGCCAAGATCGGGCCGGAAGCCTCGACCAACAAGATTTTCTGGTCGGAATTGGACATTCACCTGACGCAAACCGCGCTCGCCATATTGGGGCCGCAGGCCGAACTGACGCACGAAGCGCCCGGCGCTGGGGCCGTCGACTGGATCGACGACTATATCTTCGCGCTCGCCGGACCCATCTATGCGGGCTCCAACGAGATTCAGCGCAACATCATTGCCGAGCGCATGCTCGGCCTGCCGCGCTAAGGGGGAACAGAGAAATGGATTTCACCCTCAGCGATGAACAGCTGATGTTCGCCGAGACGGCGCGAACCCTGTTCGCCGACAGCTGCACGCCCGATCATTGGCGCAAGATGATGGAAGCGGGCGTCGCACGCGACGATGCGCGCTGGGCCTCGATCGTCGAGACCGGCCTCACCCTGGTGCTGCTGCCCGAAGAAGCGGGCGGCATCGGGCTTGCCGAGACCGACTTTGCCCTGATCGCGCAGGAGGCCGGTTATGTTGCTCTGCCTGAGCCGCTGATCGAGAGCGCAGGCGTCGCCGCGCCCTTGCTTGCCGCGTTGGCACCCGAGCATGAACTGCTCAGCGATCCCAATGCGACGATCGCCATCCAGCATCCGTCGAACCCCTATGTCGCCAATGCCGACAGCGCAGGCGGCATCCTCCTGCATGCCGATGGCGAGGCCTGGCTCGCCACGCCCGATCAGGTGACGCTGACGGCGCAGCCGAGCATCGATCCCTTCCGCCGCCTCTTTTCGGTCGAGTGGAGCAAGGAGAAGGCGACGGCTCTGGGCAAGGCCGACTGGGACCTCGCCTTCGACCGCGCCGCCCTCTTCAACGCCGCCTTTGGCCTCGGCCTTGCCCAGCGTTCGGTCGACCTCGCCGTCGATTATGCCAAGGAACGCCAGCAGTTCGGCAAGCCCATCGGCAGCTATCAGGCGGTCAAGCATCACCTGGCGTCCGCCCAGGTCGCGATCGAGTTCGCCAAGCCCGTGATCGCCGCCGCCGCCGCCGAAATCAGCGCGCGCGACACGCAAGCCCGCGCCCGCGTCAGCCATGCCAAGCTGGTCGCGCTCGAAGCCGCCGACAAGGCCGCCCGAGCCTCGATCCAGGTGCATGGCGCGATGGGCTATAGCTGGGAGGTGGACGTCCACCTGTTCCTGAAACGCGCCCTTGCCCTGACGCAAAGCTGGGGCACCCCCGCCACTCACCGCGCGCGCATCGCCACGCGCATCTTCACCCAGCCCATGGGGCCGGACCAGACCTTTGCCAGAGACGCTGGACAAAAGCAGGAAGCTTGAACATGCCTGAAGCCTATATCGTCGATGCCGTCCGTTCGCCCATCGGCCGCAAGAAGGGCAGCCTCGCCGCCGTCCATCCCGCCGACCTTGGCGCGCACCCGATCCGCGAACTGGTGAAGCGCACCGGCATCGATCCGGCGGGCGTCGATGACGTGGTGTGGGGCTGCACCGAAACCATCGGCGGACAGGCGGGCGACATCGGTCGCACCGCTTGGCTGGTCGCTGGCCTGCCTGAAGAAGTGCCCGGCGTCACCGTCGACCGCCAGTGCGGCTCCTCCCAGCAGGCCGTCCACTTCGCCGCGCAGGGCGTGATGAGCGGCACGCAGGATCTGGTCGTCGCGGGCGGCAGCCAGGCGATGAACCAGATTCCGATCATGGCGGCGATGATCGCTGGCGCGGCATATGGCTTCGACAGCCCCTTCCACGGGTCGAAGGGCTGGGTCGAGCGCTATGGCATGGAAGAGGTCAACCAGATCAAGTCCGCCGAGATGATCGCCGACAAATGGGGCATCAGCCGTGAAGCGATGGAGCAGTTCGCGCTCGCGTCGCACCAGCGCGCGCAGGCGGCCTGGGACAATGGCTGGTTCGACAAGGAAGTGGTGGCGCTTGAGGGCCTGGCCCGCGACGAAACTATCCGCCCGACCACATCGTTGGAGGGCCTCGCGTCATTGAAGCCGGTCAATGAAGGCGGCATCATCACCGCAGGGGTAGCCAGCCAGAATTGCGACGCCGCCGCCGCGCTGCTGATCGCCAGCGAGCAGGCGGTGAAGGACCATGGTCTCACGCCCCGCGCGCGCATCCATCACCTGTCGGTTCGCGCCGCCAACCCGGTATGGATGCTGACCGGCCCCATTCCGGCGACGCAATATGCGCTCAAAAAGGCGGGCATGAGCATTGCCGACATCGACCTTTTCGAATGCAATGAGGCGTTCGCCAGCGTCACCATGGCCTGGATGAAGGAACTCGCTATCCCGCACGAAAAGGTCAATGTGCAGGGCGGCGCGATCGCGCTTGGTCACCCGATCGGCGCCACCGGCGCGCGGCTCATGACGACGCTTCTCAACGCCCTTGAGCGCACCGGCGGCCGCTATGGCCTCCAGACCATGTGCGAAGGCGGCGGCCAGGCCAACGTCACCATCATCGAGCGGCTCTGACGGGAAAGCGCGTCCCATGCCCGCCTACGCCTATCAGGGGATCACCCCCGTGGTCGATCCATCGAGCTACGTCCATCCGCTCGCCTCGCTGATCGGTGACGTGATCGTCGGGCCGGGCTGCTTCATCGCGCCCGGCGCCTCGCTGCGGGGCGATTTCGGGCGGATCGTGGTGGAAGGCGACAGCTCGATCCAGGACAATGTGTCGGTCCATGCCAACCAGCTGCGCGACACCATCATCCGCCGGGGCGCGACCATCGCCCATGGCTCGATCATCCATGGCTGCGAGATCGGCGAAAATGCCCTGATCGGCATGAACGCGGTGATCCTCGACAATGCGGTGATCGGCGCGGAAAATCTCGTCGCCGCCCTTGCCCTCGTCAAGTCCGACACGGTGACGCCCGAGCGCAGCCTGGTCGCGGGCAATCCCGCCAAGGTCGTCAAGAGTTTCGAGCCGCAGCAGGTGACCTGGCGCAACAATGGCGAGGGGGAGTATCAGAAGCTCGCCCGCGCCGCGCTCACCGAGCTTGTCGAAGCGCAGCCGCTCAGCCAGGCGACCCCGGAGCGGCTAAGCCAGCGCAGCCAGTCAGAGGCCGTCGCCGTGCGGCTTTCGGGCGCAACCGCGCAACTGCGCGAAGAGCGCGCCGCTCAAGATGCTATAGCCAAGGAGTAAGACAAAGTGGGTATCTGCGAAGGACGTGTTGCGATCGTGACCGGGGCGGGCAATGGCCTTGGCAAAGCCTATGCGCTGGGCCTCGCCGCACAAGGCTGCAAGGTCGTCGTCAATGACCTTGGCGTCGGCACCCATGGCGAGGCAGGCGCGACCAAGGGCGCGGCCGAGCAGGTCGTGGACGAGATCCGCGCGATGGGCGGGGAAGCCGTCGCCAACACCGACGACGTCGCTGAATGGGAATCGGGCAAGCGCATGGTCGAGCAAGCCCTCGACAGCTTCGGCGCGCTTCATGCCGTGGTCAACAATGCAGGCTTCGTGCGCGACCGCATGTTTTTCACCTGCTCCCCCGAAGAATGGGATGCAGTGATCCGCGTCCATCTGCGCGGCCATTTCTGCACCTCGCGTCACGCCGCCGAATATTGGCGCGCTGAGGCGAAGGCCGGTAACCCGGTCGATGCGCGCATCATCAACACGACCTCCGGCGCAGGCCTGCAGGGCTCGGTCGGCCAGTCGGCTTATTCGACGGCCAAGGGCGGCATCGCGACGCTCACCCTGGTG
Source organism: Sphingobium sp. TomTYG74 (assembly GCF_055393875.1). NCBI lineage: Bacteria > Pseudomonadati > Pseudomonadota > Alphaproteobacteria > Sphingomonadales > Sphingobiaceae > Sphingobium > Sphingobium sp. TomTYG74. Next base: position 140,116 of record NZ_AP027342.1, on the reverse strand, counting down.
CAGGCCGCCGAGCTGGGCCGTCTCGGCATCACCGCCAATGCGCTCGCGCCCAATGCCCGCACCCGCATGACCAATACCGGCGCGTTCGACATGGACGCAAAGGAAGGCGAGTTCGACCTGTTCGCGCCCGAAAACATGGCCCCGCTGGTCGCCTATCTCGTCTCCGAACAGTCGAAGGGGGTGACCGGTCAGGTGTTCGAGCTGAAAGGCGGTCAGGTCTTCCTCTCGCAGGGCTGGACCGACAGCCCCGCCTTCGACAAGGGCGCGCGGATTGAAGCGAGCGAGATGGACGCGATCGTGCGCGGGCTCCTCCAGACCCGCGAGCCTGCAAAGCCCGTTTACGGAGCCGCCTGATGGACTTCGCGCTCAGCGACGACCAGCGCGCGATCCAGGAAACGGCGCGTGACTTCCTGACCGACGCCGCCAACCCCGACGTCATCCGCGCCGCCGTCGAAGGGGCGAGCGGGTTTGACGAGAGCCTGTGGGCCAGCCTCACCGAAATGGGCTTTACCGGGCTCATGATCCCGGAAGGCTTTGGCGGCCTGGGCCTGGGCGCGGTCGAAATGGCGCTGGTGCTCGAGGAAACCGGCCGGGTGCTCGCACCCGTCCCCTTCTTCGAGACCGCCGTACTTGCGGTGCAAGCGGTGCTCGCCGCAGGCAGCGAAGAGCAGAAGGCGGCGCTGCTGCCCCGCCTCGCGTCGGGCACGCGCGCCAGCTTCGCGGGCACCGCAAGCCGCCCGACCCTGTCGAACGGCAAGCTGACCGGCACGGCGGAGTTCGCAACCTTCGCCCATGTCGCGCAGCTGATCGTCGTGGCCACCGCCGACGACAGCCTCGTCGTGCTGGAAGCGGACGCCCCCGGCCTTGCCATCGAAGCACTCCCCAGCCTCGACCGCACCCGCCGCTTTGCCACGCTGAGCTTCGATTGCGACGTGACCGACGCCATGATCCTCGGCGCGCCCGGCAGCGCCAAGGCCGCAATCGAACGCACCCTCACCATCGGCGCAGGCCTGCTCGCCGCCGAACAGACCGGCGGCATGCAGTACAGCCTCGACGCCACGGTCGACTATGCCAAGCAGCGCGTCCAGTTCGGCCGCCTCATCGGCTCCTTCCAGGCCTACAAGCATATGCTCGCCGACATGATGCTGCTCGTCGAAGCCTCGCGCTCGGCCGCTTATTATGCCGCCGCCGCGATCGACGAAAATGGCGAGGAACTGGCCGAAGCCGCCCATGCCGCGCGCGCCTATGTCACCGACGCCTATTGCTCGGTTTCGGGCGATGCCATCCAGCTCCATGGCGGCATCGGTTTCACCTGGGAACATCACGCCCACCTCTATTTCAAGCGCGCCAGAGCTTGCGCCAGCTGGCTCGGAACCCCCGACCAGCATCGCGAAGCGCTCGCCAAGATCATCATGAAGGACGCCGCATGACCCCGACCTCGCCTGTTCCCCCCTATCCGACCCCGCTCGGCATGCTCAAGGGCAAGACCGTGGTCGTCACTGCGGCCGCTGGCACCGGCATCGGCTTTGCCGCCGCCAAGCGCGCGGCGGAAGAAGGGGCAAAGCTCCTCATCAGCGACTTCCACGAACGCCGCCTCAATGAAGCGGCCGACCGCATCGCCGACGAAGCCAAGGTCGAGCGCCCCGCTGTATTTGTGTGCGACGTCACCAGCGAGGAAGCCGTGCAGGGCTTGCGCGATGCATCGCTCTCCGCATTGGGTAAGGTCGATGTCCTCATCAACAATGCGGGCCTGGGCGGCGAGGCCGACATCGTCGACATGACCGACGAGCAGTGGGCGCGCGTGTTCGACGTGACGCTGACCTCGCTGTTCCGCATGACCCGCGCTTTCCTGCCGTCGATGTACGCCAACAAGTCGGGCGTCATGGTCAACAACGCCTCGGTGCTGGGCTGGCGCGCGCAAAAGGGCCAGGCTCATTATGCCGCCGCGAAAGCAGGGGTCATGGCCTTCACCCGCTGCGCCGCGATCGAGGCGGCCGAACATGGCGTGCGCATCAATGCGGTCTCGCCAAGCCTTGCCATGCACCCGTTCCTCGCCAAGGTGACGACCCAGGAAGCATTGGACAAGCTCGTCGAGAAGGAAGCCTTCAAGCGCCCCGCCGAGGTCTGGGAAATCGCCAACGTCATGATGTTCCTTGCCTCTGATCTCTCCTCCTACATGACCGGCGAGATCGTCGCGGTCTCCAGCCAGCGGGCCTGACGCGATGGCAACCATCTTCGAAACGCCGCGCGCGCTGCTGGGGCAGGAGGGCGTCAAGCTCGACACCGCCGATTGGCTCACCATCGACCAGTCACGCATCGACGCCTTTGCCGACTGCACAGGCGACCATCAGTGGATCCATGTCGATCCGGTGCGCGCCAAGGACGGTCCGTTCGGCGCCACCATCGCCCATGGCTATCTGACGCTTGCCCTCGTCAACCTGTTCATGCCGCAGATCATCGAGGTCCGCCGCTTCTCCGCAGGGGTCAATGTCGGCATGGACAAGACCCGCTTCCTCAGTCCAGTGGTCGTGGGCTCGCGCATTCGCGGTACCGGCGAGATCGTCTCGGTCGAGGAAGTGAAGGGCGGCGCCATTCAGGCCGTGATCCGCGTCACCGTCGAGATCGAAGGACAAGACAAGCCCGCCTGCGTGGTCGACACCATCAACCGCTATTTTCCGGAAAGCTGAGCTTGGGCGCCGCCCTCGCCCTCTGCCTTCTCGCCGCCAATCCCGTTGGAGCCAAAACCATGCCTGATCCCGTCAAGATGGAAGCCGCCGTCCACGCCTATGTCGCCGCGTTCGAGGCGGGCAGCGCCGACCAGGTGGCCGCCCTCTATGCCCCAGACGCGACGGTCGAAGACCCGATCGGCTCCCCCATCCACCATGGCCGCGAGGCGATCCGCGCCTTCTATGCCGAGTCCATGAAGACCGGCGCGAAATTGAAGCTTGAAGGCCCGGTCCGGGTCGCGGGCGACTATGCCGTCTTCCCCTTCTCGGTGAACCTCAACTATGATGGCGGCCACAAGCGCATCGACGTCATCGACACCTTCCGCTTCAACGAAGCCAATGAGGTCGTCGAAATGCGCGCCTATTGGGGTCCCACCAACATGCACGGCTTTTAATCCAAGGATCGATACACATGCGTGAAGCAGCCATCATCTCCACCGCCCGCACTGGCGTCGGCAAAGCCTATCGCGGCGCGTTCAACGACACCGAAGCGCCGTTCATGTCCTCGCATGTCGTGGACGCCGCCATCGCCCGCGCCGGGATCGATCCCGCCCGCGTCGATGACGTGTATCTGGGCGTCGCCAACCAGTGGAACACGCAAAGCTACAATGTCGGCCGCCTGACCGTCCACGGATCGGTCCTGCCCGACACCACCGCCGGCTTCTCGATGGACCGCAAATGCTCGTCTGGCCTCAACGCGCTCGCCTTTGCTGCGCGCGGCATCATCGCCAACGAGATCGACTGCGCCGTCTCGGGCGGCGTCGAGAATGTCTCGCTCACCATCGACAAGCATTATCCCGCCTTCCGCAACCGCTCCGAGTTCATCAAGGCGCGCGATCCCAACGCCTATATGGTGATGATCGAGACCGCCGAGATCGTTGCCGAGCGTTACGGCATTTCGCGCGAGGATCAGGACCGGTTCGCCGCCCAGTCGCAGCAGCGCGCCGCCGCCGCCCAGGCAGCAGGCAAGTTCGATGACGAGATCGTGCCGATCACGGTCACCAAGGCCCTGTTCGACAAGGAAGGCAATGAGACCGGCAAGGAAGAGCTGACCCTGACCAAGGACGAGGGCATCCGTGCAGGCACGACCTATGAAAAGCTCGCCGAACTGAAGCCCGTGTTCAAGAACGGCTCGGTCATCAAGGAAGGCAAGCATGTCACCGCAGGCAATGCCAGCCAGCTGTCCGACGGCGCCTCGGCCCAGGTGGTCATGGACCTCGCCACCGCGCAGAAGGAAGGCCTGCCCATCCTCGGCATCTATCGGGGCTTCCAGGTCGCAGGCTGCGGCGCGGACGAGATGGGCATCGGCCCGGTGTTCGCCATCCCCAAGCTGCTCGAGCGCACGGGTCTGAAGATCGACGACATTGGCCTGTGGGAACTCAACGAAGCCTTCGCCAACCAGGCGATCTATTGCCAGCGCACCCTCGGCATTGACCCCGAAAAGCTCAACGTCAATGGCGGCGGCATCGCCATCGGCCATCCCTTCGCCATGACCGGCAGCCGCCTCGTTGGCCATGCCCTCATCGAAGGCAAACGCCGCGGCGTCAAATATGTGGTCGTCTCCATGTGCGTCGCGGGCGGCATGGGCGCGGCCGGTCTGTTCGAGGTCGCCTGATCCATGCAACTCGCCTTCGCCCCTGAACTCAAAGCCTTCCGCGAGGAGGCCGCGAGCTGGCTCAACGAACAGCTCGCAGGCCCGTTCAAATCCATTCGCGGCCAGACCAACCAGGTCGATAATGTCGAGGAACGCCGCGCCTGGGAAGCAGCCCTCGGGGCTGCGCGCTGGAGCGTCGTGGGCTGGCCTGAGCAATGGGGCGGGCGCAATGCCTCGATCGCGCAGCAGATCATCTTCGCCGAGGAATATGCCCGCGCGAAAGGTCCGCCGCGCGCCGGGCATCTGGGCGTAGAACTGCTCGGCCCCACGCTGCTCGCCATGGGCACCGAGGAGCAAAAGGCCCGGTTCCTCCCCGACATCGCCCATGGCCGCGCCATCTGGTGCCAGGGCTATTCCGAACCCGGCGCGGGCTCCGACCTTGCCAACGTCAAGACCAAGGCCCGTCTCGAAGGCGACAAATACATCATCGACGGGCAGAAGATCTGGACCTCGATGGGCACCATCGCCGACTGGTGCTTCGTGGTTGCCCGCACCACGCCGGGCAGCGTCGGCAACAAGGGTCTCTCCTTCCTCATGGTCCCGATGGACCAGCCCGGGGTCGATGCCCGCCCGATCCGCCAGATGACCGGCGAGGCCGAGTTTGCCGAGGTGTTCTTCGATGGCGCGCAGGCGCTCGCGATCGACCGCATCGGCGAAGAAGGCGAAGGCTGGAAGGTCGCCATGGCCCTCCTTGGGTTCGAACGCGGGGTCTCCACGCTGGCCCAGCAGATGCACTTCCGCAACGAACTCGATGAGATCATCGCCATCGCCAAAGCCAACGGCAAGGCACAAGACCCCCTCACCCGCCAGAAGATCGCCACCGCCCATGCGGGCCTCAAGATCATGCGCTACAACGGCCTGCGCATGCTCTCCGACGGCGAAGGCGCAGACCTCTCCGGCGCCGCTTACACCTACAAGCTCTACTGGTCCCGCTGGCACGTCGCCCTCGGCGACCTCGCCATGGAGGTCATGGGCCAACCAGGCGAAATCGGCGTCAACGACGAACGCATGGGACCCCTCACCACCATGCACCTCATGTCTCGGTCCGACACCATCTATGCCGGAACAGACCAGATCCAGCGCAACATCATCGCTGAACGCGGACTAGCTATGCCAAGAGAACCTAGAGGGTGAGGAATATCCGGCGGCCCCATAAGAGCCGCCGGAGCCACCCGATCAGATGATCTTCGATTCTTGCAGTTCGGCGATGCGCGCTTCGTCATAGCCAAGCTCACCCAGAACCTCGGCGCTATGTTCGCCCAGAAGCGGCGGCGCGCGGCGGATCGTCGCCGGAGACTCCGACATATTAGCCAGCGGACTTCCGATCAGATCGACCGTACCGACCTCCGCCCAAGGATGCGGCGTCGTCACCCGAAGACCGCGATGCTGGACCTGCGGATCTTCCCAAACCTCAGGCAGCTCATTGTAGCGCGCGGCGGGAATGCTCACCTCATCGAACTTCGCCTGAAGCTCTTCAGAGGTGAAGCCACGGCTCCATTCATTGATGATGTCCATCAGCTCCAGACGGTTCAACTTGCCGCGCTTGAAATTCTCATCGAAGCGGGGATCCTGATATAGTTCAGGCTGGCCCATCAGCACCGTCAATCGCCGCCAATGCTCGTCGCCGCCAGCGGTGAGATACAGCATGCCATCCTTGGTATGAATGAGATCGGCGGGACCACCGCCATTGCCGCCATTGCCCAGGCGTGGCGGGACCACGCCACTCAGCAGATAATCCTGCATGATATGGCTGACCATCGCCACCGAACTATCCAGAAGGGCGATATCGATATGCTGCCCTTCACCAGTCTGGTTACGATGCTGGAGTGCCGCCAATATGGAAATGGCGACATTATGGCCGGTGATGAAATCAACGAGGCTCGGTCCCGCCTTGAGCGGCCCGGCTCCCGGTTGCCCATCCGGAATGCCGGTGACGGCCATCATCCCGCCCGTCGCCTGAAACAAACCATCATAGCCCGGCCGCGCAGCCATCGGCCCCGTCTGGCCAAAGCCTGTCACCGAACAATAGATAAGGCGCGGGTTGATCGCCTTCAGGCTCTCATAATCCAGCCCGAACCGCTTCAGATCACCGACTTTGTAATTTTCAATCAGGACGTCGGCCGTCTCCACCAGCTTGCGCAGGATTTCCTGCCCCTCGGGCTTGCTATGGTTCAGCGTAATCGACCGCTTGTTGCGGTTAGCCGCCGTGAAAAAGCCCGCTTGGCGGACATTCATTCCATCTTTGCCCTTCACCTCGGCAAGACCATAGACCCGGCCATCGTCTCCGACGCCCGGACGTTCCACCTTGATCACGTCGGCGCCCAGGTCGCCCAATATCTGCGCGCCCACGGGTCCGGCCAGCACGCGAGTCATGTCGATGACGCGGATGCCTTCGAGGGCTGCCTTCTTATTGCTCATAGTCGCCTGCCCCTCCAAATTGATATGCGTAGCATTGGGCGGCCCTTTATCCACTTTTCCGTCAAAGCGCCAGACGACAGGCCGCGAAACTTGCAGCCGAACGGCGAAAAATCTGCTGTTTCAAAACAGCGGAAATGGCTGGATCGCCCACCATCACGCAAAGGGTGCCAGCCCGGTGAGGATCAGCCGCACCAGATCCGCCTGCCCCTTCGCCCCCGTCTTTTCATATATCCGCTTGGAATAGTTACGCGCCGTTTCCGTGGTCAGATTAAGCTGCTCACCCGCTCCAACGATGCTCTCGCCCAAACTCAGCGCGTGAGCGAGTGCCGCCTCGCTGCCCGACAAACCATGCAGCGCCGCCAAAGTCCCCGCCGCCGCCTGCGCAGGTTCGCGACGGGCGGTACGCGCTATGCCGATCACAGCGGGCAAGGCGCACGGTTCGCTCAGCGCTAGGTCCGACTTGCGCAGCAGCAGGTCGATATCCCTGCTATCGTCGATCCGGATTACCCGCGTCGCGCCCGGCGGCGCCGACGCCATTTCCGCGCAGGCCCGGTTGAGCGCATGGGTAGCGTCGGGCAACAACTGCAACCGCCGCTCCGGACTTGGCCCCGGCTTGATCGTAAAGGCCAGAATCGCCTCGGCCGCAGGATCAGCGGCCATCACCCGACCGCCCCAATCGAACGCCAGTTGCGCGACGCCCAACCGCGACAGCGCGCCCTGCGCCATGGCAACCTGCAATCGCGCCTCGATCAATGCCACCAGCGTCCGCAGCGCCGCAGCGAAATGCGGGGCAATGCTCGACAGCACGGCAACGGCAGACGCAGAAAAATCCTCCCGCTCTCTCACCAGCAGGAAATGTGCATCGGCCACCCCGCCCGCTGCCACGCGCAGCCATCGGCCATAGCGGATGTTCATTTCATTCAGCGCCTCGCGCTGCCGCGCCAGTTCATCCGCGTCATCATAATTCAGCATCTCGTCCAGCGCATAGACGCGCCCCGGACGCAGCGATCCATAAGGATGCAGGCGCAAGGCTTCCAGACGCCGGAAATCCAGAGGCGGCTCCTGCGACGCACGCGGGGCGGCGATGTGGATGACGGTCGGTTCCTGCTCAGGCATGGCATTGGCCAGTGAGACGATCAGGAAAGCCCGCCGCGCATAGGTGCGCCCCACCAGATTGCGGATAAAAGCGCCAAAAGGCGGGCTTTCATGAATACCGTCCACCAGAGGCAGGAACAGCTCATTCTGATCAGCCCAGAGAGAACCCATGTCTACCCTCTCCCATATGGGAGAGGGACCGTCAAGCCGAGCGGGCCGGACTTAACAGCGCGCCAGCAGCGCCTGCGCTTTTTTTAGATGAGGCCGGTCGATCATCTTGCCATCCAACGTCAGGACCCCGGCGCCGGGATTGGCCGCAAAGGCATCGACTACCGCCTGTGCCCGCGCAATCTCCTCTTCCGATGGCGTAAAGGCGGCATTGATCACGGGAACCTGATCAGGATGCACGGCCATCATGCCCAGAAAACCGTCGCGCGTGCCTCGCTGCGCATAGGCCGCGAGACCGTCCAAATCCCGAATCGCCGGATACACCGTCTCGATCGGCGCCACATCAGCCGCGCAGGCGGCAAATAGCGTGAGCGCACGCGCCATCTCATAAGGTGGAGTATAGCTGCCATCGGCATGCCGCGCGGAAAGGGCGCCAATCGCGGCAGGCAAATCTTCCGCACCCCAGGTAAGGCCCGCCAGCCGCCCCGCCACATCGCCATATTCACCCAATCGGAAGATCGCCTTGGGCGTTTCCGTGGCAATGGGCAGTATCAGCGCCCGGTCATCGCCCCTTTGGCGCAATCGTTCATCCAAATCCCCGATCGACGCCGCACCCTCTGCCTTGGGCAACATGATCCCGGCGGGGCGGCCATCGATCACCGCGTCGAGGTCGGCATCGATCAGTCCGCTATCAATCGGATTCACCCGGACGAAAAGCATGACTTCGCTGTCCGCAGCTTCCTTCAGGAACGCCGCAACCTCTTTCCGCGCGCCTACCTTGGCGCCGATGGCGACAGAATCCTCAAGGTCGAGGATCAGGGCGTCCGCGCCACTTCCCAACGCCTTGCGCATTCGTTCGGGCCTGTCACCCGGTACGAACAACAATGATCGCAAGCGCCCCGACCGGGGGGTTCCAGTTTCATCACCCATCAGGCGGCTACCTCCTGTTTGACCGCAGCATAAAGCGTCGTGCGCAGTCCGGCAAAACGCCGCGCCGCCGCGACTGTGCGGTGGGGAAATTGCCCGTGCGCGCCACCTACGGCCCGCGTGATCGACTCGTCCATCAACACCCCGCCCAAATCATTGCTCCCGCACCAAGCATGCCTTCTTCACCCAGCTTGACCCAACTTGCCGCGACCAGCGGCAGCCCTGACCCCTGCAGCCCACCAAATCAAGCTTTTGACGCCCTGGATGCCAAGATCACCGATTTTCCCCTTGCCCCGAGCGCCATCCCATGCACAAAGCTTGCCAATTGCCTCGGCCGCGCGAGTATTTTACTCGGCGCTAACCATGTCGCAGCAAGGGTGAGTAATGGACGACGTCGTGATTCAGGATAGACAGAGCGCCAGTACGCGCATGTCCGCTCAGGAAGTGAGCGACGGCCTATCCGTCGTCTCCATCGCCAAAAGCTATGACAAGCGCGCCGTCCTGACCGACGTATCGCTGACGGTGGGCAAGGGCGAGGTGGTCGGCCTGCTCGGCCCGAACGGCGCGGGCAAGACGACCTGCTTCTATTCCGTCATGGGTCTGGTGCGCCCGGATCATGGCCGCATCATCCTTGACGGTGAGGACATCACCGGCCTGCCCATGTATCGCCGCGCTATCCTGGGCCTTGGCTATCTACCGCAGGAAACGTCCATCTTCCGGGGCCTCACCGTCGCCCAGAATATCAGTGCCGTGCTGGAACTGGCGGAGCCCGACAAATCCGCCCGCGACGCTCGCCTTGCCCAATTGCTCGACGAATTCGGGCTCACCCGGCTCGCTAACTCGTCCGCCATGGCGCTGTCCGGCGGTGAACGCCGCCGCTGCGAAATCGCCCGGGCGCTTGCCGCCAATCCGTCCATCGTCCTGCTCGACGAGCCTTTCGCGGGCATCGACCCCCTGTCCATCGCCGACATTCGCGACCTTGTGAAGCAGCTCAAGACGCGGGGAATCGGCGTCCTCATCACCGACCATAATGTCCGCGAGACGCTGGAAATCGTCGATCGCGCCTGCATCATCTATGGCGGGCAGGTGCTCTTCACCGGCAGCCCGACCGAACTGGTCGCCAATGCCGAGGTCCGCCGCCTCTATCTGGGCGAGAATTTCTCGCTCTGAGATGACTGGTCCCCGCCCTTCCCTTCAGCATGACAGCAAAGGGTTTGGCTGATGGCGCTCGGGCCTCGTCTCGACCTGCGGCAAAGCCAGTCGCTGGTTATGACGCCGCAGCTTCAACAGGCGATCAAACTGCTGGCCCTCTCCAATCTCGAAATCGACGCCTTCGTCGCGGCTGAGCTTGAAAAAAACCCGTTGCTGGAGACGGGCGGCCCCCTCGATAACACTCCCGCCGCTGATGGCATAGACGCGCAGATCGACCTCCCATCGCTCGCTCCCGAAACCGGCGCAGTTGACGCCCTGATCGGTCAGGGCCACGCCGAGTCCGACGCACCGCTTGATGTGGATTACACCGCCGAAACCTTCATCGACGATGGCCCGTCCGACCGCGCCGTCAGCGCCGTGGGATCAGGCGGCTCCGACATGCTTCAGGGCGGCGGCGAGGCCATAGACTTCGACAGCTTCGCCAACCCCGACCTTGGCCTGCAAGAACATCTGATGGATCAGGCCCGCAGCGCTCTTGATGGCATGGACCTGCTCATCGCCACGCAATTGATCGGCCAGATTGACGAGGCGGGCTATCTGGAAGCCAACCTCCTCGAAACCGCCCACGCTCTCGGCGTCCCGCTCGCGCAGGCGGAAGAGGTGCTGGACGTGATCCACAGCTTCGATCCCACCGGCGTCGGCGCCCGCTCACTCGCCGAATGCCTGACGCTTCAGGCTAAGGAGGCGGATCGCTACGACCCCTGCATGGCAAAGCTGCTCGACAATCTCGACCTGCTGGCCCGTGGCGCCCTGCCCCAACTGCGCCGCATCTGCGGCGTGGATGAGGACGATATGGCCGACATGATCCGCGAACTGCGCGGCTATGATCCAAAGCCTGGCCTGCGCTATTCCACCGATCGCGCCGCGCCTGTGACCCCCGACATCTTCGTCAATCCGGCGCGCGATGGCTGGTCGATCGAAATCAATAGCGCAACCCTCCCCCGCCTGCTCATCAACCGCAGCTATTATGTGGAACTCGCATCCGGCCCGCAGAACCGCGCGTCAAAGGCGTGGCTCGCCGACTGCCTCGCCAGCGCCAACTGGCTGGTGAAGGCGCTCGACCAGCGGCAAAAGACGATCATCAAGGTCGCGACCGAAATCGTCCGCTGCCAGGAAGATTTCTTCCGCAAAGGCGTCGCGCATTTAAAGCCCCTGACGCTCAAAATGGTGGCCGAAGCCATCGGCATGCACGAATCCACCGTCAGCCGCGTGACGTCGAACAAATATCTATCCTGCCCGCGCGGCGTCTATGAGCTCAAATATTTCTTCACCAGCGGCGTCGCGGCGGCCAGCGGCGACGGCGCCGTGTCCGCCGAAGCGGTAAAAAGCCACATCAAGGCCCTGATCGCCACCGAAGCGCCCGACGCGATCCTGTCCGACGACACGCTAGTCGATCTGCTCCGCGCCAAAGGCATGGACCTCGCGCGTCGTACGGTTGCGAAATATCGAGAGTCCTTGGGAATAGGCTCCTCGGTGCAAAGGCGCCGCCAAAAAGCGCTTCAAGGCAAAGCTGCCTAACCCACCACGCCCATTTAGTTGAACCTGTCGCAGGGCCGGACCGCCAGCACACAAACCCCACCTCCGTTCGGGCTGAGCCTGTCGAAGCCCTTCACTTCGGTTTAAATGCTGGATTCAAGAAGTAGAGCCCTTCGACAAGCTCAGGGCGAACGGACGTTATTTCCACGAAAATCAAACCAACCCCAACCGCGCCAACTCCCCCAGCATCGCGGGCGGCATAGCGTCCAGATCATCCTCCTCGCCCGACCCCAGATCAGGCGGCGCGTCCTTCTCTTCCAGATAGCGCCACCCCTGATGCGCCCGCTTCGGCGCACCGCGCACCGCGATCAGTCGCGGCTCCAGCCTGATCCAGAACCGCCCCTGCCCCGTTTCCTGAAACCCGATCAGCGGACTGCGCCCCACCAGCCGGTGCTGATGTATCCAGTAAAGCGACCCGCCCTCCATCTCCGTCACCCGCTTCGGCAAATAACGCGTGGTCAACCGCGCCTCTTCGCCATGACTTTCCAGCCAGGCGCGCAGCGTCGCAGGGCTTTCACTGCCAAAGGCGATCTTGGTGAGATGAAGCGGCATCAGCAGAAGATGGGCGCTGAACGCGAACGGTCAAGCCCCGTCACAAACCCCAGATCGTCGCCAGCCCCAGAAAGGAAAAGAAGCCCATCACATCGGTCATTGTCGTCACGAACACTGCCGAAGACACCGCCGGATCGATATCGAACCGGTCGAGCGTCACCGGCACCAATATCCCGGCAAGTCCCGCGACCAGATTGTTAATCAGCATCGCCATGGCAATGACAAGGCCAAGGTCATGATTGCCGTAGATCAACCCCACCGCGACGCCGATCAATATTCCCAGCGCCGTACCATTGGCGCTCGCAATCCGAAACTCTCGTGCAATCTGCCGGATCGTGTTGGAACTGGTCAGCTGATTGGTGGCCAGCGCGCGCACCGCCACCGCCATGGTCTGCGTCCCTGCATTCCCGCCCATGCCGGATACGATCGGCATCAGCACCGCCAGCACCACATATTTGGAAATCGTTTCCTGAAACAGCCCGACCACAGACGCCGCCAGGACCGCCGTGCCCAGGTTCACCACCAGCCAGGACAGCCGCGTCCGCACCGTTTCCAGGATCGGCTGGTTGATGTCGCCCTCGCCCGCACCCGACAGGCGCAAGATATCCTCGCCCGCTTCCTCGGAAATGATGTGAACGATGTCATCGACCGTGATCATACCGACCAGCCGCCCGCTCGCATCCACGACAGCGGCGGAGATCAGCGCATATTTCTGGAAGCGCAGCGCCACTTCTTCCTGATCCATATCGACCGGGATCAGCGTCTGTTCGCGCTTCATGACATCCGCCATCGCGATCGCGCGCGGACAGGTCAGTATCCAGCTCAGCTGACAGGTGCCGATCGGCTTGTGCGCCTCGTCCACCACGAAGATTTCCCAGAAATCCGTCGTCAGGTCACGATTGTCGCGCAGATAGTCGATCACCTGGCCGACCGTCATATGTTCGGGCACCGCGACCAGATCGCGCTGCATCAAACGACCGGCGGACTCCTCCGGATAGGCCAGCGCGCTTTCGATCGCCGCGCGATCTTCCGGCTCCATCGCATCGAGGACGGCCTGCTGATCGGCCTCCTCCATATCCTCGATGATCGCGACGGCATCGTCGGTGTCGAGTTCAGCGGCAAAGTCCGCGACCTGCTGCGGCTCCAGCGCGTCGAGCAAGTCGTCGCGCACATAGTCGTTCAGCTCGGACAGCACTTCCGCGCCGACCAGATCGCCCAGCGCCGCCGCCACCTCGCCACGCCGGTCTGACGGGGTAAGCTCCAGAAGGTCGGCAATATCCGCCGGGTGCAGCGGCGACACCAGCTCGCGCGCCCGGTCGCGGTCGTCATCCTCCACCGCGTCCAGCACGGCGGAAACAAAGTCCGGCCTCAGCCGGTCGTCCTCATCATGACGGGATTCCGCCTGTTCGACGGCCTTTTCGTCAACAGGCAGTTCGTCCGGCCGGGGTTCGGCCATATCGGCTCGCTCGCTCATCGCGTCCCCTACTGTCCGGTTCCTGTAACATTTGGCTGCTTTTGCTCATGAACGGGATAAATGCAATGCCTCAAAGATTGATTGAGGCGCTTCCATCCCGGTCCTAACGCTCTATATGGACCAACATTTCCCCACTCCCCCGAAAGAGGAGATTTTCATGGCCGACGAAACGCTTACCCTCACCCTCGACAGCGGCGGCGACGTCGTCATCAAGCTGCGTCCCGATCTGGCGCCCGGCCATGTCGAACGCATCACCCAGTTGGCGAAGGAAGGCTTTTACGACGGCGTCGTGTTCCACCGCGTCATCGCGGGCTTCATGGCGCAGGGCGGCGATCCGACCGGCACCGGCATGGGCGGGTCGAAGCTGCCCGACATCAAGGCTGAATTCAGCCGCGAACCGCACGTCCGCGGGGTCTGCTCCATGGCCCGCTCGTCCAACCCGAACAGCGCGAACAGCCAGTTCTTCATCTGCTTCGACGACGCCACCTTCCTCGACGGCCAGTACACCGTCTGGGGCGAAGTCACTTCCGGCATGGAACATGTCGATGCCCTGCCGAAGGGCGAACCGCCCCGCACGCCGGGCAAGATCCTGAAGGCGACCGTTTCCTGATCAGGCGCGAGGGCGAGCGGAGTAATGTCCGCTCGCCCCGATATCATCGCGCCGCTGAGGCGTTGTTCCCGACCTCAGTCTCGCCCTCAACCGGCGCGACATAAGGCCCGATCGTCTCGATATGCCACCGCCGGTCGGCTTCGCTGGCCCCCGGCACGTCATTGACCCGGCGCAGCGTCACCTGACGCAGCATATACCAGGGCTTCCCATTGGCCGCGAGCCGCCCGTAAACCTGCACCGGCACCGTCACGTAAAGCGACCCCGCCGCGCCCTCCATTTCACTGGGCGCCCCGACATGCGCATGGATTTCGCTGAAATTCCGGAACCGCCGGGCAAAGGCCTCGTCATCCTCCGCACCAACCGCGCCTGTCTGGTTCCAAAGGTCCTGCGCATCGTCGAAGCGGCGTTCCTCCAGCAAGCCATAATAGCCCTGCACGACCTGCGCAGCGCCCTGCGGCCCCTTGGGGTCGATCGACCCTTCCTCGATCGGTGCGGCATCCGGCGGCAATCCACCCGGCGTGCCCGGTTCAGGCGGCCTCAACGGCTCCAGCACCTCCTGCGCCTCGGCGCGGAAGCTGTTTTCCACCTGCGTCGCATTGGCGCCGTTGGCGAGATTGTCGATCGCGCTTTCCTCCCGCCCGTCACAGGCGGCGAGCGAGAGGCATGCGATTAGCGTTACAGCGCCCCACCCAGCCCGCATCAGCGACGCAGCGTCCCGCGCCAGTGGTTCCCATCAGAACTGCCATTGCCGGAGCTGGAACCTGAGCTGGAACCCGATCCAGACCCGGATCGTCCACCACCCCAACTTCCACGCGGGCTACCCGCGCGCGGCTGGCTCTGAGTTGCCGGAGGAGCGGCCGTGGCATCATTCCTGTCCCGCCCGCGCCAGCGCCCATCTCTCACGGGGCGCCCGTCGCGATAGAGCCGACCATCTTGTGGCCGCGCCAAACTGCCGCGCCAATGATCGCCTCGTTCATTGCGACGGCCTTCCCAATAGCGGCGCTGATCATCGTTCCAGCGATGGCGTCGGCCACCACGATCAAACACATAATAGCCGCTGCCGGGATAATAATAATCCCCGTACCATCCATAGCCGGGGCCGTAATAGCCCGAACCATAATAGCCGGGGCCATAATAATCGTCGTAATAGCCACCGCCATAATAGCCTGATCCCACGCTCACGCCGCCATAATAGCCGTCATCATAGGCGCAGCCGCCCAGTGCCACCGCACTGGCAAGGCTAATCGCAGCCAGAAACTTCTGTCCGGACCACGTCATTGCCTTTCTCCTTTTCTCCAATACAGACAGGATAACGTCTGCAGGTTGAATTGGTTGTGAATGAAAGCCGAACTCTGTTCGTCGCGTGTCGGTATTCATGTTCATCCGACCTTCATCTTATTGGATAGATTAACATTTCTGACAGCGGGCACGTATCGACGCGCCCCTTATTATCGGCTCGCGCCTCCCTTTATGGGGAGGTCAGGGGTTCGGGGCGGCATTGGACTGCTAGCCGTCCCGAATTCCCCCTCACCCGCTGTTGCGCAGCGCCGTGGCGATGGCGTTGATCGACAGTTCGATCCCTTCCTTGATGCGCGGATCATCCTCCCCGCCGCGATGCCGCTTCATCAACTCCACCTGCAACAGGTTCAGCGGCTCGATATAGGGCAGCCGCAACCGGATCGATTCATCCAGCTTCGGATTCTTCTCCAGCAACCGCGATTGCCCGCTCGCCGCCAACAGCCCATCATGCGTCAGCTGCCATCCCTCACGAATACGATCGAAAATCGCCCCACCCGCCACCTGATCCTCGACCAGCGGCAGATAATGCGCGGCAATCCCCAAATCCGACTTCGCCAGCACCATCTCCAGATTGGCGAGCGCCGATTGCAGGAAGGACCAGCTCTGCGCCATGTCCGCCAACAACGCCTTGTCCTTGAACGCCGCAAACGCCTGCCCCATGCCATACCATCCCGGCAGCATGACGCGCGCCTGCGCCCAGCTGAACACCCAGGGAATCGCCCGCAAATCCTCGATCCGCGTGCTCTTGGTCCGGCTGGCGGGCCGCGACCCGATCTTCAGGCCCGAAATCTCCTGGATCGGCGTCAGCTGGCGGAAGAATTCCTTGAACCCCTCCGTCCCATAAACAAGGTCCCGATAGGCCGCGAAAGCCGTCTTGGACAGCTCGTCCATAGCCCCCGCAAAGCGCGCCGCGTCCTGATCGGAAATCCCCTCCGGCTCCAGACTGGCGAGCAGAGTCGCGCTCGTCATCGCCTCCAAATTGGTCATCGCGACATCGCGCGTGCCGAACTTCGCCGCGATCACCTCGCCCTGTTCAGTGATCCTGATGCGCCCCTGCACCGTTCCGCGCGGCTGCGCCTGTATCGCCGCAAAGGATGACCCGCCGCCACGCCCGACGGCGCCGCCCCGGCCATGGAACAACTGCATCCCCGTTCCCGCCTCCTCGAACACCGGCGCCAGCGCCTTGCTCGCCTGATACAGGCCCCACGTCGAGGTGATATAGCCGCCATCCTTGTTGGAGTCGGAATAGCCGATCATCACTTCCTGATGACCCCGCTCGCGTACCACGCCCGCAATCTCCGGCAGACCGAAATAGGCCGCCATGATGTCTGGCGCCGCCTCAAGGTCGGCAATCGTCTCGAACAGCGGCACCGCCATGATCGCCGCCTGCGCCGGGCCGCCATCCCTGCCCACGCGCCACAACCCCGCTTCCTTCAGCAGCAGGTTGACTTCCAGCAGGTCCGAAACGCTCTCCGCCTTGGAAATGATGTAGTGGCTGATGCAGGCAGGCCCGTACGTCCTGTGCGCATCCGCCGCCGCCTGCACGATCGCCAATTCGGACGCCGTCTCCTCCGAATATTCCGAAAAGCGCGACCCCAGCGGCCGATTGCTCGCCAACTCCCCGCGCAGCAAAGCAACCCGCGCCTCCTCATCCAGCGCGGCATAATCCTCCGCCACGCCCCCAACCTTCAGCAACTCGGCAACGACGCGTTGATGCACATCGCTATTCTGCCGCATATCCAGCGTCGCAAGGTGAAAACCAAACGTCTCCACCGCCCGGATCAGCCGCCCCAGCGCCCCGCCCGTCGCCAGCGCGCCATCACCCTCACTCGCCAGCCCCTGCGCCACCGTAACCAGATCACGCCGCAAATCACCGGGCAGCGCATAGGCCTCGCCCGTCAACCGCGAAGGACGCGGTGGCTCCTTCCCAACCAACGCCCGGTAGGTCGCCGCCAGCCGCGCATAAATGCCCGACAGCGCCCGGCGATAAGGCTCATCCCCCCGGCTCGGCGAGCTGTCCCCGCTCGCTTCCGCCAGATCCAGCACCGCCTGCGGCACCTGCGCGAGTTCCGTCGAGAGCGACAACTCAGCCCCCAGCGCATGCACCGCATCCAGATAATAAGCGACCGCCGCCTCACACCCGCGCCCCAGCGCCGACCGCAACTGCGGCGCCTGCACGAACGGATTGCCGTCCCGGTCCCCGCCAATCCAGTTTCCTACCCGCAGGAAGCTGGGCGGCCGCCCCCCCAGCACCCGCTCCCACCGCGCATACAGCGCAGGCAGCACCGGCAGAAACACGTCCCGGAAATAGGTCAGGACATTGTCGATCTCATCCTGCACGAACAGCTTCTGCCGCCGCAGCGGTCGCGTCTGCCACAGCAGAGCGATCTGCCGCGCGATCGCCTCGTCCAGATTCTCGCCATCCCCCGTCTCGCTGTGCCCCGCATCCTTCAGCAGCATCAGGTCGGCGATACGATTCTTGTGATCGATCATGCTCTTGCGCCGCACCTCGGTCGGGTGGGCGGTCAGCACCGGCACGATCAGCGCATGGTCGAGCAGCGCCATCACGGCATCGCGACCGATCCCATGCGATTCCAGCCGCTCGATGGCCGAAGCCACATCAGCATCGGGATCGGCCGCCACCCCCTGCCGGTCCTCGGCCAGATTGGCGAGCATCGAAAACAGCATGAACCCGCGCACGAACGACAATGTGTCGTCCAGGCTCAGCGCCTCCAGCCCTGTATCCACCACATCGGCGCCATGAATGCCCCGCGCCCGGTCCACAGAGGCAGAGCGAATATATTCCGTCTGCCGATAAAGCCGCTCGCCGCCATAAGCCCGGATCACATCGCCCAGCAGACGGCCGAGATAACGAATGTCCGGATTTTGCGTGACCGGAGGAACAGGGGATGAAAGAGTCGCCATGAGATCGATGCTGCGCCGCAACAACCTATGGGTCAAGGGAATCTGCGCTGTCGGGCCTCCTCCCCTCCTCCCGCGCACTTACCTCTCACCCGTTCGGGCTGAGCTTGTCGAAGCCCTCCACTTCTCAAGAAGTAAAGCCCTTCGACAAGCTTAGCCCGAACGGAGAAGTGAGACACACCCACACCACCCTTGCGCGAATCCCACCGCTTGGGCCAAAGGACAGATGTGACCGCCACCATCAGCATAGGAACCGACGGCAACGGCAACCCCGTTCCGATCGACGTCGAGGAATTGCTCGCCACCCGCCTGCTCGTTCAGGGCAATTCGGGTTCCGGCAAATCACACCTCCTCCGTCGCCTGCTGGAGGAAAGCGCCGCCCTCGTCCAGCAGGTCGTGATCGATCCCGAAGGCGACTTCGTCACGTTGGCCGACGAATATGGCCATGTCGTCATCGACGCGGGCGACTATAATGAACGCGAAATCGTCAAGATGGCCGCGCGCATCCGCGAACATCGCGCGTCGGTGGTCCTCAGCCTCGAAAGCCTCGAACTCGAAGCGCAAATGAAATGCGCCGCCACCTTCCTCTCCACCCTGTTCGACGCCCCGCGCGACCATTGGTATCCCGCCCTCGTCGTGGTGGACGAAGCCCAGATGTTCGCCCCCGTCGCCGCCGGTGACGTCTCCGACGAAGCCCGCCGCCTTTCCCTCGCCGCCATGACCAACCTCATGTGCCGTGGCCGCAAGCGTGGCCTTGCTGGCGTCATCGCCACCCAGCGCCTTGCAAAGCTGGCCAAGAATGTCGCCGCCGAAGCGTCCAACTTCCTGATGGGCCGCACCTTCCTCGACATCGACATGGCCCGCGCCGCCGACCTGCTCGGCATGGAGCGCCGCCAGGCCGAACAGATACGCGACCTTGAACGCGGCCGCTTCCTCGCGCTTGGCCCCGCCATCTGCCGCCGCCCCGTCGCGGTGAAGATCGGCACGGTGAAGACCAGCACGCGCGGCGGCACGCACAAGCTGATGCCGCCCCCCGCAGCCGCGACCGAAAATATGCAGGAACTGCTCTTCGCCAGCGCAGGCGACGAAGACACGCTGCCCCCTCCGCCACCCCGCGCCGAACCCCCGCCGCTCCCCGCCGAAGAACTGATGCGCGCCCTCGCCGCCGCGCCCCTCGCCAAGCCTGCCGCGCCCGAACTGGATTTCGGCCAGAATGAGCCCGTGGTCATCGCGGTCCTTGAAGAAATCGTCGCCGACCTGGGCGAAGCGCAGCCCAGCGTCGCCACCCTCTATCAGGATTTCGGCGTCCGTTGCCGGATGAAGGGCCTGCGCACACCGCCGCTCGACCTTGCGGCCTTCCGCAAGCGCTTCGCCATGGCGCAGGCGGGCATGTTAGACGCCGCCGATCCGCGCTGGGACGACGCGATGAAGGCCGCCCAGCCCCTGCCCGAAGACATGCTCGCCCCCTTCCTCCTCATCGCCCGCGCCGCGATGCAGGGCCTGCCCTGCCCCGACGATACCGCCCTCGCCCGCGCCTATGGCACCAGTTCGCCGGGCCGCGTCCGCCGCCTCATCGACTATATGGAAAAGATCGGCGTCATCGTCGCCCGCACCGACTTCGGTGGCCGCCGCTCGATCGGCGTGCCGCATCTCGGCCTCTCGACAGCGGCAGCCGAAGGATGAGCGTCTCTGTCCTCTTCGTCTGCCTCGGCAATATCTGCCGCTCGCCCCTTGCCGAAGCCGCCCTGCGCGCCGAAGCGGAAAAGGCGCGCCTTCAAGTCGAGGTCGATTCCGCAGGCACCGGCGACTGGCACGTAGACTGCCCGCCGGACAAGCGCGCCCAGGCCGTCGCCCTGCGCAACGGCATTGACATATCCACCTATCGCGGCCGCCAAGTCACGCCGGACGATTTCCACCGCTTCGACCATATCTTCGCCCTGGACGCGGAAAACCTCAAAAACCTCCGCTGCATCCGCCCCTCCGATGGCACCGCCGACCTCCGCCTCCTCATGGACCTCGTCCCCGGCCGCGAAGGCAGCAGCGTCACCGACCCTTATTTCGGCGAAGATGAAGGCTTTGACGAGACATGGGAAGATGTCACAAGGGCTGCCCGCGCCCTGATCGAACGGCTGCAAGACTGATTTTTTCACGCGGGGGTGCGGAGACGCGGAGGCAAACCAGCCCGCGCAGCGCATCCCTCAAAACCTCACGCCAAACGCGAAGCCAGCAAGACACACCAACTCACCTCACACGCACCCTCTCCGCGTCTCCGCGTGAAATAATTTCCGCGCAGAGGCGCAGAGACCGCAGAGCAACGCCAACGAAACCCTCTGCGAACTCTGCGCCCTTGCGCGGAAATCAAGGCCCACAACAGCCGTTCAAGCAACCACCTTCACCCGCGCCCGATAAGCATGCAGCAGCGGCTCGGTATAGCCATTAGGCTGCGCGACCCCCTCAAACACCAACGCCCGCGCCGCCTGAAACGCCAGACTGCTCTCCTCCCGCCCGCTCATCGGCTGGTACAACGGATCGCCCACATTCTGCGCATCGACCTTAACCGCCATCCGCCGCAGCGCCGCCTCGACTTCCTCAGCCGAACACACCTCATGCAGCAGCCAGTTGGCGATATGCTGCGAAGAAATCCGCAACGTCGCCCGGTCCTCCATCAGCCCCACATCATGAATGTCCGGCACCTTGGAACAGCCCACGCCCTGGTCCACCCAGCGCACGACATAGCCCAATATGCCCTGCGCATTATTGTCCAGCTCATCGCGAACATCCTGCGCCGACCAGTTCACCCCCGCCGCCAGCGGCAACGTCAACAACGCGTCCAGCCCGGCAACGGGCTCAGCCTTCCGCTCCGCCTGCCGAGCAAATATATCGACCTCATGATAATGCGTCGCGTGCAAAGTCGCCGCAGTCGGCGAAGGCACCCAAGCCGTATTCGCCCCCGTCATCGGATGGCCGATCTTCTGCTCCAGCATATCCGCCATCCGATCGGGAGCCGCCCACATGCCCTTGCCGATCTGCGCCCGCCCAGACAGCCCGCAAGCCAGCCCGATCTGTACATTGCGATCCTCATATGCCTTGATCCACGCCGCGCCCTTCATCTCACCCTTCCGGACCATCGGCCCCGCGCGCATCGACGTATGGATTTCGTCACCCGTGCGATCCAAAAAGCCCGTATTGATGAACACGATCCGGTCCCGCACCGCATGGATGCACGCGGCAAGGTTGGCCGAAGTCCGCCGCTCCTCATCCATCACACCGACCTTCAGCTGATGCCGCTCCAGCCCCAGCAGATCCTCGATCGCGTCGAACAGATCATTGGTGAAGGCGACTTCCTCCGGCCCATGCATCTTGGGCTTCACAATATAGATGCTGCCCGCCCGGCTATTAACGAAGCTCCCGTTCCGCCGAATGTCGTGCAAGGCAATCAGGCTGGTAACGATCCCATCCAAAATCCCCTCAGGCGCCTCCGCCCCATTGGCCAACCGCACCGCAGGCGTCGTCATCAAATGCCCGACATTGCGCACGAACAGCAAAGACCGCCCCGGCAACGTAAAGCCGCTTCCGTCGGGCGCAACATAGCTGCGGTCCCCATTCAACCGCCGCGTCATCATCGCGCCATTCTTCTCGAAACTGTCCTCCAGATCGCCCTTCATCAGCCCCAGCCAGTTGGCATAGGCCGCGACCTTGTCGACAGCATCTACCGCCGCAACCGAATCCTCCAGATCGCAAATGGTCGACAGCGCCGCTTCCAGCACAACGTCCGCCAGACCCGCCGGGTCATCCCGACCGATCGGATGCCCCGCATCGATCACCAGTTCGATATGCAGCCCATGATGGCGCAGCAGGATATTGTCCCCCGCCCGCCCAGCGAGCTGCGAAGCGTTCCGCAAAACCGGCACACCACCCGTCCACTGCGCCCAGCTTCCCTCCGCCAGAGGCACCGCCCGGTCGAGAAAAGCCTTCGCCCAAGCAATCACCTGTGCCCCACGCGCCGGATCATAACCCTTGCCCGCCGCCGCGCCCGGGATCGCATCCGTCCCATAAAGCGCGTCATAAAGGCTCCCCCACCGCGCATTGGCGGCATTCAGCAGGAAGCGCGCATTCAGGATCGGAACGACCAACTGCGGCCCCGCCAGCGTCGCCAGCTCCTCATCCACCCGGCCAGACCCGATCGAAAAGGGCGCTGGTTCCGGCACCAGATAGCCGATCTTCGTCAGGAAAGCCCGATACGCCTCCGCATCGAAGGGCCGCCCAGCACGCGCCCCATGCCAATCATCGATCTGCATCTGCAACGCATCGCGTTTGTCCAGCAAAGCGGCATTACGCGGCGCAAAGCGCTCGAAAATCGCCGACGCCCCGGCCCAGAACGCCTCCGCCGCAGTCCCCGTCCCCGGCAGGACGTCCCCATCGATAAAGCGCGCAAGCTCGGCGGCAACCATAAGGCCCGATTTTTCGATCATGCCGTCCATGGGGCAACTCTCCATCAAAATAGTGCGCGAACACCCATAGACCCACCGTCATCCTCACACTAGACGACAAAGGATCAAAGCATCTGTTCCTCACAGGAAAAGATCATGGACCCCGACTATCTACTCTTTGCCCGCACCGTCGAAGCAGGCAGCCTTTCCGCAGCTGGCCGCCTCCTCAGCATCTCGCCCGCGATGATGTCCAAACGCCTATCCCGGCTGGAGGCCCGCCTCGGCGTCCGCCTCATCCACCGCACCACCCGCCGCCTTGCCCTGACGGAGGAAGGCGCCAGCCTGCACCGTGACCTTGTCGCCATCCTCGACGCCATTCAGCAGGCCGAAGACCGCGTCGCCAACCGCCATCGCACCGCATCCGGTCCGCTGCGCATTTCGGCTCCCACCTCCTTCGGCCGCCTGCATGTGGCGCCTCATGTCGGCCGCTTCCTGGATCTGCATCCGCACGTCGACCTCGAACTCAACCTGTCCGACGCTTATGAAGACCTGCTTGCCGAGCGCATCGACGTGGCAGTCCGCATCACCAGCGACATTCCTCTCCATCTGGAGGGACATCATCTCGCCACCAACCGCCGCATCCTCTGCGCCAGCCCCGCCTATCTTGCCGCGCATGGCATTCCGGACAAGATCGCCGACCTCCCCCGCCACCGCCTGCTCGCGGCCGATGGACAATTGCCATGGCGGCTCGTCAACGGCCGCGCGCGCAAGCTGATCGACGGCCACAGTCATGTCCGCACCAACAGCAGCGAAATCGTGCGCGAACTCGCCCTCACCGGCGTCGGGATCGCCTTGCGCTCGCTCTGGGACGTGGGCGACCTGATCGCGGAAGGCAGCCTCATCCGCGTCCTCGATAGCTGGGAAGGCCCCGCTGACCTCGCCGTTCACGCCGTCCACCCCCGCGCCGCAGGCCGTCCCGCCGCCGTAGACGCCTTCATCGCCTTTCTGCGCGAAACCTTCCGCGATGCATCGTGGAACCGGGGCGGCTGATAGCAAGAAGCACCCATGGAACGCGCACGCAACTCCCTGAAAAGCGCAGAAATTCGCTTCTGAAATCATTTCCCACGTTGCTGTCAAAAAACAGAAGCTTTCCGAAGTTAACCTGCGTAATGGCAGCGGGAAACAGGCCGATGTTATCGTTCGAGCCATAAGAAATTGAGAGAGGATAAGGGCCATGCGCCCCAATGACGCATCACATTTTTCCGCCTGCGCTGCCCAGGAAGCGCGCCAAGCCAGGGAAGCCCGCCTGCGCGGCGCCGACCAGGCAACCATCGCCCTCCACAATGAACGCGCCGTCCGCTACCAGGCCATGGCCCTCCGCCTCCAGCGAGAGCGCGGCGCGAAGCTGAACTGATTGCCAGACCCCATCCCCTCTCCCCTTCAGGGGAGAGGGTGCCGAGCGTAGCGAAGGCGGGAGAGGGGACTGTTAGCAACCCACGTTGCTCCCCTCTCCCCGGCCCTCTCCCCTGAAGGGGAGAGGGAGCAAGTTACCTCACCCAACCACCCATCACCCACCCCCTTGCCCAACCCCAACAGCTCCGCTATCGCCCCGTCACCCGGGCAACCCCTGGGGAAATGATCGCGCCGGTGCCTCGAAAGAGGCTTAAAAGGGAACATGGTAAGGAGGCGCCCGCCTCCCCAAGCCAGGGCTGTCCCTGCAACTGTAAGCGGCGAGCGCGATGCACATCGCCCCACCTCACAGGTAGGATGGGGCAAGTCACTGGGCCGGACGCTAAATCCTGCGAGGCCCGGGAAGGCCGTGCATCAAGCGATGACCCGCGAGCCAGGAGACCTGCCAGCGTCTGGTCGCTCTTGCCTTGGTCCAGGGGATGGCTGCGGCACGGTAGTTTCCGTCTGAGCGACGAACGAGCGGCAAGAGGCCGCTTCGGTGACGTTGGCGGTCGCCTTGGGGGCGTCCGATCGCCCGCGCGCGCCGGTCGTCGTCGGGCGACAGGTCTCTTGCCGGATGTCGCCAGACGCCCGGAGTGCATGAAGTGAAATTACCCAATCAACTCCACCGCGCCGCCTGCGCGCTGACCGCCACCTTCCTCCCCCTGCCCGCCTTCGCCGCCGAAGCGAACGACGCTGGCGATGACGCCAGCACCATCATCGTCTTCGGCCGGGGCGAGGACAAGATCGGCACCGCCCATGCGGCTAGCGAAGGCAGCGTCGGCGGCGCGGACCTTCTTGTCCGGCCGCTGCTCCGCGTTGCCGAACTACTCGAAGCCGTGCCGGGCATGGTCGCGGCCCAGCA
This sequence comes from Sphingobium sp. TomTYG74, assembly GCF_055393875.1. NCBI lineage: Bacteria > Pseudomonadati > Pseudomonadota > Alphaproteobacteria > Sphingomonadales > Sphingobiaceae > Sphingobium > Sphingobium sp. TomTYG74. The sequence continues at coordinate 114,779 of NZ_AP027342.1, read as the reverse complement.
TTCCGGGAGCGGCAAGGCCAATCAATATTTCCTGCGCGGCTTCAATCTCGACCATGGGTCAGACTTCACCACCTATATCGACGGGGTTCAGATGAACTTCCGCACCCATGGCCACGGCCAGGGCTATCTCGACCTTAACGGGCTCATCCCCGAAATCATCGTGCGGGAGGATTTTCGTAAAGGCCCCTATCGTGCCGATGGCGGCGACTTCGCGCTCGCTGGCGCGGCCTATATGACCACGATCGATGGCTATGATCGTCCATGGGTCGCGGCGGAGGGCGGCTCCTTCGGCTGGCGCAGGCTGGCATCGGGCGGCACCGTCAAGGCGGGCGCAGGCAATCTCACCCTCGTCGCCCAAGCCAAGGCCTATGACGGCCCGTGGCAGGAGGTCGAGCATCTGCGCCATTATGCGGGCTTCGCCAAATACACCCTCCCCGCCGGGGCCGGTAAGATCGACGCCACGCTGCACGCCTATCGCGCGACATGGCGCCCGACCGAGCAGATCCCCGAACGGATCATCGGCACGCCGCTCTGCCCCGATGTCTTCTGTTCGCCCGATCCCTCCGCGCGCGGGGAAACGACGCGCATCATCGGCAATCTCGCCACCGTCCAGCCAACATGGCGCGCCAATCTTTACGCGCAGTTCTACGACTGGACGATGTTCTCCAACCCCACCTACACCGATCCCGACGGCACCAGCGCGCAGATCGAGCAGTTCGATCGCCGCTGGGTCTTCGGCTTCACCGGCGAAAAGCGTTGGGACATCGCCCCCGCACTGCAACTGAAGCTCGGCACGGAAAACCGCTATGACGCGATCGGCAATGTCGGGGTCAACCGTACCGCGAACCGCGCCTTCCTCTCCTCGCTCGGCCGCTATCGCGTAAAGCAGGGTTCAGCCGCCCTTTATGGCGAAGCGACCGTCACACCGCTGCCTGGCTTGCGCATCACTGGCGGCCTTCGCGGCGACTATTATCATTATGACGTCCGCGCCCGCGACGCCGTCGCCGCCGCGCTTGGGCAAGGCAGCGGATCGGACACGCTCGTCTCTCCCAAGGCATCGGCCGCCTGGGCGATCACGCCGCGCGTCGAACTTTATGCCAATTGGGGCCGAGGATTCCATTCCAACGATGCGCGCGGCGCGGTCAATGTCGATACGCCTGTTCCCATGCTCGTGCGCGGCACGGGCAAGGAATTGGGCGGCCGCCTGCAACTGCCCGGCTTCACCTTCACCGCAACCTATTGGTGGCTGAATGTCGGCAGCGAGTTGCGCTTCGTCGGCGACTCAAACGCGGTCGAACCCAGCGGAGCCAGCCGCCGCCACGGTTATGAGCTTGTCGCTTTCTGGCGCCCGCTCCCCTGGCTCGCCTTCGACGGCAACTACACCGCCAGCCACAGCCGCTATACCAATGGCGACCATATCCCCAACGCCTTCAAAAACGCCGCGTCCGCTGGCGCAGCCATCGTGCTTGACCCATGGGAAGCCAGCATCCGCGTCCGTCACCTTGGCCCCTCGCCGCTGATCGAGGACAATAGTGTGCGCGATTCCGGCAGCACCGTCGTCAACGCGCGCGCCGCCTGGAAGGGAAAGCGGGTGCAAATCTATGCCGAACTGCTCAACATCCTAGGCAGCCGGGACAAGGACATCGCTTATTATTACGAGTCCTACCTTCCCGCCGCCGATGCGGAGCCTGTCGAAGGGAGGCTAAGCCGCGTCGTCGAACCGCGAACGGTGAGGGGCGGCGTCAAGTTTAGCTTCTGATGCTGGGGAAGGCCGCACCTTAAAAAGAAGCTGCGGCCTTCCCAATCAGTGACTTATGTAATGAACGGTAGCGTTCATAAGTAAAAGTGAACAGAACATCAGTCAAAACGATAGTAAATATATGTTAAATACCCTTGGAAATTTTGAGACATGGTTGACGTCTTTTCGCCTCTATGCAATTTTCCCCTCGGCAATCTGGACAAAGAATCAGTAGCCTGGAGAGGATGCCAATGAAGCACGCACCATTAAGGGGCGCCGTTTTTCACGCGATATTGCGTGACTGCCTGGAAGCACAGCGCGCCCCCAAGGAAACAGAAATACAACTGATCGCCTGCAAGATATGGCAGGACAGTTTCGCGGCGATCACGCACAAGAACTGGCACGACCTCGTACCGGGCGGCGAGGAGTATGAATACACCATCAACGCCGCGCGCATGGCCTTCGGCCTCCACGCGACCAACACCGCAGCCTAAATGGATAGCCTAATCCGCTTACTCCGACGATTGTCGGATCAAAGCTGGAACTGGGTTATCCATTCACAGATGAGGGCGGGCTTGCTCTCGCCTTCTATCTCTACCGTCGCCTCGGTGGTCAGCTGAATCTGCCCCGGCCGCTTTTCGACGATCTCCAGCGGCTTGAACCTTCCGCGCACACGTTTGCCGGATCGAACGGGCGCCAGGAAACGCAGCTTGTTGCTGCCATAATTGATCTCCGTAGCGCCGTCGGGAACGATGTCGCCTCGCGCATCGGCACATAGGTGCGGCAGCAGTGAAAGCGTCAGGAAACCATGAGCGATCGTCCCGCCAAAGGGTGACTGCTTCGCGCGCTCCGGATCGACATGGATATATTGATGATCCTTGGTCGCTTCGGCGAACTGGTCGATCATCTCCTGACTGACCAGGAACCAGTCCGACACGTCTTCCTTATCCACCCGCGCCTGAAGATAATCGAGAAACTGGCTCATTCCATTCACCCCCCCATGCTGCTCCAAGAGCGAAACTATGCACAAGCATGCGCGAATGCGATAGGAAAATACTCCAATGGCGAGGATGGTCAGTTGGACCTTGTCAGCGGCATTGACTTACTTACCCTGCCCAAAAGAATAAGCTGGAGAGGCCATGACTGGAGAAGACAAGAAGCTTCGGCTGCACGAAAGCCGTGCAGCCGAAGAGTCGAGGGATGGATATCGATCGCGGAACTTTCCCCGATCAAACATCGCGGCATATGATCTAGCGCCTGAGCCCAGCCATATCATCCTTGCAGCGCAGGAAGGGATCATCTGATGAGCCCCTCTCATCCGTCCAACGACCCTTTCGGAATGGAACATGAACTGCTGCTGACGGCGCTCCGGCGGCGGCTACGAGCAGCGGGCCTGACCCAGGCCGACGTCTCGAAAAAGCTTGGCGTGGGAACCGCTACCGTCAAACGATGGCTGCATGGCCGCGGGCTGGGTTTGCGCACCTTGTCGCAGCTATGCGCGCTCGCCGACACCACGCTCACCGAAATCGCCGAAGAGGCCGCCGTGCGCGATCGGTCATCCGACAAGCTGACGCTGGCGCAGGAGAAAGCGCTGACCACAAGCCCTGAATTATCCACCATTTTCTTCATCATCGTCACGGGTTGGCCGGTGTCCGAAGCCGAGGAAGGCTTTGGCATACCGCCTGAACATATCGCGCAACATGTCGAACGGCTGGAAAGGCTGGCGCTGATCGATCGCCTGCCGGGAGGACGCCTGCGCGCGCGGCTGGACCCGGCCCATGTGTGGCAACGCGAACCCATGCGCAGGCATTTCGAACAGCATATGAAGCATCTGTTCTTCAATCTGAACTATGGAGACCCCGATACAATCTTCGGCGTGGAGACGGTCAAGCTGTCGCCCGTGGGCGTCGCGCGCGTCGCCGAAAGGATCGAGCGTTTCAGGGCCGAACTGCGGGAAATCGCGCAGGCGGATCGTCGCACCTCGGCCCTGCCCGGGGAATGGCACGCCGTTCTTGCAGTGGCATGTCCGGTGGCGCCGCTGAAACCTCGCTGATTGTTGATGACCCTTGACGAAGGGATCATTTCAAGACACGCTGCATGCAAACAAGATAGCTCGGCCGAAGAGTTGATCGGTGGCCGAAGCTGTCAGGAGAGGATGCAGAAAGGGCTGGCGGCCATGTACCGCAGATCAGGCTGCATCATGAACAACATAATGGCGGAACACCGCCAAACATCCGCTTTCGGATGCGCACACGCGTGTTCGGTCCCGGATGATGGACCGGGCTTCTAAACGGAGCACGGCCCGTATCGAGGGATGGCATCGCCCGACGAAAGGAAGGGATTGCCATGCGTTCATCTATTGCCGTTGCGTTAGCGGGCATATCATCGCTCGGCACGACAGCGGCTCTGGCGCAGACTGCCGACCCGGCCCCACAGGCTGTGGTCCAAGGGCAGTTGGCCGATATCATGGTGACTGCACAACGGCGCGATGAAAGCCTGCAAAAGGCGTCCCTTGCCGTGACCGCCATCGGGCGGAGCAACGCGGGCAGCTGCGCGTCACCACGTACAATCGTGATCTGGCGGCCAACCAACCGGATGACCGCTTATGGCAAGGTATCCACCGGCAATGTCACGAGAGGGATATTGAGCGGCATTCCCTACAAAGCAGAAACGTTGACCGCAGCTACGAACGCGGGCGGACCTATGGTGTCGAACTTGGGGTGAGTTTCTAAAAGACAGAATGAAGAGGAGAGACATGATGGAAAACGAGATTGCAGCGCGCGTAAGCAGCGCGGATTTTGAATATTATAATGGCTCCGGGCCGGGCTTCACCACCGAAAGCTCCGTCTTGATCAGTTCTTCGCCCTATCTCAACCACCCGCAACTGCGCGCGCTGATCGCTCAGGAGATGCTGCGGCGGAACGGCGCTGAACTGCCTAACACCGCCTATATTCCTGATGTCGTGAAGATATTGATGGAACTGGAAAACTGGCCCCATATCTTCCAGCTGTTCGAGGAAGAAAAGGCGCGGCTTCCTGAATTCAAAACCTGGCTTGACGGCAAAAAAGTCTCGCTGTTCAAGAATGAGGAATTGGCCGGTGCTGAACCCGGCACGCTACGCGCCGTGATCTACGATTTCGTGGTCAATAGCGGCTATAATATGGACCATTTCTTCCAGGGGATGGAGATAGAGACCGATTTCGACTTCTATATGAAGGAGCGGACCCATACCCATGACATCGAACATATGATCACGGGTTTTGAAACCAATCATGCCGGCGAAATAGCGTTGCTGGCAGCGAACATGCGAGCAATTTATAAATATTTTACGCCCGAACTCGCATCCTTCTTCAACCGCGTCGGCTCCTATCTGCGCGCCAAGACAATGATGAAGAGCGGGCTATTCTATCCTGAGTCGGTGAAGATAGAGCTGGACGCCGAAGACATTGGCGCAGCACAAGGGCGTAATTGGAAGCATCCCCTCTTCCTCATCCCTTATCGCGATTATCTCGACTGGCAGGTCACAGATATTCGCGAGGAATTCGGCATCACTAATCCGCCAAAGCCCGGTGAATGGGCATGGACCACCGCAATCAGCGAGGACCCAAGGCCAAGCCATCAGGACATGCCCTCCATGGCGGCGGAGTAAGATCAGGATTGGCGCTGTCCCTCTGATGAGGGGCAGCCGCCTACTACATTGCCGCGAAGTCGATCACCGTTACAGGATCGCGGCCGTCCCAGTCGCGGGCCGCCGCGATCCCTGCTTCACACATGCCACGCATGTCGGGACCGCAGATAAATTCGAATAATTGCCCAGGCTCGCCGGGGACGCGCAAATAGGCGACGCGCGTGGCAGGGTTATGCGCTGTAAAAAGCACTTCCATGCCCCCCGCCACCGCCGTTACAACGGCGGCGTCCAGATCATCGACGATGCGAGCGATGTGATGAAGGCCCAGCAAGCGCGACCCATCATCAGCGCGATAGGGTGACGGGGCGTCATTCGTGGCCTCTATCAGTTCAATTTGCACGCCATCCTGATAGGATAATCCGACATGCATGGTGACCCGCGTCGGCTCGCCACGATATTGGCCATCCAGCGCGACATTGCGGAATACGGTCCATGGACCCACGCCCGAATGACTGATCCAGCGATTTATGCTGGCATCGAGATCGTCCACCAATATTCCGATCTGGTCGATCGCGCCGAATTTAGCCAAATCGATATTCCCATTTCCAAGGACAGGGTGCGAACGGCCTGCGCCGCCCGCACCCTTTTTCTTTATTCAGCGGCTTCCAATGAAGCCAGCGCGTCATTCGCAGCAGCGGTGGGCACCAGATATTCGCCCGGACGGGCGCCGGTATAGCTGTTGCCGTCAAAGGTCTTGACCCCATTCACCAGCGTAAGCCGCATGGGCGCAGCCGGACGAGTGAAGCGCCATGTCGTGCCGCCGTCGCCATCGGGCACGTCGAACCGCTTCTCCATATTGCGATATTCGACCTCGCTCAGGTTGAAGACGGCAATGTCGGCGCGGCGCCCGACCTTGATCTCGCCCGTATCGTGCAGGCCAAAGAAATTGGCGAGCTTGCCCGTCTTTACATGGATCGCCTGCTCCAGAGTGAGCAGCCCTTCCCGCACATATTTGGTGAAGAGCAGAATATTCTCACCACCACCGCACAGCATCTGAAGATGCGCGCCCGCGTCAGAGATATTCCCAACCGTCTGCGGGTCCAGCATCAGCTGGATGGTCAGGTCCTCATCCTTCGGGAAGGGCGCCATATGCACGGTCGATTTGGTGCCATTCTCAAGAATCCACTGCGCCATCGCGTCCGAACGGTGCAGGCCACGCGACTCCGCAAATTCCTTCAAAGTGCCGCCCACGGGGCCGGTGCCATTTTCGCTATCCAGCAGATACAGGTCCTGCGGATTATTCATCGGCGAATGCGGCCACGCCTTGGTGTCCCAGCTTTCCCGCGCCCGCGCCCGCCAATCGGGATCAGCAAGCAAGCGTGCCTTTTCCTCGTGCGTTTCGGCGAGGACGACTTCATGCCAGACATAGTCATTGGACTGGGCGAAGATCAGCGACTTGACTAGGCTCAGCGTACTGGTCGGCGAGACATGCGCATAGCCGGGCCAAACATCGATCCCTTCGTCCTTCAGCTTCGCGAGGGTGTCCTGCAATCGGGGCAGAATATCCTTCTGGAATTCCAGCGTCGGAATGCCACCCGCCACCTGCATACGGATCGCCCGGCCTTTCGCCAGCCGCCCAAGCCGCTCCAGGCTTTCCGGTCCGGTCTTGCGCATGAAGGTGTCGATGATGACCTGATAGGTCGTGCCGGGATAACGCTCCATAACGGCAAACAGCGCTTCGAACTCCGCGTCATCGGCGAGCAATGTGGGGATGGCGCGGTCGTCGCCATCATGATCGTGCAGATTGTCCGACAACCCAAGAGCGCCAGCGGCCAGCGCGTCCTCCAGCAATTCGGCCATGCGGGCGATTTCCTCAGCAGTCGCGGCGCGGTCCCACGCTTCGACACCCATCGCAGCGAGACGCAGGGCAATATGACCAACGAACGCGGAATAGTTCGCAGGCAGGCTGATGTTGCGCGCCATCGACGCTTTATATTCCGACCACTTCTCCCAGTCCCATGGGACGTTCTGGAGGAACGGCTTCAACGGAATATCCTCGAAGAAGGAGAAAATCTTGATCATCTCCAACTGCGCGGCCTTTTCCTTCGAAAGCGGCGCGGCGCTAAAGCCGCAATTGCCCAGAATCACCGTTGTCGCCCCGTTGCCGGGCAAGGGGTCCAGATCCGGTTGCCACCACATCGTCGCGTCATAATGGGTGTGGCTTTCGATGAAGCCCGGCGTCACATAGCATCCGCTGGCATCCACCACTTCCTCACCGGCGGCGGCGGTCAGACCCGCGCCGATCTCGGTGATCCGGCCGCCTGCCACGCGCACATCAGCAGCATAGCCGGGCGCGCCTGTGCCATCGACCACCGTGCCGCCACGGATCAACATGTCCGTCATCTCTCTCTCCTCTTGAGGCTTGTTTTCCCTCGAGCCGAAGCCATTGCATCTGTGTCGCCTCTTAGGGGCGATCGTGCTGGATGCAGGCTATCGCGACCCGCCCGACCACCGCAAGTTCACTGCCGGACAAGTGGGTGACAGGATCATCGGATGATCCCGACCGGGATTGATCGGTGATCCCATCGGTCGGGACCAGGATGCATCGGTCAACTGGAGGCCATCAAGGCCCGGCGGCGCAAAGCGCCCTGATCAGGACGCGAACATTTCCCCCTCAAGCCGCCGATTGAAGCCCTGCCTCGAATCCCTGATCCGCAATGCCCGCAGCGGTCGAGGGCCGTTCAGGCTCCATCATCAGTGCAACAAAATGCCACCACGCAGGAGTAGCGGGGCGCAGTGCCAACAACTGCCCCTGGCGACGCACGGCAACCCAACGGCCATCTTCGCGTTCAAATTTCCACTGGGGATCGCAATTGAGCGGGACCTGTTCAAATTCAGGCGCACCATTTTGCCGAGGACCGATCACCCGGAGCTGACTGGGAACTTCGCGGCATGCGCCTCCGGGAAACTCGACGAGAACGGACATGATCTACTCCATGCCAGCGGGTGGTCAAACCGCCGCCTCGTCCAAACGCACGACAAGTGATTGAGTTCTCGAAATAAGGAGAGGACATGACGCATCATGTTCGGGATAGGGCCGTCGGGACCAGCGGAGCCGCTCTCCTACAGGCATCGACGGTCACGCCGAACCCCGCATGTCCGGGGTTCGGCGTGACATTCAATCGTCAGTCGACATTCTCGATCACCAGCGCGATGCCCTGACCGCCGCCGATGCACATGGTGATAAGGGCATAGCGGCCGCCGATCCGCTTCAGTTCATAAGCGGCCTTGATCGTCAGGATCGCGCCGGTCGCACCGACAGGATGGCCAAGCGCGATGCCCGACCCGTTCGGGTTCAGCTTTTCCCCATCGAACTGCAATGCGTTGGCTACCGAAAGAGCCTGCGCCGCAAAGGCTTCATTGGCTTCGATCACGTCCATCTGATCCAGCGTCAGCCCGGCCCGCTTCAGGGCAACCGGCACCGCCTTGATCGGGCCTTCACCCATATATTCCGGTTCCACGCCCGCATGGCCCCAGGCAAGTATCTTCGCGATCGGCTTCAACCCGCGCCGTTCCACTTCGCCACCCGTCGCCAGGACGACGGCGGCCGCGCCGTCATTAATGCCGGACGCATTGCCTGCGGTAACCGTGCCATCCTTTTTGAACGCAGGACGCATGGCGGCCAGCGTCTCGGCGCTGGTGTCGGCGCGGGGATGTTCGTCCGTGTCAAAAATGGTCACGCCCTTGCGCGTCTTGACCTCGACCGGCACGATCTGTTCCTTGAAGCGGCCTTCCGCGATAGCCCGCGCCGCGCGCTGATGCCCTTCGACCGCCAGCGCATCCTGCTGTTCGCGCGTGATGCCATGCCGTTCGGCGCAGTTTTCCGCCGTCACGCCCATATGGTATCCGCCGATCGCATCCTGAAGCCCGCAGACCAGCGCGTCCTCTACCGGATTGTCGCCCATCTTCCGGCCCCAGCGCGTGCCATGATCATGATAAGGCACATTGGACATTGATTCAGCGCCACCCGCGACGGTGATCGACGCTTCACCCAGCTTCATCATCTGCGCGGCCGATACGATCGCCTGTACGCCCGATCCGCAAAGCCTGTTCAGTGTCATCGCCGGAACCTCAAACGGGACCCCTGCTTGCAAGGCGATGGCGCGCGACAACATGCCATCGCGGGCACTGGTCGGCATCACCTGACCCATCACGACATGTTCAACGTCGGAAGCCGACACACCGGCACGGAACAGCGCTTCCTTCACGACGATGCTGCCGAGCTGCGAAGGCATGAAGGGCTTCAGCGAGCCGCCGAAATCGCCAATCGCCGTCCTGACGCCGCTGACAATGTAAATATCTTCCATCTCTGATCCTCTGAGCAATGGGGTGCGCCGTTCCGCACTTGCAGGCGCTCATGCGCCCCCACACGCAACTGTCAAGGACAATGCGCACCCTGCCACATGCGTGGCGGCGGCCTCTGACCATATAGGAACGGCTATGCTTTCCGACCAGATCAGCCGCGACATATGGCCAAATCCCGGTCGGCCCGTTACGAACAAACCCATGACCAGCACCGCCCAGCGCGCCATCAGCGAACATGTCGTCCAACGCACCAGCAAGGGCCAGCGCACCGCCGACCGCTTACTCGACACGGCGGAACTGCTGTTCGCGCAGAAGGGCTATGAAGCGACCGCGTTACGGGACATCGCAGCGGCGGCGAACATCCAGCAGCCCGGCCTGTACAAGCATTTCGAAAGCAAGGACGCCCTGTACCGGCAAGTTCTGCAACGGGCGCTCCAACCCTTGGCGGACGAGATGGAAGCAACCATCAGCCGGTCGCCGCGAGAAGCCTCCTTTCGCACGCTGTCCGACAAGCTGATCGATGTGCTGGCACAGCATCCCAATGTGTCCATGCTGCTTATCCGGTCGATCCTGTCGCCCCCATCGGACCGGGACGAGATCGGCATGGCCTGGGTAGAACGGCTGATGGATTATGGACGGCGGATCACACGCGCGGCCGAGGTTGAGCCTCCGGCCGAGGATCTGATCCTCCAGATCGTTGCAATCTTCAACATGATGTTCGGCTATTTCTGGGCCGCCCCTCTTTCTCGAGGATTGGCAGGCATTGACCCGCTCTCTCCAGCGATGATCGAGCGGCAAAAGGCGCTGCTGAGCCGATTTATCGCGACGATCGAACAGGACCAGCCTGACGGGAAAGCGACGGCAGGAGCTATGCCGGAATAGCGGTCAACGTGCATCTGCCTTGTTTCCGATCCGTAACGCCTTAAACTGCCTTTCTCACATTTCCCGAAGCGGGGACGCCGATCGCCCAGCCTGGTCCCGGAGTAATATTACCAACGATGTCCGCCACCCGTCTTTCCAGCGTCGGTCGCCGCGCTTCCATCATCGCAGCGGCCAGGGCGGTTTTCGCGCGCCACGGGTTGGAAGGCGCGCGGACGCAGCAGATCGCCCGCGCCGCAGGTGTGTCGGAAGCCCTGCTGTTCCGCCATTTTCCTACCAAGACGCACATCTATCGGGCCGTATTGCGCGAGGTGATCGCAGACCAGAATAGGGTCTTCCGATCATTCGGTGACGCCGAAGCCAGCACAGAGGGCTTGCTCGAAATTTTGCGGCGCACCTTCAGATATGCGACCGCCGGGATGTACGCCCTCAATGCAGAAGGCTTGCGCATGGTCTTAGGCAGCCTTGCCGGCGACGGAGGCTACGCTCGCCTCGTCTATCGCCGGGCCTTGCGCCTGACACTGCCCAATCTGGAAAAGGCGTTGCAGGCGGCACGGGCCGACGGGGGAATCTCCGGACAGGCGCTTTCGACAACGAATGTCGGCGCTTTCATAGAACATATCAGCACGATGATGCTGGTGGCGCGCTGCCATGAAAAGACTGCGATACCCTATGAGGAAGATCGCGTGTTGCGCGACGCGGTCCTCTTCTGCGCGCGCGGGCTTGGCGTCGCGGAACCACGCATCCAGCAATTTCTGGAGCAGATGAAATCATGCGAACCCGAAACCGCAGCATTCATCCGATCGGGAACGCCTGTCACCCCGTAGGATGTGAATTGCGAACCTTCTTCACCAGCTTCGGCGGATTCGAGACAGAGTCAAAGCACTGCCATGAACCCCCGCAGGAACATTGACGCCGCACGTTCCGCATAATGCCGCCGTTCAAGCTTTGAGATGGAATGTCCACCCGCCAGCAGACGGTTGCCACGCATTGCAAGCACCAACAGTTGGCGTGCGTGCCAGTCCGCACTCTCCTTGATGCCCAAGCTTTCCAGCCAGGGGATCAACCCCGTCACCCACGGCCTTCGCAGGATAAGGTAGACGTCCCGCGCCAATGCAGCGTCCCGGCGGGACTGACTGATGACGACGCGGTGCAATCGGATTGAGCGACTGGAAGCCAGGTTATCCAAGGCCGCTTCCACATAGCGGCTTAATGCCGCCGGATCGGCTTCACCTAATGGCAACGCTGGCGGCCTTGCCTCGCGCGCGCAGTCTTCGGCCATTATGCGCATGGCAGCTGCAAACAGCCCGGCCTTGCTAACGAAATGCCGGTAGAGCGTACCCCGCCCCACCCGTGCCTCTTCCCCGATGAGGTTCAGGTTGGCGCCTTCAAAGCCCTCATCCAGAAAATGGCGCCCTGCTACATTCAGCAAGGTCCGGATATGAGGAAGCGGCTCCTCACGCAGTGGCGGCTCGGCGTCGAATAACGGCTCCGGCGAAGGCAAGCCACTCGGCTTTCCCGCCCAGATACCCTGAACGAAAAGCGCGACCGCTTTCTCCGCTATCCGCTCGCGATACTCTGACGAAGCGGGAGGAAAACCCATGAGGACAACGGGGCCTTCGACCGCAAGCGATCCGAAATCCAGCGCCAGTTCCAGCGACACCGGGCGGTCAACGCCTTTCTCCCTCGCATAATCCTCCAGCGCCAGCCGCACAGGCTCAAGCCGCATGCCCTGCCCATTCTGCAACGACGAAGCCAAATCCGGCATCTTGTGCGCGACGCCAGCCGCAACCCAGAGCGCGCCGAACAGCCCCTGATCCAGCGCCGAATCAAGAATCGCTCGCGCAAGCCCCGCCAGTTCAGACCCCCCCGTGACGGCGCCTTCATGCACCGCCGCCGCGCGAGCTTCGAACTCCGCGCCCTGCGCGTCCAGCGCCGCGCGGAACAACGCTTCCTTGTCGGCAAAGTGGCGGTAGATCGTCTCCTTGCTGACACCAGCGGTGCGGGCGATCGAATCGATGCTCACCGCGTCAAAACCGCGCTCGACAAACTGCGCGCGCGCTGACGACAGCAAATGCCGGACGCGCGGCGACGCCAGTTGGCTCCCGACCTCCGCTACCACTTTCATTCAGCATCCCCGCACATTGGAACCTGCTATAACAGGCTCAGGCACCGATGCACCCATGCTTCTTGACGAAAACCGAACGGTTCGATACCGTTCGGTCATATAGAAAAGATGGAGAGCGATAATGGCATTGCCATGGACGGAGCGGCCGCTGGAACCGTTCGGCGTGGAAATCGACGTTCGGCTGCAATGGCCGCTGCCCGACGGCTTCGAACAGCGGCTGACCGAGCTATTCGATCGCCACAAGCTCATCCTGTTCCGCAATCAGGAACTGAACGAAGCCGATCAGGTCCGGCTGCTCGAAAATTTCGGCCGCGTCCTGGGATCGCACGGTGAATATCGCGAAATCTCCAGCGATGGAGCCCTAGGATCGGGGCCGCTCACCTGGCACAGCGATCTGGCCTTCACCGAAGAGCCCTTCAAAATCATCTCGCTGCATGCCGTGGCCGTAAATGACGGACAAAGCTGGACCGACTTCGCCAACGGCGCGGCTGCGGCCGCCGCCCTGCCACCGCCATTGAATGCCGCCGTCGCGGGCCGGGAAGCCATCACGATGATCGCACCGATCCAGACTCACCGGACGGTCGGCTACGACAGTTCGACCGCCATGCCGCATCAGATACGCCCGGTCATCATCCCCCATCCCCGGACTGGCGAGCCCATCCTCTATATCAGCGACATGCAAACCGCCCGCATCATCGGCATGGACCAGCCGGAAAGCGACGCCACGCTGAACGCCCTGTTCGCCGAACTCTATCGCGAAGATCGCGTGTACCGGCACCATTGGAACAATGGCGATCTCGTCATCTGGGACAATATCGCCCTCCAGCATGCGCGCGGCGACCTCACCGGCATGACGCCCCGCCGCCTTCAGCGCATCGTGGTCGCGGACAAGAGCTTCTTCGACCTGCTGCCGCAGTTCAAGGTGGGGGATGAGCGCATCAGCGCCTGGGGTTCAGGCAACAAACAATTGGTACTTGATTGAAGGAACGACACAAGATGGTCGACATTCCCTATCTCGCGCGCGGCCTGATGCCCGTCGAAACGGACAGCAGCATACTCATCTCCTCGTCCAAATATCTGAACAATCCGCGCCTGCGCGAATGGTTGGCGATGATCCTGTTGCGGCGAAACGGCCCGGACGTACCGCCCCCTGCGGAAATGTATGAATTGCTGCCGATCCTCGACTCCCTGCGCGACTTCGATGCCATCGAGGACATGTTTACCCAGGAGCGGAAGGTGAACCCGGAGCTAGACACCTGGTTCAGCGAAGGCTTCATTTCGACCTACAAGATCGAAGATTTCCAACAATATGAACCCGGTTCCCTCGGCGGCATCTTCTACCAGCAGATGACGGCGGGAGATTATCAGATCCAGATCACGCCCTGGAAAGAGCCGAAAACACAGCTCCAATATTATAATCTGCGCTCCGGACAGACCCACGATTTCGAACATATCCTGTGCGGCGGCGGCTTCAATTTCATGGGCGAACTGGTGCCCTATTGGTATCGCCTGACCAACGTGCCCAAGCATATGCGCAACCCGCATCTCGCGGCGGAAGTCAACATGATCCAGATTTTCGGATCGCTCCGCTACACCGTGCGCACCATGCTGCATTATCCCGAAGTGTGGCCCACCGCCGTCAACGCGATCCAGCGCGGCATGAAGGTGGGTCAGCAGAGCGACGCCCTCTTCATGAAGAAGCTGGAAACCGTATTCCATCTGCCGCTGGCCGAAGCGCGCGAAGCGCTGGGCGTGCGCGGCGTCGAAGAGGTCGATACGTCACAAGAGGGCGCCTTCTGGGCGTCCGACGGCGAGACCAGGCTCGAACCTATCGCGAGGGCTGCCGAATGAGCGCATGCGACCTGCTGATCCGTGGCGGCACCATCGTCGATGGCAGCGGTAGTGAGCCTTTCGTCGGCGATGTCGCCATCCATGATGGAAAAATCGTCAGCGTCGGCCCCTTTACCGGCGAATCCCGCGAAGTCATCGATGCAACCGGCCTCACCGTCACCCCCGGCTTCGTCGATATCCATACCCATTATGATGGTCAGGCCATCTGGTCGGAGGAACTCTCCCCCTCCTCCTCCCATGGCGTGACCACGGTCGTGATCGGCAATTGCGGCGTGGGCTTCGCGCCTTGCCGCGCTGCTGATCACGACCGTTTGATCCGCCTGATGGAGGGCGTCGAGGACATTCCCGGCGTCGTCATGGCCGAAGGGCTCAGCTGGGATTGGGAAAGCTTCCCCGATTATCTAAACGCACTGGAATCCCGCCCCCGCGACATCGACATTGCCGCCCTCCTCCCTCACAGCCCCTTGCGCGTCTTCGTAATGGGCGAACGCGGCGCACAACGCGAAGCCGCGACGCCTGCCGACCTTGAGCAGATGAAGGCCCTCGCCCGCGAAGCCTTAGACGCGGGCGCGATCGGCTTCGCAACCTCGCGCCTCCTCATCCACCGCACAAATGCTGGAGAGAATATCCCGAGCTATCAGGCCGATGTCGAGGAACTCAAAGCCATTGCGGGCGCTATGCGGGACGCGGATACCGGCGTCCTGCAAATGGTGCTGGACGCTCCCTTTTCCAGCTGGACCGACGAGCTTGCCCACCTTCTCACCGTCGCAAAGGCGGCGAACCGACCGGCCACCTTCACACTCGGCACCTCCAACACGGGCGAGCCT
The DNA here is from genome assembly GCF_055393875.1 of Sphingobium sp. TomTYG74. Classification (NCBI taxonomy): domain Bacteria; kingdom Pseudomonadati; phylum Pseudomonadota; class Alphaproteobacteria; order Sphingomonadales; family Sphingobiaceae; genus Sphingobium; species Sphingobium sp. TomTYG74. The sequence goes on along the minus strand of NZ_AP027342.1, from coordinate 99,363 downwards.
GTCTGGCAGGAGGCCCTGCGCATCTGCGAGGAAGCGAATGCACAGGGCCTGAAGATCAGCCCGCAAATACTCCCCCGCCCCGTCGGCATGATCTGCGGCTTTGAACTATCCAGCCACCCCTTCTCGCTCTGCCCAATCTATGAGGCGATCGCCGGTCTGCCGATCGACCAGCAACTCCCCTATTTGCGCGACCCGGAGTTTCGCGCAAAGCTCATCGCGGAACAACCGCATGAGGGCCATCCCCTGGCGATGATGACCCGCAATTGGGACTGGATTTTCCCGCTCTCCGACCCGCCCAACTATGAACCACTGGCGGAAAGCAGCGTCGGAGCGCAAGCGCGCAACCTGAACCGCACCCCGGAGGAGGTAGCCTACGACCTCATGATGAACGGCGGCAATGGCCGGGGGATGCTCTACAACACGCTCGGCAACTTCTATAATGGCACCCTCGACACGGTGCATGACCTGATCACGCATCCGGACACGGTCATGGGATTGGGCGATGGCGGCGCTCATTATGCGGCGATCTGCGACGCAAGCTACCCCACCTTCCTGCTGACCTACTGGACCCGCGATCGTGAAGGGCCAAAACTCAGCATCCCCCAGGCCGTCCGCGCCCTCACCTCACGCCCGGCAGAGACCATGGGCCTGCGCGACCGTGGCAAGATCGCGCCCGGCTACAAGGCGGACATCAATATCATCGATCTTGAGGCCCTGCGCCTACACGCTCCTCATATACGCTACGATCTGCCGGGAGGCGGCAGGCGGCTGGACCAGAAAGCCACCGGCTTCGTCGCCACCATCGTCTCGGGCGATGTCATCCGCCGCACCGACAACGCGACCGGCGCGCGACCGGGGCGACTGGTCAGGGGCGCTCAAACCGCACCAGCTAACATAGTGGAGGAATATGCCGGAGCGTTGTAACGTGGGTCACTGACCCACGGGAGAGATACAAATGGCAACGGCGGTACATGTCCCGGAAGCTGACTGGTCCGCCCTGCGCGCCATGTTCGGCGATCGGTTCAGCGATAGCGCTGCCATCCGCGATCATCATGGTCGGGCAGAGACCTTCTACCCTGCCATGCCCCCGGACGCGGTTGTCTTCCCCCTCAGCACGGAGGAAGTCGCCGCAGCGGTCATCTTCTGCAAGGAACAGGGCATCGCCGTCACCCCTTACGGCACCGGCACATCGCTGGAAGGCAATTTTCTGGCGGCAAGAGGCGGTCTTTGCATCGACCTCTCCCGCATGGATCAGGTGCTCCGCGTCAGTCCAGAAGACCTGGACTGCACCGTGCAGGCGGGCGTCACCCGAAAGCAGTTGAACAGCGAACTGCGCGACACGGGCCTGTTCTTCCCCGTCGATCCCGGCGCGGACGCGTCCATCGGCGGCATGGCTTCGACACGCGCCTCCGGCACCAACGCGGTTCGCTACGGCACCATGCGGCAGAATGTGCTGGGGCTGACGGTGGTGCTTGCCGATGGCCGGATCATCCACACCGGTGGGCGGGCGCGTAAATCCGCGGCCGGGTACGACCTCACCGGGCTATTCGTCGGGTCGGAAGGCACGCTCGGCATCATCACCGAAGTCACCTTGCGCCTCTATGGCCAGCCAGAAGCCGTCTCCGCCGCCGTTTGCGAATTTGAAACATTACGCGGCGCGGTAAATGCAGTGATTCAGACGATCCAGATCGGCCTTCCCGTCGCCCGTATCGAATTGCTCGACCCGCTACAGCTCCGCGCGATAAATGCCTACAGTCGGACCAACTATCGCGAATGCCCGACGCTGTTCCTGGAATTTCACGGCACGCCTGCGGGCGTTGCGGAACAGGCGGAAAACTTCGGCCAGATCGCCACCGACAATGGCGGCGGCCAATTTACCTGGGCGACGAAGACGGAGGACCGAACCGCCCTCTGGGAAGCGCGCCACAAGGTCCATTATGCCAATCTGGCGTTGCGCCCGGGATGCAAGGCGATCGCAACGGATGTCTGCGTCCCGATTTCCCGGCTTTGCGACTGTATAGACGAAACGCGCAGCGCCATTGAGGCAAGTGGCCTGACTGCACCCATCGTGGGTCATGTCGGCGACGGAAACTTCCACGTCATCCTCGTCTTCGATCCGAACTCGGCCGAGGAAACGCAAAAGGCGAAGGCATTATCCGAACGGATCGTAGGCATCGCTCTCGCCATGGAGGGCAGCTGCACTGGCGAGCACGGCATCGGCATTGGCAAGAAAGCGCATCTCCTCACAGAGCATGGTGCCGCTGTCGAGATGATGCGCCAGATCAAACGGGCTCTTGACCCGGATGGCATCATGAACCCCGAAAAGGTTATTGACCTTTGACGCAGCCCTCATTCATCGGAATCTGAGGATCAAGCGGAAGGCAGGCGGCTTTCAGCGTCCAGCCTTCCGCCTCTGCTCCCGCGCTTCCAGCTGATCACAAGGATCGACAGCAAATGTCCAACGGCGGGGCCAATCGCAAAGAACAAATGCACGCCCGCGACCCCTTCCGATCCTGAAGACCTTGGATCAAATCCGAGCAAGCCCACGACGGACAAGGCTATGCCCACTGCGATCGCATAGGCCGCATTGGTCGTGACATTGAATACGGATGAAAACAGCCCGGCCCGTTCCACGCCGCTACCCTCGCGATGACGATCCGCCACATCATAGATCATCGACCGCAGCATCAGATTGCCCGATCCCTGCGTCAGCCCCTGTCCCACGATCAGCAGGATGAACAGCCACATGCGGTCCGGCGTCAGGAACAGGACCATCAGGTTGATCGCAACCTGCACGCCCTCGGCCATGATCAGCGTTCTTAGCCTCCCGAATCGGTAACTGATCCGCGCCCATAGCGGCGCTGCGAACATGCCAAACGCATATTGCAGCATCAGCAGCATGGCAGGTGAAGCCATGCCCATGTAACGCGTCACGAAGAACAGGAACACGGCAGTGCGAAAGCCCTGTCCCAGCGCGACGAAGAAATCCGACGCCACGATCCGCCAAAGTGCTGCATCGGTCAGCACCGTCTTCATCCCTTGCCGCCAGTTCGCGCCTGCGGGCGCGCGTTCCGGCAGCGACGGCTCGCGAAAGAGAAAGGCGATCAGCAACATGCCAACAGCGAGGACAGCGGCGACCAGCGTCCCCATCGATCCGACCCGAACCTCAGGATTGCCCCGGCCCAGCGCGTCCAGCGCGGCAGGCAATACCAGCACCAGAAAGATGCCGATGGACGACCCTGTCTGGATATAGGCCTGGATACGCGCTCGCTCGACCGGCGATGACGCCATCTCCCCGCCCCAGGCGTAAAGCGGCGTGGACGTGGCGGTCCACCCCAGGCACAGCAGCAACAACCACCCGCCAAGATAGAGCGGCGTGGCTCCGGCAGGCGGCGAAAAGACCGCGAGCAGGGACAGAAGGAACAGCACACCGCCACCCAAAATCCAGGGTTTGCGCCTTCCGACGCGCGTGCGTGTGTGGTCCGAAGCCCATCCGATAACGGGGTCGGCCGCCGCGCTCCACAGACGGCTGATCATGAAGACCAGCCCGACGGTCGCCAGGTCCATGCCGATCACCGTCGCGTAAAAGGCAGGCAAATAGGTCTGGAGCGGAATATTGAACCCGCCGGTCGCGATGCTGGTCACGGAAAATGCCGCAAGGCGCGGCCCCGACTCACGCGCCTCCCCGGTCATGCGAACTGACATTCGTGAAGGTGGAAGAGCACACCAATCATCCCGGCTAAAACCTCCCCATTCCATTCATCAGGCGCGGTCAGCCGCCGATCCCATCCCATATCCGCCAAATTCCGAACCCGAAACGCAAATTGCATTTTTTGCAACACAGGGTGTCTTATTATTCGTTTTACAGCGTGCTATCGGCCCCCTCGTCTATCCACAAGGGGATTATCATGAAGCTTTCTTTTGCCTTCGCGGCGGCTCTGTCGCTGTCGCTTTCCGCTGCGGCGATCGCCGCCGACGCGCCCGCGATCAAGGCCAATGCACTTGTGAAGACGGTCGACGGCCGCAAGGTCGGCTATATCGACCGCATCCTTAAGAACAATGCGGGCGAAGCGACCGCCGTCCAGATCATCTACAGCGGCCGTTTCGTGGTTATTCCCGTAACCACCCTCAGCACGGCGGAAAAGGGTCTGGTCACCAGCCTGACCGCCAAGGAAGTGAACCGCCTTTAAGGCGTGCCGGGGCGCTGCTGCGGGTCGGTTACGCCCGGCCTGACGCAGCGCTCCCCTCCTAGCGCGGTGCGTCGGCAGTCCTATTGCCGTTGCGAGTTGATGTTGCCGCCGTCCACGACGATTTCCGCGCCCGTCATGTAACTCGCTTCATCCGACATCAGGAAACGGATGACGCGTCCCAGTTCTTCCGGCGCGCCATAGCGGCCCAGCATGATCCGCCGCTCGAAATGCCCCGGCAAATGCGCCTTGGTCTCCGCAATGATCGGCGTATCGATCATGCCGGGACTAACCGCATTGATGCGCACCCCATCAGCCGCCAGTTCATCCGCCATCGAATGGACCAGCGAAATTACCGCGCCCTTCGCCGCGCTGTAGATCGGGATCATCCCGTTGCCCAGCGTCGCGTTGATGGATGACAATGCGACAATGGCGCTCCCCGACGATGCGCGCAGATCTTCGCGGAAAGCCTGAGTCATCAGGATTATAGACCGGACATGCAGGGCCAGTCCCGCATCCCAATTTTCTGGCGTCACTCCGTCGATGCCCGTCGCTTCGGCCGTGCCCGCGCAGTGCACGATGCCACCGATCGCGCCGATTGCCGCCCGTGTCGCGATGGCGGCGGGGGTGACGGCCTGCGGGTTGCGCAGATCGACGCTGAAACCCGCCGCGCGCACGCCATAGCGGCTCTCGATGATGCTCGCCGATCCGGCCGCACCTTCCGCATTGATGTCCCACAGGGCGACCGGCCGCCCGACGGCAGCCAGCGCATGCGCCGCCGCCAGCCCGATACCGGAAGCTCCGCCCGTAATCACTACGCCGGTGCCGGGTGATCCCAGACAAGGCGTGAAGTCGGCGTCATTGTCCAGTATCGGCATGGCAGCGTTCCTCCTTATTGCTTCTCCAGATCGCGATAGGCCGCCGCGACAATCTCAGGCCGCATGCTGCCGTTCAGCCAGGATGGCCAATATTGCGTGAGATAGAGGAGGAAGAACTTGCGCTCCGGGTCCATCCAACACGCCGTCCCTGCCGCACCGGGCCAACCGAACACACCAGCGGGCACCGCGCCCGGCCAGTCGAAGAAGCTGTTGGTCTGCTCACTCGCCTTCAGCGATACGGACATGCCCGCGCCCATGCCGACGTTCGACAGCGTATAACCGATCGGCACGTCCACATGCGTCACCGCTTCGGGCAGCAGGTTCGACCGTGCGATCCGCACCGTTTCCGGTTTCAGCACGCGCACGCCGTCCAGCTCCCCCTCGTTGAGCAGCATGGCCGCAAAGCGGGAATAATCATGCGCCGTCGACACAAGGCCACCGCCACCCGACGGATAATAAGGCCGCGCATAGAGACTGTCCGCCGCATCATCGGCCAATGCCCATGTCCCGTCCTCCCCCTGCTGGGGGAGATCGGCAAAGCGGGCGGCCTGATCCGCCGTGATGGAAAAGCCCGTGTCCACCATGCCCAGCGGATCGAACAGCCGCGTCTTCAGGAAGGTTTCGAACGGCATGCCCGACGCCACTTCGATCACCAGCCCAAGCACGTCCAGCGCAACGCTGTAATCGAACCGCGTGCCGGGATCGGTCGCCAAGGGCAGGGCGGCAATACGCTCACCCAGTTCGGCGAGCGTTGCCGGGACCGGAAGATCGCCGGGACCCGGCACCCAGTCCCGCGAACCCGGCGCCACGCCATGCTTGGTATAGAGATCGCCCAGCGTCATGCCGTCCATGCCAAAGCCCGCCGTATGGGTCAGCAGGTGGCGGACGGTGATCGGACGAACGGCAGGCCGCGTCACTTCCAGGTCATCACCCTCGATGACGCGCATTTCGGCGAAAGAGGGCAATATCTCACCGATCGGCTGGTCCAGCCCGATAACGCCATCCTCGATCAGCATCATCGCGCCGATGCCGGTGATCGGCTTCGACTGGGAAAAGACGCGGAAGATGGACCGCTCGTCCACGCCATCCTTGCGCGCATAACCCAGCACGCCTTCGCCATGGTAGCGAACCGGGCCATTCGCGATGCCCCACGCAAGGATGCCACCCGATATGACGCCCTGCTCGACAAATTCGCGCAGCTTAGCCTCGGTTTCCGGCAGGCTGATGACGTCCGGGCTAGTCTCGATCATGGCAGCAATCCTTCTTAGATGGCGAACGGTCAGCGCGGTCCCATGCGGATCGCGCCGTCCAGACGGATCACTTCTCCGTTCAGCATCGGATTTTCAATGATATTCTGAACCAGCTTCGCAAATTCTGCTGGCTTACCCAGCCGCGACGGGTGCGGCACCTGCTTGCCCAGCGAATCCTGCGTCGCCTGCGGCAGGCCTTGCAGCATCGGCGTCAGGAAAATGCCCGGCGCGATCGTCATCACCCGGATGCGATGTTGCGCCAGATCGCGCGCGATCGGCAACGTCATGCCCACGACACCGCCTTTGGACGCTGCGTAAGCAGCCTGGCCGATCTGCCCATCAAAGGCAGCAACTGACGCCGTGTTGACGATCACGCCCGCTTCTTCCCCATCCACTCCTGCGCCGGAGAGCAGGGCGGCAAAGCGCGAAATGACGTTGAAGCTGCCGATCAGGTTGATCTCGACAGCCTTGCGGAACGCGTCCAGCGGATGGGGCGAACCATCCTTACCCACGACACGAAAGCCCGGCGCCACGCCGGCGCAGTTCACCAGCACACGCGGCGTGCCCAGCTTCGCTTCGGCCGCTGCCAGCCCCGCATCGACGGACTCGGCGCTGGTCACATCGACCTTATGGAAGCTGCCACCCAACCGTTCGGCGAGCGACGCACCAGCTTCCTCGTTCAAGTCGAAGATCGCCACGCGAGCGCCAAGCTCGGACAGCCTTTCGGCAGTCGCACTGCCCAGCCCAGAAGCGCCGCCAGTGACGACAGCGCACAAATTCTTAATGTCCACGACCGTTCCTCCCTGGCTTAGAAATCAAGGCTGAACGACTGGTCGAACTGAACGAAGCGGTGTGCGATCTTCCAGCCGTCGCCGGTCTTCACCACCGTGTCCCGCTGACGGCCGCTCACGACGATCTTGGAACTCATCGGCGCGTGCCCCGCATTGACGTTCATGAAGGCATATTCGGCATGTACCGCGCCGTCCTTCTCGGACACGATCATGTTGAAATTATAATGGCGGTTCTTGCCTTCAGCCTGCTTGTCCGACTCCTTGGCATGCTCGACCTGAGCCTCAATGCCCTCATAGCGGATCGGCAGGCCCTCCAACTCCGTCACCACCTCGGGCGCAAAGAGGGAGGCAAGGCCTTCCCAATCGCCAAAGTCGGAACAGCGGGTAAAACGCGCGACCAGTTCCTGAATCGCGATCTTGTCTTCCAGCGTGATCATCTCAATTCTCTCCGTTGATTTATTTATCGCCATACCAGGGGAAGAAGGGCGGCATCTGCGACGCCTTCCCCGTAAATTCCGCTGGCCGTTTTTCATTGAAGGCGCGAACCCCTTCGCGGCCGTCCGCCTGGCTGGTGTAGAACACCGCCAGCGATTCCGTCAGATGCGCCTGCCACGGATCGGGCTGCGCGCTGTTGCGGTTAAGCATCTGCCGGATCAGCGCGATCGAAACGGGCGAGCGATCCTTGACCAGCGATCGGGCAAAGGCCTTCGCCTCCTCAACCAGCGTCTCGGCCGGGAACACGCCACGGACCAGTCCCTTGTCATGCGCTTCGGCGGCATCGAAGATATCGGCCTTATACGCCCATTCCATCGCCTGCTCCAAACCGACAATGCGCGGCAGGAAAAAGGATGAGCATGCCTCCATCGTGATGCCCAGCCGTCCGAAGACAAAGCCAAAGCGCGCCTTTTCCGACGCAAAGCGGAAATCCATCGGCAGCAACATGGTCGAACCGATACCCACCGCCGCGCCGTTCACCGCGCCGACGATCGGCTTCAGGCAATCATACATCGCCATCGCCACGCGCCCGCCTGTATCCCGCACGCCTTTCAGAATAGCCGGATCATCACCACGCTCGCGCAGATCCTCCATCGTCGGCGTCATGCTTTCATCCAGACCAAAGACATTGCCGCCGACCGACAGATCCATGCCCGCACAGAAGGCACGGCCCTCGCCCGTCACCACGATCACGCGCACCGCATCATCCCGGCTCGCCCGGCCATAGGCGTCGACCAGCTCTTCGCACATCTCGACCGTGAAGGCGTTCAGCTTGTCCGGCCGGTTCAGCGTCAGCAGCAGGACGCCGTCATCCTCAACTTCATAGCGGATTGTATTATAGCTCATGTTCATGCCTCCCCGGTCAGCGCCACGGCGCGGCCCAGCGCCTCGCGGCATTCGCCCACGATGCGCCCGATCAGTTCGGCGCATGTCGGAATGTCGTCCATCAAACCGATGCCAAGGCCTGCCCAGACCAGCCCGCCATCCACTTCGCCACTCTCCAGCGCAGCGCGTCCACGCGCACCGGCGACCAGCGGCCGAATATCCTCAAACGTCGCGCCGGGCTCCCGTTCCTTGACGTTCACCTCCTCGGCGACGGCATTGCGGAACACGCGCGCGGTGTTGCGTAACTGGCGGAAGATCAGCGTCGTATCGCGCTCCGTCCCCTGCACCACCGCCTGCTTGATCGCCTCATGGATCGGCGCTTCCTTGGTCAGCATGAACCGAGTGCCCATGGTCACACCCTCCGCGCCCAGGGCCAGAGCCGCCGCCATGCTGCGCCCGGTCGCCATGCCGCCCGCCGCCAGGATCGGGATGTCCAGCGCCCGCGCCGCAGCGGGGATCAGAACCATGCCCGGAATATCATCCTCGCCCGGATGACCCGCCGCTTCGAACCCATCGATCGACACCGCATCGACGCCAGCCCGCTGCGCCGACAGCGCATGGCGGACGGCGGTGCATTTGTGGACGATCTTGACACCCGCCTGCTTGAAACGAGCGATGAACTCGGCGGGACTGCGCCCGGCTGTCTCGACCACGCCAACGCCCGATCCGGCGATGACTTCGGCATAGGCTTCGTAAGGAACCGGCTGCGCGGTCGGCAATATGGTCAGGTTCACGCCGAACGGCTTGTCCGTCATCGTGCGGCACCGCTCGATCTCGGCCGCCAGCGCCTCGGGCGTCGGCTGCGTCAGCGCCGTCAGGATGCCGAGGCCACCAGCATTGGACACCGCCGAAGCCAGCTCCGCGCGGCCCACCCACTGCATGCCACCCTGGATAATGGGATAGCGCGTGCCGGTAAGCTCGGTAATCCGGGTCTTCATTCCACCATTCCCCTGTTGATCAGGCCGCTTCCGCCTCACTCCATCCCAATTGGGCGAGCAGGGGATATTGCGCCGCCAGTTCTTCTGCATGCGCTGATGCGGCCGTTCCGCGTAGTGCCCTTGCCTTAATGCCATGATAGATGGCCGCAAGCCGGAAAAGAGCGAAAGCACGGTAAAAGCCCATATGGTCGATCCCGTCCCGCCCGGTCCTGCGGCAATAGGCGGCGATATACTCCTCCTCCGGCATCAGCTTCAGCGCGGCGAAATCGGCGCCCCGCAGGCCGGACAGGATGGCGGGCGGCAGACGGTACATCATCAGGTGATTGACGAAATCCGCCAACGGATGACCAAGCGTCGACAACTCCCAATCCAGCACCGCCGCCACGCGCGGGTCGGTCGGATGGAACACCATATTATCAGCGCGATAATCGCCATGGACGATCCGGCTTTCATCCCCAGCGGGAATATTCGCTGGCAGCCATTCTATCAGCCGATCCATGTTGGCGTCGCGGCCAGCCGCCTCGTCATTCAGATATTGGCGCGACCATCGTGCGATCTGCCGCTCGAAATAATTGCCCTTCTTCCCGAAATCATCGAGGCCAAGCGCCACGGGATCGAAATTGTGAAGCTGCGCCAAAGTCGCATTCATGGCATCGAAATAGGCAACCCGTTCCTCCGCCGCGACATTCTCAAAACGCGAGTTCCAGAAAACACGGCCTTCGACGCACTCCATGACATAGAACCAGCTGCCGATTACCGCATCGTCCGTGCAAAGCCCGTAAATGCGGGGCACCGGAAAACCTTCCTTGCCCAGCGCCGCGATCACCCGCGCCTCGCGATCCACGGCATGGGCGCCGGGCACCGTCACGCCCGGCGGCTTGCGGCGCATGACGAAGGAACGTCCCGGAACGTCCAGCCTGAAGGTCGGATTGGACTGCCCGCCCTTGAACTGCCGCACGGTCAGCGGCCCTTCCGCCTCGGGCACATGCTCCTTCAGCCATGCCCGCAAAGCGCCTTCATCGAAACGATGCGCCTCGCGCACTTCGGACAGCCCGGCGTTCAGCTCCTCGGCATTCATGACTTCGCCAGCGCCTCTCGCTTGATCTTCTTGGCAAGCGACCATTTATGCACCTGCGTCGGCCCGTCATAAATGCGGAAGGCGCGGATTTCGCGGAATACCTGCTCCACGATCGTGTCATGGCTCACCCCGGTTCCGCCCATCACCTGGACGCACCGGTCAGCCACCCGAAACAGCGTTTCGGATACGGCCACCTTCGCCATGGAGCTTTCCGTGATCGCCTTTTCGCCGGAGTCCAGCACGTCAGCGCACCAATCGATCATCAACTCGCACTGTTTCAGGTCGATCAAATTGTCCGCCAGCATGAAGCCAACGCCCTCATGGTCGATCAGCGGCTTGCCGAACGCCTGCCGCTTGACCGCATAGTCCGTCGCAATCTCATTCGCGCGTGTCGCAGCGCCCAGCCAACGCATGCAATGTGTCAGCCGCGCGGGAGCCAGCCGGACCTGCGCATAGGCGAACCCCTCATGCGGCGCGCCCAGCACGGCCTCGGGCGGCAGGCGCAAATTCTCGACCCTCACCACCGCATGACCGCCCGGCATCGAGCTGTCGATCGTGCCGATCAGCCGTTCCTGCACCAGCGCGGGGTGCGGCAGCGGCACCAGGAACATCGTCGCTGCCGCCGCGCCGTCATCCCGCTCCGTCTTCGCCATCAGGATGGCAAAGCTGGCTCCCGCGAATCCTGTAGCGAACGCCTTGCGTCCATTGATCACCCACTCGCCGCCCTCCAGACGCGCACGCGTCTGCATCATCGACGGGTCCGACCCAGTCCCGCCTTCCGTCGCAAGTTCGGTCATCAGGAAACAGGAACGCCCATTCCCCGCAACCATCGGATCGAGGTAGCGGCTCTTCTGCTCCGGCGTAGCGACCTTCCCCAGCAGGAACATATTGCCTTCGTCGGGCGCATTGGTGTTGCAGGCGAGCGGCCCCAGCGGCGACAATCCCGAAGCGCGCAGCACCCGCGCCGTCGCCCGGTGGCTAAGATGCGTTCCGTCCGCGCGGATATGCGGCGTCAGGACACCTGCTTCTCGCGCCTTGGCCCGCATTTCCTGCACCAGCGCGTCCAGCGGACCATGATCATCCCGACGGCCATCCGTCTCATAAGGAACGACCACGTCACGGACAAAATTCTCGACCCTTCGAGCAATCGCCGCATCACCCTCATGATCTGCCATGGCTTGTCTCCGCTCCTCTCGTTTCTTGGCGCTTGCCAAGGGAAGAACCGCAATGCAAGGTGCAATTAGAAAGCCATATAAGAGCTTTCGTGCCCGTCATGACATGGCAGGGCGCACGGAGAGGACCGATAAAGAGATGAAGCATCTGCAACTCCGCAAGGAAGTGCATCACGGCAGGCTGGTCAATTGTCATCAGGATCGCCCCGCAGACATTTACGCCATGTTCCTGGACGCCGTCAGCCGCTCGCCGGACGCCATCGCCCTTGTCGAAGGCGAAGACCGGTGGAGCTACACGTTCCTCGCTACCCGCGTCGCCGCCTGCGCCGCGCGCCTTACATCCTTGGGCCTGACTGCTGGCGACCGACTGGCGATCCTACTCGCCAACCGCGCCGATTATTCCACGCTGCTGCTGGCGGCAGCAAGACTCGGCCTGATCGCCGTGCCCATGAATATCCGCCAGCGCGCGCCGGAAACCGCTTATGTGCTGGACGACAGCGGCGCCGCAGCCATCATCTATGACGACGCGCTGGAAGACCAACTGCCCAGCCGCTCCGACCACCCCCAATTGCGCCACTGGCTCCGCTATTCCGACGAAGCTGCCCATTGGTCCAAAACCACACCCGAAGCGCTGACCGACGCCCCACACCGATCGGCCGTTGGCGAAGATGACCCCTTCTGCATCCTCTACACCTCGGGCACCACCGGCCGCCCCAAGGGCGCGGTTCTCACGCATCTCGGCATCGTTACCATCTGCATCGGCAGCCAGCAGCACCTGCAATTGAAGGATGGCGAGTCGATGATCCTCGCCGTCCCTGCCTCGCACGTCACCGGGATCGGCCTCATCCTGATGCTCAGCATCCGGGTCGCGGGGAAGGTGGTGATGCAGCAGGCGTTCAAGGCCCGCCCCTTCCTGGAACTCGCGCAGGCCGAACGCATGAGTTACGTCATCATGGTCCCGGCCATGTACAAGCTATGCCTGATGGAGCCCGATTTCGCGGACTTCGACCTGTCGAGCTGGCGCATTGGCGCGTTCGGCGGGGCGCCCATGGCCGAATCCAGCATCGAAACACTTGCCGCCCAGCTCCCGCAACTAACACTGGTGAACATCTACGGATCGACCGAAACCTCATCCCCCGCCGTCATGATGCCGCTTGGCGACTGTCCCGCTCATCCGGACAAGGTCGGCAAGGCCCTGCCCTATGCCGACATCGTCATCATGGATGAGGAAGGCCGCGAACTCCCACGCGGGGAGCAGGGCGAAATCTGGATCGCGGGCGCCATGACAGTGCCACGCTACTGGAACAATCCGGAAGCAACCGAGCGGGGCTTTACCGGCGGCTATTGGAGATCCGGCGACATCGGCACCATGGACGCGAACGGCTATATCCGCGTGCTCGACCGGATGAAGGACATGATCAATCGCGGCGGCTTCAAAATCTATTCGGTCGAAGTCGAAAACATGCTCATGTCGCATGAGGCCGTCACCGAGGCCGTCGTGATCGGCAGGCCCTGCCCCGTCCTGGGCGAACGGGTCGAAGCGTTCGTTGTCGCACCCGACCAGGCAGACGGCGCGAGCCTGCGCGACTTCTGCGCACGGAATCTGTCCGACTACAAGGTCCCCGACCATGTCTACATCGTGGAGGGGCCGCTTCCCCGCAATGCCAACGGCAAGCTGCTGAAAACCGCAGTTCGCGAATGGCTGCCCCAAACGCCGGTCAGCGGCACCACATGAAATACATCGATCGTTGTCATAACTTGCAGCGAGGGTCGGAATAAGTTAGGACTCACTTGGTTAGCGAGCCGCCTTAGCTTCCCTGTCTACAAATGAAGGGGCGGTCGGCGATGCAGGTACTCAGGAGAGTTCACATGACCACCCAGTTCCGCCCAGTGGCCCCGCCCCAGATCATCGAAAGCGCCTATACCGACGACCAGCATCGCCGCATGCTGAACGTCGTGCGGGAAAACGGCCCCTGGTCGTTGATCCTGGCACAACATTTCAAGTCACCCGAAGAAGTCGTTGCGACGACCTCGGGCGGCCTTCCCGCTGGCTTTACCCCCACATGGGACATGTTCCTCTCGCCGGTATTCCGTGGCTATCTCGCGCAAGGATCGACGGTCCAGCATCCCGATATCGAAGACTGCTTCTTCAACAAGAAATTCCTCGATCTGGTTCGGGGATATTGGAAGGCCGAATATGCCCGGCCCGAAAATATGCTGTTCAATATTCAGGGGCCGTGTCCCGGCGCTGGGGCACCCCATGTCGACGGCACCCGCTTTCGTGGCATCTCCATGCAGACATCGCCGGTATGGCTGATGAACATCATGGTGAAGTCCGGCCTGTTCGAACATTGGCGCGCGAAAAAGGCGCAAGTGATCACCTGGTATTATAAGGGCAAGGTCGGCGGCGGCTTCAACTACTGGCCCGATGGCCCGCAAGGACAGCCTGCCCAGATCAAGGCGCCGATGTGGAGCCGCGCGGTCGTCGTTGAAAATGAAATGATGTACCACACGGCAGAAGCCAGCGGCCCCGCCGCCCTGCGCCGACCCGAAGGGCTCGCGATCAATTCGCTCATGAGCGCCGATCCCGAAGATCCCAATGGCTGGCAGATCACCACGGACGGCAAAGTCATCCAGAAGATACCGGAAGACGAATTCCGCTTCCTCATCCACTGGGGCGCGGACATCTTCATGGACTATAGCGAACTCAAACAGTCGCTCGACCACACCGACGACATCAGTCATGATCAAATATTCGACATGTTGATCGCCGATCTTCGCGCACGCGGCGCCACTTTCGAAGTGCCCAGCGATCCGCTCACCGATCAACAGTTCATCCGCTTGCTGGTCCAGACCTATGACCCCGGCAAGCCATCCATCTTCCCGCCGGAACCGGAAGAAGCACTGGCGGCCTGATGCCTCTCTCCTTCGGCCTGGCGGGCAGGACCGCGCTTATCACCGGCGCGAGCAGCGGGCTCGGCGCGCATTTCGCGCGCACGCTCGCTGCGGAGGGCGTTCAGCTGGTCCTGGCTGCCCGGCGTGGCGACCAGTTGGAAAGCCTTGCCGCATCGCTCCCCCACGCGCGCGCCATCTCGCTCGACGTACAGGACGCCGCCTCCGTCGATCGCTTGTGGGAGGAAGTCGGCGCCGTCGACATCCTGATCAACAATGCGGGCGTCGTAAGCGCTGGTCCAATGCTTGATCAGGATGCGTCGCAATGGGATCGCGTCATGGATACCAATGCGCGCGGTGCTTATCTGGTCGCGCGCGGGGCGGCGCACGCCATGATTGCGGCAGGTCGGCCGGGCAGCATCATCAACATCGCGTCCATCCTTGGCCTTCGGCAGGGCGCACAGCTTGGCCCCTATGCCATTTCAAAGGCCGCCCTGGTGCAGATGACCAAGGTCATGGCGCTGGAATGGGCGCGCTACGATATCCGCGTGAACGCCCTGTGCCCCGGCTACATCGTAACGCCTTTGAATGAGCATTTCTGGGGAACGGACGCAGGCAAGGCGATGATCAAGCGGATACCGCAGCGCCGGATAGGAAGCCCGGAAAATCTGGACGGCGCCCTGCTCCTGCTCGCGTCCGATCTTGGCTCCTACATTACGGGCGCGGAACTGGTGGTCGACGGCGGGCACCTCGTCAGCTCGCTCTAACCCCTCCGCCTCTCCGGAACCCATGGCTGGACTCTTGACGCCGGGTGCATCGCTGTTGCTTCCTAACCCCGATGCGCATTCTCGTCCTCGGCGCGACCGGCTATCTCGGATCGCACATCGCCCGCCATTGCAGAGCGTCCGGCCATCCGGTGAGCGGTCTCAGCCGCACAAGCGAAGGCGATCGCGCCCTCATTGATCATGGCATAACCCCTCTACGGGGTGACCTGTCGCATCTGGACGCCGTCTTCGACATGATGCGCCAGCACGACGCCACCATCTATGCCGCCCAACTGCTCCTTCAGCAGGAACATGACACGGTCAGGCGCTTGCTCAATGCAGCTGACGGGCGCGGTCATCAGTTCATCTTCACCAGCGGCACCGGCCTTCTTTCGCAACACACGGACGGCCTATGGAGCGAGGACAGTTTCGCCGAGGATGACCCCTTCGAACCCTCCAAATATATCGGCCTCCGGTTCGACACGGAAAATATCGTCCGCCGCGCCGGATCATCGGGCGGGGTGCGCGCCATGGTGATCAGGCCGCCGATGATCTGGGGACATGGCGGCTGCGGCCATCTGCGCATGTTCTACAGCGACGCCGGACGCACGGGCGAAGTCGGTTATCTTGGGCAGGGCCTCAACCTCTATTCCAACGTCCATGTCGATGATCTGGCAGAGGTTTACCGCCTCGCGCTCGAACGAGGTTCAGCCGGAGCGCTCTATCACGCCGTCACAGGCGAACTGAATAACCGCACTCTGGCGGAGGCGGTCGCCCGCGACCTCGGCATTCAGGCGCGCAGCATCGATTTTCCCGAAGGCGTTCGCCGCTGGGGAAAGTTCGAAACGCTGATCGGCATGGCGACATGCAGCCGCTCCCGCAGCCCCCGCACCCGTCGGGAACTGGGCTGGACCCCTCGCCACCTCGATGTGCTGAGCGACATAGGCCATCCCGCCTATCGAGCGCTTGCCGGTCGATAGCTTCCGCCAACCCGGAAGAGGCGCAGCCCCGCTTTAACCGCGCCTCGTTGCGCGCTTCAGTAAAGCCACATTCCGGAGCGCGGCCCTTCCCGCCAGCAGCGCCATCATAGGAGAAGAGGCCCATGCAAAGCTGCGAAACCTTGTACGAACGGGCCGACATAGCCCGCGCCGACCGTCCCATACGCCTCGGCTCCCTACTCTTCACCATGGTCGAGCCGCGCCCCGGCCATGAGGTGGCTTATAATCGCTGGTATGAGCGCGACCATTTCTACAGCGGTTGCATGATCGGCGCCTATACCGTGTCCGGCGCACGCTATGTCGCCACCCGCGCAGAAAAGGCCAAGCGCTTCGGCTCAGGCACCATGGACCTGTCAAAGGGTTCCTATCTCGCACTCTACTGGATCTTGGACGGGCATCATAAGGATTGGGACGCCTGGGCCGTCCGTCAGGTCAACGACCTCCATGCCAGCGGCCGCATGTTCAAGGAACGCGACCATATCCACACCAGCTTCTACAATTTCGACGCGGAATATAATGCGCCGGGCAGCGCCATGCCGATCGAACTGGCGCTCGACCGTCCCTATGGCGGGCTCGTCGCCTTCATCGTCGATCTCAATCCGGGCAAGACCAGCGCGGGCCTCTCCGCCCTGCTCCGCGCCCGCGACCTGCCGGGCGATGTCGCGCTGACCGGCTCCCCCCTGCCGCT
Organism: Sphingobium sp. TomTYG74; assembly: GCF_055393875.1. NCBI lineage: Bacteria > Pseudomonadati > Pseudomonadota > Alphaproteobacteria > Sphingomonadales > Sphingobiaceae > Sphingobium > Sphingobium sp. TomTYG74. The sequence continues at coordinate 82,347 of NZ_AP027342.1, read as the reverse complement.
CGATCCCACCAGTCCCAAGGATGTGCCGATAGAGGCGAATGACCGCGCGGTGTTCCTCAGCTTCTCCATCGATGACCCAAAAGCCGTCTGGGACACCGCCTATGTACCGCTCGCCCAAGCAATCGAGGAAAGCGGCATCGGCCGCATCGCCATCGCCTCGCCCTTCATCCCGACGATTCCGGGCACCGACAGCTACACCGACCAGCTTTGAAAGCTGAAGGGCGGCTCAATAACGACCGTCCGCTTATTGGATGCTCACCGCCCCGTTCCGGCGAATACGATCATTATAGCGGTAGATGACCGCCTGCATGCCCGACAGCATCTGCCGCACGTCATTGTCATTGCTGAACAGCGGATCGCCCACCACCCCGATCGCATAGGAAGCGACGCCGTGCGGCACCCGCAACGGCATGGCGATGGAGTCCACCGGAATGGTCGCGCTCCGTCGGCACAGCGCAAAGCCGCGCGCCCGCGTCGTTGAAATCCGGTCCACCAGATGCTTCATCAGCGTCGGACCCTTCGGACCCAGCCCCAGCCGCTGCGTCCGGGTTGCCAGCTGGATGATGTCGACATTGGATTGCTGCGCCAGCATCGCCGCAGCAAAATTAGTGCCCGGCCGCCAACTGTTGCGCTGGAAACAGATCATCTCAGTGGAATAATAAGGTTCAGCGTCAGGCTTCGCCGCCCAGCCGCCAGACATTTCAGCGACACTCTCCGACCAGCAGTCATTCTGCTGCGTGACGAAAACCGATCCGCCGGTCTCCCGCCGCATATCCTCCATCACTTCATTGATCCGGCCGCTTCCAAAAAAGCTCTGCTCGATCGACGAAGCATTCGCGACCAGCTTGTAGGACGGCGCATAGAGCTTCGTCGCCTGACTATAGGTAAGATAGCCAGTGCTCGCGAGCGTGCGCAAGATTTCGTCAGCGCTTGAATTGGGGATGCCTAATGCTTCGCTGATCTCGATCGTGCGGGCAGGCTCACCCGACTTCATGAAATATTCCAGCACCTCCAGCGTCCGCAGGCACGACTTCACGCTGCCCCTGCCGCCAGACCTGCCTTCCGCCTGTGAGTTAGCGCTCATCCCGCCTCCTACGCACTTCTTGCCAGCGTCGGCGCTGCCGATCACCCGGATTTTGCTGTTCCCCACCATATTCCTGGCGCATCATGGATTCAAGCTTGGGAAATCCGCTCCGCCGCGATCCATTACGCGAATATGGAAAGCCGCCATTGCCGGTCGCCAGCACGGCTTCGCTCCTCTCTACACTGCAACCATGCACGACAGACAAAGTCGCCCCCACATCAGGACAAAGCCTGTAAAACGCCGCTTTTGCAATGGCCGCATGCCGCTCAGCTATACCGAATGGACGCATGAAGGCGCGCCGCTCGCCATCCTCCTTCATGGCAGCCGGGACCATAGCCGCAGCTGGGACGCGCTGGCGAATGCCCTGCTTCCCGATTACCATGTGATCGCCCCCGACCTTCGCGGCCATGGCGACAGCAGCTGGTCGCAGGACGGGCGCTACGACTTCGCCGCCTATCTGTCCGATCTCGACGCGCTTGCCGAACAATTGGCGCTGGGTCCGCAGCGTCAGGCCATCCTGATCGGCCACTCCCTCGGCGCGCACATCGCCTTGCGCTTTGCCGCCACCTATCCCGAAACGATAAGACGTATCGTCGCGATCGAAGCTATCGGCGCGCCGCCCGATATCGAAGCCTACCGTTTCAGCCAAAGCATCGCACAAACGACCCGCAATTGGCTTCAGGAGCGCCGCGCCGCTTCCCTCACCGCCCCGCGCATCTTCGCGTCCGTCGATGAAGCGGTCGAGCGTATGCGGGAACGCCATGCCTTCCTCACGCCTGCGCAGGCGCGGCACATGACGCGCCATGGCCTGCGGCGGGCTGGCAAGGCTGGATGGCAGTGGAAGCATGATCCCTATCTCGCCGTCTGGGCATTTCCCGACATCTCCATGGAGGATGTCCGGGCACTGTGGCGCAACATCGCCTGCCCGACCCTCCTCCTTTATGGCGACCGCAGCTGGCCCTCCGGCCTGCCCGCCGACCTACTCGCCCATCTCCCCGACGTGCGGGAAATCCGCCTGCCCGGCAGCGGCCACTGGCCCCAGCATGACGCCTTCGACGCATGCCTGTCAGCGATCATCCCCTTCCTGGCCGAATGACCCGCTATTCGTTGCTTTTCTTGGTCGCCATCACTCTTGGATCGAAATGGTTGGCAGCCATCCACCCGCCATCAACGAACAGACTGTGGCCCGTCACATATTCCGACAGTCCCGACGCCAGAAACAGCACAGCCCCCGCCACGTCCCGCGTCGTCCCCGGCCGCCCGATCGGCAACACGCTCGCCTCCATCAGCGCCCGCGATTCCGCCGTTTCAGGCAAGCGTGGCGTAGTGATGCTCCCCGGAGCCACGGCATTGGCGCGAATGCCATGCCGCCCCCATTCGGTCGCCATCGACTTCACCAGATGCATCAGCCCCGCCTTGGCTGCACCATAAGGAGCATGCATCGGCGACCCAACCGCGCCATCGACCGATCCGATGCAAATCAGCGATCCCGGCACCCCGCGCGCGATCATAGACTGGGCGACCGCGCGCGCCGTCACGAAGAAATAGCGCAGGTTCCGGGATTGATCATGGTCCCATTCCTCCAGCGTCACGTCGAGCAGCGGCTTGAACAGCGCCTGCCCCACGATCGTCACCAATATGTCCAGGCCGCCCAGCGCCCCTTCCGCATCCGCCACCCCTTTCTTGACCGATGCCTCGTCCAAAATATCGGCTTCGATCGCTATGCCCGCGCGCCCGATCGCCCGCACTTCGCTCGCGACCTGCTCGGCCCGCTCCATGACGCTGTCCAGCACGGCGACATCGCATCCGGCCTCCGCCAGCAGCAGCGCGCTCGCCTCGCCCATGCCACGGCCGCCGCCAACGATCAGGGCCTTCTTTCCTTCCAGGCCCAGCAATGACACGCTCATTCTCTCCATCCTCTTCGTTGCGCGCGCCCGCTCATGCGGCGTCGGGCAGGAACATCTTCTTGATCTCGGTCAGGCTGACCTTCAGCGACGGCGTGCGCGGCAGCGCGTCCACGATCCGAATCTCCACCGGCACATGCGTCGGCGGCAATTCGGCCCGCACATGCGCCAGCAGCGCCTGTTCATCCACCGCCCCTGCGCTCCGGCTCAATTCGACCGCAGCCACCGGCACCGCACCCAATCGAGCATCGGGAATGCCCACCACGGAAGCATCCACCACGGCCGGATGCTGGCGCAGCACGTCAACCACGCGCTCCGGCAATATCTTGAACCCACCCCGCACGATCGCGCCATCATGCCGTCCGCGATGAAAGACATATCCGTCCTCATCAATCATCACCAGATCAGTGGTCCGCACCCAGTCAGGCCGCACGGACGGGCAATGCACTTCCAGCAATCCTTCCGCCCCGCGCGAAACTTCCGCGCCGCTTTCCGGATCAACGGCGCGTATCTCCACGCCCGGCATGGGAAGGCCGGTGCTACCGCGCTTGCTGTCCCCGCGCTCCGCCCGCATCTGCGGCGTCCAGCGAACGATCGTGCCGCAAAATTCCGTCGCGCCCATGCCCCACAGGATCGGCAGGCTGTAGCGCGCCTCAAACCGCTCCTGCAAATCGGGGTCCAGATAAGCTGATCCCCCCGACACGCTCTTCACGCTCGCCATATCCTCGACCGACACATTAGCGTCCATGATCATCGCGATCGCCGTCGGATTGAGGCCCAGCGTATCGGGCCTGTGGCGGCGCAGCGCATCCACCAGCCCATCGACCGTAAAGCGCTCCATCAGCACCAACGGCGTATTATTGACCGCAGCGCCGGTCAGCAGGCACACGCCCCCAACCCCGCCCATCGGCCAGATGTTGATCTGCACCGGCGGCGCGCTGCCGGACTCCGCGCCAGGCGCGCTCATCACCGCCCGTTCCAGCAGCTTCAGCGGCATAGGAATGCGCTTGGGCGTCCCCGTCGTCCCGCTCGACAGCACCTCGATCCCGCCATCGGGCAAGGCATCGTCGAACGAGGATCGCCTGCACTTCTCCAGTCCATCGACCAGCATGGGCGCGTCATCGATCCCGCCAAAGGCGATCCCCGCGCAACCAGCCTGCCCCGCAGCCTCCCAAAAATTCGGCCAGTCCTGTTCGTCGGCCAATATCGCGGCTGCTCCCAAATTCTCGATATTGTCCGCTATCGCGGTCACGGGCAGGAATGGATAGACGAAACTCACCGAGCGCCTGTGCGCCAGCAGCCCCACCACCGCCGCCGCATGGGCCAGCCGGTTGCGGATGATGATCCCAACCTTCGCTGATGGCGGGCACCCGGCGGCGTCGAGCAACGCGACAACGGCGTCGCCATAGCCCGCCACCTCGCCCCAACTCACCCACCGGCCCTCAAACTCGATGCCGCGCGCGTCGCTATGGTCGCGCAAATTGGCGCGAAGCTGCTCGATAACGTCCTGGCTCACTTGGCGTCGTCCTTAATTGCGCACGCCTTCCAACAGGCCCTTCAGGTTCGACGACATCACCATTTCCTTCTCCGCCATCGAATAGCTCGTCAACTCATGAAGGAAATCGAGTGGGTGTTCAGTCCCCTCCGGATGCGGATAGTCACTCCCGAACAAGATGCGATTGACTTGCATATGCTCTTTCAACTGCCCGAAATCATCCTCGACAAAGGGCGTCACGAAAATATTCCGATGAAACTGGTCAACGGGATCATTCATGAATTTCTGCGGCATCTGCCCATAAACATGCTTCAACTGTTCGATCAGCGGAATGACCCACTTCGCACCATTCTCGACACTCACCACCCGAACACCGGGGAAGCGGTCAAAAACGCCGCCGCAAATGATCGCCGCGATCGTATCGGAAATCGCTCGCTCGATAATCCGCAGGCAATTGACGAAAGGATCGGATTCAAACGGCAACCATTCCGCCCCGCCGGTCCACATTTCGATCAAATGGTCGTAATCGGAATTGGAAGCATGGATCGACACGAAGATCTTCGCCTCCTCGATCCGCGCCCAGAAGGGATCGAAATCCTTCAGCCCCATCGACCGCCCGCCGCGATAGCCCGGCACTGGGGAAGGCCGGATGCAGATCGTCCGCGCGCCCTGCTTGATCAGCCAGTCCGTCTCGGCCAGCGCCCGGTCCATGTCGGCAAGCGACACCACCGGAACGCCGAACAGCCGGTTCTCGCGCGCAAAGCCCCATTCCTCGCTCGTCCACTGGTTCAACGCATGCAAGGCATCATGCAGAAACTCGTGATCATAGCTCATCCACTTTTCGATCACCGAAAAGAGGGTGGGAAACATCAGCGCCGCATGCACATTATGCCCGTCCAGCACCGCCAGCCGTTCCCCGCCCGTCCGCCAGGATTCCGGCGGCGCGATCGGCTTCCCCGTCATCTGCCGCATCGTCAGGCCTTCCGGGTTGTCGGCCTTATAATATTTGACGTGCGTCCCGGGCGCCGCCACGCGCTCAAAGGTCGGGTTGGGGATATAGTCCGAAATCTGTCCCTTGATCGCCAACCGCTTGCGGCCATCCACTTCGACGAAGCGGAAATCCTTGTGCCACTTCTTGGGCAAATGCCGGAACAGCGCATCCTCTGGCTCGTAAAAATGATTGTCCGCGTCATAGACGGGGAACGGAAGGCTGGGCGTCGTCATCGCAATGTCTTTCGGTCAGCTATGATAAGTTGGTACTTGTTGTCCTGCACACGCCCGCGTCTGGCAATTAAGCGGGACGGCTTTCCGGCTACGCGGAATCCTCAGAGCCAGTAGATTTCAGCGCTTTTACAAAGGCGGCAATCGCCGCGACCGCATCCCGCGCTTCGCCCGTTTCAGGCGCCAGCAAAGGCCACACATGCCCCATGCCCGGCGCGACATGCAGCGTGACCCGCCGATCCGCCAGCGCCAGCCGCTTGGCAAAGGCGATCGCCTCATCCAGCAACACCTCCGCACCGCCCGTCAGCACCAATGTCGGCGGAAAGTCCGCCGAGTCCGCCTCCAGCGCCGAAACCAGCGGATCGCGCGGATCATGCCCCTGCAAATAAAGCCCCGCGCTATCCAGCACGGCGGACTTCGAAAACATAGGATCACGCGCCGCATTACGATCAAGGCTCTCACCTCGCGCCGTCAAATCCAGCATCGGCGACACGAGCACTGCACCAGCGGGCCGCTCGCCAGCCCGCGCCGCCATAAGGCACAACGCCGCCGCCAACCCGCCTCCGGCAGAGTCCCCCGCAACCACGACCGACTGCCGGTCCTGTAACCCGCGATACACCGCCACAACAGCATGCAAAGCAGCCGGAAAAGGATGCTCAGGCGCAAGCGGATAAAAGGGCAGGATGATCCGCCGCCCCGCTGCATCAGCGATCCTCTGGGCATAGTCGATATAGGCAAGCGGCGAACCCAGCCGATACCCCCCGCCATGCAGGTAGATCATCTCTCCCTGTCCGCCGCCACGCGGTTCGACAATCAGGCAACGCACATCGCCAATCACCGCCTCGCCCGCCCGCTCCGCAGCATCGGCAGGACCCGCCGCCCGCGCCCGCCGCTCGACCAGCGCATCATCGGCGGCATAGCCCGTCCGCAACGGCGGCAAATCCCAAGCCCCGGTCACAACACGAACACCCCGCGCGCCAGCTTCCCTTCCTCCAGATCGTGGAATGCACGCTCAAAGTCTGAAAGGTCGTAACGCTGCGTCACCAGCTCATCCAGCAGCAGCTTACCCTGCCGATATTGCGCGATATAGGATGGGATATCCTGATGCGGCCGCGAAGCCCCATAGCGCGCGCCCATCACCCCGCGATCCACAAAGGAAAGCGGCGTCAGCGATACCTCCGCCATCGTGCCCGCCGCAGTCGTGCCGACAATCACGCAGTTGCCCCCCCAGCCAAGGCTCGCCATGGCATCGTTCAGCACGCGCGTATTGCCGACGCACTCAAACGCCCAATCGACGCCGCTGCCATGATCGGGATTGCCCCCGGACACGATGTCCTTGATCCGCTGCGGCACATCGCCTTGCGACGCATCGATAAAGTCCGTCGCTCCAAACTCCCGCGCCTTCTCTTCTCGCGTAGGCAGCAAGTCGATCGCGATGATCCGGCTCGCCCCGGAAAGCCGCAAGCCCTGCAACACATTAAGCCCGATACCGCCGATGCCGAACACCGCCGCCGTCTCGCCCGGCTTCACCCGCGCCCGGTTGACGACCGATCCCACCCCGGTCAGCACGCCGCAACCCACGACGCAGGCAATGTCGAGCGGCACCGTCGGATCGATCCTGACGGCCTGATTGGCCTTCACCACTGTCTTCTCGGCAAAGGTCGACGTTGCCGCAAAGCTCGACACCGGCTCTCCATTGCGGCTGAACGGCTGGGCGCGGTTGCCATAGGATTGGCGGCAGTGGGTCGGCCTGCCGCTCTCGCACGGCCCGCAGCGCCCACAATTCGCCAGCGTATGCAGCGCCACATGGTCGCCCACTGCCAGTTCGGTGACGCCCGGCCCCAGCTTTTCAACAATGCCAGCCCCTTCATGGCCCAGCACCGCAGGCGCAGGCCAGTCGATCGTGCCGTTGATGACGGAAATGTCGGAATGGCAAATGCCACTCGCCACGATGCGCACCAGCACCTCGCCCGCGCCCGGCTCCCGCACTTCCACATCCTCGACAAAACGAACCTTGCCCGGCCCTTCGTAGATCAGCGCCCGCATGTTCAGCCTCTCCCAACTTCATTTATCTGCTTGTCTGGTTCGCCGGGCATCGCGCTCGCCGCCCTGCAATGCCGCGCGACTGCCTCGCCCAGAGCGGCAATCCGGCTCAGCGGCAGCGGCCGATCGAAACCGAACAGCGACAATGTGCAAAGCACCGCGCCATCGTCACCAAATACGGGGGCGGAGATCATCATCACCGGATGCAGCCGGTCGGGCTGCGCCTCGATCATCAGATAATCCTCGCCCATCTGCCCGATCCGTTCGGCAACCCGCTTCTGCCGGTCTCCGGCCAGCGGTTCCTCCGCCATGCCAAGCACGGCAAGCCCGGTCGCCGCCTGTTCAGGGCTACGCTGCGTGACCGCATAACCACGCCGCCTAACCATCGCGAGCGACCGCCGCAGCCGGTCAGCATCGATCGCCCCCGCCGCCTTAGCGAGCCAGCTATCCACCTCGCGCTCGTCAGCCCAGGCAAGGAAGGGCGTACCAAGCGGCGGAATGAGCGGAACCCGCTGACCCACCGCCAGCCCCGGCAGCCGCCCCGGCCCCTCCGACGCCAGCGCGATCAGCCGGTCATCCAGCCGCGCGGTCAGCAAGCTGTCCATTTCTAGCTCAGCCGACAAAAGCGCGATCTGATTACGCGCAGCCGCCACCACCGGATGGCATTGCAGCGCGGCATGACCGATCGCGATCAACGCCGGACCAAGCCGATAGACCCGCCCCCGCTGCGCCCGGACCAAATACCCGTCCCGCGTCATCGCGCCCAGCAGCGCGTGGCAGGACGCCGGATTAAGGTCCAGCTGCCGCACCAGTTCCGTCAGCGAATAGCCGCGCAAGGGCGCCGCCGCCATGAAGTTCAAAATGTCGATGGCGCGTGACGCGGCCAGGGCCGGGCGGGGCATCGCTATTCAGCTCAATTCCAGATCGTCCCAATTCACCACCGTGCACATGCGGTGATAATCGGGGCTAAGCCACGGCGCATTGACCTGAAGCCTGCGGTGCGTGCGGTTCACATAATAATTCTTCTCGATACCGCCCTCGGGCGTCATCTGCAGCCAGTTCTGTGCCTCGGCATCCAGTTCGCGATTATAGCGCTCATACGCTTCGGGCTTCACATCGACGCGGCGCTTGTCTTCCTTCAGCATGCGCATGACGCATTGCGCGGCATAGCTCGCCCAGATCAGCCACCATTGCGGCAGACCCGTGCCGCCGGTCAGCGGCTGGGAATTGGGACCGTACAGCATGAACAGGTTGGGAAATTGCGGCACCATCATCGACAGATAAGCGCGCGGCCCATCCCCTGCATCCCATGTGTCGTGCAGGTCCCTGCCCCTCAGCCCCTTATACCGCGCGGGCCAGAGATATTTCAGCACATCGAAACCGGTCGCGGCGATGACGACATCGAAGTCCCGCGCCGTCCCATCCGCCATCACAAAACCGGTCTTCGTGAACCGCGCGACCGAACCGGTGAGCAACTCCACATTGTCGCGGGTCAGCGCGCGATACCATCCATTGTCGACCACCGGACGCCGCGACATCGGCGCATAGTCGGGGATGAGCTTCTCGATCAGATCCTCCCGCCCGCCGGTTTCCTGCCGGATATAATTGGTAAGGAAGGCGCGCATCTCGTCATTCGCCTTGCTGACCTTCCCCCCCTGCGCCTGCCATTCGCGATCGACGCGCTGCAACCGGTCGATGTCGAACAACGGCATCGTCGCGGTATAGCGCGACCAGTTCCAGTATCCGGGCATATTCTCGTTGAGCCAGGCCAGTTCCGGCTCAATCGGCGCGCCATATTTTTCGCGCGGGCTGATCCATTGCGGGGTGCGCTGCACGACGCTGACATGCCCCGCCTTTTGCGCGACCGCGCTCAGCAATTGCACGCCGGTCGATCCATTGCCGATGATGGCGACGCTTTTGCCGGTCAGGTCCAACCCCTCCGGCCAGGCGGATGGATGGATGATCTGCCCGCCGAAATCATGCACGCCCTCAATGTCAGGCAACTGCGCATTGGCAAAGGTGCCGCAAGCGGTGATCACCACATTGGCGACAATCTCCTGACGCCCGCCCGGCGTTTCGACATCCAGCCGCCAGACGTTGCGGCCTTCGTCAAACACCGCACCCTTCACATCATGGCCAAAGCGGCTGTTCGCCATCACCCCATATTTGCGCGAGACATGTTGCAGATATTCGCGGACATCCTCACCCCGGTTGAAATGCTCGCCCCACGGGTAGAGCTTCTCGAAGCTATATTCATAGGTGATGGACGGCGTATCCACCCGCACATCGGGATAGCGGTTGATCGTCCACGTACCCCCCGCCTCGGGCTGACGATCCAGCAGCAGATAGGGCAGGCCGAGCAACTCACACTGCACCCCCGCCGCGATCCCAGCCGGGCCGCTGCCGACGATAACGATCCGGAAACCTTCTGGAATCTCCGGCTTCTCGCCCTCCCATTCGACAGCGCAGGGAACGGCACGGAAGGCCGGAAGGTCACGCCGGGCCTCGAACTCGACATCGGTCATCTCGCCCGACAGCATCGTCATCAGGCGGCGCAGTTCCTCTTCGGGCGGTTCGGACAGTTCGGCCGCCCCGGCATTGTCCGCCAGCCACTCGACCGCGCGCGCCTTCAGCAGCGCCTTCTGCCCCTCGCTCAGCTGCGCGGCGCCGGGCAGGGCGGCGATCTCCTCGTCCCCGCTATTCTGGTACAGCGCGACCCGCAGCGCGTTCAGGTCCGCCAGCTCAACCGCGCGCCGGATGCTGTCAGTGTCGATCGCCTTTGCCGCCGTGGCCATTCATCCCATCCCATCTGCTGTCGAGCGCATGCGAGCGCGCCACTCTTGTTTTTTGCAATATCGAATCTTTGGCATGAGGTAAGCCGAACCCGGCGCAATTCCGTCATACCGGAACAGCTACTCAAAAAGCCGCTATTTTCAGCGTTTCAGTAGCCCAGGAAACTAGGCGCGCGTCGCTCCATGAACGCCCGCGCCGCCTCACTCGCATCATGCGAAAACAAGCTGATCTGCGCGTTCGCAGCCGCCTCCTGCGCCATGCTCTCCTCCAGCGCGATGACCTCCGCCGCATTGAGGTTACGCTTCATCGCCGCAAAGGCCGCCGTCGGCCCGCCCGCCAGCTTCGCCGCCAAAGCTGCGCACTCACTCTCCAGCACCGCATCCTCAACCAGCCGATTGATCAGCCGACTGGCCAGCGCTTCGTCCCCCAGCATCGGCTCGTCCAGCAGGAACATCTCCCGCGCCCGCGCCGCGCCCAGCAGCCGGGTGAGCAGATAGCTCCCCCCCGGATCACCGCACCGCCCCGCGCTGGCGAAAGCGAGCTTGAACTTCACCGTCCGCGACGCGATCCGCAGGTCGCACGCCGCCGCCATGACCAGCCCACTCCCCGCCACCGGCCCACGCAAACAAGCAATCGTCGGCTTGGGCATGCGATGAAGCAGCAGCGGAATTTCGCCATGAATGCTCATCCACGCAGCCGCTTCATCGGCGCGCATCGGCTCGGCCCGCTCTTCCTTACCGTCACCCGACAAATCATAGCCTGCACAGAAACCGCGCCCCGCGCCCGCCAAAACGACACATCGCACCGCCGGATCGATCGACCAGCCACGCAATGTCAGCGCGATCTCATCCAGCATAGCCTCCGTAACCGCGTTCAATCGATCGGGCCGGTTCAGCGTCAACGTGGCGACCCCGCCCTCGACTTGCGTCACTATGCTCATGAGTGCGACTTCACCTTGTCCATGCCCGCCACGATGAACTCACCCGTCTGACCATAGGCCGACGCATGGCCCAGCTGGTGGATATCGAAACAGCTTTGCAGCGCCGCGCTCTGCCCCATGATGTCCAGCGTCTGGTTCACCGCCCGCTTCGCCATCGCCAGCGCATGCGGATGCATCTGCGCAATCTCGCGGGCCAGCGCCAGCGCCTCGGCATCCAGCTCCGCGCGCGGCACGACCCGGTTCACCATGCCCCGCCGCTCCGCCTCATGCGCGTCGATCGGCCTGGCGGTGAACAGCATCTCCTTCGCCTTGCGCGGCCCCAATTCCCATGTGTGGCCATGATATTCGACGCCGCCAATGCCCATCAGCACCACCGGATCGGAAAAGCGCGCATCATCAGCCGCGATGATCAGGTCGCACGGCCATGCCAGCAACAGGCCACCCGCGATGCAGGCCCCCTGAACCGCCGCGATCGACGGCTTGGGAATATCGCGCCAGCGCTTGGAATAGCCGAGATAATGCTTGGCCTCCCATTCATGGATGCCCAGCAGCCCGCGCTCCGGGATCGTCTCGCGAATGCGGTTGAACGATCCGTCGCGAATGGCCTCCGCGCTCACATCATGCCCGGCGGAAAAATGCTTGCCCTCCGCGCGCAGCAGGATGACGCGCACGGACTCGTCCGCCGCCGCCTTTTCCCACGCCTCGTTCAATTGCCGCAAAAAGGGTTCATTTTGCGCGTTCGCCCGGTCGGCGCGATCCAATGTGATCGTCGCGACCCGTTCCTCGACCGCGTAACGGATATATTCTACCATCTGCCTTACTCCTGGACTGCTCGTTGCGCGCGATCGGCGCTGCGGGCATCCGCTACCAGCGCCCTTCCGCATTGCCGGAAGCGCGCCGCCGCCAAATTGACATCCTACGCCTCAGGATGGCCAAGCAGGAGGGCGCGAACAAGGTGGAAATGGCATGAACCTCGAACTCAACGAACAGCAGGCGATGATGCAGGAAGCGGCCCTGCGCTTCTTCGATCGGGAAGAGGTGGTACAAGCCGCCCGCGCGTCGAAGGGCGCCGTCGATGGCAGCCTCTGGAGCCAGGCCGCCGAGATGGGCTTCATCACCATGCGCGCGCCAGAGGATCGCGGCGGCCTGGGCATGAGCCTCATGGAAGCCGCGCTGATCTGCGAAGCTGCGGGCCGAGGCGCGGCGCCTCTCCCGATCGCGGACGGCATCGCCGCCTGCGCGCTGCTGGGCCAGCTTGAAGGCGAAGACGCCGCCGCGCTGCTCGAACAAGTAACATCCACCCCCATCAGCTTCGACCCGCAGCAGGGCTGCATCCAGCTGACTTGGGAATCTGACGCCATCCACGCCACCATGCCCACCGCCGAAACCCGCATCATCGCCAGCGGCAATGCTGCAAGGCAGTCCTTCGAAGCCGCCCTCACCGAACGCACCCTGCTCCGCTCCGCATGGCTCGTCGGCGCAGGCACCCGCGCGATCGAGATGGCCGCCGCCTACGCCACCGATCGCAAGCAGTTCGACCAGCCCATCGGCGCTTTTCAGGGCGTCGCCTTCCCCCTCGCCGACTCCATCACCGACATGGAGGGTGGCCGTCTCCTGCTATGGCGCACCATTTGGGGCGTCGCCCAGCAGCAGTCCGAAGCAGGCGCGCTTACCGCTCTGACGAGCTGGTGGACCGCCACCACAGCCCGCAACGCCGTGCGGCGCGCGCTGCGTACCTTCGGCGGGTATGGCCTTTCCGATGAATATGACATCCATCTCTATTTCCTAGCGATCGACCGCATCGCGCTGGCAGAGGGCGACCCCGAAGACCGGCTGATCGAAGCAGGCGACCAGCTCTGGGCTGGTGCAACAACCGCCCTGCCCGATGCAGGCGATCCCGGCATCGAAATGGGCTTCACGCCGGACGAAGACGCTTTCGCAGCACAAGTCCGCGCCTTCCTCGAAACGGCGGTCACCACCGACCTGCGTGCGCAGGCCGCAACATCCACCGACGGCCACCTCCCCGAACTCCACCGCAAACTTGCCGCCGCAGGCCTCGCTTATCCCGATTGGCCCCGCGAATGGGGCGGGCAAGACCGCAGCCCCATGGAAGTAACCGCGCTCGGCCGCGTCTTCGAGGAATTCGGCATCTCCCGCATCCCCATCGGCTGCACCAACATGGGCGCGCGCATGACGATGAAATTCGGCTCGCCCGAACTAAAGGCCGAAGTCCTGCCACGCCTCGCCGATGGATCGGCGCTCGCCTGCCTCGGCTTTACCGAGCCAGCATCGGGATCAGACATGTACGCCGCCCGCACCCGCGCCGTGCGCGATGGCGATGACTGGATCATCACCGGACAAAAGATGTTCACCACCGGCGCGCACATCTCCGACTATATCCTCATGCTCGCCCGCACCGATCCCGACGCGCCCAAGCATAAGGGCATCACCCTCTTCTTCTTCCCCATGAACCTGCCGGGTGTCACGATCCAGCCGGTCGACACGCTCCCGGATGAACGCACCAACATCACCTTCTACGACGATGTGCGCGTGCCCGACCGCTATCGCCTCGGCGAAGTCAATGGCGGGCTCAAGGTCATGGCCGCCGCCATGGAAATCGAACATGGCGGCGAAGGCTATCATATCTATCACCACAGCCTGATGCGCGCCGCGCTCGACTGGGCAGGCAGCGCCGATGCGGCTGGAAAACGCCCGATCGACAAACCCGCCGTCCGCGCCCGCCTCGCCCGCGTACGTACACATCTGGAAATCGCCGATCTCCTATGCCGCCGCGTCACCTGGGCGATCGAAGCGGGCCGCATGACCCGCGCCATCGGCCCGATGGCCAAGATGTTCACCACCGAAATCTACATGGCTGACGCCGCCGATCTCGCCGCCCTCGCCGCACCCGGCACGCTCACCCACCAAACGCCCGCCTTGGCGAAGATCGAGGAATCCTACCGCCAGTCCATCGGCCAGACCATCTATGGCGGCACCAGCGAAGTGCATCGCACCATCATCGCCCAGCATCATCTCGGCCTGCCTCGGTCCTGATATTCTAGGCCTGACCTGCGGGCTTCCATATGCGCGGAAAGTTGCGCGCCCGCGTTGATCCTGACAGCGTTCCGATCATCCTGCGCCCAATGACCTAAGCCGTTGCGCAAGACGGCGGCTCCTTGGGAGACAAGCTGATGACGAACCCGGCACCGCTGACCATGTCGGACGCGCTCCCGGCGGCTGGCCCCGATGCGCTCGCAACATCAGCCCCGCTCAAGGCGCAACGCCGCACGGCGATGCTGCTGATGCTCGCCTTCATCTACAGCCTCAACTATCTCGACCGCCAGATCGTCGTCATCCTCCAGGAACCCATAAAGGCCGACTTCCAGCTCGCCGACTGGGAACTCGGCCTGCTTACGGGCGGCGCCTTCGGCATTTTCTACACCTTGATGGGCATCCCCATCGCCCAGCTGATCGACCGGGGCGTCAATCGCGTGCGGCTGATCGCGCTGTTCACCGCCAGTTGGAGCGTCATGACGGCCCTATGCGGCCTCACCCGCAGCTTCGGAGCCTTCTTCACAGCACGCATGGGCGTGGGCCTTGCGGAGGCAGGCTTCGCCCCCGCCGCCCACTCCCTGATCTCCGACCTCTACCCCCCGCGCGAGCGACCCGCTGCGGCAGGCATCTTCGCCATCGGCGTGCCCGTCGGCATCATGGCGGGCCTTTCCATAGGCGGCATCGTCGCGCAGGCGACCGACTGGCGCACGGCGCTGCTACTGGCGGGCGCCCCCGGCATCCTGATCGCGATCCTCTTCCCCCTCATCGCCCGCGAGCCGATCCGCGGC
This sequence comes from Sphingobium sp. TomTYG74, assembly GCF_055393875.1. NCBI lineage: Bacteria > Pseudomonadati > Pseudomonadota > Alphaproteobacteria > Sphingomonadales > Sphingobiaceae > Sphingobium > Sphingobium sp. TomTYG74. Next base: position 67,025 of record NZ_AP027342.1, on the reverse strand, counting down.
GGAACCGAAGACCCCTCCGATCAACCGGCGCAAGCCGCCCAGTCTTTGAGCTTTCTTCAAAGCCTGCGTGTCCTCTCACAACGGCGCGCCTTCATGCACATCGTCGCCGGGACGGCGATCATGGCCTTCGCCCAAACCGGCATTTCGACCTGGCTGCCCTCCTTCCTCATCCGCAACCATGGCATGAGCCTGGCGCATGTCGGCGTCGGCCTTGGCCTGCTAACCGGCATATGCGGGGCGATCGGCACCTGGGCAGGTGGCTGGCAAGGAACACGGCTCGCCAAGTCGGGCCTCCACATGGCGCTCTGGCTGCCGATCGCGGGCATGCTCCTCTGCATCCCGCTGGACATACTGGCGCTCAGCATGTCGGATGGGCAGGCCGTTCTCCTCGTCCTTATCCCGAGCTACATCGTCGGCTCCTTCTGGACCGCGCCCTCGATCGCCCTCACCCAAAGCCTCGCGCCCGTGTCGATGCGCGCGCGGGCAAGCGCCATGAACATCGTTGCGGCGAACCTGATCGGCGTATCGATGGGGCCTCTTGTGGCAGGCGTGCTGAGCGACGCCTTCGCCTATCTGCGCGGCGGCGACGCGGCCCTCGGCCTGCGGGACGCGATGATCTGCCTCACCGCCTTCTTCCTGTGGGCCGCCTGGCACTGGACCATGGCGATGCGCGCGCTCAAGCAAGAAAGTACAACGACTGTACGAATTGATTGCGCAACGCAGCGGATATAAAATACAGGTGGACCGAACACCGGACGAATATCGGAGAGAGGATAAGCCATGGCCACCGGAAACGCGAAGAGGCAAGTCACGCACAATATGGGCGCAATGGACACGCGCCCTGTAAAGCCGCTCGAATTTGACGGCCCCCTGCCGCAACCAACCAAAGACATGGACCAGATCCGCGCCGATCTTGACCGCACGGGCTATGCCATCGCGGCCGAGGTCGTGACCAAGGACAAGGCGCGCGAGATGCGCGACTTCCTCGCCGCCGAAATCGCCCGCGAAGAAGCCATCGATGAAGAGCGCGTCCGCCGCTTCTACACCGATAATGACGACCTTAATCGCCGCATGTCGGGTTGCCATCTGATGAACCGGGAACGCTTCTTCCGCGACATCCTGGAACATGAACTGCCGCTTCAGTTGACCCGCGAGCTGCTGGGACCTCAGACGCTGGACGAATCCTATCTGGTGCACAGCTATGGCGCCAACGTCACCCGCCCCGGCAGCGCGCAACAGGGTATCCACCGCGACCGCAGCGGCGCGATGCCGCTGTCGGCAGGTGCCGCGCAGACCCGCTTCATCTGGTGCCTTGATGATTTCGTCGAAGCCAATGGCGCGACCCGCATGGTCCCCGGCAGCCATCGCGACACGGAACCGCAATCCTGGGCCGTCCAATATGAATCCGTGCCCGCCGAAGCGCCCGCCGGATCGGTGCTTATCTATACCGACCTGCTGCTGCACGGCACGGGCGCGAACACGTCAACGGACCTCGAACGCGCTGGCGTGATCATCGGCTATTGCCCGCCCTGGTGGAAACCCATGATCAACTTCCCGATGGCGATCGACCCGGAAGTGATGAAGGGATCGTCCAAAATCCTGCGCCAGATCCTTGGCTACAGCTCGGTCTCCGTCGGCTTCGACGAACCCTGGACCTATGCTCCCGACGCGGTGAAGGAACTCATTGTCACGCCCGAGATGGAATGGTGAGGCAAGAATGCGGGCCTGCCGCGACCGATCCGGCCAGGCCCGCCTCCACCCATCATCGATGTAGGAGCGGGCAACAGCTAAGGATATGCGCCCGTAATGCCGCACGCTCATAGGCCATCCGCCTAAAAGGTCCGCATGATCCCGTAACTGCCCCAGCGCACTGACGACCGTCCCGCGTTCAGGGGCAGTCGCTCCATATTTGCGGATCGAATAACCTACGCGCTTGCGAATCCGATGCACCTGCGCCATCCCTCCTTGAATAATTGCATTCGGCCCTGAAGTTTTTTCGACGCGGACCGGTTGCCTGCCAATGTGAGGAGAGAATGATGGCGCCGACGGAGGAACGCCCGGCCCGCGCGGCTTATGCGCTCTATATCTTGTTGCTGCTGCTCGCGATCAATTCATTGAGCTACGCGGATCGCCACGTCTTCTCCGTCCTTATTCCCGCGATCAAATCGGAATTCGGCGCGTCCGATTCGCTCCTCGGCCTGGTCGGCGGACCCGGCTTCGTCGCCAGTTACGTGTTGTTCAGCATGCCGCTCGCGCGTTTCGCCGACCGCTGGTCGCGACGCGGAGTCCTCACCCTGTCCGCAACCTTGTGGAGTGCGGCAACGGCAGCATGCGGCGCGGCTGGCAATATATTACAGATGAGCATCGCTCGCCTGATGGTCGGCATCGGCGAAGCGGGCGGCCTGCCGTCTGCCCAATCGCTCCTCGCGAGCCTCTATGACGAACGCCGCCGGTCGAGCGCCATGGGCGTCCTTTCCGCCTCCACCTATATCGGCGTCGTCCTCGGCCTGACCGGCGGCGCAGCCGTTGCCGCGATGTGGGGCTGGCGCTGGGCCTTTTTCGCGCTCGCCATCCCCGGCTTTCCCCTGGCGCTGCTGCTTTGGCTTACCGGCCCCCGCCGCAACAAGGCCGCTCACATCCCGAGCGATGAACCGTCCGAAAGCCTGTGGCGCGCCATCCGCCGCTGCTGGTCGATCCCGTCCTTGCGCCTGCTGGGCCTTGGCGTCGGGACGTTCAATATATTCGGCTATGCCGCCGCCATCTGGACGCCCGCCTTCTTCATGCGCTCGCATGGCATGACCCTTGTCGAGGCAGGCACTTGGCTCGGCATCGGCGCGGCGATCGGCGGCATCACCGGCAGCCTGCTGAGCGGCGTCATCGTGGACCGCCTGCGCGTCCGTGGCGAAGCCTGGCAACTGCGCGTGCCCGCCATCGCCTTCCTCCTCGCCTTCCCGATCTTCATCGTCATGTTCACCCTGCCGGGCGGAACGGCGGTGCAGATCGGCGGCCTGCGCGTCCCTGGCGTCGCGTTGCTTTCCATCCTCACCGGCATGATGGCGGCCATGTGGGCAGGCCCTTCCTTCGGAGCCGCCGCCCGCCTCGTCCTGCCGCATCAACGGGCGCAGGCAACCGCGATGCTGGTCGTCATCATCAACGTGATCGGCAGCGCATTTGGCCCGGTGATAGGCGGGGTCGTCAGCGACTTGCTGGCTGACCGGTTCGGCGCCGAATCCCTCCGCGTCAGCCTCTTCTCGCTTTCGGTGCTGACAATTTTCGGCGGGCTGCTTTTCTGGCGGGCTTCGGTTCATTATCCCCACGATCTGACCCGCGTCGGCGGCCCTGATGAGGCCCCCTCACCGCTCGGCCAAGGGAAACTGAAAGAATCGACGCTCTGATCGCAGAGACAGGAGAAGACATCATGAAAACGCACGCAATCGTGACCGGCGCTGCTGGCATATTGGGCCAGGCCGTAACCCAAGCGCTGACACAAGCAGGCTATAAAGTGACGGGCATAGACCGCGCCGATAGCGCAGGCCCAGCGACGCAGGGCGCTTATCTCGGCGGCGTCGACCTGACCGATCCCGGCGCAACAGCAACTGCGGTCAATCAGGCGATCAGCACCAACGGCCCGGTCGCAGCGCTCGTCAATGTCGCAGGCACCTTCCGCTGGGAAACCGTCGCGGATGGCGATGTCTCGACCTGGGCGACGATGTTCGACATCAACCTGCGCACCGCCGTCAACGCCGTCCGCGCCGCCCTCCCCTCCCTGCGCGACGGCGGCGGCGCCATCGTCAGCATCGGCGCGGCCTCCGCGATCAAGGCTGGGGCAGGCATGGGCGCCTATGCCGCCAGCAAGGCAGGCATCGCAAAGCTCACCGAAGCGCTGGCCGAGGAAGAAAAGGACAATGGCGTTCGCGTCAACGCCGTCCAGCCCTCTATCATCGACACACCCGCCAACCGCGCCGACATGAGCGACGCGGACTTCAGCCGATGGGTGTCCCCCGCGCAGGTCGCCAGCGTCATCGCCTTCCTGCTGTCGGACGGCGCAGCCGCCGTGACGGGCGCCTGCATCCCCGTGACGGGCCGCTGCTGACAGGGCGTTATCTTCATCCTCTGTTGCAATTGCTCCGCCACTCTGAAAAAGGACAGCGAGAACGGACAAGACGCCGCAAGACGCCAGCCGATACAGGAGAGTGACGTGCCGATGATGATCAACCACCGCCAAGGAACGCATCGCTGATGCGCGCCGCCGTCTTTCGCGGCGCGGGCCAGCCGCTCGCCATCGAAACCGTGGCGGACCCTGTTCCAGCCGCCGATCAGGTCATCCTTGAAGTCGCCAATGCGGGGATTTGCGGGTCAGACCTGCACATAGCGGAAAGCGCCCATACGCCCTCGGGCCTCATATTGGGGCATGAGTTCGCCGGGACCATCGCCGCCCTTGGCCGCGATGTGAAGGGGCCGTGGAAAGTCGGCGATCGCGTCACCGCCCTTCCCTTGAACGCCTGCCATCACTGCCCAGCCTGCGATGCGGACTTGCCCGCGCTCTGCCCGACCAACCTGTTCACCGGCACCAACCTCCTCGCGCAGGGCGCCTATGCCCAGCTCGTGACGGCCCGAGCCGACATGGTCCAGCGCCTGCCCGAAGGCGTCACCCTAGAAGAAGGCGCGCTGGTCGAGCCGCTAGCCGTCGGCCACCATATCGTGTCCCTGGCCCACATGCCAAAGGACGCAGCCGTTCTGGTGCTGGGCGCTGGCCCCATCGGCATCGCCGTCGCCCTGTTCGCCCGCCACGCCGGTGCCCGCCATGTGGTGGTGAGCGAGCGCTCTCCCGAACGCCGCGCCCTCGCGCAGCAGGTCGGCGCCACCGCCGTCATCGATCCGCAGGCACAGGATGTCGCCGCCGCCTTCGCTCAGGCAACCGGCGAAAATGCGCCCCGGATCATCTTCGAATGCATCGGCGTTCCCGGCATCTTCAACCAGGCGATGCAACTGGCCGCCGTCCGCGCGCAGATCATCGTCGCGGGCGTCGTGATGCATGACGAAACGATCACCCCCGTCATCGCCCTCGGCAAGGAACTGACCATCCGCTACAGCCAGGCCTACAACGAACGGGATTTCGAGGCAGTGATCCACGCCATCGCCACCGGCGCGATCAAGCCAAAGCCCATCCACACCTCCACCGTCAGCCTGGATGAACTGCCCGCCGCCTTTGAGGCGCTGCGCAGCCAGCCGCGCGAATGCAAGGTGCTGATCCGCCCCTGAACTGGCGGCGATGCACGCTAAAATCGCCCGCCCGCTACGCAAGAAGTTGACATTATGGCCGGGCAGGGCACAGTTCGCGTGAATATATCGGGAGGGGATTAGCGCAGCGGCCTGATGGCGGCAGCGCTCCTCGTCCGCTTTGGAACCCGGATCGGAATGGGGCTATAATGAGTAACTGGGACAAGGAAGTCGACATTCTGGTGGTGGGGTCGGGCGCGGGCGGCCTGCTCGCGGGCCTCGTCGGCGCGCACAACCGCGCCGACGTGCTGATCGTTGAAAAGGCCGACCTTTGGGGCGGCACATCGGCCACATCAGGCGGCGGCATCTGGATTCCGGGGAGCGACGTCGCCAGGGCGGCGGGCTTTGAAGATAATCTCGACAACGCCTTCACCTATCTGCGCGGACTGTCCGCCGACAATGTGCCCGACGAAAATATCCGCGCCTATGTCGATAATGCAGCGCCCATGCTGCGCTGGGTCATGGCGAACACGCCGGTCCAGTACATGGCCTTCCCCTATCCCGACTATCACGCGGAAAATCCCGGTGGGTCGGCGCAGGGCTATCGCACCCACCTGCCCATGCCCATCGATGGCAAGCCGCTAGGCAAGGAAATCCGCACCCTGCGCTTCGCCTCGCCTGCGGCCAGCCTGTTCGGCTATCTCAACTGGCATTTCAGCGAAACGAGCGAACTGCTCTACCGCACCAAGGGCTGGATGAAGAACCTCGTCGTCAACATGTCGCGCTATTGGCTCGACCTCCCCTTCCGCCTGACTTCGCGCAAGGATCGCCGCCTGACGCTCGGCAATGCACTGACCGGCGGCCTGCGCATGGCGCTCGACAAGGCGGGTGTGCCCGTCTGGCTCAACACCCCGCTCAGCGAACTGATCCGCGAAGGTGGCCGCGTCACCGGCGCCGTGGTCGAAAAGGATGGCAAGCCTTACCGCATCGGCGTACGCAAGGGCGTGGTCCTCGCCGCTGGCGGCTTCGACAAAAACCAGACCATGCGCGACGCCAATTCACCCCTCTATCCGACCTCGCGCTATTCGGGTGGCGTCACCAGCAACACCGGCGACGCGATCCGCGCGGGCGAAGCCGTCGGCGCAACCATGCTGAACCTGCAATCGGCATGGGCCGCGCCCGTCTTCTACGTCCCCGGCGAGGATCGGGGACGGCTCTGCACCATCGAGCGCGCGCTCCCCGGCTGCCTCATGGTCAACCAAAGCGGCAAGCGCTACCTCAACGAAGCCGCCTCCTACCATATCGTCGGCCAGCAAATGGCCCGGCGGGAAGCGGAACATAATGACGCCAGCCCCAGCTGGATGATCTTCGACCACACATATCGCCACAAATTCCCGATGGGTCCGCTCTACCCACTCATGCCCACCTTCATCCATAACAAGGGCGTGCGCAGCATCCTGAAGCAGGGCCGCTCGATCGAGGAACTGGCAGGCAAGATCGGCATAGACCCTGCCGCCCTTTCGGCCACCATCGCCCAGTTCAACACCCATGCGGCCAAGGGCGAAGACCCCGAATTTCATCGTGGCGAAGCGGCCTATGACAAAATGTATGGCGACTTCCGCCACGGCCCCAACCCCTGCCTGCGCCCGCTCGACAAAGGCCCCTTCTACGCCATGCCCATCTATCCGGGCGACATCGGCACCAATGGCGGCCTGCTCACCAATGCAAAGGCGCAGGTTCTGGACGACGCAGGCGCGCCGATCACCGGCCTCTATGCGGTCGGCAACAACGCCGCCTCATCCATGGGCGAAAGCTATCCCGGCGCAGGCGTTACCATCGGCCCCGCCATGACCTTCGCCTATGTCGCCGCCCGCGACATGACGGGCGGCAACGCCTGATCCTGACAAGCTGGAGAAATGGCGCGCACGGCTGACCGGAAACGGCAGCTTGTGCGCCATTTTCTCATCCATTTACCCAACATCCGTTCGGGCTGAGCCTGTCGAAGCCCTTTCCTTCCCTTTAAAGCCACCATTGAGGCACTATCAGCGCCCCTGATCCCTCAAGCCCCACCCATCGACCGCGCCTCATTTGTAACCACACGCCGCCATTCGATCCGCACCAGATCATCGCCAATCGCCGCCTCCAGGAACAACCGGTCGCCCTCAAACGCATAATGGCGTGGCTGGTCTGATCCGATCCAGTCCGGATACCATGCGCCATCCACATGGTGGGTGACGATCCCCGCTTCCGCGTCGATCGAAAAGCGCCCGAAATAGCCGCTATAGCCGCGCATCGACGCCCCCAGCGCCGCGTCGCTCACCTGATAGACGCTGGGCTCACCAAACCTCTGCCGGTTAGCCTGCATCAGGTGACAACTCATATGTCCGTCGGCGCTGTACATGATCTGGCCGACGGCGTCGGTGCCGAAGGGATGGTCGCGCGTGCCATCGGCATGAAAGGTCGTCCACAGGACCAGCTGCCACCCGCCAACAAAGGCAGCGAATGCCTCTTGCGCGCTCATGTCCGGGCGGGCGAGCCGCTCGGGCAACCCATTCACAGCCATATCTCGCCCTCTCCCCGGTTCGTCCTGTCGATACCGATGATGGCCCAGACGCCCCCCATGTCCACAAAGAAAAAGGGCCGGGTTTCCCCGGCCCTCCTTAATCATTCTCCGCCGAAGCGATATTTCAGGCGCAGCCCGTACATGCGGGGTTCGCCATACAGGCTCGTTTGGTACAACAACCCACCCTGCTGATACACATTGCTGTTGCTGATCCGGTAGAGCTTGTTGGTCGCGTTGGTGACGAAAAGCCCCACATCGAACCCGCTGCCAGCAACGCCGTTCCAGTCGAGCGACATGTTGAGCAGGCCAAAGGCTTCCAGATAGGCGCCCGGCTGTTGCGCGGGCACATTGCCTGGATCAGTGTATTGACGCGAGCTGTGCGAATAGTTCGCGAAGAAGTTCAGCTCACCCATGTCGTCGCCCATCGGCACCGTAGCATTGGCATGAATGCTCCAGATATAGGGCGACACATATTGGAACGGCAGGCAGCTCAGGTCGACCGTACCATTGGCCCCTACAAAGCCGTTGCAGCCAAAGCCACCCGTTGACGTAGTGAACTCGTACTTCTTATACTTCGCGTCGGTGTGGCTGAAGTTGCCGCCGATCTCCAGACCCTTGAACGGCTGCATCGAAGCTTCGACCTCGACACCCTTGATCCGCGCGTCGGCATTTCGGACGACCGCGCCGCCAGCAGCCGACACCGGATTAAAGTCCGCGCCCGCCCGCTGGATGTCCTTGTAATCCAGAAGGTAAGCGCTGCTGTTCAGGCGGAACGGCACATCGGCAATCCGGAAGTCGGCTTTAAAGCCAGCTTCGTAGGATGTGACCGTTTCCGGCTGGAAGGTGCGGGTATTGGTGAACACGGCCTGCTGGTTGAAGCCGCCCGCCTTGTACCCACGGCTCACCTTGCCGAACAACAGCACGTCGCGCATCACCTTGTAATCAAGGCCGATCAGCCAGGTCGAAGCCTTGCTGTTCAGTTCCGCGGTGTAGGTGCAATCCGCAAGAGCAGTCCCGATCGGTACGACAGCGCCGGTCGAACCGCACTTTGCGGTCGCGCCCCCAATCTGCGGCAGGAAAGCGGTCGCGAAACCACGGATCTTGTCCCAGGTGTGACGATAGCCGCCGGTCAGGCGCAGGCTCTCCAGAGCAGGTGACACCGCCCCGAAATCAAACGTTGCCTGAGCGTAAAGCGCCTTGGACGTCTGGGTCGTGCCGTAGGTGCTGTAGTTCGCAGGGCACACGGCAATGCCCGGAGTGCCGACATTTGTCCCGGTGAACGCCGCCGGGCAGTAAACGATCGCGGCGCCAACCTGCTTGCCGCTTGGGCGCTGGTCATAATAGAATCCGCCCACGGTGTAGGTCAGATGCTTGTCCAGCGCGGAACCCTGCAACTGCAGTTCTTCCGTGAACTGCTTCAGGTCGTCGCGCGGGAAGCCCGGATCGGATGCGTTGAAATAGGTGAGCGGCGTGTTGTCGCCGGGCAAAACCACCTGGCCGGGAGCAGGCAGGCGATTGGGATCGACGTCGTGCTGCTGCAGGATCGTGCCGTCGCTGTCATAGGCATAATCCAGCTTCAACTTCTGGAAGCTGACGATATTGCGCAACGTCAGTTCGTCACTCAACTCGATGTCGGTCGTGTTGGAAACGCCCCAGGTCTTGGTGCGCGAAAAGATATCAATGCCCAGCGCGGTCTGACGCGGCCCCAGTGCGTTCGCCTGTGCCGACGCGGCGCGGTAGACATCGCACGATGCAATAGCGCCAGGAATGGTCGCGCCTTCATAGCACAGGTTAAGCGCAGACAGACCGGCGATATTGAAGCCCTTGTGGATAAAGCCCGCGCCGTTGTTCTTGGAGTTCGAGCCATAGATCATCGTGTAGTTTTCGATGGTCTCGGTGGGCTTAAAGGTGATGCCGATGCGACCTGAATACCAATGTTCGTTGTCGCGATCCTTGTTCCACACGACATCGCGCGTAAAGCCGTCGCGATCATGGAACGCGCCCACGACGCGGACCAGCAACTTGTCCTCGATCACCGGGACATTGACCGCGCCTTCGACGTAACGGCGGTTATAATTGCCAATCTCGCCCTTGATCCAGCCGCCAAACTCGCTCGTCGGCTTCTTGGGCACCAGCAGCACCGCGCCGCCGGTCGTGTTACGGCCGAACAGCGTGCCCTGCGGGCCGGACAGGACCTGCAGATTCTCCAGGTCCACGAAGTTGCCGGGTCCGCCCTGCTGGCTGAGCGTGATGCCAGCGGGCAGCGGGACTTCGTTCATGTAAACGACGACGCCCGGCGATGCCTGGAAGGTCGCGCCCTGGCCGCGAATGGTGAAGGATTGCGAATCACGCGAACCATTGCCGTTGGGACCGACGACCAGCGACGGCACGCTCGCCTGCAGGTCCTGCTCCTTGGCGATACCCTGCTGTTCCAGCCGGTCGGGCGAGAAAGCAGTGATGGCGATCGGAACGTCCTGGTTGCGTTCCTGACGACGGTTGGCCGTAACGATGATGTCGGCAATGCCGCCATCCTGCTCGGCCGCCTGCGGCTGTGCTTCGGTCTGGGCCAAGGCCGCCGGAGCGAACATTGTAACGGCAACACCAGCCATCATGCTGGTGGCAAGCAGCGGTAACCGCCGCCGCGCGCGGATAACAGACGACATTCACACTCTCCTATGCATATGGTGCAGGGCTGGTGGCGTTCTCACCGCAGCCCCGATCCTCTCCATTGTGTTTTTTGGTTAAGCTGATCGGCGCCACAGGGCCGAAACAACCCCGCCCCCGCCAACATGGCGATGGTTCAGGCTGGCGCGTCGATATTCGAAATGGATGGTGCCGCGGCTTCTTCGTGCCGCTCTCTTACGATGTCATGCAGGCCGCACTCTAACTCCCCCTTTTTTAAGGTCCGTGCCCCACCCCCGTTCGCCGGGTGTTGTGTAAGCACTCACTTTCGAAAGCCTATTAACACGACATGTTGTGAAATCAATATCTCAACCGCTGTCAATTCTGCATTTCATTCATTATTTTGAAAACAACATCCCAATCTTCCGTCCACTAAAAAGCAGATCAAACTGCCTCTCATGTGGTAATTCCACCAAGCCACGACAGACCGTTAACGCGCGAAGGCTTGCGTCGAGTAATCGGACAGCTTTACCCTGACCGGATAGCATGAAGGAGAGTGGACATGCCGCGCTGGGTGCACCGGCCCGAAGGGTCGAATTGGGGCGATTTCGGTGAGGATGATCAGATCGGCCGGATGAACCTTATCACGCCCGAACGCCGCCGCGCCGCCATGGCGGAAGTCGTCGAAGGCATCGCCTTCACGCTCAGCCTGCCGCTCAACATACCCACCATTCCCCTCGCGCCTTTCCGCCGCCCACCGCTGCTCAGCGCAGCCTGCGACGAGGAGGGCGAAATGTACAACCGCCTCGACCCCAATGGCGAAGAATCCACCTGCGATGACCGGGTCCTGCTCTACACCCAGCATTCCACGCAGTGGGACGCGCTGTCACATCGCGGTCGCGCCTTCGATGCGGACGGCGACGGCGTGGCGGAACTGGTCTATTATAACGGCTTCCGCGCTGGGGATCATGTCAGCGGCCCCGACGGCCCGGCTGGCGAGACCTGTGCCCGCGCGCTCGGCATAGAAACATTGGCGATGGCGGGCGTGCAGGGTCGCGGCGTCATGGTGAACCTGAAAGCCGCTTATGGCACGGAGTACCGGCCCATCTCCCGCGATGATCTGCTGCGCGCGATGGATGCACAGCGCGTGGAGGTGCGTACAGGCGACTTCCTGCTCCTCTACACCGGCGTCGACCGGATGGTTCTCGACCGGGAAGCGAGCGGCAAGGACACGCCGCTGGCCATGGCGGGGTGCGCGCTGGACGGCCGTGACGAAAGCCTGCTCCAATGGATAATCGATAGCGGCATCACCGCCATCTGCTCCGACAATATCGCGATCGAGGCGCTCGACCTCATCCTTTCGCCTGAACCACCCCCCATCCGCCTGCCCATCCACGACCTCTGCCTGTTCCGACAGGGCATTTTCCTGGGCGAGCTTTGGTATCTGGAGCTACTGGCCGCATGGCTGCATGAACGAAAGCGCCATGCTTTCCTGCTCACCGCGCCGCCGCTTCGCCTGCCGGGCAGCGTTGGTTCACCCGTGACGCCGATCGCGACCGTATGAGGGTTGCCCAGAACCGCGTCAGTTCTTCTTTGTGGCGCTATCCTCGGTCAACATTGCGCCTGCGCCGTTCAGGAATAGGCTTGTCACGGTTTCGGCATTGGCTTTGATCTGTGCCGGGGTCATGGCCTTTGTATTATAGATCACGCGATACTGCCACCGCCGCAGCAGCAGGGCGACATACAAATCGGCCAGCGTTTCAGCACGCGGCTTGCTGAAACCATGCTCCCTTAAAATCTGCTGCAACGGATCAAGCTGGAACCGTTCGAACTGACGGCGCGACACGTCCTCCAGTTGAGGAAAGCTGATGCTTTCGCGATAGATGATGCGGGCCAGCCTGACCTGCCGGTCCTGGTTTATCCGGGTGCTTACATGCAGCGCGTAGCGCATCAGCTGCTCACGCAGCGTGCCCTTGCAATCCCCCGGGAAGTGATGACGGATGGCCGACATTTCCAGACAGGCTTCGAACAACGCGACCTTATCGGTATAGCGATTGTACACCGTCCGGGTAGATACGCCCGCGCGTTCGGCGATCGAGCGCACCGAGGCACCATGGAAACCATGGTTCGAAAATTCCTCCAGCGCCGCTTCCAGCATTGCCTCTTGTTTCAGCTCAGCCTCGCGCGCATTGGGCCTGCCTACCCGCCGCGTTGCCCCCTCAACCCTTTTTTCCGCCTCGCTGCTGATCATCGACTGGCCTCGTCCCCCCTTGGCCTGGCACCATGAACCTGCACGCACCCCGTGCGGCTCCAGGGGCAGCTATAGGATATATTGACCGATCCAGATAGTGGCGGAACGCGCGATGGGGAACCCGACGACGAAGCGCCTTTTCGACTCGATCAATGGGACAAGATTTCGGCCTTCAGCGCGTCTTCACTCCTCGAGCGTTGGCGCCGGCGGCATGTCCGGCAAATTATGGGCGTAACTCATTTCCTCATATCGTTCAGCGATCCTCCACCCCTTGTCGGTGCGCACCAGCTTGTCGCGATACCAGAGGCCGATGAAAAACACCTGTTCCGCGCCATCATCCCCCTTGTAAACCATCGGATTGAACAGAACAGTCCGGCTGCGCGCCGTGTCCCCCGCCAGTTCCAGCTTGGTCGTCGCTACCATATGCTGGAATGACGGGAATCGCTCCAAGGCCACGGGCAACCACGCCTTGATCTGCGCCAAACTGCCCTTCGCCCCGCCAGCTTCGCTGTAATCGATCACCGCGTCGGGTGTGAAGACGTCGTCCAGCCCGTCCCAGTTCCGCTCATCAATGGCATAGCTATATCGGGACAGAAGATCCTGAATCTCCAGCCGATCCGATATTTCCTGAAGCGACAGCATCAGACATCCTCCTCCTGATTTTATAAACCGAAACAGGCCAGCCAGGTTCGCGCTTGTCAAGTTTTTCCGTTTACGACCCTTGAATTGCGTAGCAAACTGACGCAAGCATCAACCAACAAAATAACAGGTTAAGAGAGGTAGCATGCGGCTGGAAGGCAAGACGGCGATCGTGACCGGCGCGGCTTCGGGAATCGGTCTGGCGGTGGCAAAGCGGCTGGCGGCCGACGGCGCCAATGTGGTCATCGGCGATCGCAACGCACAGGGCGTTGAAGAAACGGCACAGGCCATCGGTTCGGCGGCTACCGCCCTCGCGCTCGACGTCGCGGATGAAGCATCCTGCCAGGCCATAGTTGATCGCGCGGTCGCGCTTCATGGCGGGCTCGACGTCCTCTGCAACATCGCTGGCGTGCTGGATTTCGGCCGCTTCGAAGATGTTGATCGCACCCGGTGGGACCGCGTCATCTCGGTCAACCTGACGGGCGTCTATCAGATGTGCCGCGCCGCTATGCCTCACCTGGTTGAGCGCCGCGGCAATATCGTCAACATGGCGTCCGCTGCTGGCCTTGTCGGCGTGCCTTATAATTCGGCCTACACTGCGTCCAAGCACGGCGTAGTCGGTCTGACCCGCGCGCTGGCGCTGGAATTTTCGAAGGAAGGCGTGCGCGTAAATGCCGTCTGTCCGGGCGGCGTGGACACGCCGATGCTGCATCAGACCCCGCCGGACAATATCGACTGGCAGATGGTCATGCGTTCGGCTTCCTGGCTCGACAGCGGCGCAATGGCGACCACCGATGACATCGCCGACACCGTCGCCTTTCTGGCATCACCAGAGGCCCGGCGCATCACCGGCGTTGCCTTCCCCGTCGACGGCGGCCAGACCGCAGGCTGATCCTATCCAACCCCAAGCTTTTTGAAGAAGAGTGACGACCATGGCGACCCAGCCCGACCAGATCCCGACCCAGCCCCTCGAACGGGAGGCGCTGCTGCAACAGGCGCGTGAAAGGGCAGGACTCGCCGATTTCGGGGACGAATGGTTCTTCGAACCGATGGATCACTTCATCGAAGCATCGAACCGCGAAGGACGCCTGACCCCGGCCGGGCGCGCTTCGACAACGGAAGTGATCGTCAAGGGCCTGGTCAGCCGCCTGCGCATGGTGGAGGACATCAAGCGCCACCCTGAAATCCTTGACGAACAGGTAGACGTCGCGGGCATCATCCTCGGCCTGCCGCGCACCGGCAGCACCATCTTCCAGCGCCTGCTCGCCAGCGCGCCGGGCATGACGGGCCTGCGCTGGTACGAGGCGCAGAATTTCGCCCCCTTCCCCGGCGAAGAACGCGGCAATCCGGTGGACCGCCGCGCCTATGCGCAGGCGATGATCGACGGCTGGCTCCAGCTTTCACCCGAACTGGCGTCCATCCATCCGCTCGAACCCGACGCGCCGGACGAAGAAATCCTGGTCCTCGGCCAGATGTTCGTCAGCACGATGATCGAGGGCATGAATTATGTGCCCAGCTTCACCCGCTGGCTTAACACTTACGACCAGTCCAAGGGACATGAGGACCTCAAGACAGTCCTCAAATATCTCCAGTGGCAGGACCCTTCGCGCAAGGGCCGCAAGTGGATTTTGAAGAGTCCGTCCAACCTTCCCTATGCCGAGGTCGCGGCCAAGGCTTTCCCGGACGCGCTGCTCATCATGACGCATCGCGATC
Source organism: Sphingobium sp. TomTYG74 (assembly GCF_055393875.1). Lineage (NCBI taxonomy): Bacteria > Pseudomonadati > Pseudomonadota > Alphaproteobacteria > Sphingomonadales > Sphingobiaceae > Sphingobium > Sphingobium sp. TomTYG74. Next base: position 52,017 of record NZ_AP027342.1, on the reverse strand, counting down.
CGTTGCAGACCGTCCCCTCATACGTCTCCATGCAGGCCGCGCTTTACAAGCTCAGCGCCACCCTCACCGACGCGGAAGTCGGTGCCTTCTGGTTCCCGCGCCTTGTCGAATGGATGCGCATGTTCGAAACGGCGCGTGAACGGATCGGCGAGGACCGCTTCATCGACATCGACTATCGCGAAGTCGGCAAGGAACCGATGGCGCAGGCCGAACGCGTCCTTTCCCGCATGGGCATCCCCGTCGATGCCCAGCTTGGGGAAGTGCTTGCCGAATTCCTCGCGGGCAACAAGCGTGAGCAGCGCCCGATGCACGATTATTCGCTCGAACGCTTCGGCCTGGATGAAGAAGCGATCAAGCGCGAATTTGCCACTTATCGCGAACGCTACATTTCCTGACGATGGAAGTCCGGCCTGGCATATTGCGCACACCCGAAGCCTGCTTCGATGCGCTGCCGGGCTATGACTTCGAGCCCCATTATGTGGAGGTGGCGGATGCCCGCCTGGGGCCGCTCCGCATGCATTATGTAGACGTAGGGGATCGGAACGCCCCTATCGTCCTCATGCTGCATGGTAATCCGACCTGGAGCTATCTCTACCGCCACATGATCGGCCCGGTCGCGGCGGCCGGTTACCGGGTCATCGCGCCCGACATGATCGGCTTCGGCAAATCCGACAAGCCCGCCTTTCGCGCCGATTACAGCTTCGACCGCTTCGTCCAATGGATGCGCGCCTTTATCGAAACACTCGACCTGCGCGGCGTCACCCTCGTCTGTCAGGATTGGGGCGGCCCCATCGGCCTGCGCGTCCTGTCCGAATGTCCCGAGCGCTTCAGCGCTGTCCTGGCCACCAATACGCTGCTGCAAAATTGCGACCCGCCGCCGCTCGGCGTCCCCAACTGGCCCGGAGAACAGATCGCCGCCTGGGTCGAAACCTGCCGCACCAGCGAAGACTTGCCGCTCGACTTACTCGTCGGTCGCGCCTGCGTCACCGATGTTCCGACAGAGGTGCTCGCCGCCTATGCCGCGCCTTTCCCCGACGCCGCCTACAAAAAGGGCATGCTGCAAATCACCTGCGGCATCCCGATCGCCGAAGGCGCGGAAGGACTGGAGGCCAACCGCGCCGCCTGGCGCTTCCTCGAAAGCTGGGACAAACCGTTCCTCACCGCCTTCAGCGATCAGGACCCGGCCACCATTGCCTGGGAAGCGATCTTCCAACGCCGCATCCCCGGCGCAGAAGGCCAGCCGCACACCCGCATCTCCAATGGCGGCCATTTCGTGCAGGAGGATCAGGGCACAGCGCTGGCGCAGGTGCTGATCAAATTTCTAAAGGCTTATCGGACGATATAGGGCCACCCTGTATTCACAAGGACCGTTCGCCCTGAGCTTGTCGAAGGGCTCTTCTTCTGAAGAAAGAACGAAAGAAAGAAAGAAAGGGCTTCGACAAGCTCAGCCCTAACGGCATGAAAGCAGCACCGCTCCACTCGGCATACCCCAGAACTAATGAAACCCCTGCCGGAACGCGCGCGGCGTCAGCCCCGTAGCCCGCCGAAACGCGGCACTAAAAGCACTCGCCGTCGCAAAGCCCAACGCTTCCGCGATCCGGTTCATCGGCAGCAATCCCCCCCGGATCATGTCCTGCGCCCGCTCCATCCGGATCGCGGCGGCATGGTCGGACAGCGCCATGCCCGTCGTCGCCGCGAAGGATCGCGACAGGTGCGACCGGCTGATCCCGCACAGGCTGGCAAGCGCCTGCGTCGTCGGCCATTCCCCATCGCTTGACCGCAGTGCTTCCTCAATCCGCGCAAGCTGCCAGGGCGCAAGGCCACCCTGCGCCGCATCAGCCTGCCGCGCCCGCCGGAACAGCCGCGCCAGTTCCACCATCGCCAGCTGCACCAGCGCCTCAACCGCCATCTCCGCGCCAAAGCCCGGCGTCACCGTTTCCTGCTTCAGCCGCTCCGCCAGCGCCATCAGCACAGGTGAGTTGATCGCCGCGCACCGGCTCAACCGCCGCGAGTCCCAGTCCGACAATCCCGTTACAGCGGCAAAGCGCACCGGGTCGAACCGGCAGGTCAATATGTCCAGCGTGCCCCCATCGCCCCGCGAATGCATCGCGATGCCACCGGGCCGCAACATCAGGCGGCCAACCTTGTGCCGCCTCCGGTCACCCATATCGAACATGATCTCGCCCTGCGTACCTTCGGCGCGCGGCATGACAATCGACAGGATCGGCGCTTCGTCCAGTTCCCACATCTCATTGGGCCGGGGCAGCTCATAACGACGAAGCTCAACGCGCGCGGCGCTGCTGACGGCGACGGCCAACACCGTCCATGGTCCGCTATGGCCGCTCGGCATGGCTTTGGCGTCGGTCAAAAGCTGCTGCGTCATAACCGCAACGATAATCTCATGCGAGCGAGAGAACAAGCACTGGCTATGCGCAGAAAAAACTGCCATCTACAACGCAACAAAGCAAAAGATGGAGAGTGTTTCATGAGCAGAACCATAGTCGTAACCGGCGCTGCATCGGGAATCGGCGCCGCCACCCGCGACAGGCTGGAACGTGGCGGCCATCGCGTCATTGGCGTCGATCTGCGCAATTCCGACATCGATGCCGATCTGGGCACCGTCGAAGGCCGAACCGCCATGGTCGATCAGGTGACGCGCCTTGCGCCCGATGGCATCGATGCCGTGCTTGCAGGCGCCGGCATCTCACGTCAGGATATGGACCGCGAAACCATCGCCATCAATTATTTCGGCGCGGTCGCAACGCTGGAAGGACTACGACCCCTGCTGGCGAAATCCGCCCGGCCCCGCGCCGTCGCCATCTGCTCCACCGCCGCCATGTTGCCGTCGAACAGCAAGGTGGTCGAACTTTGCCTAGCCGATAAGGAACAGGCCGCGCTTGACGCCATGGCCGCCGACGGGGGCAACGCCTATGCCACGTCGAAAAACGCCTTGTCCCACTGGATGCGCCGTGCAGCGGTAAGACCTGAATGGGGCGGCGCAGGCATCCTGCTGAACGGCATCGGGCCGGGCGTCGTAAAGACGCCGATGACGACGCCGCTGCTCGATCAACCGGAAATGGTCAAGCTGATCAACCAGAGCAATCCGATCGCGATCAAGGATTATGCGGGACCCGAAGACATTGCCGAACTGCTCGATTTCCTGCTCAACATGGAAAATAACTATCTTCTCGGCCAATTGATCTTCATCGACGGCGGCAGCGACGCGATATTGCGGCCTCAGCAAGTCTAACTTCAACGGGCCGCGCGCGATCAACATAAACCAGGCCAAGGAAAGGAAGAGCGATGTCAGCTCTGAAAGGCAAGGTTGCCCTGATAACCGGGGCGGGACAGGGTATTGGTCAGGGCATCGCTCTCGCCCTTGCCAGTGAAGGCGTCGATCTGCTGCTGGCCGGACGGACGCTCGAAAAGGTGCAGGAAACCGCGCAGCTTGCGCAGGAACGCGGCGTCCGCGCCATCCCCGTCGCCTGTAACGTGAAGGACGCGGACGACCTCGTCGCTGCCGTCGACCGGGCAGTCACCGATCTGGGCGGCATCGACATCCTGATCAACAACGCACAGGAAGTACCGCTCGGCCTGCTGGATGAAGTGACGGACGAGGCTTTCCTCGCCGGATTTGAATCCGGCCCGCTCGCCTCCTTCCGCCTGATGAAGCTGGTGCGTCCCCACATGGCCGCGCGCGGCGGCGGCACCATTTTCAACTTCGCCTCGTCCGCTGGCATCCGCTGGGACATGACCGGCTATGGCTGTTACGGCGCGGTGAAGCAGGCGACCCGCGTCCTTACGCGCGCAGGCGCAGCGGAATGGGGGCGCCAGAATATCCGCGTCCTCACCATCGCGCCGCATGCCGAATCCCCGGGCCTCAAATGGTGGATCGAAAATAATCCCGAAGAGGCAAAGGCTTTCTTCCGCACCATCCCGCTCGACCGCATCGGTCGACTGGAGGAAGATATCGGCCGCGCCATCGTCGCCCTGTGCGGATCTGACCTGTCATACCTGACCGGCGCCACCATCCCGCTCGATGGCGGACAGGCCAATTTCGACTGACCTGAAAGATTGATGGAGAGATCTGAATGGAAAAGCTGATCTGCGCTCTTTGGGCGCCCGAGGGCGTGAGCCGCGCCGACTACGCGGGACGACTGAAGGCCGCGCTTCCCTCCGCGCTCAAGCAAGCGGGCGCCAGTGGCATCCGCCTCAATGTCCGCGACGAAGCCGTGGACCCCGCCGCGCCCCTGCTCCAAAGTTGGCAGCAGCCGCAGCAGGATGCGGTTGTGCAATTCTGGCTGCCCACCGCCAATGCCCACTTCCGCAGGCCAATCGACGACATATTGGCCACATATAGCAGCCGGTTCGCGGCATGGCTGGTTGCGGAATCCACCATCATCCCGAACCGGGATCATGTGCCGCAGGCCGGAGCGCGCACCTGGGGCTGGTCGCAGGCCAGCTTCATCTCCTTCCGCCCTGACATGAGCTGGGACGACGCGGTAGCGCACTGGCACAGCCACCACACTCGCGTGGCGATCGATACCCAGGCGAATTTCGAATATGTGCAGAACATCATCGTCCGCGCGCTGACGCCCAATGCTCCCGACTATGATGCCTTTGTCGAGGAATGCTTCTCACCCGAAGCGATGACGGTTTCCGCCGCCTTTTTCGACGCGGTAGGCGATGATGAAAAATTCGCCCGCAATACAAAGGATATGGCGGAAAGTTGCGCGGGCTTCATCGACTTCTCGCGCATCGACATCATCCCGACGAGTCAGTTCGACTTCGCGCATCTGGACGACAAGTGAGGTCTTTGGAAGCGGCATTGGAAGGACGATTTGTCACCAGCCGGAGTTGAAGGATGACCATCACCATCACGGCCTTCGAACGGTCACCGGATCGCGGCATGGGATTGGCACGCGACATGCGGGTCAGATGGGCTCTCGAAGAGGCAGGCGTGCCCTATCAGGTCAGACTCCTCTCCTTTGAGGAAATGAAGGAGCCCAGCTACCTCGCGTCGCAGCCCTTCGGACAGATACTGGCTTATGAAGAAGATGGCCTCACCCTCTTCGAATCCGGGGCGATCATCCTGCACATCGGTGATCGGCACGGCGGCCTCTGGCCCAGCGACCCCAACGGTCGTGCCCGCGCCACTGCCTGGATGTTCGCCGCCCTAAACACGGTCGAACCCCCGATCCTCGAACGGGAAATGCCCAAATATCTGGAACGCGACCAAAGCCGGTATGAAGCACGCATGCCCCTGTTGGACAGCCGCGTGAAACAGCGTCTGTCGCAGCTTTCCAACTGGCTCGGCGACCGCGAATGGCTGGAGGGCGGTTTCGCCGCCGGAGACCTGCTGATGGTCACCGTCCTGCGCAGGCTCACCGGATCAGGGTTGCTGGAACTCTACCCCAACCTCCCGCCCTATATCGCGCGCGGCGAAGAACGCCCCGCCTACCAGCGCGCCTTTGCCGATCAACGCGCGGTCTTCAACAAGTCCGAACAGACGGGCTAACCCGCATCCGGTTGCCGATCCGGATGCGCCGCCTGAACAGCAGGCAGCGCCAGGGCAGCCTCGCCCGCCGCCACCAATCGGGGATAGGGCGACAAATCCACCCCGAACCGCCCTGCATTATAAAGCTGTGGCACAAGATAACAGTCGGCCAATGTCGGCCCGCTCCCATAAGCGAAGCCCGCCCCATACCGTGCGACCAACTGCTCAAGCGGAGCAAAGCCCTCTGCTATCCAATGCCTTACCCACTCCTTCACCTGATCGTTGGAGGCCTGGAACTGGCTCTGCAATCGGTTGAGGACACGCAGATTGTTGAGAGGATGGATGTCGCAACCGATCAACGCCGCCATCGACCGTACAACCGCGACCTCATCCGCATCGCTGGGCAGCAAAGGCGGCTCGGGCCACTTGGCGTCGATCCATTCCACTATGGCGGGGCTTTCAATGAGGGTCCTGCCCTCCACCTCCAAAGCGGGCACCAGGCCATGAGGCGCGATAGCGAGGTAATCGGCATCCCGCTGCTCCCCCGCGCGCAGGTCATGACTGACCTGAACATAGTCGACGCCCTTCAGGTTCAGCGCGATGCGCACACGATAGGCGGCCGACGAACGCCAATATCCGTGCAGGATGACAGGCGCGTTCATGCGGGCATCACCACGGCCCGGCATTCGCCAAAGCCGATCGGAACAAAGCCCGGCGCGTTAGCCGTCGCGCGCAGGAAAATCTCGTCGCCATCTTCGACAAAGGAGCGCTTCTCCCCATCAGGCAATATCAGCGGCTCTCGCCCGCCTTCGGTCAGTTCCAACATGCTGCCATAACCCTCCCGTATCGGAGCCGAGATCGTACCCGTGCCCAACAGGTCACCCGGATTGAGGTTGCATCCATTGGACGCATGATGCGTCACGATCTGGTTAGCCGTCCAATACATGTTGCTGGCTGGCCCGGTGCTGAGACGAAATGGCGGCTGCCCTTTCGCCCGCATGCGCTGCGTCTGGATGAATACTTCCAGCGTCACGGCCAGCGCCCCATGTCGCAGGTCCGCGTCCGAAGAAAGATAGGGCAATGGCAGCGGATCACCCTCCGGCCGAGCGGGCTGCGCCATGCGGAACGGCGCCATGGCTTCGGCCGTCACGACCCAGGGTGATATGGTGGACTGGAAATTCTTCGCCAGAAACGGCCCAAGCGGCTGATATTCCCACGCCTGAAAATCCCGCGCAGACCAGTCGTTCAAAAGGCAGAACCCGGCAACATGATCCCCCGCCTCATCGATCGGGATCGGGCTGCCCAGATCATTTCCCGTGCCGATCCAGACGCCCAGTTCCAGCTCATAATCAAGCCGCGCGGACATGCCGAAAACGGGCTCCTGCGCATCTGGCGGCTTGCGCTGTCCATGCGGGCGACGCACCGGCACACCAGACGGGCGTATGGACGAGGCGCGGCCATGATAGCCGATGGGCACATATTTATAATTGGGCAGCAGCGGATTGTCGGGCCGGAACTGTCGTCCGACATTGTTCGCGTGATGAATGCCCACATAGAAATCGGTGTAATCGCCAATGCGCGCGGGCAACTGCATGGTCACTTGGCCCGATGGATAGAGCATCGGCTCCACCGCCGCACGGTTCGCCGGATCGGAGAGCAACGCGCTGATCCGCCGCCGCAGCGCTCGCCTCTGCTCCGGCGCAAGCGCGAGCATCCGGTTCAGCACCGGCTCCGCGCAAACCTCCTCCCAATCCCCGCCAAGCAACCCAGCGCCCGCGCAAGCTCGCAGGTCCAGGATCATGTCGCCAATCGCCACCCCGATCCGTCCATGCTCCCCATGCGGCGCAAAGATGCCCAAAGGCAGATTCTGAATCGGAAAGTCCCGATGTCCCTGCGCGCTTTCCACCCAACTGGTCAGCGCGGGATCATGGGTCTCATCGCATTCCCACCAGTTCATCAACGCTGCTCCTCCGGCGGCAAAGGAAGCTGCGCCTTGGCAAAGCCCTTCCAGCAGCCGTCATAATCGCGCTGCAACAACGGCGTCTCCATGGCCCATCTGGTCGGCGCATAGGGCAAGCGGCTTTCGAACATGAATGCCATCATCGCGTCTGTCTTCATCGGGGCGAGCTTAGCCGAAACCGCCCTGCCATGGCTTTCGACATCCGGCCCATGCGCGGACATGCAATTGTGGAGCGAAGCGCCGCCGGGCATGAAACCTGACGCCTTGGCATCATATTCCCCTTCGATCAGGCCCATAAATTCGCTCATGACATTGCGATGAAACCAGGGCGGCCGAAATGTATCCTCCGCCACCATCCATCGCGGCGGAAAGATCACGAAGTCGATATTCGCCGTGCCCGGCGTCTCACTGGGCGACGTCAGAACCGTAAAGATCGATGGATCGGGATGGTCATAGCTCACCGTTCCCATCGTGTTGAAGCGGCGCAGATCATAGCGGAACGGCGCCAGATTGCCGTGCCATGCGACCACGTCGAACGGGCTATGGTCCGCCCTGCTCGTCCAGAGCGACCCCATATATTTCTGCACAATCTCGAAAGGCCGCTCGACATCTTCATAAGCCGCGACTGGCGCTTCAAAGTCCCGCGCATTGGCAAGCCCGTTCGACCCGATCGGCCCAAGCTCGGGCAAGCGAAAGGGCGCCCCGTGATTTTCGCAAACATATCCCCGCGCAGCCCCGTCGAGCAGTTCGACGCGAAAACGCACGCCCCTCGGTATCAGGATCATCTCCAATGGACCGCCCGTCAGGACACCCATCTCGGTAACAATCCGCAACGCCCCCTGCTGCGGCAGGATCAGCATTTCGCCATCAGCAGAAAAGAAGGCCCGGTCGATCATGGACCAATTGGCGGCAAACATATGGATGGCGCAACCCAATCCCTGCACCGCGTCACCATTCACCGCATAGGTAACCAGCCCGTCGATGAAATCGGTCGGCGCATCCGGCATGCCCAACGGGTCCCACCGCAATCTGTTCGGGGACAGGAGGCCGTCGCAAAGCGGCCCGGATCGCAAGAGCCGCGCACCGTCATAAGGCTGGTACGAACCATGCTCCGCCAAAGGCCGCATCCGGTAAAGCCAGCTCCGCTGGTTCTGGTACCGGGGCGCGGTGAAAGCCGTGCCCGAAAGCTGTTCGGCATAGAGGCCGTATGGCACATGCTGAGGCGAATTGCGCCCAATCGGCAGCGCCCCCGGCACCGCCTCTGTCGAATGGACATTGCCAAAGCCGCAAAGCGTCATGTCAGCCTCACTCGTCAACAGTGATTACGCCGCGCCGTATCTGGTCCAACTCAATACTTTCGAACAATGCCTGAAAATTGCCGTTGCCGAAACCTTCATTGCCTTTGCGCTGGATGATTTCGAAAAAGATCGGCCCGAACATATTCTCCGTGAATATCTGGAGCAATATGCCCTCCCTCTCCACATCACCATCAATGAGTATCCGGTTCTTCCGCAACCGCTCCAGATCCTCGCCATGTCCCGGCACGCGTTTGTCGACCAGCTCATAATAGGTGTCGATGGTATCCTGCAATCGAACGCCCCGCGCACGCAGCTTCTCGACCGTCTCGCAGATATCATCTGTTGTAAGCGCCAAATGCTGGATACCCTCGCCATGATATTGGCGGATGAATTCTTCGATTTGGCTCTTGTCGTCCTGACTTTCGTTAAGCGGGATACGGATCGCCCGATCCGGGGCAATCATGGCTTGGCTGAAGAGCCCGGTCGCCTGTCCTTTTATGTCGAAATATTTCTGCTCCTCGAAATTGAAGAGCGTGCGGTAGAACTGGCTCCATACCCGCATATGCCCGCGCCGGACATTGTGCGTCAGGTGATCGAGCATATCGAGGCCCACATTGTTGGCGGCCTCTGCCCACCGCCATCCGGGGAACTCCGCCCAATCCTCATAAAGATCTTCGCCGTCCCTGACGAAGTACAGGTACGATCCGCCAATCCCCTGAATGACGGTATCATCCTCCTCGGTCGGCTGCGCGCCATGTTCAAGCGCCCAAGTCATCGCCGCTTCGGGATCGGCCACGCGAAAGGCCATGGCGCTGGCCGATGGGCCATGCTCGCCGCGAAACGCCGCCACCCGCCCGGCATCGTCCCGGTTCAGCATCAGGTTGATGCGACCTTGTTTATACCGCGTGATGTTCTTGGAAGGATGCCGATGCGTCGGAACAAAACCCAATTGTTCGAACTGCGTCGCCATCGCATCGGGGTCTGGCGATGTAAATTCGACAAATTCAAATCCGTTCAGGCCCAATGGATTGTCAGCCATGTCCGTCACCTCTTTCCCTTGATCTTGCATAATCCTGCGTTCCCCGGCTGAAGACATGGTCCTGGGGGATGATTTCGTCCGCCTCTATGGCCTCCTCTTGCTTCAGCTCTTGGTAAAGCGGGGCAAAGTCCATCTCGACTGTCTGGCACAGCAGGTCATCGAAGCTGTCGATGACGAAATAGGACTGTTGATAATCATCGATCCGATATTTGGTGCGCATGAGCCGCTTCAGGTCGAAACCGATCCGGTTGGGCGATGGATCATCCAGCGCAAACAGGGACTCGCCATGGGAAGATACGATCCCCGCGCCATAGATCTTCAATTCCGGCCCCTCGCGCATCAGGCCGAACTCGACCGTATACCAATAGAGGCGGGCCAGATTCTCGATCGCACCCAGGCCATCCGCGCGCAGCCCGCCCTCGCCATAGGCTTGCATGTAATCGGCGAAAACCGGATGGGCGAGCAACGGCACATGGCCAAACACGTCATGGAAAACGTCCGGCTCCTGAAGATAATCCAGTTGGTCAAGCCTGCGAATGAAGCGTCCCGCCACAAAGCGCCGGTTTGCCAGATGCTCGAAGAACAACCTGTCCGGCACCAATCCCGGCACCGCGACAACTTGCCAGCCAGTCCGCTTCATCAACCTTTCGGACAGTTCCTCAAAATTCGGAATGCCCGGTTTTGCGATCCGGAGAATGTCCAGACCGTCCGTAAATTCCTTCACCGCCCGGCCAGGCAGCAGCGCAGCTTGCCGAGCGAACAGCTCATCCCAAACGGCATGCTCCTGGGGCGTGTAGCTTTCCCAATCCTGCGGGACCGTCCAATCCTCCGCAGCGCCTGCGGGGCGTTCGATGGTTGAAGCGGCCATCTGAAGGTTATGACACGACCCCCATGTAAGGGGGTTCCAATTTCACGCAAAATGGGCGAGTTTTGGAAACATTGTCATCGCATCAGGACGCAATATGAAATATTTTCGTCAAATTGATGAGACCGACCGCAGGATCATCTCGATTCTTCAAAAGGATGCTACGGTCAGCCATGCCGAACTGGCCGAACAGGTTGGCGCTTCCACCGCTTCATGCTGGCGCCGGATCAAGGCGTTGGAAACCGCCGGTATCCTCACCGGCGCCGTCCGCCTCGTGAACCCGGAAAAGGTCGATCGCGGCGTAAATGTGCTCTGCAACATCCGCATGCGCAGCCATGCTCGCGACGCACGGCAGGCATTTGAGGATTTTGTCGATGTCCACCCGGAAATCGTGGAGTGCTTCTCCATGTCGGGCGAGTGGGACTATCTGCTCCGCATCGTGGTTGCCGACGTTGCGGACTATAATCTGTTCCTGATGCACACCTTGCTTGGCCATCCCTCCGTGGCCAGCGCCGCATCCCATTTTGCCCTGTCGATGACCAAATATACGACAGCGCTACCCGTGTGAGCAGGGGACATTGCGTGGAACTATCAACGTCTTAGCCTGTTTCCTCTTCCGGACGCGGCCCGCGCACGGTTTCCCGGGGGCGGCCTGCGACCGTCAGGAGCGTCCCGTCCCGCCTTCTGGGGCAAGGCGGGGCGCTTTTTTTCATGGCCGGACGGGCCTTGCGCCTCGGCGTCGATCAAGCCAAGCACTGAATATGCACCAGGAAAAAAGGCAAGGCGGCGCAGGTCGGCCGCGCTCTACAGAGCTTCAAGAACGCGCGGAGGCCTTGCTCGAAATAGCCGAACAGGCATTGATAGAGCTGGGTTATGAGCGTGCCACCCTGACCTTGATCGCCCGGCGCGCGAGCGTTTCCAAAAAGACCATCTATGCCAAATATGGCGGCAAGCCTGGACTGTTGCGAGCCGTGCTGGACCGGATGGCCGACCGGAACATGGCCCCCGATCTCCGCCTGCTCGATCGCGATAATCCCGTCGAGGGTCTTTATGAATGGGCACGCATGATCATCCGCATCACCCGGACCAGGGCCGCGCATGCCGTCACCGCAATCAGCATGCGCGAAGGCCTGCGTTTCCCGGAATTCCGCGATGCGATGAGGGAGGCGCGGACCCTGCGCCAACAAACTCCCCTTCGCTCCTATCTGGAGCGCCTGCAGGCGCGGGGCCTTATCCGTCCAGTCGACTGCGAAGAGGTGGCGTCCATGTTCCTGTGGATATTATCGCAGGACATGGTCGACGCAGTGTCGGCAGGCACAGTAGAATCGCTGACCGACGAAGAAGCCGATGCAAAGGCACTACGCGTGGCAGAATTGATCGCGCAGGGATTGATGCCCAAAGCGCCCGACACCTGACCCGTTTAAAGCGCGATAAGGAGCGGCCTTGGCCGCCCCTCATCACTGCCGATCAATATTGGCGACCAAGTCCGCCATCATGATAGATGGACGCCCCAGTCACAAAGCGGGCCTCATCCGACGCCAGATAGACAAAGGCATGTGCCGTATCTTCCGGGAAGCTTTCGATACCGAGCGGGCACATGTTCACCAGCTCCTGAATACCTGCCTCGGCCGACTCGTAGATGCCAAGCTGCGCATATCCCTCATAGCCTTCCCTCAGCAGCGGCGTCGTCGTCTGTCCCGGATGCACCGAATTGACCCGGATGCGCTTGGGGCCAAATTCGATCGCGCCGCACATGGTCAACATGCGCTGCGCCGCCTTCGACACATGATAGCTCAGATTATGGGCGTTGGGCATGTGGGACGCCATGGACACGGTATTGATCACCGAACCACCGCCCCGAAAGCGGTTCACGGCATCGGCCAGAGCAGGCGCGCAATGCTTCATGCCCAAAAAGCCGCTGTCATGGTTGACGGCCATGACCTTGCGCAGGTCCTCCAGCGACGTGGCTTCGATACCGCCATGGATGGAAATACCGGCATTGTTCACCAGCACGTCGATCGCGCCGAATTCAGACACGACCATCGATACCAGCTTGGCCCAGTCCGCTTCCAGCGTCACATCCTGCGCGACGAGCTTGAATCGGCCAACGCCATGCTTGGCTTCCATCTCGTTGCTGACCGCGTCCTCTGTGCGAAGATCGGTGGCGATCACCGCGCGCGCACCTTCCCGCAGGAATGCGTCGCATACGGCCGCGCCGATATTACCCTGACGGCCTGCTCCCGTTACGATCGCGACCTTGCCTTCCAAACGCGCCATTGTTCCTCATCCTTTCCAAATTCCAAAAAATGGGTATCGGCGAGTTCCATAACGAGTCAAGCCGCGAGTGTGGATTTCGACCCATGATGGGATACGCCAGACCGTTGCCGTCAGGCCGAGCCGAGCTTTTGACAGCCGCGTGCCGGGGGCGCATGGGCATCCTATGCAACTCGCCCATTTCGACATCGACATTTTCCTCCGCGACTATTGGCAAAAGCGGCCGCTGCTGATCCGCAATCCATGGACCGGCTGGCACAATCCGCTCGATCCGGACGAACTGGCCGGGCTTGCCTGCGAAGAGGGCGTGGAGTCACGCCTGATCACGCGTCAGGCTGATCAACTGAAGATGGAAAGCGGCCCCTTGCCGGAGGCGCGCTTTGGGGAACTCGGAAACGAACCGTGGACGCTGCTGGTGCAAGCGGTGGATCATCATGTGCCCGACGTCGCGGCCCTCATAGAACCCTTTCGCTTCATCCCCGACTGGCGCATCGACGATGTGATGGTCAGCTATGCCACGGACGGGGGCGGCGTGGGGCCTCATTTCGATCAATATGACGTCTTCCTGGTGCAGGGCCTCGGCAAACGGCGCTGGCGCGTTGGGCCGCCATGCAGTTCGGCGACACCTTTGCTGCCGCATGACGATCTACGTCTGATCGCCGATTTTGAAGCGGAGGGTGACTGGATTTTAGAGCCGGGCGACATTCTGTACGTGCCGCCCTGCTTTGCCCATGATGGTGTGGCGGTTGGTGATGATTGCATGACCTATTCGATCGGGTTTCGCGCGCCCTCCCGCGCCGACCTTGTCGAAGGCTGGTCCGCACATCAGGCGGACGGCCTGGCGGAGGAGGATCGTTATGCCGACCCCAATCTCGCCCGACAGTCGAACCCAGGAGAAATCACCGCGCCTGCGCTCGACCGGCTGCATGCGATGGTGATGGAGGCGTTGGCCAATCGCGATGCCTTCGCCCGCTGGTTCGGGCAGCATAGCAGCGCGCCCAAATATTCCGATGCCGATTGGCGGCCCGATGAACCCATTGGAGCCAGTGAGGTACAAGCATGGCTTGCCCAGGGCACGCCGATCCGGCGCAACCCGGCCAGCCGCTATGCCTTCATCAGGCAGGGATCAGCCATTCTGCTGTTCGTGGACGGCCATTGTTTCGATTGCGGGACGGACACTGCCCCCCTTGCCGAACAGCTATGCTCAAACCCCATGGTCGCGGCCAATCCGGACCTTGCGCGAAACCCCGGTGCGGTGGGCCTCATCAAGACACTGATCGATCAGGGCAGCCTCGCCTTCGATGAGGAGGATTGATCAATGGCCCTCATCCTCTTCAACAAACCCTATGGCGTGCTGTGCCAGTTTACCGATGAGAGCACCGGACCCCCACGGCCGACGCTCGCGGCGTTCATCGACAGGCCGGGCGTCTACCCTGCCGGGCGGCTCGACCTCGACAGCGAAGGGCTGCTGCTGCTGACCGATGATGGGCGGTTGCAGGCGCGCATAGCCGACCCTCGGTTCAAGACGCCCAAGACCTATCTCGTTCAGGTGGAGGGCGATCCCGGCGAGGCGGAACTGGAGGCGCTACGACGCGGGGTCAAGCTGAAGGACGGGCTTACCCTGCCCGCGCTGGCGGAACGCATCGACCCGCCCGCCCTCTGGCCACGCGATCCGCCGGTGCGATTCCGCAAGAGCGTGCCCGATTGCTGGCTCCGCCTCACGATCCGCGAAGGACGTAACCGGCAGGTCCGCCGGATGACGGCTGCCGTCGGCCACCCCACCTTGCGCCTTGTCCGGTGGAGGATCGGGGACTGGACGCTGGACGGCATCGATCAGGGACAATGGCGGGAGGCATGATCTCCCGAAGGCCACTCAGCCTTCGATCAGCCGTTTCAATGCCTTGAGGTCGCGATTGACCCATCGGATGTCGGCCGCGAACCGTTCATCATCCATGCCCGGCTGGCGGAAAAGCGTCAGCATGACTTCCGCGCCTTCTCCATTTTGCACGACACGCAAGGGGACATGGACCTGATCGCCACCCCCCAGATCCACTTGATGATCCATCACGCCCAGATCATTGTGGGGGGTGAAGCGGATACGGATCGGCCCCTCTGGCCCATCGGCCAGCCAGCCGTCCCCATCTTCGCGCAAACCCGATTCCGCCAGGCCAGAGGCCCATTGGGGGAAAAATTCGGGACGCCAAATCCTCTCGTAAAGAGCCCGCCATTCCTGATTGATCGACACGCTGAAAGTCCGGGCGGGTAACACTGCTGACTCCTGTCATGATGTAACGAAAACCCCCTTTAGCCTTTTCCATCACGTTGCGGAAAGGCCGCAAAGCTTGCCGACCCAGGAACTTAACGCGGCGCCGATGCCTTCCTTCGCCGCACATCCTGCCTTCCCAGCGGATCGGCAAAGCGAAAAGGGCCACCTTCTCTCTTGACGGCTGGATTTACCCGCGCAGGGAGAATGCATGACTTATCGCCGGATCAGTTCGACACGCCTTTGCATCCTCGCCCTCACCGCCTGCATGGCGTCCGTCGCCGCATCCGCGGCAGACCCGGCGCCCTTCGACCTCCCCGGCCCCGAACTGCTGGTGACCGTCAGCCGCGCTGGGCGAACCCTGCCGATCGGGCAAGTGCCCGCACTGGCAACCGGCGATGTCGTCAGGATCGAAGCCAATCTGCCCGAAGACCAATCGGTCCGCTACCGCCTGGTGTCGGCATTCCTGCGCGGCGTCACCAACCCGCCGCCTAAGAGCTGGATCTCCAGCGCGGAAACATGGCAGCGCAAGGACCGGAAACGGATATTGAAGCTGACCGTGCCGGATCATGCGCGTCAGCTGGTATTATTCATGGTGCCCGATACAGGCGGCGACCTCAGCACCATTTCCGATGCAGTCCGTGGCCGACCCGGCGAATTCGTCCGCGTGACGCAGGACATCAACAAGGCTTCTCTGGACCGGACCAGACTCAACGCCTTCATCCTGGGCATCCGATCGCAGGAAAACAGCCACCCTGAATATCTGAGGAATGTGGCCCCGATCCTGTCCTCAAGCCTCGCCGTCAAACTGAACCCCGACTGCCTGGCAAAAATCGTCGAGTTCCAGGCCGCCTGCCTCGTCGAAAATCGCGACAGCCTTGTGCTCGGCGACATCCACAGCAATTCGCTCACCGAAACCATCATCGGCGCTCCTACCGACCTCGCCCTGCAATTCAGCGCGACACGGGAAGGCGGTTATGGCTTTTACAGCCCCTATATCGGCGTAGTCCGCGATCTTGCCCGCATATTCGGCGCGTTCAACAATCCGGAATTCAACTATCTGCCCGCGCTCGGCATTCAAAATGGCAAATCCATGTCGCTGCTGCTGAACAGCGCGCCGTCCTTCCGCAAGCCCAAGTCCGTGCTGGTGGCGGCATTGCCCGCTATCGAGAAGAATGTTCCCCCTCCCCTGCGCCGGAGCAGCGACGCTGCGATCTGCGGTTCGCGGCCGGGCATCGTCCTGGGCGTCGATGGCGCGCCGCTCGTCTTTGCCACCGACTATGCCCACAACATGGCCCTGCGGTTGACGAACAAGGACGGCCACACGGCCGAAGCACCGCTCATCGCGCGGGCCGACAGGGGCGGCTACATATTCGCGCCTTCCTTCAAACCTGATGACTTGAGCGGCCCGATGAAGGGCCGCTTGCACGGCCATTGGGGCTTCGAGGCCTTTGACGGGCCGGAATTCGTCCTCCAATTCCCGCAAACGGGCAGCTTGCAGCCATCCGCCGACCAGCGCCTCATAGCAGGGAAAAATGACAAGCTGCTGCTGACCGGCCCCACGACCACCTGCGTGAGGAATGTTTCCGTCCAACTGCCTGAAGGGCGCAGCGTCGCGGTAAAGTGGCAGGTCTCCGGCGATGACGCCATTGCCATCGACATGCCCCTGTCAGACGTCGCGGCGGCAGGCAATGTGATCGTCGCGGTCCAGTCGTTCGGCAAGGAAAAGCCCGAATTGCTGACCATCCCCGTCGAGGCGGATCAAAGCCTCTCCGAACCACCTTCCCCTCTATAGCGCTGGCAAGACGCGCCACGCGTGATAAGGCGCGCTTTTCCTCAAGCGCCCCCGGCGCATCAATAACGGATCAAACGGCATGAAGACCAAGCACTGCCTTGAAGCAAGCGATGTAAAGGCGATCCTCGCCGCAGCCGAAGCAGAGGCTTTGGCGAACGGCTGGGCCGTGACGATCGCCGTCGTCGATGACGGCGCGCATCTGCTTGGCCTCATCCGTCTGGATGGCGCCGCCGCCAGTGCCGTGAAGATGGCAGAGGCGAAGGCATCGACATCCATGCTCGGCCGCCGGGAAACGAAGGTCTATGAAGATCTGGTGCTGAACGGTCGCGTTACGATGCTGTCCGCACCCGGCATGCCCGCCATGCTCGAAGGCGCCGTGCCGATCGTCATCGACGGTGACTATGTCGGCGCCGTGGGTGTTTCCGGGGTCAAGTCGGATCAGGACGCCCAGATCGCGCGCGCCGGAATCGCCGCGATCCTGCCCCAGGGCTAAGAAAGGCCGCGACCCTCGCCATCCATTTTTGCAAGGCCCCTGCTCCGCGCCGCCACCAACATGGCTGGCGCGCGTTGAAGCGTCGTTCGATGCTTCGAATGTAGGAGCCTGCTCTGGAAAATATTGCTGGTTGGGTCGCGCCCATAGCGACCATGATCGCCGCGATGATGACCGCCGCCAATCTGGGCGCGCGCGTCACCGGCTGGGGTTTCGTCGTCTTCACCCTCGGGTCGATCGCATGGTCGGTCGTCGGCCTGTCGTCCGGGCAGACGAACCTCGTCGCGACGAACGGCTTTCTCACCTTCGTGAACCTTGTCGGCGTGTGGCGATGGCTCGGCCGCCAGCGCGCCTATGAGGATGGCGGCAAGTCGGCCGCCCAATCCAGCCGCCGATCGCCCTACCCGACCCTCTTCACGGCCACCGGCATCGCGGGGGTTCCGGTCACGGCATCCGACGGACAGACAGTCGGCAAGGTCGTCGAAGCCCTCGTCACCTGCGAAAACGGCAAGGTCAGCTATGTCGTCATCAGCGCCAGCGGCATCGGCGGCATCAATGAAATCCTGCGCGCGGTAGCGCGTGAAGACATCCGCTTTTCCTGCGATCGCTTCACGCTCAATCGGGACAGCGCCTGGTTCGAAGCATTGCCGCCGCTACGGGACGGAGACTGGCCAGCCGCGCCCGCCGAACTGCCCCAGGGCGATGCGACATGACCGAAGCGTAAGTTGAACTCCGCGACCTACCGTTCGTCGCAAATCCGTTGCTTTGGCTCAAGCGGATCGCGAATAGCAGAAGAAAGGGAATAAAAGAGGGGCAAGGGTCCATGAAGATCAGCATATTCGCATGCGTGGCCGCGCTCGGTGCCGCGCTGCTTCCAGCAGTTGCGCTCGCCGACGATCCGCATGATCCCACCATGCGCAGCTCTGCGGCGCGGGCGCGTGACCGGGCGATCATCCGGCAGATGAACCAGCAGCAGCTCGCCTATGTTCGCGACCGCGATGCGCGGATCATGCGCGACTATCGCCGTGCTCAAGGCGGCGGCGAAGGCTATGCCAACGCTCGCGCGGATTATGATCGCCAGATGGCGTCATGGCGCCGAGCTGTTGCGGCCTGCAACGCCGGGCGTTGGGAATATTGCGACAATTAAGGGTGCGTGATCCCGACGCCCGTTCGAATTGAGCGGCGCGAGCGAAGGGCGGAAACCCTCATCGCACGTTCAATCCCAATTCGCTGAGCAATTGCCCCGCCTGCTCCCGCGATATGGTCGCGCCACGAAAGCGGGATGCATCCTCCAGCCTTACGCCGCCAAGGTCGGCGCCACGCAGGTCCGCGCCTTCGAACCGTGCCCCGGTCAGCAGTGCCTCCCGCAGGCTGCAATCCTCGAACGTTGCCATGCGGAAATCGCATTTGCGCAGGTCCGCCTGAGAAAAATCGACCCGTGCGAGCCTCGCGTTCATAAAGGAACGCCCGGTCAGCTTCGCGCCGATCAACAGCGTTTCTTCGAAGTGTATGTCGAGCGCCCGCACATCCGACAGGTCGGCGCCCGTAAGCTTGCAGCCGGAAAAATGCGCGGCTTCCAACATGCTCCGCTTCAGCGAAGCACCATTGAGGTCGCTGTTGGCAAAGCGCGCTTCGCCAAGATCGCAACCCGTGAAATTGGCCGAAGCGGCGCGGCACGACTGCCAGGTGCTGCGATCAAGTTTTGCGCCGGTGAAATCGGCGCGTCGCATGTCGCATTGTTGAAACGACCATTGGGACAGATCCAGATGCGACAAGTCCGCACCCTCCATCACGCATTCGGCCAACGAACGCGACGCGCCCATCAGCGCTTCGACATCCTGGCGCGCCAAAGTCTGCCCGCGGATCACTTGGTCGTCACTAACATGCTGCATCTGCATGCTGTTAGACATGATCTCCCGGGCAGACCAGCTATGCTAAAGCTGCGCTTCCCCGCCATCGACGAAATAGTCCGACCCCGTCACATAGCTTGCCTCGTCAGACAGCAGGAACAGGGCGACGGCCGCCGCTTCCTGCGCTGTTCCAAGGCGACCCAGTGGGTTGTTCCCGGCCATCTGCTGTTCGACCGCCGCAAGATGCTCTTCGGGCAGGCCAAGGCGGTTGAAAAAGTCGGTCGCGATCGGTCCGGGGCTCAATGTGTTCACGCGGATGCGACGCGGGGCCAGCTCATAGGCAAAGCCTCTTGCAAGCGAACGGACGGCCCCTTTGGTGGCGCCATAAAGGGCGCTTGCGGGCAGCCCCTTGTCCTTCGCGACGGATGCCGTGATCAGGATTGATCCGCCGTCGCGGATCAACGGCGCCATCGCCTGCGTCCCGAAGATCGGCCCGCCGACATTCAGGTCCATGAGGTTCCGGTAAAGGTCGGGGCTGATATGGCCCAGCGGCGCGCCTGCCCCGACGCCTGCGTTCAGGAACAGGCCATCGATCTTGCCGAACAGGCGCGCAGCTTCCTGCGCGAGAGCTTCGGCGGCTTCCGGACGAGACGCGTCATTTTGCAGGACGTGCACGCCGGGAAGCTGCGCCGCGACGCTGTCCAGTCTTTCCCGGTTCGATCCGGTGATCAACACCGATCCGCCCTCCTCCATGATCCGCTGAGCTGCGGCGAGGCCGATACCGCTGGAACCGCCGGTGATGACGACGGACTTGTCCCTGAACCTCAGCATGGCCTTTGTCTCCGTTTAATAATCTGTTCCGATCCGTGGCTTTTCCATCTGGCGGAAAAGCTGATCGCGAAGTTGGACGCAGCCGCGCCGCCGATCAACAAGGATGTTCCCTTTGCGGGTCAACAGGCGTGCGTGATATCGTACACCTTACGTAAATTGACAGGCGCGCCTAAACCCTTATTTCTTGCATGGTATAAGAACGGGAGAGGTCAGGGTGACAGGCGGTTCGAAAATCGGCGACAGGATGACGCTCGACGCCGATCCTAAGCCGGGCCTTCCCGTGCGAGGAAGAGGGCGGCCTCCTAGGCTCTCGCGCGGCACGATCATCCAAGCGGCGCTCGTCCTGCTCGACGAGATGTCGATCGACAGATTCTCCATGGGATTATTGGCAAAAGGCCTCAATGCCGGGGTAATGACCCTATATAATTATTTCCCCAGTCGCGACGATCTGCTGATCGCCGTCGCCGACGAAATATATAGCCGGTTCGATTATCCGGCGAAGGGCAGCTGCTGGCAGGACGAAGTGCGCCAGTGGTTGTGGGCAACGGTGGATTTGTTCCAGCGCTATCCCGTCGCGATGAAGCTCAGCCTGTGGGATGGTCATGCATCGCCGGGCTGGTTGCGCACATGGATACCCGTGGTGGAATTGATCAGGGCGCAGGGGCTGACCGGCCCCGATCTTGCCTTTGCGGTGCGGTGGTTCACGACCTCGGCACTCGGCTTCATCACGTCCCAGCCGCCGCCTCCGGAACACAACAACAAGCGGACCACCGCCCATCTCCATGCTCTGACGGCCTATGAGGCCGCGTTGTTGCAGGATCTTCAGCACGACCTGTTGCAGGTCGATCGGAAAGCCGCCCTTACCTACGGCTTCACCCACATCATAGCCGGTCTCGAACGCATCATCGCAGAAGCAGCAAGCGCGCAGTCCGGCATCCCGGGAGAAGGACTTTGAGCAGCACAGGCGACACGCGATTCGGCTTCACCAAGCTGATCGTGGAGGATGAGGAAGCCATGGCCGCCTACTACGGCGCGGTATACGGACTCAACGGCCTTCACCGCGTGGAATCGGGCGATCCTGCGGTCTTAGGGCGCCTGCGTGAAGTGATTATGGGTCCAGGTGAAAGCATGGGCGCAGAATCGTTGACGATGATCAACTTTTTAGATAGGCCTGCTCCACGCGACCGGGAAGTGATCCTTGGATTCATCACCACGGACCTCGACGCGCTTGCCGAACGGGTGCTCGCGCACGGCGGCAAGCATGTCGGCCCGGTTCGCGAAATGCCCGAACATGGCGTGCGCGTCCTGTTCACCAGCGACCCTGAAGGACGGTTGAGCGAGAATGTGGAGATGATGGCGAGATAATAGCAGGGCGACATCGCCCCCGCATCCCCCACAGACCCCCAGCTCTCATGGAGAGACATATGGATATGAGAACGAAGACTTTGCCTAACATGCTTGATAGTGGCAGCCGCCCCC
The DNA here is from genome assembly GCF_055393875.1 of Sphingobium sp. TomTYG74. Classification (NCBI taxonomy): domain Bacteria; kingdom Pseudomonadati; phylum Pseudomonadota; class Alphaproteobacteria; order Sphingomonadales; family Sphingobiaceae; genus Sphingobium; species Sphingobium sp. TomTYG74. Next base: position 30,376 of record NZ_AP027342.1, on the reverse strand, counting down.
TTCCGCTGGCTGATGGCCCCGAACTGCGCGCAGCGCTGAAGGCAGCCAATCTCCAGACCTTGCTGATGGTCTATGTGCATCTGACGCATGATGAATCGATGCTTCAGAACTTCCAGGTCCACATTCATCCCCCTTACACCAACCCCGACTATGTGATCCCGCAGGACTGCATCGACGACCTGCATGAAAAGCTGGTCCATGTGCTGACGACGCCGGGCGCGGCCAAGTCGGAAGATCCGCCGATCGAACTGATGCAAAAGATGATGAGCATCGGCGTCGGCGAGCCGGTCACTGACGAGTTCGTTCCCATGGTCATGGAACAGGGCGGATTCCACCGTAGCCCCATGCGCAAGGACGATCCCCAGCGCACGCCACCGCCGCCGGGCTTCAAGGTGCTGGTCATCGGCGCGGGCCTGACCGGCATTCTCGCCGGGATCGAGCTGGAACGTGCCGGTTACGATCATGTGATCATCGAAAAGAATGAGGAAGTCGGCGGCACCTGGTGGAAGAACCGCTATCCGGGCGTCGGCGTGGATACGCCCAGCCACTTCTATTCCTATTCCTTCGAAATCAGCCCGGAATGGAACCACTACCACCCGCATGGCGCGGACATGCGCGAATATTTCCGCGCCGTGGCCGACAAATATGACGTGCGCCGCAACATCCGTTTCAAGACCATGGTGCACAGCCTGGTCTTCGATCAGGATGAGGCCGTGTGGAACGTCACTGTCGAAGACCTGAACACCGGCAAGCGCGAAGTCATCAAGGCCAATGCCGTGTTCAACGCGTTCGGCACCACCGACCGCTGGAAGCTGCCCGACATCAAGGGCATCGAAAGCTTCAAGGGCATCATCACCCATTCGGCCGATTATGACGAAAATATCGACCTGAAGGGCAAGAAGGTCGCCGTCATCGGCACCGGCGCCAGCTCCGCGCAGATCGTATCCACGATCGTCAAGGAAGTGGACGAGCTGGTCGTCTTCATGCGCACCAAGCACTGGATGATCAACAATCCCGAAGTGAAGGCGGAAGTCCCAGACCCGGTGAAATGGGCGCTGCGGCACATTCCCTATTACAAGGAATGGTTCCGTTTCCGCGTATTCTGGTTCGCGGCCGACGGCCTCTATCCCAATGTGGTGAAGGACCCGTCCTACCCCGAAGACGGCATCGCCGTGTCCGCGCTCAATGAAGGCATGCGCCAATATGCATTGTCGCACATGCATCACAAGCTGGCGGGACGTCCCGACCTCATCGAGAAGCTGACGCCCGACTTCCCGATCTTCTCCAAGCGCGTCGTGATGGACGCGGGCTGGTACGATGCTCTCGTCCAGCCGCACACCACGCTGGAGACGGCAGGGATCGCCGAAATCCTGCCGAACGGCATCCGCACGAACGACGGCAAGTTCTACGAACTCGACATCATCATCTGCGCGACCGGGTTCAACGCATCGTCGCTGGTGCAGGATCTGGAGATCAAGGGCCGCGACGGTCATGACCTGGCGGTCGATTGGGCTGACGAGGAAGAGCGCGCCTATATGGGCACGACCATCCCCGGCTATCCCAACTATTTCCTGTCGACTGGTCCCAATATCGGCCCGAACCACGCGGGCGGCCTCAACATCGTCAGCGAATCGCAGGTCCATTATCTGATCGAATGCCTCGATCACATGATCGCGACCGGCGCCCGCACGATCGAAGTGACGGAGGAAGCCTTCCTGCGCCACAACAAGCGGATCGATGAGCAGATGAAGCACATGATCTGGACCCACCCCAAGTCGAAGAGCTATTATCAGAACAGCAAGGGCCGCCCCGTCGGCCCCTGGCCTTTCCGCCTCGTCGACATGTGGAACGAGCTGCAAGAACCCGTGCTGGAAGACTATAAGTTCGACTGACCGTAAGGGTGGGGGGAGGAGCCGGGCTGCTGCGCGGCAAGGCGCCTCCCCTCACCACATGATTGATCAGGACAGGTGGGGCCTTGACCGGCACCGGGGGGCACCTAAGTTAGGCGCTCGTCGTGCATCATATGAGGGTCGACGCTGATGGACGCTCGCCTTTCCGCCGCCTGTCCTTTTCATCGCGAGGGCGATGACCGCAAGTCAGCCGCCGCCGCCCACGCCGGTGGCACCGTCGATCCCGATATGCGCACCCGCGATTTCGCCGAAGCGCGCGCGATCCTCCGCAATCAGAATGTACGGCAGGCCGGTTTCCTGGCCGAACAGGTCGGCAGGATCGGCAGTGCGACGCGCCAGCCCATCCTGTTCCTCGAAGGCGAAACGCATCGCGTTCAGCGCAGCGCTACCGCCCGTTTCTTCACGCCCCGCATCGTCACCACCCATTATCGCGAGTTGATGATCGAACTCAGCGACATGCTGGTGTCCCGGTTCGCGAAGGACAAAACAGCCTTCCTCGACCAACTCAGCCTTGAGCTGGCCGTCGCGGTCGCCAGCCATATCGTCGGCCTGACAAACAGCGATCCCAAGGGGCTGGCACGGCGGCTCGACGTGTTCTTTACCGGCGATTTCCGCCCGCATCCGGGCAAGTTGGCCTCATTGGTCAAATTCGTGCAATCCCAATATCGGGTGCTGTCCTTCTATTATCATGACGTCGCCCCAGCGATCCGCGCACGACGGAAGCAGCGGCGGGACGATGTCATCTCCCACCTTATCGACGAAGGCTATAATGGCCGGGAGATATTGACCGAATGCCTGGTCTATGGCGCCGCTGGAATGGCGACAACACGCGAGTTCATCGTGATGGCCGCCTGGCATATGCTGGAGCGTGAAGATGTGAAGGCCGCCTTCCTCGTCGCGGATGAAAAGGGGAAGATCGCCCTGCTGGAGGAATTGCTGCGGCTGGAGCCGGTCGTCGGCTATCTCTACCGCCGCATGCCCGCCGACGAGGCAGAGGCAGCGGGCGCCCCTCCCGGTGCTGCTGTCGCCATCGACGTACGCGCCGCGAACACCGACACAACTGCCTTTGGCGAGCGGCCCTGCGAATTTGTGCCGGGCCGGGAAGTCAGCGCCAAATATGGCAATGCGGGCCTCTCCTTCGGCGATGGCGAACATCGCTGTCCGGGCGCGCAGGTCGCGCTTCAGGAAAGCTGCCTCTTCCTGGAACGCCTGTTGCAGGTGCCCGGCCTGAAGCTCGACCGTGCGCCAACACTGGCGTGGAATCCGCTGGTGACAGGCTATGAACTGCGCAATGCCCTCATTTCCTGCGATTGAGAGGGCAGCATAACTGATGAGCGAGATAAGCGAAGAGGATATCGACCGGCTGGTCCCCGCCTTTTACGATCGGGTGCGCGCGGACCCGATCCTTGGCCCGATATTCAATCAGGCGATCGACGACTGGCCGCTTCATCTGGAAAAGCTGAAGGCATTCTGGTCATCGGTCATGCTGGGGACCGGCCGGTACAAGGGCCAGCCGATGGTTGCGCATGTCCGGCACGAACCGCACATGACCGCCGATAATTTCGGCCGCTGGCTTGCCCTGTGGCGACAGACCAGCGGTGACATCCTCGCGCCAGACGTTGCAGCGGCCTTTCAGGAAAAGGCCGACCGGATCGCGGAAAGCCTGCAACTGGGCATTCAATTTTTCCGCGACAGAAACGCTCGAACCGGGTGAGCGCGGACGGTCGCCAAGCAACCATCCGCCACCAATGCCGACAACCAGACCTCAAAATTCGCGCAGGATTTCGCGCAGCGTGGTGCCCTCATACTCAGTGCGCACCGCGCCCGCCTTCTGAAGCGCAGGGATGACCCCATTGACCAGATCGGGCAGCTGGCGATTATAGCCGGACCCTTCGATCAATATGCCGTCGCCACCCACTTCGTCCATGACCGCCATCAACTGATCCGCGACCTCTTGCGCCGTGCCCCTGAATCGGGAGCCGCTGCCCCCTTTTCCTGAGGAAAACAGGTCGCGAAGGGATTTGCCCTCTTCCCGCCCGGCCTTCTTCATATGCTCAAGCGCGCTGGTGTGGCCGCCAGCGACAATGTCCTGCGGCACGGGCGCATCCACGTCGTAGAGCGAAAAGTCGATGTCGAGCGAAGATGATGCCATGACGATATTATGCTCGAACGCCGCCTGCTTTTCGGCCTCGGTCAATTCGGGCGGCTCTCCGCCATCGGGCAGGATGTTGACCGGCGTCAGGAAGAACACCTTTATGCTATCAGGGTCGCGGCCCTGTTTTTCGGCGCGGTTGCGGATGTCCTCACGATAGGCCTTCATGCCCTTCACCCCGCCGGTCATCATGCCCAGCACGACTTCGGCATTCTTCGATGAGAAATCACGGCCCCGCTCGGATGCACCCGCTTGCGCCAGAACGGGATAGCCCTGCGGCGATCGCAGCGTGTTCAGCGGCCCGCGCGAACGGAAATGCTGCCCCTCGAAATTGACGGTGTGGACCTTGGTGTGATCGACATAGACACCCGTCTCGGTGTTCGCGACCAATGCCCCTTCTTCCCAGCTATCCCACAGCTTCTTGCACAGTTCGACAAACTCGTCGGCAATGTCATAGCGCTCGCTGGGCGGCAGCAGCTTCTCCATGCCAAAGTTCAGCGCCGCATTCTTCTCGCTCGACGTCACCATGTTCCATCCCGCGCGCCCCTTCGTCAGGGAATCGATCGTCGAAAGCAGCCGGGCAAGCAGATAGGGCGGGTAGAAGGTGGTCGAAGCCGTCGCGATCAGGCCGATATGCGACGTTTCCTGCGCCATCACCGGCAACAGCGGCAACGGATCGAGCTTGGGCGACAGTGTCGCATTCTTGAGGTCCAGCTCCATCGAACCACCGTAGCGATCGCCAACGATCACCGTATCTTCGAAGAAGATGAAGTCGAACTTCGCCGCCTCCAGCATCTTGGCCAGTTCCTTATGATAGGAACCATCCGCCCATTGCGAGCCGAGTTCCTTGCCATCGCCCGGCCAGGACGTCGCGCCGAACTTCGTGAAATAGCCAAGGTGGAACTTCTTGTGGGCCATCGACGGAAACCTTTCTCACCAGCATTTCCACGCCTGTTTCCCCTATGCATCCTCAGCATATGGGAACGCAGGCATGTCGCCCGAGCCGATTCAGCGGCCCCGACGCTCGCTAAACATTATCAATAGTTGACGATGTTCAACCAAATGGCGAGTGAATTTATCCGCCCTTGCGGAACGCCTTTTTTCAGGCTGCTTTCGCAGGCGGCAGCCCGGCGTCGGGAATGTCCAGATGCACCTCCCTATTGCGCGCATGATATCTGCTCATCCCGAAGAATATGGCAGCGGCAAAAGCGCAGAGTGCAAACACGCCGACAAATACCGGTTCATAACTGCCCGCAAAGTCACGCAGCCATCCTGCGGCAGGCGACATGAAGAAAGAGAATGGCAGCGTCATGACGCCCAGCAGACCCAGAACCTTTGGCAAGGCGTCAAGCCCGTATACCTGAACAACCAGCGCGCTGATCGGAGGGAAGACGGAGGCGCCGCAAAAACCGATCAGGAACGCCGCGACATTCAATGCGACCATCCCTCCCGACATGCCCATGACTGCCCAGGCAGCAGCGAAGCCCAGACCGACGAGGCCGAGAGTCCTGGCCGAACCGACCCGATCGCACGCAAAGCCCGCCACCAGCGATCCGACGATGCTGGCCACACCTGAAGCGGCGAGCAGCACTGCTCCCGTCTGCAACGATTGATGATATCCTTCGACGATGGGCAAAAGATGCGCGCCACCCGTGATGGCCGTGCCATTCAGGATGCCGTCACCGACTGCGATCAACCAGAACAGCGCGCCGCTTAAAATGGCGATCTGCGTCGGACCCGATGTCACCCCCTCGGCCCAGCCGGATTCGTCCGACGCTTCGACCGGCGGATCGATCACCGTCAAGGTCAGCGGCAGCAACAGCAGATGGAGGCCGGCGAGCAACAGGAAGAGGCTCTTCAATCCATAATTTTGGATGATGCTCACCCCAATGACGGGCAGGACGGTGACGAATAGGGGCAGAAAGGCAATGCCCATCACCTTACCCCGCGCTTCGGGATACCAGCCACTCGCCAGGACCGCAGGCGGCAGGGCAGAAAACAGGGCAGCGCCGGGACCGATCAGAAGGCCGCATACAGCCAGCGCGATCGGCATGGTCGGCGCATAGGCCAGCGCCGTATATCCGACCATGGATATAAAGACGCCTGTCGACATGACCCGGCGAAGGCCCCATCGACCAATCGCCACGGCTATCAGCGGACCAAAGGCGGTGAGCGACAGGACGGCAAGGGATAGAGCCATCGTGGCCATGGCCAATGACGCATCGTACCGATCCTGCAATGCAAGGACGCTGACGCCCAGACCACCGAACGCACAACCCGTCCCGACATTTTGCGCGAACATGGCCCGCAAAAGCATCCCGCGTCTGCGTCGCTGCAGCGCGATGCCCTGACCACCCATGCCCACAACTTCAGTCATGCATTTACCGCCTTTGCGACCGGACGAACGATCGTCCCTAAAAATTGTCCGACCACCGCCAGGAGATGGTAGGCCCATCACTTCTCCAGCGAACGCTTCTTCCAAAGTTCAGGCAAAGTGTTGGTGGCGACCCGGCGCGAATCGACGTGATGCTGGCCCACCCGTTGACGTTCGTCAACTGTTTCATCAGGCGCCGTTCCATGAACGCCATGGTTCGTTCGCGAATGTGCGTGAACACCGCGCCAAAGACCCGTTCTTCGACCTCAACATGGATCGGTCATTATGGCTCCCAGGCGGTCCTGCGGCCAGCCAACGGAATCCTCCTGATCGAGGAACTCAGCCGCGTCGGCGCCGACCTAAACGCGCGTCTCGCGCCCCTAGATAAAGCTACTCACATCCACGCCCGCCAGCGTGTTGACCCCGACCAGTATCACGCTCTGTTCGAATGTGCCGTCGCCATTGCCGTCGTAGAAAATCCAGCCGTCGGTCGTCCCCGCGATGAAGGTCACATGGTTGACGCCCGCCGTCGCCTTGGCAGCGTTCAGCGCGTCGGCGAAATTGTTGGTCGCGATCGCCGCCTCGGCATAATCGGCGGCGGGCAGGCTTCCGTTCAGGAAATCGAAGTCGATGCGATCCCCCTCACCGATACGGAAGTCGGTGATGCGGTCATAGCTGGAACTGTTCAGCGATGACGCAAGCCCTGCGAAGACGAAGCTATCCGCTTCCGTTCCGCCCGTCAGCGTATCCTTGCCTGCGCCGCCGATCAGGATGTCGGCGCCCGCTCCGCCCTTCAACGTGTCCGTCGACGCCCCGCCATCCAGAAAGTCGTCGCCCGCTCCACCATCCAGAAGGTCGCCGCCGTCTTCGCCAAACAATCTGTCGTTGCCGCCATTACCCATCAGCGCGTCATTGCCCAACCCGCCCCACAGGCTGTTGGCGCCGCTGTTGCCGGTCATGGTGTTGGCCAGATCGTTGCCAATGCCGTCGATATTGCCAGCGCCGGTCAGCACCAGCTTTTCGACTTCCGCCGCCATCCGATAGCTGACAGAGGCGTTGACCTGATCGGTGCCGCCGCCCACGGCTTCTATGACAATGTCATCATTGGCGGCATTGCCGTCATCGGACCAGCTGTCCACCACATAGACGTCATCGCCCAGGCCGCCGGTCATGTTGTCCGCGCCTGCTCCGCCGTCCAGGCTGTCATTGCCCAGCCCGCCGATCAGCGTGTCGTTCCCGTCGCCGCCGAACAGCAGGTCGTTGTCGTCACCGCCGTCCAGCAGGTCATTGCCGCCATTGCCGGACAGATTGTCCTGCCCCAGCCCGCCGAAAATCTGGTTGGCGGCCTCGTTCCCGACGATGATGTTGGCAAGGTCGTTGCCGATGCCGTTGATCGGGGCAAGCCCGGTCAGGGTCAGCTTTTCGACCTCCGCCGCCATCCGGTAACTGACCGATGCATAGACAAGGTCGGTGCCGCCCGACGCCAGTTCGATCACCTGATCGTCATTCCCGGCAAAGCCGTCGTCGGAATAGGTATCGACATAGAAGGTGTCGTTGCCCGTGCCGCCATCCATATAGTCCGCGCCTGCGCCGCCATCGATGATGTCGTTCCCCGCCATGCCATAGATTGTGTCGTTGAGTGCCGTCGTCTGGTAACCCAGCACGGCCGTGGTCGGATTGATGCTGTTGCTGCCCGATGATCCGATGATGGTCTTGCCGACTTCCGATATGTCGGTGATGCTGATGGACAGCAATTGGTCATCGACATTGCTGCCATCGGTCGCCCGCACGATCAGCTGGTACACGCCGTCGCTATCGGCATCCAGGCGGTTTTCATAATCCACCGGGGTCAGGAAGGACACCGCGCCCGTCACCGCGTCGATCGTGAACAGCGCCGCATCGGCCCCGCCAGCGATCGCAAAGCTGGGGGCCGTCCCGTCGGCATCGGCGGCCGTCACGGTCGTTACGGCGGTCTGGTTTTCCGCCATGCTGATGGCCGCGCTGGCTCCGCCCCCGTTGGAGGTGATGACCGGCGCATTGTCATTGACGTTGGTGATGGTGATCGCCAGCGTTTGCGCCACATTATTGGTGCCATCACTGGCCGTGACGACGACATTGTAAGTGCGATCGCCATTGGCATCGCCGGGCGCTTCGTAATCCGGCGCCGCCTTGAAACTGAGCGCGCCGGTCACCGCATCGATCGTAAACAGCGCGGCGTCCGCTCCACCGCTGATGCTGTAGCCCAGCGCCGTACCATCGGCATCGCTCGCCTGCACCGTCGCCGCCAGCAGACTGTTTTCCGCCACCGACAGCGCCGCCGATGCCGCTCCGGCGTAGGATGTAAGGACCGGGGCATTGTCATTGAGGTTGGCGACCGTGACCGCCAGCGTCTGCCGATCGGCGTTCGCGCCATCGCTGGCCTGCACAATCACGTCATAGACATTGTTGTGATCGGCATCCGCCGCCGCTTCATAGTCCGGCCCCGTCTTGAAGCTCAAGGCGCCGGTCGCCGCATCGATGGTGAACAGCGCGGCGTCGGCTCCACCGGCGATCGAATAGCTGATCGAAGGACCGTCGGCGTCCGTTGCCATGACCGTGCTGACGGCGGTCGCATTCTCATTGATCGTGATCGCGGCGGCAGCGCCTCCTCCGTTGGAGGTAATGACCGGCGCGGCCCCGTCCGCCACGTCGCGCACGGTGACGGACAGGCTTTGGGTGTCCACGCCGCCATTGCCATCATTGGCGGCGACGATCAGCTGATAGACATTGTCGCCATCCGCATCCGCCGGGTTTTCAAAGTTGGGCGCGGCCAGAAAGCGTAGTTCTCCCGTCACGGCATCGATAGCGAACAGAGCCGCGTCGGCGCCGCCCGCAATCGAAAAGCCTATGGTCTGGCCGCTGTCCGTGTCTGTCGCCGCGACGATGGTCACCGCCGTGCTGTTTTCATCGATGGACAGCGCGGCACTTATGCCACCGCCATTGGATGTGATCATCGGCGGTGCGTTAAGGCCGGTCGACGGGATCGTCACATCGGCGAACTCGAAAAATTCAACGTTGCGGATCGTCTTCGTCCCCTCGGGCGATCCCGGCCGCAGGTCCCCGGCAATATAGCTGCCGTCGGGTTGAAGCGTGAAAATATAATCCGCCCGGTTCCCCGAAAAAACCAGCGTGTCGATGTCCACGCTGCCGTCGATCAGGTCGTTGCCCGCTCCCGCCAGGATGCGGTCGTTGCCTGCCCCGCCGTGCATATAATCGTCGCCAGCCTCGCCATCGAGCAGATCGTCGCCCGTGCCGCCAGACAGCTCGTCATTGCCCGCGCCGCCATAAAGCTGGTCATTGCCGGAATCGCCGTTCAACGTGTCGTTGCTGGATGTGTCCGCGTCATCCCCATATAATATGTCGTCGCCAGTGCCGCCCGACAGCGTGTCGCCGCCCGCCTGACCGTAGAGGATGTCATTGTCATCCCCACCGTTCAGCTTGTCGCTGCCCCGGCCACCCCAGATCAGGTCATTGCCAGCACCGCCATCGATGATGTCGTCGCCCGAGATATTGTTGAACCCCAGATCGTCGCCATAAAGCCGGTCGTTGCCCAGCCCGCCCGAAATGGTGTCGCTCCCGCGCCAGCCGAAGATGATGTCGTCGCCTGCGTCGCCCTGAAGGTTGTCCTTGCCCGCGCCGCCCACGATGATGTCGTTGCCCGCGCCGCCCTGAACCAGCACGCCCTTCGCATAGTCTATACCGCCAACGCCGTGGTTGGTCAGGTCGATGACATCATCGCCATCGCCCAGCCAGAACTGCTCGATATTGTCGAAGCCGCCAAAGCCGCCCGAAATGGTCCCATTATTATAGAATATTGCGTCGGACAGGTTGGACCCATAGACGATATCGGTGCCGGTGCCGCCCAGCAGCAGATCCATGGAAATCTGGATATTGGACGCGGCGATCTGATATTGCGTTCCGGCCTCGGTCAGGATCGCGGTGTTCCACGCGAGCTGCGCCAGCACAGCGTCGGGCCGCACGATATCCAGGTTCGACAGGCGGGTGAAGGCAAAGAACAGGTCCTTCTCGGCCGTGCCGGTGACCGTCGAACTGCCGACAACATTATAATAGCTGGCCATATCGTCTCCCCATCTCGCGCCAGGATGGCTGGGGCCTGCCCCCGGCCCGGAGTGTATGGAAAGCTGATACCCTCGAAACGGCCGGCTGCGCGAAGATCATCGGGATAAAGGCGCCACCCTTAAGGGTGAGGCCCCGCCAATAGGCTTATTGTTCGCGGAACGACCGCCACATCAGGTCGGTCAACGGGTCGAACATATATTGCAATGCCGTGCGCCGCCGCAGGGGCACGACCACCTCCACCGGCATGCCCGGCTTCAAAACGAAATCGCCCCGCGCATAGCGCCTGATGAGCGCGATCTGCTCCGGCGGTATCTGCACTTCGCCCACGAAATAGGACAGGCCGGTCTTGTCTTCGACGAAGCTGTCGGCCGATACCCGCGTCACCCGCCCGTCGATGATGGGCAGGCTGCGCGCCGGAAACCCTGCAAAGCGCACCTCCGCCCTTTGTCCCACCGCCAGGTCGTCAATGTCGGCGGGGGAAAAGCGCGTCTCTATCACCACCGCGCCATTGCGCGGCACGATGTCCATCAACACCTGACCGGCGGCGATCACACCGCCCACCGTATGCACCGACAATCCGACCACCGTTCCGCTGACCGGCGCGCGCACTTGCGTCCGCGCCACTTCATCGCGCGCCGCCGTCCATTTGGGCAGGACATCGCCCAGCTGCGTTTCGACATCCCGCAATTCGGCCGTCACCTTCTCCTGCAACCCCTGCTTCGCCTCCAGCGCCTTCAGCCGCGCTTCCCCGGCCATGCTGACGGAACTGTCGCGCGCCGCCAGCAGCCGCGCGCGTTGCCCGATCAGGTCGGCCTTGGCCCGTTCCAGCGCGCGAATGCGGGTCTTGCTGACAAATCCCTTGGCCGCGACATCTTGCAGACTGTTCAATTCGTCGCTGATCAGCCGTTCCTGCTCGACCACCGCCGCGACCTGATCGCGATAGCCCAGCACCTGCGATCCGGCCTGGCTACCTTCCTGCATGGCAACGCCCTGTTGCGTCGCCAGCAGCGCCGATCGCGCGCCCATTTGCGCCCGTTGCGCCTGCATGGCGGCGTCGGCATCGGCGATGTCGGTCCCGGTCAGCGCCCGGAACTCCACCGGCTCAGTGATCGCCGTCCCCGCCAGCTCCGCTCTCAACCGAGCGCGCTGCGCCATCAGCCAGATGGCCTGGGAAGCCAGCACCCGTTCCTGCGCCGTGACCGCCGGTGCGGCAAGACGGATCAGCACGTCGCCCTGCCGGACCTGCTGCCCTTCCTTCACCAATATCGCGGCGACGATCCCGCCGTCGCGATGCTGGACGCTCTGCCGCTGCCCCGCGACCGTTGCCCGGCCCGGCGCCAGCGCCGCCGCGTCCAGCCGGGCAAACGCGGCCCAGCCCAGGAACAGCAGGAAAAACGCTGCTGCGATCAACAAACCGGCCCGCACCTCCCGGCGGATATCCGGCCCCACGGCGGGCACCGTCCCACCCTCTCCATTGGTCAGCAGAAGCACGCGCCGCGACCGCATCAACATCACGCCCCCTCCGCCGAAGCCAATGATCGTGTCGCGGTGAGCGCGTTCAGCACCTTGTCGCGCGGGCCGTTCATCCGCATGCGGCCACGGTCCAGCACCAATATACGATCCGCTGGCGCCAGCAGGCTGGTGCGATGCGCCGTCACCATGATCGCGGCGCCGCGCGCCTTCGCCTGCCGCAGCGCGTCGATCAACTGCGCCTCTCCATCGGAATCGAGATGCGCATTGGGCTCGTCCAGGATCAGCACGGCCGGATCGCGAAACAACGCACGGGCGAGCGCGATCCGCTGCGCCTGTCCCATCGACAGCCCCGTGCCGCCCCAATCCAGCATCGTCTCATAGCCTCGCGGCAATCCCAGGATCATCTCATGCACGCCGCACAATCGGGCGGCGGCGATCACCTCGGCGTCGATCCTGTCCCTGTCGGCGGCGGTGCTTCCCTCTTCAAAAGCGAAGCGGGCGATGTTGTCCCGGATCGTTCCGGCAAAGAGCGAAGGCTGCTGGGGCATGTAGCCGATATGCGCCGACAGCGCTTCGTCATCCCATTGCGCATAATCCGCGCCATCGATGCGCATCGTGCCCCGGCTGATCCCTATTGCCCCGGCGGTCAGCCGCGCCAGGGTCGACTTGCCCGCCCCGCTCGGCCCGATCACCGCCAGCAGTTCGCCCGGCGCGATGGTGAAGGACACATTGTTGATGATCAGCCGATCCGACTGACGATCATGCACGGAAATATTCTGGGCATCCACCCGGCCGATCGGCGCGGGCAAGGCGGTGCGTGGGGCCGGATCGAACTCCCCCTCCAGCCAGATCTTGATCTCCGCATAGGATTCGCGCGCCTGCACGAAACTGCGCCATTGGCCGACCAGCTGATCAATGGGGGACAATGCCCGCCCCAGCAGAAAGGATGAGGCAAATATCGCGCCGCCCGAAATCTGCCCGTCGATCGCCAGCAAGGCGCCCAGGCCCAGCGCGCCCGATTGCAACGCGTTGCGCAGGAAACGGCTGACCATCACCCACCGGCCCGCCGCGAAGCTAGCGCTGGCTTGCCACTTCAGCATGTCCGCCCGCTCGGCCAGATGGCGGCGCACCATCGGACTGCGCATGCCCAGCGCGCGGATCGTTTCCATCCCGCGCATGCTCTGATCCAGGCTGGCATAGGACTGGTTCGCTGCCGCATTGGCCTGCGCCAGCGGGGAATAAATCACCCGCTCGCTCGCCCACGCTATGACAAGCAGCGTCACGCTGCCCACCAGCGCCAACAGACCGATCCACGGGTGGATGATGGTGCACACGATGATGTAGATCGGCGTCCACGGCACATCGAACAGCGCGTTCATGACCGGGCCGGTCAACGCCTGCCGAAGCTGGTCGCATTCGCGGATGGGCTGTTGCCGTCTGTGCTGGCCCGTCGCGGCTGGCGGCTGGCGCAGGGCAGCGGCGATCAACGTCCGCGCAAACCGCCGGTCCAACGCGATGCTCGCCCGCACCATGATGCGCGAACGAACATATTCCAGCAGCGACAGCGTGGCGAAAGCCAACAGCACCACAATGGTCAGGAACCCCAGCGTCGTTGCCCCCCGTGTCGGCACGACGCGATCATATATCTGCAACATGTACAGCGTCGGCGCCAGGAACAACAGATTGGCAAGCGCGCTGAACAGGGCGGCCCACATCACATGCGCCCGCACCGCGTTCAGCACGGCTCTCATCTCGCGGCCTCGCCAACGCGCGGGCAAAGGCTGCCGACGACGACTGAAACTGGCAGCGCCATCCTACCTCCCCAAAGCGCGACGGTTCAGCCCAACTCATCCCGTCGAACGCGCTACCGATCAACAGCGCAAAGGGATGCAGGGTGGCAAATTGGGTTGGTCAGACAAACTCTTGCGATCGGCCGTGCGACGCGCTGCCGTCAAGATCGGCGAGAGACCGGGGTCTTGCGTGTGAACGGATCGCCGACGCGCAGGCGGGGTTTGACCGCCTCCGCGTCGCTCACCCTGTGATGTTCAGCTATCCGGGCCGAGGTCGGGCACCCATGCAGCGCCATTGATATGCGCGCCTCCATCGACGAACAGCGTGTTGCCGGTCAGGTATCGCGCGTCTTCGCTGGCCAGGAAAAGGGCAACGCCGCCGATGTCGGCCTCCGGGTCGCCCATTCGGCCCATCGGATTAGCTGCCGTGGTGGCTGCGGCGATCTCCGGCTCCGTACGTTCAAACTCCCGGTAACCGGCGGAAACGGCGGCGGGGCAGATGATGTTTGCGCAGATTCCGTAGCCCGCCCATTCTCTTGCCGCGCTGCGCGTATAGGCGCGAAGGGCTTCCTTGCCGACATTATATTCGGCGGTCCCCATATGCGCGTTGACGCCGTTGAGCGACCCGATGTTGATGATGCGGCCCCAATGTCTGCTGCGCATGTGCGGGAACGCCGCCTCCATCGACCATTTCGCGGCATATAGACACATGTTCATGCAGGATTCGAACTGCGCATCGGACAGTTTTTCGATGCGTTGCAATCCGCCGCCGCTAAAGGCGTTATTGACCAGGACGTCGATAGAACCGAACCGATCGACGCAGGCCTGAACGGCACCGACGACGTCAACACGCACCGTAACATCACATTTGCGGAAGTCGGCATCCACGCCAAGGCCGCGCAATTCCTCCACGACCTCCACGCCTTTGTCGGCATTGAAATCCGCGACCAGGATCGACCCGCCTTCCTGCGCAAACCGCAGCGCCATGCCCCGGCCAATTCCATCCGCCGCTCCGGTAATCAGCGCTGAACGCCCGGCCAGCCTTTTTCCCACGCTCACGCCTTCATCTCCTACATCTATTGCATCGTTCCTGACGACAGGGTTAATCAAACGATGACTCTTGTCAACAAACTAAGTCTGTGGTTTATCGCTCGGCGATGGTGTTTACAGGCGATAGTCGGCAAAGGCCGGGATCGCTGGAGAGGGTATGGCCCAATGATGAAACGAAGTGAAGAAGTTCAACCACGGGTCGCGCTCGTCACCGGGGCGACGCGGGGCATCGGCCGTGCAATAGCGATCGCCCTTGGCCGCGCGGGCTTCGCCGTCGCAGTGACCGGGCGCACCATGGCGGAAGGCGCTGGCCGTATGGAGAGCATGGGGAACACGCCTGTGCCGGGCAGCGTGGCATCGACGGTGGAAGCGATAAGGGCGGCTGGCGGTCAGGCAATGGGCGCGCGGATCGACCTGCTCGATCGCACATCCATCGATGAAGGGGTCGCGGCGGTACTCGACCGCTGGGGGCGGATAGACGTGCTGGTGAACAATGGCATCTACCAGGGGCCGGTTATCCTCCAACCGATCATGGACGTCGCGCTGGAAGACGCGGAAAGAGCGATCACCGGCAATTTCCTGAACCAATTTCACCTGAGCCAGATCGTGCTGAAGACGATGGTGGCACAGGGTTCAGGACGAATGATCTTCATGACGACCTTGTCCTCCATCGAAGTCGCCGCCCGCTCCCCGGGGGTCGGCCTCTTCTATCTGGCGCCCAAGGCAGCGTTCAATCGTATCCCGGACCATATCAACCAGGAACATGGCAAGGATGGCGTCAGCGCCTTCCTGATCGAACCGCGCTTTACCATGACGGACACGCTGCGCGCGGCCATGGGCGATCAGGCTGAAACGCTCGGATCGGGAGAAGCAGCGCGCGATCCGGAGGAAACCGCACAGACTGTCGTGTGGTTGGCGAGCCACGCGGACGCCCCGGCCCTGGCCGGACCAGAAATGATTAACGCGCCGGACTTCTTCACCGAACGAGGGATTACGCCGCCAGGATGATCCCGTCCGCGTCAATGCGCGCTTCACGATTGTCGGCGGGACGCGTGGCAAAGGCCTCCTCGCTCTCGCCCGCGAGAGGATATTTTGGCGCCATTGTTAGCCGGAAGCATGCCAAGCAGGTGTAACCTTGGCGTACTTCCTTGCCGATCAGGTCAGACCCGGGAGGCGGTTCCATTTCATCAGCTCACGACGGATTGACCTCGCGGACTGGCTGCGGCCAATTGATATTCTCGAGATACGCTTAGAACTCACGCAGGATTTCCCGCAGCGTCGTGCCTTCATATTCGGTGCGCACCGCGCCCGCCTTTTGAAGGGCAGGGATGACGCCGTTGACCAGTTCGGGAAGCTGGCGATTGTAACCCGACCCTTCGATCAGGAACCCGTCGCCGCCCACTTCGTCCATGCTGACGGTTAGCCGACCAGGGCGGATACCCTAAGTCCTTTTCAAAGCGGCAATCCCACATAATTTTCCGCGATAGCCGTCTGCGCCGCCCTGGAAGAGGCAATATAGTCCAGTTCGGCAACCTGCATTCGCCGGTCGAACGCATCCATTTCCGGAAAGCGGTGCATCAGCCGCGTCAGCTGCCAGGAAAATCGTTCCGCTTTCCAGACCCGAGCCAGCGCCTGCCGGGAATAGCCCGCTATCGCGTCCCCGTCCCCCCGCCGGAACCATCCAGTCAAGGCAGCCGAAAGGTAGAATATATCCGACGCCGCGAGGTTCAGCCCCTTCGCTCCCGTCGGCGGCACGATATGCGCGCTGTCCCCCGCCAGCATAAGCCGCCCATATTGCATCGGCTCGAATACGAAGGATCGCAGCGGCGCGATCGACTTCTCCAATGCTGGCCCGCGCACCATCCGCCCACCCGCTTCAGGCCCCAACCGCACTGCCAGCTCATCCCACAGCCGATCGTCCGGCCAATCCTCGATCCGTTCATCCAGTGACACTTGAATATAATAGCGGCTGCGCGTCCCCGATCGCATGGACGCCAGTGCAAAGCCGCGCTCATGATTGGCATAGATCAGTTCGTCATCGCACGGCGGCACGTCCGCCAGGATGCCGAGCCAACCGAACGGATATAGCTTCTCATAGGCCGTCGCTACGCCAGCCGGTATGGCTCGCCGCGAAGGACCGTGAAAGCCGTCGCACCCGCAAATAAATTCCGCATCTATCCGCTCCTGCCGACCATCCTTCCGATAGGTCAGGTACGGCGCGTCGCTGTCAACGTCATGCAATGCCACGTCGGCCGCTTCATAGATGATCTCCAGACCGCGCGCCGTCGCCGCCTCCATCAGGTCGCGGGTAATCTCCGTCTGGCCATATACCATGACCTGCCGTCCGGTCAGGCCCGCGATGTCAATGCGGATCGACCGCTCGTTACTGGCCAGGTGAAAGCCGTCATGAGGCAACCCTTCACGATGCATCCGCTCGCCAAGGCCCAGCCGGTCCATCAAATCCGTCGTGGTCCGCTCCAGCACGCCTGCGCGGATGCGCCCCAGGACATAGCTGGGCGATGCTCGCTCCACCACGATGACCTCCAGCCCCTCCGCCCGAAGCAAATGGCCGAGCAGCAGCCCGGCAGGTCCCGCGCCTATGATGGCGACTTGCGTCTTCATGAAACCTCTCCCGCATCTGACGCCATGCATCATGCGCGGGGCACGCCTTGCCGGACAGGGGGGAACTGACCTATAAGTTGGACAATCCAGCAGCTTTCGATGGCGAACCATGGCCAACCCCGTCCACAGCTTCTATCTCTATGGAGAGCCCCAGCGCAGCGTTGCGGAGGGCTTTGTCCATGTCGAAAGCCTGGACGACCGTTCGCGCCCCAGCGAGTGGACGATCCAGCCGCATCTCCATCGCGATCTCAACCATATCATCCTCATCGCGGAAGGCGGCGGATCGATGCGGGCGGATGGGGAAAGCGTCACATTTGAAGCGCCCTGCCTGCTGCTGATGCCGGCCGGGATCATCCACGGCTTTTCCTGGCACCGCGACTCGCGTGGATGGGTGACAACGATCGCGGACAGCTATCTGCGCCACCTGCTAGAGCGTGACGCCGACCTTCAACCGCTCTTCCGCGCGCCCCGCGCCATCGCCATACCCAGCGCCGCCGAAGTGGAAACCCGCATCGGCGCGCTCGCCCGCGAGCTTGCATGGTCCGGGCCGGGACAACGCGCGGCGGTCGAAGCGCTCCTCCTCTGGCTCATGGTCCAGGCGCTGCGCCACGCCGCCCTGTCCGACGCCAGCGCCAGCAGCGGCGGCCGCCAGGCCCGTCTCGTCGCCCGCCTGCGCGATCGGATCGAACAGCGTTTTCGCAAGCGGGAGCCTGTCGCTGCCCACGCCCGCGCGCTGGGCGTCAGCGAAACCGCGCTCCGCCAAGCCTGCGCCCGCGTCGCAGGGCTCTCCCCTGCCGCCATGCTCGACGAGCGCGCCCTGCTCGAAGCCCGCCGCCTGCTCCTTTATTCCAACCTGTCGGTCGCGGAGGTCGGCTATGCCACGGGGTTTGACGACCCCGCCTACTTCTCCCGCTTCTTCGCCCGCCACACCGGCCGCTCACCCCGCGACTGGCGCGCCGCCCGGGGACAGAGTGTCAGCGGCGGATAAGGGCGCATCTCTCACCCCGCCCCCGATATGACTCCCTTCAACTCAAGCGATCGCGACATAATTTTTGGTAAAACGATCGCTATGGATTTCCCACAGGACCGACGTGCCGCGTTCGACGAACCATCCATCTCCGGGACCATAGGTCGTGGCTTTACCCGTGCTCTCGTCTGTCAGCGTAACGCTGCCTTCGACCACGATGGCGTGTTCGGAAAAAGGATAAGTCATGCGGAACTTGCCCTTGACGGTCGCGAAATATCCGCATGATAGCGGCATGTCGGGAGATCCATGGATCATCTTGCCAAAGCACAATCCCTCGCCCTCGACTATTTCGGAACCAAGGTCGGCAACAGTGCCCCAGCTATCAAGGTCTGGAACAACATTCTGATGTATGGCGAACATGATTACCCTCCTATGCCCCGCTGATCAGCGGCGGCCATTGAAAAAACCCGAAATTTGATGCCAGGTCTTGGCGCCCGACAACATGCCCCGGCGCAGCGAATCCTTGCCCAATACGCGCATATGCGGGATCGAACTCATCAGGTCGTAGCGGGCCGATCCTTCGCTCATTCCCTCTGCCAGCACCTTGCAGACGATATGCGACGGGGTGACGCCAAAGCCCGAATATCCCTGAACAAAGAAAGCGTTCGGGCGGCCGGATAAAGTCCCGATCTGGGGAAACAGATTGGCGCTGCACGCCATCGGCCCGCCCCAGGCATACTCAATCTTCACATCCTTGAGATAAGGGAAAGTTTTGAGCATCAACGGCCGTGTCCAGGCGGCGATGTCGGACGGAAAATATTCGACCATCTGCGTGGCCGATCCATAAAGCAGACGGTTGTCAGCGGTGACGCGATAATAATCGATTACCGGCCTGATGTCGCTATAGGCGCCCCGGATCGGACTGATACGCTGGATCAGTTGATCCGGCAGCGGCTCGGTCGCGATCTGATAAGCATAGGTGTTGATCGTCTTTCCATATATTTCCGGTTCCAGATCGGCCAGGAAACTGTCGCAGGCCCAGAGCAGCTTGGACGCCCGGACGCTGCCTGCATTGGTGCGGACGGTGATGCGATCGCCATATTCGACGCTGATAACCGGGCTGTTTTCGAATATCCGCGCACCATGACCAACTAGAGCCATGGCTTCGCCAAGCAACAGGTTCAGCGGATGGACATGGCCCCCGCCCATATGCTTGATAGCGCCAGCGAACAGGTCCGATCCAATCACCTTCTGGACGTCCTTGCCCACCAGCAATTCTATATCATCGCCGGGACTGGCGGCACGAAATTCATCGAGCCAGCCGCGCAGCGTTTTGAGCTGACGATCATTGTAGGCAAGATAGGCGTAACCGCGCTGGACATCGGCATCGATGCCATATTTTTCCGCCCGCCCACGCAGGATGCCCGCGCCCAGGCTGGCAATGTCGAACAGCGTCTCCAGCCCTTCCTTGCCGACATGCCGTGCGACCTTGTTGATGTCGTGACCGATGCCCGCCATCACTTGCCCGCCATTACGGCCCGTGCCGCCATAACCCAAATGGCGCGCTTCCAGGACGACGGTGTTGGTGAAGCCTTTCTCGGCAAGTTCAAGCGCGGTGTTGATGCCTGAAAAGCCACCGCCGATCACGACAATATCGGCGTCGATATCCTGCGTCAGGCGGGGATATTGAACGTCATATTTTTTCGTGGCCGTGTAGTAATTGAGGGCGTCCAGCCGCCGCATCACTTCTTCCATCGACCCTCTCCCCAAAGTTCAGGAGAAAATCTGGCCCGGAAATGATCGCACCGATATGGCAGGTCGCGACACGAAAAGGGCAAAATGCGCCAACGGCTCTGTGACGGACGGGGCGAGGTTTATCCCTCGCGCACCACCTTCCGTCCCCGCACCAGGGAGCGCCCAGTCCAGTTCCGATAGGCACGAGACAATACCGACCGCTCCGAATAGCCGAGCGCCTGCGCCAGCCCCGCTACATTCCCCCGTCCTTCGCCCAGCCGCGCATCTGCCAGCCGAGTGCGGTGATCGCGCAGCAACTGACGTAGCGAAGTTCCCTCCTCCGCCAGACGGCGTTGCAGGCTACGAGCGGGAAGACCCAGCGCGGCTGCGATCCCCTCCAGCGTGATCGGGCGCTTGTCGAGATACATGCCGATCAGCCACTCAACGCGTCCGGCATAGCTATCCTCCGCCAGATGGACCTGGAGCAGTTCGGTGACGTGCCGCTCCAGAACGTGCAACAGGTCACGATCCTCCACACGGTTGATCCGCTCGACATCCTGCTTCGCCAGCAGCAATCCGTTCGTAGGCTGATCAAACAATATTGGCGCACGGAACAATCGGCGCAACGGCCCGGGGTCCGCTGGCGCGGCATGTTCGAAATGCACCTCGATCGGCCACCATGGGGTTGTCAGGCAACTGCGGATCAACTCGCAAGTCGCCATCACCGCATATTCCGCGTCCTGCCGCCGGGGCCAGATCCTCGGGTCGTGGATCCGGTACGCCCACAACATATGCTCGCCCGCATTCAGAAGACCGGAGGACGTCGATGTCTGAAAGGCGGGCAGGTAGCGGCCCATGCGCGCGAAGGCATCGCCAAGCGTGCTCGACAGGGAAAAGAGCAATCCGGTAGGGCCAATATCGGCGGGCCGGAAACAGCTGCCCATCTCCGCCCCCAAATGCGGCGCGTCGAGCAGGTCGGCGGCGTCCTCCAACAGCGCGACATAATGGGCGAGCGGCATGATCGCGTAAGGATCGAGCAATCCGGCAAGCGCAACCTCGTGCCGGGCCAACAGTGCGGCGACCTTTTCATCATCCTTGTCGATCCGCTCAAGCAGGCGTTGAACGCTCACCGCCCTGATGGTCGGAACCTGCGGCGCGCCGGATGATTTTCGCTGCGGCAATGTCGTGCCCTCGCCTTTATTTTCGCGACGCGGTTCGCGTCTGTCCATCATGAAAATGCCAATTGCCGAAACAGAAAACCATATAGAGATCCATCCCTTGAATAATTTATCATGATAAGTTATTACAGCCAACATCTAAGCAGAAGGATGGCCGCGAATGACATATGCTGGCGCTATCATAGCTGGGTCGCCTGAATATGGCGAAACGCTGTCCACTATAGCGAATCCCGCGACCGGGGATGCGGCGGGGGCGGTTGCCACGGTCGATGCTGCGGCATGCGAGCGGGCAATCGCGGCGGCGCGTGCCGCCTTCGCCGGATGGGCTGCGACGCCGGATGCGGATCGGCAGGCCGCCGTGGCCCGCTGCGCCGACATCATCGAAGAGCATGCCGAAGACCTTGCCCGGCTGCTGACCGCAGAACAGGGCAAGCCGATGAATGGCATGGGCTCGCGTTTCGAAGTGGGCGGCGCGGCGGCGTGGACGCGGCATACGGCGGGTCTGGTGCTGCCGGTCGAATATGTGCAGGACGATGAAGCCGCGCATATCGCTATCCATCGCCGTCCGCTGGGCGTGGTCGCGGCGATCACGCCGTGGAACTGGCCGCTGATGATCGCCATCTGGCAGATCATGCCCGCGATCCGCGCCGGGAACACGGTGGTGATCAAGCCGTCGCCCTTCACCCCGCTGACCACCTTGAAGCTGGTTGAATTGTTGCAGGCGGCGCTGCCGCCCGGCGTCCTCAACGCCGTCGCTGGACCCGATGAGCTTGGCGGCCTGCTGACCAGCCATCCCGACATCGCCAAGGTCTGCTTCACCGGGTCCACCGCGACGGGGCGCAAGGTGATGGCGAGCGCCGCGCCGACGCTGAAGCGCCTGACGCTGGAGCTGGGCGGCAATGATGCGGGCATCGTCCTGCCCGATGCTGACCCGCACGCCATTGCCGAAGGACTGTTCTGGGGCGCGTTCATCAACAATGGCCAGACCTGCGCCGCGTTGAAGCGCTTGTTCGTCCATGACAGCCTCTATGATGCCGTGTGCGATGCGCTGGTCGCCTATGCCGCGTCGGTCAAGACCGGCCCCGGCACGGCGGAGGACAGCCTGCTCGGCCCGCTGCAAAATGACATGCAGTTCCGCAAGGTCGCCCGACTGGTCGATGAAGCGCGCGCGGATGGCGCGCGGGTGTTGACCGGCGGCAGCCCGATGGCGGGCGCAGGCCTTTTCTATCCCGTCACTCTAGTCGCCGATGCAAAGCCCGGCATGGCGCTGGTGGATGAGGAACAGTTTGGTCCCGCGCTGCCGATCATCCGCTATTCCGATGTCGGCGAAGCGATCGCCGCGGCCAATGCGGCGGAGGTCGGTCTGGGCGGGTCGGTCTGGTCGTCTGACATCGATCGCGCCCGCGACCTCGCGCTGCAACTGGAATGCGGCACCGCCTGGGTCAACAAACATGGCGCGATCCGTCCCGACACCCCCTTTGGCGGGGTCAAGGCGTCGGGCTTCGGCGTCGAGTTCGGGCCGCACGGCCTGAGTGAATTTCTGTCCTTCCAGGTGCTGCATGACTGAAGCGGCCCTTTCATCCCGGAGTTTGCCGATGACTGACAAGCGCGCCCTTGCCATGGCGGCGATCGACCGTTTCACCGCTGCCTCGCTGGGCCATTTCATCGGCGGCAAGCCGGTCGCGGGAGAAGGGACGCTGTTTGACGTGCTGGAACCGGGCACGGGCGATATTCTGGGCCAGTGCGCCGATGCGACCGAAGCGCAGCTGGAAGCAGCGGTCGCCGCCGCGAGCGAGGCGTTTCCGGCATGGGCCGCCACCCCGGCGGACGAGCGGCGCAGGGTCCTTAACCGTATGGCAGACCTGATCGTCGCCCATGCGGACGAGATCGCGGCGGTCGAGTGCCTGGATGCCGGGCAATGCTGGCGCTTCATGTCCAAGGCGGCGCTGCGCGGGGCGGACAATTTCCGCTTCTTTGCCGACCGCGCGCCCACCGCCGCTGACGGGCAGGCACTGTCCGCGCCCGATCATCTTAACTACACTACGCGCAAGCCGATCGGCCCGGTCGCGGTCATCACCCCGTGGAACACGCCCTTCATGCTGTCCACATGGAAGATCGCTCCCGCCCTGGCGGCGGGATGCACGGTGGTGCACAAGCCCGCCGAATGGTCGCCCTATTCGGCGCGGCTGCTGGTTGAGATCGGCGCAGAAGCAGGGCTGCCCGCAGGCGTGTTCAACGCGGTCAACGGCCTTGGCGAAACCACCGGCCGCCGCCTGACCGAACATCCGGGCATCAAGGCCATCGCTTTCGTCGGCGAATCCTCCACCGGCAGCGCAATCATGCGGCAGGGCGCGCAAAGCCTGAAGCGGGTGCATTTCGAACTCGGGGGCAAAAATCCCTGCATCATATTCGACGATGCCGATCTGGACGCGGCGCTGGATGCGGCGATATTCATGATCTATTCGCTCAATGGCCAGCGCTGCACATCCTCGTCCCGGCTGCTGGTCCAGCGCAGCATCTACGACGCCTTCGTCGCGAAGGCGGCGGAGCGGGTGAAGGCGCTCAAGGTCGGCGACCCGTTCGATCCGGCGACCGAAGTCGGCCCGCTGATCCACCCGCGCCACTTCGCCAAGGTCGCAAGCTATGCCGGGATCGCTGTGGAGGACGGCGCGACCATCGCCGCTGGCGGCAGGCCGATCGATGGAACGTCAGGCTTCTTCTTCCAACCGACCCTGTTCACCCAGGCCGAACAGTCGATGCGCATCGCGCGCGAGGAAATCTTTGGCCCGGTGCTGACGGCGATCCCCTTCGACGATGAAGCCGACGCGATCGCCAAGGCCAACGACGTCGATTACGGGCTGGCAGGCTATGTGTGGACCCGCGACCTTGCCCGGTCGCTGCGCGTGTCGGAAGCGCTGGACGTCGGCATGGTGTGGGTGAACAGCGAGAATGTCCGCCACCTCCCCACCCCGTTCGGCGGGGTGAAGGCGAGCGGCATCGGCCGCGATGGCGGGGACTGGAGTTTCGACTTCTACATGGAGACGAAAAATGTCGCCCTCGCGCGCGGCACGCACCAGACGCCGCGACTGGGGGTCCGGTGACATTGGACCTGAGGCCTGACGCTTGTCTGATCGGCGGTGAGTGGCGCAGCGGAGGCGAATGGCTGGAGGTTCGCAACCCCGCCGACGATAGCCTGATCGCGCGCGTGCCCGCCATGGGTTCGCGGGAGACGCAGGAAGCGATCGCGGCGGCGGCGGATGCACTGCCCGGCTGGGCCGCCCTCCCCGCCTCCGCGCGCGCCGACGCGCTTCGCCGCTACCATCGGCTGGTGATGGAGCATCAGGAGGAGCTGGCGCGCATCCTGACCGCCGAACAGGGCAAGCCGCTGGCCGAGGCGCGGGGCGAGATCGCCTATGCCGCCAGCTTCCTCGAATGGTTCGCGGCCGAAGCCATGCGCGCCTATGGCGAAGTCATCCCGGCGACGCAGGCGGACCGCCGCATCATGGTGATCAAGCAGCCGGTGGGCGTGGTCGCCGCGATCACGCCATGGAATTTCCCGGCAGCGATGATCACCCGCAAGCTCGCGCCCGCGCTGGCGGCGGGATGCACCATCGTGATCAAACCCGCCGAACAGACGCCGCTCACCGCCTTCGCGCTGGGCGTCCTGGCGCAGGCGGCAGGCATTCCACCGGGCGTGGTCAACATCGTCACGGGCGATCCCGTCGCGATCGGCGGCGCCCTAACGGCAAGCCCCATCGTGCGCAAGCTGAGCTTCACCGGATCAACCCGCACCGGCGCGCTTCTCTATGCGCAATGCGCCCCCACCGTGAAGAAACTCAGCCTCGAACTCGGCGGCAACGCGCCCTTCATCATATTCGACGATGCCGATGTCGATGCGGCGGTCGCGGGCGCGATGATCGCCAAGTTCCGCAATGGCGGCCAAACCTGCGTCTGCGCCAATCGCTTCTATGTCCAGACCGGCATCTACGATCGCTTCGTCCAGGCCTTCGCCGCCGCTGCCGCTGCCGCCGCGCTGACGGTCGGCCCCGGCGACGCGCCCGGCACCGCGATCGGCCCGCTGGTCGATGATGCGGCGGTCGCCAAGGTGACGGCGCTGATCGCCGACGCCAGGGCGAAGGGCGCGGTGCCGGTGGGCACGGAAAGGCCTGTCGAAGGCCGGTTCGTGCCGCCCATGATCCTGGCCGATGTGACGCCCGGCATGCGCCTTTTAGAGGAAGAGATTTTCGGCCCCGTCGCGCCGGTCATGCGCTTTGCCGACGAGGCAGAGGCCATACGCCTGGCGAATGCGGTGCCCGATGGCCTTGCCGCCTATGTCTATACAAGCGACCTCGCGCGCAGCTGGCGCGTGGGTGAAGCGCTGGAGGCCGGGATGGTGGGCGTCAACACCGGGGCGATCTCTACCGAGGTCGCGCCCTTTGGTGGCATCAAGATGTCGGGCCTTGGCCGCGAAGGATCGCGCCATGGGCTAGCCGATTATCTGGAACTCAAAACGATGACGGTCGCGCTATGACGGGCTGGCCGTCAGCGATCGGGGGAAAAGCGTTCGAGCGCCTTGGCCAGTTCACGCGCTTCGGCAATGAAGTCGCGCAGCCGCTTCTCGCCAAAGGCTTCGGCATAGGCGGACAGCATGGGCACCGTATAAACCGCCGTGCCCTCCACAAGCTTCCGCCCTTCGTCGGAAATGGAAATGACCGATCGGCGGCCATCGTTCGGATCGATGCTGCGAACGACCCATTGGCGTTCGGTCAATTCGCGCAGGATGCGCGTGACGGTCGGGGCGTAGAGCAAGGCTTCCTTGGCGATGCTGCTTGCGTCCAGCTCATCGACTTCGGCCAGTACGCGCAGCACGCGCCATTGCTGTTCGGTCACATTCGCTTCCCGCAGGATCGGGCGGATCGGCGCCATCACCGCTTCGCGCGCCGCCAGCAAAGTGCCGGCCAGCGATTGCGAATATCTGGTCAGTCCCGCCTTTGCCTTCGCCACGTCCACCCCCTTCAGCGGAAGCCCCGGTTGATTCCGGTGCAACCGCTTCCCCTGTTACTCTGTGCCCGCGAGAGGACAAGATGATGATTTGCAATGGGCATATCTATGGGGTCGTCCTGAACGACCGGGACGAGTTGACCCGGCTCGCCCCGGCCTTTCACGAAAAGCCCTATCTCGCGCCTCCAGCGGCGCCGGTGGTCTTCATGAAGCCTGCGGTCACTTTGTCGCGAGGCACCGTGCGGCTGGAACCGGGGCGCGGTGCCGTGGCGGCGGCGACGGTCGCGCTGCTGATCGCTCGGGACACGACCGGGGTGAGCGCGGAGGACGCGCTGGACTGTGTCGGCGCGGCCGCCATCGCCGTCGATATCGCCTACGGACAGGCCGATTATTATCGGCCTGCCATTGCGCAACGTAATGCCGATGGCTTCCTACTGATGGGAGAATGGCGAGCGCCCGCTCTGCCTGATCGAGTCACGACTTTTGTGGATGGCAAAGTGGCGCATGAATGGCCGCTCGACCGCCTCGTGCGCGCGCCGGGCCAACTGATCGCGGACATATCTGCCTTCCTGACGTTGGGGGCAGGCGATGTGCTGCTGATTGGCCTGCCCGGCGACGCCCCCGAAGTGGAGGCGGGCATGGCTTTACGCGCGGAGGCGGCGGGTTTCGCCCCGGCCACTGCTCTTGTTGAGGAGTATGCACGATGAAGCGTGCGCGCATCTATCATCGTGGCCGGGACATATGGGTGCGGGTGTCGCAGGACGAACAAAGCCTGATCCTGCCCAATGGATCGTCCATCCCCGCCGCGTCCGCGCAATGGCTGCCGCCGGTCGTCCATGGCGCGGCAGTCTATGCGCTGGGCCTCAACTTCGCCGATCATAACAAGGAACTTGGTTTTGCCCCGAAGCTCGCGACGCCGCTTGTGTTCATGAAGGGCGGCAATTGCTTCGTCGGGCATGAAGGCGACACGCCCCGACCCGCCGACGGCAACCAGATGCATCCCGAATGCGAGCTGGTGGCGGTGATCGGTCGGCCCGCGCACAACGTGGCGGAGGCAGAAGCGCTGGCCTGCGTCAGCGGCTACACCGTCGCCAACGACTATGCGATCCGCGAATATCTGGAAAATTACTATCGGCCCAATGCGCGAGTGAAGAACCGTGATGCGACGACGCCGATCGGCCCATGGATCGTCGACGCGGCGGACGTGCCCGACCCGCAGGCGCTGAAGCTGACGACCCATGTGAATGGCGAGCTGGTTCAGGACGGCACGACCGCCGACATGATCATGTCCGTGGCGGATCTGGTCGCCTATCTGTCGCGCCACACCACATTGATGCCCGGCGACATGATCCTGACCGGCACGCCGCAGGGCGTTCATTTCTGCGCCCCCGGCGATACGGTGGTGACGCAGGTGGAAAGTGTCGGGCGGCTGGTCAATCATCTGGTCGCGGCCTGAAGAGGGGGGAGAAGGCGCATGGCCCATGCAACTGTCGAATATACCGCCAATATCGAGGGCGCGTTCGACCTCGACGCGCTGCTCGCCCTGATCGCGCGCCATATGCGCGAGGAGGCCGATGGCGTGTTCCCCGTTGGCGGTATCCGCGTGCGCGGCATCAGGTTGGACCATTATGTCATCGCCGATGGCAAAGGGCCTGACGACGCCTTCGTCAATATCGACGTCAAGATGGGCGCGGGCCGTCCCGCCGAGTTCCGCCAGGCCTATTTCGATGCCCTGTTCGCCGCCATCCGCACCTTTCTGGACCCGCTGTTTGCGCAGCGCCCGCTGGCGCTATCCATGTATGTGGAGGAAGCAGAAGGCTGGAAGGCGAACACCATTCACCAGCGACTGCAAAAGGCGGGCGTAGTTCACGGCGCATAGGTTTTGAGGAAAAGGAGTGCCGCAATGGGCAAGGTTTCACTGGTGGCCAAGATCACGCATGTGCCGTCCATGTATCTGTCGGAACTGGATGGCCCGCACAAGGGCTGCCGCGAGGCCGCGATCGAAGGGCATCGGATCATCAGCCGCCGATGCCGGGAATTGGGCGTCGATACGCTGGTCGTGTTCGACACGCATTGGCTGGTGAATTCAGGCTATCATGTGAACTGCTCGGCACGGTGGGAGGGCGTCTATACCTCTGGCGAGCTGCCGCATTTCATCAAGGACATGCCCTATGCCTGCGACGGCAATCCGGCGCTGGGCGAATTGCTGGCGGCGGCTGCGACACAGGCGGGGGTGCATACGCGGGCGCATCAGATCGCGTCGCTGGAGCCGGAATATGGCACGCTGGTGCCGTTGCGCTACATGAACCCGGACCAGCATTTCCGCGCCGTGTCGGTGTCGGCGCTCTGCATGGTGCATACGCTTGAGGATTCCATGACGCTCGGCCGCGCCATGCGCGAAGCGGTGGAGCGCGACTATGACGGCAATGTCGCTTTCCTCGCCAGCGGGTCACTGTCCCACCGCTTCGCCCAAAATGGCGAGTCCGAAGAATATAGGGACAAGATCTGGAGCCCGCTGCTCGAAGCCGTCGATCGGCGCGCCGTGGAAATGTGGGAACAGGGCGAATGGCGCAGCTTTGCGGGCATGCTCCCGGACTATGCCAGCAAATGCCATGGCGAAGGCTTCATGCACGACACCGCGATGATGATGGGCGTGCTGGGCGGCGCCGACTATACCGGCAAGGCCGAGGTCGTGACTCCCTATTTCCCCTCATCGGGTACTGGACAGATCAACGCCATCTTTCCGGTTTGAAAAGACGCGACCCGGCGGAAGAGACCTGCTGCCGGGCCGCGCCCTCCCCCCTTTGTTGGGTCAGCCCGCGTCGGCGAAAGCGCCATGGGGATGGATCATAGTAACATGCCGCTTGCGCAGCGGCAGGATCAACAGGACGAAACTGAGCAGGAAGCAACCGATGCAAA
Source organism: Sphingobium sp. TomTYG74 (assembly GCF_055393875.1). Taxonomy (NCBI): domain Bacteria; kingdom Pseudomonadati; phylum Pseudomonadota; class Alphaproteobacteria; order Sphingomonadales; family Sphingobiaceae; genus Sphingobium; species Sphingobium sp. TomTYG74. The sequence goes on along the minus strand of NZ_AP027342.1, from coordinate 1,087 downwards.
CCGCTTCCACCAGGGTGAAATCGCCGCTGCCGATCAGGCGTCCCGACAGGATCGGCCCGCCCCCCAGGCCGACCATCTGCACGGCGATCGCGGCGCGCATCATCAGGCCCTTGCCGTCCATCTCGTTGACCGCGCCCAGGATGAAGGGCTGCACCATGTTCCAAAGGAAGTTGAACCCGCACACCCCAATCAGGAAGACCGTGGCGCCCGGCTTGCCGATCAGCATGCCGATGCAGGCGACACCCCCCAATATTCCCGCCGCGAAGACGGGCATGCGTCCGATCCGTTCGGCGAGCACGATGGCGGCAAGCGCGCCGCCCACCGCCACGACCTGAGAGATGAAGAGGGCGTCGGCAACCTTTTGTTCGCCAAGGCCAGCCGCAATGCCGATCAGGAACAGGTTCGCCCATGCGATGCCCTGCGCCAGATTATAAACCAGAACGCCGGTAAGCGCAGAAACCATGAGCAGTCCAGACGATCGCGGCGCGACCTGTCCTTCGTGCCGATCGGCGTCATTGGACGATCGCGGCAAAAAAGGTGCGCAACCAATGGACAGCAGCGTCGCCGCCATGAAGATCAGGAATATCCCCTTCAGCCCGATCGTCGCGAACAGCATCGGCGCCTGCCATATGCCGAACGCGCCGTAAGCGAGCAGAAGGACGAGATAATAAGCCAGATTGCGGTCGGTGCGCCGGGTCAGGCCCACAAAGCTGAAACTCAGGCTGATGACCCCGCCCTCGCCCAACCCGGCGAGGAATCGTGCTGCGCCGAAGCCGCTTCCTCCCGCTGTCACCGCCGACGCCAGATTGCCCGCGCCCGCGACCAGCAGGCATCCGATGGTCAACATTCGCCAGTCGAAGCGGTTGCCCACGAACGCCAATATGACGGTCATCAGCGCGACGGCCGACATCTCGATCCCGGCCAGGTCCACCGCCTGCGCCTCGGTCAAGTGGAGCTGCGTGACGAAACCCTGAACCAGCGCGGGTTGCACGATGAAGGACAGGACGCCGATCGTCCCCAACAGGACAAAACTGGCGATGGCCAGCGGATGGTCGGGGTGGGATCGATCGCGCGCCGGACCCCTCAT
>NZ_AP027341.1:2375000-2596558 GCF_055393875.1 Sphingobium sp. TomTYG74 | reverse complement strand
AAACAGTCGACCCCCATCAACTGTGCCCCTGCCGGGCAGGGACCATCAGACGCAAAAATCCGTTTGGAAAAGCGGGAGCTTCCCCAACAAGTCTGCGCAAAAACAACCTAATGACGATCACCGGAATCGATTCGAGTGGCGATCAGAGAACTGAAAATAGACAGGCAATCTTCGCCTGATCAAGGGCGAGGCCCTTCAAAAATATGAAATAAAGACGTTGACGCGGAAAACCGGGGAAAATGGCGAAATGAACAGAATATCAAGTAATTTCAGATACTTAGCAAATATACACCTCTGTGCCCTTTTGCTCGAATCGTGAGGGAATCGCGGGAATCTGCGGATGTCCGTTACGGCTACGTGACGGAATCATGAAAAAACCCGCCCCAGAGCGGGACGGGTTTTTCGACTTTTACGTGACGATCGAGTGGAGCGGCTCAGGCGAGCGCGCTGACCCGCTTCGTGAGACGGCCGAACTTGCGAGCCGCAGTATTCTTGTGCAGCACGCCGCGTGCGACGCCACGGGCCAGTTCAGGCTGGACCGACTGAAGCGCCGTGGCCGCAGCCGACTTGTCGCCAGCGGCGAGAGCGGCTTCGACCTTCTTCACCAGGGTACGGATCCGGCTGATGCGGGCGCCGTTGATTTCGGCGCGGCGTGCGTTGCGGCGGATGCGCTTCTTGGCTTGCGGCGTATTGGCCATTTAAAGTCCTCGGTCTCGTCAAATCTCGTGAAAGGGTCAGCCGGAATCGCCAGCCGTCCCCCGTGAAGGTGCGCCCCTTACAGGGGATAAGCCCAAGCGTCAACGGGAAGGCGCGTGCTATTTCTGGCATTTCGGGCAGTAGAAGGTCGATCGCCCGCCGTCCACGCGACGCCGGATCACGCCGCCACAGGCGCAGCTTTCGCCTTCCCGGCCATAGACGCGCCACTGTTTGGAGAAATAGCCAAGCTCCCCATCGGGCCGGGCATAATCGCGCAGGGTCGAGCCTCCGGCCGCAATCGCGGCTGTCAGCACTTCCCGAATCGCGTCGGCCAGCAGCCCGAGCCGCGCCCGACTGATCCGCCCCGCCTCGCGCGTCGGAGAAATACCCGCCATGTTGAGCGCTTCGCAGACATAGATGTTACCCAGTCCCGCCACGATTCGCTGATCGAGCAGCGCCGCCTTGATCGATGTCGCCTTCCCTTTCAGCACCTGCGCCAGATAGTCAGCCGAAAAATCAGGCCCGAGTGGCTCTGGCCCCATGCGGGTAAAGGGTCCGTAGGCGTGGAAGCCATCGGTGCGCACGAGGTCGATCGAGCCGAAGCGCCGTGGATCGTTCAGGGAAAGCAGGTGGCCGTTTCCGGTCTCGATCAGAAGATGGTCATGCGTCCCGATCTCGGCAGGATCGATTCGCCAACGTCCCGACATGCCGAGATGGAAGATCAGCGTGTCGCCGCGATTGGTTTCAATGAGCCCATATTTGGCGCGGCGGGACAGCGATGTGACGGTCGCGCCAGTCAGCCGCTGCCGCAGATCGACAGGAATGGGGAAGCGGAGATCCGCGCGGCGTGCCTCGACACGGGTCAGAACCGCGCCCTCCAGAACCGACCGAAGGCCAGCGACAGTGGTTTCGACTTCGGGCAGTTCAGGCATTAAATCTCTCTTGGATAGCGATCGGATCGTCAGGCCGAATAATGCCGACAAGTCACTGAACATTTTCGCCGATCTGGGGTGTTTCCACCGGACATGCAAATGCTCTAGGAGGCTGACCCATGAACAACACTGCTTCTTTCGGCTATCGCGATGTGGATGCCTCTGAAAAACAGGGGATGGTGCGCGCGGTCTTTTCCAACGTCGCGTCCAAATATGACCTGATGAACGACGCCATGTCCGTCGGCGCGCACCGGCTGTGGAAGGACCAGTTTGTCGGGCGCGTGAAGCCGCGCAAGGATGAAGCGATCCTCGACATGGCGGGGGGCACTGGCGACATCGCCTTTCGCATGGCCAAGCATGGCGCGCACGTCACCGTGTCGGACATCAACCCGGAGATGCTGGCCGTGGGCGTCGAGCGGGCGAAGAAGAAGGGTCTCGAAGGGCTGATCTGGTCGGAGCAGAATGCGGAGGAACTGACGTTCAAGGACCGCAGCTTCGACGCTTATACGATCGCCTTTGGTATCCGCAATGTGACGCATATCGATAAGGCGCTGCGGGAAGCGCACCGCGTGCTGAAATTTGGCGGGCGCTTCTTCTGCCTGGAATTTTCGACGACGACATGGCCGGGCTTTTCCGATGTGTATGATGTCTATTCGCACCGGCTGGTGCCGAAGCTTGGCAAGCTGCTCGCCGATGATGAGGACAGCTATCGGTATCTGATCGAATCGATCCGGCGCTTTCCGCCGATGCCGGAATTCGAGCGGATGATCCGGGAGGCTGGTTTCGTGCAGACGAAGGTCGAGCCGATCCTGGGTGGGTTGGTGGCGATCCATTCGGGGTGGAAGATTTGATGGTGGCGCATTCAAAGCCCCTCCCCTTCAGGGGAGGGTTCGAAGTAGTCACGTGCCTGCTTCGAAGGGTGGGGTCTGTCCACCTGGCACAGCGCTTGGGGCGTTCCCCCACCCCCAACCCCTCCCCTGAAGGGGAGGGGATTAGGTAGATGCCCTCCCACATTACGCATATTTGGCGGCTGCTGAAATGGGGCCGGACGCTGGCGCGACATGGGGCGCTGCGGGGGATTGAGCGCGATCCGTTGACGCCTACGCCCGTAAAGCGGCTGGTGCGGTTGGCGCGGGTGGGGGCGCGAGTGCCCAAGCAACCGCGCTATGCCGATGCCTTTCAGGCGATCGGGCCTGCAGCGATCAAGCTGGGGCAGACGCTGGCAACACGCCCCGATCTGGTTGGGGATGAGGCGGCGAACGACCTTTTGCGGTTGCAGGACGCACTGCCGCCCGTGCCTTTCGCCACCATTCGCGCGCAGATCGAACAGAGTTTCGGACGTCCGCTGGAGAGCATCTATACCAGCTTCGATGAAGCACCGGTGGGTGCTGCGTCGATCGCGCAGGTGCATCGCGCCATTACCACGGACGGCCGCGATGTCGCGGTGAAAGTGATTCGGCCGGGCGTCACGGACCAGTTCAACCGCGACATCCAGACCTATGAATGGGCAGCCGCTCATGTGGAGATGCTGGGCGGTGAGGTCGCGCGATTGCGGCCGCGTCTCGTCATCGCCAACATGAAGCGCTGGACCGCGCGCGAACTGGACCTGCGCCGGGAAGCTGCGTCCGCATCCGAACTCGCCGAGGCGATGGAGGCGATGCCGGGCTATCGCGTGCCCATGATCGATTGGGATCGCACGACAGGCAAGGTCATGACGATGGAGTGGATCGACGGGATCAAGATTTCCGATCGCGACGCCCTGATCGCTGCCGGTCATGATGTGAAGGAGCTGGGCGCGCGGCTGGTCAACGCTTTCCTGCGGCAAGCGATCGCCGAGGGGTTCTTCCATGCCGACATGCATCAGGGGAACCTGTTCGTCACCGCCAATGGCGATATCGTGGCGATCGATTTCGGCATCATGGGGCGGATCGACCGGCGGGCGCGCATGTGGCTGGCGGAGATTCTCTACGGGCTGATCACCGGCAACTATAAGCGGGTCGCCGAAATCCATTTCGAGGCGCAATATGTGCCCGGCCACCATAATGTCGAGGAGTTCGCGACCGCCCTGCGCGCCGTGGGCGAACCGATGCGGGGCAAGCCGGTGCGCGAACTATCGGTCGGGGGCATGTTGGACGGGTTGTTCGCCATCACCCGCGACTTCGACATGCAGACCCAGCCCCATTTGCTGCTGCTCCAGAAGACCATGGTGATGGTGGAGGGTGTAGCGACCGCGCTCGATCCCGACATCAACCTGTGGGAGACGAGCGGCCCCTATGTGAAGGAATGGCTGCGCGCGGAACTGGGGCCGGAAGCCAAGGCGGCGGATGCGCTGATCGAGAATTGGCGGACGCTTCAGCGGCTGCCCGGCCTTGTACGCCGGATCGAGGAAGCCTTCCCCGAGAAGGGCGGTGCGCCGCCGCCGCCGCCGCTGACCGAGGTGAGGCTGATCCGCATCGGCGGAGGGTGGCGCTATGCGGCCGTGGCGGGGTTTGCCGCAGTGACTGGAGCGGTCGTTACGGCCCTGCTACACCTGCAATTATGACTCAGCGTCGCGTCCTCCTGATCGTTGCCGGCGGCATCGCTGCTTATAAGTCGCTGGAGCTGGTGCGGCTGTTGAAGAGGCGTGGCATCGCTGTGCGCGCGGTGCTGACCGACAGCGCCACCCATTTCGTGACGCCGCTGTCGCTTGGCGTACTGACCGAGGACCATGTCTATGGCGACATGTTCGACCTGAAAGAAGAGCGGGAGATCGGGCATATCCAGCTGAGCCGACAGGCTGATCTGGTCGTGGTCGCGCCCGCGACGGCGAACATTCTCGCCAAGATGGCGAATGGCATTGCCGATGATCTGGCGACGACGTTGCTGCTGGCGACGGACAAGCCGGTGCTGGCGGTGCCCGCGATGAACGTGCGCATGTGGCATCATGCCGCGACACAGCGGAACCTGGCGGGGTTGCATGCCGATGGCGTCCATCTGATGGAACCCGATAGCGGCGAGATGGCTTGTGGCGAGTTCGGCAAGGGGCGTTTGCCTGAACCCGAAGCGATCGTTGCGGAGATTGAGCGGCTACTTGAACATCCGGCTGTGAAAGACCCGCTTGCCGGTCAGCCGGATTTTGAGGGGGCTGAACTGCCGCTTAAGGGGCGGCATATCCTGGTTACCGCTGGACCGACGCATGAGCCGATCGACCCGGTGCGTTACATCGCCAATCGCTCTTCGGGCAAGCAGGGCTTTGCCATTGCGGCGGCGGCGGCGCGGGCGGGGGCGCGGGTGACGCTGGTCGCCGGGCCGGTACATCTGGCGACGCCTGCGGGCGTGGAGCGCCTCGATGTGGAAACCGCGCGGGAGATGCTGGCGGCGGTCGAGGGTGCGCTGCCAGCCGATGCGGCGATCATGGTGGCGGCGGTTGCCGACTGGCGCACGGCTGACGCTTGCGAACAGAAGCTGAAGAAGGATGGGTCAGGCAAGCCTGCGCCGCTCTCGCTGGTGGAGAATCCTGACATTCTGGGCACCTTGGGCAAACATGCGGGGCGTCCTGCCCTGCTCATTGGTTTTGCCGCCGAGACCGAGAAGGTTGCCGAACATGCCGAGGCCAAGCTGGCGCGCAAGGGTGCGGACTGGATCATCGCCAATGATGTGTCAGGTGACGTGATGGGCGGCGACAGCAACAGCGTGCATATCGTCACGGCGAACGGCATCGAAAGTTGGGAGCATTTGCCCAAGGACGCCGTCGCCACCCGAATCATGGAAAAGGTTGCTCATGCCCTCGCCGCTCTCTCCGATTGAAATCCGCCTGAAGCGCCTGCCCCATGGTGAGGGGCTGCCGGTGCCCGCCTATGCGACCGAACATGCGGCGGGCATGGACGTGGTGGCCGCCGAGGATGTGATCATCGTGCCGGGCGGGCGGCATGCCGTGGCGACGGGCTTTGCGATGGCGATTCCCGATGGCTATGAGGTGCAGGTGCGGCCACGGTCGGGGCTGGCGCTGAAGCATGGGATCAGCCTGCCCAATACGCCGGGCACGATCGATGCGGATTATCGCGGGGAACTGAAGGTCATCCTCATCAACCTGGGCGCTGAACCCTTCGTCATTTCACGCGGTGACCGCATCGCGCAGCTGGTGGCTGCGCCTGTGCAAGTGGCGCGCTTTGCCGAGGTCGAGGAACTGGACGAGACGGTCAGGGGTTCGGGTGGTTTCGGATCGACGGGAGTGAGTAGCTCATGACCCTTTCCGACGAGCAGCTGGAACGCTACGCGCGCCATATCGTCCTCAAGGAGATTGGCGGCGCGGGTCAGGCGCGGCTGCTGTCGGCCGATGTCGCCGTGATTGGCGCGGGCGGGATTGGCAGCCCGGCGATCCTCTATCTCGCGGCGGCGGGCGTCGGCACGATCCGGGTGATCGACGATGATCATGTCGCGCTTTCCAATTTGCAGCGGCAGGTGCTGTTCGGCACCGGCGACATCGGTGTCGCCAAGGCCGAGGGCGCGATGGCGGCGGTGGCGCGGCTTAATCCCGATGTGAAGCTGATCCCCATCAATGCGCGGATCGATGCGGATAATGCCGCGCTCATGCTGCGGGACGCGGATGTCGTTCTGGACGGGTGCGACAGCTTCGCGACGCGGCTGGCGGTGGCGGACTGCGCGCAGCGGCTGCGCATTCCACTCGTGTCGGCGGCGGTCGGGCCGTTCGAGGGGCAGCTCGCTACCTATCGCGGCTGGGAAGTCGATCAGCCCTGCTATCGCTGCCTCGTCGGCGACCCGCAGGACGCGCCGGAGCGGAACTGCGCCGAAACAGGGGTGATTGGCGCTCTTACCGGCATGATGGGAAGCCTGGCCGCGCTGGAAGTCATTCGCGCACTGGTGCCCTTCGGCGTCGATATGGCGGGCAAGCTGCTGCTTGCTGACCTGCTCTCCATGCGGTTCCGCACGGTGAGCGTCGCCAAGGACCCCGGCTGCAGGGCGTGCGCCACCGAACTATGCGCGAGCTGAGGATTATCGTCGCCACGGCTGACGCAGAGCGGCTGCGCGGCGCGCTGGTGCTGGCAAGCGCGCAGGCGGCGTTAGGCGGAACAGCGAGCATCTTCCTGCAACTGGATGCGGTGGCGCTGCTGCGGCAGACCGCTCAAGCGTCAGAAGATGCCGCGCATCTGGCGGCGGGCCTGCCTTCCCTCAGCCAATTGATCGCCGAGGCGCTGGCGCTGGATGTCCGCATCCTGGCCTGCCAGAGCGGCATGGCGCTGCATGATGTCGCCGCCAGTGAATTGCCGGAAGGCGTTTTCATCAGCGGCCCCATCGCCTTTCTTCAGCAGACCGGGGATCAAGCGCGGCTGCTCTTCGCCTGATCAGAAGGGCTTTCCCCAGAATTTCGCAACCTTGGGGTCGGCCGCGCAGGAGGAGCGCAGCGCCTGCCATGAACCGCGATCGAGGGCCGGGCGATAGGCAGAGCCCAGCTTGACCGCATCGACGAAACGGCGGCGGCGATCGGCGGAGAGCGGGTGCGAGGAGAGCCATGTCATGGCCCTTTCTCCGCTACCGGCCTCCTTGCCGCCGAGCTTTTCGAAGAAGGCCGCGGTGGCGGCGGGGGAAATGTTGGCGGCGCGCATCTGATCGATGGCGACGCCGTCGGCTGCCGCTTCCGCATCCCGCCCATAGCTGAGCGCAAGCACACCGTTGAGGTAGCTGCCTGCACCGCCCCCCGCTCCGCCCAGCACAGCGCTAAGGCCAAGTTGGCGGACAAGGCCGGTCAAGGTGTCGCGGTGACGAACATGGCCAAGTTCATGACCCAGTACGCCCACGACCTCGTCGGGCGAGGCCGCCTGCTGAATGAGGCCGTCGAACAGGATGATACGACCGCCGGGCAGCGTTACCGCATTGACGATCGGGATGTTGGCAAGCGTGATTTCGCGCGCTTCATGATGGGGGTCGATCCTCTCCGCCAACGTCCGCAACGCGGCATCCCCGGCGGGCGTGTGGCAGAAGCGGCCGCCGAAATCCCCGACCATGGTATCGCCCATCCGGTTTTCCCAGGATTGCGGAATCAGTGGGGCGATGGCGCCGGGCGCTTCGAGTGCGCCCCAGACAACCAGTCCCGCCACGAGCGTGAACGCCCCCGCCGCGCGCCAGAAGCCGAAGCGGTCGATCCAGCGGCCATAGCGTTCGCCCTGGGGCAGATGCGCTGACAGACCCGCTGGTGGCTCTCCTGAAAAACCCATGCGCCATCCGGGAATGGCGCTGTGCCCATAGGCAGAACGCCCACCTTCCGAGCCGATAACGGTCAGGTCGGACCAGATGGCTGGCGCACCGGCCCATCCGCTTTCCGGCTCCTCCAGCACGAAGCCGTCCCCGACCGGGCGGAGAAGCACGCTCCGCCGGGTCGCGGTGACGCCGTCATAATGCCAGAGCCGGAAATCGGCCAGGCCGGTCAGAAGGCACCTACGTCGAGCGCGTCGAGCAGGCCTTCGCCGTGGCGGCTGGTCTTCGTCTGCGACTGGGTAAGTTCGTCGGTATAGATTTCGCCGGTCGCATTCATGTGGGTGATGAAGAATTTCCAGTGGCGATATTGGAGGAAGATCGACCCGATGCCGAGGGTGCAGACGACCAGTGCGATGTCGCCGAAGAACAAGGCAAGCCAATCGTCCGTACTGGCCTCAAAGGAAAATTCCAGGCCCGCGAGGGTCAGATTGCCGATCGTTTCGCGCAGGAAGGCCGCATAATAAGCGAGCGCGATGAGGCCAAGCAAAGCATAGACGCCCACGAAGATGACGATGAACGACAGGATGCGCAGCAGCGGCGGGAAGCTGGATGTCACCCAAACGCCGCCAATGGCCCCTCCGAAAGTGCCCGCCATCGCGACGCCGAGCAGGACGAAAAGCAGCGGAGCAAGATAGAAGAGCAGGAACCTCTTCATGAGCGGCCTCGCGCGACCGACCGCAACGAATGGATGCGAGCCGAAGCTCATAGCGTTCATGCGCCGGTTCCAGAGCGAAACCATCGACCATGGGATAAGGAGGCCCAAGGGTATGTAGGACACTATGGTGCGCCACATATATTGCAGGCCGAAACCGAAGCCGCTGTCGTCGGCGCCACCTCTGATGCCGTGCCACCAGGTGCGGCTGAACCGATAACGCAGCGCGCGGAAGCGGGCGACGCCCGTTAAGTAGAAGATAGTGAAGGCCGCCGCCATGGTGAGCACGGCCGCGAGGCCTGCATGCCCCCGAAGGACCAGCGCCTGCGCGCCGAACTGAAGAAACATGAAGGGCACGCCCATGAGCAGCAGCACCATCAGGAATCCCAGCAACAACTCCTTGCCGGTGCCCGTCCATTCGAGCCGATCGTCGATGAAGCGCGTATTCGCCCAGAGATAGCGCCGCGTCCGCGTCGTCGCCCAGAAACGATAGATGCCCAGTGTGACGATCGTCAGCAGCAGGTTGGTAAAAGCGATGGGCGCATATTCGCGCCAGCTTCCTTCAAAGGCGAAGCTCTCGCCGTAAAAGCGTTCCTGGTCCATGATCCCCCCGTAGTCCCCGGCAGCAAAAGACTATGCACCGGGCGACTGGTCAAGGGGGATCATGTTGGCGGGCGGTTTCTGTCAGAAGGTGGCGTAGCGCTCGTTGCCAACAAAGCCCATATTCTTGACGCCCGCTCGGCGAATGTCGGCGAGCACTTCGTCCACCACGACATAGCGGGCGTCAGCGGCGGGCTGGAACTGCAACTCCGGTTCGACAGGCTTCGCAAGGGACGCGGCGAGATATTGACGCAGAGTGAGCCGATCGATTGCCGCCCCGTTCCAGCGCAGCACCCCCTCCCCATCGATCGTCAGCCTGTTCTTGACGGGATTTATCGGCGGCTGCGTCACCGTGTCAGGCGTTTGGGGAAGGTCGACGCCAACACTGTGCGTCTGGATCGGTATCGTGATGATGAACATGATCAGCAGCACCAGCATCACGTCGATCAATGGGGTGGTGTTCATCTCGCCCATCGGTTGTTCGGGCTGAGACGTGTTGGATTGCGCAAAGCTTGAAGCCATGAACCCCTCCTGTTGAATGATATATCAACACATTCAGCATGCCTGTATCAGCGTTCCTTGGCAAGGGTCCCTTCTATTGACAGACGGGGCCGCCCATTTATGGGGAAAGCGCGGCATTTTGCGCTGCCATCCAATCACAGAAAGACCTGTCCCTTGTCCGCCATGCTCAAGATCACCCTGCCCGACGGTTCCGTGCGTGAAGTCGCGCCCGGCACTACTCCGGCAGATATTGCAGCGGCAATCGGGCCGGGTCTGGCCAAGGCGGCAATCGCGGCGCGTGTGGATGGCGAGCTGCGCGATATCATGCGGCCTTTGGAAGGCGACGCGCAACTCGCGCTGGTGACGAGCAGGGATGAGGCCGACGCGCTGGAACTGGCACGGCACGACTTTGCGCATCTGCTGGCAGAAGCTGTGCAGGCGTTGTTTCCGGGAACGCAGATTACCTTTGGCCCGGCGACCGACGATGGCTTCTACTATGATTTCGCGCCGAAGGATCGCCCCTTCACCGAGGAGGACCTGCCAGCGATCGAAGCGAAGATGCGGGAGCTGATCGCCGCCAACAAGCCTCTGCGCCGTGAGGTGTGGACGCGCGAGGACCTGATCGCGCGCTGGAAGGCGGAAGGCGAGACGTTCAAGGCGGAATGGGCGGCAGAGCTTCCCGAGGGCGAGGAACTGACGGTTTACTGGTCTGGTAGCGAGTGGCTCGACATGTGCCGGGGGCCGCATCTGGCATCGACGGGAAAGCTCGATCCGGCAGCGTTCAAGCTGACGCGGGTATCGGGCGCTTATTGGCGTGGCGATCAGAAGAATGCGATGCTGTCCCGCATTTACGGCACCGGCTGGCTCAACAAGAAGCAGTTGGCCGAGCATCTGACGCGGCTGGAGGAAGCGGGCAAGCGCGACCACCGCAAGCTGGGCGCGGAGATGGACCTGTTCCACCTTCAACAGGAAGCGCATGGCTCGGTCTTCTGGCACCCCAAGGGCTATCTGATCTGGCGTGAACTGGAAGCCTATATGCGCCGCGCCATTGACGATGCGGGCTATCGCGAGGTCAAGACGCCGCAGGTGATGGACGCGCGCCAGTGGGAGCAGTCGGGCCATTGGGGCAAATATCGCGAGAATATGTTCGTGATTCCCGACGAGGTGCCGAACGTCGCTGACGAAGGGCCGCTGGTGTCGGATGATGCCGACTGGATGGCGTTGAAGCCGATGAACTGCCCGGCGCATGTCCTGATCTTCCGTCAGGGGATCAAAAGCTATCGCGACTTGCCGCTGCGCTTCTATGAGAATGGCTGCTGTCACCGGAACGAGCCGCATGGGGCGCTGCACGGGTTGATGCGGGTGCGCCAGTTCACGCAGGATGACGCGCATATCTTCTGCCGCGAGGACCAGATCGTCGCCGAAGTGCAGGCTTTCTGCGAACTGGCGGATCGGATCTACAAGGATTTCGGCTTCACTTACTCGATCAAGCTGGCGTTGCGCCCGGAGAAGCGCTTCGGCACCGAGGAGATGTGGGACAAGGCCGAGGAGGAACTGCGCAACGCTGTCGCCGCTGCGGGGTTGAACACGCCCGAATATGGCTGGGAGGAGCTGCCGGGCGAAGGCGCCTTCTATGCGCCGAAGCTGGAATGGCATCTGACCGATGCGATCGGGCGGACCTGGCAGGTGGGCACGATCCAGTCCGACCGCGTGCTGCCGGAGCGACTCGACGCGTCCTATGTCGGTGAAGATGGCGAACGGCATCGGCCGGTGATGCTCCATCGGGCGATTTTCGGCTCCTATGAGCGCTTCATCGGCATCCTGATCGAACATTATGCGGGCAAATTCCCGCTCTGGCTGGCGCCGGTGCAGGCGGTCGTCGCAACCATCGTTTCGGACGCGGATGACTATGCGAACGCGGTGGTGGAGAAGCTCCGCGCCGCCGGAATCCGGGCCGAAGTCGATGTTCGGAACGAGAAGATCAACTATAAGGTGCGCGAACATAGCCTTGCCAAAGTGCCGAATTTGCTGGTTGTCGGCCGTCGCGAGGCCGACGAGGGCACGGTGGCGCTGCGTGAGTTGGGTAAGGAAGGGCAAAGCGTCCTTGCCGTCGATGATGTCATCCAGCGTCTTGCAAAAGAGGCGCTCGCCCCCGATATGCGGTGAGGCAGCGATGCCACATGGGGCCGGTGAATCCGTAACTGCGGACTTGCCGCCCCTTTCGGCTTTGCGCTAAAGGCCGCCAGAGCCGTTTTGGAACAACCATAGGAGAAGCCGCTATACGTCCCCCAATGATGCGCCGCCCGATGGCGCCGCCGCCTAAGTCCGGTCCCCGTTACAATGAGTTCATCACCGTGCCCAAGGTGCGCGTGATCGACGACGAAGGCGAAAATCTGGGCGTGATGTTTACGCAGGAGGCCATGGAACGCGCGTACGAGATCGGGCTGGACCTGGTCGAAGTGTCGCCGACGGCCGATCCGCCGGTCTGCAAGTTCCTGGACATCGGCAAGTTCAAATACGAAGCCCAGAAAAAGGCGAATATCGCCCGCAAGACCCAGAAGACGCAGGAACTCAAAGAGATCAAGATGCGTCCGAACATCGACGATCATGACTATGATACGAAGATGAAGAAGGTCCATGATTTCATCGGCGACGGGGACAAGGTGAAGATCACCCTGCGCTTCCGTGGCCGCGAGTTGAGCCACCAGCAGCTCGGCATGCAGTTGCTCCAGCGCGTGGCTGAGAATGTCGGCGAAATCGCGAAGGTCGAAGCCTATCCGCGCATGGAAGGCCGCCAGATGCTGATGGTGCTGGCGCCGAAATAAGGCTTGCCGGTTTTGGTAGATGCATTTCGGGCGGGGTCTGGGGTCAGACTCCGCCCGATGTGTTTTGGGCAGAGCTTTACGAACCGCTGACTTTAGCCCATTATGTCGGCGTTCGCGCGACTGGCGAGAAGAGGTGGATGACCACCGGGGAACGCGAACTTGATACGCCGCTCGCCTGGGCACCCCTTCCTACGCGGAGCAGTGTCATTGCCCAAGATAACAGAGAGAGCGACCCCAGCGGCATTTTCAACTGGCAGCGGATAGATGATCGGCTGACGACTTCCGGTCAACCGAGCGAGGAGCAATTGACTGCTCTGGCAAACCTCGCTGTCACGCACATCGTGAATCTTGGCCTGCATAGCCATGAGAAGGCGCTGCCTGACGAAGAAATGAGCGTCCGTGCGCTGGGCATGAACTACATCCATATTCCCGTCCCATTCGACAACCCTGCCGAGAATGACTTCGAGCGGTTTAAAAACGTGATGGAAGCTTTCTCCACCAAGACGATCCATATCCACTGCATCGCCAATCTGCGGGTTTCAGCCTTTTTCTACCGATATCGGCGAGACATGCTGGGTTGGGAGGAGGCGAAAGCGCGCGACGAAATGGAGCGGATCTGGCGGCCCGGCGGCGTATGGGCAGAGTTCATCGGCGACGCCGCGAGCGCTGGATTGCCTCACAGCTATGCCGGGCGGGATTATTGAGTGCCCCCGGCAACAACTCAGTTCGGGACGATCAGATATTTCTCCCCGGTGCGCCGGGCGTTGTAAGTAAGCACGGCTTCGCGGCTAAGCGCTTCGGACAGAGAGATATGGCCCTTATAGTGGCTGGCGAAGGTCGTCGTGATATTGTCCATCACGCGCCGCTTCATCCGTTCGATGGTTTCCGGTCCCGCCTTTTGCAGGAAGGGGAAGAGCAGCCAGCCCCCAACGGACCAGCCGAAACCGAAGCTACGCGTCAGGATGGTGGGGGACAGGTCGAGGGCGCCGTAAATATAGGCTTGCTTGGGACTGTCGGAGCCATAGCGGCTGTAGGGCGCGTCCTTGCTCGCGACCTGTTCCATGGCATGCAGTATCTGGCTGACGAGATCGCCGCCGCCGATCGCGTCGAAGGCAATGGTCGCGCCGGTGGCTGCGATGGCGGCTTCAAGCTGAGCGGGGAAGTCCTCTGCCGAACTGTTGAGCACATGGTCCGCGCCGATCCCTTCGAGGATGGCCACCTGCGCATCGTTGCGCACGATGTTCACCAGCGGAACGCCGTCTTCCTGAGCGATGCGCACAAGCATCTGGCCCAGGTTGGAGGCAGCGGCGGTGTGGACGATGGCCTTGTGCCCTTCCCGCTTCATGGTTTCTACAAAGCCAAGGGCCGTCATGGGGTTCACGAAGGCGGAAGCGCCCTGCTCCGCCGTCACGTCATCGGGCAAGACCATGCAGGCGCGGGCGTTCACGACGCGATATTGCGCGAACATGCCGCCGCTGATCAGGGCGACGCGCTTGCCGAGCAGGGCCTGCGCTTCTGGCGATTCGCCAGCGTCGATGACGGTGCCGGCGCCTTCATTGCCGATCGCCATGGGCTGACCCACCCGGCCCGCCAGCGCGCGACGGGCTGCGTCGGGCATGGGGGCGACGATGCGGCCTTCGCTGTAATCAGCATTTTCAAGGTCGGCGGAGGCGAAAAGGAGCGCAAGGTCTGACGGGTTGATGGGTGCCGCTTCTACGCGGACCAGCACCTCGTCCGCCCGAGGCGGCGGCAGCGTCTCCTCCGCCAGTTCCACGGTCAGCCGACCATCCGCATCCAAGGTCGATAGAAGCTTCAATCCTTGGGTCGGGGTCATGGCTATGTCCTTTTCAGGCTGAGGGGCGGGCGCTGTAGAGGTTGGGGTACATCGCCTTGAACGCGGCGAGCTTGGGCACGTCCCAACGCCTGATATAGGGATGGCGCGGGTTGCGGATCATGAAATCCTGATGATAGGCGTCAGCGGCCTGGAAGCCAGTGAAGCGCTCGACCTTGGTAACGATCGGGTCGCGCCATAGGCCTGCCTTGTCCAATTGCGTCAGATAGGCGCGGGCGGCCTTGTCCTGCCCCGGAGTAAGGGGGAAGAGCGCGCTGCGATAATGGGTGCCGCGATCGGGGCCTTGATAATTGAGCGTGGTGGGGTCGGCGATCACTGAAAAGAAGACCCGCAGCAAGGTAGCGTAGCTGACCTGCCGGGGATCGTAGATTACGCGGACGGCTTCGGCGAAACCGGTGCCGCCCTGGCTGACGCGCTCATAATCGACCTTGAGTTTGGCAGGGCCGCCAGCGAAACCGGAGGTGACGAGACGCACGCCCTTGATGTGGGAAAAGACGCCCTCGACTCCCCAGAAGCAGCCGCCCGCGAAGACTGCGGTCTCGAGCTTTCGGGTTGCTGGAGCATCTATCGCGGGTGCTGGTGCGAGGACGGGACGCTCGGCGCGCAGGGGAGAGGCGACGGCGGCGGCCGCAGAGAGGGCGATGAGGAAGGCGTTAAAGGGCCGCATTTGCATTCGCCTGGGGGGCGCTGTCGGACGCGGCCATGGCCGGGGTCGTCAGGGCCGGAGGATCGGCGAGATGGAGGGCGAAGACGCCAGCGGACCCGATCGCAAACCCGCCGAGAAAGCGCAGGAACAGGTCGGATCTCAGGAATGCCAGCACGGCCTTCTTCCTTTCTATCATTTCCCGGAAGGACGGGGTTAGCAGTGAGCGGCTTAGCCCCCGGTTAACAGGGACCCCTATTAAGTTTCGAGTTGAAACGCGATATAGGCGGCCTTGTTCTGGCTGCAAGACGGTGTGCCGGACGGGAGTCCGTTTTTTTTGCAGAGGATGAGGGGAACGGCGATGTTGCGCGCTTTTCCCCTCCACCAGCTTCGCTGGTCCCCCTCCCCATCTTTCGATGGGGAGGATATTCAGGTCACTTCAGGGCGGCGCAGGCTTCCTGGATGCGCTTGCACGCCTTGGCCAGCACCTCTTCCGAAGTTGCATAGCTGATGCGGAAGGCGGGCGAGAGGCCGAAGGCCGCGCCGTGGACGGCAGCGACGCGGGCTTCGTCGAGGAAATAGCCGATCAGCTTTTCATCGGTGTCGATCAGCTGGCCCTTGGGCGTGGTCTTACCCATCAGGCCGCTGGCGTCGGGATAGACGTAGAAGGCGCCTTCGGGCGTCGGGCAGTCGAGGCCCGGCGCGTCGTTCAGCATCGAGACGACCATATCGCGGCGCTTCTTGAAGGCGGCGTTGCGCTCTTCAAGGAAGTCCTGCTCGCCGGTCAGCGCGGCGACGGCGGCCGCCTGGCTGATCGAGCAGGGGTTGGAGGTCGACTGCGACTGGAGCTTGCCCATCGCCTTGATGATCCATTCGGGGCCACCGGCGAAACCGATGCGCCAGCCGGTCATCGAGAAAGCCTTGGAGCAGCCGTTCACCGTCAGGGTGCGATCGTAAAGGTCGGGGCACACCTGCGCGATGGTCGCGAAGGGGGTCGGCGCGTACCAGACATGCTCATACATGTCGTCGGTCATGATGAGGACGTGGGGGTGACGGCGCAGAACCTCGCCCAAATCCTTCAGCTCGCTCGCCGAATAGGCGGCGCCCGAGGGGTTGGAAGGCGAGTTCAGGATCAGCCACTTGGTACGCGGCGTGATCGCGGCGTCAAGCTGGGCGGCGGTGATCTTGTAGCCCTGGCTCGCGGGACCTTCGACGAAGACGGGGGTGCCGCCCGCGAAGTTCACGATGTCGGGATAGCTGACCCAATAGGGTGCCGGGATGATGACTTCATCGCCCACATCGACGGTCGCGACCAGCGCGTTGAACAGGGTGTGCTTGCCGCCCGAGTTCACGCTGATCTGGCTGCGCTTGTAGGTCAGGCCATTGTCGCGGTTGAACTTGAAAGCGACCGCGTCCTTGAGGTCGGCGGTGCCGTCCACATCGGTGTAGCGGGTCAGGTTCTTGCGGATCGCGGCAATGCCCGCTTCCTTGACGAAGTCGGGGGTGTCGAAATCGGGTTCGCCCGCCGAGAGGCCAATGACATCGACGCCTTCGGCTTTGAGGGCATTCACACGCGCGCTCATCGCCAGGGTGGCGGAGGGCTGGATGCGACCGAGGGCAGCGGAAGTCTGGCTCATCGTGACACTCTTTCTGATGGATAGTGAGTCCGCGCGGGCGGACGCGAGGCTCCTTAATGCGCTATCGCGCAGGGGGCAACCGCCAGTTGGGGTGGGGTGGCTTGCATTGCGCAACAGTCGTCATTCCAGCGGAAGCTGGAATCTTGGGAGGCTTGGCGCGAGCTGGCCTGAGATCCCAGCGTTGGCTTCGCCGCCCTTCGGGTCGCTGGGATGACGGGATGTGGGGCATTTCCCCTCCACCACTCGCTTTGCGAGCGGTCCCCCTCCCCATCTGCGATGGGGAGGATTATTTGACGAGGGACGCAGCGACCATGCCCCGGGCGGCGTTGCCGATGAAGAAGCCGTGCGCGAGATCGCGGGGTTTGAGGTCGGCTTCGACCGCTTCGCCCATTTCGATGAGGCTGCGGCGCAAGACGCCGGGCAGGATGCCGCGCGACAGGGGGGGCGTTACCAGCTTGTCGCCGCGTTCGACGAAGATGGAGGAGAAGCAGCCTTCGGTGAGGAAGCCTTCCTCATCGGTCATCAGCACTTCGTAAGTGCCGCCGCGTTTCAGTGCGTCTCGATAGATGGCCCGGTCGGTCGTCTTGTGCGCGAGGCGGAGGTCATCGGCGGAGCTTTGACGGGGCACGATCGCCACCTGCATGATCGCCTGCGGCCAGGTGCGATGTTCGCGCACTTCGATGGCGATCGAGCCGCGCCGCGAGACGAGAAGGCGCAGGCGGCTGCGTTCACGCAGGCGGAAGGTCGCGGCTTGCAGTTCGTTGCGGACTTCATGGCGGTCGAAGCTGAAGTCGAGTGCCGCAGCGCTCGCCTTCAACCGTTCGAGATGCAGTTCGAGCAGCCTGATACCGTCGACCGGATCGAAAGCCATGGTTTCGAGCAGGTCGAACCGTCCGTCAGCCAATGACATCGAAACTATTCAAGCCCCCTACTGTCCTGCGGTCGTTAGGAAGCGCCCCTTGGCCAGGCATTCCGCCCACTCGGATGCCGCATCCGAGTCCGCGACAATGGCCGAACCCAATCCCAGGCGCCCCTCCCTGCTGCCTTCTTCAACCCAAATCGTGCGAATGGCAACATTGAAGGCGGCGTCTCCGTTCGGATCGATCCAGCCCATGGTGCCGGTATAGATATCGCGCGGATGTACCTCCACCGCTTCGATAATTTCCATCGCCCGCACCTTTGGCGCGCCGGTGATCGATCCGCAGGGGAAGAGAACGCGCAAAATATCGACAGGCGACAGGCCCGGCAGCAGCCGCGCGCGGATGGTCGATACCATCTGGTGCACCGTCGGATAGGTTTCGACATGGAAGAGGTCGGGGACGATCACCGTTCCCGCGCGCGACACGCGTGACAGGTCGTTACGCAGCAGGTCGACGATCATCAGATTTTCGGCGCGCTGCTTGATGTCCTCCTCCAGTTCGCGCGCCAGTGCCGCGTCGCGCATCGGGTCGGTGGAGCGGAGGGCGGTGCCCTTCATCGGACGGGCGGTCAGTTGCCCGCGCACATTGGTGAAGAAGAGTTCGGGCGAGAAGGAGAGGATATTGTGCGCGCCGGTGCGGATGATGCCGCCATAGCCCGCGCGCTGGCGGGGACGGATCGCGGCATAAAGCGCCATGAGGTCGCCATCGAAGCGCGCGGCGCAAGGGAAAGTCAGATTGACCTGATAGATGTCGCCTGCCCGGATATATTCCTGCACCTGAGTGAAAGCAGCGCGATAGGCCTGCTCGTCCAGCAGCGGTTGCGGCGCTTCTATGCTGGCGGTGGCGGGATCGGGCAGCAGGTCCGGGATCAGCGCGGGGTCGATCAGCCGATGCCCTTCGAACAGGCCGAACCATAGCAGCGGCATGGCGGGCGCACGATCACCATGGCGCAGAGCGATCGGCTGGAGGCGATCCTCCAGCATCAGCCCCGCCTCATAGCTCATGTAACCGGCGGCATGGAGGCCCATCTCGCCCGCTTCGGCGATGCGGTCGAGGGCGGGCTGCACATCCTCCAAACAATCGGCGCAGATGATCTCCACCGGGTCGCGATAGAGGCGCGCAGGCGCGGGATTGCGCTCTCGCGCATCGTCGAACAGGACAAAGGCTTCGGAAGAACCCGGCAGTCGCATGGGGGCCGTCTTAACAGCCTTTTGGCCGGGCGAAAGGGAGGCAGGCGTTTAAACCTTTGTTGCACGACCCGCCGCGTGGCCATAGGGACGGCGCATGAGCAATCATCCTTCCGCAGATGCCGTGGCGCGTCCGCTTCGCCCGGCCTTGACTTCAGGACTGCGCGGCCGGTGCCCCGCCTGTGGTGAGGGCGCGATGTTCGCAGGCTTCCTGAAGCCCAGTCCGGCCTGCGATGCGTGCGGCCAGCCATGGGACGTGTCGCGGGCGGACGATTTCCCCGCCTATATCGTGATCCTGCTGCTGGGGCACATATTGGTGCCCTTGATGATCGAGGTGAACCATGCGTTTGCCATTCCACTAGGGATGCAGGCAGCGC
Source organism: Sphingobium sp. TomTYG74 (assembly GCF_055393875.1). Classification (NCBI taxonomy): domain Bacteria; kingdom Pseudomonadati; phylum Pseudomonadota; class Alphaproteobacteria; order Sphingomonadales; family Sphingobiaceae; genus Sphingobium; species Sphingobium sp. TomTYG74. The sequence continues at coordinate 2,577,484 of NZ_AP027341.1, read as the reverse complement.
TTTGGCCCGGACTAGCCGTGGTGCTGGCGGCGGTTATGATCCAGCCGGTGAAGGGTGCGGTGATCGCCTTTCAGTGGGCGCGGCGGATGGATGGGTTTGCGGGCTGATCTAGCTCCACGCGTTCATCACTCCCCCTTACCTTCTCTTCAAGAAAGGAAAGCCGTTGGCTTCGCCGACCTTCGGCTCGACAAGCTCAGGGCGAACGGAGGTGAGGGTCGTGGTTTCGCCCGAACGAGGGTGAGGGACGGTGGTCCGGGGAGACGGCGCGGGCCAGGCTCACGAGATCCCAGCTTTCGCTGGGGTGACGATTTAAACTGAGGGTGACGCTAGCGGTTCAGGTCGGCTGGCGGAGGAAGTTGCTCTCCATGGCTTCGCGCAGGCTGGCGTCGATGATGCGGCGACCTTCCGCGCCGTGTGTGACGACGGTGGTGTCGCAGGTGGCGACGCAGACGCCCTTCTGGAAGGCGGCGGAGCTGACGGTCCAGCTCGTGCGGCCGATATGCCCGATGCCGCAATGCACTTCAAACGGATAGGGGAAGTGCGATTCCTCGACGAAGTTGAGCGAAACGGCGGCGACGAGCCAGCGCACGCCCTGTTCCTGCGGATGGCGGCCGAGATGATGGTGGAAGCGGATGCGAGCGGTTTCGAAGATGCCCGAGATGGCCACATTGTTGATGTGACCCATCGTGTCGATATCCTGGAAGCGCGTATCGATGCTGGTGATGAAGCTGTAGGCTTCCGGGCTCAGCCGCCAGGATTCGGGTTTTGCCATGTCGTGCTTTCCGATGGTTATCCCTGAAGCTCTTACCCTTCGCGGGCGGGGATTCAATCACTCACGGAAAATTGGCGCAACTGCGACCTTTTTGACACAGCGGCGTTTTGGTCGCTGTGCAAAAGCGCAGGCATCGCGCGGGAGATGGACTTTTGCCCCCGATTTCTGCCAAAGCGCAAACATGACCGGCAAGCCACAGAATGTCCGCATTGAAGATGGCGTCTTTCTGGGCTTCGTCCTGTTGGTCTCGGTGGCCTTTGCGCTGGTGATCGAGCCGTTTTTCGCGGCCATATTGTGGGGCGTGATCGCCGCCATATTGTTTGGCCCCATCAACCAGAACCTGCTGCGGCAGATGCCGGGCCGCCCCAATAGCGCGGCGGGGCTGACGCTCTTGCTGATCGTGGCCGTCGTCATCCTGCCTGCGATCGTCCTGGCCATCGCGCTGGTGCAGGAGGCAACGCTTTTCTACGGCAAGCTGCAATCGGGCGAAATCAATATCGCTCGGATGTTTGCCCAGTTCCAGGCGAACTTGCCGGACTGGGCATCGGCCTTGCTCCGCCGCGTTGGCATCACCAATTTCGCGACAGTCCGCGAGATGCTGGGCCAGGGCATTGCCAACAGCTTCCGGTCGGTCGCAGCACAGCTATTCCAGATCGGACAGAGCGCGTTCAGCTTCTTCGTCGCGCTCAGTGTGACGCTCTACCTTACTTTCTTCCTGCTGCGGGATGGACCGGCGCTGGCGGCGCGGCTGGACCGCGCGGCGCCGCTGCGTTCCACCCACCGCCGGGCACTGATGCAGCAGTTCGTTGTTGTCACCCGCGCCACGATCAAGGGCAGCGTGGTCGTAGCCATCGTCCAGGGCATGATCGGCGGCACCGTTTTCTGGGCGCTGGGGATCACCGGAGCGCTGCTCTGGGGTGTGCTGATGGGATGCTTTTCGCTGATCCCGGCAGTGGGCACGGGCCTCGTCTGGGTGCCGGTGGCGATTTACCTGCTGGCGACGGGCGCGGTGGTCAAGGGGATCATCCTGATCGTCTGCGGCCTGTTCGTCATCGGGCTGGTCGACAATCTGCTGCGGCCCATACTGGTCGGGCGGGACACGCGGATTCCCGATTATGTGGTGCTGATCACGACGCTGGGCGGCATCGACATGTTCGGCTTCAACGGCATCGTCATAGGGCCGGTGATCGCCGCGCTGTTCATCGCGACGTGGAACATCGTCACGCGGATGCGGACGGGCAACGGGCTGGAAGGGCCGTTGACGCAGGAAGAGACGCCGTCCTCTGAGGCAGATCGCTGAGAGCTGGCTAACCGCGCTAGGAGGAGACGTTGTCGGCGATGTCCTCGGCAAGGCGATCGAGTTCGGCGGGCTGCTTCTTCTTGCTGATGAGGGCATAGGCCAGTTCACCCTCCTGCCAATAAGCAACGGTCTTGCCATCGCGGGTGAGCACGGCCGGTTTGGCAGGCGCCACCCGATCGTCGCGGACGGCGAACAGGGATACCGGGCGGCTGACATCGTTGGTGATGGTCATCTGAAGGCTAGGGCCGCTGTCGGAAGGGAAAAGCTGGACGTCGGTGATGCGCCAACCCTGCGGCAGGACGGGAAGCGCGATGCGGGCGAAGGAGCCGACTTCGCCGACATTGAACACCGTGGGCGGCGAACGGCGCAGCGCGTTCCGCATTTCCGCGATTTTGTGCGACTGTAAGGCTTCCTTGATGAAATATTCCTCCGCCTGTCCACGATCGACCGACACGCCCTTGCCCATGGCGAACCAGCCGCCTGCCAACACCAGCAGGGCCGCAGCGACGCGCGCGAGGCGGGATGTTGATCGGGCGGGCGAGAGCGAGACGGGGGCGGCATGAGAAGGCCGCCGACGAAAAGGCGTGACGTTAACACAAGCCGCGACGGGGACTGCGGTGTCAGTCCGGCGGTGGAAAACCGCGTCGAAATGATCGCCTGCCCCGTCAGGATCGACGCGGGTGAAGCCATGGCGCTCTAGCAGGGTGAAGACTTCGCCTGCATCAGCACCATAGCGGTGAAGGTTCCGGTGATCGATTTCGACGACCGCTGCCCGCGTTTGCGGGAGGGCGAGGATCGGCGCCAGCCCCTGAAGGACAGCATGTTCAAATCCCTCCACATCGATCTTCACCGTGATGGATCGCTCGCCGATCAGCTTGAGGAGGCCGGGAAAGTCGCCGATCGACAATGTCATGACCCGTTCCCCATCCTCCACAGGCTCGCTGGCGATGGAGAAGCGCCCGGAATGCCCTGTCGCGCGATTGTCGAGCAGGTCGGGACGGGTCAGGGCCGCAAGGGCCATGTTGAAGGGCAGGACATTGCCGAAGGCGTTCAGGCTGATGTTCCTGACGAGCTTTGCAAAGGTGGAAAAGCAAGGTTCGAAGGCGACCACCAGACCGTCCGGCCCCACACGCTCCGCCGCAAGCAGGGTGAAGATGCCGCAATTGGCGCCGACATCGATGAAGCAGTCGCCGGGATTGAGGCATTCCACCTCATCGGAGACTCGCGCGCCATATTCCCCGGTCAGCCCAAGCACATGAGTCCGGTCACGCACGTCGAAGGCGAGGCGGACATTGCCATAGCTTGACCGAATCGGCGTGCCATCCAGCACCCCGGCGAAAGGCGACAACAGCCGCCACTTCCCGCGGAAGCGAGGCAATCGGTGGACATAGAGGTTCAACAGCCAAGGTCGAACCACCCTGGAACCCGGCATCAGCGCACCTCACTTCCCTTATGGTCGGCAATTTACGTCATGCATGATCGTCAGTGTCCGACTTTTCTGGAGTACCCCCGCAGTTGCCCGTCCCGCAGTTAGCGGAGATGCATGCGGGTCGGGCCGATGCTCCATACGGCGTCAGATAAGTCGCCGCCGTTACTGGAGAATGACGGCGCGCCTCACTTCGCGGCCATGGCTTGAGCGTCGATCGAGGCAGGATCACCGGTAATCCAGTGGCGCAAATCCATCTGGAGGATGTCTTGCAGGATCAACAGGTCCTCGCAGTAAAAATCGCGCAGCATCTGCTGCAATTCATCAGTGAGGGGCGGGTAGCGGATCGGCGCCGCCAGCGATGCGCGCAATTTTGCCAGATGGGGGTTGGAGCGTAGCGGGTCGAGCACCGGGCGCATCGGTTGCAGCATACGGCGCAGGGGCAGCGGCAACATCGGGCTGGCGCTGTCATTTTTCCGGCTGGCGACCTCTTCCGGCGCGATATGCACGGGCACGCCGATATGGGTGCAGACGTCCGCGATGACCTGTTCGGGCTGCTCGCGCAGCGATTCGTAGAGGATCACGTGGATCTGATCGCGCGGATAATGGCGCAGGAAGCGGCGCAGATGTGCGCCGTAAAGCCCGCCCGACAGGAATCGCGACTGTTCAGGCTGGGCGCTTTCCAGATATTTGCGCGGGTCGCCGCCGACCTGTCCGCGTCGGAAGAGCATGCAATAATCGGAATAGGCGCGCTGAACCGGGTCGCGCAGCTGAACGATGAGCCGGGCGTCGGGAAGCATGGCCCCCATACGCTCCGGAGCTTGCGGATGCGCCAGATAGTCGGCCGATTTTTCCCCGATGATGCGGCCGGGCGGAGCAGGATCGAAGAGGGAGGCGTACCATTCCGGGCCGCGATCATATTCCGAACTGAAATAATGCGGTTCGGCGTCAGGGAGCCACAGCCCCGGATGATTGCGGAGTTGATGAGCGATCCATGTGGTCGCGCCCTTCATGGCGCCGATAACGACGAAGCTTGGCTGGCGATCAATCATGTCCTTGAGATAGGGCGGATGTGGGCGCCGGGCAGTTGGGCATAGGTACGATCCGAAGAGGGGTAGCGGCCCTATCCCTTTGAGCAGAAATCAAATCCCGATCCCCATTCCTCATCCGAAAGTATGGGCAGCGCAGGGGTCAGCTGGCCTCAAGTATAGATGCGGAATGGTGCGGCCTTTTCCGGCTGCTTTGTCCTATGCTTGGCCCGTGCCGCCCCCTCTAGCGCGGCGATCCGGGGAGCAGTCACGGGACCGCATGAAGATCATCGTCATCGCCAGCCTCGCCTATTGGGTGATCAATTTTCGCGGGCGGCTGATCGCGGCAATGATCGGCAACGGGCATGAGGTCATTGTCTGCGCGCCCGGCCACGATCCCGAAATCGAGGCAAAGTTGGCGGCGATGGGCGCGCCCTACCTGCCCATGGCCATGGCGCGGGCGGGGATGAACCCCTTTGCCGATATGGGCACGCTGAGCTGGCTGATCGGTTGCTTCCGGAAAAATCGGCCGGACGCGGTAATGGCCTATACGCAGAAGCCGATCATCTACGGCGGCACCGGAGAATCCTGATGGGCGTGAGGCGGCTGATCGACATGTTGTTCGCGGCCACCGCCCTGCCGCTGGCGCTGCCGGTCATGGCGGTGATTGCCGGTGCCATAAGGCTGACCGATGGCGCGCCAGTGTTGTACCGGCAGGTCCGCGTGACGAAGGGAGGGCGACGCTTTTCCGTCATCAAGTTTCGCACCATGACCGACGCCCACGACCGGGATGGTCGGTTGCTACCCGACGCCATGCGGACGACACGGATCGGCGGGTTTCTCAGACGCTCGCGGTTGGACGAACTTCCGCAGCTTTGGAACATCCTCACCGGGACCATGAGCCTGATCGGCCCCCGCCCCCTGCTGCCCGCGACCATAGAGGAAGCCGGAGAGCGGGGACGGCAGCGGTGCGCGGTCAGGCCTGGCCTCACCGGATGGGCACAGGTCAACGGCAACACGCTGCTGGGTGAGCGGGACAAGATCGCGCTCGACCTCTGGTACATTGCAAACCGCTCCTTGTGGCTCGACCTCACCATCCTTGCCCGAACGATCAGCGTGGCGGTGCGCGGCGAACGGTCCAACCAGTCATCGATCAGGAGGGCACATGAAGGCCATAGTCGTTGGCGCGGTTGAAAGCACGCGGGTCGCGGTGACGGCCCTTGGCGCATCCCGCCAATGGGATGTGGCGGCGGTATTCACCCTGCCGCCGGACCTTGCTCATCGCCATTCCGATTTCGTCGATCTTTCGGGCGAGGCAGAAAAAGCGGGGGCGCGGACAGTGCGAACCGCCAATATCAATTCCGATGTGGCGTTGCAGGCGATCCGCGATCTGGCGCCCGATTATATCTTCGTGATCGGCTGGTCGCAGATTTGCGGGGAGGAGTTCCGCGCCACCGCGAGGCGGGGAGTCGTGGGCTATCATCCCGCGCCACTGCCACGCCTGCGTGGCCGCGCTGTCATTCCATGGACCATCTTGCTGGATGAGCCCATTTCCGCCTCCTCCCTGTTCCTGATCGACGCGGGGGTGGATAGCGGGCCGCTGCTTGGCCAGCATTATTTCCATCTGGCGCCGGATGAGACGGCAGCGACGCTCTATGCCAAACATATGGCCGCGCTGGAAGCGATGCTGCCGGACGTGCTTGAGGATATTGCGGGCGGATCGCCGACTCTCACGATACAGGATGAGCGGTGTGCCACCTATGCCGCGCGCAGGCGGCCGGAAGATGCACTGATCGACTGGTCGGCGCCAGGATCGGCGATCTGGCGCTGTGTCAGGGCCTGTGGTCATCCTTATCCCGGCGCCTGGACGAGCTATGCGGGCGAGAAGATCGTCATCGAAGAGGCGGCGCTGGTGCCCCTGCGCCATCATGCCGCCGCCATGCCGGGGCAGATTGTCGAGCGTATGGCGGAAGGCTTCGTCGTGCGCTGCGGCGACGATCAGGGATTGCATGTGTTGCGGTGGCAAACGGCACGGGAGGCGCCCCTACCCAACCACGCCATATTGGGACGGGCCAAGGCTGCGGCATGACGATGATCGATAGCATAGAGCGCGCATTGGTGATCGCGCCCCATCCCGACGATGAAGTGCTGGGCTGCGGGGGAACGATCGCGCGCCTCACTGCCATGGGCCGCCATGTCGAGGTCGTCATCGCGACGCAGGGAAAGCTGCCGCGCTTCACTGCGGCGCAGGTGGAACGGGTGCAGGCCGAAGCGCGCCAGGCGCATGAGCTGCTGGGCGTTGGGCGGACGCATATCCTGGAGTTTGAAGCGGCTGCGCTGGATTGCGTGCCGCGCGCGGAGTTGAATGAGGGCATCGCTGCTGTGGTTGCCGAGAGCCGTCCCGACACATTGTTCCTGCCCTTCCCCGGCGACCTGCATTTCGACCATGGCCTGATTTTTGAAGCCGCGATGGTGGCGGCGCGGCCGGTTGGGGCGCATTATCCAAGGCGCATCCTCGCCTATGAGACAGTATCGGAAACCAATTGGGCGGCGCCTTATCTGACGCCTCCGTTTCAGCCGCACGTCTTCATCGACATCAGCGAACATCTGGATCGGAAGATCGAGGCCTTTGGCTGTTTTGAATCGCAGGCTCGTCCTTTTCCCAATGAACGATCCTTCGAAACACTGCGCGCGCTGGCGCAGGTGCGGGGCAGTTGCGTCAGCCGAAGGGCGGCGGAAGCCTTTGTGCTGATAAGAGAGGTAGCCTGACATTAACGCACCCGCGACCCGGACTGGATGAGCATCGGCGCGTCGAGGGATTTCACGGCGCCCCGATCACGCGGGTGGCAGACGGTGCAGATTGCTCGACCCGACCGTATCATCGAGACGCTGGAAGAGTTCTGACGATCGCGGTTATTTCCGCGCGTCTTCCACCGTCCACGGGGCGGCGTTGATCGCCCGACGCAGACACAGCGTCAAGCCGCCCAGCCAAATCACGCCGAACAACAGATGGGCGATGTTCGCGCCCATTGCTCCGACCAGCGGAACCAGCGGAAACACCGCGCAATAAAATGCCAGCGTGCATGCCATCACCGTGCGAAGAAGCGCGCGCTGGTCACCCAGGGCCAGCAGCCCAGCGCGGCTGGCAGACCCGCTGATCGCGAAGGTGACGGCCAGGATCTGGACAGTGAGCAAGGGGACAGCTCCAGCAAAATGCGGCCCGACCGCAAGGCGCATCAACGGCCCGCCCACTAACAGCATGGCAACGAAGCAGAAGGCGCCAAAGGCCCCCAGCAGCAATTCGGTTTGAACGAGCACGCGGACGAAGGCGTGACGCTTGCCCGCCGCCACCAACCGACTGAGGTCGGGGTAGACCACGGCCTGAACCTGCGCGCCGACCTGGAGAAGGATGCGGCTGATGCGTTTGGCGATGTGGAACAGGCCCGCGCTTGCCGGGTCGGCGAGCCATCCGACGATCAGCGTATCGACCACCTGCACGCTCGACCAAAGGGTGAGGGAGAGGTTCGACCCGAGCGCGAAGCGCCAGATGTCGGGAAAGCGGCCGGTGATCCCTTTCGCCCTTGCTCGTAGCAGCTGGCGAAATCCAGGCTGGGGCAAAAAGCGCATGGCAAAAACGAAATTGGCAATCGAGCCCAAGATCTGGGTGATCGTCCATATGAGGATGATCTGGAGAATGCCCGCGCCCGCCAGATAAGCACCCGCCACGCAGAGGAGGCGGACGAACGCGTTCGCGACCTGAATTTGCGCCACCGCGCGATATTGGCCCGCGAGCCTGAATATAGCGGTTGAGACACCGTTGAAGTTGAACAGTAGCGAGGTGGCGAAGAGGAGCGTATAGCCGACGTGCTGGAAGGAGAAGCCGAACAGATAATGTCCGGCGATCGTCAGCACGCTCGCTATCGCCCAGGCCCCGATGCTGCCGCCGATATCGAGCAGCCAGCCGAATTTGAGCAGCGCGAAATAGGTGGCCGGGTCCGCGTGAGGATCGACGGTCGCGCCGTTGCGGATGAGCGGTTGCCACGACTGAAAGCTGACGAGCCGCTCGCACGCCTGACCCAGCGTCAGGATCATGGCGAAGATGCCATAGGTGGCAGGCCCCAGAAGCCGCGCGACCAAGGCAATGGACAGAAGCGTCAGCGCCAGTGTCGCGGCGGTGCCGGACAGAAGATGGAAGACGGCCCGCGCACGCCGATGAGTCAGCGCATCGCGCAACCAAATCGCGGAAAAGGTCATCTTCAATCGAAATCCCACCGCATTCATCGGCACGCCACCTTCAGTCCTGTTTTTCGAGACTTATGATGGGACCGAAGCAGGGAAGACGCAGCTTCTCTGTCGTCTTAACTCCGAATAGCCGGCGCGGGGGAAGAATTGCGAAACGGGGCCGCGCACTCACCCGCAGGCAAGCGGCGCCCCGTTCGGTTCAGAAACAACCGGTCTGCAACGCCATCAGGCGAAGATGAAATCCGCAGCGGTGAAATTATGGGCGGTCAACGTCCCCAGGGGATCGGCAATGTCGATGCTGAACTTCACCCCCGAAGAGGTCACGACATCCAGCAAGACGTTGCCCGAGGCTCCGTCATGCGCGAACACCGTACCCGGCGTCCCGCCCGCAGCATATTGAGTGACTCCCAGCTTTTCCAGCACGATGCGGTCGGTGCCGTCCTGGAAATCCTCTATCCGGTCGCCGCCGTCCAGCGCGCCCGCACTTTTGAACACGAACCAGTCCGCGCCCTCGCCACCCCATAGCCTGTCGGCGCCCAGATCGCCGGTCAGCTTGTCAATCCCGGCATCGCCGTGCAGTTCGTCGGCACCGGCGCCGCCCAATAGCAGGTCATCGCCATCGCCGCCAAAGAGGATATCGTTTCCAGCCTCGCCATTCAGGGAATCCGCGTCCTTGCCGCCGTCGAGGAAGTCGTTGCCGCCGCCTGATTCCATCTTGTCCCGGCCATCGCCACCGTAGAGCTGATCCATGCCGATCTCGGAATCGAGAATATCGTCGCCGATGCCGCCCGACAGATAGTTGTTGCCGTCGCCGCCATCGACCCGGTCATTACCGCTTCCGCCGTAGACATGGTCGTCGCCCGACTGCCCCTTCAGCTTGTCGTTGCCGTCTTCACCATAGATCCAGTCATTGCCAGCCCCGCCCGCCACGGCCTGTGTCGTCAGCTTGCCAGTGGCCGGATTGATTTCGTTCAGGAACCCGTCATCGCCAGCGCCAGCGTAGATGATGTCATCTCCCGCGCCCCCATCGATATAGTCGCGGCCGCCGCCTGCAAGGATGGTGTCATTCCCGGCGTCTCCCAATATCTGGTCATGTCCGCTCAGGGTTTCGATACGATCATTGCCGTCGCCGCCCGTGACGATGTTGTTGCCCAGGCCGCCATAAATACGGTCGTGCCCCGCGCCGCCGTCGAGCGAGTCGTTGCCGTCCTCGCCCCAAAGCTGGTCATCGCCCAATCCGCCCTTGAGCAAGTCGGCGCCCGCTTCCCCATGAAGCACGTCGTTGCCATCATTCCCCTCAATATAATCGTCGCCCAATCCGCCCCACAGCTGATCATTGCCTGCCCCACCGAATATAGTGTCGATTAAGGATGTTCCCTTGATGACGTCGTTTCCGACAGTCCCGTAAAACTTCGCCATTTCACCCACTCCCGTAGAGGCCCCATACGCATGAAAATGGCGCGGGGCCGACGTGACTGTCGCATGCTAATATAAATGATAGGTTGATTGAAATTGTCGGGCGGGCGCGGATTCCGGCGGGTCGGGGGCGCGAGAAAGCCCATCTGGAGCCGCGCTTCCGGCATTATGCGTTTTAGCGCAGTGACTTCTCCGGACGGGAATCCGGTTCGCAGGCGTCAGGGGGCGCGCGCCGACACGAATTCAGCATCGTTTAGAAGTGTCAAAAACAGGCTGCACCGTTCAGATAGCGACAGGCCTGATCGAGCTTGCCCCGGACTGGCGCGGGGCGATCGCCTCCGTCGCTGCGCGCTCCCATTGGACGAGGACGCGGTCGACGGTGAAACGCTGAGACGCGGCCCGCGCCCCTTCGGACAGGCGGCGTCGCTGATCGGGGTCGGCGCACAATGCGGCGATGGCCGCGCCAAGAGCGGACACGTCGCCATCCGGAACCAGCAGGCCGCTGATCCCGTCGGCGATCATTTCGCCGGGGCCGAAGCGGCAATCAAAGGAAATCACGGGGACGCCCGCCGCCAGGGCCTCGCCCACGACGATCCCCCACCCTTCAAAGCGAGAGGAGAGGACGAAGATGTCGGCTTCACGCAGCCAGCCGCCATGGTCCTTCGTAACGCCCGGCATCGACACCCGGTCTTGCAGGCCTAGCGCGTCCCGCTGCGCTTCGAGCTTCGCGCGCTCCGGCCCCTCCCCCCAGATGGTGAGCGACCAGTCGGGGATGAGAGGGGCCGCGCGGGCGAAGGCGTCGAGCAGCAGGTCGAAGCCCTTTTGCGGCACCAGCCGCCCGACGGCGACGACCTGCCTGCCGCATGGGCGCGCCTCATCGAGTGTGACAGGCGCATAGGTGGGATTGGGAATGACCCACTGGCGGGGACGCATGACCTTGGGGAAATATTGCATCGCGCCTTGCGTCATCGTCACCAGCCCATGCGCGCGCGCATAAGTGTAGCGACGCAGAGCCAACCAGAAAGCGCCGGGTCGTTGCTGGGCGGGATTGTTGCGTTCCGACACGATCACCGGGATGCCGAGCGGCTTTGCGGCAAGAACGGTGACGACGTTGGTGCGTGTCAGGAAGCTGATGATCAGGTCCGGGCGCGTGCTTGCCAGTACCTTGCGGAGCGCGCCGATGCGATTGAAGACCGCGAGGGCGGATCGCAGCACCGGCAAGCGCCCGACGGGAAAGCCCAGCTGCATTATGCTGACCGCCGGATCATGCGCATAATAGGGGCGCGCTCCAGGTTCTTCGAAGGCGAACAGGCTGACCGTCCAGCCCGACCTGCTAAAATGATTGCACAGCAGGCTGACAATATGTTCCGATCCTCCAGCACGCAGGCCGGGTAGAATGAAGGCGATGTGCGGCTTGCCTCTGCCTGAGGCATCCGTCCGGATCGGCATTGTCATCCGCGCACAGTGAGGCCTTGGCCGCGTCAAATCCATGGGACTTGCGGATTATCGCCAGTTGGTCGCGGCGGCCAAGCGGCTTAGCCAGAACCGCAGGCTGCTCGCATTTGGGCTAATCCCTATTGGCCTGCGTCATAGCCAAGCGCCCACTTCATGACGCCGCCACACATTGTAGGCTCAACGGCTATGATAGTAGCAGCAACAGAATTTTTCTCGCACCCGGCAGAAGCCCTTCCGCAACAGGTGGAAGACGCCTTCTTCAGTTCCATCAAGAACCCGAACAACACGTTCAAATGCACGTGGGGCGGACGGTTCGGCGCGCTGGACGGCCGTCTGGTGGAAGCGGTCAAGGCACGTGGGCTGAATGTGCGGGAAGTACTGGACGTCGGCGTATCGTCGGGGACGACCACGCTGGACCTGTGCGACGCCTTTGCACGCGAGGGATGTCGGCCGCGCATCACCGGCACCGATTACGCCATCCATGCGTGGATCGTCCCGCTGGGCAAAAGGTGTGCGGCGCTGCTGAACCCCGAAGGTCAGCTGTTGCAGGTCGATCTGTTCGGCCGGTCGATACAGCCATGGCGCCGTCGCCTGGATTATCTGACCGGCATGTGGCTGGTGCGGCCGATCCTGTCCCGCATCGTCGGCGGTCTGGCGGCACGCAGGCTGCGCGGGGGTGTGGGCGTCAGGAAGGTCGAACTGGTCAGCCCGCGCGTCCGCAACCATGGCCTCATCACGATTGTCGAGGATGATGTGCTGGCCCCGCGTGACGGTTTCGGTCGGCGTTTCGATCTGGTTCGCGCCGCCAACGTCCTCAATGAAAATTACTTCGCCGAAACTGACCTTCGGAAGGCGGTGGATAATCTTCGGTCCTATCTCAAGGGTCCAGGATCGCTGCTGTTCATCGTGCGCACGCGGGTGTCCGGGGACCATCATGGGACGCTGTTCGCCATGAGCGACAGTGGCACCCTGGAGGTGGCGGAACGGATCGGTGCCGGATCGGAAATAGAAAAGTTGCTGACCGCAATGTGAGCGGCACGGCTTCAGGAGCCCCCATGAAGATTCTCCACGTCATAACCGCTTTGAATGTCGGGGGCGCGGAAACCATGCTCGCGAAGCTGGTGGATCATGAACGCAAACAGGGCGGCGCGATGCAGCCGTCGGTCGTGTCGCTGATGCCACCGGGTGTCGCTGGAGACCGCATCCGTGCGAGCGGCGTGCCGCTTCGTCATTGCGGCATGAAAAGGGCCATCGACCTGCTACCGGGACTCGCTCGCCTGCGCGCCGTCATCCGGCAGGAACAGCCAGCGGTCATCATGGCGTGGATGTATCACGCCCATCTCGCCACCCGGCTGGCGACCTTGGGAAGCGCGGACACTGTGCCGGTGATCTGGAATGTGCGCCACAGCATCGACGAGTTGTCGCAGGAAAAGCCTCTGATGCGGGTCATCGTGCGGCTGGCCGCCGCATGTTCATCCTGGCCGCGCACGATCATCTATAACTCCCATGCGGCGGCGGCGCAGCATCAGCGGCTGGGTTTTCACGCGGAAGATATGGCGGTCATCCCCAATGGGTTCGATTGCGACCTCTTCCGCCCGCGCGAAGAGGCTCGCGATGCGCTTGTCCGTGATCTGGAGATTGCACCGGGCGCGCTGATCGTCGGGATGGCGGCGCGCAATCATCCGATGAAGGATGCGGCCAATCTGGTCGAAGCAGTGCTACGTGCGCGCGAGCGTGGCACGGATGTTCACCTGCTGCTGACGGGTCAAGGCATGGACGAACCCACCGGAGCGCTTGCGCGTCTGCTGGCATCCATGCCCGCCGATCGCTTGACCCTGCGGAGCCATGACCGGAAGCTTGAGACGTTGCTGCCCGGCCTCGACATAGTCGCGCTGCCTTCGGCCTGGGGTGAAGGTTTCCCCAATATTCTGGGCGAGGCGATGGCATGCGGCGTGCCCTGCATCGCGACCGACATTGGGGACAGCGGCTGGATCGTCGGCAAAAGCGGGATGGTGGTTCCTCCCCGCGACCCGGCGGCACTTGCCGAAGCGATCATGGCCATGGACCGGCTGGGTCCCGCTGGCCGCCGCCAATTGGGCGAGATCGCCCGCAAGCGCGTGCAGGAGCAGTTTTCGATGAGCCAGATCGCGGCGCGTTACCACCAGCTTTACCGGGATGTATCCGGCTCCTCCTTTCAGGAACGGGGAGCCACCGCCTCGCCACGCCGCGCACAGGTGATGTGAACATGTTGCAGGTCTTGCCCGCCTCCCCCTCTCTGTCCGGAACCACCGCGACGCTGGACCGCGAAGCCGGGAGCGCTGCCCCAGCGCGCATCTGCTTCCCCTTTGCCGGGGGCGCCATGGGGGGGAGCCATATCTCCGCGACCAAGCTCATCCATCAGCTGGATCGGAGCCGCTTCTCGCCCCTCATCGTCCTGCATTATGGATCGGGGCAGTTCGGCGATTTCCTGCGATCTGAGGGACTGGAGTTCGTCACTCTGCCCGACACCCGATTCTTTGGCGAATCCCCTGGCGTTCCCAAGGCGGGAGGCAAGGCAGAGACGGTGAGCGCCTTGATCGATCAGTGGCGCATGACCCGCTTTCTGAGGCTGAACGACGTCCGGATCGTCCATACCAACGATGGGCCGATGCATATATCTTGGGCACTACCCGCGCGTCTGGCGGGGGCCAAGATGCTGTGGCACCATAGGGGCAGTCATGATGCCCGGGGCGTCCGCTTCGTCGCCCCCTTCGCGGCGGATCGCATCGTCGGCGTATCAGCCTATGCCTTGTCCGAAGTGCGCCGTCGAAAGCGCACGGCGCGCAAGACTTCCGTCATCTACAGCCCCTTCGACGCGGATGCCGAGCCGATCGACCGGGCGCAAGCGCATCTGGCGCTGACATCGGAGCTGGGCGTCGATCCCGATACCCGCCTTCTTGGCTTTTTCGGCCATTTCATCGACCGCAAAAGGCCGCTGATGTTCGCGGAAACGCTGGCACATATTGCCCGGACGCGGCCCGATCTTCCAGTGATGGGATTGATGTTCGGATTGCCGCTGATGGACGGGATAGAGGAACAGATCAACGAAAAAGCCAAGGCGCTGGGCGTAAGCGATCGCCTGCGCCTCATGGGCTTTCGCTATCCATCGGCGGCATTAATGGCGGGCTGCGACATTCATGTGGTGACGGCCGTCAACGAGCCTTTTGGCCGGTCGCTGATCGAAGCCATGCTGCTCGGCACGCCCGTGGTTGCTGCCGCATCGGGCGGTAATATCGAAGCGATCGACCATGGCGTGACGGGCATGCTGGTCGAACCCGATGATCCCACCGCCATGGGGCGAGCCATCGTCGAGTTGCTCGATTGCCCGGATCGCCTGACGGCGATCGCCGCGCAGGCGCAGATCTTGGCGAACCGCCGTTACGGCGTGGAACAGCATGCGTCGCAAGTGTCCGCAATCTATCAGTCGCTCCTCGGGACGGGGCCGCGCCGGAACCGGAGGCGATGGTGAGTTCGAATGCGGTGGCCGCCCTGGGTGTCGGGATCGCCGCGCTACTGGTGGCTCCGTTTGTCACGCCTTCCGATATCGTGCGGCAATTGACGGGCACTGGCAATTCCGACGGAACGTCAGTATTGCCCGAAGTACCCGGTGCCGAAGCGTTCCCCGGAGCCGAAGGCTTTGGCAGGCGAACCCGTGGCGGACGTGGCGGCATGATCATCCCTGTCACCACGCTGGCGGACCACGGCCCCGGTTCCCTGCGCGCATGCATAGAGGCCAAAAAGCCGCGCGTGTGCATCTTCCGCGTCGCTGGCGTCATCCGTTTCACGACGGATCGGCCCGTGATCAACCACCCCTATATCACCATCGCCGGCCAGACCGCGCCTGGCGGCGGAATATTGATCACTCATGCGGGAGGCGAAGGCGGCAACACTCCTGTCGTTGCCAAGAATACGCATGACGTGATCGTTCGCCATATCCGCGTACGAACCGATCTGAACGGCAATGCCGCCGCCAGCAACGGGTCATTTCTTTTTGAGAACAGCCACAACGTTATTTTCGATCATGTCAGCGGTGCCTGGGCATTAGGTCAGATCATCAGCGGCTTTGGCGTGAACGACAATATCACAATGTCCAACTCCATCTTTACAGAGGGCATTTCCCGGCGGAGCAAATGCGCGATGCTCGCTTTCGACCCGCGGGAGCCGCAGAAGGTCAGCTTCATCCGCAATCTGTGCGCTCATAATGGAAGCAGAAGTCCGGACGTGAATTTCACGCCCAAGTCATGCGTGGAGATCGTCAACAATGTTCTTTATAATGCCAGGTCCCAATTCACCCGCGTGCAGGAAATCTATGGCGGAACGCCCGTCAACATCGTCGGCAACTATTACAAAAACGGTCCGGACGGTACGGACAAGATTGCCGCAATAGATCGTGATGTGGGCGCCAGTACCGGCCAATCGGAAATATTCATGGCCGATAACAGGCTGGATCAGGTCAAGGTCATGACAACCCGCGCCGCAGCCGCTGCACGTGTGGGGCGGCCCGTCTGTCCCCTCAGCATGAAAGTCGCCTCACCCGAAAAGGCCTATTCCCAGGTGCTGGACGGCGCTGGAGCATTTCCGCGAGATGCGCTCGACCTGCGTACCGTCAGCGACGTGCGCAACCGGACAGGGAATATCCTGCGTGATGCAAGAATGCGAGCCGGACCACGCCCGCTACCCCGGATCGCGCCCGGAACGCCCTATGTCGATCTGGATGAGGACGGGATGGCCGACAGCTGGGAGCGGGCCAATGGCATGGACACCCGGCGTAACGATGCCTGGCAGGATGCCGACCATGACAATTGGCTCAATCTGGACGAATTTCTGGATTTCGCCCATCGCGAAGTCATGGCCGGGCGGCAGATACGCTGATCCTCTACCCAATCAATATTGCAGGCGGATTTCCGCGCCGACGATCGTGCGATCGAAATCGTCGAACGCTCTTGTGCTGTCGCGATTGGCGATGCGTCCTGTGAGCGCGAAGGAAATATTGCGGTTCACCAGATATTCGACTTCGGCCACACCGGCGATCGTCCGTTCGTGCTGGCCCGAACCGATGAAACTGCTGCGGCGGTACAGCACGGAAGCCTGCCAGCGCAGATTGTGGTAAATCTCATTCTGCACACCCAGACGAAACCTCGTGTCAGTACGCGACTGCGCGCCGGTGCGGACGGTGGCAACATCACCCCGGAACCCGTCGAGCGTGACCGCCCATCTGGGCGAAGGCGTGTAGGTAAGCCCCGCTGAAACCGACAGGCCGGTCCTGCTGTCAAATCGCGCGTCGTCGGGGTTAAAACGGAACACGCCGACCGACGCTTCGCCACGGATCAGGCCGCCGGGTTCAAAGGCGACCCCTGCCCGTGCGCCATAGGTTTTGGAATCGCGGTCTACACCCGACGCGTCCACCGGCAACCTGAACTCGCGCCGGTTCACAAAACCCTCGCCGAACACATTCATCATGCCGCTGACCCGGTATCCCAGCCGTGCGGAGCCGGAATATTGGTCGAAGTCGCGTTCGGCATCGACGGCGGCCAAGGCGTTGTTCTTCAGCCAGGTGCCCTTCACGCCGACATTGAAGCGGGCGCCCTGATGCGTGTAGCCAAGGTCGCTCTGCCACTGGTCATATCTGCGCGGCGACGTGCCGACGCCCGTGCGGGATTCAGGTTCGCCACGATCCTCGATCAGCCGCATCCATCCCGCGCTGGCGGTGATATTATCGGCGCCCGACAGGTGATACACACCGCCGATACTGGTATTTATGCCTTCGGAATTTTCACTGTCATTCTTGAAATAGCGCCGCACTACGCCGCGCGCCTGCGCCGCCAGCTCGAACTTGTTATCGCTCAGCCGCAGGTTGAGCCAGGGCGAGATGGTCAGGCGTTCGTCGTCGACTTCATTCGATGACAGGGCGTAGATGTTGGAATCATATTCAAGCCGGGCATCCGCGCCGAGATAGGCCGATATTCTGCCCAACTGCACCGCTCTCGCCTCATATTCCTCCGGCGTTTCCAGCAGCGGCGTGGCTCGATCCAGCTGCTGTGCGGCAGCTGGAAAGGCCATGCCCGTCAAAATGACGCATGAGCAGAAGGGGATGAGGCGCTTTGCTGTCAAAACCATTTCTCCACGACTTTGATGGTGTCACCCGGCTGGATCGGCGTATTTTCGGAAGCCTTGGCGGTGGACGCCTGGCCATTCACCTGACGGATGATGGCAACCGTGTTGCGATTGGCGCGGAATGTGTACCCGCCCGCCACCGATACTGCGGTGACGACGGTCATGCCGGGGCGATAGGGATATTCGCCGGGGCTGCGCACTTCGCCAAGGATGTAGATGGGCCGCAGCTTCACTGGCTGAACACTGACGGCAGGCGATACCATCAGCCGTTTTTCCACCAGCAGGGCGGCGATGCGCTGTTCCAGTTCGGGGATAGTCGATCCCCTGACCGGAATCCCGCCCATCAGCGGCAACGTCAGTTCGCCGCGATCATTGACGACGAAGGCCGTGCTATTGTCGATTTCGGTAAAGCCGGGAACGATGATGCGAAGTTCATCACCCGGGCCGAGCCGATATTGATCGGCGTTGGCGGTGGAAACGGCAGGCAGACCGGACACAGAGCCGGTACAGGCCGAAAGCGCGAGCATCAGGGAAATGCCGATAGAGTGAACTAGCCGCATGACCACCTCCCATTTCCTGGCCACTTCTGGCCATTTTTGTTACAGTTTCAGAACAGAAATAAATTAATGTCAATTGCTGCTGGATAGTTATTTGTTCGCAAAGGATAAACTCTGGTCACCTTCACGAGCATCTTCGAGCGCCTCCAGCAGCGCATCGACGATGATTTGCATATCATTGTCGCCCAGCAGATGATCGACCGGCAGCATCAGGCTGCGTTCGCCTATTGCGGCGGCGACCGGCAGGGGGCGGAGATTGGGGTGGGCACTGTTCCGGACTGCCAGTTCCCGGGACATGTCCGGGCATGATCCTGTCCCGGCGGGTATGCCATGACGGGCGAGCGCGGCGATGACGGCAGGCCGTTCGACCGCCGCATCCAGCATGAGGTAGAATTTGTAGAAGGCGTGATTCACCCCCTGCGGCACCTGTGGCACATGGATCAGCGGATGATCGCCCAGCCCTTCGCGCAGGATGGCGGCATTGGCGCGCCGCCGCGCCAGCCAGGACGGCAGCTTGCGCAATTGCGCCCGCCCGATCGCGGCCTGCATTTCCGTCAGCCGCCAGTTGGTGCCGAAACCTTCATGCAGGTAGCGGAAGGCGTTACCTGCCGAAGGCGCCGAGAGCATCGCGGGGTTCTTGCCATGGTCCTTATAGGCCCAGGCGCGTTCCCAATGCGCTTCGTCCTTCAGCAGCAACATGCCCCCTTCCCCGCCCGTCGACATGATCTTGTCGGTGCAGAAGGAGAAGGCGGCGGCGTGGCCGAAGGAACCGACCTTCTTTCCGTCGATGGCGGCGCCATGCGCTTGCGCGCAGTCCTCCACCAGCCACAGCCCATGCTGATCCGCGATGGTGGACAGGGCGTCCATGTCACAGGGCCAGCCAGCCAGATGGACGCACAATATGGCCCGCGTCCTGCCGTTGATCAGCGGAAGGACGGCGGCGGGGTCGATCGTGTGGCTGTTCGCGTCGATGTCCGCGAATATCGGCACCGCACCGACTGCGGCGACGGCAGAGGCGCTGGCGAAGAAGCTGCGTGCCGGAACGATCACCTCATCGCCTGGCCCGACGCCCAAGGCGCGAAACGCCAGCTCCAGTGCCAGCGTGCCGTTGGCGAGCGAGATGGCGTGGGGCATGCCGCAATACAGCGCGAACTCTCTTTCGAAGGCGCGGCACTCATCACCATGCATCAGCGAGTTGACGCGGCCGCTTTCCAGCACCCGGACCACGGCATCGATCTCGTCCGGCTCATATTGGGGCCAGCGCCGGTCTGGCGGCGGGAAAGGCGGGATGGCGACGGCCGCAGCACCTAGTTCACGCGTCTGGGCTATGCGATTCATATCCTCATCCCCAGGGTCATGGGCATCGGCCGCCGCAAACGATGGCACCCGGTCATTCATTCGCAGCCTTGCCGACAAGGTCGATCTCCCGAGTCAGCTCTCGCAACGTCTTTGCCCAGTTCGATTGGGCGGGCGCGCGCAGCAATTCCTTCATCAGGTCGCGCACCCCATCCTCGTCATGGGTATGGATGAGGTTTGCCAATTCGGTGAAGGCGTTCACCAGCTTTTCGAGCGGGACCGGGCAAGGACTCGCTTCGATCACGCCGGGGATGGTAGAGCGAAGCTGTTCCTCGGTGGTGTCGAACAATTCCTCGTAAAGCTTCTCGCCGGGACGAAGGCCGACGAACTTGATCGGCACATCGATGTCCGGACGCAGGCCCGCCAGACGGATCATTCGCCGGGCGATGTCGACGATCTTGATCGGCTCGCCCATGTCGAGGACGAAGATGGTGCCGCGATCAATGTTGGTTTCCATCGCACGGGCGCTGCTTTGCAAGATGAGCTGCACCGCTTCGCCCACGGTCATGAAATAGCGCTTGATGTCCGGGTGCGTGATGGTGAGCGGTTTCCCGGCGGCCATCTGCTGTTGGAGCAGGGGCACGAGCGATCCGCTGGAACCCAGCACATTGCCGAACCGCACCGTCATGAAACGCGGGCTGTCGGGGTCGCACTGGCCGATCAGGTCAAGCGCCTGGCAGTAGAGTTCGCCGAGGCGCTTGGTGGCGCCCATGACGCCCACCGGATTGACCGCCTTGTCGGTCGATACCTGGATCATCGCGAGCGAGCCATAAGCACAGACGGCATCCGCGACATTTCGTGTTCCAAGCACATTGGTATGGGCGCCCTCGCACGGATTGGCTTCGACAATGGGCACATGCTTCAGCGCAGCGGCATGGAAGACAACCTCCGGCTGATGGCGCTGAAAGACATCATTCAACGCGGCGCGGTCGCGGATCGAACAGAGTTCGGGCCGACAGATGACATCCGGGAACTTGTCCCGCGCCTGCATCTCGATGGTGTAGAGATTGAACTCGCAATGATCGAGGAGAACGATCTCCGCCGGGCGGAAGGTGGCGATCTGGCGCACCAGTTCGCCGCCGATCGTACCGCCCGCGCCCGTCACCAATATCCGGCGGCCGCGGATCAGCCGATCGACGATGCTGCGCTGGAGGGAGACCTCGGGTCGGCCGAGCAGATCGGCCAGCTCGAACTGCTTGATTTCCAGGCGGGCCGTCCCATCCTTCGCCTTTTGCAGGTCATTGGCGTGCGCAACTGTCAGGTCGCACTGATCGGCCAACTTCACCAGATGGGAGAAGGACCGGCGCGGCATCGTCCTGTCGCCGCGTATGACGAGGCTTTCGGGCTTTAGCCCTCGCGTCGCCAGCATCTCAACGATCTGCGGCAGTTTGTCGGGCGAACCCAGCACAGGTACACCGGCGACCTGCAACCGCGTCTCGCGTCCGTCAAAGGTCAGCGCGCCGACGACATTGAAACGATTGGTCCGTTCGGCGCGGAGCATGTCCATCAGCGACCGTATCCAGTCCAGTTCGCCCAACAGCAATATGTTGTGACCGCCGCCGGGAGGGACGATATGCGCCAAGGCGAATTCACGCAGACCCCGGCGCACCGTTCGCACGCCGATCATCGCCACCAGCAGCAATGCCGAATGCAACAGCGCGAAGCCGACCGCCTCCAGCGGCACCGCCCGTATCTTTGCGGAGATGATCAGGCACATGCTCCATGCCGCCGTCGCTCCGCCCGCGACACCGGTGGAAAGCGCGATGCAGTCGCCGAAGGAGAGGAAGCGCCAGCTTCGCCAGTAAAGGCCCGTCAGGCAGAGAGCGAACACCGCCACCAGGGTGAAGAAGATCATGAGGCTGGGACGGTCATAGAAAGCCGCCGAAACGCTCCCCGGTATGGCCATCACGACCAGAAGCAGGGTGGTCAGGATCAACGAAGCGTCGATCAGCATCAGCGCCGCGAAACGGGCCGGGCCGGGAAAGCCGGTTGGCCGCGTCAGCAGATCGTGCAGCAGTATCGCCCAGCCCGGCCCACCAGCGGAAACCTCCGCCCGCGGGTCTGCGAGATCGTCGATAAGCGGGTCAGATCCAGCGGGCGGCGCGCTCGCATCCATAGCAAAACCCTTGCGGTTCAAGAAAAGGACCTTCGACGAACAAGCCCCGCATGCTGCCAACGAGGGCCTGTCGCAGCATGCGGAGCGCGATCGTCCAGATCACGAGTAAAACGGTAACAACTTGGCCCTCGGCCGCAATGAACCAGACAGCTATCATCCCTTGTGGCAGGAATCGGCGCGGGTGTTGGCCGAACGAGCAGAATATCCGCAGGCCGTCGCCCCGAATGATTTGCGGGAGGAAGCTGGATTAAGTCTTTTGGCTAATTGACATGTGCGTCGGGCCGTCCTTGCCCACAGCATCGTCTGACGGGATGCATCCAAGCCGCTGCCAGAAGATCATTTCCACAATAGGTTACGCGCGAATCACGCATGCTGTTCAGCACATGTCATCAGGCCACCCTAAAGGACAGCGCTTCCTTGCTATTTGGGATGGTTCAGACAAATTCATGAATAGACAAGCGGTTAGCGAAATCGTGCCAACGCACGATCTTCACGTAAGTTAAGTTTTTCCAAAATGTTACGCCTATTGTTCAACGCTGCATTTGTGATACTCTCCGATCCGATAAGATTGGGGTCGCCTTCAGCAAGTGCTTTTGCATTCAATCCATCACGGTCTGTCTGTGATGTTGAGGGAGGCGGACGATGACAATGGATTCAGATGTTGTGCTTGTGGGCGGAAGCTCCATCGTCAGAGAGGGTCTCCGACGGCTTCTTTCGTCACAACAGCGTCAGATACTCTATACCGGGGCCAGACTGGACGAGCCTTGCCCCGCCAACGTCGCCGATTCCGACTGCCTTTTGCTGCTGATCGAAGATCAGGACATGGAATGGAACGGCGCGGCGCTTGCCCAAGTGCGCGAATATTATCCAAGCGCGCGGATCGCGATACTCGCCAACAAATTCGATTTCGACGCAATGCTGGATGCTTTTCGATCGGGCGCCGAAGGTTATCTGATCAATGACCTGTCATGCGAACGATTGGGAGGGTATCTCGACCTGATCGCGTTGGGGGAAAAGATCTTTCCTTCTCAACTGGCCCAGAAGCTGATCGATCAATCCGCCGTCTGCGAGGAAACGCCCAACGCTGTGTCTATCGACTGCGCCAATCTGTCGGCACGGGAAATGGAGATATTACGGCGCCTGATCGCAGGCTTGCCCAACAAGGTCATCTCGCGCGAGCTTTCGATCAGCGAAGCCACCGTCAAGGTTCATGTGAAAGCGGTCCTGCGCAAGCTGCGGGTGTCCAACCGTACCCAGGCAGCCATATGGGCGGCAGGACAGGGACTGCATGGTCAGGCAGCTGACAGCGCAACGCCCTCGTCGCCCAGGGCCAGCTCTGCCGCTTTCCCGCCGAGAGGCGCCCCGCGCGGCACCGCCGATTGTTCGGCAAGTGCGTGACGACCGCCGGAGGACAAAGGCAGCATTTTCACGGGCGGCGCTAACCATCCGTTTTCATTGCCTGACCCCCTACCCAATCGGATATCGTGCCCTGCCCTTTTGAACGCCGGGCAGGCATTATGTGCAATGGACTAAGTCCGGCCAGATTTGCATCCTAGTCGCGGAACAAGGCAGAAAAATAGCCGGAGCGCCAGGCGTGCAAACCAGTCAGTATCAGGCAAGCCATTATCCATTGCCCGGCGGCCGTCGTGCCGGCCCCGCCCAGGAACGAACGCAATTCTGGACGGACGAACTCCACAGATGGGAATTCGTCCTGCTGGAAGGTGCGGTGTTTTTCGCGCCTTATAATGCATTCCGCCATCCCAGCCTGTATATAACCCTGAGCGACGTGATGTTCGCAGGCGCCTTCTTCCTGCGTGTGTCGACAGGGAGGGTGGCATCGCCCTTTGCCAGCCTGACCTGGCTCTGGGTGCTGGGGCTGCTGATGCTCAGTGGCGGCCTTTTCATAGGCAGCGTTTTCAAGGGCGATATGACCCGATGCCTGGTGTTGGTCACGCAATATTCCTTCGCCTATCTGCTCGTGCCGCTCGTCCTGCTGCGCCGGTCGGAAGAGGAAGTCGTCCGCCTCATCAAATGCGGGATCTGGGGCATGGTGGTCATGTGCGCGCTGGGCGCGATGGTCTACTCGGCCGGCTATTACAGCACCGACAGGGAACAGATGGCCCTAGTCACCGGCAACAAGCGGCTACAGGGCTTTGCGGGCAACCCCAATGGCATGGGCGTGCTGACGGTCATGGCGATGACGCTCGTCTGGCTGATGCTCCTGTCCAAACAGATGCGGCCGATGATTGCGCTGCCCTGCCTCGCCATTCTTATCACGGGCGTGATCCTGACCAGTTCCAACACCGGACTTTACAGCATGATCGCCGCTGCCCTGATTTTCTTCGGTGGCAGACGGAATTTCAAGACCCTGATCATCGTCGCGTCGCTGGGCGCGACTGTGCTCGCATTCGGCCAGAATTATCTTCCCTCGACATTCCAGACCAGGGTCCTTTCCGCCCTGAACTCGGGCGATCTTTCGACCGCGGGGACGTTCGAGTCCCGGCAGGAACTCAACAGGGAAGCGTTGGAGATGGCCGATAAGAATCTCATCATCGGCCTTGGCGCGGATCAGTATCGGCAGGAAAGCCGCTATGGCCTTCCTGTCCATAACCTTTACCTGCTGCTGTTGAACGAAGGTGGCGGCCTGTCGTTGCTGGGCTATCTGGTGCTGATGACCGTTCCGATATTGGCGGGCATCGTGGGATATCGAGCCCGATATGGGAAGCTGGTGCTTCTAACGATCGTCACGACGCTCGTAACCTTCGCCAACGCGGTGATGGGCATGCCGCACGTCTATGGACGATGCTGGTTCCTGTTCGTCTTCCTCGCCGTCAGTCCCGCACTGATCGGGCCGGGCGTGATCAGCCCTCGCTTCTTGCCTTCCCCCTCACAACGCAGAAGCATGCGCGGCCATCTTCCCCCGCTGGAAAGCTGAAGGCTCTGCCCGGTTTTCAGTGACCATTGCCCATGCTCGCGCTCCTGGGCACCATTGACACACCTTCCGGATCATTCACCCTCCTTCCGTCTGAGGCCCTTCGAAAGGCCAGACCGGAGGGTTAAGTGGGCGTGTCGATTTCGGGAGAATACGCGGGCGCCATGGCATCTGCGGCGATTGCGATTTCGCGGGGCATCTCTGCGCGCCTGGCTGTTAAGTCCATCGTTCCTCAGCAGCGTTCATGACCCAAATTCGCGCATGAGATTGCACGAGGCTGGTTTTAGAAGAAAGGCGCTTCAACTTGGCACTCTGCTTGGGGAGAGCACCTGCCCTCGCGCGCGCAGCGACAGCCCAGTCCACAAAAGGCTGCACGAAGGGATCGCGCAGCCTTCAGGCCATCATGCCATATGGTCCGCACGGTCGCGCCAGCGCGATGGGGCCATCCGCTCATACCAGCGGCGAGGGGTCGGCATCTCGCCACTGAAATATTCCGCTGAATCCATGTAGAACTGGACCGGATCGCCATAACCGCGACGGGCGTGTTCCGCATAATCCACGCGATTGATGACGACACCGTCCACCGGCTTTTGCAGCACCTGCAACGCCGCGCGCACCTGTTCGATCGTGGTGCGGCCCCAGCGCACGACCAGCAGCGTATGATCGGCCGCATCCATCAGCATGCGTGAATCCCGCGTGGCAAGCGTGGGGGGCGCATTGATGATCAGCAGATCATAATGCTCCCGCAGATGATCCAGCAGGTCGTTGACCTTCCCCAGCCGCATGATCGCGGCCGGATTACGCGCAGGTTCACGCGCGCTCAGGACAACGGGTTCATAGGTGGTGATTTCGGACGGCTGCTCCGCGCCTGGCCTCTGTGTCAGGGCGAGCGTTGGAAGCATATGTCGCGCATCGACCGCACCGCTGAGATAATCGATGAGATCCGGCTTCCCCCCCGCATCATCGGTGGGACGCAGAACGTCACTGGGACGGCGCAGATCGAGGTCGAGCACGATCGCTCGGCGGCCCATAGCGACGGCCGCAGCCAGCAGGGTGAGGGTGACGGTCGATTTGCCGTCTCCGGTGATGGGCGAGGTGATCAGAACGGTCTGCGCCCTTCCCGGCTGGGCCAGTTCGGCGACCTCGCTTCCCAGCCCACGAGCCACCTCGGCAAAGAGCGACTGGGGGTCCTGAAGCACCGGATTCGCCTTTGCCGACCTCAGGGCGTCGCCATCCAGTTCGGGCAGCAGGGCAAAGGTGCGCAGGCCGAACTGATGATATATCTGCTCGGCATTCCAGAGGCGGTTGTCCGTCAGTTCGATGCCGAACACCACCAGCAGTCCCAGGATCAGCGACCCTACGAACGCGGCGAAGGTTGCGGATTTGGGCCGGGGCGAAATCGGCTCCTGCGGGACGGCGGCGGGCGACATCAGGCGCGAATGGATGCCGGATGCGGCGAGGCTGGCCTTCACCTGCTGCGCACGCGTGCTCATGGCGGTGAAGGCACTGCGCGCGGCTTCCGCATTGCGTTCGAGCGCGTTCAGCTCAACCGTCGCGGCGGTGTTCGCGAATGCCTTGCCCGTGATCGAACGGAGCGTTCCTTCCAGCTGGCCTGCGCGCGACGCGGCAGAGGCCGCCTCGCTCCTCGCGATGCCCGCTTCACGGGCGGCGGCGTTCTGAGCCTGGGTCGTGGCCGCAGCGATGACCCTGGCCTGTTCCTGCTGCATGCTGCCGGTGGTTTCCGCGATCTGCGCTTCCACACCGCGCATTTTGGGATGTTCGGACCCGTACATCATGGCGAGTTCGCTGCGCGTGCGGGTCAGGTCGTCCAGTTGCCGTCTTTGCTGGTCGAGTAGCGGGGATGTCGCGCCCGCCGTCGTGATGTTGCTCACTGCGCTCGCGATGCCAGCTGCCCGCGCGCTTTGCGCGGCACGCATGGCGGCGGCGGAAACAGCTTCGGCGGCGATCCGGTTGATCTGTTGATAATCCTCCGACCCGCCAGCGCCGGTAAGCATCTGATGCTGGCGGCGAAAATCGGCGACCGCCTGTTCCGCCTGATGCGCCTCGGTCGCAAGCCGTGCCCGCTCGTCATCCAGCTGGCTGACGATCTTGCCCTGCCGGTCATCGCGCATGACGGAGCGATAGGCGGCGAGGCTGGCGGGATATTGATTGGCGATTTCCGACGCCAGGTCTGCCGACTCGGATCGCACGGTGATGTCGATGAAGTCAGAATCCTTGGAGCTTGAAATCGATATGCTGGATATCAGCCTGCCCGCGAGCCGGGACAGGCGGCGGTTGTCGACGACGGCGTTAGGGGGAAGCGGCGTTTCGACGAAGCGCGGATCGGACGCGAGCTTCAAATCCTGCACCACGCGTTCGGCAAGGGAACGGGACCGGTAGATGCCCGCTTCGTTGGCAACGCGCTGCTGGTTACGCGCGGCCATGTCGGGCGATCCGCTGTCGTCATTCAGTTCGACCTGCACCGTCGCCGTCGCCTGATAGATGGGCGTCGAGGTCAACTGAACCACCAGCACGATAAGGACCGCGAAGAACACGATCGCGCCGAGCAACAGTTCGTGCCGCCGGATGATCTTGATGACTTGGCGGGCCGACAGGCTGGAGGGCCGGGAGCCCCCCTCCATCGGCCGGTCAGACATTGCCTCGAGCAGGGGCGCGTTCAGCGTTCCCGATTGCGATAGCATGAATAGATCCTCCACGGCGGCATTCTGACCTCATTGGCCGCCGACCCTCCCGCTTTTGCCAGGTCCGATCAAACAATCTTCGGTCGCAGAGCGCAGGAATAATGATTAACCCCTTCGGGCATCGCGTGACGCAAGAGGCGCAGGCCCTGCCCCCTTCCGCGCACGCCTGCGGGCCGTGTCTTGAGTCCAAAAGCGGCATCTCGGCTAACCACTTCCACCCGGGGCGATTTTTCTATACGTTACCAATGCGGTTATTTCCGGGGCGACTCAACAAAAGCCGGGTCAATGGCTGTGAGGCGCGCCTGCATTGATGGGAGAGAGCCTGTGCCGATTGCGATCGCCATCGCCTTGCTGGTGTTTGGTTCGGTCGCATTTCATTTGTTCAGCCCATGGTGGCGAACGCCCATCGCCTCAAATTGGGGCTCCATCGATTCCGCGCTGGACGTAACGCTCTGGATTTGCGCGGCCGCCTTCATCCTCCTCAACCTGTTCATGGCCTGGGTGCTGGTCCGCTACCGGCACCGCACCGGGCACAAGGCGCATTATGAGCCGGAAAACGCCTCATTGGAGAAAAGGCTGACGCTCTGGACGGCGATCGGCATCGCCGGGATGCTGGCTCCGGGTCTGGCCGCATGGGGCCGCTATGTTTCCGTGCCGCAGGACGCGACGGTCATCGAGGCGGTCGGTCAGCAATGGCAGTGGTCCTTCCGCTATCCCGGACCCGATGGGGTGCTGGGCGCGGCTGCGGTCAAATATGTGACGCCTGACAACGCCCTCGGCCTCGACCCCCTGGACCCGTTCGGGCGCGATGATGTGCTGATCGAGGCAGGCGATCTGCATCTGCCGCTGGGCAAGCCGGTCAAGATCGTGCTGCGTTCCAAGGACGTGCTGCACGATTTCTACGTGCCCGAATTCCGGGCGAAGATGGATCTGGTGCCCGGCATCGTCACCTATTTCTGGATGACCCCGACCAAGGCTGGCACGTTCGACATATTATGCGCCGAACTGTGCGGCACGGGCCACCATGAGATGCGTGGCAAGGTGATCGTGGAATCTCCAAAGGCCTTCGCGGCGTGGCAGGCCCAACAAACAAGCTTTGGACAGATCCTGGCCGAAACGCCGCCTGCCGCCATGTCCATCCTGCTGATCAAGGCCAATGCCTGCACCGTCCCTGCGTCCTGGAGCAAGAGTTGATGGCTACTACCCTGGCTGACGATCTGCGGCCGCTGCATCATCCCCACAGCTGGGTCACCAGATATGTCTGGAGCCAGGATCACAAGGTCATCGCCATCCAATATAGCGTGACAGCTATCGCGATCGGCCTCGTGGCGCTGTTTCTGTCCGCGCTGATGCGGTTGCAGCTTGGCTTTCCGGGCGTGTTCCCCGCGATCCAGCCGGACAATTACCTGCAATTCGTGTCGATGCACGGCATGATCATGGTCGTGTATCTGCTGACGGCGTTGCTGCTGGGGGGATTTGGCAATTATCTCATCCCGCTGATGATCGGCGCGCGGGACATGGTCTTTCCCTTCGTCAATATGCTGAGCTACTGGCTCTACCTGTTGTCGGTCATTGTGCTGGTAGCAGGGTTTTTCGTTCCAGGCGGCCCGACGGGCGCGGGCTGGACGCTCTATCCCCCGCAGGCAATCAGCGAAGGGACGCCCGGCCACCAATGGGGCATCGCGACGATGCTGGTGAGCCTTGCGATATTCGTCGCCGCGTTCACCATGGGCGGGCTCAACTATGTGACGACAGTGCTGCAGGCGCGGACCAAGGGCATGACGCTGATGCGGATGCCGCTGTCGGTATGGGGCATCTTCACCGCGTCGATCATGGGCCTGCTCGCCTTCCCGGCGCTGTTCGTCGCGGCGATCATGATGCTGTTCGATCATTTCGCGGGCACCAGCTTCTTCATGCCGACGATGCAGTCGATGGGGGCAGTCACCCCCACGGAGGGAGGAAGCCCCCTCCTCTTCCAGCATCTCTTCTGGTTCTTCGGCCATCCCGAAGTCTATATCGTTGCCCTGCCAGCCTTTGGCATCGTGTCGGACCTGATCAGCGTCCATGCCCGGCGCAACATCTTCGGATATCGCATGATGGTGTGGGCCATCGTCATCATCGGTGCCTTGAGCTTTCTTGTTTGGGCGCACCATATGTATGTGAGCGGGATGAACCCCTATTTCGGGTTCTTCTTCGCGACATCGACCCTGATCATCGCGATCCCGACCGCGATCAAGGTCTATAACTGGCTGCTGACGCTCTGGCGCGGCGACATTCATCTGCGCGTGCCGATGCTGTTCGCGATCGCGTTCATCTTCACCTTCATCCACGGCGGACTTTCAGGATTGTTCCTGGGCAATGTCAGCGTGGACGTGCCCTTGTCCGACACCTTCTTCGTCGTCGCTCATTTTCACATGGTCATGGGCGTGTCGCCGGTGCTGGTGATTTTTGGCGCGATCTATCACTGGTATCCCAAGATCACCGGGCGGATGTGGAACCAGACTTTGGGCCAGCTCCACTTCTGGATCACGTTCCTCGGCGTTTATGCGATCTTCCTGCCCATGCACTATCTGGGCATTTTGGGCGTGCCGCGCCGTTATTATGCCCTGGGCGAAACGGGCTTCATTCCGGATTCGGTGCATCTGGCCAATGAATGGATCAGCATTGCGGCACTGATCGTCTTCGCGGCGCAAGGACTGTTCTTCTTCAACATGATCTGGAGCCTGTTCAGGGGGCCGCGCGCCGATCCCAATCCCTGGGGCGCGGCCAGTCTGGAATGGCTGACGCCGCAAACCCCGCCTGCGCACGGCAATTGGGGGCCAAAGCTGCCAATCGTCTATCGCTGGGCCTATGACTATAGCGTGCCAGGTGCACCTCGCGACTTCATCCCCCAGACGGAGCCGCGCACATGACGATCCTGGCGCGCCTTGCGGAGAAAAGCTGGGAACCGGCAAGCGACCGGGACCCCGCCGCACGGACCGGCCCCCGCCCGTCTGCTGGCGGTATCGGCCTCAGCGTCTATTTCGCCGTTGCGATGGTCATGTTTTCGCTATTGGGCGCGGCCTATTTCATGCGCATGGGTCTGCACGCGTCCATGGGTCATGGCGACGATTGGGTCGCCATGCCCGATCCGCCGCTGCTCTGGATCAACAGCGCCTTGTTGGGGGCAAGCAGCATCGCATGGGAAACAGCGCGCCGATCTGAGGCGGCGGGCCGGGCGGCGGGCGCTTCCCTCGCGGGCGCGGTGCTTGGCCTGGCCTTTCTGATCGGCCAATGGATGCTGTGGCGTCACTATCTTGGCCAGGGCTATTATCTGTCGTCCAACCCGGCCAACGCCTTCTTCTATCTGCTGACGGCGCTTCACGGTCTTCACATCGTCGGAGGCCTGGCAGCCGCAGCCTGGGTGCTGGCGGAGCGAAACCCCGGCCATGTCCGCCTGTGCGCCGTTTATTGGCATTTCCTGCTCTTCATCTGGATTTTGATCGCCGCCCTGCTCGTATCGACATGAGGTCAATCGCCATGGCTCACACGGTGTCCGACGGTAGAGACAAGGAGATCATCACTCCCGCCCTGCGGGAGATCGTCGCTGACTGGTCGGCCGATCAGGAAGTCTTCCGCCATACCCATTGGGGCAAGGCGATGATGTGGATTTTCCTGCTGTCGGATACCTTCATCTTTTCCTGTTTCCTGACAGGTTACATGACGATGCGGGCATCGGCCGTGGAGCCCTGGCCTAATACAGCGGAAGTATTTGCCCTCACCATCGCAGGGCAGAATATTCCGCTGATACTGATTGCGATCATGACGTTCGTCCTCATCAGTTCCAGCGGGACGATGGCGATGGCGGTCAACTTTGGCTATCGCCGCGACAAACGCAAGACCGCCATGCTGATGCTGCTCACCGCCCTGTTCGGCGCGACCTTTGTCGGCATGCAGGCGTTTGAATGGACCAAGCTGATCCATGAAGGCGTGCGCCCCTGGAGCAATCCCATGGGCGCGCCGCAGTTCGGTGCCAGCTTTTTCATGATTACAGGCTTCCACGGCCTGCATGTCAGTTGCGGCGTCATCCTGCTGCTGATCATCGCATCAAAAGTCGCGCGCGGGCATTATGATCGTTCGGGCGACTATAGCGCCGTGGAGATCGCCGGACTGTACTGGCATTTCGTCGACCTCGTCTGGGTCTTCATCTTCGCCTTCTTCTACCTGTGGTGATGTCCATGAAGCATGAGATAGCCAGCAGCGATAGCTCCATAGTCCATGAGGGGCAGCATCATCCGATCAGCCTGTACCTGAAGGTCTGGGGCTATCTGTTCGTGCTGAGCGCCATGTCCTACATGGTCGATTATATGCATGTGCAGGGGATCGTGCGCTGGACGCTGATCATCCTCTTCATGCTGCTCAAGGCGGGACTGATCCTGTCGATCTTCATGCATCTCGCCTGGGAAAGGCTGTCGCTGATCTATGCGATTCTGGTGCCGCCGCTGGTCCTGCTGGTGCTGGTGCGGATCATGACGATCGAGGCGGACTATGCCTATTGGACGCGGGCGATCTTCATGGGTGGGGGAGGGTGAAGCCATGGACCGGATGCGCTGGCTGGTGACGGGGCTGTGCGTCGCGGGGGCGGCAGGCGCGCTCTGGAGCTTCAACTGGTTCGCGGGACAGCTGTATCCCAATGCCGATGCAGGCTCCCTCGCCTACAGGCCCGCCGACGACATGCCGCCGCGCGTGGACATGGCGTCGGTGCAGCGGGACTGGCCATCCAGCCTGGGCGACCCGGGCGAGGGCAGACGGCTGATCGCCTATCATCGGGACATGCGGGGCAAGGCGCCTGTTCCATCCTCCGGCGGCGGTGCTGCTCCGGCGGCGGCGGCCGTCGATCTTGGCACATTGCTCGCCAGCGCGGACGCGAATGCTGGCAAGGCGAAGATGCAGCTTTGCGCGAGTTGCCACGACTTTGGCCAGGGCGGGCCGAACCGAATCGGGCCTAATCTGTGGGGTGTGGTAGGGCGGCCGGTCGGTAGCCATGCAGGCTTTGCCTATTCGCCTGCGATGAAAGCGCATGGGGGCAGTTGGACCTACGACCAGCTGTTTGCGTTCCTCGCCTCGCCAATGCGGGATGTGCCGGGAACGAAAATGAGCTTTGCAGGGCTCCGCCGTCCCGAAGATCGGGCGGCTGTCATCAAATATCTGGCGACGTTGGGAGGCGGAGCGCCACCGTTGCCGAAGCCGGGCGCGCAAGCCGGTCAATGACCCGGCCCAAACCTGCTCCCGATGAGCGGGAACAGGCGTAGCCCGAGCAGCCCTCAGCGCACCACCGCGCGCGTATAGAGATGCCAGGTCGAATATCCCAGCACCGGTAGCACGACGGCAAGCCCCACGAGCCCCGGCAATGCGCCCAGGATCAGCAGGACCACCACGATCAGTCCCCAGGTCGCTACAGTTACGGGACTGGTCCGGGTAACCCGAACCGACGTCCGCAGCGCATTGCCCCAACTGACCTTCTTGTCGACGATCATCGGGAAGGACACCACGCTGACCGCCAGCGTGATGATGGCGAAACACAGGCCGACAAGATTGCCGACGATGATCATCTGCCAACCTTCGGCGGTTCCGAACACCGCGTTCACAAAGGCCCCGAAGGATGAGACGACTTCCGGCCCGAACCTGCCGACGGTCGAATTAAAGATGAACCAGGCCGCTGCCAGCCATGCCAGGAACAGCAGGGCCGTGATGCTGGTCAGGTCGAATAGCGACGGCGCCGACGGCCCCCGAACCACGTCGAGGAAATGACGCCAGCGGGAATCCAGTCCATGTTCCCGGCGCCGGGCGAGTTCATAAAAGCCGCTGGCCAAGGCAGGGCTGAACAGGACAGAGCCCGCCAGCAAAGGAAATAGCAGTGGCAGGATCGACACGCGGCTGGCTATCAGAATAGCGAACAGCACGACCACGGGATAAATCAGCCCAATGAAGACCAGATCGCCACGCTTGGCCTGGAAATCTTCCCAGCCCTGCCGCAGCGAGATACGCAGATCATCGAAGCCGATCTTGCGGATTTCATAATCGTCCCGACTGGAATCCAGATCAGCTGGATGCGTAATCGCCATGGTCGCTCTCCCTTCGCGAAGTCACCATGACGGACGCTAAGTTTCAATCCTCAGTCGGGACAGGTGACGGGGGCGGCCTTTTAGCCCGCGCAGCGCATCGTCTCGGCATGAGGAACGCCCCATGGCCAACAGCGGCAGATTACACCAAAGCGTAATGGAGCGGAACCAAAAAGCAGCTTGTCCTGCGCCAAGGCCGTGCAGACAAGCCGTCGGTGATCGCTTTTATCGATCATCATGACCGATCTTAATCGCTTACCTGGCGCGCCCATCGGGACTAGCCTGCTGATCTGCATTCAATAGGAGAGCCAAATCATGGACGCGAAAACTGGTGAAAGCCCGCTGAGCTGCCCTGCGAAGGAGCCAGCCGCGCTGCGGTCATTGCTGGGGCGCACCAACCGTGACTGGTGGCCCAATCAATTGTCGCTCGAAATCCTTCATCAAAATGGCGCACACGCGAACCCGATGGGCGAGTCCTTCGACTATGCCAGCGAATTCGCGTCGCTCGATCTGGAAGCGGTCAAGAAAGACCTGCACGCGCTGATGACGGACAGCCAGCCATGGTGGCCGGCAGACTATGGCCATTACGGCCCCTTCTTCATCCGCATGGCGTGGCACAGCGCGGGTACATACCGCACGGGCGACGGCCGCGGTGGCGCGTCTTCAGGCGGGCAGCGTTTCGCGCCGCTCAACAGCTGGCCGGACAATGCCAATCTCGACAAGGCGCGTCGCCTGCTTTGGCCAATCAAGCAGAAATATGGCCGCAAGCTGTCCTGGGCCGACCTGATGATCCTGACCGGCAACGTCGCCATCGAGTCCATGGGCGGGCCCGTCTTCGGCTTCGGCGGCGGGCGCGAGGATGTGTGGGAACCCGAAAAGGACATTTATTGGGGCACGGAAGAACAATGGGTCGGCAGCCCCGAAAACCAGACCCGCATCCAGCCCGAGAAGGAAATGGCGCTGGAAGATCCGCTCGCGGCGATCCAGATGGGGCTTATCTACGTCAATCCGGAAGGTCCGGGCGGCAACCCCGATCCCTTGCAGTCGGCCCGCGACATTCGCGAAACCTTCGCGCGCATGGGCATGAATGACGAAGAGACGCTGGCATTGACCGCTGGCGGCCACACCTTCGGCAAGGCGCATGGCGCAGGCGACGCTTCAAAGATCGGTGCCGAACCGGAAGGCGCGGACATCGCGCAGCAGGGGCTCGGCTGGCAGAGCGGGCATGAAAGCGGCATGGGCGATCACACGATCACGAGCGGCATCGAGGGCGCATGGACCCCCACGCCGATCCAGTGGGACATGAGCTTCTTCCACATGCTGCTCGACTATGACTATGAGCTGGTGAAGAGCCCGGCGGGCGCGCATCAGTGGCAGCCCATCAACCAGAAGCCGGAGGATATGGCACCGGGCGCGCACAGCCCCGACAGGCGGCTGCCGACGATGATGACCACGGCGGACATGGCGTTCAAGATGGACCCTGAATATCGCAAGATCGCCGAACGCTTCCACAATGACCCGGCCGCTTTCGCCGATGCCTTCGCGCGCGCATGGTTCAAGCTGTGTCATCGCGATATGGGACCCAAGAGCCGCTACCTCGGGAGCGATGTTCCTGCGGAGGATCTGATCTGGCAGGACCCGATCCCAGCGGCGGACTATGCCCCGATCGAGCAGGCAGACATCGCCGCGTTGAAGCAGGAGATCGCGTCGTCCGGACTGACCGTATCGGAACTGGTGCAGACGGCATGGGCTTCGGCATCCACTTTCCGGGGATCGGACAAGCGTGGCGGCGCCAATGGCGGACGCATCCGCCTTGCTCCGCAAAAGGATTGGGAGGTGAACCAACCCGATCAGCTGGCCCGCGTGCTTGGCGTGCTGGAAGGCATCAAGGCCAAGTTCGACGGCGCAGCTTCCGGCGGCAAGAAGGTCAGCATCGCCGACCTCATCGTGCTGGGCGGCTGTGTCGGTATCGAAAAGGCGGCTAAGGACGCCGGGCATGATGTGACCGTGCCGTTCACGCCGGGCCGGACCGACGCGTCGCAGGAGCAGACCGATGTCGATGGCTTTGCCGTGCTGGAGCCGAAGGTAGACGGGTTCCGCAACTATCTGCCAGTCAGCTATCGCGTGCCGGTGGAGGAACTACTGATCGACCGCGCCAACCTGCTGAGGCTCAGCGCGCCTCAGATGACGGTGCTGGTGGGCGGATTGCGGGTGCTGGGCGTCAATCATGGCGGATCGACGCACGGCGTCTTCACCAACCGACCGGGTCAGCTCACCAACGACTTCTTCGTCAACCTGCTCGACATGGGTACGGCGTGGAAGGCGGAAAGCGATAAGGGCGACGTGTTCGTCGGCAGCTGCCGCGATTCCGGCGAGCAGAAGTGGACGGGCACGCGCGTCGATCTCGTCTTTGGGTCGAACTCACAACTGCGTGCGCTGTCGGAAGTCTATGCGTCGGCCGATGCAGGGCGCAAGTTCGTCGATGACTTCATCGCTGCGTGGGTCAAAGTAATGGACGCCGACCGGTTCGATCTTCAAAGATCAGCAGTGACTGCCACCGTCTGAACACAAAAGCCGCCGCAGCTTTCATGAGGAAGCTGCGGCGGCCAATTTAATCTAACCTCAATGAAGATCCCGGCGGCCATAATCCGTGTCGCCGAAACGACTAGGCCTCGTCATGTGGGACATTCCGTCAGGTTCGCCAGGCTCGTGCACCAGTTCTTCAAACAGCGCGCGATAATGGATCATCGCCTGACGCAGATCCTCGGTATCGGCCTCCCCGCGTGCGTGACGTATGGCGATGTCATGGGCCGAGCGATAATTCTGCACGACTTCCGGGTGATAAACGGACAAGTCGGCTGAACGCCTGTCGAAATCGACGATGGGATAGCCGCGCGCCTCCATTACTTCGGTCAGCAGCACGTCAGCGCGCGACACCGCACCTTGAGGATCATCAACGAACTGGTTCTGGACCTTCATCCAGCCATCGGTGAACATGTCGGTCTGCTGCGGGGAAAGGCGGCGCAGCGAAAAGCTGGCCACGCGCTTTTCCCGTTCCTGCAATTCTGCTTCCGCCTTGCGGGAGCTGCCCGCCTCCTCGACAGTGCGGTCATATTCAGACCCGAATTTCGATCGCAGATTGGCATGCTGCCGGTTGCGCATGATCAGCACGGCTAACCCGGCCAGCAGAACAAGGACGACCAGCCCAAGGCCGATCTCCAGCGGAGTGAGCGTCACCATGACATCTCCTTGGCCCGTTTTTAAGGCCGCTTATGACGCCCGCCGCCAGATGTTGTTAACCGGGGTGAATGGGCTTTGTTCCCGCAAGACGAAGACGAGGAAATGGAAGCGGAGGGAACGATGCGCCGCTCCACCGGTTGCCCTCACTCCCCTATCAGGAGTGGCTCCCATGCATATCGAAACCCCCGAAGGTCATGTCATCCATGTGAAGGACATGGGGTCGGGCCATCCGGTGATCCTGATCCACGGCTGGCCCCTGACCGGCGACATGTGGGAATATCAGACGCTTGCGCTGCTGGAGTCGGGCTATCGCGTAATCACCTATGATCGTCGCGGTTTCGGGCAATCGGGTCATCCCGCCGATGGCTATAATTATGACGTGTTCGCAGACGATCTCGCCGCAGTCATTGATAAGGTGGGCGCGGCCAAAGTCTCCCTCGTCGGATTCTCCATGGGAGGCGGCGAAATCGCGCGATACCTGTCGCGCCATGGGTCGGCGAAGGTGGACAGGGTAGCGCTGATCAGCTCTGTCGTGCCGTATCTTCTGAAGGACGACAGCAATCCCGACGGTGTCGATGAATCGGCACTGGACCAGATGCAGGCGCAGGTGCGCGAAGACCGTTTCGCTTTTCTCCAGACCTTCGCCAAAACCTTCTACGGCATCGGCCTTGTTTCCAAGCCCGTCAGCAGCGCGCTGCTCGACTGGACGTTCATGCTGGCGATCATGGCAAGCCCCAAGGCAACGATCGATTGCATCCACGCCTTTGGCCGAACTGACTTCCGGCCCGACCTTGGCGCCTTCACTATCCCCACGCTCATCATCCACGGGACGAGCGATAAGACAGTGCCGATCGATTCGACCGGGCGCGCGGCGGCCGCTGCGATACCGGGGGCGCAGCTGATCGAATATGATGACGAACCGCATGGCCTGTTCGCGACCGCGCCGGATCGGTTGAACGCCGATCTGCTGAGCTTCCTCGCGCAATAAGTGCAGCGCGCCGTCATGCAGAAGACGAACCCGTTCAGCCTTTTCATGGACAGCTGGCAACTGGGACTGGAAGCCTGGACGGTGATCGGCCTCAGGATACCCAGGCTGCTGGCAGGCAACCCGGCCGCAGCGCGGGAAACGCATCTCATGATCGCCGAAAAGATCGAAGCGATAGGCGTGCTGCAATGGAGGGCGATGACCGGCGATCTGGGCACCAGCCCCGATGCCGCGATGCGCGGTTCGATCGCCCATTATCGTAAAGCCGTTGGCCGCAATCGGCGACGTCTCGCCCGGCGGAGAAAATGACGCAGCCCCCGACACCGGCTCGCAGCGTTTCCTATCGGCGAGATGTGCAGGAAGACCCCATATCGGCCCGCTCTCGTTCAAGTAATCACCCTAATACTGATCCCTGTTAGGCATTTTTGAGGGAACGCGGCGCTCTCCCCCGAATTGAACAGGGGTACAATCAGGAGAGTATTTTCCGTGGCTACCCGTTTCGTCGCACCCGCGTGCGCATCGCAATTTCTTCAACAAGGCTTTCAAGAACGCCTCAGTCATTGGAACCGGCAACGTCTCGCCCCATCCTATCCCGAGGATTGGGAAAGCCGGTTCCGCCAGGATGAAGCCATGCTGCGGCTGGAACATGGTTTCATGGAAGAACTACGCGCGATGGTGCGCGACCGCGCGGCGCAGGCGCCAACCGATCCCGAAGGCTTCATCCAATGGTTCGAAGCGCTGGAGCAGACCGGCCCCGGCCAGCATGACGCGCTGTTTCCCTGGCTCGCCGACCATGCGTCGCGGGACGAAATCCGCTGGTTCCTGACGCAGGAAGCGGCGGGCGAAGCTGGCTTTGACGATCTCGTCGCGCTGACACAGGTCAAGCTGCCCGATTCTGCGAAGCTGGAACTTGCCCGCAACTATTGGGACGAGATGGGGCGCGGCCAGGAAAAGGGCATGCATGGCCCCATGCTGGCGCAGTTGGTCACAACGCTGGAACTGAAGCCGACGATCGAGACCACAGTCTGGGAAAGCCTGGCGCTCGCCAACGCCATGACTGCGATGGCGACGCAGCGCTGCTATGCCTGGCACAGCGTCGGCGCGTTGGGCGCGATCGAACTGACCGCGCCGGGCCGATCGGCGCACACCGCGCGAGCCTTGCGACACATCGGGCTCAGCCAGTCGGAGCGACGATATTTCGATCTGCATGCGG
Organism: Sphingobium sp. TomTYG74; assembly: GCF_055393875.1. Taxonomy (NCBI): domain Bacteria; kingdom Pseudomonadati; phylum Pseudomonadota; class Alphaproteobacteria; order Sphingomonadales; family Sphingobiaceae; genus Sphingobium; species Sphingobium sp. TomTYG74. Next base: position 2,538,490 of record NZ_AP027341.1, on the reverse strand, counting down.
TGCTCGACGTCAAGCATAGTCGCGACTGGAATGAGCTGGCGATCAAGCCGCTGGTCGCCGAAGACCCGCGCCGGGCCACCGCGATCGCCGAAGGCGCGTTGATCCGCCTCAGTTGCGGCGAACGCTGCTTCAATCGCTACCGCAGCCATTTCGGGCTGGAGCAAGAGTGATGGCGCGATCCAATGGCCGCATCCTGATTGTCGAGGATGACCCGCTGCTGGCAGGCATGATGGTCAATCTGCTGCTGGCGGAGGATTATGAAGTCGATGGCCCCCACGCCAGCATCAGCGACGGCATGGCCGCGCTAGCCATCCATATGCCCGATGGCGCGGTGGTTGATCTGCATCATCCCAGCCGGAGCGTAAGCCTCTTGAAGGACGATCTTGAGACCTATGCCATCCCTTTGCTGGAAGGAGAGGATAGCGACGTGCGGGACCTTCAGCGACGCTTGCTACCTTGGCTTCGACACATGCGGCATTGAGGACGCGAGGGATAAGCAACTCTTGTCCCGCGCCATATCGCGGCTATGACCCTGCATCGTGATCGAAGCAGGAGACGGCATGGGCCGCATCATCGGGAAAGTCTTTCGCGGAGCGGGCATCGGGCTGCTGTTCCTGATAATCGCGCTGTGCCTTGCGATCACGATCATCCCCCCCTTTCTCGACCGCGTCTATTATGACGGGCCGGTCAGCCGCCATTATGACGGCGAGCACTTTTTCAATCCCGATGGCGAAATCGAGTTTTCAAGTCCCCCAGGAACAAGCCGCCGGGGCTTTCTCCTTCGCTGGCTGATGGGGCAGGATGAGCGCCCTGCATGGCCCACAACAGTCGCAGTGAAGCCCACCCGCCCGCCAGCCTTCGCAGCGCCGAAAGGCATGGTAGCGACATGGGTCGGTCATGCCACGGTGCTGGTGCAGGCCGCGGGGATCAACATCCTGACCGACCCCATCTGGTCCGACTATGCGAGCCCCCTGCCACCGCTGGGTCCCAAACGGGTAGCCGAGCCTGGCATCCGGTTCGACGACTTGCCGAAGATCGACCTCATCATCGTCAGCCACAATCATTATGACCATATGGATATCCCCACGCTCAAGAAACTGTGGGAGCGGGATCGGCCCAAGATCATCGTCAGCCTGGGCAATGAGCGCATCCTGAAGGACAAGGGCATTCCGGCGATCGCGCTGGATTGGGGCCAGTCGGTGACGGGCGCCGCCCTCAATAATCTGGGGACTCAAACGGTCATCCAGTGCGAAAATTACGAACATTGCCCCGACTATCGCGTCCATGTGGTGCGCAATCATCATTGGAGCAGCCGTTGGGGCACTGACCGCAACCGCGCATTATGGTCGAGCTTCCTGATCGAAACGCGCGCGGGCAACATCTTCTTCGCGGGCGACACGGGGGCTGGCGACATGGCATGGCCCACGGAAGCCGCACGGCTCGGTCCGGTCCGCCTCGCCATCATCCCGATTGGCGCCTTCCGCTTCTGGCCGGGGCAGATGGAGGCGGACTCCCACATCGGGCCGCAGCGCGCCGTCGAGGTGTTCGACAAGCTCAAGGCATCGACCGCGATCCCGATCCATTGGGGCACGTTCCGGCTGTCCTATGAAAAATGGAGCACCCCGCCGCGCATGCTGGAGCTTTTCCTGAAATGCGAAGGCATAGAGCGGCAGCGCTTTGCGCCATTGCGCGTCGGCCAGTCCATTCAGGTTCCCGCCTATTCCGCCGTGCCGCGTGGCCCAAGACGCTGCGACCAACGCGCCATCCGGGCATTGCAATAGGTCAGGCGGGAGGGCCTGCTTCCAGCATCGCGCGCCAATTGTCTGTCGTCATCGCCGTCAGATATTCTGCCTGCATCTCGGCGGTCAGCATCTCCACCATCTGCCGCCCTTCGATCCACAATTCGATCACGCCGAACACGCCGCCACGCTTGCGATATTTGGCGGGCCAGCCTTCGCGCTGCGCGATTGCCATGATCTCTGCGCGGGACAGGGGCGTGGCCAGCGCGGCATGTGTCGCGGTATAGCGGGTTTCGCCAGTCCGCTCCCCGAAGCTATCGGCGTCGCCTTCCTCCTCGCGCAAGACGGTGTCGATCGGATAGACCTCTACGGCGGTGCCCCGGTCATCGCCAGCCAGGGCGATCCAGCTGCCCGGCGTCACGGGCGGGAAATAGAGCGCCTCGCCGCGCCACATTTCAGCGATAACCTCCGCAACATGCTTTGGATCATGCGCGGCAATCGAAAGATGAAAGAGCATGTCTCGACTCTCCGACATTCTGATGGATGCCGAGCGCGACAATGGCACAGAATCCCGCCACCAGCATTGGAGATTCCGGACAGGAAGCCCTCCGCTGGCAGGCAGCGGAGGGTTTCTTAAGACAGGCCGTTCAGGCCTTGCTGCACTCTCCGGTGCGTCTACCAGTCACGTCATGGGTGGTGCGCAATACGGGGCTACCTGCGGCGGTCTTCGTCATGGTGCTACCCAGCGTCAGCGTATCGGCGGTGTAATTGCCCTCCAGCACGATTTCCGATGTCGCTCCACCGGACTTGCAGGACAGGGTCGCGATCAACCGCCCCTTGCGCAGCAGCTTGTCCTTATAGGTGCAATCCTTGCCCTCATCCCCTGCCAGAGCATCGGCATCGGGTGTCCCCTTGGCATCGACGGCAACGCACAGCTTTTCCTCGTCAACCTGTTTCAGCGCGGCCTGATATTGTTCGGGCGTGACAGTCGGCGTGTTGTAGCCGGTAGTCTTGCGGGTGATCGTCCATTCGCCCCCCTTCATCACGATCGGCGCTTCAACGGCTTCGGGTGCAGGCGCCTCATTGCCGCATCCGGCCAAGCCAAGCGTCATCGCAAGCGGCAACGCCGCTATTATCGTCTTTCGCATATCCTCTTCCCCTGTTCTCTTACGGAACGGGCGGAGGCTCGCTTGCCAAGCGCCCAAGCGCAAGAGCAAAAGTGACGCTAGCGTTTCCTGTAGGTGGGCGCGTGAAAGTCGGGCGGCTTGGCCGCGACCCAGCCGAGAAAGCGGGCGATACCGGGATGCGTGCGGAGGGCAGCGGCATCACCCTGCGTGCGGGCAAGCTCGACATTGCTCATCTGCGCATGGATGGCCCGATGACAGATTGGATGGACGGGCACCGTTCCGCACCCGCCTCGGCTTTTCGGCACCGGATGATGCCATTCGACCCGTTTGCCTAAGGCGCGCGCACAGAGCCAGCAAAAGCCCCCCGCGCTCTCCATCATATCAGGATGCGACGCACTCCGCGCCGACCCATTTGCCCGTGGTCTTCGCCTTCATGCTCATGTTCATGCCATTGGGCGCGCCGCTCATCTTCATGTCCATGTGCATTTCATAGCTTTCCGGCCCGTAGTCGCCAGACATGACGGCATTCATCGTTCCCTGTTCCGACTTGCAGGCGATCTCGCCCTTTACCGATCCGCTGCTGACGTCGAAGCCCTTGTAGATGCAATCCTTGTTTTCCTGACCCGAGAACATCTTGCCGCTGGGGTTCGCCGCTTCTTCGGGAGAGACGCAATATTTGATCGAAGTGCGGCTCATCATCTTCTTCATCTGCTCTTTCATCTGATCGCCACCGCCGGGCATGTTCGGCATGTCGATATCCTCGAGCGTATAGGCGCCTTCCCACTGGCCGGGCTTCAGCTGCACCTTCTGAACTTGGGCTTTCACTTCCTCGCGCGTCTGCGGTTCGCCGGAAGGCTTGTCGCCGCAGCTGGCGAGCAACAGCGTGGCAGGAATAATGACGGCCAAGGCTTTAAGCATGATCTTCCCCCGTTGATGCCGGAATGACCCGGCCTGTCTAACCATCAGCATATCAGGACAGGCATAGAATGAAAAATGATCCTGCGCGCTATTGGGCCAGCGCCGCAGCTTCCTGCGCGCAATCAGGTGCGGTTTCGGCGGGTTTGCTGCGCAACGCAGCGACTTCCTTGCGCGCAGCGGCAAGATCGGCAGCGAAGGCGGGATCGGCATTGAGGCGCATCACGGTGGCGGAGGCAATGACCCGTCCTTCCTCGATATCGCTCAGCCAGTGCACATTGCAGATGCGGCGGCTGTCGCCGAAGGCACGGCCGCGCGCCACCAGCCTTGCCGCGCGGTCAGGCATTAATTCCGCAAGGATGAGGCCATAGCCATAACCGATGGCGCTGTGGCCCGAGGGATAGGAGCCGTCGCGGCGCAGGAACTTCTCCCAATCCGGCGTGCAGCTGGGCTTGCCATTTTCCATGAACGGACGCTGCCGCATATAGCGTTTCTTTACGTCGGCCGTTGATAGGCCGAGATCTCCCATCGTGCGGGTCAGAAGGCGGGTCAGCGCGGGCGCATGGGCCTGATCGATCGGGAAGCCCGCCGTGCAAGAGAACGCGGCGGCAGCCTGGGCGGGGCGTAGGTCGGCATCGGCCTTGGCGAGATCCCAGCGTGCGCTACCCTGCATCGCGACGGCGGCGACCGCCCCTTCCCTGTCGCGCGCCTCGGCCACCGATCCTGCCGCCGGGGGCGGCGGAGAGAGCAACAGGCTGTCAGGAAGCGCACCGCCGCCAAGATAACCGCCGCCCAGCGGGTTCTTTCCCTGCATGGCCGATGGCGGCATCTGCGCCGATCGGGTTTCTGCCGTCGTCGTGGCGCATGCCTGCAACATGGCCAAGGACGCGAGCAGAAAAATAGCTTTGCGCATACAGTCCCTTCCTCCCGTTCGTGGGATATTCGCTCCCACATTGCTGTGGTGCGGGACCATGCCCATATTGGCCCGCATGTCCATTCAGATTCGCACCACGCTGGACGAGCCCCAGACCGGCGAAGGCTTCGTCCCCCACCGTCCCGCGCGCCCGGAAAAGAGCGAGGGCGGCAGGCCGTTCAAGCTGGTTTCCGACTATGAGCCCTCGGGCGACCAGCCCACCGCCATCGCCGAACTGGTGGAACAGGCAAGGGCGGGTGAGAAGGATCAGGTGCTGCTAGGCGTCACCGGCTCCGGCAAGACCTTCACGATGGCGAAGGTGATCGAGGCGATGCAACGGCCCGCGCTGATCCTTGCTCCCAACAAGATTCTCGCAGCGCAGCTTTACGGAGAGTTCAAGAGCTTCTTCCCGGAGAACGCCGTCGAATATTTCGTCAGCTATTATGACTATTACCAGCCCGAAGCCTATGTGGCGCGATCCGACACCTATATCGAGAAGGAGTCGAGCGTGAACGAGGCGATCGACCGGATGCGCCACTCCGCCACCCGTGCGCTGCTGGAGCGGGACGATGTGATCATTGTCGCGTCGGTGTCCTGTCTTTATGGCATCGGCTCGGTCGAGACCTATTCGGCCATGACCTTTTCGATGAAGAAGGGCGGGATCGAGGATCAGCGGGAGATCATCCGCAAGCTGGTGGCGCTACAGTACAAGCGCAACGATGCCGCCTTCGCGCGCGGCAATTTCCGGGTGAAGGGGGACAATCTGGAGATTTTCCCGTCCCACTATGAGGACACCGCCTGGCGCGTTTCCTTCTTCGGCAACGAGATCGAGGAGATTGTCGAATTCGATCCGCTGACGGGAAAGAAGATCGCGACCCTCGAATATGTGAAGGTCTTTCCCAACAGCCACCACGTCACGCCGGGACCAACGCTCAAGCAGGCGATGGAGGCGATCCGCTTTGAACTGACCGAACGGCTGAAAGAGTTGCAGGCCGAGGGCAAGCTGCTGGAGGCGCAGCGGCTGGAGCAGCGCACGAACTTCGACCTCGAAATGATCGCGGCGACCGGCAGCTGCGCGGGGATCGAGAATTACTCCCGCTTCCTGACCGGCCGCCTGCCCGGCGAGCCGCCGCCCACCCTGTTCGAATATCTCCCCGAAAACGCCCTGCTGTTCGTGGACGAAAGCCACCAGACCGTGCCGCAAATCGGCGCGATGGCGCGGGGCGACCATCGGCGCAAGATCACGCTCGCCGAATATGGCTTCCGCCTGCCGAGCTGCATCGACAACCGGCCGCTGCGCTTCAACGAGTGGGACGCGATGCGGCCGCAGACGGTCAGCGTGTCCGCCACGCCGGGGCCGTGGGAAATGGAGCAGACCGGCGGCGCCTTCTCCGAACAGGTCATTCGCCCCACCGGCCTCATCGACCCGCCGGTCGAGATCAAGCCGGTGGAGGATCAGGTGGACGACCTGATCAACGAATGCCGCAAGGTCGCGGCGCAGGGCTATCGCACCCTCGTCACCACGCTGACCAAGCGCATGGCGGAGGATTTGACCGAATTCATGCATGAAGCGGGGATCAAGGTCCGCTACATGCACAGCGACGTCGAGACGCTGGAACGTATCGAATTGATCCGCGACCTGCGGCTGGGTGTCTATGACGTGCTGATCGGCATCAACCTGCTGCGCGAGGGTCTCGACATTCCGGAATGTGGCTTGGTCGCGATCCTCGACGCGGACAAGGAAGGCTTCCTGCGATCGGAAACATCGCTGATCCAGACCATCGGCCGCGCCGCGCGCAACGTGGAAGGACGGGTCATCCTCTATGCCGATCGCATCACCGGCAGCATGGAGCGGGCGCTTAACGAAACCAGCCGCCGCCGCGAGAAGCAGCAGGCCTATAATCTGGAGCATGGCATCACGCCGACCACGATCAAGCGTAACATCGGCGACATCATCGCCCATGTCGCGAGCAAGGATCAGGTCACGGTCGATACCGGGCTGGACGACCGCCCGCACCTCGTCGGCCATAACCTCCGCGCCTATATCGAGGATCTGGAAAAGAAGATGCGCGCCGCCGCCGCCGACCTGGAATTCGAGGAAGCAGGCCGCATCCGCGACGAAATCCGCAAGCTGGAGGCGGAGGAGCTGGGCCTGCCCGCCAACGAGCAGGTCGCCGCGCCGCGCGGGCGGGCGACCGAAGGCAAGCCGGGCACGCGCAAGCTGCGCTACGGCAAGACCCAGCGGAAGTTCGGGCGTTGACGCAAGTTCAGCATGACGAAAGGTTCGGGGCCGTTTAAGCGAGCATCATGAAGAACTTGCCTCTCGCCCGCGCTATCGCTCTTGCAGTGCCATTGCTGCTGCTGGGCGGTGCTTACGCTTCGCAATATGTGGGCGGTTTGCATCCGTGCGAGATGTGCTGGTGGCAACGCTATCCGCATATGGCGGCGATTCCGCTCGCGCTGATCGCCTATGCGGCGAAAAAGCGGCCCTGCATCAGTGCGCTGTTCGCGGGATTGGCGGGCTTGGCGATTGGCATCAGCGGCGCGATCGGCCTGTTCCATGCAGGCGTCGAATATGGCTGGTGGCAGGGACTGACGGCCTGCTCCACCTCTACGGCAGGGGGCAACCCGGCCGACATATTGAACCAGATCATGGCGACCCCGATCACCCGCTGCGATGTCGCGCCCTGGACGCTGCTCGGCATTTCGCTCGCAGGCTTCAACGGGCTCTTGTCCGGAGCGAGCGCGCTCGCCATCTTGGCCTTGCTGATCAAGTCGAGGAAACAGGCATGAACGCGCCCAGGGAGTTCCCCCGCCCCGGCCGGAAGGTGACGGCCGATGATCGCGCGGCGATGCTGCGCGTGGATCAGGCGGGCGAATTCGGCGCGACGCGCATCTATGCCGGGCAGCTTGCCGTGCTTGGCGATCGCCACCCCGACGCCCGCGTCATCGCAGGCATGGCGGCGCAGGAAGAGCGGCACCGCAAGATATTCGACGCGATGATCACCCGGCGCGGTGTAAGACCGACCGCGCTTCGGCCGATCTGGAACGTCGCGGGCTTTGCGCTGGGCGCAGTAACCGCCGCGATCGGCCCGCGCGCCGCCATGGCCTGCACCGCCGCGATCGAGACGGAGATCGACCGTCATTATGGCCAGCAGTTGGCGGAATTGGCAGGCGACGACCCGGAACTCGCCGCCACCATCACGGATTTTCAGGCGGAAGAAGTTGAACATCGCGAAACCGCGATCGCCCGTGGAGCGGAACAGGCGCCCGCCTATCCACTGCTGTCGGGCGTCATTCGTTTAGGATGCCGGGCTGCAATCGCGCTGTCGAAGCGGATCTGAGGAGATAAGGACGATGATGAAGACCGCGACAGCCGCCATGCTGCTGATGGCTGCGAGCACCCTGCCCGCCATGGCGCAGCAGCAGAGCGGGCCCGTGCAGGAGCAGGCCCCCACCGCCGCTGCCGGTACAACGGGATCGGAGCGCGTCAATCTTGTCATCGTCTATGGCGATGACGCCTGCCCGCAAAGCGCTGGCACCGACATCGTCGTTTGCGCGCGCAAGGGTGAGGAAGAACGCTTCCGCATCCCTGAACCGCTGCGTGGCGATCCCAACAAGCCGAGCAATCAGGCATGGGGCGAGCGCGTGCGGTCGATGGAATATGTCGGCCGTACCGGCACGGAAAGCTGCTCAGCCACTGGCCCCGGCGGCTTCACGGGCTGCTTCAACCAGTTGGCAAGGCTTGCCAAGGCGGAACGGCAGGCGGCGGACAATGCCAGCTGGAAGGATCTGGTCGAAGCCGAACGAGCACGGCGGCTTTCCACCATCGACGCGGATAGCAAGGCGATCGAGGCACGAGCCGTGGCGGAGGAGAAGGCGCAGGCCAGCCAACCGCAGCAGACTGCACCCACGCAGCCCTGACGGTTGCTCCGGGCGCTTGGCGTCTGGGTAAGGCTGGCGGAATGGGGCACTCCGCCGGTGGACAGGGGCGAAAAGAGGATAAAACCTATGCGCTTCCCGGTTCATGCCTTCCTTGCAGTGGCGGCGCTTGTTCCCATCGCCTTACTCGCCCCAGCCAAGGCCGAGCCGCCACAGCGCGTGTTCAACCTGATCGTCTATGGGAACGACCCCTGTCCCAAGGGCGAAGGCGACGAAATCGTCGTTTGCGCGCGCAAGCCCGAGTCCGAACGCTACCGCATCCCCAAGAAATTGCGCGAAAAGCCCGCCCCGTCCGGCGGGCCGGGTTGGGGGAGTCAGGTGGCGACGATGGAAGAGGTACAGCGCCAGAATCTCCCCGGCAGCTGCTCGGCAATCGGCAGCAACGGCTTCACCGGCTGCACCGCCAAGATGCTGGAACAATGGTTTGCCGAACGGCGGATGCAGGAGTCCAAGGGAGAGCCTTGAGCTTTTGATGCTCGACGGTCGCCCATCCCCCTTCACCATCTGAATTTCAGATTGCGAAACTATCCGTGGCGCGGATCAGGGCGTCGAGGATGCCGGGTTCATTATAGGCGTGCCCAGCGCCCTCGATCATCTCGAACCGCGCTTCAGGCCATGCCTTGTGCAGCGCCCAGGCGGTCTCGGCGGGACAGGCCATGTCGTAGCGACCCTGAACGATCACGCCGGGAATGTCGCGGAGCTTGCCCGCATCGTGGATGAGCTGGCCTTCCTCCAGCCAGCCGCGATGCACGAAATAATGATTTTCGATCCGCGCGAAGGCGAGTGCGAACGCATCATCCTCATGCGTGGCTGACAGTGCAGCGTCTGGCAGCAGACGGATGGTTTCACCTTCCCAAACGCTCCACGCCTTGGCCGCCGCGACCTGCGCCAAGCGATCTTCGCTCGTCAGGATGCGGTGATAGGCATGAAGCAAGTCGCCGCGATCCTTCTCCGCTATGGGAGCAAGGAAGCGTTCCCACTTATCTGGATAGATGCGGCTGGCACCTTCCTGATAATACCAGTCGACCTCCTGCTGGCGGAGCGTGAAGATGCCGCGCAGGATCAATTCGCTGACATTGGCGGGATGGCTCTGTGCATAGGCAAGCGCCAGCGCCGATCCCCAGCTGCCGCCGAACACAAGCCATTGATCAACACCCATCAATTCCCGCAACCGCTCTATGTCCGCCACGAGATGCCAGGTCGTGTTCGCTTCCAGCGAAGCATGCGGCGTCGAACGGCCGCAACCGCGCTGGTCGAAGAGTAAAAGATCGTAGCGAGTCGGATCGAACAGGCGACGGTGATCGGGCGAGATGCCGCCGCCCGGCCCGCCGTGGAGGAAGACCGCAGGCTTTGCCCCCGGCGTGCCGACGCGCTCCCAATAGACGGAATGGCCGTCACACACATCAAGATGGCCGACAGCATAGGGATCGATTGCAGGGTATGGGGTGCGCATACCGGAAGTCTAAGCGAGCCAATGGGCAAAGGGAACCAGCGACAAGATCAGCCTATCCACAGATTGGATGACAGTATCCGCAGTGCGTGAGGGCATCTGCTACAATTTGCGACAAATTCGCCTTGGCCTTGCCAAGATTTTGAGACAGTTCGCCCCTAGTGACGTACCATCAAAGGTTCGCTTTTTCCAAAAGGGGTATGTTCGTGCGCCGACCGGCTTCGCTGATGCTGTTTTTCATGATGGGCGCATCGCCCGCTGCGCTGATGGCGCAGACCTCAGCCCAGGAGCCGCCTGCGCAGATGGACGAAGGCGACGAAATCATCGTCACGGGCCAGCCGCAGCGGGGCGCTGTGCTGGGCAATATCAAGCCCGAACAACAGCTTTCCTCCGCCGATATTCGGGCCTTGGGTGTCACTTCCATTTCGGAAATGATCACCGAATTGTCCGCGCAGACGAACGGCACCCCGGTCGTGCTGCTGAACGGCAAGCGCATTTCCAGCTTTTCCGAAATCCAGGACATCCCGTCCGAGGCCGTGGCACGTGTCGACATCCTGCCGGAACAGGTCGCCCTATCCTATGGCTATGCACCAACGCAGAAGGTGGCGAACATCGTCCTGCGCCAGCGTTTCCGGGCGGAGCTGGCCGATCTACGGGCGGCCACGACGACCGATGGCGGACGGGAAAGCGGGTCGGCCGAGGCAGGCCTGCTGCGCATCCGGGGTGACAATCGCTTTACGTTGAACGTCAAATATAATGCCGCTGCTGCCCTGCTGGAAAGCGAACGCGGGATCGATCGGACGGCGATCAGTCCGGCGTTGATCGACATCACCCGTTTCCGCACGTTGAGCCCGGCGACCGAGAGCGTGTCCGCGAACGCCACCTATGCGCGCGCGCTGGGCGGCGTATCGATGACCGTCAACGGCCGGGTGGAGCTGTCGGACAATGACTCGCTTCAGGGGCTGTCTGCCGCCGCACTTGCCGCGCCGGTCGGCAACGGGCCGCTCTATGCCGAATTTCTGCGCGACAACCGGCTTGACCAGCAGATTCGCGGAACGACCGGCCATCTCGGCCTGACCTTTAACGGGCTGCTCGGCAAGGGGTGGCAATGGTCCTTCACCGGCAATGGCGACCTGTCGGACACCCGCACGCGAACCGACCGATCGGCATCGACCGACCGGGCGAGCGCGCGGTCGCAGGCCGTGACGGGCGACCTGCTGCTGTCAGGCCCTGTGTTCGAGTTGCCTGCGGGCTCCGTCACAAGCTCCGTCCGGGTGGGGGCGTCGACCAATGGATTTGAGGGCTGGTCGATCCGCAACGGGTTCGAGCAGGACATCGACTATGACCGGCAGATCGCCAGCGGGCAGGTCACTCTGGACTTGCCAATCACCAGCAAGACAAGAGGCGTGCTGGGCGCGGTTGGCGACATCGGCATCAATGTGAATGCGGCGGCGCAGGAGCTTTCGGACTTCGGCACGCTCTCCACCCTTGGTTATGGCCTGCGCTGGCGGCCGATCCCTGCGGTGCAACTGCTGGTGTCCGCGAACCAGGACCGGGCCGCGCCGACGGGAAACCAATTAAGCGATCCCGAAGTCAGGACGGAGAATGTACCCGTCTTTGATTATCAAAGCGGCCAGACCGTCTTCGTCACGCGGGTGACGGGGGGCAACGCGCAGTTGAAGGAAAGCGTGCGCGACCAGTTCCGGCTGAGCGCAACGGTGAAGGCTTTCGACAAGCCCAACCTGACCCTGACCGCGACCTACCTCAACAGCCGGACAAGCAATCCGATCGCGGCATTCCCCGAGCCGACTCCTGCAATTGAGGATGCCTTCGGTGGCCGCTTCACCCGCGTTGGCGGCTTGCTGACCGAAATCGATGCGACGCCGATCAATTATCTGCGCTCGCAAAGCGAACAGCTGCGTTGGGGCTTCGACCTCTCCTTCCCGCTAAAATCGCGCATCCAGAAGTTGGCAGAGGCTTGGCGCGCCGCCGGTGCAAAGCCGGAAGATCGTCCCCAGGAGCTGCAGGATATGCGCGCGCTCTTCGGCAATCGCGGCGGACGGGGCGGACAGCGTGGCGCGCAAGGAGGCCAGGATGGCACGCCGCCGCCCCACGGACAGGAGGGCGGCGATCGACCGCACGGCGAAGGTGGCTTTGGCGGCCCCGGAGGCGGCGGACGGCCGGGCGGCGGTTTTGGCGGGCCGGGCGGCATGGGTGGCGGACGTGGAGGCGGAGGCGGGCGCCTCAGCTTCAGCCTCTACCACACATGGCATTTTACCGAGAGCATCCTGATCGCGCCGGGCGTGCCGGAACTCGATCTGTTGAATGGCGATGCGACGGGATCATCAGGCGGGCAGCCACGGCATGAGGTGGAGGCACGCGTCGGCTACACCAACAATGGCCTTGGCGCACGGCTCAGCGTCAATTGGGAAAGCGGCACCCATGTCGATGGAGCACTGGGCGGCACTTCGCGGCTCGATTTCGGAAGTCTGGCGACCGCTAACCTGCGACTGTTCGCCAATCTGGGGCAGATGCCTTCGCTTGTGAAGAATCATCCCTTTCTGCGGGGATCGCGGGTATCGATCGGGATCAACAACATCTTCAACACGCGACGCGATGTGACGGACGCGACCGGAGGAACCCCGCTGCGCTACCAGCAGGGCTATCTCGATCCGCTAGGCCGCACGATCAGCATTTCCTTCCGCAAGCTGTTCTTCTGACTCTTGCCTAAAACTCTCCATTTTCCATCCGTTATGACCTTTGAAAACAAGGGTCGGAGGAATGCATGGCAAAGCCGATACGGATCGTGGTGGTCGATGACTCGCTGACCATTCGCGCCATGATCGAAACGCTGCTGGAACGCGATTGCCGGTTCGATGTCGTGGGCATCGCCCGCAATGGCGAAGAAGCGATCGACCTCATCCGCATGGAAAAGCCCGATGTGGTGACGATGGACGTTGCCATGCCGGGGCGCGACGGTTTGAGCATCCTGGACGAGGTTATGGACATCGATCCCTGCCCGGTCATCATGCTGTCCAGCCTGATGCGCGACGGAGCGCCGATCATGGCCGAAGCGCTGGACCGGGGTGCTGCTGCCTGCTTCAACAAGGCGATGATCGCACGGGAAGCCGGACGTTTCATCGCATTGGTCAAGGATGTCGCGCGCGGACTTGTTCAGGCCGAACAGGTAGCGATCGCCGCCTGAAACATCCGGCACGTCCAACAAAAGGAGCTGTCATTGGCAGCTCCTTTTTTATGCGCTTGCGGGCGTCGCCGCGCAGACCTGCTCTGGTCAGGATGCCAATGAGCGAGGCAGGGCGCAGGCAGCGGCGATGTCGATGGGGCTGGTGAATTCCACACCCACCCGATCCTCGCGCGACCAACGAACCACAGCGCTCACATTCTGGCTGTCACTGAACTCGATCGACAATTGGGTGCCGGGGGGCACATGCCACAGCCCCTCGATCATCGCGCCGGTCGAGGAGATATTGCGGATGCGCCCCGTATAGGCATGGCCATCGGCATGCACCGCGATCGTCCGCAGCATCGTCTTGCGTTCCGGGCGGCTGGACTGGAAGCCCTCCACCAGCGCCACCGTGCCATGCGCGCGATGCCGGGCCAGCACGTCGCTGGCAACAAGCGGGCGCCCATAGACATAGCCCTGTATATGGCTGCACCCCAGGTCACGGATCAGCGCCAGTTCGTCCTGCGTCTCCGCACCTTCCGCCGTGGTGTCCATGCCCAGCGCCTCGGCCAGGCTGACGATCGCCTTGATGATCGCGCTGTTGCGGCTGCCGGTCATCACCGCGCCGCGCACGAAACTCTGGTCGATCTTGATCTTGTCGAATGGTGCCTTCTTCAAATAGCCGAGCGAGGAGTAGCCGGTGCCGAAATCGTCGAGCGCCAGACGGACGCCAATCCCTTTAAGCCGGGCGAACATCGCATCCGTTCCATCACTGTCATTCAGGAACACGCTTTCGGTGATCTCCAGCTCCAGCCGCTGGGGCGAGAGTTGGGAGGCGGCAAGCGCACTCATGACCGTGGCGGGCAATCCGGGGTTGGCGAACTGGATCGGCGAGACATTCACAGCGACGCGAATATCGTCGCCCCACTCCGAAGCATCGCGGCAGGCAGTCCGGAGTACCCAGTCACCTATCGGGCCGATAAGCCCTGTCTCCTCGGCGATGGGCACAAAAATGGATGGCGAAATCTCACCACGTACGGGATGGGTCCAGCGAAGCAGCGCCTCATAGCCAGTGACTCTCTCCGTCTTGGAAGACACGACCGGCTGATAGACAAGGTGCAGCCCGTCCGAAGCCAGCGCGTGGCGAAGATCCTCCTCCAACTGCCGACGCCCCTCTGCATCGGCGTGCATTTCGGACGAATAGAAACGATGGACGCCACGCCCGTCGCCCTTTGCAGCATAGAGCGCGAGATCAGCGTTGCGGATCAGCGCATCCGCCGTTTCGCCATCATGTGGGCAACAGGAAATCCCGATGGACACGCCGATGACGACCGCCTTCCCCTCGACCATGTACGGTTGCGAAAGCGTGTTGATGATCATCGTCGCCAGTTGGGACAGCAGCGCACGATCATGTCTGCCGGGCAGCAGCACCTTGAATTCGTCGCCGCCCTGCCGCCCTACAAGCCCGCGATCGCCCGCGACACGCTGAAGGCGCTGGCTCACCTGCCGCAGCAGCGCGTCCCCGGCCGGGTGGCCAAGTGTATCGTTGACGGTCTTGAAGCGATCCAGATCCAGCATCAGCAGAGCGCAATCGCCAGACTTTCCGGGCGCACCGGCCACAGCATCTTCCAGCGACCGCAGCATCTGTACGCGATTGGCGAGCCCGGTGAGCGAATCGAACTGGGCAAGGCGCTTTACCTCGGCCTGGCTCCGGCGCATTTCGGTAAGGTCGGTGCCACTCCCGCGAAAGCCGTGGAACTGGCCAAATTCGTTGAAAACCGGCTGGCCGGATATCGACCACCAGCGCTCGTCACGCGTTGCGGCCGCGCGAACATGAATGTCCGAAAAGCCGGTGCGCGTCGAGAAATGGAAGCCGAGGGTGCGCTCACCCCCGCCATTTTGATGATCACCCGCCGAGACAATGGCGGAGATAGGGCGCCCGACAAGTTCGTCCTCGGCAATATCCAGTGTTCGCGCGAGCGTTTCGGATAGGTAGGTGAGGCAGCCCTGGCGGTCGGTTTCCCAGAACCAGCCCTGCCCCGACTGCTCATATTCCTGCAACAGGCGGTCGGATCGTTGCGCGCGAAGGTCCTGTTGATGTTGCGCGATGGCCCGTTCGAAATCAGACGTTGCCTGGCGCACTGCGGCAATCATCATGACCGCGATGCAACTCACCAACAGACCCAGTTGCGCAACACCGGCTTCCTGAAACGCCGAAACGATCAACGTGCCCAGAAAATAGCTGACGCCCAGCAACCGCCGGTCGCCGAATATCGACACGGCGATCAACGCCATCGCGACTTCTGCCGCGAGAGAAATCGACAATGGCCCTGCAAATTGCGCCGGACCCAGCAACATGCTGAAACTCATGCTCGACAGCAGCGCCATCGGCAACATCAGCCATTTCTGCACATGCGGCCGTAGATTCTGAAATCGTTCCGCACGCGGAGCGGCGATCAGCATGCCATCTATCAGCAACATCGTCACGAATGTGATGAAGTGGAGAATGTTACCAAAGGTGAACAGCGGCACATGGAGCAGGGTGATGGTGCACAGCTTGCCCAGCAGCACCAGCGGCCAGAGGCGGGCGATATGGGCGAACGCTCCGGATATCCAGAAGGCTGACGCCTGCGTCCCACCCTCGGCCAGACCCAGCGCGACCGCGAGATCGGCAGGTCGATATGATGTATCGCTTAGCTTGGTGCGCGACGGGGCCATATGCCGTGCGTAACGCACAGATGTTGAAAGAAACTTACCCGACTGGCTGGCAAGGTATGACGGGAGAGGGAACGCCCCTCTCGCGACGCGAATAGTGCCTCAGCGTCCGCTCAACAGAGTCCAAAACCAACTGAGCAGGATGAGGCAAGCGGTCCCGCACGACCGCTTACCCCGTTTCCGACTATACGCGCATCGGCATCAGGACATAGAGCGCAGGGCTGCGATCATTTTCCCGAATGAGCGTCGGCGCTGCCGCGTCGGCGAGGTGCAGTTCGACCGTCTCACTGTCGATCTGACCCAGAATGTCGAGCAGATAGCGGGCGTTGAAGCCGATATCGAAGCCCTCGCCCTGAAACGCACCCGGCACTTCTTCGGCCGCCGTGCCGTTTTCAGGGCTGGTTACTGACAGGGTGATCTTGTCGCGATCGAGCGTCATCTTGACCGCCCGAGTCTTTTCCGTCGCGATCGTAGCAACACGGTCGACGCCTTCCTCGAAGCTGCGCGGGTCGATCTTGAGCAGCTTGTCGTTCGCGGTCGGGATGACGCGGCTGTAATCGGGGAAGGTCCCGTCGATCAGCTTGCTGGTCAAGATCGCGCTGCCGAGACCGAAGCGGATCTTGCTGGCCGACAAGGTGATCTGGACCGAACCTTCGACTTCGTCGAGCAGCTTGCGCAGTTCGCCGATGCACTTGCGCGGGATGATGATGCCCGGCATGCCCTCGGCGCCATCGGGGCGCGGCACGGTGACGCGAGCAAGGCGGTGCCCGTCGGTCGCCGCTGCCTTCAATACCGGCTGGCCATCATCCGACACGTGGAAATAAATGCCGTTCAGATAATAGCGCGTTTCTTCGGTCGAGATGGCGAAGCGCGTCTTGTCGATGATCTGCTTCAGCGTCTCTGCGGGCAGTTCGAAGCTGGTCGGCAGGTCGCCTTCCGCGATCACCGGGAAGTCATCGCGCGGGAGGGTCGACAGGTTGAAGCGGGCGCGGCCCGCCTGGATCAGCATCTTGCCTTCCGCCGCTTGCAGCGACACCTGCGACCCTTCGGGCAGCTTGCGAGCGATGTCGAACAGAGTGTGCGCCGAAATGGTCGTCGCGCCGGGCTGCTCCACCTGCGCGGAGATACTTTCGACAATCTGGAGGTCGAGGTCGGTCGCCATCAGCTTGATGGCGCCATCGGCTGACGCTTCGATCAGCACGTTGGACAGGATCGGAATCGTATTGCGCCGCTCGACCACCGACTGGACGTGGCTGAGGCTCTTGAGGAGCGTGGCGCGTTCGATGGTGGCCTTCATGTCCCTGTTTGTCCGTTTCTTTTCTGCGCAAAGCCCGGATGCGGTCGAATCCGGGCGACAATGATGGATGATCCTTCATAACCACTGTTGCGGCGGCGGCAAGCACCTGCTGATCGTTTCGTGAAGGCAAGGGTTGCAAAAGAGGACATGATGGGCTTTGCCAGCGTCATGAAGCGCGCCTGGTTCCTGCTCCTGCTGATCGCAACGCCAGCATTCGCACGTGATTCTCTGGGGATGTTCGAGGCTTGGGGGGCGTTCCGTGACCCGGCGGCACCGCGTTGCTATGCCATCTCCAAACCTGTGAGCCGCGCTGGCAATGGTTTCGCCGCCGTTGGGAACTGGCCGCGCCAGCGCGTACGCGGACAGGTGCATTTCCGGCTGAGCCGGGTGCGGGTGGATGGTTCTCCCGTTATCCTGAATGTTGGGGACAGGCGCTTCCCGCTGGTTGCGGGGCAGGTTGATGCCTGGGCGCCCGACCCGCGCGCGGACGCGGCCATCATTGCCGCCATGCGATCGGCAGGCAGCATGAGCGTGCAGACGCAGGGCGCAAACGGGCGCGGTTTCGCGGACACCTACACGCTGCGCGGCGCCGCAACAGCGATCGACGCGGCGGCTTTGGGCTGCGCACGGCTGCGGTAAATCTTGACTTTTTAGCTTGGGACAGCTATCTGCGCGCTATCCCGTCCCCGGTTTGCCGTCTTGAGGCGCTCGCAAGAGCAGATATCAACTCAAGGCCGCTCCCGGGGACAATTTTTTAGAGCTTCATTCATAATGGCTACCGCGATTCTGATCGATGGCGCTTTCTTTTTGCGCCGCTTCAAACACGCTTTCCCCGATCATGATCGCAAGGATCCGGCCAGTGTAGCCCATGGGCTTGGGATGCTTGCTTATTGGCATCTTGTCCAGAGAATCGGCCCCTTGAATGTCCAGGACCAGATTGCTCGCAATGAGCTTCTGGCCGAGTCACGCGAGTTTTACCGGCTCTTCTTTTATGATTGCCCGCCTCTGACCAAACGGATGCATACGCCTCTGGTCAAGAAGTCCGTGGATTTCAGCAAGTCCGAAGACGCAAAATTTCGCCTCGCCTTGCACCATGAGGTCGGGAAGTTGAGGAAAGTAGCGATCCGCTTAGGGCGACTGAATGACACTTCTCATTGGCGCCTTAGCGAAAAGGCAACCGTCCGCCTGATTGCTGACCCTAAAAATTTCGAGCCGACCGATGATGATTTCGAGATCGACACCAAGCAGAAGGGCGTTGACATGCGTCTGGGGCTCGACGTCGCATCCCTTGCCTTCAAGGGGCAGGTAGACCAGATCGTTATCGTAGCAGCGGATGCCGATTTCGTTCCCGCAGCGAAGCTAGCGCGGCGCGAAGGGATAGATGTCATCCTTGATCGCATGGGCGACCATCGCGCCGCTCAGGATTTGATCGCACATGTTGACGGCATTCGGGATTGCCACCTTCCCAAACCAAAAGGACCCGGCATATGACCATGCCTATCCCCGGCATCATTGACCCTGTGCCCGTGCCGCGCGCGGTGACGCCCCGTGAAGATGGGCGCACCGACCTGATGGGCCTGTCGCGCCCACAGATCAAAAGCGCGCTGGAGGAAGCAGGCCTCGACGCCAAGCAGGCAAAGCTGCGGTCGAAGCAGCTGTTCCATTGGCTCTATCATCGCGGCGAAACCGATTTCGATGCGATGACCGACCTTGCCAAGCCGATGCGCGGCTGGATGGCAGAGCGCTTCATCGTGGGGCGTCCCGAGGTCGTCGAAGCGCAGGTGTCGAACGATGGCACCCGCAAATGGCTGCTCCGGTCGGATGACGGGCAGGACTATGAGATGGTGTTCATCCCGGACGCCGATCGCGGAACGCTCTGCGTATCGAGCCAGGTCGGCTGCACGCTCAACTGCCGTTTCTGCCACACGGGCACGATGCGCCTCGTACGCAACCTGACGCCGGGCGAAATCGTCGGGCAGGTCATGCTGGCCCGCGACGCGCTAGGCGAATGGCCCAAGGGCAGCATGGCCTCCGCCAATGATGACGAGGCGGACGACAGCTCGCAATATAGCCCCGACGGCCGCATGCTGACCAACATCGTGATGATGGGCATGGGCGAGCCGCTCTATAATTTCGATCATGTGCGCGACGCGCTGAAGGTCGTCATGGACGGCGATGGCCTCGCTCTGTCGAAGCGTAGGATCACGCTCTCCACCTCCGGCGTGGTGCCGATGATGGCGCGCGCGGGGGAAGAGATCGGCGTCAATCTCGCCGTGTCGCTCCATGCCGTGACGAAGGACGTGCGCGACGAACTGGTGCCGCTCAATAAGAAATTCGGTATCGAACAGCTGCTGCAAGCTTGCGCCGACTATCCGAACGCGAATAATGCGCGCCGCATCACGTTCGAATATGTGATGATCAAGGACAAGAATGACAGCGACGAGGACGCGCGCGAACTGGTTCGCCTGCTGCGTCACTACAAGCTGCCTGCCAAGGTCAACCTGATCCCCTTCAACCCATGGCCGGGCACCGACTATGAATGTTCGACGCCCGAGCGGATCAAGCGCTTTTCCGAGATCGTGTTCGAAGGCGGCATCTCCGCCCCGGTGCGCACACCGCGCGGACGGGACATCATGGCCGCCTGCGGGCAACTAAAATCGGCGAGCGAGAAGAAGAGCCGGGCGGAGCTCGACCGGCTGGCGGCGGAAAAGCAGGCGGCGCTGGGGTAAGCCCCCGCCTCAGCGCGGCGAGCCGGGTTCGCTGATCTTCTCTTCCGCATCCCGCTCATTCTCCTCGGGCTTCAGCGGCGCCATGACCCAGAAAGTCAGCAGCGTGAAGCCGGTGAGAACCACCGCCACATCATATGTGCCAAGCCCCGCTGCAACGCCAATCGCCCCCGTGATCCACAGGCTCGCGGCGGTCGCGGTGCCCTTGACGGCATGTCTCTGTTGCAGGATCGCACCACCGCCCAGAAATCCGATGCCCGCGATCACGCCTTCCAGCACACGGGCAAGCGCTGACGGGTCCTGCGCCATCATACCTTCCACCGTCTGCACAAAGCCACAGCTGGCGACAGCGACCAGCGGAAAGGTGCGCAGGCCAGCACTGCGTTCCGCCCGCTCCCGGTTCCAGCCGATAGGCAGAGCCAGGCAATAGGCGATGACGATAGGGACCAGATGTGGCAGCACCGAAAAATTGTCGCTCATCCACCCGAAACGCACAAAGATGAATTCGGATGCGGAACGACGCAGTTAACTGTTACCGGGCTCTTCCAGCAGACCGGGAATCAGCGGCAGCAATTCGCGCGCCAGAAATCCGACAGGCCCCATGGCGCGGGCGAGTTCGCGCCCTGCCCGGCCGTGCAGCCAGCTGCCCCAGGCGGCCGCCCGCAACGGGTCCGCACCGCGCGCCGCCAAACCGCCGACGATCCCGGCCAGCACATCGCCCGAACCGCCGGTAGCCAGGCCGACGCAACCGCCCTCATGCAACAGGCAGGCGCCGTCCGGAGCCGCGACCACGCTGCGGTCGCCCTTCAGGATGACCACCGCCTGAAATTCCCGCGCCACTTGCAGCGCGATCTTCGTTGGATCGGCGGAAACGGCTTCGACGCTTTGCCGGGTCAGGATGGCCATTTCACCATGATGAGGTGTCAGGATGATATGCCCCTCATGCCCGGCGACGGCGGATCGCAACTCGCGCGCGGAGGTCAGCGCCGCAGCGTCGAGGACGATGGTGACCGGCGGATCTGTGGCGGCCAATATGGCAGCGACCAGTTCATCCGTCTGGGAACTCACGCTCATCCCCGGCCCCAGAACCAGCGCGTCACAGCGGGCGAGCTGCGGCGCCAGACGCTCAGCCGCTCCGGCGGCGATCTCGCCATTTTCTTCCGCAGGCAGCGCCGTCATCGCGGCCTCGGGAACCAACACGCCCAGCGACATGGCAGCCGAACGCACCGTCGCCATCTGCAATTTGCCGGCGCCCGCGCGCAATGCCGCCTCGCCCGTCAAGCGCAGCGCGCCCGGCACGAATTCCGCGCCGCCAACCACCAACACACGACCTCGCCCATTCTTGTCGGAGTCATGGTCGGGGATCGGCAGGGGGTGCGCGCGCAACCATTCTCTATCGAGAGACTCTGGCGTCATCCCCGCGCTCCGGCGATGGCATCGGGTTCGCGTGTGACAGGTGTCGCCTCCTCCTCCATCGGCGCGGTCACATTGTAACGGCGCAGCACCAATCCGCCATTGCGCCCGTGGGAAGGGTCATAAACATAGTCGCTGATCGCGCAGTTCGCGACATCGCCAGCCCGGTCGATCGCCAGTATTTCTGCTTCATTCAACCCTTCGATAATATAGCGAAGGCACAGCACCACGACCTGATGCGTGAAGATCATGACGCGCCGTCCGGCGTAATGCAGCGATATGGTGTCCATCACCGACCGGAGCCGCAGGATGATGTCGCACCAGCTCTCTCCGCCCGGCGGCCGGTGATAGAATTTTCCGAGCATCTGGCGAAATTCATACTGGTCGGCCTCCAGATTGCGGATGCCCGTCGTCGTCAGCCCGTCCAAAATGCCGAATTCCTTTTCGCGCAGCCGTTCATCGAAGCAGATCGGTTCCTCGGCGGCGGCTCCGCCCACCTCGCGGAAAATCTGCGCGGTTTGAAATGCGCGTAAATAGGGGGACGACAACAGGACCTCGGGCCTCTGATCTTCCGCCTCGCTGCCGAACCAATGGCCTAGTGCCTGCGCCTGCTCACGGCCCAATCCACTTAACGGAACGTCCGCATCACGCACGGACAAGGCTATGCGATCGGACTGGGCTTCAGTTGCGGCGTCGCGCGCCACATTTCCGGCGCTCTGGCCATGACGTACGATGATAAGCTGGCTCGGCCAATGAAGTGACGCCACGAGTCCTGCTGCCTTCCATGCCGGTTGCTAAGGCATGAAGAACGGCCGCGCTGCCGGTTCGATCCCGGCAGGAAACTGCTTATGATGAAGGCTACGCTTCGAAAATGGTGACCCCTACGGGAGCAATCCCGTAAGAAGCCCAAAAGGTAGAAAACCTAAGAAGGCTTGCGAATCCGCCGTTTCTGGGGCCTCTGGCTGTGAGATTTTTGTGTGACTCACGGTTTGGAGGAAGTGAACGGTGGCAGCGGTCGTCCGGTATGTCCGGGAACGCGATGGCGTATTTCAATATGAACGTAGGGTTCCGCTGGTGGTGCAGCGGAACGTGCATCGCTATGCGGCCTTGTTCGGATCACGGCCTCTGTTCCGGCGCTCTTTGAGGACGAAAGACCGGGGGACGATGCTTGCCGCCGCTGCCGCTATCCACGGTGAGTTTGAGGCCCGTCTGGCACAGGCTATGAACAGACCGGCACTTGCTCACGCTTCGCCGATGCCGGGCCACCAGCAGCTTACAGAGGCGGAACTGGACAGCATCGCCAGCCGCTATCGCAATCTTACCTCAGGACCGTTCGAAAGGCTGACCCTTTTAGCGGATACCAATGCCGGTGCCGCCGCCGAACTGGATCATGCCTGTTATGAACTCGATCTTCATGCTGAACAGATTTATAGCGCCGTACATGACAAGGGGCGCAAGGATGATGCCATTATCCTGACCCCCTTGGACGAAGCCCCGCATGTTATAAGAGAACGGGGGCTAAAAGTGGTTCCGGGCAGTCCTGAGTTCGGTTCGGTTGTCGGTGCCATCCGTGCGGGCATGGTGCAGGGTTATGACCGTATCCACGCTTTGAGGGCGGGCCTTGCTACCCCTAAACCTGCTCTGGCGAGAACGACAGCGAACGAAAAACCGGCAACCGAAACGGCGCGCATCAGGGCCGTGATGAACGACTATATCACGTTCAAGGAACTGCCGGTTAAACAGAAGACGGAAGCCGAACATGCGCTACGTCAGTTTGAAGAGGTCGCGGGAAACAAGCCTCTAGATCAGATTACCAAGCATGACATAATCGCCTTCATCGAACACCTGACCAAACAAACCGTAGGCGGAAAGTGGAAGGGCAGTATCGTTCGTCCCCTTGGTGGCGGTACGATCATCAAGCGCCTGCGCTACATCAAGGCAGCTATCCAGACGGCGAAGGATCGGGGCCGTTATGACGGTACCCATCCGGCAGAAGGCGTGAACGTCAATGCGTTCATCAAGAAGACTGACAAACGAATCATGCCCGATAAGAGGCGGTTCAGAGTTGAGGAACTCAACGCCATCTTTCGGCATCCTTGGTTTACAGGATGCGAAGGGCCGACCGCACGGTTCAAGCCCGGTCAGCATCGTCTTACGGGTAGCGAATATTGGGCCTTTGTAATGGCGCTTTACACTGGATGCCGTGCGGCTGAGTTGGGCGGGTTGAAGCTGGATGAGGTCGATCTGGACAGCCCTACGCCCTACATACGTATCCGTCCGAATGAATATCGTTCGGTGAAGAACAATGAGGCTCGTTGCGTACCCGTCCTCAACGCCCTGTTGGACTTAGGCTTCAAGGAATATGTGGAAAAGGTGAAGCGCAGCGGCGCGGACCGAGTCTTTCCAGACTGGAAGGCTACGAAGCCAAAGGGGGCTGGACCGAAGGACTATCCGGCATGGTCGAACTCGCGGCTGATCCGAACTTTCAATGAGTCAGTGGTGCCCGCTACGCTGGGCGACCGCATGCTTAAAGGCGCACGAAGAGAAGTAACCTTCCATGGATTCCGGGGTGCCTTTAAAGCAATGTTGATTTTAAATAAGGTGCCGTCGGCGGTATACAATGACGTTGTAGGACATTCTAAAGGTGAAATGGACGATATTTACATCTCGGACATGTCTATCGATGAGACCTATCCTAATGTTAGCTGCTGTGATTTTAAAGGATTGGTCATTCCTCGATTGTGTACTTCATCCAATCATTAGATATTTGCCTTCCAAGTGCCGCAGGAGGCGCGTAAAGGAATTTGGCTACTCAGGTAGCCTTGCCTCTTAAATCGCGCTCTACGGGGCCTCTGCGGGCAAAATAGAGCATGTTGGCTGTCGAGTTCGGCAATGATCAGCATGGCGACCAACATTCCTACCGGCAACCGCATGCTCATCACCGCGAACAGGCTGAATTGAGCCTGTTTTCGGGGCGGGCATGTATCTCGGTGACGCCACCTGCCGTTGTCAGCAAAACCGTGGAGCCGTATACCAACGGGCGGCTCGCGATCATCTGGTGGTGGGCGACGTTGGTGTGTTAAGATCAGAGGGATTATGAGCTTCAAAATGATAGGCGCGGCCCTGCTGATGGTGGTCGCCGTACCGGCTGCATCGCAGAGTGTGGACGCGAAGAAGTATGAAGTGCCGGTTTACAGCGGACAGCGTGCTCGACCGAACTTTGCCGGTGATGGTGAAAAGTATCTGCGTTTTAAAACGGCTATCACAAACGGCTTCCGATCCAACCCCATTGCGATGGGGCACTACACTATCATTACCGTTGGCTGCGGAACGTCATGCACATTTAGCTGGGTTGGCGATGTGCGGACGGGCAAGATCATAACCTTTCCCCTTGGTGGGGAGGATTACCCCGAACTCCAAATTCTAACTCGACCAAATAATAGGCTGATACTCACGCTGTGGGGCAGCTATTCGGGCGAAAGCTGTACTGGTCGCCTTTATGCGTTCGACGGCGATAAATTCGTTCCGGCAAGTGCAGAAAGAAAGAGTCCAAATAGCTGCTCGGATTTGATCGCTTCTAAGCGGTTTTAGCTGATGCACAGCTTCCGACAGTGAGTTTCGGTATTTTTACCGCGATCACTGATCCACCAGTCGTTCAAACCATCCAGATTGTATTTCAAGCCCAGCATTTCCGTCAGCGGCAAGTCATTGATGTGTTAATTTATTACTGCATCTTAACGTGCATCGAGCGGAATTTAATACAAAATCGCGTTATTCCATAAAGAACCCTGTAAGTTAAATAAACTTACGAATAAAGTAATCAATTTAAGCGCAGGTATAAAAACATCTAATAACCCAGTTAGGTCTTCATATAACAACAAAGTTACTAACGGTTGTGTCTCGATAAGATCGCCTTATCCCGGCGTTCGTACTCAGTATGAATGCGAGGAATACACATGGATTTTATACAACTGCGCTTCGATTTCATGGATGAGGGCGATCCTCTCCCTAAAGCCTCAAATGACAACCCGCCTGCCGATGTAGGGCCATCCGATGACCGGGAGGTGGAGTCTGCCGTCCTGATCCTTGATGCACCGGAGCAAGCGCCCTTTCGTGAAGAGGGACAACCTGTCCATCATAGTGCGACTGCGTCCATCGAAAGCGCTTCACGTTTGTATTATAAATTTAAACCGGTTTGAATATGTCTTCCATACAACCTAATTATACAAATTTCATCACCTATAAATCCTTCAAGAAATACATACATAAGGTTCTATCTATAGATGAATCTATGGATAAGGCTTCCCATCTATCTTTCCTATTGAAACCTATTTCTGTTGAAGCAAAAGCTCTTGTAGGAGTCCTTGTTGAATCCTGTAAGCCAGACATGGGAAGGCGGAAAAAGCTTCCTGATGAATTTATCAACGCCATGGAAATGACGATTCCCATGCTGATTAAGGCGGCAGGGGAGGAAGAAGGGGGCTTTCTGTACCGTTCTATGGCTACCGGGAGCTTCAAGGTAGGAGCATTTGGAAATGATACCGCGTCCGGCACATCCGTAGGTCATCGTGCCTTTACGAACGTGGTCGATGGTCTGCGGCGGGAAGGATTCTTGGAGGTCATCACCGGCTATATTGAATGTACGACATTGGCTTTGACGTGACCCCCGCCTTTCATCCAGCTGCAACCAGAGACCGACCGTTGTTGTCGCGCAGGAGCGCGGTTGAAGCAATGGGCGGGTTTAAACCCGCCCATTGCTTTTCGAGTTCGGCGGCGAACGCCGCCGGTGTGGCATAGCCGAGCGAAGAGTGCGGCCGCTCGGTGTTGTAGTCATCGACCCAGTTGGCGAGGATCGAGCGGGCCTGACGAACCGTGAAGAACAGCGTTTCGTTGAGAAGCTCGTCGCGCATGCGGCCATTGAAACTCTCGACGAACCCGTTCTGCGTCGGCTTGCCCGGCGCGATATAGTGCCACTCGATGCCGACATCGCCCGACCAGGCGAGCACCGCGTTCGATGTCAGTTCGGTCCCGTTGTCGCTGACGATCATCTTGGGCGCGCCGCGCTCGGCGATGAGATCGCCCAGTTCGCGCGCCACCCGCTTGCCCGAGATCGAAGTGTCGAGCACCGCCCGCAAGCATTCACGCGTCACATCATCGACGATGTTGAGGATACGGAACCGGCGGCCGGTGGCGAGTTGATCGTGAACGAAGTCCAGGCTCCAGCGCTGGTTGGGAAGCGCCAGCACCGGAGCCGGCACCCGCGCCCCAACGGCGCGCCTTCTGCCCCGCCGCCGCCGAACCGTCAGCCCCTCCTCGCGGTAGAGCCGCTGGGTCTTCTTGCGGTTGATCATAATGCCATCCCGGCGGAGCAGGATGTGCAAGCGCCGGTAGCCGAACCGCCGACGCTGCTGCGCCAACTCGCGCAACCGCGACCGCAAATCGGCATCATCGGGGCGGCACGAGCGATAGCGCATGCTCTTGCGATCCGCTGAAATCACCCGGCACGCGCGCCGCTCGCTCATCCCCAACGTGATCTGGAGATGCACAACCGCCTCGCGCTGTGCAGCGGGCGTCACCACTTTTTTGACAGCAGGTCTTTCAACCCCGCATTGTCCAGCATCGTGTCCGCGAGCAACCGTTTGAG
Source organism: Sphingobium sp. TomTYG74 (assembly GCF_055393875.1). Lineage (NCBI taxonomy): Bacteria > Pseudomonadati > Pseudomonadota > Alphaproteobacteria > Sphingomonadales > Sphingobiaceae > Sphingobium > Sphingobium sp. TomTYG74. Next base: position 2,511,425 of record NZ_AP027341.1, on the reverse strand, counting down.
CTTGGAGTTCTCCTCCTCCAGCGCCCGCAGTCGCTTCGCGTCCGACACCTCCAAACCGCCATACTTGGCCTTCCACGCATAATAGGTCGCGCTCGACATGCCGTGCTTGCGGCATAATTCCGTGACCACCGCACCCGCCTCGGCTTCCTTCAAAATGCCGATAATCTGCTCTTCCGAAAACTGCTTCCGCTTCATTCCGTCCGTCCCTTCGTTGGATCGGACTCTAGCGCTAACTGGAGGAAAAATCGGGGGTCACGTCAGCTTTCGGCAGAGGGGTGGCAACCCGGTTCCGGGCCACTGATAAGCTGATCGACCTTGCGAAAGAGCATCACATATTCCCGGAGCTATGGTCTGCTCATTTCGCGGCTGCACCAAGGCCGGTGAGGGTTGCCGATCCCATCATGCTGAAGGGAGCAAGCCGGAAGGATCAGAAAGGCAGGAAGCATAAGGGTGAAGCCCTGCCGGTCGATTATAGTCTGCCGCGTGTCGCGGCCTATGGTGAAGAGGTCAACGACCTAAACGCCTATTTCGTCGGACAGGATATTCAGCCCGCCCATCTCCATCATCGCTTCGTCCGCGTGTTCGGTGAGGGCGACAAGGATGGTGCCGATTTCAGCAAGGGAGGTCGCCTTTACAGCCATGGCATCGGTAAAGGGTATCAGAACGTCAGAAAGCATATCCGTAGGGCCATGATGATCAGCGGCGAAGCCATTGCGGAGGTCGATCTACGGGCCAGCTACTTAACAATATTGCATCAGCGTATGGGTGTGCCGCTACCTGCCGATGATCCCTATGACATGCCGGACGTACCGCGTGGCATCGTAAAAATGTGGGTGTCGATCACCCTTGGCAATGGCGGTTTTCATAAGAAGTGGCCCCCAGAGTCTAAGGACCGATACGCAGATGACGAGGAAACAAAGGGCCGCGATCTACAGGCGGATCACCCCTTCGGTAAGACCCAGCGGAAGATATTGGAACACCTGCCACTTTTGGAGGAATGGGCCAAGAACCCCATAGGCTGGGGCGAATTGCAGTTTATCGAAAGTACCGCTGTCATTGCCGCTGTGAAGACGCTGGCGCTCGACCATGATATTCCTGCCCTACCGCTTCATGACGCTTTGATGGTCCCGGAATCCAAGGCGGACATTGCGGCCCGATGCCTGTTCGAAAATTTTTTCAAGCATGTGGGTATCTGCCCTCATATCACGGTCAGTACCCATAGGAAGGTTGCTGAACATACGGTGCATTGAAGGGGTGTGAGCTTCCCTAATAATCGGGGTCTGCTGTGAATAGGGAATATCATGGCCAAAGCTGTAGCAGCTAAGAGGTATACCCCCTCCATGTTATGGAAGAAGCCCGCTACGGCGAAGATTATAATCCCGGTTAATAGCTTCTATTTCTCTTTTATTTTCTTGATCTATTTCCCATGCCCTAAATTCATAATCTTTGTATTCAGGGCTATCCCGATAGGTATTAGTTCTTGTAGTTTCCCTAGGCTTGTAAAGGCCATCACATGCTCTGCCTTTGCCTTGCGCAACGCATTGTGCCCAAGGCCAGTTAGGGTCACTACTATCTTGCGCCTGTGCTGTACCGGCAATCATCAACGAAGCGGCGACGAGCAGCATCGTGTTTCGCATAATTAGTTCCTTTCGGATCATAGCAGCGGCTGCGTTGCGGTGGCCGTGGAGCCATCCGAATAGGTGGTCAGAAGCTTGACCGAGCGTCCCGCTACCGTGAACGTCAGCACTTCATCGGCAGGGTCATTCCGCCATCGACCGGGACCGGAGCCGGGGCTAATATCGAAGCCGCGCCACATGATGCGGTTGCCTTGTACCTGGCAGTCGTTCCTGAACAGCTTACCGTCATAAGGACGTTTGTAAGATATACGAACGATGCCGCCCCCTTGCGGTGCGGCCTTCATAATCTTGGGCGAATGACCGAATAGTTCTGCGATCCCCGCCTTGCAGATGGACGCGACCTCACCGGCGGTAAGGGACTTTGACGGTTCTGTCTTGGTAGGGACACTCCCCATGTCGGCATCAGCTTTAGCAATGTCCGTAGCGGAAGGACGGGCATCTTCGGTGCGGGGCTGTGGCGCAGAACCCGAACATGCAGACAGCGTACAGGGTAGTGCAATCACCCCTATGGTGGAAACGATCCTGCTCATCATGGCCCGGCCTCACTGATGAAGGTTCGGATAGCGGTCGCAGAATAGGCTTACGACCTGCGAATCTTCACTTTCAGGATCGGCATCACCGATCTCTACTACCTTTGCGAGAGTATCGGGCCTGCCCTTTTTAATCTCTGTCGCAAAGCCAACGGCGAATTCAGCATCGCCAGCGTAGCCGCCCAAGCTGTTCTTCGCGTTAACGTACCCGCAATAGAACATACCAGCATCACCGGCAGGGATATTAATTTTAGGATGGCGAAAGCGAGCGGAGGCCGGGTCTTTAAGCTTTGCCTTGACTGCTGTTTCTACGGCATTTTGTTCTGCCAGGGTCATAGGTCTGGCTTGTGCATCACCAAAGGCTGCCAAAGCGGCAACCGTCATCAACAAACGACGCATCTATTCATCCTGTGCCCCACCGCACCACCCCGCCAGTCGGGACGGTTGATCGACGCGAACACAGGAACACGCCTCCCGCGTATTTCCCGAAGGTATTATATTCCGCAGGCCGCCCGACCGTATGGCCGAGAGCCTGTGTTCGCCGCCGATTGCGGGCTTCCTCTTCCGATCAAAGTCGAGGAAGCAACGCCGCTAATATGTGATCGAAGCTGATGAGTCTATTACGCTTTCGATCCGGTTACATCGCTTCCACCCCATATGTGGCCGATGCGCGCCGTGGCGGGCCTGTCTCTTTCGTCTTGGCGTCCGTAGTCGTTGTGAAGCGGCCTGTTACAACGCAGCCTTGTTGATGGCGGGTGCGGTGGCCTGCCATGCCTTGGACGGGAATTATCTGGCGACGGCAATCTGGTGCCCCCGCCATCGATATAAGACGGTGACTACCGATGAGGAATGTGATGACGAAGTGGGAAGCAATCTACGGCATGTGGTCAACGACGCCTTCTTGGCGCGCTGTTATCGGCTTAGTTGCCTTGGCCTTTATCGTCGCTCTCCCAGCAGTCGCCACCATATTGTTCGCGCTCGCCACAATGTGAGTGCGGCGGTGGTGAGTTGTTATGCGGCGCGCTTTTCCACCCTTTGGATTGCAGCCCGCGACACATCATATTCCTTCGCCAAAGCCCCAAGGGAAATACCCTGCTTCCGCTTCTCTATAATGGTACGCTGCTGATCATCCGTAAGGGTCTGTGGGCGTCCTAGGGACTTGCCAGACGCCTTCGCTCTAGCGAGTCCCGCCTGTGTACGTTCGATAAGCAGGTCGCGTTCAAACTCAGCAACAGCGGCGATAACAGCCATGGTCATCTTCCCCGCCGCGCTGGTGAGGTCCACGCCGCCTAAGGCAAGGCAATGAACCTTCACCCCTTCCGCCGCTAGCCGTTCGACCGTAGCCCGAAGGTCCATTGCGTTGCGACCGAGGCGGTCCAACTTCGTCACTATTAATATGTCGCCAGTTTCAAGGCGATCTACCAGCTTAGCAAAGCCCTTCCGCTCCATGGCGGCAACGGAACCGGAAACCGTCTCTGTAACAACCCGCTTCGGATCGACCGTGAAGCCTGCCGATGCAATTTCCTGAATCTGGTTGTCGGTGGTCTGGTCGTTGGTGCTTACCCGGCAATAGGCAAAGGTACGGCTCATATTGTCACTTCCTGTATCGATTCGGTGTAACGATATTAGAAGTGTATCTTATATATGTGGAGTCTAATTTTAGATACTGCCTCGGAGAATGTACCGGAAAGGAACGATTGCGAGCCTCCGTTTGTCACGCGATGGCGGGCCACGAATGAAATGCCCTCCGTCGATCGACTTCCCGGTATAGAGTGCATATAGGTCCGCAAGATCGCCGTGAGCGATAGGGGTAAGTGGGAAGGGCTTCAACGTCAGATGGTTGCAGGGAGCATACCTTACATGGGCACGAAGCGGGAATTGGCCCGCGAAGTCTCTCGCGTGATTGCCTCTGCTCAGCCCGGAATTTTACTGGATGCGTTTGCTGGTATGGGGGCAGTAGCGCAAGCAGTAGGGAGTAGCCGAAACGTTTGGTTGAACGACGCGCAGCGTTTCGCGCAGTTGACTGCTAAGTGTAATTTCACGGCGGCCAAAGGGCCGCCGCCTCCAAAAGCCGTTGACGCGGCTTGGAAAGCTTCGTTCAATCGCAACATAGACCGCATCGTCGCAATGAATTCAGAACTGATAGAGCAGGACGCTGCCGTGCGCGGCTCATCAGAGTGGATTCAGTTTTCAAAGGGATATGAAAAGCTTTTAGAAATCCAAGCTGTTGAAACCGACTACTCCTGTTTTCTCACGCGGTACGGACGCGGTTTTTTCTCGGTCTATCAAGCTGCTGAGATAGACTCGATTAGGTGCGCGATCGACGATGCAAAGAAGCGGGGAGATATAGGCGATGACCAGTGGGGGTGGTCTATAGTATCACTGGGGCGGGCCTGTTTGAAGGCCGCCAACACGCCGGGCCATTTTGCCCAGTACCTCAGCCCGAGCGAACGAAACTATAAAAGGGTGAGGAAGCAGTGGAATAGAAGTATTTGGCAAGAATGGCTTGATGGATTAAATAATTTATCTCCAACAGGAACTGCCAAATGGCGGAAAAGTAATATTGTAACTAATAAGGATTGTTTGGAACTTCTGGATGATCCTTTTTGCAAAAATGCTAAGGTTGTCTATTGTGATCCGCCGTATACCAACGATCACTATTCTAGATACTATCATGTGTGGGAAACACTGGTCGACTATGATTATCCTGAGGTGACTGGCGCAGGTAGGTATCGCCCAGACCGTTTCGCCACGCCCTTCTCTTTGAAGACGCAGGTGGTCAACGCAATGGATTCTCTTATTAAAAAGATCAGTTTAAACGGGGCGGACATGGTTTTGAGCTACCCGTCTAATGGTCTGATCTATGAGACTGGCAACGATCCTATTGATCTTCTTGTAAAGTATTTTTCAAAAGTAAGTGTTGAATGTGACATTGATCATAACCATTCAACATTTGGAGCATCGAAGGGATCAGCTAAATCGGCAGTTCGTGAGAGAATTTATCTTGCTTCAAATAGCTAAGCGCCTGCCCTTAGATATCGCGGGAACAAGCCCCGCCAATGGGGTTCGTTGACATGCAGAATAGGAAGGGAGTTGTTGGGCGTCTTGTGGCTCAGTACAAATAGCAGTCCACTCTTTCCATAGCCTTCTGGCCACTTCGTATCCGCTTTTTCTCCGTACTTGATCAATGCGCCTTTCTCGTCAGCATCGAAGACGGAGCAACTAGGAGCCAACACGTTCGCATCTTCGTTAAGATAGATGCTGGCGTGTAAATTAAGCTGGGTGCGCTCAGTTATGGCTCTTGCAGCAGTATCCGTTACTGCGGACAAAATGAGGTGACAGGTAGCCTCGGAAGCAACCAATTCGGAAATAATAGGCCAGCGCTTGCAGACCTGTCTTCCGGTACCAGAGAAGTCATCGATGAACACGACGGTATCAAGGGCTGTTAACTTTAGGCTAGGCAAATCTGACAGGTCGCAAAAGAGATGATCGAATCGAGCCAGCGCTAAGTCATTCGCTTCTCGGAATATTCGCACCATCGCAGGTCCGCTTTCCCCTGTTCGGCCAAAGCCTACGAAACGCCACCGACCAGCATCTTCTGGTTGGCGCTCTGTCCATCCGGGTAAAGCGGCAAGAGCGGCTGAGTAGCCCTGCTGAATTTCGCGCTCGGAAACAACTACGACATGGTCAAGAACTTTTCGGGCAAGTTCCTCATCGTCGCCTTCAAATAGGCTGATCCAATTTGCGATCGCAGCCATGTCTGGCGGATCACGGTAATACCGAAACCGGTCCAACCAGCCTTGTTCGCGTGAGGGCTGCTCAGTCGCCTCTGACACTTTCATTGCGCCCGGCGATCCGCTTGGCTCAGCTTTTCTCGAACCAATTCTGCAAGGCTTTCTAGCTCCTTCCACAAATCTTCTTCGCCGAAATAGCTCTCTGAATCAATATTTCTTAACTCATTCATGAGCTTTGATACAGTCCGAACTAATATAGATGCCGTACGATGAACTTTTGCAGTATCGATCTCTAGATCATCAATTTCAACATTATCGTCTGTGATCAGTCGATATAGTCTTTTGACGACTTCCTCTTCATGTCCCGCCATACGTGCAACGGTAATATGCTGCTTAACTTTTCTAAAATCAGTGATGGCCTTGAAGCCGGACAATCTATCCTGATATTTTCTGAGGAAATTTTCGATTATAAGCCCTCTATCGTACCAATCGGCTTTGAGAACAGATCGATCGTTAACGATAGGGTAAAGCTCGATGAAGAAGTCTGCTTTGATACGATCTTCTGGATCAGCATAAAGCATCATCTCTTGATAACGCTTTTCATAGGAGAGCAGCTTTTTACAACGGGTGACAACCGCCGTATCTAAACCGGTCAAATCTGCCAGTTGTGCATCTCGCCGCTCATCCATTTCATCCATTAGCACTCCCAGCTTGAGAGCGGTCGGCATCAATTCCCAGTCTTTGCGTAGCTTATGTATTTGAAACATGGTGACGATATTTTGAGCTACAGTAGGCTCTGCCACCTGATTAATTGGCACCTCAGCAAGAGGAATTCTTTGCGCGCAAATCCACCGGCGTTGACCATCCAAGATAGTGAATTTTGTCGAACCAGTGGCTTGGAACACGGTTATAGGTACTAGAACGCCAACGCGGCGAATTGAATCTTCCAGCGTCCTAAGAGGCAACTCGTCAAAGAGCATCCGTGGATTATGCGGATTAGCGATCAGCGAGTCGGTGGGAACGCTACGCGGTCCCAACGCTGGGCCATTCGCATCGTTCGCAGTTTTTACGGTCATTTCAGGTAGTTCCCCCAGTTCGGTCAGACGCTAACCGCTGCCGAATTAAAAGCCAACTCTCATCTGTTCGTAGCTAGCGATGCGATTTGGACCAGGAGATGCGGAGAGACGCTCCCCTATGTCATGTTGGGCAGTGGGCTTTTTCAGGCTGGGTTGGCTTGGCGGAGTCTTCTGCCGCAGGAGTCGTATGCTCAGACATAATCTGTTCACTGCCGATTGATGTGCGCGTTGATAAGGTACGAAAATTCACCGATGCTATCGGCGTCAATTAATATGACGCCAGTGCTTTGGGATAGCTCCTGCGCAGACGGCGTGAAGCCCCCTGTCCCAATCACGCATGCTGCGCTGGCACGGTAATGCACCATGCCCGCATACGCCTCTTGAACGGCCTTGTTGCCTATAGGCTGCGTATATCGCTTGCATTGAATCGCGACTGATTTGCCGTCTTTCATAGCTTCAATGTCAACACCTTGGTCGCCACTGGCTTTGCTAACGCGAACCGCCCAACCTTGCTCTTCAAGGCAGGCCGCACACCAATATTCAAAGTCGATGCCATCAAGCGGAATAGCCCCTGTAGCAGGGGCATCTTGGAGCCAGCTTTCCAGATAGGTGACAGCGTAAACCAGCGGATAGCGGTTGAAATAGAATGGCAGCGCACCCTGCGGAAAATAGTAGGTCAGGAATTCGCTTAGCTCGTTCAGATATTCGCCGTAATCGACCTCGCCATATTTGTTTTTGCCGCGTGCAATCGCGCGGAGTAACAAAGGTTTGAGATAGTTTTTCCGCTCTTCCAGCTTGGCGATGACTCGATCAAGATCAGCCTGCCTACGGCTTATGGTAGTACGCTCAAGAAAGCCGAGCGCGTCGAAGCCAATGCGGTCGCAAAGAGCCGCAAAGCCGCGTTGATTTACTGCTGCCTTCCACGCGAGCAGGCACTCACGATGTTCAAGGTTGGTGTCGTTCCTATGACCGAACACTATCATATCGAACACATCAGAGCCGCATACGAAATCAACCTCGTCAGTCAGACGGTCGATGGCATAGCGACGGCCTGTTTCGGTGAAGTTCGGCTCCGCCTCAATGATCGTACTGAAATCCTGAGTGGTATCTGGCTTAATGACGTTCTGTAGGTGCCCACTGAGGTTCGCGTAATAGAGCGAGAAATGCGCGCCTTCGCCTTTGTAGGCTAGAAGAGCCTGTTCCATTTGCTCTTGGGTAAACGCCACCGGCACCTGCTCAACTTTTGCTTTTGAGAACGGCCACATTTCCCTGCCCCCCGACTAGGTCGTTGCAATGTCCCATAGCTTAACGAGCGAACGGGCAGACGCACAAGATGGTTGATTGCCGGGAAGCAGGCACAGGATATCGGCTTCAAAGCGAACGAGTGCCACCAAATTATTGTGAGATAAAACTGTGAGATTCTGAGGACCGCTATCGCGCTAAGTCCTTGAAAAGTAATAAATGGTGACCCCTACGGGAATCGAACCCGTGTTTCAGCCGTGAAAGGGCCGCGTCCTAACCGCTAGACGAAGGGGCCACATGCAGAACCGCTTGGGCGGCGCTGCGAAGCGAGGGCGGCTTTAGGGGGGGAGCTTGCGGCGGTCAACCCCTTTGGGGCAGGAAAACGACCACTTCTTTCAATCGGCCCAGGCGGCATCTTCCAGATGCAGTTCAGCGGCGGGTCGGCTGCCCCAATCGTCGATCTTTGCACGGCCCGCGACCCACAGGCGGCGGTCGCGCGGTGCGCCAAGGATAGCTTGCCCCAACTCGCTCTCCGCCTGGCGGAAGGCGATGGTCTTGATGGAGCGGCCATCGTCCCCCGCCATGACGGCGCGCAGATGACCATTGCCGACGACATCGGCCTTGATGACGCGCATCGGTCCAGCCGCGATGAGCGGGGATGGCCAGCCAGCACCATAGGGGCCGCCTGCCTCGATCGCAGCTACGAAGTCCGGATTGACGCCCGCCGGGGCAAGCACCGCGTCGATCAACAATGCGCGGTCATCGCGGGCGCGGGCGACGGCGGCAGCAAGCCTTTCGTCCAGGAAATCAGCCAGCGCGTCCAGCTTGTCAGCCGCGACGGTCAGCCCTGCCGCCATAGCGTGGCCGCCACCGGCAACCAGCAAACCGCTATCCTTGGCCGCCAGCACGGCCGCGCCAAGATCAACGCCAGAGATCGAACGGCCGGAGCCCTTGCCCGTACCGGCATCGTCAATCGCCACAACGATCGCGGGACGCCCTGCCTTTTCCTTGATGCGTCCGGCGACGATGCCGATCACGCCGGGATGCCAGCCAGCCCCGGCGATAAGCGCCACGGCCCGGTTGCCCTGCGCCGCGAGCAATTCTTCCGCCTCAGCCTGTACCGCCGCCTCGATAACGCGACGTTCCTCGTTGAACTGGTCCAACTCGGCAGCGATGCTCGCGGCCTCGATCGGGTCTTCCGTCGTCAGCAAACGCACGCCCAGATCAGCCTTGCCTACCCGCCCGCCAGCATTGATGCGGGGACCGAGCGCAAATCCCAGATCATGGCATAATGGCGCACGGCTGAGGCGGCTCGCGTCGATCAGCGCGGAGATGCCGATGTTGCGGCGCTTTGCCATGACCTTAAGGCCCTGTGCGACAAAGGCGCGATTGAGCCCCTTTAGCTGTGCCACGTCCGCCACGGTGCCGAGCGCCACGATGTCGAGCAATTCCATCAGGGCAGGCTCGGCACGCTGCGCGAACCATCCCCGCTTGCGCAACAGGCGGATCAGCGCGGCGCCCAACAGGAAGGCCACGCCTACCGCCGCCAGATGGCCGTGAGCGGCCGCCTCCTCAACCTCGTCAAGCCGATTGGGGTTCACCAGTGCAAAGGCTTCGGGAAGCGCGGCGGCGCATTTATGGTGATCGACGACCACGACATCGACGCCCACAGCCTTAGCCATGGCAAGCGCCTCGAACGCCTGCGCGCCGCAGTCGACGGTGACGATCAGCGTCGCTCCTTCCCCTGCCAGCCGCACCAATGCCTCGCCAGACGGCCCATAGCCTTCCATCAACCGATCGGGGATGTAGGGCCGAGCGGACAGCCCAAGATCGCGCAGCAGACGGATCAGCAAAGCCGCGCTGGTTGCACCGTCCACGTCATAGTCGCCGAAGATACGGACATGCTCGCCGCTCTGCACCGCATCCGCCAGCCGCTCGGCAGCGCTGTCCATGTCGCGGAACAAGCTGGGATCGGGCATGAAGTGGCGAATGGTCGGATTACGATGCGCCTCCACGGCTTCGCGCGGACAGCCACGGGCCAGCAGCAACTGCGTGACCAGGTCGTCGGGCAGATAGCCCGGCTCGCGCGCATCCGCGCCTGCGCCCCGCCAGCGCCACGGTTGTCCAAGGATAGAGCGGGATACATTCAGCGCAATGGTCATTTCTGATCCCTAAACCGGGCCGACGCCCGAGGGAAGCGGTTCGCGGCCGACGGCGGAACCGAAACAAGCCCTTGCGCGTATTCGTCTTCCCCGCGTGCACGGCGGACGGAAAGGGGCAGCTGTATTTACATGGGTTTCAGGCAGGCGAAACGCGCCCGGCGTGCCTTGGGCGTTCTGATGATCGCTGCGTCACCCTTGCCGCTGCAAGCCCAGACATCTGCTGGCACGGTTGCTGCCGGGCAGGAGCCGCCAATCCTGCCCGACGAGGAATTTGAAGCGCGATTGCCCAAGGCTGGCGAGAGTGATCCCGCCAACCCTTCCGATCCGCTACCGTCGATAGACAGCTGGATCGATCAGCAAATGCCGCAGGCCAGTGCGCCCGCCGAACTACCGCCCGCCACCGAACCAGCGGCGGAAGCGGAACTGGTGCAGCCCTTGGCGCCGCTCGACAGCGTAACCGTGCCGACTGAGGTGGCAAGCGACAGCCCGCACGAAAAGACGCCCGAGATCCGCTATGCGGTCGAAATCGAAGGCTTCGGCAAGACCGGACTTGAAGATGAGTTCCGGGGCGAGTCAGCGCTGGTCGATGGCAAGGGACGCGCCGAAACCGCCGCCATGGTGCAGGCGCGCGCGCATGAGGATGAAGCGCTCGCCGTGCGGCTGCTCTATTCGGAAGGCTATTATGACGCGACCGCCCTCGCCTCACTCGACCAGACGGGCGATGGCACGCTGAAGGCGGTGCTCTCCGTCACGCCGGGCAAGCGGTACAAGATCGGCGAGATCGTCATCAACGCGGGGCCAACCGTGCCGCCCGGCCTCGTTCGCGACAGCCTGCCGCTCAAGACCGGCGACTATATCGTGGCCGCCGATGTGGAAAGCGCGGAGGCCAATGTCGGGGTGAAGTTGCCCGAAAATGGCTATCCCTTCGCCAAGGTTGGGGAACGGGACATATTGCTCGATCCGGCGACCATCACGGGCGACTATACGCTGCCCGTCGATGTCGGCCCACGCGGGTCGTTCCGGGGGATCACCACCTCCGGCCGCAAGCAAGCCTTTGGCGCTGATCATATGAAGGTCATCAGCCGCTTCAAGCCCGGCGAGCTTTACGACAGCCGCAAGGTCGATGACCTGCGCCGCGCCCTTGTCGCGACGGGCCTCTTCTCCAGCGTCGCGGTCGACCCGGTGCGCACGAACGAGCCCGGCCCCGATGGCACCGAATATGTCGACCTGCACGTCGATCAGGAAGCAGGACCGCCGCGCACCTTGGCTGGCGAGCTTGGCTATGGCACGGGACAGGGTTTCCGGGCCGAGGGCACATGGACGCACCGGAACCTCTTCCCACCTGAAGGCGCGGTGATTGCGAGGGTCATTGCGGGTACGCAGGAACAGGGCGTTTCCGGCACATTCCGCCGCTCCAACGCAGGCAAGCGGGACAAGACCTTCCAGGCTGGCGCCCTGCTCAACCATCAGAATTATGATGCCTATGAAGCCTTCACGGCGGGACTCAACGTCAGCTGGTCGCGGCAATCGACGCCGATCTTCCAGAAGCGCTGGACCTATACCTATGGCGCGGAAATCCTGCTGTCGAACGAGCAGACGACGATCGACCCGGCAACGGCGGAAAAGCGGCGGCTGACTTATTTCATCGGCGCGTTGCCGGTGCAACTTGGCTATGATCGGTCGAACGACCTGCTCAATCCGACCAAGGGCTTCCGCGCCAATCTGCGCCTGTCGCCCGAAGCATCGCTACAGGGCAATCTGTCACCCTATGTGCGCGGGACCTTTGATCTCAGCGGCTATTATCCCGTTTCCGATGCGCTGGTGATCGCGGCTCGGACGCGGCTTGGCACGATCAGCGGTGCAGCCCGTGACCAGATCGCGCCATCGCGCCGCGTCTATGCAGGCGGCGGCGGGTCGGTGCGCGGCTTTGGCTATCAGGAATTGGGACCAAAGGATGTCAATGACGACCCGATCGGCGGCCGGTCCGTCAACGAATTCGCCGTGGAGGGCCGCTACCGCTTCGGCAATTACGGCGTCGTCGCCTTTGTCGATGCGGGTCAGGTCTATGAAAGCGCCATCCCGAAATTCTCCGACATCCGCTACGGCGTAGGCTTGGGCGGACGTTTCTATACCAACTTCGGTCCCTTCCGCGCGGACATAGCCATGCCGATCAACCGGCAGCCGGGTGAGTCCAAATTCACCCTCTATATCGGCATTGGGCAGGCTTTCTGATGGCCGAAGACGCGCCTCCACCCGCTCCCGAAAGCCGGACCATCGTTATCCGGGAAGGACGGCCGCTCTGGCAAAAGATCGTGCTGGGCGTTGCGGCCTTGATCCTCGGCCTGGTCGTGCTTGCCGCCGGATTACTGCTTTCCCTGAACACCCAGCCGGGCAAGAAATTCCTGATACGCCAGATCGCGGCGCTGAAGCTGGAATCCGGCATGGCGATCGAGGTCGGGCGGATCGAAGGGTCGATCTATAGTGACATGGTCATCCATGACCTTGTCCTGCGCGACCCCAAAGGCCCGTTCGCGGCGTCCCCACGCGTCCATGTCGTGTGGAGCCCCTTCCGCTACCTCAACAACCATATCTCTGTGCGGCTGCTGGAAAGCCCGCTGGTGGTGCTTGCGCGTAGTCCACAATTTAACGTCACGAAAAGCGACCCCAACGCGCCGATCCTCCCCGATCTCGACATCGACGTCGATCGGCTGAAGATCGCCAAGTTCGTGCTGGCCAAGCCGGTGATCGGCCAAAAGCGCGAAATAGCCATCGATGGCGTCACCCACATCGCCGACGGCCGCGCGCAGCTTAGCGCCAACGCCGTCGTCGATAGCGGCGACCGGCTTCAGGCTTGGCTCGATGCCGTGCCTAGCCAGAATCGCCTCGCCATGAAAGGCACGCTGACCGCGCCCAAGGGCGGCGTGATCGCAAAGATGAGCGGCCTTACCGATGGCCTGACCGCAACGCTCGACGGGCGGGGCACTTGGCAGGCATGGAATGGCCGGATCATCGCCAACTCGCCCAAAGGCGAGCTTGCGAACATCGCCCTTGCCGCACGCGACGGCAACTTCACGGCCAAGGGTCCGGTGCGCCCGGGCATCATCTTTGCCGGAACCGTCGACCGGCTGACCGCGCCCGCCCTTGATGTCGATCTCTTCGCCGGGCTTAACGAGCGGCGCGTGAACCTGAAGGGCACGCTGCGCTCCACCGCGCTCGCCGCAACAGCGCAGGGCCTCATCGACCTCGGCAAAAGCCAGTTCAGCGGCCTCAAGATCGACGCCGCGCTGCTGACGCCCGGCGCGATCATGGAAAAGGTGCGCGGCAAGGATGTGCGCGCTTCGATCATCCTCGATGGCCCGATGGCGACGCCCTTCATCGATTATGATCTGAGCGCCGCGATGCTCGCCTTCGACCAGGCCGGCATCGAGGGCCTTAAGGCCAGCGGTCGGGCAGTGATCAACGCCGACCGCATCCGCATCCCCGTCAATGCAACCGCGCGGCGGGTCACCGGCCTTAACGCCGCAGCGGGCGGGCTCCTTCAAAACCTGCGGGTCAAGGGCGACTTCGCCTATTCATCGGGCAAGCTGATCAGCGACAACCTCAAGATCGACAGCGACCGTGTGGATGCCACCGCCATTGTCCTCGCCGACCTCGACAAGGCCATCTACCGGGGCGCGCTCAAAGGGCGAGTGAATGATTACAAGATCGACGGCGTCGGCATCGTCAACCTCAACACCGATGTGAAGCTGGTGCCCGGCCCCAAGGGCGGCTGGGGCCTCGCAGGCAAGTTCGGCGTCCGCACGGCCCGCTGGGAAAACACCTCCGTGCGCGACTTCCTTGGCGGCAATGCCGTCGCTTCAGGCCGCATCGGCATGACGCCGGAGGGCAAGTTCACCCTTGCCGACCTCAAGGGCGCGGCACCCAATTTCCGCATCCATTCCGGATCAGGCAGCTACGACGCTAATGGCGCGGTCACCTTCGACGCCTCCGCCACGTCAAACCAATATGGCCCGCTGGCGCTCAGCGTTCGCGGAACAATGGAGCGGCCCCAAGCAGTCCTGCGCGCCGCACGCCCCAATGTCGGGGTGCAGCTGTCCGATGTCGTCGCAAAGCTGAATGGCGAGGCGGGCGGCTACCGGCTGGAGGCGACCGGTGGTTCCGCCTATGGCCCCTTCTTCGCCAATGTGCTGATCCGCACGGCCAAGGGTCCACTCACCATCGACATCACACGCGCGCGTTTCGCGGGCGTAGACATGAACGGCCGTCTCCAGCAGACCGCCGCCGGGCCTTTCGCCGGACAGCTCGCCATGAACGGGTCCGGCATCACCGGCGCCGCGCGGCTTGCCGCAGTAGGCAAGGCGCAAGGCATCACAGTGAACGCCGCAGCGAGCAACGCCCGGCTGCCGGGCGAAGCCGATGTGGTGATCGGCCGAGCGATCGCGACGGCGGACATCTTACTCACCGACCAGCCCCGCATCACCGCCGACGTCCAGATGGCGAACGCCGCCTATGGCGACTATGTCGTGCGCAAGACTCGCGCCCGGATCAATTATCAGGGCGGTCGTGGACGCGCGCAGTTAGTCGCGGACGGCTCGACCGGCGTACCCTTCTCCATCGCCGTCAATGCAGCGCTTCGCCCCAACCTCTACGCCGTGGCGCTCGAAGGCAAGGCGAGCAACATCCCCTTCCGCTTCGCCCAGCCCGCGATTATCCGCATCGAACCGCAGGGCTACCGGCTTGAACCAGCAACCCTCGTCCTGCCTCAAGGACGGGTCGATCTCGCCGGGCGCTTCGGGGGTCAGACAGCCCTCCAGGCGCGATTCAAGGATTTCGATCTCGCCATCATGAACATCGCCAGCCCCGGCCTCGGCATCAGTGGCAAGGCGACCGGCGCGATCGATTTCAACCAGAGTGGCAACGCCTTCCCCGCCGCCACGACCCGCTTAGCGATCAACGATTTCCGCCGCTCCAGCCTGTCCGCCGTGTCCGATCCGGTCTCGATGGCAGTCGAAGGCCGTCTCTCGGCCCGTGGCGGCGACCTGCGCGGGCTCATCCGGCGCAGTAATGCGTCGCTCGGCCGCTTCACTGCCACCCTCGCGCCTCCGGGTCCCGGCGCGAGCTGGACAGAGCAGCTTCAGAACGCCCCGCTGGGCGGCGGCATCCGCTATGCCGGGCCTGCCGATGTGCTCTTCTCCTTCGCCGGGCTTGCCGATCAGCAACTGACCGGCCCCATAGCGGTAGCGGCGGACTTCAGCGGTCGCTTGACCGCCCTGCGCCTCAACGGCCTCGTCCGCGCCAATGCGCTGACCTATGAAAATGAGACATTCGGCACGCGCCTGACGCAAATGCGCCTCGATGGCCGCTTTACCAATGACCGGCTCGAGATACGCGACTTTTCCGGCCGGGCTGGCGACGGCACGGTGCAGGCCAACGGCTCCGTCGGGCTCGCGGCTGAAAGCGGCTACCCGATGAACATCGCCGTCAAGCTGGACCGCGCCCGCATCGCCCGCAGCGAAGCCATCACCAGCGTCGTGACCGGCACGATCAACGTCACGAACAGCACGGCCAATGGCGGTCTGATCAAGGGCGACCTGTGGCTCCCCGAAACCCGCTATCGCATCGCGTGGCAGGGTGGCGCCGACATCCGGCAGCTCCAAGGCGTCCGGCGCAAGGGCGAAGGCACCGACCTGCTGGACCAGCGCATCGCGTCCCGGCAAGCAGCGGCCAAACCCGCCGACTGGAAGCTCGACATCCGGGTGCGCGCCGATAATGAGATCTACCTGACCGGCATGGGCCTCGATTCCGAATGGAAGACCAACATGCGCGTCACCGGCACCACAAAGGCCCCGCGCGTCGTCGGCAAGATCGAGGTGATACGCGGCCGCTACAGCTTCTCGGGCCATCAGTTCGACCTTGAACAGGGGATCATCACCTTCAATGGACCGATGATGAACCCGGTGCTGGCGATCCGCGCCGAAACCCGCATCAACACGGTAACGGCTGGCATCGCGGTCGGCGGCACGGCGCAGAAGCCGGACATCAGCTTCATCTCGACGCCCACCCTGCCGCAGGACGAGATATTGGCCCGCATCCTGTTCGGCGACAATGTCGCGAACCTGTCCGCCACCCAGGCGATCCAGCTTGCCGCTGCGCTCAACGGCCTGCGCGGCGGTGGCGGCGGGCTCAATCCGATGGGCAAGTTGCAGAATGCGTCCGGCGTCGATCGCATCGGCGTCGTCAGCGGCGACAAGGAAACCGGGCGCGGCGCATCGCTGGCAGTGGGTCAGCACATCTCCAACAATATCTATGTGGAGGTAATCACCGATCCTAAGGGCTTCACCGCCACCCAGCTGGAAATCTCCCTGTCCAAGACGCTCAGCCTGCTGTCGAAGACGGGCACCAACGCCGGATCATCGGCAAACCTGCGCTATTCAAAGGATTATTGAAGCCGCTCGGCGCGATAGCGGGCGATCAGCCCTTCATATTCATCCATAGCGGGGAAGCGTTCGAAGCTGACCACCGCGCCTGTCTGCGCCCAAGGCAGCTTTTCCGCCGTCTGCGTCTCCATCCACGGCGCGAACCAGCTGGCATCGTCCAGCATCGTTGCCCGCACATTGACGAAGCCCATGTCGGCGGCAGGCTTGGTAAAGACCCAGCTCTTGCACCAGTCGCAATGATGATGGCGCACATCCTCGCCGTGCAGCCCGCCCATTACCGTGTCGCCCGCAATCAGTTCAAAGCCGCCCGAAGGCATGATGATCGTGGTGGAAAAGGCGCTGCCCGTCATCTTCTGGCAGCCGGTACAATGACAAGCCGCCTCACTCCAAGGCGCCTCGCTCAACCGAAAACGCACACGCCCGCACCGGCAACCGCCTTCGATGGGGAGATCGGGAATGGACATGGGATTCTCCTTGGGTTCGGGATGAAAGTTTATCCTCCCCATCGACAGATGGGGAGGGGGACCAGCCGCAGGCTGGTGGAGGGGAGCGCCCGCAGGGCGCCGCAGGTCGTGCCAGTTCCCCCTCCACCACCGCTGCGCGGCGGTCCCCCTCCCCACGCTCTGCGCAGGGAGGATTTTCCAATCCTTCAATGAAAGTCCCGAGACCTCGGCAATATCCGCACATTACGCGGATGACTGGACGTGCGCGGATGCTGAGGATGCACAAACTCATCCGCCCGCGACAAGGTGATCTGCGGCTTATGCGTATCCGACAGGCGCGACAATTCAGCCGTACGATCATGCACCCGGCTCGCCATCAGGTGGACGACACCTTCCTTGCTCCGCTGCACCTCGCCTTCAACCAGCATCAGCCGCGACGCCATCACCGGCCGCCGCTGCATTTCGAACAGCCGCGCCCACAGCAGGATGTTGGTAATCCCCGTCTCATCCTCAATCGTGATGAAGACGGCATTGCCCTTGCCCGGCCGCTGCCGCACCAGCACCACACCCGCCGTCCGCACCTTCGTCCCGTTTTTCGCAGCCGATGTCTGCGCGCAGCTCAACACCCCCTCAGCGGCAAAGACGGGCCGCAGGAACTGCATCGGATGCCCTTTGAGCGACAGGCGCGTCATCTGGTAATCAGCCGCGACCTGTTCGGCGAGCGGCATGGTGGGCAGCATCGCATCCGGCTCCTGCCCCAATTCTCCCGCCGCCTTCTGGTCCCGCTTCCGAGCAGCAGCGAACAGCGGCAATTCATTGGACGGCGTCCGCCGCGCTTCCCACAATGCCTCTCGCCGGTCCTGTCCCAGCGACCGGCAAGCGTCGGCATCCGCCAACAAGCGCAGCGCCCGCGCAGGCAATCCAGCCCGCCGCGCCAGATCCTCCAGGCTGGTGAACAGCCCTCCGTTCCGCGCCTCGACAATCTGCGCAGCCCAAGCCTCGCGAAAACCATCAATCTGGCGAAAGCCCAGCCGCAGCGCCAACGCCCGTCCCTCCCCTTCGCCCCGCCGCCTGTTCCGCGACCGCAGCAGCGGTTCGAGCGCATTGTCCCACCCGCTCATATTCAAATCCACATCATGCACAGCAACGCCATGCTCCCGCGCATCCCGCAAGATCTGCGCGGGCGCATAGAACCCCATCGGCTGAGAATTCAGCAGCGCACAGGCAAAGACGGCAGGCTGGTGGCACTTGATCCAGGCCGACACATAGACCAGCCGCGCAAAGGACAAAGCGTGGCTTTCAGGAAAGCCATAGCTGCCGAACCCCTCGATCTGGCTATAGCACCGCTCGGCGAAATCGCGTTCATACCCCCGCCGCACCATGCCGCCGATCATCTTCTCCTTGAACTTGTCCATGCCGCCCACTTGCCGGAAAGTCGCCATCGACCGCCGCAGTTGATTGGCTTCCGAAGGCGTAAATTCCGCCGCGACAATGGCGAGCTTCATCGCCTGTTCCTGGAACAGGGGGACGCCGTAGGTATCCTTCAGCAACTCCCGCAACTCATTGGGATTGTGGGGCGGACTAGGTGAAGGAAATTCCGGCTTTTCGATCCCTGCCCGCCGCCGCAAATAGGGATGCACCATGTCGCCTTCGATCGGCCCAGGACGGACGATCGCAACCTGCACCGTCAGGTCGTAAAGGTTCTTTGGTTTCAAGCGCGGCAGCATGTTGATCTGCGCCCGGCTTTCCACCTGAAACACGCCAATGCTGTCGCCCTTTTGCAGCATGGCGTAAACAGCAGGGTCTTCGGAATCGAGATCGACGGTCAGGTCATGATCGCCCAGACCATAACGCCGCATCAATTCATAAGCCCTGCGGATGCAGCTCAACATGCCGAGCGCGAGCACATCGACCTTCATCAGGCCCAGCGCATCGATGTCGTCCTTATCCCATTCGATGAAGCTACGATCAGGCATCGCGGCATTATGGATGGGCACCGTTTCATCCAGCCGGTTCTGGGTCAGCACAAAGCCGCCGACATGCTGGGACAGATGCCGGGCGAAAGGCGCTCGGATCAGCTGCTGAACCAGCGATCGCAACCGCAGTATCTCCGCATTGTCGAGAGAAAAGCCCGCGTCAATGAAGCGCCCATCGCCCAGGTCGCTTGAGTAGCTACCCCAGACGGTACTCGACAGGCGCGCCGCGATATCTTCGCTCAGGCCCAGCACCTTCGTCACTTCGCGCAGCGCGCTGCGGGACCGGTAATGGATGACAGTCGCGGCGATCCCCGCTCGTTCGCGCCCATAGCGACGGTAGATATATTGCATCACCTCCTCACGCCGCTCATGTTCGAAATCGACGTCGATGTCGGGCGGTTCGTTGCGCTCTTCCGACACGAAACGGGAAAAAAGCAGGTCGTGCTTCATAGGATCGACGGAAGTCACGCTCAGCAGGAAGCAGACGATGGAATTGGCGGCAGACCCCCGCCCTTGGCAGAGAATGGGAGGCTTCTGGGACCGTGCGAAACAAACAAGGTCGTGAACCGTCAAAAAATAATAGGCATAATTTTGCCTGCGAATGAGATGAAGCTCCTCATCGATCAGCTTTTCCACTTTCAGAGCCAATGGGTGGCCGTAGCGTTTCACCGCCGCTTTACGCACCAAATCTTCCAGCCAACCATCGGGTGACCAACCGGGCGGCACCGGCTCATGAGGATATTCATATTTTAGGTCGGTGAGGAGGAAGTCGATCTGATCGACGAACCGGATCGTTTCAGCCAGCGCTTGCGGGCAGTCGGCATAGAGCCGGGCCATTTCGAGGGGAGATTTGATATGACGCTCAGCATGCGCTTCCAGC
Organism: Sphingobium sp. TomTYG74; assembly: GCF_055393875.1. Classification (NCBI taxonomy): domain Bacteria; kingdom Pseudomonadati; phylum Pseudomonadota; class Alphaproteobacteria; order Sphingomonadales; family Sphingobiaceae; genus Sphingobium; species Sphingobium sp. TomTYG74. The sequence goes on along the minus strand of NZ_AP027341.1, from coordinate 2,491,308 downwards.
CGCTGTCCTGCCTGCTTCAACGTCACGCCATCACGAATGCAGCTTAGCACATCCTGCAATGATCGGGATGATGCTTCGGCATACAGCACATCATTGGTCGCAATAACCGGCACGCCGACCTCTCGGGCGATCCTCTGAATAGCAATCGCATGCCGACGGTCACGCCCATTATAACGCCGTGTCAGGCCCAGCCACACACATCCCGGCGCTTTGTCATGCAACCGGCGCAATGCATCCTGCCATGTGGACGGAGACGCGGGCGGCACCAGTTTCAGGTGAGAGATGGACACCGCCTCATCCCCCGACGGATAGGCCGGGGGAGCCTTGTGCGCCTCTTGTGGCCGGGCCGTGGAAAGCGGCAGGACGATCAGCAGAAGATCGTCAAGATGGCTAAGCAAATCCCTGAAGGTAAGAATGCAGTCTCCCTTCACCGCCTCCATATTGCCCTTGGTCAACAGACGGGTGAGCCGTCCCCAGCCAAGGCGGCTTCTGGGATAGGCCAGAATGTCAGGCGTGCCATCGACAAAGACCAGGCGGGCGCCCACCACCAGACGCAGATCGGTGTGACAGGCCGCCTCTTCCTCGGCAGTCAGTTCAACTGTTTCACCTCTTTCCTTCTTCGCTTTGATCATCTCCGCACGCGCCTTGTCCGGCGCATCGCGCAGCGCGACATAGGCGCGCACCACGCCAGCCACGCTGTTCCTGTCAGCAATACCGATGGCGCGAAGCCCCAGTTCAATCGCCCGGCCGACAAGATCGGAAGGATGGGAAGCGCCGTGCAGGAAGCTGTAATTGGACATGGCGCCCAACTCGGCGAAGGCAGGCCCTTCCCTTAAGGACGGCGGTATTGCAGGCTTCCTCCCGTCCTTCTCCCTTCCCTCAATCATGTCCAACTCCCGCCGGTCAGGGGATTTAGGCTTGGACGGATCAGGTCCCTTGCCGCGTTTCATGCGAACAGGCCATGGATGTACCAGCCCGGATGCCGCGCCTCCGTGCCGTAAAGGCCGTGGCGGAATATCCAGTAGCGGCGGCCGCGCGCATCCTCGATCCGGTAATAGTCGCGCGTCATGCCCGCACCTTCGCCCGCCAGTGCGCCGTCCTTCGCCTTCCACCATTCGGGCGCGATCCGCTCCGGCCCTTCATAGCGGGTCACTTCATGGGCGCTGCGCCGCCAGCGGAAATGATGCGGCGGACCGTCTGGCACCTCCGCCACCACCTCGATTGGCTGGGGCGGGTCGAACAGGTGGATGGGGCGCATCGGCGGATCGCCGGGCTCTCCCTGACGCGGCCAGCTGGACGGCGCGCGGCTTTCGATCGCAGGCAGCGCAAGCTGCGCCTGTTCGGGAATATGGCTGTCGCGCGGTTCCAACCGCTGGATGCGATTACGACCGGCCCGGACGGACAGCTGATCGATCAGCGCCGCGACCGCTTCCTCGCGCCGCGCCTCTCCCCCTTCCAGCGCCAGCTGAGTAGCCGCCATCGGCTCGGTCTGTGGCACGGTAAGGCGCAGCATGTCGAAGCCGAAGCCGGGATCGACCGGATCGGACAGGCTGTCGATCCGCTCTTGCACCAGCCGCATGATCGCGGGCGCATCGCGCACCGGCAGGCCGGTTTCCACCCGCAGCGGAAAGGCTAGGCCATCTGTGCGGAAGAACAGCAATTCGAACCGCCGCCCGCCCTCGCCCCGCTCGGTCAGTCGCTCACCCGCTTCGGCGGCCATCTCCTCCACCCGCTGCAAGGCATAGGCGGTGCTGCCCACAGGCTCTGCGAAGCGGCGTTCGATCCGCAGGACAGGACGCGGACGGCGTGGCGCAAGTGGCCGATGGCCCAGACCCAGCAGGCGGTGCAGCGCGTCCACCGCATCCTCGCCAAAACGCGCAGCCAGCGTCGCGGCAGGACGCGCAGCAAGATCGCCGATGGTGCGCAACCCCGCCCGCCGCAACGCCACCCCGCTGTCCTGCTCCAGTTCCAGTGCCTCGACCGGCAGGCGGCGCAAGGCAGCCTCCTCATCGGGCGCTGGCCCTGCGGAAAAGCGGCACAGCGCATGCGCGCCCTCCGGCGTGCCTGCTATCGCATAACGCACCTCCATGCCGTGCCGCTCAAACCGCTCCACCGCCTCGCGCGCCAGCGCCTCCTCCCCGCCCCACAAATGCGCGCAGCCGGTGATGTCCAGCATCAACCCATGCGGCGGATCGATCGCGGCTGCAGGCGTATAGCGCGCGCAGCCATCGCATAGCCGTTCCAGCCAGTCCTGATCGGCATGATGATCGGCCTCGAAGCTGACCAGATCGGGCTCTTGCGCCCGCGCATCGGCCAGCGTCATGCCTGCGCTAAGGCCCAGCGCCAGCGCGTCGGCATCCGGCGTGACAAGGCGCATGGCCCCGCGCAGGGACTCCACGATGGCGACCGGCCCGGAACCGGCCTGCGCCTGCCACAGATCAGGCCGCGCGATGCGCAACCGATCGACCGCCAGGAAGGGGAACCACAGCGCCAGGTAGCGCCGCCTCGTCAGCGCGTCCTCCGCTTGCCCATCCATGCTCATGGCGTTCATCGCACTCTTCTCCAAAATCTCCCCGCTTCGCATTCCACACCATCCGCCACGTCATGCCGTCCGGCCCCGATCGGCGGCGCAACAGGTGGAGCGAAAAAGCGCTCATGCCCGGCGCATTGCCCGGCAACGGCACGGATGGCGCAGCCTCCACCCGCCACCGCGTCTCCGCCGCGCTCGGCACCGGATCACCGCCGATCCGCAGCACGAAAGCCGTAACCCCCGACGTCTCCGCCGCCAGCGCCAGACGGCGGCTGGCAGTCAGGTCCAGCAGCGGCGCGCGCCCGCGCAGTTCGATGACCAGCGCGCCCAGCGCCGGACACCGCAACGCATCGACCGCCGCGCGCAGCAGCAGCGCCTCATCCTTCATGACACCGATCAGCAAATGGGCTGGATCTATTCCAAGCGCGGCGAGCCCCGGGCCATAAGGTTGTCCCGCCGTTCCATTTGGAAGGCGCAGCCAGAACAAAGGGGCCTCACGCGCTGCAAGATGGGCAAGGATCAGGGAAAGACCGGCGGTGGCCCCCTCATCTTCAGCATTCCCGAAAAATTCATGTACCCGACCCCTGGCAAGGCCACCCTGCAATGCCTGATCAAAAGCCGCATGTCCGGTCGTGATACGCGCATCTGCTTTGACGGCCGGAAACCCTTCCAGTGATGCAATGTGCCGCCTGAGGGCTGCAAGCCTGTTCACCGAATCCACCATAGCATGTTCTCTATATGTTCTTTTCAGCGATAGCGCATCCCCTGTCAATCAACTTGGCTGCCATCAGAAAAAAGGGAGGATGGTTTCAGCTTCTTACACACATTGGCCATCATCCGGAAAAGTTTCACACCCGGCTTTCTGCCAAGCTAGTCTGTGTTGATGGACACGTCCCACATCGCTTCGCTGGCTCATGCGCCCTTCATTCTGGCGCGCCGTATCGCTTCGGCTCGCAGCCTGCGTCTTGTTTCCAGCGCTGCGACTGCGCTCCTTGCCTCCTACCCGAAGTCAGGCAGGACCTGGCTCAGGTTTATCCTGGCCCAATATTTCCTCGCGTCGCGTGCATATCCGCCCATTACGACCCAGAGCATGTTCACCTTTGCTCCCAATTTCGACTTGGATCCGGTGCGCGGCATACCGGCCTTTGTCCGCAGGTCGGAAGAGGCTTCTTTCCCCCTCATCCCTTCCACCCATCTGCGCTTCAAACCAACCCTCCCCGGTCGGCTTCCCATCATATTCCTCATCCGCGATCCGCGAGCCGTACTCATTTCCGACTATCACCATGTGACCCGGCACAAGATGTCGTTTCAAGGCAGCGTTGACGATTTTCTCATGGATGAGAATAGAGGCCTGCCTCACTATATCAAATATATGAACAGCTGGGCCAATGGCCTCGAACGGCATGATCATCACGTCATATATTATGAGGATCTACTGCTTCAAACGGAGGCAGAAGTTGAAAAGATGCTCAATTTCCTGGATGAGCCAGTCCACACCCATGCTCTTGGATATGCGGTGGAAAACTCATCCTTCGAAAAGCTCAAGGCACTGGAACTCGCCCAGGGCATTCCCGGCCATGAATATGACAGATCGGATTCAGATGCCCTGCGGATCAGAAAGGGGCAATCCGACAGTTTCCGGCAGGAACTGACGATCGAGCAACAAAAATTCATCGAGGATAGCTGTAAGTCTCAGTTGAACCGCCGGATGTTGGCCAAGCTGGATCGATACGGCTTTTCAGACCCGCCTTCGTCATCCGCCGTGAAACCGATAGGGATATCGCAATCCGCGGCGCCCGAAAGACAGGTGCATGATCCTGTAACCAAGCGCCGCCTTCCCTCTCTTGGTGTACAGCTCTTGAGCGAGGCGATGGTGATAATCGGCCTCGCCGCCATGCTCGTCGCCCCGACCATTCTGGCGATAGAAGTAGGCGAATGGCTTTTCCGGCGGGAATGGGATGGTCACTCGCTGGAAGATGGCCTCGCCTTGTTCGGGATCGACCGGGTGGGGCCTGTGGAAACACCCACCGAACGAATACTCGACGTCTTTCTCGCGCTGCCCCTCACCATCGCCTTGTTCATGAACGGCCTCCTCATATTCCTGGCTGCCGTACATTTCGGAGACTGGGGTCTTCAGGGCGTACGGCTCAAGAAAAAGCTCGCCGTCGAGCAGAGCAAAAGGCGCCAGCGGAGCAACGCCAAAAATCCGCCCTCTGACCTCAAACCGACAGGAATGGTGAGCCCCAGCCGCTGATCAATGTTCATTTAGAGCATCGTGCGCAAAAGTGGGAACCGGTTTTGCGCAACAAACGATGCGGCAACAAATAACTAGAGCGCGCGTCTTGCGTCCGATTTAACGCAGCGCGCTCTGGCCCTGTTGAGCAAGCCACGCCCAGTCGCGCTTTATAACGGTAAAAGGCCCGCCCGGCGAAAATGCACGGGCGGACCTTTTCAGTGCGTGAAACGAAAGGCGGGCAGAGCCGCGCGGCTGTCCTGCGGCTGATCCGGCCGCAGGCGTTAGCCGTGCTTATTCGCCATCATCCTCCGCTTCGGGTCCGGTCATCATTCCTTCGGCGACCTCTTCGGTCTTGCCCCGGATCACCTTTTCCAGGCGCTCCGCCATTTCGGGATTTTCCTTGAGGAAGGTCTTGGCATTTTCACGACCCTGGCCGATGCGAACGGAGTCGTAGGAGAACCAGGCGCCCGATTTTTCGACCACGCCAGCCTTGACGCCAAGGTCGAGTATCTCGCCGATCTTCGAAATCCCCTCGCCATACATGATGTCGAATTCGACCTGCTTGAAGGGCGGGGCCACCTTGTTCTTCACCACCTTCACGCGGGTCGCGTTGCCGACGATATCGTCACGATCCTTGATCTGGCCGGTGCGGCGAATGTCGAGGCGAACCGAAGCATAGAATTTGAGCGCGTTGCCGCCCGTCGTCGTTTCCGGATTGCCGTACATGACGCCAATCTTCATGCGGACCTGGTTGATGAAGATCACCAGACACTTGGAGCGCGAGATCGAGCCCGTAAGCTTGCGCAGAGCCTGGCTCATCAGGCGCGCCTGAAGGCCAACATGGCTATCGCCCATTTCGCCTTCGATTTCAGCGCGCGGCACCAGCGCGGCGACCGAGTCCACCACCAACACGTCGATGGCGTTCGACCGCACCAGCGTATCGACAATCTCCAGCGCCTGTTCGCCGGTATCCGGCTGCGACACGATGAGTTCGTCGATGTCGACGCCCAGCTTCTTGGCATAGGCCGGATCAAGCGCATGTTCCGCGTCGACAAAGGCCGCGATACCGCCGGTCTTCTGCGCCTCTGCAATGGCATGCAACGCCAGCGTGGTCTTGCCCGAGCTTTCAGGGCCATAGATTTCGATGATGCGGCCGCGCGGCAGGCCGCCGATACCCAGCGCGATGTCGAGCCCCAGCGATCCCGTCGAGATCGCCTCAATCTCGATCTTCTCGCGGCTGCCCAGCTTCATGGCCGAACCTTTACCGAAGGCGCGGTCAATCTGGGAAAGGGCCGCTTCCAATGCTTTCTGTCTGTCCATTGTCCCTGTCTTCTTGGAATCGATGAGTGAGAGCATTGCTGTCATCGGCCTATCCCCTGTCAAGCGGAAGCGCCGATTAAGTGGCGCCTTGGCCACCATGTATCCCCTTTGTTCCAAAAGAACAAGAGGGGAACGGAAATTTCCTATTTAGGCGGAAAGAACCTTCGTCAGCGCCCGCTCAACGGCGCCAATCGTATAAGGTTTTGCCAAAGTCGGCCGATCCGAATGCCCTGACGGCACATCATCAGCCATGCCGCCTGTCGCGAAAATAAAGGGGATGCCGCTTTGCGCCAGCAGGTCCGCGACCGGCCAGCTTTTCTCACCCTGCAGATTGCAGTCCACCAACGCGGCGTCGAAGCCGCCCTTGCGCGCATGGTCGCACGCCTCATCCACCGAAACGGCAATGGCATGCAGGCGATATCCCAATGTTTCGAGATAATCTTCCAGCATCATGCCGATCATCGCTTCATCCTCGACCACCAGGATGGTCTTGCCGTCCGACATGTGCGTCCCCTATTTCGTTGCGCTCGCTATCTTATCATCGGCGCGCGGACCAGCATAAACGCTTGATCGTTCAAGAAGTTCATTCCACCGCTGTACCCATTGCCAAGGCGTCCCGCGCCGCCTCCGCGAGCTGGCTGACGGAAAATGGTTTGGGTAGGAAGGCGACATTGGCAAGGTCGATCGACTTGCGCAGCTGCTCCTCGGCATAGCCGGACATGAACAGCACCGGCAGGTCGGGATGCGTATCCCGTGCCCGCGCGACCATGGACGGGCCATCCATATTGGGCATGACCACGTCGGAGATCAGCAGGTCGATCTTCTCACCGCTCGCCAGCACCTCCAGCCCCTGCTCGCCATCATTGGCGGTCAGCACCTTGTAGCCCTGGCGCGAAAGGGCGCGTTCGGCAACGGCGCGGACCATATCCTCGTCCTCGACCACCAGCACCGTGCCCGTGCCCCATGTCTCGCTGCGCTTGAGCGGCAGCTTGGCGGGAATCGCCTGCTCCATGTCCGCGCCCTGATAGACGGGCAGGTAGATGACGAAACTCGCCCCCCGGCCCAGTTCGGACTCGGCGAAGATATAGCCGCCCGACTGCTTGACGATGCCATAGACGGTGGAGAGGCCAAGCCCCGTGCCCTTGCCCAATTCCTTGGTCGTAAAGAAGGGCTCGAAGATCTTGGAAAGAATGTCGGGCGGGATGCCAAGGCCGGTGTCGGAAACCCGCAGCGCGGTATAATCGGCGGCGGGCAATATCTCCTGCCGCATCTCGCGCACCTTGCCAGCCGGAACCGCATAGGTCTGGATATTGAGGATGCCGCCTTCCGGCATCGCGTCGCGCGCATTGACCGCCAGGTTCACGATCACCTGCTCCAGCTGCCCCGGGTCCGCGCGCACCGCGCCCAGGTTGCGGCCATGGCTGACCTCCAGCTTCACGCTCTCACCCAGCAGACGCTTCAGCAGGTTGGAAACGTCGGCAACGATGTCCGGCAATTGCAGCACCTGCGGACGCAATGTCTGCTGCCGCGAAAAGGCGAGCAGCTGGCGCGTCAGCCCAGCCGCGCGATTGCTGTTCGACTTGATCTGCTGAATATCGTCATAGTCGCTGTCGCCCGGCGTATGGCGCATCAGCATCAGGTCGCAATGGCCGATGATCGCGGTCAGGATATTGTTGAAGTCATGCGCGACGCCACCAGCCAACTGGCCGATCGCTTGCATCTTCGTCGCCTGCGCCACCTGCCGCTTGAGCTTGCTTTCCTCGCTATTGTCCTTGAGGCTGAGCAGCACGGCTGCCTCGCCCAGGCCCCGGACGCCCGCCAGACTGAGCGCCGTCGGCTCCTCCGGCTCGTTGCGCAACCTGATGGCGATATCGCCCGACATTTGCGGCCCCACCGCAAAGCGGCGCACGGCGTCTGCGACTGCTGCCTGATCTTCCCGCACGACCAGATCGCCGGGATAACTCGGTCGTTCGCTACGCTTGAGCCCCGCCGCGCGGGAGAAGGCATTGTTGAGAAACAGGACGCGACCATCGCGATCCGCCATGGCAAGACCGAAAGGCAGCAGGGACAGCAGCGTTTCGATATAGGAAAGCGCCGATGTGCCGCCCGCGCTACCCGCTGGCTCATCGATCAGCAGCAGGAGCATCGGACCATCCTGGCCCACTTGACTACCAGCAGGCTGAGCCGTCCGACGCAAGGGCACCTGCAACAACCGTAGCGGCAGCCCGCCCGACTCCTCACGCGCCAGAAATAGCCGCCCCTTGTCATCGACGCGCATATGGGCGGCAAAGTCACGGCCGGTGATGTTGGCGTCGATCCGGCCAGCAGCACGCAGCAGGAAAGCCCCGTTCGCCGCGCGGATGCGCCCTTCACCCCCGATCATGACTGCCATGATCCCGGCCTCGCCCATCTGCCGCCCCGCGTCCCCGGTCAGCAGGCGGTGCACATCATCCAGCGCGTTTGGCTGGCGAACCGGAGTAAAGCGCCACAGCAGATAATCTTCCGACCGGCCCGTGCGGCACAGATCGACGTCCAGCCGGAGAGCGCCCTGCGCCACGCCTTCGACCCGCGCCTCACCATCGCGCCAGGCCGCGCGGGCGGCAGTGCTCAGGCTTTCCGTTAAGCTAGGCTCAGCCGTGAGATTGGGGGGCGTCGGAAATCCGGGAAACCATTCGCCGAACAGGTCGCTGGCGCAAACGAGCCGCCCTGCCCGGTCGGTCACCGCGATGGCCATGTTGGACGCATCCGCTGCGGCGCGCGCTACCGTCCAATCCGGCACCGCCTCGCCGTCTGCCGCCTCTTCCGGGAAAATACGCCGATACCAGCTGAGCAGCGCGGCAATGGCAAGGATCATTGCGCCGAACCCCGTGGCCATAGCCGGGTTGCCGGTCGCATAGATGACGAGAACCGCCGAAAGCAGCGCCGCCAGTATCAGCAGCGGCAGGGACAGCCGGGAAGGGCGCTCGCCCGTCCACGCTTCCTCATCCCTTTTGACGCGCGAGGCCATCGGCCGGCCTTCCCCCTGAAAACGCCTGGACTATTCGCCGACGTCAGACGCGGGCGACTTCTTCCAATGCGCTGCTTTCGGGTGCCTTGCCAATCCTCAATTTGCGCGCATGCCATTTCCGGCCCATCCGATGGCGCCAGATCCAGTCGGCAATGAAGTAGCCGACCACGGCGAACGCAACCGAAATCAGCGCCAGCCCGAACAGCATGGCGGGCGCCGCTTCGGAAAAGAGCCAGCCGCACCATTCGCGGATCGATGCGTGCTTATCCACCAGCGCCATGAAACCCGATGCATCCGCGCTGCGGCCCAGGAACCAGTTGCCCACATAGACGGACGCCATCAGGAACAGCGGTGTCGTCGCCGGATTGGAAAGAAACGTCATCGCCGCCGCCAGCGGAATATTGGCCCGGAACGGCAGCGCCAGCATCGCCGCCCCGGCAATCTGCACACCGGGGATCAACAGAAATATCCCGACCAGCAGCCCCAACGCGACTCCACGCGGCACGGAACGACGGGTAAAGCGCCACAGCGATGGCTCCAGCACGCGGTGCGCCACGGGGGCAATGAAGCGATTGTCCTCCAGCGATTCACGGGTCGGGGCATTGGCATGCCACCACCGCGACAGGCGGCCCATGCTCGCTCTCGGCCCCATCAGCGATGGTCCTTCATGATACGCTGCTGATCGCGCTTCCAGTCGCGTTCCTTGATCGTCTCGCGCTTGTCGTGCGTCTTCTTGCCCTTGGCCAGCGCCAGTTCAACTTTCGCTTTGCCACGGCTGTTGAAATAGACGCTCAAGGGGACGAGCGTCATGCCCTTGCGCTCGACCGCGCCGTGCATGCGCGCGATCTCCCGCTCGTGCAGCAACAGCTTGCGGGGCCGCTTGGGCTCATGATTATAGCGGTTTCCGTGGCTGAATTCGGGGATGTTGCTATTGACCAGCCACACCTGATCGCCCTTCACCTCGGCATAGCTCTCGGCAATGTTCCCCTCGCCGAAACGAAGCGATTTCACCTCCGTGCCTTGCAGCGCGATGCCCGCTTCGAACACATCCTCAAGGAAATATTCAAAACGCGCGCGCCGGTTCTCGGCGACGATCTTCTTCTTGTCGAACAGTTCGGGACGGGGGCGGGCCATGGGACTCTTAACTAACTCACTTCACCATATAAGGCCGCAGCCCATTTAGACGAGACCCGCAATTTCCAATGCCCGATCCACAGCGGCGCGGCTGGATTCCGACGGCCAGGTGATCGGCAGCCGCAATTCACCGGGCATGTCGGACCGCACACGGCTGAGCGCATACTTAACCGGTCCAGGTGAAGAATCGCTGAACAATGCGTCATGCAGCGGGTAGAGCCGGTCCTGTAACGCCAATGCACCAGCCCAGTCACCCGACGCACAAGCCGCCTGGAATTGCGCGCACAGTTGCGGCGCGACATTGGCCGTGACGGAGATGCAGCCCCTGCCCCCCATGGCGTTAAATCCCAGCGCGGTTTCATCATTGCCGGACAGCTGGCAGAAATCATCCCGGCAGGCGAGCCGCTGCGCGGTGACCCGCCCCAGATTCCCGGTGGCGTCCTTTATGCCCACGATCGTCTGATATTCTTCGGTCAGGCGATGGATGACCGGCACGCCAATATCGGTGATCGTGCGGCTCGGTACATTGTAAAGGACGATCGGCAGCTGACAGCGCTCCGCCAGATAGGCGAAATGCTGATAAACGCCTTCCTGATTGGGCTTGTTATAATAAGGCGCGACCACCAGCGCCGCGTCCGCGCCAGAAGCCTGCGCCGCGAACATATGCTCCAGAGCGATTCGCGTGTCGTTGGACCCGCAGCCCGCAATCACCGGCACCCGGCCCGCCGCCTGATCGACACAGATCGCGACGACGCGGTTATGCTCTTCCACCGTCATGGTGGCGCTTTCGCCGGTGGTGCCGCATGGCACCAAAGCGCTGCTTCCTTCCTCGATCTGCCAGTCCACTAGGGCGCGAAACGCGGCCTCATCCACGCTCCCGTCGCGAAATGGAGTGACCAGCGCCGGAATCGACCCGGAAAACATCAACAAACTCCTTCAATTCACCGGCATTCCGGGGCACACTGTCGAGTGTAGGCAACGGCGCGCTATAGCGTGTCATTCAGGGCCTGATAAGGATGGAATTGCGATGATGTCCAGTAGGCTGTCAGCTCGCCGCCCCGAAACAACATTGGTCCGCATGCCCTTGATCGCTCTTCTTCTTTTTACCGCCGGCGCCAGCGCCCAGACCGAAGCCCCTGTTGCGTCGCCCTATCCGGCTGGCGCGGTGGTCCAGCAACTGCCCGCCTCGACTCAGGCATCGCCTCAGCCATCGCCCTGGAATCAGGTCAGCGGCCGAATCGGCGTCGCGTCCGATCCATCCATCTCCGCGACGATCAGCCAATGGCGCGCGTTGCAGCAGAGCGATGGCCTGGGCTTTTCGACCTATGCCAGCTTCATCCTCGCCAATCCCGGTTGGCCGGGGGAGGACCGGATGCGGCGGCTGGCGGAAACCGGCATCAATCCCAACAGCTATGATCCGCGTCAGGTTACGGCCTTCTTCGCCCGCTTCCCCGCGCGCACCGCCACCGGCCATGCACGCAATGCGCTGGCGCTGATGCAGATGGGCCGCATGCCCGAAGCGCGCATTGCCGCACGCAGCGCCTGGGTCGGCGGCACGCTTTCGCCGGATGACGAGGCTCGGCTTCTTTCGCTGTTCGGATCCAGCTGGACCAGTGCGGACCATGATCAGCGCGCCGACGTGCTGCTATGGGGCGGCGACATCGCCGGCGCGCAACGGATGCTCGCTTATGTGACGCCCACGCGACGGCCGGTCTACGAAGCGCGTATCGCCTTCCGCCAGAAGGCGCCGGACGCCGCCTCCCGGATGCAGGTCGCCGAGCCGGTTGGCATATCCGACGCAGGCTTCGTCGCGGACAAGGCGACCTGGCTGATGAACACGGGCAATTGGGTCGCCGCGCGGCAATATCTTGCCAACCGTCCCCAGCTGACCTTCCGCCCGGGCAATGCCGAAAAATGGTATGAGACATTGCTTGGCCAGGCGCGCGCCGCCGCCAACGACAGCCAGTGGAGCTTCGCCTATGGCATCGCCAGCAAGCTCGACGACGCCTATGCGCCCGGCACCGACGTTTCCAGCCGCCCGATTGGCGAGCGTGACGACTATACCAGCCTCGCCTGGCTGGCGGGATCGACCGCCTTCTATAATCTGAACCGACCAGCGGACGCTGCGGCGATGTTCCGCCGCTATGCGACAGCCGCTAAGTCTCCCCAGACCCAGTCGAAGGGCTATTATTGGGCAGGTCGCGCAGCACTGGCAGCCGGTGATACGGCCACCGCGACCAGCTATTTCGCCCAGGCTTCGGTGTTCCCGGATCAATTCTATGGCCAACTTGCCCTGGAACGCGTCGGAAAGCCGGTGCCCGCACCTGCCCTCGTGGAACGGGCCGTGGAAATTTCCGCCGCCGATCGCTCCGCCTTCGCCAATCGTTCGGTCGTCCGCGCCGTGAAGGCGCTGGGACAGATGGGCTATTGGGAGGATCAGAGCAAATTCGCCCGAGCTATCGCCAATAATGCCGACAGCGACAGCGACCATTATCTCGCCGCCGAACTCGCCAAGAGCATCGGCAGGCCCGACATGGGCGTGATGGTCGGCCGCCGCGCCGTGTCGAGCGGCCTTACCGGCTATGGCGAAAGCGCCTTCCCCCGCGTGCCCGTGCCGCCTACGGCCCAATCCAACTGGACGATGGTGCATGCCATCGCGCGGCAGGAAAGCCAGTTCGACCGCCAGATCGTCAGCCACGCGGGTGCGCGCGGCCTGATGCAGCTGATGCCGGGCACCGCGCGGGAACAGGCGGGCAAACTTGGCCTCGGCTATGACCCCGGTTCGCTCAACGATCCAAGCTACAACATCATGCTCGGCTCATCCTATTTCCAGCGCATGCTCAACTATTATGGCGGCAGCTATCCGCTGGCGGTCGCGGCCTATAATGCCGGTCCCGGCAATGTGAACCGCTGGATCTCCGCCAATGGCGACCCGCGCCTGCCGGGCGCCGACATGCTGCGCTGGATCGAGCAAATCCCGATTTTCGAAACACGCAATTATGTACAGCGTGTGCTGGAAAATGCGGTCGTCTATGAAGCGATGAATCCCGAACGCGCCCGCTTCCGGGGTTCCAATACCCCACTCTCCAAATATCTGGGCAAGCAAACCCCAGGCTGACCTCAGCAGAGGCGCGGAAAAGGGCCGAAGGCCAAAATCACCTCCGCGCCTCCGCGTCTCCGCGTGAACCAAAAAAACGCACAACCCTTCCGCGTCCTCTGCGCCTCTGCGCCTCTGCGCGCATAATCATAACCAGCAGCGGGTAGATGGCGCGCAGTCATCAGACTGAAGCTGTGGCTGCTTGCCTTTTCTCTTGTTCGCGCAGAGGGGCAGAGGACGCAGAGTTTTGGGTCCCTCCGAGACGCGGAGGTTTTCTGGCCTCCGGCCGGATGTGTTATGGCGGGAGAAAAGGCGCTAAAGGAGGCGGATGAACGCCCCTCACCCCAATTACATCAGCCCCGAAGGCTTCGCGAAGCTGCGCGCTGAATATGACCAGTTGCTTGGGCAGGAGCGGCCACGCATCGTGGAGATCGTCAGTTGGGCAGCGGGCAATGGCGACCGCAGTGAGAATGGCGACTATCTCTACGGCCGCAAGCGCATGCGTGAGATCGACGGCCAACTCCGCCGCCTGTCAAAGAAGATGAAGGATGCGAAAGTCGTCGATCCCCGTCAGCAACCCGACAAGACCCGCGTCTTCTTCGGCGCGACCGTGACGATAGCCGACGAAGACGACAATCACCGCACCGTCACCATCGTCGGCAATGACGAGACCGACGCCAGCGCGGGCCGGATCGGCTGGAGCTCCCCCATCGCGCGCGCTCTGCGCAATGCCGCAGTAGGCGATCTGCGCCGCGTCATGCTGCCCGCCGGGGAGAAGGAATATGAGGTAATGGAGATCGGTTATCCGGAGTGAATTGACGCCAGTAGCGAGACCCCTCTGTCACGCTTGATGCCAATCAGGAGAGGGCTGAAGACGGCCCTTCGCTGCCCTTCTCCCTCTCCCCTTCAGGGGAGAGGGCTGGGGAGAGGGGAGCAACGTGGGTTGCTTACACCCCTCTCCCGCCTTCGCTCCGCTCGGCACCCTCTCCCCTAAAGGGGAGAGGGGAAGGTCAAGCTTCAACACCAACCCCTCAAATCACCGCGCCGCCTTCTTCTCTACCGGCTGCGCCTGCGCGATGACCGCACCCGGCTTCGCCGCCAGCCGCCCGATCGTTTTCAGCGCATAATCCAGCTGGAAATCCTCGATCCCCTTCTTCTTCAACTCCTCCGCCGTCATGGCGAAGCGCGGATCTTCCTTGGTATCTTCTTCCAGCGCGGCATTGTCCGTCTTGATCTCGTTGATCAGGTGGCGGCGCAGGTCGCTTTCGCGGAACTTCGGCCGGTTCTTGTAATCGGGATCCGACAACTGCGGCACCCGGACGTCGGGCTCGATACCGCCTTCCTGCACAGACCGGCCGGACGGCGTGTAATAGCGCGCCGTCGTCAGCTTGAGCGCGGTCGTATTGGTCAGCGGCAACATCGTCTGCACGCTGCCCTTGCCGAAGCTGCGCTCGCCCATCACCAATGCGCGATGCTGATCCTGAAGCGCGCCCGCGACGATCTCGGAGGCCGAGGCAGACCCGGCATCGACCAGCACGATGACCGGCAAGCCCTTCGCATCATCGCCGGGCTTGGCATAATAGCGCTCAACATCGCCCTTGTTGCGGCCGCGCTGCGAAACGATCTCGCCGCGTTCCAGAAATGCGTCGCTCACTGACACCGCTTCATCCAGCAACCCACCCGGATTGGATCGGAGGTCAAGGATGTAGCCGGTCGGCTTACGGCCCAGGCTCTTGTCGATGCTGCGGATCGCCTGCCGCAAATCGGCGCCCGTATTGGCGGAAAAGCTGACGATGTTGATCACGCCAACGCCGTTCTTCACTTCCCACTTCACCGGCTTCAGCTGAATGATCTCGCGCGTCAGCGTCACTTCGATCGGCTTGTCGCGGCCCGCCCGCACGATGGTCAGCTTGATCGACGTACCCGGCGCGCCGCGCATCTTGTCGACCGCTTCATCCAGCGTGCCGCCATAGATCAGCTGCCCATCAAGGTGCGTTATATAGTCGCCTGCCTTGATCCCCGCGCGCCAAGCCGGGGTATCCTGCGTCGGTGCGATCACCTTGACCGCGCCATCCTCCTGCGTGACCGACAGGCCAAGCCCGCCATAGCTGCCTTCGGTCTGGGTCCGCAGATTCTGGAAATCGCGCGCGTCGAGGAAGCTCGAATGCGGGTCGAGGCTGGCGAGCATGCCGTCGATCGCGCCCTTGATCAGCTTTTCGTCATCGACCTTTTCGACATAGTCGCTGCGGACTTTCTGGAAGACGTCCATGAACTCGTCGAGCGCCTTGTAGCTGCTCGCTTCCCCGTCCGCGAGCGCGGCCGTGGTGGCGGGGATGAGCGCGAGCGCGCCAAGGGCAACGGCGCCCCGGAAGAAATTGGATTTCATTGCTGTCCTGAGTCCTGGCATCAAGCCATCAGTATAGGATGCTTCTCAGGCATACGCAAAGCATCGGTTACGGCGTAGCGCCGGGCGCGACGCTATTCGTGCGGCCGCAACGCCTGATTGAGATCCTCCATCACCTGCGCGATCGGTTCGACCACGGTGACGCTGCGGCCTTCGCCAAAGCGGATGCGGGTGCCGTCAGTAACAGAAGATACGAAGGTGACCTGCGCGGCATTGATGGCGGTTTCGGTCCGGTCGGCGCCCACGAACATGACGAGCATGGCTTTCCTCTCCTTCTTGTTGGATGGAGAGGTTAGCCGCATTTGCGCATGGCGCCAGCCATTTTTCCCTGAAGCCGCCGTCAATCCAATCGAATAGCCTCGATAAAGAGACTGGCCCGCGCATCCAGCCGCTGCGCTTCGCCCGCCAGTTGGCTTGCCGCGTGACGGATGTTGCGCGCGCCATCGACCGCCGCGTCGGCATTGCCGCTGATCTGACTGGCGCTTAGCCGGACATGATCGCTGGACTCGCCCGCTTCGGACATGCTGGCGGCGATGCTCCGGCTAAAGGCGCCATGACGCGCCACCGCGTCGAACACGGAAGCCGACAGCCGATCCGCTGTTTCAATCGCGGCCCCCATTAGCTCATGGCCCTGCGCCACATGACCCACAGTCGCGCGGATATGGTCTATCCGGTCGGCAATTTCCGCTGCGGCTTCACGGGTCTGCCCCGCGAGCAGCTTCACCTCGCGCGCGACAACGGCAAAGCCTTGCCCCGCCTCCCCGGCTCGCGCGGCCTCTATGCCCGCGTTCAGGGCCAGCGTCGCCGTCGCCCGCGCCACCGCGTCGATCAGCGCCGTCACCTCGCCGATGCCATCTGCCTGAACGCGCAATTGTTGGGTCTGGGCCGACCCCAGCCGCGTCTGTTCGACCGCCGCCTTGATCGCGGCGCCCGCCTGACGCACCTCATCCTCGATCGACTGGAACAGTCGGCCAAGGTCGTTGGCCGATCCAGCGATGCCGGACAGATTGTCAGCGGTTTGCGCGGCGGCCACTGCCATGCCTGCTGCCGCCTGACCGTTATGGGCCGCCCTTTCCGCAGCGTCGCTCGCCAGCCGGGACAGCATGTCCGCCATCCCCACCAGATCGGCGATCAACGTCGCGATATCGTCGCGAAAGCCGCCGCTCTCCCGCGTCACGCGCTCCAGCCGCTCCGCCCGCGCAATCGCGACGCGCGCATCCCGCTCCGCTGCCAGCTTCAGCAGCAACTGACCGCCGACCATCCCGGCATAACGGCCGCCTTCTATGACGATCAGCCCTTCGCATTTCTGCCCCTGCGCTGCGTAGAGGTCGATCAGCATCTCGATCGTGGCGCTCCGCTCAACCGAGGCACAGGGCCGGATATGGTCATCAAGCCGCCCACCAAAGCTGGGGTTACGCAGCAGCGCATGACCGAACGGATTGAACAATATCCGCCGCATGTTCCGCTCGTAGATCGCGCCCTTGGGCCGATCCGCTTCGTCCAGCACGGGCAGCAGCCGCAGCGAAGGGTTTTGCTGAAAATGCTCCACCGCTTCGCTCAACGGCCGTCCGATCCGGATTGCCGGACTGGTGGAGACGAAGGGCAGGCCCTGCCAGCGAGGCAGCGACGGCGAAGGATCGAGCATCATGGGCGCGTACATGCGCCGCTGGTAGCGCCCGAATGGTAAATGAGCGGTTAGGTTTTGATGACATATTTATGACAACACACTGTTTTGTTTTGGTTTTTTACGGCAGTTGATAGTTGAATGCTTCCTTGGCGAGCTTGACCACCTCCGGGTCGGCCTCAGGAAAATCCATCGGCACCAGCTTTTCCAAGGACTTGGCGACATATTTCAGCGCGGCGATCCGCCCGGCCGCACGGTGATTATTGTCGATCACCTGCCATGGCGCATATTTGCTTTCCGTCTTCTTGAACATGTCGTGCATCGCGTCGAGATAATCGTCGCGCCGCGCCCGGTTGCGATAATCTTCCTTGCCGGTCTTCCACCGCTTCCACGGCGTGTCGAGCCGCTGCGCCAGCTGCTTGTCCTGCGTTTCCTGGGTAATATGGACGAACAGCTTGATGATGTTCGTCCCCGCGTCCGCCTGCTGCTTTTCGAAGGCGTTGATCTCGTCATAGGCGCGCTTCCATTCGCCCTTGGAGCAGAGCCCTTCCACTCGCTCGACCAGCACGCGCCCGTACCAGCTGCGGTCGAACACCGCGATGTTGCGGCCTGCGGGCAGCCGCGTCCAGAAGCGCCAGAGGAAATGATGATCGCACTCTTCCGCCGTCGGAGCGGCTATCGGCCAGACCCGATAATAGCGCGGGTCCCATTGCGCGGTCATCCGCTTGATGATGCCGCCCTTGCCCGCCGCGTCCCAGCCTTCGAACAGGATGACCGACCGCCGGTCATGGATCACATGGGCAACCTGAATCTTCGCCAGCCGCTCCTGCAGCTTTTCCAGCTCCGCCTCATAGTCGCCCTTGAGAGGCTTGCCCTTCTCATAGTCGGCAAGGTCAATCGCCATGCGCGTCATCCTTCCTGTTCAGATCAGGAAAGCAACGCCTGGAGCGACGAAAAGTCAAATCTGCCCCGCCCCTGCCCCGTCATCCCAGCGAAAGCTGGGATCTCAGGAGGCGCAGCGCGATCTCGACCAAGATCCCAGCTTTCGCTGGGATGACGGTAGGGTGATCAAGCCTTCGCCTGCGGCTCCACCACCCGGACATGCAGTTCACGCAGCTGCTTGAACTCAGCCGCGCTCGGCGCGCCCATCAGCAGGTCTTCGGCGCGCTGGTTCATCGGGAACAGCGTCACCTCACGCAAATTCTGAGCGCCACACAGCAGCATTACGATGCGATCAACGCCCGCCGCCATACCACCATGCGGCGGCGCGCCATATTGGAACGCGCGATAGAGGCCGCCGAAACGCTCCTCCACATCCTGTTGGCTGAGGCCCACCTTCTCAAACGCCTTCACCATCAGCTCGGGCGATTGGTTACGAATCGACCCCGAAGCAATCTCATAGCCGTTGCAGACCATGTCATACTGGAACGCCTTGATCGTCAGCGGGTCCTGATGCTCCAGCGCGTCCATCCCGCCCTGCGGCATGGAGAAGGGGTTGTGCGCGAAATCGACCGACTTCGATTCCTCATCATATTCGTAGAAGGGGAAATCCACGATCCAGCAGAGGTCGAACCGATCCTTGTCGATCAGGTCGAGCTGCTCACCAACGCGGATGCGCGCCAGACCTGCGAGCTTCGCAGCCTGCGATTCCTTGCCCGCCGCAAAGAACACGCCGTCATTGGGGCCAAGGCCCAGCGCCTCGATCAGCTTTGCCGTCCGCTCCTCGCCATGGTTCTTGGCAATGGGGCCACCCGGCACGCCATCCTTGATGTTGATATAGCCAAGGCCGGAATAGCCCTCGCCCCGCGCCCAATTGTTCATGTCGTCGAAGAATTTACGGCTGCCCGCACCAGCGCCGGGAGCCGGTATCGCACGAATGACGCTGCCACTCTCGACCAGCGACGCAAAGATGCCGAAGCCCGACCCATGGAAATGCTCGGTCACATCCTGAATCAGGATCGGGTTGCGCAGGTCCGGCTTGTCCGAACCATATTTCAGGATCGCCTCATCATAGGCGATGCGCGGAAAGCTGCCCGCAGGCGTCACCGGCTTGCCCTCGGCGAACTGCTCGAACACCTGCGCGATCACCGGCTCCATCGTGTTCCACACATCCTCCTGCGTGACGAAGCTCATCTCCAGATCAAGCTGGTAGAACTCACCCGGCAGGCGGTCGGCACGCGGGTCCTCGTCGCGGAAGCAAGGCGCAATCTGGAAATAACGGTCGAAACCGGCGACCATCAGCAACTGCTTATATTGCTGCGGTGCCTGCGGAAGGGCGTAGAATTTCCCCGGATGGATACGGCTCGGCACCAGAAAGTCGCGCGCGCCTTCCGGGCTGCTCGCGGTCAGGATCGGCGTCGAATATTCGGTGAAGCCTGCCCCTTCCATGCGGCGGCGCATGTCGGAGATGACCTTGGTCCGCTTGACGATGTTCGCATGCAGCGTCTCGCGCCGCAGGTCGAGGAAGCGGTAGCGCAGGCGGATATCCTCGGGATATTCCTGCTCGCCCGCCACGGGAAGCGGCAGATCGGCGGCAGCCGACAGCAGAACCGCGTCCAGCGCCCGGATTTCGATCTCGCCCGTCGGCAGGTTGGGGTTCACGGCCTCGGGCGCGCGCGCCACCACCTTGCCGGTCACCGTCACCACGCTTTCGGCGCGCAGCGATTCGATCACCTTGAAGACGGGACCGTCGACCTCGGTGACGATCTGCACCATGCCATAATGATCGCGCAGGTCGATGAAGACCAGGTCGCCATGATCGCGCTTGCGATGCACCCATCCGGACACGCGCACTTCATTGCCAACTTCGGCAGAAGTCAGGGCGCCGCAAGTATGAGTGCGATAGGCGTGCATGGCGATTGTATCTTTCAGCTTCGTTTTACGGAAATGACAAAGTGCCGCAGCCCCGCTATGGGCGGTCTTGTCAAGCATTGACGAGCCCGTGAGCGACGGGCCAGCCCATAATAAGATCGAAGACCATATGCAAATCCATCCGCTGATCACCGACAGCAAGACTCTCGCCCAATTCTGCGCCCGTATCGCCAAATCACCCTACATCGCGGTCGATACGGAGTTCATGCGCGAAAACAGCTATTGGCCTGACCTCTGCCTCGTCCAGGTGGCCGACAGCAAGGAAGCCGCCGCGATCGACCCCAAGGCGCCGGGCCTCGACCTTAGCCCCCTGCTCGACCTGATGGTCGACAATGAGGATGTGCTGAAGGTCTTTCATGCCGGCGGGCAGGATCTGGAGATCATCTACAACCTCACCGGCCGGACCCCGCATCCGATGTTCGACACGCAGATCGCCGCCATGGCATTGGGCCTTGGGGAACAGATCGGTTACGGCAACCTCGTCGATGCGTGGCTCGGCGTGCAACTCGACAAGGGCGCGCGTTTCACCGACTGGGGCCGCCGCCCGCTCGACAAGCGGCAGATCGACTATGCGATCGGCGACGTCACCTATCTGATCCAGATTTTCCCGATGATGCTGGAGGAGTTACGCAAGACCGGACGGGGCGACTGGCTCGATCAGGAAATGGAGCGCGTCTGCGACCCTTCCAACTATGTGAACGAACCGCAGGACGCCTGGAAGCGCGTCCGCATCGCCAGCCGCAAGGCCGACGTCCTCGGCCGCCTCAAGGCGCTCGCCGCGTGGCGCGAGATCGAGGCGCAGGACAAGAATCTTCCCCGTGGCCGCATCGTCAAGGATGAGACGCTGGCCGACATCGCCAGCCATCCACCCCGGTCTCAGGAAGACCTTGGCAAGGTGCGCGGCCTGTCCGCCACCTGGAAAACCAACGACATCGGCGCCCGCCTGATGGCGGCGCTCGGCAGCCACACCCCGCTCGACAAGGATGAGATGCCCGAACGCGATCCAAAGCGTCCGGGCCTCGGCAAGGACGGCGCGCTGGTCGCGGATTTGCTGAAGCTGCTCCTCAAGATCCGCTCACGCGACATCAACGTTGCCGCCCGCCTCTTGGCCCGCAGCGACGATCTGGACGCGCTGGCCGCAGGTGTCCGCGATGACCTGTCGATCCTGGAAGGCTGGCGCTATGAACAATTCGGCCGCGATGCCGTTGACCTTGTCGAAGGACGCCTGGCCTTTGCGGTCAAGGGCGGCCGCCTCAAGATGACACGCACGGAATAGGAGCGAATGATGCGGGCAGCGGCACTGATGATCCCCTTCCTGTTGGCGGCCTGCGCCACCACTGGCGACCAAGGTCCCGCCACGCCGACTACAGCCGAGGGGCCTTGCCGCAACGACGGCCTCGACCGCTTCGTCGGCCAAACCGCAAGCGCCGACTTGGGAACGCAACTGCTGGAAGCATCCGGCGCCCGCACCCTACGCTGGGGCGCCCCCGGCATGGCCATGACCATGGACTTCCGCCCCGATCGCCTCACGGTCAGCTACGACGAGAAGATGGTAATCACCTCCGCAAGGTGCGGTTAGCGCACTCCTGCTCCCCCTCCCGCAAGCGGGAGGGGGTCGGGGGGTGGGCCAGCGCAACGCCGGTCTTATAAAAGAAACTCGCTACGCTCGCGCCCGCCCCTAGCCCTCCCGCCTGCGGGAGGGGGATAACTATCTGCGACCGACCGTCACCCAAATGCCACACCCCCCTAAAAAACCATCCTATTCCCAACACCAGCCCAAAATTCACCCTGTCCTATTCCCCCACAACAACCCTATCCCCGCCCCTCTCTTTGAAACGTCCCACATCACCCCCTCGCGCACGCGCGCCCGGCCACGCGCGCGCATACACTGTGAACTTCGACGGAAATCCGCCGTTTTTTACGCATCACCTCAACATTCCAGTCCTACAAGCGCGCCGCTACCGATCCGGTTCACATGGCGCTTACCGTCGATCTCCAGCCAATCCGGCGTCACCTCCAATCGCCGCCCCCGGATCGTCGTGCGCAAATGTTCCACCGCGATCCGGTTACGCGCCACGATCCGCAAAATGGCTAACCCCTCGCCGCGCGCCGCCATGACGCTGTAGCGATCACCCCGCAGCAGAAACCGCCAGCTACCATTGGCGGCCAGCCATTCATTGCCCTGGATCACCTGCACCGGGTTGCCGTGCGGATCGCCGAGCCGCAGGCTGATCCGCGTCGCGCCCCGGCTGCGGCGCGGCGGCGCGAACATCAGGATCGGCTCCCCATCCAGCACCAGCGGAATCGGCGTATCGCGCAGCGGCCGCGAGCCCCCGACGATCAAAGTCGGCAACTCCGAAGAAAATGGCATGCGGTCCCGAGCGAAGTGCCGCTGGCGGACCACCGGATTGGTATGAAATCCCTGCACCTGCGCCGTGGTCAGCCGCCCCTCCTCCACCAGCGCGTGGCAAGTCGGGCAGAGCAATGTCGCTTGGGGCGAATCGGGCAGGCGAAGATAGCGATAGATGGTCACGCCACATCGGACGCAGGCGAAGCCGCAGGCCTCACGAACGGCCTCACGCTGCGGCTCAGTTAATTCAGGCAGCGAAAGCATCACCGGCAAGGCCATGAAGGACACCCTTTGCAACCGCGCCCCGCGCCATTGCGAAGCAGCGTTACCCAGCGGCATCCTTCCCCGGATACAGGCTTTTCACTGTCCCTTCAGTCAGGACATATGGTCGAAATAAATTGGCGTCAGGTCAAGGGGGCGCGAGCGCCCGTCAACGCTGTGGCAGCAAATCCAGATTACGCGACGCCGCGATGTTCCGGATGCGCCCCGGTCGCGGCATCGACTTGATCGCGATTTCCGCCATATCGCCCGCGCTGAACAGCTCGACATTGCCGACATCGAAGATGCGCTGGCCGAATGTCTGGGTGATGCGCACGCTGCGAATGCTCGATAGCGCGATCTCCGTCCGCTGCTTGGCCAGCAGCCCGCGCTCCATCAGCACCTCCCGGTCGGACAACGCCAACCGCTCCCCCTTCACCCGCAGCCACCAAACCCCGATCGCCAGCAGCCCGACAACCGAAATCAGCAGCAGGATGAACAGGAACGGATGCGCGCGAAACATCGCAGGATGCTCGTCATACAGCCAGGCGTCGCTCATCATTCGTCCCATCAAGAAGTGCGCACGGACATGATCATGGATGCCCCGCCCGCGTCAATCCTTGGCTAACGCGGCCCTCCTGCCCTTCTCCAACGAAAAGAGCAGGCTTCGACCAGCCCAACCCGAACGAAGGAGTGTTAGCTCTCATCCCCCATACGCAACGCCGCAATGAAGGCTTCCTGCGGGATCTGTACCGACCCATATTCCCGCATCCGCTTCTTGCCCTCTTTCTGCTTCTCCAGCAGCTTCTTCTTGCGGGTGATATCGCCGCCATAGCATTTCGCCGTCACGTCCTTGCGCATCGCCGCGATCGTCTCCCGCGCAATCACCTTGCCGCCGATCGCCGCCTGGATCGGGATCTTGAATAGGTGGCGGGGGATCAGGTCCTTCAACCGCTCGCACATATGCCGCCCACGCGCCTCGGCGGCGCTGCGGTGGACGATCATCGACAGCGCATCGACCGGCTCATTGTTGACGAGGATGCTCATCTTGACGAGATCGCCCTCGCGCGTGCCGATCTGATGATAGTCGAAGCTCGCATATCCCCGGCTGATCGACTTCAAGCGATCATAAAAGTCGAACACCACTTCGTTGAGCGGCAGTTCATAGGTCACCTGCGCGCGTCCGCCAACATAGGTCAGGTTCTTCTGAATGCCGCGCCGGTCCTGACAGAGCTTCAGGATCGAGCCGAGATATTCGTCAGGGCAGTAAATCACCGCCTCGATCCACGGCTCCTCGATCATCTCGATATGGTTCGGGTCAGGCATGTCGGCGGGGTTGTGCAGGTGCTTCACCTCCCCATCCTTCATGTGCATTTCATAGACCACCGACGGCGCGGTGGTGATGAGATCGAGATCATATTCGCGCGTCAGCCGCTCCTGGATGATCTCCAGATGCAGCAGCCCCAGGAACCCGCAGCGGAAGCCGAAACCGAGCGCCGCCGAGGTCTCCATTTCGAAGGAGAAGGACGCATCGTTGAGCCGCAGCTTGCTGATCGAATCGCGCAGCTTCTCAAAATCATTGGCATCCACCGGGAACAGGCCGCAGAACACAACCGGCTGCACTTCCTTGAAACCCGGCAGCGGCTTAGCGGCAGGGTTCTTGACCGTGGTGATGGTGTCGCCGACACGGGTCTGGCTGATGTCCTTGATCTGCGCGGTGATGAAGCCGATCTCGCCCGGCCCGAGTTCGGGCAGTTGCTCGATCTTGGGCCGCATGCAGCCCACGCGGTCGATCAGATGCTCGGTCTCGCCGATCATGAACTTGATCTGCTGCCCCTTCTTGATCACGCCGTTGACAACGCGGACCAGGATGACGACGCCGAGATAAGGGTCGTACCAACTGTCGACCAGCATGGCCTCGAGCGGCGCGTTGCGGTCGCCCTTGGGCGGCGGGATCTTGGCGACGATGGCTTCGAGAATATCGTCGATGCCGATACCCGACTTCGCGCTCGCCAGCACCGCTTCCGACGCATCAAGGCCAATGACTTCCTCGATCTCCGCCCGCACCTTCTCCGGCTCAGCGGCGGGCAGGTCGATCTTGTTCAGCACGGGCACGATCTCATGGTCATGCTCGATCGACTGATAGACGTTAGCCAGCGTCTGCGCTTCCACGCCCTGCGCCGCGTCCACCACCAGCAGCGCGCCCTCGCACGCGGCCAGGCTCCGGCTCACTTCATAGGCGAAGTCGACATGGCCCGGCGTGTCCATGAGGTTGAGCTCATACGTCTCGCCATTCTTCGCGACATAGTCGAGGCGCACAGTCTGCGCCTTGATCGTGATGCCGCGCTCCTTCTCGATATCCATGTTGTCGAGGACCTGCGCCGACATCTCCCGGTCGGTCAGCCCCCCGGTACGCTGGATCAGGCGGTCGGCCAGCGTCGACTTGCCATGGTCGATATGCGCGATGATCGAGAAATTACGGATGTGCGAAAGGTTGGTCATGGACCGCGCCGATAGCAGCCATTTGCGGGCCTGTCAGCAGAGCTTGCAAACAGCCTGACCATCAGTAGGAAAAGCCCGCGAGCTATGGTAATTGACGCGGGCCTTAAACGGGTCGTACCATAATAAAAATTCCATAATTAACCGCTCGAAAGGGATTTGGGGCAATGTTCAAGACGGTTTCCGCGCTCGTCGCGACAGCATCGATGCTTGCTACGCCGATGTCTGCGATGGCGCAGACGAATATGAGTTCTTCTGGCAAGACCTATAAGGATGGCACCACCAAAGGCGCCTCCTCGGGCCGCAGGGCGCAAGAGCGCGCTCAGCAGGAGATTCCCCGCTGCACCCGCCGACTTGGCACTGTCGCGATCGTCGAACCCGACAACCAGTGGTGGCGCGAGTTGAACCTGGGCAGCCCGGAAGCGATCCTCAAGGTGTTCATCCAGCAGTCCGGCTGCTTCGGCATCGTCAACCGCGGCCGCGCCATGCAGAGCCGGGCGATGGAACGCGCCATGGCGGACTCGGGCGAATTGCAGGCTGGATCGAACCTGGGCCGGGGCCAGGTCAAGGCAGCCGACTATTATCTGGAGCCTGATATTGTCTCGTCCAACCGCAACTCTGGCGGGGGTGGCTTCGGCGCTGCACTTGGCGGCCTGATGGGCGGCACGTTCGGCGCACTTGCCGGCGGCCTCAACATCAAGAAGAAGGAAGCGAACGTCACGCTTTCCATCGTCAACGCCCGCACAACCGAAGAAGAGGCGCTGACCGAAGGCTATGCGCGCAAGACCGACATCGGCTTCGGCGGCGGCGGCGGTGCCGGTTGGTGGGGTGGCTTTGCTGCCGCCGGTGGGAGTGGCTACCAAAATACCGAGATCGGCCAGGTAATCGTGCTGGCCTATCTGGACGCCTACACCAAGCTGGTCACGCAGATGGGTGGGTTGCCCGCCAACGCGGCAGCAGCCGCCCCCCGCGCGCAGTAAAATCTTATGCAGGGGCTTGGCACCAATGCCGAGCCCCTGTCCTTCTCCTTCCGCTCACCACCACTGTCAGTGCGACGGAATAGACATCTTCATTAAATAGGGCGGGACGAGGCTTCAGCGTGCGCCAGCCTATTTCCACGCCGCCGTCGCCACCACGATATTATCGCCTCGCCTGCGGGTCGCTCCACCAGCCTGTTGATGCCCGTGCCCAAAGTTAGTGCGACAAGAAACGCGGAGAAGAAGGCGAGCCACGGGCTATACCCCTGCTCCGCCATTTTCAGCATCACGACAAAACCCACATGCTGATGGATGAGGTAGAAGGAATAGCTGATCCCACCCATCCAGAGCAGTGGACGTGACGCGATCCACTGCAGATGCCCTCTGATCAGCGCTGCAAAGCCTGCAAGCAGAATACAGGCCATAAGCGTGACGTCCCAACTTTCCATCGAGGCGACCGACAGCAGTGCAAGGAGGGCGTAGGGAGATTGCTGGCGCCAGCTCCGCTGAGCAGACCAGACGCGGTACGACAACATCCCGATGATGAAGAAGGGGACATAGCGCAGTATGAAGAGCATGATGATGCGTTCTGGCATGTCGGGCCATAACCCATAAATCGCGCGAACCGCGAGCCACAATGCCAGCATCGGTTCGAGCCTTTTCAATCCAGCCCATTTCCAGATCGATATCATGCAGAAGTAAAAGGCGATTTCGACGGTCAATGTCCAATAAGCGCCGTCTACCTCAGGAAGAAACGCGAACCCTTGCAACATCGTGAAGTTAGCCAGGATCGCGCTCGGACCCACCAGCAATTGGGACGCCTTGGCCGCATATTCGATCGACAAGGTCATCAGCATCGCCACGATATAAGCCGGATAAAGCCGGGCGACCCGGTTTACCGCGAAGTCGGCGACGCTACCGATCCGATCCAGCGTGAAGAATATGGCGAAACCGGAGATGGTGAAAAACAGCAGGACGCGATAATTGCCCCCGGGAAAGCTAAATGGCACGTGCGCCGCTTGAGGAAAAAGCTCGTGGAAACGCGTGGAATAATGAAAAACCAGCACGCATAGCGCACCGATGCCTCTCAAGGCATCCAATTCCGCCAAGCGGTTCCGAGTAGGTAATGCAGTCACTCGAGTGCATTAGCAATGAAACAGCAATCAATCGGTTAAGATATTGGGGTCGGATACATATTGTTGCTGGCACGGTTACGTCCGGCTTGGAAGGTTTTGTATCCAGGCTAAGGTTGGCGGCATCGCTACTGCAGGTGTGTTCGCTGCTCCACCAGCGCGCCGGTGAAGCGATCAAAGAATATATCGTTCGCACGTCGCCTACGATTCCGACGCTGCTGACTACCTCTAAGCGGAAATTGTTCGCCGACTTAACTTCCGCTTGGGCGGCCGTTCCGCCAGCGAGCGCAGTGACCAGGATGGCCCGAATAGAGTTCCGCATGCCTTACTCCCGCCTCTGAAAGACGGGAGAAATTACTTCAGCCTTTGGCGTGATCCAATATGCCCGCGATTGCCGCAGTCACATCGTCCATGTCAGCCATGCCGTCCACACGAGACACGATCCCTTGCGCCTCATAGATTGGAAGGATGGGGGCGGTCTTAGCGCGATATTCCGCCATCCGGGTCCTTACCGTTTCTTCATTATCGTCGGGACGGCGCTTGAACTCATGCCCATGGCATTTGTCGCACTCATCAGCGACCTTGGGCTGCTTGAAGCTGTCGTGATAGCCCTCACCACAGGTCGCGCAGGTGAAGCGGCCCGTGATGCGCTCAACCAAAGCGTCCTCATCGACGTCGAGTTCGATGACATGGTCCAATGTGCGGCCGCGATCGGCAAGAATGGCGTCGAGCGAATGGGCCTGAGCTTCGGTGCGCGGATAGCCGTCGAAGATCACGCCAGTGCTGTCGGCCAACCCATCCAATGCTTCGCCGATGATGCCGGAAACGATTTCATCCGAAACCAGTTCACCCGCTTCCATCACCGCCTTGGCCTTGAGGCCAATCGGCGTCTGCGCCTTTACCGCCGCCCGCAGCATGTCACCCGTCGACAGCTGAACCATGCCACGGGTTTCAACCAGGCGGCTCGCCTGCGTGCCCTTCCCTGCTCCTGGAGGACCCAGCAGAATGATATTCATTTTGCGCATACTCCCCTGTTCTTGCGCCGCGCCTCGATGCGCTTTTAGCGAAGACGTCCCTTCAGCTTCGCCTTCTTGATCAGATCGCCATATTGGTGAGCCAGCAAATGGCTCTGGATCTGCGTCACGGTATCCACCGTGACATTGACCACGATCAGCAGACTGGTCCCGCCCAGATAGAAGGGAATACCCGCCCGGGCGATGGCAAATTCCGGAACCAGGCATATGATGGCCAGATAGGCAGCACCAATCACCGTGATCCGGGTCAGCACATAGTCCAGATAATTTTCCGTGTTCTTGCCCGGACGGATACCGGGAATAAACCCGCCGTTTCGCTTGAGATTATCGGCCGTCTCTTCCGGATTGAACACTACGGCTGTGTAGAAGAAGCAGAAGAACACGATGCCGAGGCCATAGAGCGCCATGTAAACCGGGCTGCCATGCGACAGATATTGATTGAGCGTCAGCACCAAGTCACCGAGTCGGCTTTCACCAGCAACGGTGTTCCCCGCAAACTGGGAAATGGTGAGCGGCATCAACAGCAACGAGCTGGCAAAGATCGGCGGAATCACGCCTGCGGTATTCACCTTGAGCGGCAGATGGCTGCGATCCGCCTGCATCAATCCCTGACGAGTCTGACGCTTGGGATACTGGATCAGCACGCGCCGCTGCGCACGCTCCATGAAGCAGATCAGCAGGATCAAGCCAACCGCCAGCGCAATGACCATCACGATCAGCAGACCGGAGATCGATCCTTCGCTGCCCGATTTGAACAAATTGCTCAACGTCACCGGAAGCTGCGCGACGATGCCCGCCATAATGATGAGCGAAACGCCGTTGCCGATGCCGCGCGACGTGATCTGTTCACCCAGCCACATCAGGAACATCGTCCCGCCGATCAGCGAAACAACTGCAGCGATGCGGAACAGGAAGCCAGGATCAACCACCGCCTGTACACCCGACTGCGCACCAAAGCTTTCAAGGCCCACAGCGATGAAATAGCCCTGCACGGCCGTCAGGCCGACCGTGCCGTAACGCGTATATTGGTTGAGCTTCTTGCGCCCGCTCTCGCCTTCCTTCTTGATCGCCGCGAGCTGCGGCGAGAGGCTGGCGGCGAGCTGCACCACGATCGAGGCCGTGATGTAAGGCATGACGCCGAGCGCAATCAGACTCATGCGAGAGAGCGACCCACCGGAGAAGGTGTTGAAGATGTCCAGGACACCACCGTTCGTCTGCGCGTAGAGTTGCGACAGTGCGGTCGGATCGACGCCCGGCAGCGGCACGAAGCTCAGAAAGCGGAACACGATCAACGCGCCCAGCGTAAACCACAGGCGCTTCTTGAGGTCGGTCGCCTGGCTGAACTTAGCCAGGCTGAGATTGGATGCGAGCTGGTCGGCTCTCGATGCCATCTTGGCTGCCCTTCAAAACATCTTCCCGGATTCAGGTACCCGGAGCGGAATCGCTAACCCCTTAGCGGGGTGATCGCACGCTGTCGAACTCGGAAATTCACACCGTTCATTCTGAACAAAATCAGAGCCGACAATGAGGGTCTTTCTGATCCCAAACACAAGGCCCCGCCTACCCATATCGGGCAGCGGGGCCATGCTTGCAAGCCTTGCGGCTTGGTTCAACCCTTCTTGGCGGCCTTGGCGCTGCCCTTCTTCGCAGCAGCCTTTTCGGCCGCCGGAACAACGGCGATCACTTCGACCTTACCGCCAGCCTTTTCGACCGCCTCGACAGCGCCCTTCGACGCGCCAGCGACGAGCAGGTTGACCTTGGTCGTCAGCTCGCCCTTGGCGAGCAGCCGGACGCCGTCCTTGCCACCGCGAGCCAGAGCAGCGCCCTTGAGCGCCGCATGGTCGATGGTGGCGTTGGCGTCGAGCTTACCAGCGTCGATCGCCTTCTGCAGAGCGCCCAGGTTCACGATCGCGTAATCCTTGGCAAAGATGTTGTTGAAGCCGCGCTTCGGGATGCGCATGTGCAGCGGCATCTGGCCGCCTTCGAAGCCGTTGATCGCAACACCCGAGCGCGCCTTGGCACCCTTCTGGCCGCGACCAGCGGTCTTGCCCTTGCCCGAGCCGATACCACGGCCGACGCGCATCCGGCCCTTGCGGGCACCGGCATTGTCATTGAGTTCGTTAAGCTTCGTCATTGTGCACTCGCTTTCGCTATGTTCGCGCGAAGGCCCGATCCACCGGGATCGGGCCGGAGCCCCAGCGAAAGCTGGGGCCTCATGAGGCTGGGCGCATCTCTATTGAAGAGCGCCCAGCGGCTTGAGATCCCAGCTTTCGCTGGGATGACGGTCTTTAGTCGACCACCGCAACCATGTGCGGCAGCTTGGCGATGGCACCACGGACTTCCGCAGTGTCTTCCAGCTCCACCACGCGGTGCATCTTGCCAAGACCGAGGCCGATCAGAATCTTCTTCTGGGCTTCGGGGCGGCGGATCGGCGAACCGATCTGCTTGATCTTGATCTTCGCCATGTCTGTTACTCCGCAATCGCTTCGGCGTCGGCCTGAGCGACTTCGGCCGAGGCACCACCGCGACGAAGCAGGTCAGCGACCTTCTTGCCCCGGCGCTGCGCTACCGACTTCGGGCTGGTCTGTTCACCGAGGGCCGAGAAGGTTGCGCGGATCATGTTGTAAGGGTTCGACGTGCCGTTCGACTTGGTCACGACGTCAGCGACGCCGAGGCTTTCGAACACGGCGCGCATCGGACCACCGGCGATGATGCCCGTACCGGCCGGAGCCGAGCGAACCGTCACCTTGCCCGCACCGAAATGACCGAGGCCGTCATGATGCAGGGTGCGGCCTTCCTTCAGCGGAACGCGAACCATCGCTTTCTTGGCAGAAGCGGTCGCCTTGCTGATGGCTTCCGGCACTTCGCGCGCCTTGCCATGGCCGAAGCCCGCACGCCCCTTGCCGTCGCCGACGACGACGAGAGCAGCAAAGCCGAAGCGCTTACCACCCTTGACGGTCTTCGAGACGCGGTTGATGTGAACCAGCTTCTCGATCAGCTCTTCGCCCTGCTCCTCGTCACGGTTACCACCGCGACGATCATCACGACGGCCACGGCCGCCACGCTCACCACGGTTGCGGTCACCGCCGCGACCACGGCCACGACCGGGACCACGGCTCTCGGTCGGTGCATTCTCGCCGCCTTCGACAGCAGCAGGTGCGCCCGCCTGGGCCTGGATTTCGTTTTCGTCAGCCATGATCAGAACTCCAGCCCGCCTTCGCGGGCGGCATCGGCCAGCGCCTTGACGCGGCCATGGAACAGGAAGCCACCACGATCGAACACGACCTTGGTGACGCCGGCAGCGGTCGCCGCAGCGGCAACGCGCTTGCCGACTTCGGCAGCGGCTTCGGAAGAGGCGCCGGTCTTACCCAGAGCCTTGGAACCGACTTCCTTGTCCAGAGTCGACGCGGCGGCCAGGGTCTTGCCCTGCGCATCGTCGATGATCTGGGCGTAGATGTGACGGCCCGAACGGTGGACGCTGAGGCGGGGCTTGTGGCCCGAAACCGCCTTGAGCGCGGTGCGAACGCGGCGACGACGCCGCGCGAAGAGGGAAAGCTTTGCCATCTTACTTCTTCTTCCCTTCCTTGCGGAAGATGAACTCGCCGGCGTACTTGATACCCTTGCCCTTATAGGGTTCGGGCTTGCGCCAGCGGCGGATCTCGGCCGCAACCTGACCCACCTTCTGCTTGTCGATGCCGCTAATCTCAACCGTGGTGTTATCCGGGGTCTTGATCTCGATCCCTTCTGGGATCGCGAAATCGACGTCGTGCGAATAGCCGAGCTGCAGCTTCAGGGTCTTGCCCTGCGAGTTGGCGCGGTAACCGACACCCGTGATCAGCAGCTTCTTGGTGTACCCTTCGGTCACGCCAGTGATCAGGTTGGCGATAAGCGTGCGCTGCATACCCCAGAAAGCGCGAGCGCGCTTGCTGTCATTGGCAGGCTGCACGGCGATCGAACCATCTTCGATGCTGTAGGTGACTTCGTCGGCCAGCGGCAGTGACAGGGTGCCCTTAGGCCCCTTCACCGACAGCTGACCGCCTTCGATGGCGGCAGTGACGCCCGCAGGGACGGCAACCGGCTTCTTACCAGTACGGCTCATCAGAACACCTCCGCCAGCACTTCGCCGCCGACATTCTGTTCACGCGCTTCGGCGTCGGACAGAACGCCGCGAGGCGTCGAGACAATGGTGATGCCCAGGCCATTGCGGACCACCGGCAGTTCCTTGGAACCCGAATAGACGCGGCGGCCCGGCTTCGAGACGCGGGCGACATGCTTGATCGCCGGCTGGCCTTCGAAATATTTCAGCTCGATGCGGAGGCCCGGATGCTTGCCGAGGGCTTCCTCGGAATAACCGCGGATATAGCCTTCGCGCTGGAGCACGTCGAGCACGCGGGCGCGCAGCTTCGAAGCGGGGGACACAACGCTGTCCTTCTTCGCCTGCTGCCCGTTGCGGATGCGGGTGAGCATATCACCCAGGGGATCGGTCAATGCCATCTCAAATGATCCTTACCAGCTCGACTTGGTGACGCCGGGGATCAGGCCCTTGTTGGCCAGATCACGCAGCTGCACGCGGCAGAGGCGGAATTTGCGGTAGTAAGCGCGGGGACGCCCCGTCAGTTCGCAGCGGTTCCGGATACGGGTCGGATTGCCGTTGCGGGGGATCTCCGCCATCTTCAGACGCGCGATCAGACGATCGCTGTCGTCGGCCGCGGTATCATTCGCGATCGCCTTGAGCTTCGCATAGCGGCCGGCATATTTCTTCACCAGCTTCTTGCGGCGCTCATTCTTGTTGATCGAACTCAGTTTCGCCATGACTTAAGTTCTCTTTCCTTGGGTGTCTGGAAAGAGAAGCGGGACCGTTCAGGCCGCCTGCTTCTCTTCGAGCGGGAAGGGGAAGCCGAAGAGACGCAGCAGTTCGCGCGCTTCCTCGTCCGTCTTCGCCGTGGTGGTCACGATGATGTCCATGCCGCGCACCTTGTCGATGCGGTCATAGTTGATCTCGGGGAAGATGATCTGCTCCTTGATGCCGAAGGCATAGTTGCCACGACCATCGAAGCTCTTCGGGTTGAGACCACGGAAGTCCCGCACGCGGGGCAGAGCAACGTTGATCAGGCGATCAAGAAACTCATACATGCGCTCGCGGCGCAGCGTGACCTTGGCGCCGATCGGCATGCCTTCGCGCAGCTTGAACTGCGCGATCGACTTGCGGGCCTTGGTGATGACCGGCTTCTGGCCAGCGATCAGTTCCATTTCCTCGGCGGCCGACGTGACCTTCTTCTTGTCCTGGGTCGCTTCGCCCACGCCCATGTTGAGCGTGATCTTCTCGATCTTCGGGACCTGCATGACGTTCTCGTAACCGAACTTCTCGGTCATCGCCTTGGCGATTTCGGCGTCATACTGCGCCTTCGAGCGCGGAGTGTACTTGTCGCTCATTACAGCACCTCACCGGACTTGACGGCGACGCGGACCTTCTTGCCGTCGCGATCCTCAAAACGGACGCGGGTCGGCTTGCCATCCTTGTCGGCGACAGCGACGTTCGAAATGTGGAGCGGCGCAGGCTTGCGCTCAATGCCACCCTGCGGGTTCGCCTGGTCGGGCTTGCGGTGACGCGCATGCACGTTGATGCCTTCCACCAGGACCTTGTCGTCCTTCGGAAGCACCTGCAGGACGGCGCCGGTGCGCCCCTTGTCCTTGCCAGCCAGCACGACGACCTTGTCGCCCTTCTTGATTCTAGCAGCGCTCATTACAGCACCTCGGGAGCAAGCGAGATGATCTTCATGTGCTTCTTGGCGCGCAGTTCGCGAACGACCGGGCCAAAGATTCGGGTGCCGATCGGCTCCTCGTTCTTGTTGATAAGCACGGCGGCATTGCCGTCGAAGCGAATCACGCTGCCATCAGCGCGACGCACGTCCTTGGCGGTGCGCACGATGACGGCGCGATGCACGTCACCCTTCTTCACCTTACCACGAGGCGCGGCTTCCTTGATCGAGACGACGATGATGTCGCCCACGCTCGCGAAGCGACGCTTCGAGCCGCCCAGCACCTTGATGCACTGGACGCGCTTGGCGCCGCTGTTGTCAGCGACGTCAAGATTGGATTGCATCTGGATCATAGATCCGGTTCCTTCTTATTTGGCCTACCGGGACAATTCCCGGCGGTTCCGAATTCAAGTGCCTAGAGCCTTTGACTCTACGCGAAGCGCGGGCCTGTACCCTTTCCGTCCGGAAAAGGCCAGCCCCGCGCGCCACTTTTAATTCAAAGGCTCGTACGAGCCTCCCTTAAGCGGCCGTTTCCGGCGACTTATGGGTGTCCACGCGCTCGATGACCTTCCAGGTCTTGAGCTTGGAAATCGGAGCGGTCTCCTCGATACGGACCGTTTCGCCTTCCTTGTAGACATTGCCCTCGTCATGGGCATGGTACTTCTTCGAGCGGCGGATGATCTTGCCGTAGAGCGCATGCTTAACCTTGCGCTCCACGCGAACCACCACCGTCTTGTCGGTCTTGTCGGAAACCACCGTTCCCGTCAGCACGCGCTTGGGCATCGTGTGTTTCCTTTACTTCGCGGCCGAGCGGGTACGCTCGGTCTGCAGGGTCTTGATCTGCGCGATCGACCGGCGGACTTCCTTGACCCGGCTGGGCTTTTCCAGCTGGTTGGTGGCCGCCTGGAAACGCAGGTTGAACTGCTCGCGCTTCAGGTTGTTGAGTTCGGTCGACAGTTCGTCGTCCGTCTTGGTCTTGAGGTCTGCGACGTTGGCCACGATCAACCCTCCAGGTGCGAGGTGTCGCCGAGGCGGGCAACGACCTTCGTCTTGATAGGCAGCTTCATCGCGGCGCGCGAGAAGGCCTCTGCTGCGAGCGGACCGGGAACGCCGTCCAGTTCGAACAGGATGCGGCCCGGCTTGACGCGAGCTGCCCAATATTCGACCGAACCCTTACCCTTACCCTGACGGACTTCGGCGGGCTTCTTCGACACAGGCACGTCGGGGAACACGCGGATCCACAGACGGCCCTGACGGCGAAGGTGACGCTGGATCGCGCGGCGAGCCGCTTCGATCTGACGTGCGGTGACGCGCTCAGGTTCCAGAGCCTTCAGACCATAGGCGCCAAAATTCAGGTCCGAACCGCCCTTGGCGTCGCCCTTGATCCGGCCCTTGAAGGTCTTGCGGAACTTCATTTTTTTCGGTTGCAGCATGACGCTATTACCTTCTTATCTTCAGCGCGCCGGGCGCACGCCGGAGGTCTGAGCCTCCAGCATCAGCCGGTCGGTAGCCATCGGATCGTGACCAAGGATTTCGCCCTTGAAGATCCAGACCTTGATGCCGCAAACGCCATAGGCGGTGTGCGCAGTGGCTTCGGCATAATCGACATTCGCGCGCAGCGTGTGCAGCGGAACGCGGCCTTCGCGATACCATTCGACGCGCGCGATCTCCGCGCCGCCCAGACGGCCACCGCAAGTGATCTTGATGCCTTCGGCGCCGAGACGCAGGGCGCTCTGCACCGCGCGCTTCATCGCACGGCGGAACGCCACCCGACGCTCGAGCTGATCGGCGATGCCCTGCGCGACGAGCTTGGAATCGACTTCCGGCTTGCGGATTTCGACGATGTTCAGGCTGACGTCCGAAGAGGTCAGGCTGCCCAGCTTCTTGCGCAGCTTTTCGATGTCCGCCCCCTTCTTGCCGATGATGACACCGGGACGGGCAGCATAGACCGACACGCGGCACAGCTTGGCGGGACGCTCGATCACGACCTTGGAGATCGCGGCCTGCGGCAGGTTCTTCATGATATACTGGCGGATCTTGAGATCTTCCAGCAGCAGACGGCCATAGTCGGCGCCTTCGGCATACCAACGGCTGTCCCAGGTGCGGTTGATCTGAAGACGCAGACCGATCGGATTGCTCTTGTGACCCATGTGCTTACGCCTCCGCTTCTTCGCCAGCTTCACGCACGACGATACGCACGCGGCTGAAGGGCTTGAGGATCCGGGTCGACTTGCCACGGCCACGAGCGTGGAAGCGCTTCAGGGTGAAGCTCTTGCCCACCGAAGCTTCCGCGACGACCAGCGAATCGACGTCCAGATTGTGATTGTTTTCCGCATTGGCGATGGCCGAAGCCAGCACCTTGCGCACGTCGACCGCCATCGCCTTCTTCGAGAAGGCGAGGATGTTGAGCGCGTCCTCGACCTTGCGGCCGCGGATGAGCGTGGCGACCAGGTTCAGCTTCTGAGCCGAACCACGGATCTGCGTGCCAACGGCCAGCGCCTCATTGTCGGCGACGCGACGGGGAGCCTTTTCCTTGCTCATTAGCGCTTGCCCTTCTTGTCGGCAGCGTGGCCGGGGAAGTAGCGGGTCGGGGCGAATTCGCCCAGCTTGTGACCCACCATGTCCTCGTTCACCGAGACCGGCACATGCTTGCGGCCGTTATAGACGTTGAACGTCAGGCCGACGAACTGCGGCAGGATGGTGGAACGGCGCGACCAGGTCTTGATCGGACCCGAACGGCCACCGGCGTCCTGCGCCACTTCCGCCTTCTTCAGAAGGCTGAGGTCCACGAACGGACCTTTCCAGACGGAACGAGCCATCTCGCTTACCTCTTCTTCTTCGCGTGGCGGCTACGGATGATGAACTTGTCCGTCGCCTTGTTGTGGCGGGTGCGCGCACCCTTGGTCGGCTTGCCCCAGGGCGTGACCGGATGACGGCCGCCCGAGGTCCGGCCTTCACCACCGCCATGCGGGTGATCGACCGGGTTCTTCGCCACGCCGCGCGTCAGAGGACGGATGCCGTTCCAACGGTTGCGGCCTGCCTTGGCGAGGTTGGTGTTGCCATTGTCCGGGTTGCTGACGGCGCCGATGGTGCCCATGCAGTCCGAACGGATGTAGCGCTGCTCGCCCGAGGACAGGCGGACCATCACCATGCCACGATCGCGGCCGACCAGCTGGGCGTAGGTGCCCGCCGAACGGCAGAGCTGACCGCCCTTGCCCGGCTTCATCTCGATGTTGTGGATGATCGTGCCAACCGGCATCTGGCCCAGTTCCATCGCGTTGCCCGGCTTCACGTCGGTCTTCTTGCCCGCGATGACCTTGTCACCGGGAGCCAGACGCTGCGGCGCCAGGATATAGGCCTGGGTGCCGTCGGGATAGTTGACCAGCGCGATGAAGGCGGTGCGGTTGGGGTCATATTCCAGACGCTCGACCGTGCCTTCGACATCCCACAAGCGGCGCTTGAAGTCGATGATGCGGTAGCGCTGCTTGTGACCGCCGCCGATGCCGCGCGAGGTCACATGACCCTTATTGTTGCGGCCGCCGGTCTTGCGCTTGCCTTCGGTCAGCGCCTTGACGGGCTTTCCCTTATGCAGGCCGCTGCGATCGACGAGGATCAGGCCACGCTGCGCGGGGCTTGTCGGGTTGTAGCTCTTAAGCGCCATGATCAGCGCACTCCTTCGGTGATGTCGATCGACTGGCCGTCAGCCAGACGAACGATCGCCTTCTTCACGTCCGAACGCGTGTAGGGCTTGCCCTTCCACTTCTTCGTCTTGCCCTTGGCGACCAGCGTGTTCACGCTCTTGACGGTCACACCCCACAGGGCTTCGACGGCCGCCTTGATCTCCGGCTTGGTCGCGTCATTGGCGACCTTGAAGACCACGGCGTTGTTTTCGGAAAGAAGCGTTGACTTCTCGGTGATGACCGGAGCGACAACGACGTCATAATGACGGTTGTCGACCTTCGTGGCTTCTTTCTTAGCCATTGAAACGCGCCTCCAGCTTTTCGACCGCGGCGCGCGTCAGCACCAGCGAATCTGCCCTCAGGATGTCATAGACATTGGCGCCGACGGCCGGCAGCAGGTCCACGCCGATGATGTTCGCCGAAGCCTTCGCGAAGCTGACGTTCACCGCGTCGCCGTCGATGAAAAGAGCCTTGTTGAGGTTCAGCTTGGCGAGGTGCGCGACCAGAGCCTTGGTCTTGCCTTCCGCCACGTCGAGATTGTCGAGAACGATCAGCGAACCGTTCTTGGCCTTCGTCGACAGGGCCATCTTCAGGCCGAGCGCACGAACCTTCTTGTTGAGGTCGTGGCCGAAGGTGCGGGCACGAGCACCGTGCGCCTTACCACCACCGATGAACACGGGCGCCTTGCGATCGCCGTGACGAGCCGTACCGCCGCCTTTCTGGCGACCGAACTTCTTGCCGGTGCGGGCAACGTCCGAACGCTCGCGGGTAGCGCGCGCCGGGGCGCGGCGCTTTTCGAGCTGCCAAAGGACGACGCGGTGCAGGATGTCGGTGCGGGGCTCGATGCCGAAGACGGCATCGTTCAGTTCCACGTCACCAGCGGCCTGCGCGTCGAGGGTCTGTACATTGACCTTCATGATTAGCCCTCCTGGCCTTCGGTCGCTTCGGGAGCGGCCGCTTCTTCAGCGGGCGTCTCTGCCGGAGCGTTGTTGCTGTTGGCAGCCTGCTTCAGGCTGGCCGGATACGGCGCATCCGCAGGGCGCTTCACCTTGACGGCGTCGCTGACGGTCAGCCAGGTGCCCTTGGCGCCCGGAACCGAACCCTTGACGAACAGCAGGCCGCGCTCGACGTCGGTGCGGACGATTTCGAGATTCTGCTGCGTCCGCTCGCGGTCACCCATGTGACCTGCC
This sequence comes from Sphingobium sp. TomTYG74, assembly GCF_055393875.1. Taxonomy (NCBI): domain Bacteria; kingdom Pseudomonadati; phylum Pseudomonadota; class Alphaproteobacteria; order Sphingomonadales; family Sphingobiaceae; genus Sphingobium; species Sphingobium sp. TomTYG74. Next base: position 2,452,205 of record NZ_AP027341.1, on the reverse strand, counting down.
ATCTTCTTGTTCTTGAAGACGCGGCCCGGATCCTGACGGTTGCCCGTCGAACCATGGGCACGGTGGCTGATGGACACGCCGTGGGTGGCGCGCATACCGCCGAAGCCCCAGCGCTTCATGGCGCCGGCGAAACCCTTACCCTGGGTGTGGCCAGCGACATCGACCAGCTGGCCCGCGATGAAATGATCGGCCGCGATTTCGGCGCCGACATCGAGGAGCGCGTCCTCGGCGACACGGAATTCGACCAGGCGCGCCTTGGGCTCAACTTCCGCCTTGGCGAAGTGGCCGCGCTGCGGCTTGGCGACATTCTTGACCTTCGCGACGCCCGCACCGAGCTGAACCGCGACATAACCGTCGCGATCAACTTCCTTGCGAGCCACGACCTGATTGCCCTCAAGGGCCAGAACCGTAACCGGAACGTGCCGTCCGTCCTCCTGGAACAGACGGGTCATCCCGACTTTCTTAGCGATCACGCCTGTGCGCATCACTGATTACTCCCATAGAGGCCCGCCTTAGCAGCGGGCGTATCCAACGAAAAAACCGCTCAGGATCTCTCCCTCGCGGCCAACCCAAATAACAATCACCCCGTCCGGGTTGGATGCCGACCCCTCCTCGGGACCAGCGACGGGGGACCAGGACCATGAGCCTTTCCGGTTCACCGGAGGGCCATGCGGTATCCCTTGTGTCGTTTGAGCTTCCGGCCTCCCGGAACGCCCGATACCCTGCGACCCTTGCGGGAAGCAGGGACTTGCCGACTTAAGCCAGCTTGATTTCCACGTTCACGCCGGCAGCCAAGTCCAGCTTCATCAGCGCGTCGACCGTCTGCGGCGTCGGCTGCACAATGTCAAGCATACGCTTGTAGGTGCGGACCTCGAACTGCTCGCGCGACTTCTTGTCGATGTGCGGACCACGGTTGACCGTGAACTTTTCGATGCGCGTCGGAAGGGGAATCGGACCGCGAATAAGGGCGCCGGTGCGGCGGGCGGTGTCGGCGATGTCGCCGGTCGCCTGATCGAGCACGCGATGATCGAACGCCTTGAGGCGAATGCGGATGTTGCTGTCCATAGTTCCTGTACCGATGCGAAAGAGCCAAAACTCAGAGCATTTTCAGAAATCAGCTGGAGCAGCCGATGACTTGTGAAAATGCACCAACAAAAAATATCCGCCCCGTTTCTTGCCCTTCTAGCTCAATCGAGCCGGAGAAAGGCGATCCGGGGCGGTAGAAATTCCGAGCGGCGCGAATCAGGCGATTCGCGCCGCTGCGATCCTATATTACTTCGAGATCGTGCCGACAACCCCGGCGCCGACGGTGCGGCCGCCTTCACGGATGGCGAAGCGCAGACCCGAGTCCATCGCAATCGGTGCGATGAGCTTAATGTTCAGCTTCACGTTGTCGCCGGGCATGACCATCTCGGTGCCCTCGGGGAGGATCACTTCGCCGGTCACGTCGGTGGTGCGGAAGTAGAACTGCGGGCGATAGTTCGCGAAGAACGGGGTGTGACGGCCGCCTTCTTCCTTCGACAGCACGTAGACTTCGGCGTCGAACTCGGTGTGCGGCGTAACCGAACCGGGCTTCGCCAGAACCTGACCACGCTCAACGTCTTCACGGCCAACGCCACGAACCAGCGCACCGATGTTGTCGCCAGCTTCACCCTGATCGAGCAGCTTGCGGAACATTTCGACGCCCGTAACGGTGGTCTTGCGGGTGTCGCGGATGCCGACGATTTCGACTTCTTCGCCAACCTTGACGATGCCGGTTTCGACGCGGCCGGTCACCACGGTGCCGCGACCCGAGATCGAGAACACGTCTTCGATCGGCATCAGGAACGGCTTGTCAACCGGACGCTCCGGCTGCGGGATGAACGAGTCAACAGCGGCCATCAGCTTCAGAACGGCTTCGCGGCCGATTTCGTCGTTCGAACCGTCCAGCGCCTTCACGGCCGAGCCGGGGATGACGGGGATGTTGTCGCCGTCGAAGTCATAGGACGACAGCAGCTCGCGGATTTCCAGCTCGACCAGCTCGAGGATTTCCGGATCGTCAACCAGATCGACCTTGTTCATGAACACGACCAGCTGGGGAACGCCGACCTGCTTGGCGAGCAGGATGTGCTCACGGGTCTGCGGCATCGGGCCGTCGGTGGCCGAAACGACGAGGATGGCGCCGTCCATCTGGGCCGCACCGGTGATCATGTTCTTGACGTAGTCAGCGTGACCCGGGCAATCGACGTGCGCGTAGTGGCGGGCTTCGGTCTCATACTCAACGTGAGCCGTCGAGATGGTGATGCCGCGCTCGCGCTCTTCGGGAGCCTTGTCGATGTTGGCATAGTCAACGAAGGTTGCGCCGCCGGTTTCGGCGAGAACCTTGGTGATCGCCGCGGTCAGCGAGGTCTTGCCATGGTCGACGTGACCGATGGTGCCGATGTTGCAGTGCGGCTTGTTCCGCTCAAACTTAGCCTTAGCCATTTTTTCCTACCTTCTAATCAAATCAGCTTTGGTCTGACCGCTCGGCCGCGCCTCGCGAAGGCGCGTCCATAGCAGCAAATTCACAGATTACCAGCCCCTAACCGAGCCGTTTGCACGGCCCGGCCAAGGAAAATCATCAGGCCATCTTCGCCTTGACTTCGTCCGCCACATTCTGCGGCACTTCGTCATAATGGGAGAAGATCATCGAGTAGTTCGCGCGGCCCTGGGTGAAGGAACGCAGCGAGTTCACATAGCCGAACATGTTGGCCAGCGGCACCATGGCTTCGACCACCTGGGCATTGCCGCGCGTGTCGGTGCCCTGGATCTGGCCGCGACGGCTGTTCATGTCGCCGATGACGTCGCCCAGATATTCTTCCGGAGTGACGACCTCGACCTTCATGACCGGCTCGAGCAGGGTGATGCCCGACTTCTGCGCCGCTTCGCGCATTGCGCCACGGGCACAGATTTCGAACGCCAGAGCCGACGAGTCGACGTCATGGTAGGCGCCGTCATAGAGCACGATGTCGAAGTCGATGATCGGGAAGCCGATCAGCGAACCGGTCGCAGCCGTCTCGCGGAAGCCCTTTTCGATCGCGGGGATATACTCCTTGGGAATATTGCCGCCCTTGATCTCGTCCTTGAACTGGATGCCCGCTCCGCGCTCGCCCGGCGTCAGCTTCACCTTGACGCGGCCGAACTGGCCGGTGCCGCCCGACTGCTTCTTATGGGTGTAGTCGATGTCGACGGGCTTCTTCAGATATTCGCGGTAGGCCACCTGCGGCGCACCGACATTCGCCTCGACCTTGAATTCGCGCTTCATGCGATCGACAAGGATTTCGAGGTGAAGTTCACCCATGCCCTTGATGATTGTCTGGCCCGATTCGTGATCGGTCGTGACGCGGAAGGACGGATCCTCGGCAGCCAGGCGGTTGAGCGCGACGCCCATCTTTTCCTGGTCGGCCTTGGTCTTGGGTTCGACCGACAGTTCGATAACCGGCTCGGGGAATTCCATCCGCTCCAGAATGATCGGCTGGCGCTCGGCGCACAGCGTATCACCGGTGGTGGTTTCCTTCATGCCCGCCAGCGCCACGATGTCGCCGGCATAAGCCGCATCAATGTCTTCACGGCTGTTGGCATGCATCAGCAGCATGCGGCCGATCTTTTCCTTCTTGTCCTTGACCGAGTTCAAGTAGGTGCCCTTGGTGAGCGTACCCGAATAAACGCGCAGGAAGGTCAGCGAACCGACGAAAGGATCGTTCATGATCTTGAACGCCAGGCCCGAGAAGGGCGCATCGTCTGACGTAGCGCGGCTGTCGGGCTCTTCGCTGTCGGGGTTGATGCCCTGAACGTCCTCGATGTCGAGCGGCGAAGGCAGATAATCCACGACCGCGTCGAGCAGCGGCTGAACGCCCTTGTTCTTGAACGCCGAACCGCACAGCACCGGCACGAAGGCCTGACCCAGCGTACCCTTGCGGATCAGCTTCTTGAGCGTCGCGGTGTCAGGCAGGTTGCCTTCCAGATAGGCTTCCATCGCCTCGTCGTCCTGTTCGACGGCGAGTTCGATCAGCTTTTCGCGATATTCGGCGGCCTTGTCGGCCATGTCGGCCGGAATCTCTTCATAGGTGAACTCGGCACCCAGATTCTCATCCTTCCAGATGATGGCGCGGTTCTCGACCAGATCGACCAGGCCCTTGAAGTCCGATTCTGCGCCGATGGGGAGATACAGGACAGCCGGGGTCGCGCCAAGGCGATCGATGATCGTCTGCACGCAATAATAGAAATTGGCGCCGGTGCGGTCGAGCTTGTTGATGAAGCACATGCGCGGCACGCGATACTTGTCGGCCTGGCGCCACACGGTTTCCGACTGCGGTTCAACGCCAGCAACGCCGTCGAATGCAGCGACCGCACCGTCGAGCACGCGCAGCGAACGTTCGACTTCAATGGTGAAGTCGACGTGACCGGGGGTGTCGATGATGTTCAGGCGATGCTCGGGACCCTTGCCCTCTTCCGCCTTCCACACGCAGGTCGTCGCAGCCGACGTGATGGTGATGCCACGCTCCTGCTCCTGCTCCATCCAGTCCATGGTGGCGGCGCCGTCATGGACTTCGCCGATCTTGTAGGACTTGCCGGTGTAATAAAGGATACGCTCGGTCGTCGTGGTCTTGCCGGCGTCGATATGCGCCATGATACCGAAATTGCGATAGCGTTCGAGCGGATGGCTGCGGGCCATGATGCTTCTCCGTTGCCGGTGCGCCGGCGGTAAGTGAAAGAGTCTTGCGGCTGGCCCCTAAACCAATCCGTCCGCCATGGGTAGCCCCACGGCGAACGGACCGATATTCAAAAACCAGAAATGATGAAGCGGGCACGAGAGCGCCCGCCTCATGCTTACCAGCGGTAGTGCGAGAAGGCGCGGTTCGCTTCCGCCATGCGGTGCGTGTCTTCGCGCTTCTTGACGGCATTGCCGCGGTTGTTGGCGGCGTCCAGCAGTTCACCCGACAGACGGGCGGCCATGGTGGTTTCGCTGCGGTTGCGCGAAGCCGTGATCAGCCAACGGATCGCCAGCGCCTGGGCGCGCTCGGGGCGCACTTCGACGGGAACCTGGTAGGTCGCACCGCCGACGCGGCGGCTGCGGACTTCGATGCCGGGCTTCACATTGTTCAGCGCATCATGGAACATGCCGATCGGGTCCTTCTTGGACTTCGCTTCGACAGTCTCGAGTGCACCGTAAACGATAGACTCGGCGACGGCCTTCTTGCCGTCCTGCATGATGCTGTTCATGAACTTCGACAGCACGATATCACCGAACTTGGGATCGGGCAGGATAACGCGCTTTTCGGGGCGACGACGACGTGACATATTCTAGTCTCCCTTACTTCGGACGCTTCGCGCCGTACTTCGAACGGCTCTGCTTACGGTCCTTGACGCCCTGGGTATCCAGAACGCCGCGCAGCACGTGATAGCGCACACCGGGAAGGTCGCGTACGCGGCCGCCACGGATCAGCACAACGCTGTGCTCCTGAAGGTTGTGGCCTTCACCCGGAATGTAGGTGATGACTTCGCGCTGGTTGACCAGACGCACCTTCGCCACCTTACGGAGAGCCGAGTTCGGCTTCTTCGGGGTCGTCGTGTAAACACGGGTGCAAACGCCGCGCTTTTGCGGGTTCGCTTCCATTGCAGGGACCTTCGACTTGGTCTTCTGCAGTTCGCGGCCCTTGCGGACCAGCTGGTTGATTGTTGGCATGAAGCCCTTCACCTTTTCAGTTACTTTACCGCAAGCATTCCCGCGTTCTTCACGGCCTGAAAAGAATGACCTTTCAAACAGCAAAGGCCCCGACGGGAGTACCCGTCTGGAGCCGCAAGAGCACCGGCAATGTTCAGCTCTATGTCGCCTGGCATGTCACCGACCAGAAAGACCGAATCTTTCCAGGTGGATCGCCGCTGGGCAGGCGCGCCTATAGCGAGGCACGGTAATCCGGTCAAGAACGGCGGCACGCCACCTTGTTTCGGCTTCGTTCCAAGATGGTGAACCCTTCATTAGGAGATTGATAACCGACCGTATTCTATTGATTTCCAGTGGCGCCACCGGGAGCGCCGACGTGGATTGGCCGTGACCCATCTTTCTCTCTTTTCAGGTGAGTTTCTCAGCCGGACACAGGAAGCCGCTTTTCAAGCAGAGCGCCTCACCGAGTCGCGTCGGCACGCCCGTATAGTCTTCATCTGCTCGGCCATACTGAACGCGCTTTTCCTGCTGAGTGATTGGCGCTTTTTCGGCACGCCTCATTTCTGGATCGCAGTACCCGCGCGCGTCATTGTGGTGCTATGGTCACTTGGATGCCTGTATTTCAGCCGGAAGCTGAACTCCTTCCAGAAGGTCGAGCGGCTCTGCTTCGCCTGGCAGATCGTAACCACAATCGGCGTGGCGTTCCTGGTCAGTTCCCGCAGTGATATCGCGATTTTCGTGCTCGTCATGCTGCCGCTGATCTTTTACCTGGGCGTGCCTACCAGCTTCCGGGGCAATTTCGGCGGCGGGCTCGGATGTGGAGTCGCGCTGCTCATCGGCTATCTGGCGCCTGCGCCCTTATCCCCCACCGCCCCCGGCATGATCATGGCCGTGCTGATCCTTCATTGCGGCATGTGGATCACGATCATGCGAACCAACCGCCTCCAGCGTCTGGAGTGGATGGCGAGCCAGGCGGCCGGTGCGGCGCGAGCCGCGTTGGCGCGCAACAGCGAAACACTGGAGCGCATGTTCATGAGCGTACCCATCCCGCTGCTGGTCACGCGTCAGGACGGCGCAGTAATCCGCTTCAACACTGCTGCTGCTCAGGCCTTCGGATCAGACGGCGACATTTCGCGCGTTCACCTGCTTGGCGAGGGCTCCGCCGCGCAAGCGAGCCTGCAGGACCAGATCGCAAGCGGAGATGCGCTCAACAATCAGGAATGCCGGATCGTCGGAAAAGATGAGGTGGTCCACGATGTGTTGCTCGCGACGCGCCCGATTCAGATAGACGACGAAGACTGCATCCTTTCCAGTATCGTCGACATCACAGACCGCAAGGATGCGGAGCGGCATCTCGCCCACCTGGCGATGACGGATGCGCTGACAGGCTCGGCAAATCGCTCGCATTTCATGGCGACGCTGGCGCAGGCGGCAAGTGCGACAAGCCATGCGGGCGGACAGATGGCCGTTGTGCTGATCGACGTCGATGAGTTCAAACGCATCAACGACAGTGCCGGGCATGCGGTCGGCGATGCGCTCCTTTGCGCTGTAGCCGAACGCCTGCGGCGCGCAGTGCGGCCGGGAGATTTGGTTGCGCGCATGGGAGGCGATGAATTTGCCGTGCTGTTGACGCGTCTACGCAATGGACCCGATCTGGAAGCAATCCTGGCGCGCATGATGGCTCAACTTCATCAGCCACTCGCCTACGGCCATCGTGACGTCGATTGCCGCGTGAGCATGGGCGTCGCACTTTTCCCGGAACATGCCGGGGACATTGCGGACCTTATAAAATTCGCGGACATCGCCCTGTATGAAGCGAAAAATGGCGGACGAGGTCGCGCGTGCCTGTTCGAACCCTCGCTGCTCGAACGCTGGCAGCAGGAAGCCCGAATGCTGGATCGCGCACGGCACGCCTTGGTGCATGCCCCACCCGTCCCATGGTATCAGCCCAAGATCGATCTATCGACAGGCGCCATCATCGGCTTCGAGGCGTTGCTGAGATGCGTTCGTACTGACGGCTCGGTGATCATGCCGTCCGAAGTTGCCGCAGCGTTCGAACATTCCGAGCTAGGCCGGACAATCAATGAACGGATGCTGGATCAGATTCTGGCCGACTGTCGACGCTGGCAGGATCAGGGACTGGATTTCGGTCATGTCGCCATCAATGTGCCAGGGGTTGAGCTTCACGATGGCAGCTTCCCTGATCGATTGCTCTCCCGCCTCGCCACGACGGGTGTATCCACTTCAAGGATCGAATTGGAGGTGACGGAGTCGGTTTTTCTTGGCCGGAATGCGGAGGTCGTGGAACGCAGTCTTCATCAATTGAGTACAGCGGGCCTGTCCATCGCGCTGGATGATTTCGGCACCGGCTATGCGTCGCTCTCGCATCTGAAGCAGTTTCCAATAGATATCATAAAGATAGATCAGCGCTTCGTCCGGGACCTGGAAACCGATCCGGATGACGCCGCCATTGTGCGAACGCTGCTGAACCTTGCCTACAGCCTTGGCATTCGAACGGTCGCCGAGGGCGTCGAGAACGTCCATCAGGTTGATTATCTGCGTGCGGGTGGGTGCCATTATGCACAGGGCTTTCATTTCGGCGCAGCCGTCCCGGCTAGCGAAGTTCCCGCTTTGCTGGGGTGGCATGTCGAAGCCCGTCCCACCGAGGCATAATTTTTACTTTTCGTCAGGAACCAGAACGGTCGAAGCACGTTTCGCCCCGATCTGATTTCGACTCGTCACGAGTCCGCGTTGGCGGATTCGCGTGCCGCCCTTCCCTTTGCTAACGGCCCGATTCTCTAAGAATTGAGCACGGGGTCGTCATTGTTGCAGCGGTTTAGGTTAGGCATTTTCAGCCTATGGGCGAGGATTGCCGCTTTGTGCCCGGAGCGGCAATTCATCTTCCAGTCTGGCGGAAAGCGGCAGCGTGTCCGCATCTCAAGCCGCGCCCAGGTATCGACCGCTCTCTTATCCGCAGCGCTGCTGATCGGTGCGGCTACGCTGGCTTTTTCGCTTTCGTGGAATCGGTCTGAAATGGAGAGGGAAAGCGCCGCAATTGATGCGAAGGCCAGGGCGTTAGCTGATGCCGCTGGCAAAGCGGAAAGCTACAGGAAATCCGTTGAACAACGTGCGCGCGACCTGGAAGCGCGGCAAGATTTCATGGATGATCTCTACCGCGCTCATTTTGGCGAGGATGCTTCCCAAACCAGTGGGGAACTGACAGGCCCGTCCGCACAAGCTTCGGCGCAAGGCGAGGCCGATGCATCAAAGGCGCGCATCAGCGCCGCGCAAGACATTCGCCCTCTGGGGGCGATTGACGCGAGACAGCGCCGGTTCGCGGAGCTCCTTACTCATGCGGTCAAGCGCCGGGCAGACGAAACGGCGCATGCAATTCGCCGCCTGGGTCTTAATCCCGACCTATTGGCGCGTGCCGCTCCCCGTGCGCAAGGCGGTCCCTTCGTGCCTTGGCGTGATGCGCAGAGGCCGATGCCCCAGGAATTTGAGCGTCTTGCTGATGCTCTTTCCCGGATGGAATCCTTGGAGACCAGCCTGAAGACCATTCCATCAGGCCTCCCAACGATGGCACCGATGCAATCCAGTTCCTATGGCTATCGCCGCGATCCGTTCAACGGTCATGCCGCATTCCATGCGGGTATCGACTTTCCCGGCCGCCACGGCGAACCCATATTGGCCGCCGCGACAGGCAGGGTCAGCTTCGTTGGCCAGCGAAGCGGCTATGGCAATGTGGTGGAGATCACCCATGGGAACGGCTTGATGACGCGATATGCCCATCTGTCGGGTTTCAATGCCCGTATTGGCCAACAGGTGATCCGCGGACATCAGATCGCGCGCATGGGCTCAACCGGCCGTTCAACGGGTGACCATCTTCATTTCGAAGTGCGCCTGAAGGGGGAGCCCGTCAATCCACGACCTTTCCTGGAAGCCGCTCGAAACGTCCAGCAAGTCGCCGCTGCTCGGAACGCTGGCATCCGAAACCGCAGCTGAATCTCCGCCACTTCGACGGCCGATACTCGGGGGGGCTCAAGGGTGAGGCTAACCGAAACCTTCCGGATCAGTTGACTGGAGCCCGCCGCCTGTAGCTGAGCGCTTCAGCCACATGTACGCGGCCGACCTGTTCCGCGCCCGAGAGGTCGGCGATCGTCCGGGCTACGCGCAATACCCGGGTATAGCCCCGGGCAGAGAGCTTCATCGCCGCCGCCGCCTGCGCCAGCAGTTCCCGCCCAGCAGCATCAGGACCGGCAACTTCCTCAAGCCGCTCTCCATCGACTTCCGCATTGGTTCGCACGCGGGTTCCGGCATAGCGCTGCGTCTGGCGGTCGCGCGCGGCCGCCACCCTGCCCGCCACCTCCACCGAACCTTCAGTGGGGGGAGGCAGAACGAGATCTGCCGCCGTTACCGCCTGAACCTCGACATGCAGATCGATACGGTCAAGCAGTGGCCCCGAAACCTTCGCCTGATAATCTGCCGCACAGCGCGGCGCGCGTGAGCAGGCAAGGGCCGGATCAGCAAGATGGCCGCAGCGGCAGGGATTCATGGCGGCAACCAGCTGCACCCGCGCCGGAAAGGTCACATGAACGTTAGCTCGAGCGACCGTAACTTCGCCCGTTTCCAGCGGCTGGCGCAGAGAATCCAGTACTGTGCGCTGAAACTCGGGCAGCTCGTCGAGGAAGAGCACACCCAGATGCGCCATGCTGACCTCACCCGGCCGCACCTTGTGCCCTCCGCCGACCAGCGCCGCCATCGATGCGCTGTGATGGGGATTGCGAAACGGCCGCGCCCGGCTGATGCGGCCGCCTTCCAGGGAACCTGCAACGCTCGCTACCATCGACGTTTCCAGCGCTTCGGCCGGAGTGAGTTGCGGCAGGATACCCGGCAGGCAACTTGCCATCAGCGACTTGCCTGCGCCCGGTGGTCCCACCATCAACAGGTTGTGGCCTCCGGCTGCGGCGATCTCCAGCGCACGCTTAGCAGTTTCCTGCCCCTTCACCTGGCGCAGATCTGCCGTGCGATGCGGAACCTCCACGACGCCCGGCTGTGGCGGGGAAAGCGCGGCATTGCCTTTGAAGTGGTTGAGCAAACTCAGAAGGTCCGGGGCGGCGATGACCTCCACCTGGCCCGCCCAGGCTGCTTCCGGTCCCTGAGCGACCGGGCAGATGAGGCCCAACTCTTTTTCGCCAGCATGTAATGCGGCGAGCAGCACGCCGGGGGTGGAAGCGATGCGGCCATCAAGCCCCAATTCTCCCACGACGACATAGCCAGACAGCGTCTCCGCATCGATCACCCCCATGGCGCCGAGCAGCGCAAGGGCAATGGGGAGATCGAAATGCGATCCTTCCTTGGGGAGGTCCGCAGGTGAAAGATTTATCGTGATACGCTTGGGCGGAAGGGACAGGCCGATCGCGGCGATGGCATTGCGCACCCGCTCGCGGCTTTCCGCCACCGCCTTGTCCGGCAAGCCGACGAGGATGAAGTTCGGAAGGCCCGGAACGAGTTGGCACTGCACCTCCACGCTGCGCGCGTCCAGCCCGAGATAGGCGACCGTCGATACCGTCGAAACCAATGTGCCCCCATTTTTCTGAAAAACGCTGCGCGTGGCTGCGTCAGCCCTGTTCGTCGGGCCGTCCCTTGAAACCCTGCGCCACGACATACCATTCCACGCTGCCTTTGCGGCTGGCGGGCGGCTTCGCGTGCTTGATCGTCGTAAAATGCTTCTTCAACACCGCAAGCAGATCAGCATCAGTCCCGCCCGCGAACACCTTGGCCACGAACGTTCCGCCTTTGCGGAGATTTTCTACTGCAAACCAGGCCGCTGCCTCGACCAACGCCATGGTGCGCAGGTGATCGGTCTGCGGATGGCCAACAGTGTTCGCGGCCATGTCGGAAATCACAAGATCAGGCGCATCGCCCAGAGCTTCGGCGAGAGCAGCGGGCGCCTTGTCATCCATGAAATCCATCTGGAACAGCGTGACGCCCGGGATTGGGTCGGTCGGCAGCAAATCTATGCCCACGACCTTCGCCTTGGGCGAGAGCTTGCGCACCACCTGCGCCCAGCCACCGGGCGCGACGCCCAGATCGACGACGGCGCGTGAACCCTTCACGAAATGGAACTTCTCATCCAGTTCGATCAGCTTGAAGGCGGCTCGACTTCTCCACCCCTCCGCCTTTGCCTTGCGAACATAGGGGTCGTTCAGCTGACGCTCCAACCAGCGGGTCGATTGCGCCGTCCGCCCTTTTGCCGATTTGACCCGAACCTTGCCGGCGCCCGCACCTCTCACATCATTGCTCCATCGCGATCCATAAGGCCGCGCAATATACCCTCGCGAATGCCGCGATCAGCCACGCCCAACCGCTCGGCGGGCCAGATGTCCAGGATAGATTCCAGGATGGCGCATCCGGCCACTACCAGATCGGCTCGCTCAGAACCAATACATGGTAATTTCTGCCGTTCGGCCAACGACATGGTGGATAGCCTGCCTGAAATCGACCGCATCGATGTCGAGGGCACAATCAGCCCATCGATCGCTTGCCGATCGTAGCGCGGCAGATTGAGATGCACGCTGGCGAGTGTCGTCACCGTGCCCGATGTACCCAGCAAACGTATCGAGGAAGTTTGTCGCGGCAAGCGGCGGGCGAGTGGCGCAAAAGCATCCGCCACCCGCGACCGCATTCGGCCGTAGGCAGCCAGACGCTCATTCTGATCGGCATGATCGAACAACTCGCTTTCGGTAAGCGACACCACACCCCATGGCGCGCTGACCCAATCGACGATGTGCGGCGCACCCGCCCGATTTGCATCGACCAGCACCAGTTCGGTCGATCCGCCGCCGATGTCGAAGATCAATGCAGGGCCATCGCCTGGCTCCAGCAGCGCGTGACAGCCCATGACGGCAAGCCGCGCCTCTTCCTGCGCACTGATGATGTCGAGAGCGATCCCCGTCTCCCGATAGACGCGCTGGATGAATTCCGCGCCATTAACAGCACGGCGGCATGCTTCGGTCGCGACAGACCGTGCCAATGTCACGTGCCTTCGCCGCAGCTTGTCAGCGCATACGGAAAGCGCGGCAATCGCTCGGTCGATCGCGGCGTCACTGATCCGTCCGGTCGCAGCCAGGCCTTCACCCAATCGCACGATACGAGAAAAGGCATCGACGACGATGAAGCCGTCAGCCGATGGTTTGGCGATCAGCAGTCGGCAATTGTTGGTGCCCAGATCTATCGCAGCATAAGACCGCCTGCCACGCGGCGGATGAGGCAATGAGCCCCGCTGCTTCGACGGGGGAGGTATGGCCGCAGCCGTGCTCCCATTACCCTGACCGGAGCGGGCAGCTTTGCCCGAAACACCCCCGGCGGGACCGGAACTCTGCGGCGATGGGCGGCTTTGCTGCACCATGGCCGGATCACTTCTCTTCTTCGCCGACACCGACAGGTGGCGGAACTTGATGCCAAACTATGCGGATGCCGCGCAAAGCGCAAGACGGCGCCAGAAAAGCCAATGACATAGTGCGCTGGCGAGCGCCGCACCTGTCAAAGCGGGAGCAAGGCCGCCACGATCCAGCGCTCTTCTGCCCGCAACACGCCCCAGGCGCGGGCTGCGGCACGGCTGTCCATCACTTCCACGCCGATGCCCATATTTTCGAGTTCGCGAACGAAAACCCGGGGCGGCTGACGCAAACCTCGCCCGGTGCCAAGCAAGAGAAATTCGGGCTGGGGGTCGATCGTCAGAAGATCACCCAAAGAGGCAAGCGTTAGCTGCTCAGGAGAAGGCGCATCACTCCACCTCGATGCGCGGACCGGGGTGAGCAACAGCCCTTCAGGGAAGACGTCATCCCTGACGCGAAAGCCTCTTCCCGAAAAGCCGGTTACGATCGGCCCCTGCCCCGTCTCATCACGGCGCAATTCGATACCAGTGCGCCTGTCGGTCAGGGCCGCGCCCCGTCATCACGCGGGCCCATACGCTCTGCCTGGGCGGCGATGTTCGACTTGCTCGCTTTCCGGTCTGCGACCTGCGGCGAGAGCCCCAACGTGATCAACAGTGACGACGAAACATATACCGACGAATAGGTGCCGACGATGATGCCCAACATCATGGCCGCGGTGAAGCCACGCAGCACATGGCCGCCGAACAGCAACAGAGCGCCCAGTGCGAGCATGATCGTGACCGAGGTCATCACGGTTCGAGGCAGCGTTTCGTTGACCGAAAGGTCGATGAGCGCCTTCATATCCATCTTGCGATATTTCCGCATATTTTCGCGGATACGGTCGTCGATCACCATCTTGTCATTGATCGAGTAGCCGACAATCGTGAGAACGGCAGCGACGATGTTCAGGTCGAATTCCAGCTGGGTAATCGCAAAGAAACCAAGCGTCATCAACACGTCGTGCATGATCGCGACAAAGGTGGAAACGCCGAACTGCCATTCATAGCGGAACCAGGAGAAGATCGCGATACCGATCACCGCCAGCATCACCGCCAGCACGCCATTCTGGATCAATTCGCCCGACACCTTGCCCGACACAGTGTCATAGCGGGAGAAGGTAACACCGGGAAATTCAGCGGTGAGCGCCTTGCGCGCCTTTTCCACGATGGCATTGGCCGCGCCTGCTCCGCCCTCTTCGGGTAGCGGCAGACGGATTTGCACGGTTTTGGGATCGCCGAACTGTTGCAGCGATCCGTCGCCTACTCCGAGCCCGTCAATCGTCGTGCGAACCCGATCGAGCTGCGCCGGTTGCTGGAACCGGGCCTCTATCATCAGGCCGCCGACGAAATCGACGCCAAGGTTGAGCCCACGATGGATCGTCGCGCCCACGGCGAGCACGGTCAGCAGCGCGGTAAGGGCGAACGCCCAATGGCGCAGCTTCACGAAGCCGATGTTGGTATTGTCGGGGACGAGCTTAAGAAGTTTCATGGGTTTTCTCCCGGCCCCTTAAATGTGGATTTCGGTCGGGCGCTTGGCACGAAGCCAGCGAGACGCGAGCAGGCGGGTGAAGGTCACGGCGGTGAACACGCTGGTCGCGATGCCGATCAATAGCACGATAGCGAAGCCCTTGACCGGGCCGGAGCCAAGCGCGAGCATGATGCCGCCAGCAATGGCGTGAGTCACGTTCGCTTCGAAAATCGTCCGGCTCGCTTCCTTGTAACCGAACTCGATCGCCTGGACCACGCCGCGCCCGCGTCGCCGTTCTTCGCGGATACGCTCATAAATAAGGACGTTGGCATCGACGGCCGTGCCAATGGTCAGGACGAAGCCCGCGATCCCCGGAAGCGTCAGCGTCGCCCCCAACATCCCCATGACGCCAAGGATGACGAGCACGTTGATGGCGACCGCCAGGTTCGCATACATGCCAAAGCGGCCGTAGCTGGCGAACATGAAGATGGCGACCGCCGCTACCGCGATCACTGAAGCCAGCAATCCGGCGCGGATTGAATCGGCGCCGAGCTGTGGGCCAACGGTGCGCTCTTCCACTACGGTCAGGGCGACTGGCAGCTTGCCCGATCGCAGGGCGATGGCGAGCTGGTTGGCGCTTTCAACGGTGAAATTGCCGCTGATCTGGGCGGAGCCACCGAGGATCGGTTCATTGATGTTGGGTGCCGACAGGACTTGGCCGTCCAGGATGATGGCAAAGGGCCGGTTGACATTCTGGGACGTCACCTGGCCGAACTTGCGCCCGCCTGACCCATTGAAGCGGATGTTGACGATCGCCTGGTTGCTCTGGTCGTAGCCCTGCGTCGCGTCGGTCAGGTCTTCGCCGGACACCATGACCTGGCGCTTGACCGCGATCGCCGGAACGCCGGATGGGTTGCCCGGATAAGGAAGCACTTCGCTGCCGACCGGCGCGCGGCCCTGAGCAACTTCCGACGGATTGGCACTGGTATCGACCAGCTTGAATTCCAGCTTGGCGGTCTGGCCGAGCAGGTCCTTCAATGCCTTCGGATTCTGGAGGCCGGGCACCTGCACGACGATGCGATTGCCGCCCTGCTGCTGGATGGTCGGCTCGCGCGTGCCCATTTCGTCAATGCGCTTGCGGATGACTTCGGTTGCCACCTCCATCGCGCTCTTGACCGCATTGTCGATCCCCGCCTCGGTCGGCGTGATCACGATCGTCGAACTGTTGACTACCTCGACATTGAAGTCGCGCTGCCCCGTGAGGCCCGCGCCCTGTGTAAGCGGACGGATGCGTTCCACCGCAGCATCGACCTGCGAGGGATCGCGGACCATGAAGCTCAGCTTCCCGTCGCGGCTGGAAATGTCCCCGACCGAGATGCGCGGGCTGCCGCGCCGAAGCTCGGTGCGGACCTGCTCCTCCATGTTGGCTAGACGCTGCTTCGCCACGTCCTGCGTCGATGCTTCGAGCAGAAGATGGCTACCACCGGAAAGGTCAAGGCCAAGATTCACTCGGGTCTGCAAGAATCCGGGCAGCCGCTGCACTGCGGAGTCCGGCAGGAAGCTGGGGATGGCGCAGGTGATGCCGATCAACAAAGGCAGCAGGATCGCTGCGATAGTCCAGCGCGAGAAGTTCAGCATCGGCCGATCAGTCGTTCGCAGGCTTGGCGGTCGCCGGATCGATGACATCGGTGAGCGTCGATTTGACCGCCTTCACCTTCATGCCCGGTGCGAGTTCGACATCGACGTAGAACTCGTCGACGCGGGCTACCTTGCCAACGAGTCCCCCGCCAGTCACGACCTGATCGCCCTTCTTGACGGCGCCGATCTTCGCCTTGTGTTCCTTCATCCGCTTCTGCTGGGGACGGATCAGGAGGAAGTAGAAAACCACGAAGATGAGGACGAGCGGTGCCATCTGCACCAGCATGGAGGCACCGGACGACTGTTCGCCCGCGGTCTGGGCAAAGGCTGGGGTAATGAACATGGTGGGACTTTCGCCTTATCTCTTGTCCAGCCGCAGACAGGCAAATGCCTGCGGATCAAAGGCGCGCGGCTAACACAGATCGGGACAGGGAGGCAACATGATTAGGGAAGGAAGAAAGCGGCAAAAAGCGCGCGCCGAAACGCTTGCATGTTCTGAAACATGCTTCTATGTGCCGCCGCTCCGGTCGGGACGTAGCGCAGCCTGGTAGCGCATCACACTGGGGGTGTGGGGGTCGGAGGTTCGAATCCTCTCGTCCCGACCAAATTCATGAAGGAAATGGCGAAAAGAACGCGTTTTTGCGGGCTCGCCTTTCCTTCCCCGGCAAATCCTATTTTTCCTATTTTTGCGCCAGACGCGAAATTTTGCTGTCCTACAGCTAACCAAATGGGATAAATGCCCTGCCTCATTCGACGAAGGAGGCGGCTTCATGGATATTTCGGCAATTATTGACGAGGTGATCGCGCGCGAAGGTGGCTATGGCCATCATCCGGCGGATCGCGGCGGACCCACGAATTTCGGGATCACGCAGGCCGTCGCGCGGGCCAATGGCTATGCTGGCGACATGCGGAAATTGCCTCGGACGCTGGCCGAGACGATCTACCGAAGGCTTTATTGGGAACGGCCGGGCTATGCCTTTGTCGCGGAGGTCGCGCCGGACGTCGCCGCCGAATTGTTCGACAGCGCGGTGAATATGGGGCCGGGCACCGCCACCGGGTTCCTGCAACGTGCGCTCAACGCGCTTAATCGCAATCAGAAGGACTATCCCGACCTGAAGGTCGACCGCACGATCGGCGCGAAGACGTTGGCGGCGCTGCGCGCGTTCATGGCGCTGCGCGGGAAGGCAGGGGAGAAGGTGCTGCTAAAGGCGATCGAGGCCCTGCAAGGGGAGCGTTATCTGGCGCTGGCGGAGAGCAGACCCGCCAACGAGGCCTTCCTCTACGGCTGGTTGGCGAACCGTGTTGGTTAGAGATAGGACGGCAACGGGCAACCGGAGGCGGCGCGCCGATCGCTGGACGCTGTGGGCGCGGCCAGCCTTTCTTTACGTCATGTACGCCCTGCTGCTGTGGTCGGTGCCGGTGGGGCTGATCGGGGGTATGTGGCCGGAGGGCGCGGCGGCGATCGTCCGGGCGATGCGGGGCTATTTCGAGGCGCTGCCCGAGCCGCTCTATGCGCTGTTTGGCACGGGGTATCTTGGATATACGGCGGCGCGGACATGGGGGAAGGTTAAGGGCGTCGAGCGGTAGGAGGGGATTGCGCTTCGAGGATTTCGATCACCTTGTTGGTTTTTTCCTCCACAAGGTTGGACAGAACCATGCCCGCGAGAAGCATGGTGAGCAGGAATATCAGGACTTGCGCGGCCCGGCCCGTCAACAGTCGCGATTGCGCCTCGGCGCCCGCGCTGGCCGTAACAAGCTGTTTCTCGATGCGTACATGGGGTAGCTGTTCGCCAGCAACAGCCGCGCTTGCGAGCAGGCTGATGTCGCCTTCCAGCATGGCGAGATCGTCGGCTTTGCCGGTGAGCACAGGATGGGTGATCGTGCCCGACACGATGGCGATGAAGCGGGCGTCGGGCCGCATGAGCAAGGCGCGCGGCGCTCCCTTGGGCGCGCGTTGCAGGCGAGGGAGGTTGTCCGCCCCCAATCGGGCGGCAAGAATGTCATGGGCACGTTCCATGCGCACCACATCCTCCTTCGCCATGGCGATGCCGACGGTGGGGCGCAGGCTTTCAGTCGTGATCTTTTCACCCAGACCGCCAAACGCCATGACGATCACGACCGGGAACAAGGGTCCGAGCAGGAACAGGATGAAGGTCTTTGAAAAGATCACAGCAGAAAAATCGCGCCGGGCGATAACCAGAGCCGCGCGCAGAACTTCGCTCATCACGCGGGCTCCTCTTCCGCATCCTGCATCTGCTGGGCAGCGGCGGCACCCGCGATGGAGACGAATGCGTCATGCAGGCCGGGCCGTTCGATCGAGAGGCTTTCGATACCCGCCTGCCCGTCGAGCAAAGCCCGGAGCAGCGGCTCGATCCCCTCATCCGGCAGATCAAAATGCCATGCGCCATCGGCCGCCAGCGTTTCAGCAGGCAAGGCACGGCGCCAGCTGCCATCACTTGCGCGGGTCCGCAGGCGAACCTGCGGGCGCAGCTTGTCGCGCGCCTCACCCACTGATCCTTCGAACCTGATGCGGCCGCCCGCGACGATGGCGATGCGTTCACAGAGGCGTTCGGCATGCGCGATGACGTGGGTGGAAAAGAGGATGGTGACGCCCCGCCGTGCCTGATCGCGGATCAGTAGCTCCAGCTTGCCCTGGTTGATGGCGTCAAGTCCGGAGAAAGGTTCGTCGAGAACGATCAGCCGGGGTTCGTGGATGATCGTGCCGAATAGCTGGACGGTCTGCGCCATGCCCTTGGACAGTTGACGGATCGGCTTGTCGATCGAGCTGCCCATGCCATGTTCGGCCAGCATCTCTCGTGCGCGCTGACGCCCTGTTTTCAGCGGCAGCCCGCGTAGCGCGCCCATGAACGCGATCGCTTCCGCCGCCTTCATCGAGGGATAGAGGCCGCGCTCCTCGGGCAGATAGCCGATGGCCCGCGCCTGACGAAGCGGGACGTCATCCCCCAGCAATCGGCGAGAGCCTTCGTCGGGATCGATGATGCCGAGCAGCGTGCGGAGCAAGGTCGTCTTGCCCGCTCCGTTAGGCCCGAGAATCCCGTAAATGGAGCCAGTGGGAACGGCGAGGTCGATGCCATCGACTGCCCGGAATTTGCCGAATGTCTTGACAAGAGCATGGCCTTCGACGGCATAGGCCGAAGGGGGAGCCGGATTGTTACGGATCATCCACTCCTGATAGTCGCACAGCATGCCAACGCAAACCGAAACCTTGGAACAGCGCCTGAAGGCGCAGGCGCAGCGGCTGGGCTTTGCCGCATGCGCGATCGCGCGCGCGGACGCCGCGCCCGAAGCCGGGCGACGGCTGCGCCAATGGCTGGACGATGGCTGCCATGGCGAGATGCTATGGATGGAGGAGCGCGCGGAGCAGCGCGGCTCGCCAAACGCGCTGTGGCCCGAAGTACGCAGCGTCATCATGCTGGGGATGAGCTATGCTCCGGGCCGCGACCCGCTGGCGCTGGCGGGGGAAGGGACACGTGGACGCATTTCCGTCTACGCACAGGGGCGCGACTATCATGACGTCGTGAAAAAAGGACTGAAGAGCCTCGCTCGCTGGCTGGTCGAGGAGCAGGCGAGCGCGCTTAAGGTCTTCGTGGACACCGCGCCGGTGATGGAAAAGCCGCTGGCGATGGCGGCCGGTCTGGGCTGGCAGGGGAAGCACAGCAATCTCGTCAGCCGGGCGCATGGCAGCTGGCTGTTCCTGGGCGCGATCTATAGCGAGCTGGACCTGGAACCCGACCTGCCCGAAGTGGATCATTGCGGCAGTTGTATTGCCTGCCAGTCGGCCTGTCCCACTGACGCTTTTCCTGCCCCCTATGTCGTGGATGCGCGGCGGTGCATCTCTTACCTTACCATCGAACATAAGGGGCCGATCCCGCCAGAGTTTCGCGAGAAGATCGGCAATCGCATCTACGGCTGTGACGATTGTCTGGCGGTGTGTCCGTGGAACAAGTTCGCTGATGCGGCAGCGGCAAATCGGGCATTTGTGGGGCGGGCGGAACTGGCTGCGCCTGAAATTGGCGACCTGCTGGCTTTGGATGATGCGGGGTTTCGGGAGGTTTTCTCAGGGTCGCCGATCAAGCGGATCGGGCGCAACCGGATGGTCCGCAACGCGGCGATAGCGGCAGGGAATAGCGGGAACCCCGGCCTGCTGGCGCGATTGCACCCATTGCTGAGCGATGACGATCCTGTCGTGGCGGAAGCGGCGGCGTGGGCCGTGGACCGGCTATCTGCGTCGTGACCTACCGCCCCAGCGCTGAAGCGCAGGCACCCGGATCCGTATCGACCCCTGCGGGGGTGCGGGCGTCAACATGGGTGACGACAGGCTCCTTGCCGCGAGCCGGTGCATAAAGATAGGCGTCCAGGACGCAGCGCCCGTTAGCGAACTGGAGCTTACGCATGGTGCTTTCCCGGATATCAAGCCGAGGCGTACCTAATTGCTGGACAAGGTGGCGCGCGTCCATTCCCATGAGCGGACCCGATTTCATGAAGGCGCTGGCGGGCGGACCAACTGGAGACGAGCGCATCGGCGCAGGCGGCACAATCGACCCGCCGCAAGCTGCCAGTGGCAGCGCAAGCAAGACCGAAAGGATATGTTGGGGGGCTTTCATCGTGACTTGTTCCGGACGCCATGCAGCATGTGCACCGCCATAGCCGCGCTCCAAACGGGCGCAAGCAAGTTGATGAAGGGGACGAGGAACATAAGCGCCGAGACGAGGCCCATGAGCCACCGGCCGAGGCGGGGGATCGGCAAAAGCCCCGGATGCCGCTGTTCCACCATATCGCTGAGGTCGCGACCGAGGAGATAGGCGTTAAGCGCCAGGAAGAGCAGGACCGCGCCGACGCCGGTGACCAGAAGAAGGAGGTAGACTGGCAGCGCCAGTATGTTCCAGCCCGCCGTGCGGGCGGCCGAAGCGAGGGCAAGCCGCAAGCTGGGCGCGAAGCCCAGAGGCCGCGCGGCGGCTGCGGCGGCGGGATAGCTGTCCCGTTCGACCGCAGCCACGATGTCGTCGGCGAACAGGTTCATGACTGCCATGGCGATGGTCCGGAAGAGTAGCCATGCAAGCGCGGCGAGGCTCATAGCCGTCATGGCAGCTTCCGCCAGGCCGCCACCGCCCCAGCCGAAATATGCGCGTATTGCGTGGACTGCTGTCCAAAGACCCAATCCGGCCAGCGCGAAAATCAGCAGCGTCAACATGAGCGTCTTGGCCAACAGGCGCAGAGCAGCCCGATGGAAAATGACGGGAAAGGCACGAAGGGCGGCGGCGATCACCATGAGGCACGCTATTCCGCGCTCTGCACGCATGGTCAATCTGCAACGTTGCACGCAGCAGCACGGCTCGATAGACACGGCGCGATTTTGAGCCTCTGAGTAAGGATATCGCGTGACCGCTGCTGCTGCTCCCTCGCTAGATGTTGTCGCGATCGGCAATGCCATTGTCGACGTGCTTGCCCCTAGCGATGACGCATTCCTTGCCGAACATGCGCTGACCAAGGGCGGCATGCAGCTAATCGACGCGGAGACGGCCGAGGCGCTCTATGCCGATATGGGCGCGGGCAAGGAGGTCAGCGGCGGATCAGCGGCGAACACGCTGGCTGGCCTCGCGGCACTGGGCAAGCGCTGCGCCTTCATCGGGCAGGTGCGCGACGACCAGTTGGGCGATGTGTTCACCCATGATGTGCGCGCCCTCGGTATCCGCTATGACACGCCAGCGGTGGGGGGCGAGGTGCCCACCGCGCGCTGCCTGATCCTGGTGACGCCGGACGCTCAACGCACGATGAACACCTTTCTGGGCGCATCGCAGTTTCTGCCGGAATCAGCGCTTGATCTCGACCTGATCCGTTCGGCGTCGATCCTCTATCTGGAAGGCTATTTGTGGGATCCTGAACAGCCGCGTGCTGCCATGCGCGCCGCGATCGATGCCGCGAAAGGGGCGGGCCGCAAGGTTGCCTTCACGCTGTCAGATGGCTTCGTCATTGATCGGCATCGGGATGATTTCGTGCAACTCATCGACCAAGGGTTGATCGACATACTCTTTTCCAACGAGCATGAAATTCAGTCGCTGGCGCAGATCGATGACTTTGACAAAGCCGTCGCGTCATTCGCCGGACGCGTGCCAGTGCTGATATCGACGCGCAGCGAAAAGGGCGCGATCGCTGTGGTGGACGGCGTTCGCTATGAGGTGCCCGCAGCGCCTGTTGCACAGGTGATCGACACCACGGGTGCGGGCGACCTGTTCGCCGCGGGATTCCTTGCCGGTCATATCGAGGAACTGGACGTGCATCATTGCCTCGAACTGGGCGCAGCAGCCGCAGCCGAAGTGATTTCCCATTGGGGCGCGCGGCCCGAGCAGGACCTGAAGCTGATCCGGGCGAGGCTGGGGCGGTAAGACGGCGGAACGCTCCCCCACGTCGACCGGGGAAATCCAAGCCGCCTAAGCTTTATTTGGGTCAGGCGGCTTTCTGGCGCCGGAACAAGGCCCGGTCATCGGGGCCGAAGCCCCAGCGCCAAATGACAAAGCCGTAGACCGCCAGGATCGTCCCCACACCGAAAACAAGTTCGATCCATTCCAGTGCGGGCGGCAGAGCAACGAAGGCAGCCCCCACAATGCAGGCAGCGCCACATGCGCTGAGCAATGGCCAGCGCCAGGCATTTACCTTGGCCTTCAGCAGATGAGACAAAAGGCGCGCCTTCACCAGCGCGCCGACCCCCAGCGCGATGGTGAGCGCCAGAGCCGGTGCCGCTGCTATCGCCATCGGAGACAGATCAAATCGGCGCGCCAGCAATATGAGCCCAAAGCTGAGCGCGGCCTGCAATCCGATCATGAACAGCGAGATCATCAGATTGCGGTGGCGAGCGATATATACCAGCGCGGATTCGCTGACCACGGCAGTGGCCGCGACGACCTCCGCCAGCAGGAGAAAGGCCAAGGCTCCAGTGCCGCCAACGAAATGCGGCCCGACAAGTCCCATCACCGCCTCGCCGGGTATGCCAAGCGCAAGGGCAATACCCGCCTGCGCAGCGATGATCCAGAAGCCCACCTGACTGACCTGCCGCGCAATGGCGGCAAGATTGCCCTCGGCAAGGTTGCGGGTGATGACCGGCCCCAGAATGGGATCGAAGCTGGTTTTCAGCTTTTGCGGCAATGAGGCGACCTGCTGCGCCACATAGTAGACACCGACAATCGCGGGACTGACGAACAGGCCCAGAATGGCGAGGTCGAGGCGACGCGATCCCCATTCCACGCCATCGGCGGCGGCGAGCGGCAAGTTGCGGCGCGCGAGGCGCCAAAGCCTGCCGAAGTCGGGGCGCCATCCATAGGGTATGCCATAGTGGCGAGTCATGGGGATGATGGAGGCGACGAACGCCGCGATCATGGAAACGACGTAGGAGAGGATCAGGCCATCGCGCGTGGAGTAGAATGCGAAGGCGAAGGCGCCAATGCTGATAGCCCAGGGTTCTATGATGGACCTGGCGCGAACTGTTGCCCCAATGTCGAAGCGATAGGCACAGGCGGCGAGCGCAACGTCGGACCCCGCGACGGCGATCACGATGAGAGCGAGCAAGCGGTCAAGGCCATTGATGCCGCTGTTCGGGAACATCGCTTGAGGGAAGGCAACCAGTAGGCCGCTGCCGATCGAGGCAGCGATCAGCGTCACAAGCATCGCGTCCGTGACGACATGGCTGTGCGGGCGCTCGGTCTGAGCCAGCGCGCCAGCCAGACCGCGCTTCAACCCCAGCGTCGCCAGTTGCGCGATGAATTCGACGACAAGGACGGCATAGGCGAAACGGCCTAGCGCATCGGCACCATACCAGCGGCCCGCGATGAAAAGGAAAGGCAAGCGCGCGGCGAGGCGCAGAAGAAAGCCGAAGATGTTCGTCCGGCCACCTTTGGCAAGCGCCGCGATGTCATCCTGTTGCGCGGAGGAAGCCTGCTCAGCCGGCAAAGAAAGTGGTTCCCCCTGTCGCGTCATATTCTCTGGTGCCGGATGGTAAACAATAAATGATCGCAGGGCGACGGGTTTATTCGGGACGCAGCGGACGGGCGAGCAGCGCGTCGATGACTTGGCCCAGAGGGGCCGCGTCTTCCAGCAGGGCACAGACAGCTTCGACCACCGGCATTTCGACAGAGGCCGCACGCGCAGCCTCGCGCAGCACTGGCGCGGTAAAGGCGCCTTCAGCTACCGTGCGGCGGTTGGCAAGCAGTTCGGCAGCCGATCGGCCTTCGCCGAGCCCCTTGCCCAGCGAGAAATTGCGGGAGTTGGTCGAGGAACAGGTGAGGACAAGGTCGCCCAAACCTGACAAGCCTGATAGCGTTTCAGCGCGAGCGCCGCGCGCGAGGCCAAAACGCGTCATTTCGGCAAAACCTCGGCTGATGAGCGATGCGCGGGCATTCAGGCCAAGGCCCGCTCCGTCTGCAACGCCGCAAGCGATGGCGAGCACATTTTTGACGGCGCCGCCAATCTCCGCGCCCACGATGTCATCGGACAGGTAGGGACGAAAGGCGGGGCGGGCGACACGTGCCGCGATACGCCCGGCAAGCTGGGCATCATCGCAAGCCAAGGTGACGGCGGTGGGAAGCCCCCGCGCGACTTCATGCGCGAAGGTCGGGCCTGACAAAACGCCGATCGGCGAACTGGGCTGGGCCTTCTTGGCGACTTCCGACATGAGCAGGCCGGAGCCAGCTTCGATCCCCTTCGAACACAGGATGAGTGGGATACCGGCAGGAAGTCCCGCTACGACAGCGCGCAGGTGCTGAGCCGGGCTGACGACCAGCAGCAGTTCCCGGTCAGCCATGTCCGCCATGTCCCCCGTCGCCTGCACGGCTGGATTAAGGGGAATCCCGGGAAGATAAAGGGGATTGAGATGATCCTGGTTTACGGCGCTGACGACGTCCGGCTCAAGCGCCCATAGACGAACATCCTCACCTTGCGACGAAAGGGTTTGCGCAAGGGCCGTGCCCCAGGCGCCCGCTCCTATGACACCCGCCTTCATGCCTTCACTCCTGCCCCGCGCGCTTTTTCGGCATCCGGATCCAGCGGCCAGCGCGGCCGAGCTGGAACGGTAAGATCATCGACGAGCCCCGCTGCATAGCGTTCCGCGCCGGCCCAGGCGATCATCGCGGCATTGTCCGTGCAAAGCCAAAGCGGTGGCGCGACAAAAGGTAGATCATGCCGCGCGGCCAGCGCCTGGAGTGCTGCCCGGATTGACTCGTTGGCGGCAACCCCACCCGCAACGACCAGGGCGGTTATCCCGCCCAGCGCAGCAAGCTGCTTTTCAGTCCGATCGACGAGGCAATCTATCACTGCCCGCTGGAAACTCGCGGCGATGTCTTCGGTCGAATATTGTCCCGATTGCGCGGCGCGCATTACCGCGCTCTTGAGACCGGCGAAGGAGAAATGCGGCTCGGTCGTTCCGACGAGCGGACGCGGCAGGGGAACGGCCTTAGGATTGCCGCTTGCCGCAAACCGCTCGACCGCCGGACCACCGGGATAGCCGAGGCCAAGCAGCTTGGCGGTCTTGTCGAACGCCTCGCCACTGGCATCGTCAATCGTGGTGGCAAGGCGGGCATAATCGCCAGGCCCACGGACATGGAGCAACTGGCAATGCCCGCCGGAAACCAGCAGCAGCAGATATGGGAATTGCAGCGTCGGATCGGCAAGCCGGGGCGACAGGGCATGGCCTTCGAGATGATTGACGGCGACCAGCGGCTTGTTGACGGCATGGGCGAGCGCCTTGCCAGTCACCAGACCGACCATCACGCCGCCGATCAATCCGGGGCCTGCGGTCGCGGCGATCACGTCAACCTGATCCAGAGTTAGATCCGCGTCGGCGAGTGCCGCTTCGATCAGGGGAGCCAATGCCTCGACATGGGCGCGGGCCGCTATCTCAGGCACGACGCCGCCATAGGGGCGGTGCGCCTCCTCCTGCGTGGCGAGACGGTGGGCAAGTATCTTCCCATCAGCCGTCACCAACGCTGCCGCAGTTTCGTCGCAGCTAGATTCCAGGCCGAGGATGATCGTCATTGCTGCTTCCATCTAATGGCCACGGATATTAGAGCAAGCGGCATATGACATCGCAATCTTTCACACCTGATCGCCCGCTCCGTCTTGGCACGCGAGGTTCACCCCTTGCACTGGCGCAAGCGCGCATGACGGCCGAGGCGCTGTGCACCCGGCATGGCTGGGCAGCGGACACGATCGAAACGGTGATCGTCCAGACGAGCGGCGACCGGATTCAGGACCGGGCGTTGGCGGAAATCGGCGGCAAGGCGCTGTGGACGAAGGAACTGGATCGGGCACTGGTGGAGGGTCAGATCGACTTTGCCGTCCATTCCATGAAGGATGTGGAGACTATCCGGCCTGTGGAAATCATGGTTGCGGCCATGCTGCCCCGCGCCGACGTCCGGGATCGGCTGGTCGGCGCCGAAAGCTTTGCGGCCCTGCCCGAGAAGCCGGTGGTGGGATCAAGTTCCCCCCGGCGGGCGGCGCAGGTCAAGCGGCTGCGGCCTGACGCGCAGGTCGTGCTCTTCAGGGGGAATGTCGCGACGCGGCTGGCGAAGCTTGCGGCTGGGGAGGTGCATGCGACATTACTTGCGGCGGCGGGACTCGACCGGCTGGGGCAGCCGGACGTCGGGACATGCATCCCGCTTGACGTCATGTTGCCAGCGCCATCGCAGGGCGCGGTGGGCATTGAGACATTGAGCGCCAATGCGCAAATGCGGGCGCTGCTGGCCGGGATCAACGATAGCGACACGTTCGATTGCGTGATGGCCGAGCGAGCGGTCCTCAAAGGGCTGGGCGGGACATGCCATTCGCCCATCGCGGCTCTGGGGCGGCTGGAGAATGGGAAGATCCGCCTCGCAGCCGAGATATTGAGCGCTGACGGGCGCGAGCGGGTCGATGACATAAGGGTCATCGCACGCGGCGATGTCAGCGCGGCGGAGGCGCTGGGACGCTCCCTGCTCGACCGTGCCAGCGCGGAACTGCGCGCTCTGTTCGAGGCGTGAGGCCGGTCATCATCCTGCGGCCCGAACCGGGTGCGAGCGAGACGGCTGCGCGGGCAAGGAAGCTGGGCCTCCAACCCCGGCTTTGCCCATTGTTCGAGGCACGGCCGATCGGCTGGAACGCCCCTCCACCCGAGCGGTTCGATGCGCTATTGATGACCAGCGCGCAGGCGGCGCGGCTCGGCGGATCGCAGCTTGTCCGCTACCAGGCGCTGCCCGCCTATGCGGTCGGCAGCGCTACCGCCCAGGCGATGGCAGAGCATGGTTTTGCAAATGTGGTCATCGGCGATCAGGACGGCAGCGCCATCGCGGCGCGAATGGCGGCGGACGGGCACCGGCGGGTGCTGCATCTGGGAGGCACGACCCTCGCACCGATAGAGGCGGGGCAGTTGCGTATCGAGCGGGTGGCCGTCTACACAATCGGCGCCCGGCCACCGGCACAGCTTGATCCTCAGCTGGAACCGGGGGCGATATTGCTGGTTCATTCCCCGCGCGCGGGCGCCAAGCTTGCAGAAATGATCGCCCCGGAGCAGCGGGGCGACTTCCATGTCATTGCCATCAGCCCGGCAGCTCTTTCAGCCTGCGGACCCGGCTGGGCCAGCGGCGAAGCGCCCGACAGGCCCGATGACGAGAGGATGCTGGCTCTCGCGGCACGATTGTGCGAATGATCGCGCCAAGATGGAAGAAAGGTCCTCAATGAGCGAAGAAGGCGGCGCGACAAGCGTCACGGCGATTGCGCCGGTTCCTCCGCGCAAACGGAGTTCCTGGCCGATCTTCGCTTCCCTGTTGCTTGCCTTTGTCATCGGCGTTGCGCTTGCCATGGCTACGATGCTGTATTTTCAGGGCCGCTGGAAAGATCGCGCGCAACCGCCGGTCGCTGCCACCGACCCCTATTTGCGCCCCGGCGTCGCCCTACGCCCACTGTCCGCAGACGCGGCGCAGATGCTGGACGGCAGGGTGGTACAGCTGGAAGATCGGCTCAATCGCATAACCGTAGAGGCTCAGGCAGCATCCGGAAATGCAGCCCGCGCCGAGGGACTGCTGGTCGCCTTCGCCGCGCGCCGTGCGCTCGATAGCGGGATGCCTCTCGGCTATATCGAAGGGCAGTTGAGGTTGCGCTTTGGCCAGGCGCAGCCGCGCGCCGTGGCAACGATCATCAATGCGGCGCGCGAGCCGGTCACGATTGCCGACCTGCGCGCCGGACTTTCCGGCGTCGCCGATCAATTGACGACGCCCGGGCCGCAGACGAGCTGGTGGGAATCGGTGGAGCATGAGGCCCGCGAACTTGTCACCATCAGGCGGACGTCCACACCCTCTCCGCGTCCGGAGGCTGCGATGGAACGGGCACTGCGCTATGTCGATGCGGGGCGGGTAGGTCCTGCTCTTGCGGAGGTGGAGAAAATGCCCGGCAGGGCGGCCGCCGACAGGTGGATGCAGTTCGCCCGCCGCTATATCGAAGCACGGCGGGCGCTCGACCTGATCGAAACCGCAGCCATATTGGAACCGCGCCAGCTACACGGCGTCAGTGGTGGGCCAGTCACCCAAACCTCTCCCCTCGCGCCCTGAACTGCCTGTCATAATCGACCAGCCGTTGAGACAGCCGCGCGAAACCATTGGACGCGCGGCGCATTTGTCATGAGAATGTCATCTTTCGCCTTCGGGCCTTGGAGACTGTTTTCTCGTGCCGCCTTATGTCGATTCGATCACCAGCTTCTGGAAGGGCCGCGTAGCGCAGCATCCTGGTGATGCAGTGCGGCCTTCCCTGCGGCATCTGCTGGGCAACGCGTCCATGCCGATCGATCTGGCGCGCAGCCGTGCCCGAGCCGGTGCCTTATCGCGAGCGATAAAGGGCGATGGGCGCCACATCCTGCTGATCCCAGGCCTGCTCGCTTCAGAGCAGCGGATGGAGATGATGCGCACGATCCTTCAGGCTGCGGGATATAGCGCTCACAGCTGGGACATGGGACGCAATCTGGGTCCCCGGCCAGACACGCTCGAGCAGATCGACCGGCGAGTGGAGAGGATTCGCAGGGAGGCCGATGCACCAGTGACTCTGGTGGGCTGGAGCCTGGGAGGGCTGTTCGCACGAGAATATGCCAAGGTCGCGCAGGAGAAAGTTGCTGGCGTCATCACCATGGGCACGCCCTTTTCAGGCGATCCCCGCGCCAATCATGCTTGGCGGCTATACCAATTGGTGGCGGGTCATCCTGTCGATTGCCCGCCTTTTGCCTGCAGTCGGGAGGTAAAGCCGCAGGTCCCCACCATTGCCCTATGGTCGCGGCGCGACGGGGTTATCGTGCCGGAATGCGCAAAGGGCAGGCACGGCGAGCGCGACAGGGCCATTGAGGTGGATTGTACCCATATGGGCTTTGCTGTCGCGCCCGAAGGCATATTGGCTGTGGGCAAGGCATTGGAGGCGTTGGGGCACGAATATGGCTAGGGCGCAGCTTCCAATTATAATGTCTTCAATCTGAACCACTCCACCCGTTCGGGCTGAGCTTGTCGAAGCCCTCTTTTTCTTAAAAGAAGTAAAGCCCTTCGACAGGCTCAGGGCGAACGGTAGGAGATGGTGCCGCTTCAAAAACTACGGCCAGCATCACGCAAGGCGCCGAAGCGCCTCATCCCTGCCGATCAACGGCAAGAGTTGCGCCATGTCGGGACCATGGTCGAGGCCGGTCAGCGCGCGGCGGAGCGGCAGGAACAGCGCCTTGCCCTTTCGCCCCGTCCGATCCTTGAGCGCACCGGTGAGCGCGGGCCAGATGTCGGGTCCGAAGTTCAAATCTAGCAGCATTTCCCGAGCAGTTGCGAGGAAGGTGCGATCATCCTCGTCATCGGGCGCAGGCGCTTCGACCGGGCCAGTCACGATGCGCCACCAATCGGCGGCTTGCCCAACATTTTCGAGGTTCGGTCGGATGGCGTTCCAGCCTGCTTCATCCATCCCGGCAGGCAGGCGCCCCGACACGGCGTCATAGGGCAGAAGATGCACGATCTTCTGGTTGAGTGCGGCAAGTTCCGCTTCGTCGAAACGGGCGGGCGCTCGTCCGAAATGCGCGAAATCGAAGCTTTCGACCAGCGGCTCGACATTCGTGAACGGCTCTACCGGCAGTGATGTGCCGAGGCGGGCGAGCAGGGATAGAACAGCCATGGGCTCCAGCCCGATCTCGCGGAAATGGGCGACGCCTAGCGAGCCCAAGCGCTTGGAGAGCTTGCCTTCGCTCCCGGTCAGCAATGCCTCATGCGCGAAGAAGGGGAGCCCGGCCCCCAAAGCGGCGAACATCTGGATTTGCGTCGCCGTGTTGGAGACATGATCTTCGCCACGCAGCACATGGGTTACGCCCATGTCCACATCGTCGATCACGGATGGGAGCATGTAAAGCCAGCTGCCATCGGCACGGCGGATCACCGGGTCGGACAGCAGCTTGGGGTCGAAGCGCTGCTCGCCACGGATAAGGTCGGTCCAGACGATCGGCTGATCATGATCGAGCTTGAAGCGCCAATGGGGTTTGCGGCCTTCAGCTTCATGGGCGGCAATCTGATCGGCGGTCAGCGACAGGGCGGCGCGGTCATAGACCGGCGGAAGGCCCCGGCCGAGCAGGACCTTTCGGCGTAGTTCCAGTTCTTGGCCCGTTTCATAGGCCGGATAGACATGGCCCGACGCCTTCAGCTGCTCGAACCGGCTTTCATACAGGGCGAAGCGATCCGACTGCTTCTCCTCGCCATCCCAGTTCAGGCCGAGCCAGGACAGGTCCGCCCGGATCGCGTCGGCATATTCCGCGCGCGAACGCTCAAGGTCGGTGTCGTCGAGGCGCAGGAGGAACTTGCCGCCGCTTTTGCGCGCCCAAAGCCAGTTATGCAGCGCGGCGCGGATATTTCCGACGTGAAGGTTGCCGGTCGGCGACGGGGCGAAGCGGGTGATGACGGTCATGATCTTAAAGGGTCCGGAAAGCGTTGGTGATCGGATAACGGCGATCACGCCCGAAATTGCGCATGCCGAGCTTCACGCCCGGAGGGGATTGGCGCCGCTTATATTCGGCGACATAGAGAAGGCGTTCGATCCGGGCGACCACATCCTTGTCAAAGCCGCGAGCGACAAGCTGCTCGACTGACAGTTCCTCCTCCACCAGGCCGTACAGGATCGGGTCCAGCACCTCATAGGGAGGCAGGCTGTCTTCGTCCTTCTGATCGTCCCGCAATTCCGCGCTTGGAGGCTTCGTGATCACGCGTTCGGGCATGACCGGACCGGATGGGCCAAGGCCGAGCGACGAGACATTCTCGTTGCGCCAACGGCTGAGGTCGAAGACGGTGGTCTTGTAGGCGTCCTTCAACACCGAATAGCCGCCCGCCATGTCGCCATAGATGGTGGCGTAGCCGACCGACATCTCGCTCTTGTTACCGGTAGTCAGCAGCATGTGGCCGAACTTGTTCGACAGGCCCATCAGCGTCACGCCCCGGATGCGGGACTGGAGATTTTCTTCCGTCAGGTCGCGCTGCCGACCTTCGAATATATCGGCCAGCATCGTATCGAAAGCCGCCACGGCAGGCTCGATCGGGATCGTGTCGTAGCGGATGCCGAGCAAGCGGGCGCATTCGACGGCATCGTCCAGACTGTCCTGGCTGGTGAAGCGCGACGGCATCATGACGCTCCAGACGCGGTCGGGTCCCAGGGCGTCCACGGCCACCGCTGCCGATAATGCCGAGTCGATGCCGCCTGACAAGCCGAGGACGACGCCGGGGAAGCCGTTGCGATTCACATAGTCGCGCAGGCCCAGCACCATCGCATTATAAATGTCAGCCGGGCGGCTATCGAGTTCATGCCGATCGCCGGGAATGCAGACCCACTGGCCCTCCCATTTTTCCCAATGGGTGAGGACGAGCGCTTCCTCCCAGTCGGGGAGCTGGTGGGCGATGCTGCGGTCGGCGCCCATGACGAAGGAGGCGCCGTCAAATACCAGTTCATCCTGCCCGCCGACGCGGTTCAGATAGACGAGCGGCAGGCCGGTTTCGCGCACGCGCGTGCCTGCAACGGCGTTGATGCGGCGGTCGTCCTTGTCGACTTCGAACGGGCTGCCATTCGGGCTGATGAGGATTTCGGCGCCTTCGGCCCGCAAATGCGCGGTGACGAAGGGGAACCAGATATCCTCGCAGATCGGCACGCCGATCTTCACGCCTTTGAAATCGATGGGCGCGGGAAGCGGGCCGGGCGCGAACAAGCGCTTTTCATCGAACGTGCCATAATTGGGCAGCTCGCGCTTTTGGCGGATGGCAGTAACGGCGCCATCTTCCAACAGGGCGACAACATTGAACAACACGCCTTGCGACGCGACGACCGTGCCGACCAGCATGGCCGGGCCGCCGTCCGCCGTCGCCTGGGCCAGACGATCCAGTTCATGGTTGGCGCGATCGACCAATGCAGGCTTCAACACCAGGTCTTCGGGCGGATAGCCGATCAACTGGAGCTCAGGGAAGACGATGAGGTCGGCGCCGGTCGCGCGCGCTCGCCATTCCAGCATCGCGTCCGCATTGGCCTTCAGGTCGCCCACGCTCTGTGTCATCTGGGCAAGGGCGATCACGAGTTTGTCGGTCATGCCCGCGCCCTAGTCCATTTTGCCCCCCTGCGCAAAAGCGCCTTTCCAGTGAGGGCAAGCGCGGCTAAAGGGGCCGCGTTTCGCGCACCGTCATCCAATCGTCACAGGGGTTTGGCCATGAAACTCATGACCGGCAATTCCAACAAGCCGCTTGCGGCCGCAATTGCAGATTATATCGAGATCCCGCTGACCGATGCGAGCGTCCGCCGCTTCGCGGATGAGGAAGTTTTCGTGGAAATTCACGAGAATGTCCGTGGTGAGGATGTGTTCGTCATTCAGTCGACGGCCTATCCGACGAACGACAATCTCATGGAATTGCTGATCATGATCGATGCGCTGAAGCGCGCGTCGGCCAAGCGAATCACTGCGGTGGTTCCTTATTTCGGCTATGCCCGGCAGGATCGGAAGCCCGGCCCTCGCACGCCGATCTCGGCCAAGCTGGTGGCGAATCTGATCACCACGGCGGGTGCTGACCGCGTGCTGTCGGTCGATCTACATGCTGGGCAGATTCAGGGCTTTTTCGACATTCCGACCGACAACCTGTTTGGCGCCCCGGTGATGTCGGCGGATATCCAGGCGCGTTTTGGCGACCGTAACCTGATGGTCGTGTCGCCCGACGTAGGCGGCGTGGTGCGCGCCCGCGCGCTGGCCAAGCGGCTGGACAACGCCCCCCTCGCCATCGTGGACAAGCGCCGCGAGCGCGCGGGCGAATCGGAGGTGATGAACATCATCGGCGACGTGAAGGGCCGCTTCTGTGTCCTGATCGACGACATCGTCGATTCGGCGGGCACCCTCTGCAATGCCGCCAGCGCGCTCAAGGCCGCAGGCGCCGAAGAGGTGGTAGCCTATGTCAGCCATGGCGTGCTGTCGGGTGGCGCGGTTGCGCGCGTCGAGGCGTCGGAACTCAAGGAACTGGTCATCACCGATTCGATCCAGGGCACGGACGCGGTGTGCACCGCCAAGAGCATCCGTCACCTGCCGATTGCCCCGCTGCTGGGCGAAGCGATCAAGCGGATCGCGGACGAAAGCTCGGTTTCCAGCCTGTTCGACTGACAGGGGAAGTTGCGCCGCGCGACTTTTACGAGGCGCCCGGCAGCAACACTATGGGCAGGCAGAATAGCAGGATTAGTCCGCCAACGACCCTCTGAGCGCGGGAAATGCCAAGCGGCTTTTCCCGCCAGAGCATCGGGCAGGCGAGCAGCACCAGCAGCAGGAGCATGTTGGAAAGGGTAGCTGACCCGCCGACGGGCGCGTCCTGCCGCATGGCGAGAGCGCCCAGCAAGGCAGCAAAACTCAAGATCCAGCCGATCAACGCCACAACGATTCCCTTCCGACACGAAGCGATAA
Organism: Sphingobium sp. TomTYG74; assembly: GCF_055393875.1. Lineage (NCBI taxonomy): Bacteria > Pseudomonadati > Pseudomonadota > Alphaproteobacteria > Sphingomonadales > Sphingobiaceae > Sphingobium > Sphingobium sp. TomTYG74. The sequence continues at coordinate 2,418,025 of NZ_AP027341.1, read as the reverse complement.
ACGGCGCGGGTTGAGGAAGCTTAAACGGCGGCGGCCCAAGGATCATAGGTGCCGAAGCTCCAGAGGTTGCCTTCCGGATCGAGCGCCTCGTAGCCTCGTCCGGGATAGCCGAGATTATCATGCGGTTCGTTCACCACCACCGCGCCTTGGTTGCGGGCATGAAGGCAATGGGCGTCGGCATCCGGGACCACCACATAGATGCAGGTCGTGACACCGCCCAGATCGCGCGGTGTAGTCCAGCTGTAGAGCGACTCGGCCTCGCCATCGCGCGCGCTGCCCAGCATGACCATGCCGTCGCCCAATATGAGCTGTGCATGGTGGATGATGTGGGGGTCCGCTTCGTCCTCATAACAGGCGTGCAATGCAAAGCCGAAAGCGTCTTGCAGGAAGTTTATTGCCGCTGGAGCATCGGCATAGCGCAGGCCGGGGATCAGTGGGGAGCCAGGCATGTTTTCCCTCCTTCATCGCGATCAGGGACCGGATTGGCCAAGCCTAGCGCAGCAGGCGCTTTCCGGCTAGGCGGGAGCGATGACGACCCGCGATGACCTGACCCTTGCCCACCGCCTCGCCGACGCCGCAGCAGCGGCGATCCGGCCCTTTTTCCGCGCGCGATACGACATGGAATTCAAGTCGGACAAATCGCCGGTGACGGAGGCCGACCGGGCAGCTGAGGCAGCGATCCGGACTATTTTGGAGAAGGAACGCCCGCAGGACGGCATTATCGGCGAGGAATACGGCGTAACCCGCGAAGATGCGGAGCGCATCTGGATTCTCGACCCGATCGACGGCACGCGCAGTTTCATCGCGGGACGGCCGATCTTTGGCACGCTTATCGCGCTGACTGAGGCGGGATGGCCGACGGTCGGCATCATCGACCAGCCGATCGCGCAAGAGCGCTGGGCAGGTATGATGGGCCAGCCCACCACCTTCAACGGCGCACCGGTCACCGCCCGCAGTTGCCGGTCGCTTGAAGAAGCGATCGTCGCCAGCACCGGGCCGCAATATTTCCCGGGCTGCACGGGCGAGCATTTCTCGCGGCTGGCTGGCCAGTGCCGCGACACCGTGTGGGGCGGCGACTGTTATAATTACGGCCTTATCGCGTCGGGCCATGTCGATATTGTCGTCGAAGCCGGGTTGAAGCTGCACGACATTGCCGCGCTCGTCCCGGTCGTGGAAGGCGCAGGCGGGCGGATGTGCGATTGGGCAGGCGATCCCATCACGGCTGAGAGCGACGGCCAGGTTATCGCGATCGGCGATCCTGCGCGGCTGGACGATGTGCTGGAAGCGCTTGCCGAGGGGCATCACGCCCATTGATTTTTCAGGCATTGATGTTTCAGGCGGCCAGCGCCGTTACTGCTTCAGCATAGATATGCGCGCTCTCGTCATCGAAGCAGATAAACAGGATGAGGTCGAAGGCCGACGGGAAAGCCGCAAGCTGGCCCCGCACCGCCTGGGCCGCGACCGAGAGGCCTGTTCTTTCGGATATCCATAAATGCCGGTGGAGATGGCGGGGAAGGCTATACGGCGGAGGCTATGCTCCCGCGCCAGATCGAGCGATGATCGGTAGCAATTGGCGAGCAACTGGCTTTCGCCCGAAGCCCCGCCCCGCCATACGGGACCGACGGTATGAATGACATGGGCAGCGGGCAGGCTGTAGCCGCCCGTGATCCGTGCCTCCCCTACTGGACAGCCGCCCAGCATACGACATTCGGCCAGCAGTTCTGGCCCTGCGGCCCGATGGATCGCCCCATCCACGCCGCCTCCACCCAGCAGAGAACTGTTAGCGGCATTGACGATCGCATCCGTCTTGCAACGGGTGATGTCGCCAGTTCGGATTTCCCAGCGGGCGGTGCCGAAGATCATGTCACAGCTCTCGCGATGAGTTACATTCGCAGCATTACCTTAGAAAATCCCGAGGAATTTCTTCTTCTGCTTCTTTTCTTCCCTGGCGTTGGCCTTGCCGGACTCTTCCTTTGAAGTTGTGCCTCGGCCTACGTCATCTCGGGGCTTCCCACCTTTCGTCCTCTGCGCAGTGGCGGTCGCACCTGCCAAGACGGGGCCGCACGCTGCGCTCTTAGCGTCACCCACATCGACAAAGGCCAGCACGGCAGCGAGTGGGCTCGCCGCGATCCCCAGCGCCGCCGCCGCGCCGCCGCGCGCGATCAGTTCAGGACTGATGACGTCGATGCCGGGCTTCGCGAAATAGCCCGTGATGCCGACCGGCGATTGGCCGGAAAACAGGCTGAACTTCTTGCCATCAGCGCGGAAGGCGAGATCGAGGCTCTCGTTACGGAAGGAAAAGCCGCCCCGTCCAAGCATGACGTTCTTCTTGGTATCGATGATGATCGGGTCCGCCGCCGCGATGCCGTTGCGAACGGTGAAGGCGATGAGCCCGCAATTGATCTGGACAGGTTCCTTCAGCTTCTTTTCGAACATCTTCGTGATGAAGGTGCCTACGTCCAGTTCGGCAAGCTGAACATTGCGTGCCCACATAGTGCCCGCAGGCAGGATGACCGCGATCCTGCCATTGGCGGTACTAAGCGAATCATGCACTGTGTTGCCCGAACCTGTCATTTGCGCCCGCGCCTTGATGATGCCGGTGGTGCCCGATTCCTCAACACCCCAACGGCCAAGGAGCTTGCCCATGGGGGTCGGCGACAGGCGCACATCGTAGTCCGTACGCACCGGCTGAGCCCTCGCGTTTATCTCTATGTCCGAACTGACATGCCCGCCGGACATGTCGAAGGTGAGCGGCGACAGCGTCAGCAGGCTACGCTCCAGCGCAAGGGTAAGGCCGATATTGGAAATGGGCACATTGGGCGCCCTGACCTGACGCACATCATAGCGGACATTGGCGTCGAAGTTACGCAGCGCCTCTACCCTGAGCGGTGCGTCGGGCAAGACGCGCGGCCTGCCGCCGACATTCTCGATCGCGCCACTGGCGCCCTGCGCTTCCAGCTTGTGGGGATTGTAGCCAATGAAGGGACCCACATCGACAATATCGAGGGTGCGGGTATTCAGGTCCGCCTTCAGGCGCAGGCGATTGTCGGGCAGCGACACCGTCATGCGCCCGGAAAGGTCGCTGTCTCCGAACCGGCCCTTGAGATGGGTGAAGCGCCATTCTCCACCCTGCTTGGTAAGCGCGGAGGTGAAGCGGTAGGTGCGGGTTTCGGGGATGGCGACGCCCAGAAAGTCGAACAGCAGGGCAAGATTGGGACCGCGCGTCAGCAGCCGCAGGTCCGCTCCCTCAATCTCGGTCGCGCCGGGCAAGGTGCCGCTAACCTCCAAGATTGTCGGGCCGGACTGTGCGTGGAGCGCAAGACTGTTCTTGCCGCCGGTGACGGTTTCGTTGGGCGAAAGCAATCCGCCGCGCAGAGTGAAGGGACGGCCCCGCATCGTGCCATCGCCGGAGAAGCGGATGTCACTCGCGAAGCGCGTGTCCTGCGCCTTCACCGTTTCGAAGCTTATGTCGGTGGAAAGCTGCATCCGGGGGTCGCGATAGCGCAAAGTCGTTCCGGCAAGTAGCGCGCGGCGGACGAGCGGCAGATTGAGCGGCTCGCCCTTCTTATTCGGGTCACCAAAGGTCCATGTATTGCTCTTGCCATCCCTAGACCATTCCAGGTCAGCGGCGGCGTTGCGAAGCTCGAGCCAACGGACGCGATATTGGTCGCCGAAGATCAGGCTGAACGGCGCGATCCGCGTGTCGATAAGGTCGGAATGGAAGAAATGCGGCCGACTCGCCCACGGCGTGTTGGCGATCGTCATTCCCTCGGCGCGAAACTTGATCGTGATGGGCGCGAAATAGAGCTGGAAGTCACCGGCGACCTTGACTGGGCGCTCCAGCCGACTGGTGAGGAAGCGCTCGAACGGATGTTTGAGGAAACGGCCCTTCGTGACAAACAGGATCAGCCACAGCAGGAAGATCAGGCCGACGATATAGGCGATCATACGCAGCGGCAGGGGAACATTGCGCCATTTCTGACGCGCGGAGGACCAATAATGGCCGACGCCTCCTGCCCCGCTATCGGGAGCAGGAGCCGATTTCGCCGGTGTGCCCGGCCGCAGGGGATCGGCGTCGGCCATGGCGCAAGAACGCCCTTCCCCTGCTTTGGGTCCGAATCACCTTGCTTTCCGGCGGCTGGCCGATTATGCGCGCCCCTTCGCGATATTTGGAAGGACCGCCCGGCTAACTAGGGCTGCCGTGGCTGTCCGTAATCGTCGCGCTGAAAAAGGAGACGAAAATGCCCAAGCTCAAGACCAAGAGCGGTGTGAAGAAGCGCTTCAAGTTCACCGCTTCCGGCAAGGTCAAGCACGGCGTCGCTGGCAAGCGTCACCGCCTGATCAGCCACAACGCAAAGTATATCCGCCAGAATCGCGGCACGTCCGTGCTGTCGGATTCCGATGTCGCTCACGTGCGCCTCTGGGCGCCCTACGGCCTGAAGTAAGGAGTAGAGGCACATGGCACGCGTAAAACGTGGTACGACCACCAAGGCGAAGCATAAGAGGATTTTGGATCAGGCGAAGGGCTATTATGGCCGTCGCAAGAACACGATCCGCATCGCTCGCCAGGCCGTCGAAAAGGCCGGCCAGTACGCTTATCGCGACCGCAAGGTCAAGAAGCGCACCTTCCGCGGCCTGTGGATCCAGCGCATCAACGCTGGCGTCCGCGCCGAGGGCCTGACCTATTCGCAGTTCATGCACGGCCTGAAGCTGGCTGGCGTCGATCTGGACCGCAAGGTTCTGGCCGACATCGCAATGCACGAAGGCGAGGCGTTTAGCGCCATCATCGCCCAGGCGAAGGCTGCGCTGCCCGCAGCTTAAGCTTAGAACGGTCGCAAGATCGTCCAAGGGGCGCCGGGGCAGATGCTTCCGGCGCCCTTTTTCGTTTTGCACCTGCCGTTGGCCCTGAGTAACCATTAAGCTTGTCGGAATGGCGTATCGAGGGGCCAATCCTTAAATGCATGCCTCGACTTCGCTCAGCCCCTACTCAGCGGGAGTGGTATGGAGGTTGTCCCGGCAGCGCATTACCGGGGTGCCGTCTCTCTCTTCGTCATTCCCGCGAAAGCGGGAACCCATCTCCCGAGGCATCCATGAAGCCTGAGACCAACCCCACTGTTTATCTTCTAGCAAGCCGAAAGAACGGCACCTTGTACATCGGTGTGACCTCCGACCTTACAAAGCGCATCTATCAGCATCGAAACGGCTTGATCGAGAGCTTCACGAGCGACTACGGCGTCAAGCGCCTTGTCTGGTTCGAACCGCATGACGCGATGGAGAGCGCAATCCAGCGCGAAAAGCGGATCAAGAAATGGAACAGGCAGTGGAAAATCGAGCTGATCGAAGCTGGAAATCCTGACTGGGACGATCTGGCGCTGGGTTTCGGCTTTGAGCCATTGCCCTCTCTGCGCTGCGACTGATCGAGAGGTCAGGAGATGGGTTCCCGCCTTCGCGGGAATGACGAGATAGTGAGATTGTGATGAGTGAGATTGCCAATCTGAAAGCCGGCCTGGTCGCCGACATCAATGCCGCCGACACGCTCGACGCGCTGGAGGCCTTGCGTGTGGGGGCCATGGGCAAGAATGGCGTGGTGACGGGGCTGCTCAAGACATTGGGGTCGATGAGCCCTGAGGATCGGCTGGAGAAGGGACCGCCGATCCAGGATCTGCGGGAAAGCGTCACCTCTGCACTGGCCGAGCGCAAGGCGGCGCTGGAGCAAGCGGCACTGGATGCGAAACTTGCAGCGGAAAAGATCGACATGACCTTGCCCGCTGATCTCGGCGCGCAGGGGTCGGTGCATCCGGTGAGCCAGGTCATGGACGAACTGGCGGAGATTTTCGCGGACCTTGGCTTCTCCGTCGCAACAGGGCCGGAGATCGAGGACGACTGGCATAATTTCACCGCGCTTAACATTCCCGAGACGCACCCGGCGCGAGCGATGCACGACACTTTCTACTTTCCCGATGCGGAGGGGAAGAAAATGCTGCTGCGCACCCACACATCGCCGGTGCAGATCCGCACGATGATGAACGGCGAGCCCCCGATCCGCATCATCGCGCCGGGCCGCGTCTACCGGTCGGACAGCGATGCGACGCATACGCCGATGTTCCACCAGATCGAGGGGCTGGTGATCGACAAGGGGATCACCCTTGGTCATCTCAAATGGACGTTGGAAACCTTCCTCAAGGCTTTCTTCGAGCGTGACGATATCGTTCTGCGCCTGCGGCCGAGTTATTTCCCCTTTACCGAGCCTTCGGTTGAGGTGGACGTCGGCTATACTCTCACCAACGGCCAGCGGGTGATCGGCGGCGACGGCGATGCGCCGGGCGGCGGGTGGCTGGAAGTGCTGGGCAGCGGCATGGTCAACCGGCGAGTGATCGAAGCCTGCGGACTGGACCCGGATGAATGGCAGGGCTTTGCCTTCGGCACCGGCGTCGACCGGCTTGCCATGCTGAAATATGGGATGAACGACTTGCGCGCTTTCTTCGACGGCGATCTGCGCTGGCTGAAACATTATGGCTTCTCGGCGCTGGACGTGCCGACGCTGAGCGGAGGAGTGGGCGCATGAAGTTCACGCTGAGCTGGCTCAAGACGCATCTCAATACCGATGCCGACCTGCCGACGATCCTCAAAACGCTCAATGATATCGGCCTTGAAGTCGAGGGTGTCGAGAATCCGGCGGAAAAGCTCGCGCCCTTCCGCATCGCCAAGGTGCTGACGGCGGAGCCTCACCCGCAGGCGGACAAGTTGCAGGTGCTGACGGTGGATGCGGGCGATGGGGCGTTGCAGGTCGTGTGCGGTGCGCCTAACGCTCGGGCGGGACTGGTCGGCGTGTTCGGGACCGAGGGCGCGGTGGTGCCGGTCAACGGCATGGTGCTCAAGAAGACTGCCATTCGCGGGGTCGAATCCAACGGCATGATGTGTTCGTTCCGGGAACTGGAACTGGGCGAAGATCATGAAGGAATCATCGAATTAAACGCGGATTCTCCGGTGGGTGAGGTCTATGCCCGATGGGCGGGGCTGGATGACCCGGTGATTGATGTGAGTATAACACCTAATCGTCAGGACTGCATGGGCGTGCGGGGGATTGCGCGCGATCTGGCGGCGGCGGGATTGGGGACGCTCAATCCCATCATCGTGCCCACGGTCGAGGGTGTTGGGCCGGGGCCGGACGTGCGGATCGAGGATCAGGATGGCTGCCCGGCCTTCTTCGCGCGCACGGTCAGGGGCGTCACCAATGGCGCGTCGCCCGAATGGATGGCGCGACGGTTGAAGGCGATCGGGCAGAAGCCGATCAGCACGCTGGTCGATATCACCAACTATCTGATGATCGACCTTGGTCGGCCGTTGCATGTCTATGACATGGCCAAGCTGAAAGGTCCGCTGACTGCCCGCCTGGGCAAGGCTGGCGAAGAGGTGCTGGCGCTCAATGGCAAGACCTACACGGTTGATGAGACGATGACGGTCATCGCCGACGATGCGGCGGTACACGATATCGGCGGCATCATGGGCGGCGAACATTCGGGTGCCAGCGAGGCAACGACCGACGTGCTGATCGAATGCGCCTATTTCACGCCCGAACGCGTCGCGGTTACAGGACAGAGACTGGGCCTGACCAGCGACGCGCGGGGACGGTTCGAGCGCGGGGTGGACCCGGCATTTCTGGATGACGGATTGTCGATCGCGGCCGATCTGGTGATGAAGCTGTGCGGCGGCAGCGCCAGCGAGGCGACGCGCACCGGCATGCCGCCCGTGGCAAACAAGATCATCCGCTATGAACCGTCGCAATGCCTGACGCTGGCGGGTGTTTATGTGGACGATGCCGAGCAGAGGCGCGTTCTGGAAAGTCTGGGCTTTGGCGTCGAGGAACATGAGTCCAGGTTCGACTATGAGGACGGCACGCCAGTAACGACGCCCGCTCACTGGTCCGTCAGCGTGCCTAGCTGGCGGCGCGATGTCGATGGCTGGCCCGATCTGGTCGAGGAAGTCGTGCGCATCGTGGGACTGGATCAGGTCCCTTCCACCCCCCTGCCCCGCATGCCCGGCGTCGCCAAGCCAACGGCAACGAGCGAGCAGCTGATGGAGCGGCGGGTTCGGCGGACGGCAGCGGCCCGGGGCTTGGCCGAGGCGATCAACTGGTCCTTCATCTCGGAAAAGGAAGCGGCGTCGGTCGGCGGTGGCGACTGGACGCTGGCGAATCCTATTTCCGAGGATCTGAAGGTCATGCGCCCTTCGCTGCTGCCCGGCCTGCTGTCAGCCACGCGGCGGAACATGGACCGGAGCGCGACTTCGGTGCGCCTGTTCGAGGTGGGCCGTCGCTATTTCAGTGACAAGGAACGGGCCACGGCCGGTTTCGTGCTGGCGGGCGAGAAAGTCGCGCGCGGATGGCAGACGGGCAAGGCACAGGCATTTTCCGCCTTTGACGCGAAGGCCGAAGTCATCGCCCTGCTGGCCGCCGCCGGAGCGCCGGTGGCGAACCTGCAATGCTTTGGCGAGGCATCGGGCGCCTACCATCCGGGTCAGTCGGGGACATTGCGCCTTGGCCCCAAGGTGGTGCTGGCCGAATTTGGCGTGCTGCATCCTTCGCTGGCTAAGCAATTCGGCATCAGCGGCACGGTAGTCGCGGGCGAGATTTTCCTCGATGCGATCCCGGCCAAGCGGAAGAGCGGCTTCATGCGCGCACCCTACGCGCCGCCCGCCTTGCAGGCAGTGAAGCGTGATTTTGCCTTCGTCGTTGACGAGGCGATCGAGGCGGACGCGCTGGTGCGCGCGGTCAAGGGCGCGGACAAGAAGAGCATCGTGGATGCGCGCCTGTTCGACGTCTTTGTCGGGCCGGGCGTGGATGAGGGCAGCAAGAGCCTGGCGATCGAGGTGACGTTACAGCCGGGCGAGAAGAGCTTCTCGCAGGAGGAGCTGGACGCCATCAGCGCCAATGTCGTGAAGGCGGCGGAAAAGCTGGGCGCGACGTTGCGGGGGTGAGAGAAACCTCGCCATTCACATTGGGGTCTGGCTGACTGATCCGGAGGGTGAGTAGCGAGGCTGGCTTTACTCCATTGAAGAGAAGAGAAGGACTTCGACAAGCTCAGTCCGAACGGAAATAGTGGGCTGGACCGACAAGATCGAAGGGTGAGGGCTGATGGACGAGCTTGTAACGATCGCGTCGGACGGGCTGACCGCCGCCATCAACCCACTGGGCGCGGAGCTTTGGTCGCTCAAGGACTCTGCCGGGCGCGAACTCATGACCGATGCCGATCCGCGCTGGTGGACGGGGCATGCGCCGTTGCTGTTTCCTTTTGTCGGGCGGTCGCGCAACGATGTGTATCGGTTGAACGGGCATAATTATCCGATGCCGCAGCACGGCTTTGCCCGCCACATGGCGTTCGCGCTGATGGAGCATCTGCCTGAATCGGTGATCTTCCGGCTGGAGGCGGACGCGGCGACGCGGGCAGTCTACCCGTTCGATTTCCGGCTGGACATGCAGTTCGCTGTCGCGGGCGGCACGTTGATGATGACGGCGACGGTCATGAACCGGGGCGAAGCCGATATGCCCTTTTCCTTCGGCTATCATCCGGCCTTTGCCTGGCCGCTGCCCTTTGGCGGTTCGTCGGACGATCATCGGATAGAGTTTGAAAAGGCGGAAACGGCACCGCTGCGCAAGGTGGGGAATGAGCCGGGCCTGATCGCGCGGGAAAACGTGGCATCTCCGGTGAAGGGCAAGGTCCTGCATCCCACCCATGCGATGTTCGAGGGCGATGCGCTGATCTGGGATGCGTTGGAGAGCGACAGCCTATGTTGGGGCGTGCCGGGGCAGACGCGGCTGAAGATCGACTTTCCCGATACGCCATGGCTGGGACTGTGGCAGAAGCCGGGGGCGCGTTATTTGTGCGTGGAGCCTTGGGCGGGGATGGCGGATCTCGTGGGCTTTGACGGCGACGTTTGGGACAAGCAGGGTATCATGCGCCTGCTGCCGGGCGATGAGCGGCGGTTCCGCATGGACGTGACGGTCGTGGACGTGTAACGGCGGCTTCCATGATTCCGTTCGGGCTGAGCCTGTCGAAGCCTCTTCCCTGGAAGGAAGTAAAGCCCTTCGACAAGCTCAGGGCGAACGGTTGTTTTTGTACCGAGCCCCCGACAACATCATGACCATCCCATCCCGCCGTACATTCGCGATCATTTCCCACCCTGACGCGGGTAAGACCACGCTGACCGAAAAGCTGCTGCTGGAAGGTGGCGCGATCCATCTGGCCGGTGAGGTAAAGGCGCGCGGGGCCAATCGGCGCGCGCGGTCGGACTGGATGAAGATCGAGCAGCAGCGCGGCATTTCCGTGACCAGCTCGGTCATGACGTTCGAACGCGACGGCATTACCTTCAACCTGCTGGATACGCCGGGGCACGAGGATTTCTCCGAAGATACCTATCGCACGCTGACGGCGGTGGATTCGGCGGTCATGGTGATCGATGCGGCCAAGGGTATCGAGCCGCAGACGCGCAAACTGTTCGAGGTTTGCCGGTTGCGCAACGTGCCGATCATTACCTTCGTCAACAAGGTGGACCGCGAGGGGCGCGACACCTTCGCCCTGTTGGACGAGGTGGCGGACGCGCTGGCGCTGGACGTGTGCCCGATGAGCTGGCCGGTCGGCATGGGTGGCGAGTTTGAGGGGATTTACGATTTCGCCAAGAACCGGCTGCGGCAGCCGAGCGGCCCCAGCAAGGAGTTTGAGGGCAAGCAAGTGTTTGTCGAGGGCATCGATGATGATGCGCTGGCCGAGCATATTTCCGCGCGGGGCCTCGAAAAGCTGCGCGAGGAAGCGGAGCTGGCGGTCGGTGGCTATGCCGATTTCGATCTGGCGGCCTATCGCCATGGCGATCTGACGCCGGTCTATTTCGGGTCCGCGCTCAAGCTGTTCGGCGTCACCGAGCTGATCGACGCTTTAGCCGCCCATGCGCCGCCGCCGCGTGCGCAGCCGGCCGAGCCTGCGCCGGTGGAGCCGGAGAATAGCGAAGTCACCGGCTTCATCTTCAAGGTGCAGGCCAATATGGACCCGCAGCATCGCGACCGGATCGCCTTCATGCGGCTCTGTTCGGGCAAGTTCCGGCGCGGCATGAAGCTGACGCCGAGCGGGTCGGGCAAGCCGATCGCGGTGCATTCGCCGATCCTGTTCTTTGCGCAGGATCGCGAGATTGCGGATGAGGCTTTTCCCGGCGACATTATCGGCATTCCCAACCATGGGACGTTGCGGGTCGGCGATACGCTGAGCGAGAAGGCGGGGGTGCGTTTTACGGGGCTGCCGAACTTTGCACCGGAAATATTGCGGCGCGTGGCGCTGAAAGATCCGACCAAGACGAAGCAGTTGAGGAAGGCGCTGGACGATCTGTCCGAAGAGGGCGTGATCCAGGTTTTCTATCCCGAGATCGGCAGCAACTGGGTCGTCGGCGTGGTCGGGCAGTTGCAGCTGGACGTGCTGATTTCGCGGTTGGAGGCGGAGTATAAGGTGGCGGCGGGGCTGGAGCCCTCCCCCTTCGATACGGCGCGCTGGATTTCCGGCGATGATGCGGCGGTCAAGGACTTGGCATCGTTCAACGTGGCGAACATGGCGAAGGATCGCGACGGCAACCTTGTCTTCATGGCGAAGAGCGCGTGGGATGTGGGATATCAGCAGGAGCGGCATCCCAAGGTGAAGTTCAGCGCGACCAAGGAACGCTGAAGTTTTGGCGGGCGCGGGATGAGCGCCATCCTCTACAGTTTCCGGCGCTGCCCCTATGCCATGCGGGCGCGGATGGCGCTGATCATCAGCGGGCAGCGGGTGGAGCTGCGCGAGATCGTTTTGCGCGACAAGCCTGCTTCTATGCTGGCGCTTTCACCCAAGGGCACGGTGCCGGTGCTGGCGTTGCCCGGCGAAGAGGTGATCGAGGAGAGCCTGGAGATCATGCGCTGGGCGCTTTGCCTGCACGATCCGGAAGGGTGGCTTGAGGGGGATGATGCGGCGCTGATCGCTGCCAATGACGGGCCGTTCAAGCACCATCTCGACCGTTACAAATATGCGACGCGCCATGGGTCGGACCCGCTGGAACATCGCGCCGCTGGGATGGCGTGGTTGGGCGAATTGGAGGCGCGGCTGGAGAGCAGTGCTTTCCTGTGTGGCGAGCGCAGGATGCTGGCCGACATCGCGATCTTTCCTTTTGTCCGGCAGTTTGCGGCGGCTGATCAGGCGTGGTTTGACGCACAGCCCGTGCCGCGCGTGCAGGCATGGTTGCGCGCTTTGATCGGGTCGGAATTGTTTGACCGCGCCATGGTGCGCAGAGCCGCATGGCAGCCGGGCGACGCGGCGGTCTTTCTTTAGCGGCGCAGGAGGAAGACAGCGTGCTCGGCGAACAGGTTGGCGTTCGCGTGGGTGGTTTCCTTGTCCCCTTTGAGGAACCATTGGCCATCGATCGTCCAGCCGCGATCCTTCACCAGCGCGCGGAAATCATCGACGGTGACATGGTGGATGTTGAGCGTGTCGTACCAGGTATCGGGCAGCAGCCGCGTCACTGGCATGCGCCCGCCCCACATCAGCGACAGCCGCCCGCGCCAATGGGCGAAGTTGGGGAAGGACACGAAGGCTTGGCGGCCAATGCGCAGCAGTTCCTCTACGACCAGATCGGGACGGCGCGTGGTCTGGAGCGTCTGGCTAAGGATCGCATAGTCGAAGCTGGCGTCGGGATAATAGGCAAGGTCCGTGTCGGCGTCGCCCTGCACCACCGACAGGCCCCGGCCGACGGCCGCGGCGACATTGCCCGCGTCCAGTTCCAGCCCGCGCGCATCAACCTGTTTCGTGTCGCGCAGCGCGGCCATGAGCGCGCCGTCGCCGCAACCGACGTCCAGCACGCGCGCGCCGGGGGTTACTGTGCGGGCGATCAGGGCGAGGTCCGGCCGAAGCGTCTCGCTCACGCGCGGCCGCCCTTGAGGAAGCCATCGACGACGCGATTTAGTTCCGGGCATTCGAGCAGGAACGCGTCGTGGCCGAAGGGGCTCGACAGTTCCACGAAGCTGGCGTGTGCGCCGCTGGCATTCAGAGCGTGGACGATGATGCGGGACTCCGCCGTGGGGTAGAGCCAGTCGGTGTCGAAGCTCACCAGACAGAAGCGTGCCTTGGACGCGGTGAAGGCGGTGGCGAGGCTGCCGCCATGATCCTCCGCAATGTCATAATAATCCATCGCGCGGGTGATGTAGAGGTAGGAGTTGGCGTCGAACCGCTCGACAAAGCTCAGGCCCTGATGGCGCAGATAGCTTTCGACCTGGAAGTCGGCGTCGAAGCCGAAGGTCTTGGCATCGCGCCCTTGCAGGCGGCGGCCGAATTTCTCGGTCAGGCCCGCTTCGGACAGATAGGTGATGTGCGCGGCCATGCGGGCGACGGCTAGGCCAGCGCCGGGCACCTTCCCGTCAACATAGTAGTCGCCACCGCGCCAGTTGGGATCGGCCATGATTGCTTGGCGGCCGACTTCGTGGAACGCGATATTCTGTGCGCTGTGGCGAGCGGTCGAGGCAATGACGATGCAGCTTTCGACGCGCTCGGGGAAGATGGTGGGCCAGCTGAGCGCCTGCATACCGCCCATCGAACCGCCGATAACGGTTTGAAGTCGCTCGACCCCGAGATGGTCCAGTAGCATAGCCTGCGCACGCACCATGTCCGCGATGGTGATCACAGGGAAGCGCATCGCGTAGGGTGCACCAGTCGCCGGATCGAGAGCAGCAGGGCCGCTCGATCCCATGCAGCTACCCAAAACATTAGCGCAGATGATGAAATGGCGATTCGGGTCAATTGGCAGACCCTCCCCTACCAAGCGCCACCACCAGCCGGGCCTGCCCGTCACAGGGTGCTCAGACGCTACATATTGATCCATCGTCAGCGCGTGGCAGATGAGGATGACGTTGGACTTGTCCGCATTCATCCGCCCATAGGTTTCATAGGCGATGTCGACCGGCGCGAGCGCGGCGCCGCTGTCCAGCCGCAGGGGGCCGGACAGGCGGACCTGGCGGCGGAGGCCGAAACGGCTGTCGTCGGTGAAGGAGGCGCTGGCCATGGTCAAAGCGGGCTAGGACCGTGGAGGGATGCTGTCAATCGGTGGGGAATGGTCTAGGACGGGGGCATGAGCCAGACCCGCATGCCGATCGTCGCTTATGGTCCTTTGTCGCCCTATCTGGAGGAGCGGTTGAAAGCGCGGTTCCTGGTGCATGCATTGACGGCGGATGCCGACCCCGACACATTGCCCGAGGCAGTGCGGGAAGCGCGCGCGCTGGTGTCGTTCGGCGCGACCGGGGCATCCGCGGCGATGATGGATGCGCTGCCCCGGCTGGAGATGATCGGGCTGTTTTCGGTAGGCTATGACAAGGTGGACGTCGCGCATGCGCGGGCGAAGGGCATCAAGGTCAGCAACACGCCCGATGTGCTGACCGACGATGTCGCCGATCTGGCCGTGGGACTACTCTATGCGACGGTGCGCAACATCGCCGCCAATGATCGGATGGTGCGGTCGGGCAGATGGGCGCGCGGCGAAACGGTGCACCTCAGCAGGAGCGTCACGGGCCGGCGGATCGGGATATTGGGGCTGGGAAGGATCGGCCAGGCGATCGCGCGGCGGGTGGAGCCGGTGGCAAGCGAGATTATCTATCATAACCGCAGGCCTGTGCCGGGCGCGCCCTATCGCTATGTGGCCGACCGCATCGCCTTCGCGCGGGAAAGCGAGGTGATGATCGTTGCGACATCGGGCGGGCCGGAAGCAAGCGGGCTGGTCGATGCCGCGATGCTGGACGCGCTGGGACCGCAGGGCGTGCTGATCAACATCAGCCGGGGGAGCGTGGTCGATGAGGACGCGCTGGTGGCGGCGCTTGTGCAAGGACGGATTGGTGGCGCCGGGCTGGATGTGTTCGCACAGGAACCGCACGTGCCCGAAACATTGTTCGCCATGGATAATGTGGTGCTGCAACCGCATCAGGGGAGCGCCACGGTGAACACCCGCAAGGCTATGGCGGACCTGGTGCTCGCCAATCTGGACGCGTGGGCAGCGGGCGAACCTCTGATCACGCCGGTCGTATAGCAGCGCTTTGCCTTTGGTGCGGATGACGCTAAAGCCCGGCCATGACGAAACCTGCTCCCAAGGAATGGATTCTGGGCATTTCGCCCTATGTGCCTGGCAAGGCGGCGGCGGATGACGGGCGCCCGCTGATCAAGCTGAGCGCGAATGAAAACCCGCTGGGCACCGGCGAAGCGGCGCGGGCGGCGCTGGTCGCGGCGACGGCTGACCTTGCGACCTATCCCGATCCCGGCGCGGCGAAGATGCGCGAGGCGATTGCGGCGGTGTATGGGCTTGATCCCGCTCGGGTGATCTATGGCACCGGGTCGGACGAGCTGCTGCACATCGCGGCGAGCGCCTATGCCGGGCCGGGGGACGAGATACTTTACGTCCATTACGGCTTTTCGGTTTACGACATCGCCGCGCGGCGGGTCGGCGCGACCCCGGTGATCGCGCCGGATAAGGATTATGCGACCGATGTGGACGCGCTGCTCGCCTGCGTGACGGAAAAGACCAAGGTCGTTTTCCTGGCCAATCCCAACAATCCCACGGGAACCATGACGCCGCGCGAGGAGATTGCGCGGCTGCACAAGGCGCTGCGGCCCGATATCCTGTTAGTGCTGGATCAGGCCTATGCCGAATATCTTGATGCAGATGAGGATGATGGCGGACTGGAGCTGGCGAAGAATGCGGCCAATGTGTTGGTGACCCGCACCTTCTCCAAAATCTATGGCCTTGCGGCCGAGCGGATCGGCTGGGGCTATGCCAGCGCGGAGATTATCGATGCGCTGCATCGCATTCGCGCGCCGTTCAATGTCACCACAGCAGGACAGGCGGCGGCGATTGCGGCCGTGAAGGATCAGGCGTGGGTGGACGCCAGCCGGACGCATAACCGCCAATGGCGCGAATGGCTGGCGGATGAGATCGCTTCGCTATCCAACCATGGGCTGCGGGCGGTGCCGAGCAAGGCCAATTTCCTGCTGATCCTGTTCAATGGCAAGCTGACCGCCGAGGCGGCGATGAAGGGGCTGTGGGACGAAGGTTTCGCGACGCGCTGGCTGCCCGGACAGGGGCTGCCCAATGGGCTGCGCATCACCATCGGCACGGAGGATCAGGTGCGCGCGGTCGCGACGAAGCTGCGCGCGATGGCGGAGGCCGCCTGAGCCATGCTGCCTTTTTCCCGCGTCACCATCATCGGCCTTGGCCTGATCGGATCGTCCCTCGCGCGGGCGATCCGCGAATATATGCCGACGGTTCGGGTGACGGGGCATGATGCCGATCCAAATGTGCGGCAGATCGCGCGGGCGATCGACCTGTGCGACGATGTGACCGACACGGCGGGCGCGAGCGTGACCGACGCCGATCTGGTCGTGCTGTGCGTGCCGGTGCGGGCCATGGGCGCGGCGGCGACGGAGATTGCCGCCGAGTTGCCCGCCGATGCGATCGTGAGCGATGTGGGGTCATGCAAGGCCGATGTGCTGGCGCAGCTGAACGCGGCCCTGCCCGGACGCGTCATCATTCCCGCACATCCGGTCGCCGGGACCGAGAATAGTGGGCCTGAGGCGGGTTTCGCCAGCCTGTTCCAGGGGCGCTGGTGCATTATCACGCCGCCTGCCGGAGCCGATCCGGCGGCGGTCGAGCGCATTTCCGAACTTTGGCATCGCGTCGGCGCGGACGTCGAGACGATGGACCCGCAGCATCATGACCTGGTGCTGGCGGTGACCAGCCATCTGCCGCACTTGATCGCCTATACGATCGTCGGCACGGCGAGCGATCTGGAAGATGTGACCCAGTCCGAGGTCATCAAATATTCCGCAGGCGGTTTTCGCGACTTCACCCGCATCGCGGCATCCGATCCCACCATGTGGCGCGACGTGTTCCTGGCGAACAAGGATGCGGTGCTGGAGATGCTGCAACGTTTTTCCGAGGATCTGTCGGCTTTGCAGCGGGCGATACGGTGGAATGACGGGGACACATTGTTCAATCTGTTCACCAAGACGCGGGCCATCCGGCGGTCGATCATCGAACAGGGGCAGGATGATCCCAAGCCCGACTTTGGGCGGAGCCACTAGGACTTAGCGCCTTTCAGTTGGGATCACTCGATCCCGTTTGGGCTGAGTTCAGCGCGTTGATCGCGGCATGGACGCGAGCTTCCGCCTCGCGGCGATCGAGGCCCGCCGGAATGATATCGCCCACCTTGTAGGTAATCGTGCCCGCGCGCTTCATGAATTTGCCGCGCGGCGACAAGAGACCGCTGTCAATCGCGATCGGAACGACTGGCAGGCGAAGGAGGGAATAGAGGCCCGCGAAGCCCGCACGCAGCGGGGGCGTCTCGCCATGAGGGACGCGCGTGCCTTCTGGAAAGAGGCAGACGGCGCGGCCCTGATCGGTTGCGGCGCGGGCGGCGGCTCGCAGGGTTCGCAGGGCACTGGCTCCAGCGGTGCGCTCAACCGGAATAAGGCCGTACAGCCGACCGATACGGCCCCACAAAGGAATGTCGAGCAGTTCGCGCTTGGCAGCGATGACCGGGCGATCGAAGATGCAGAGCAGGTCGATCGTTTCAAACATCGACTCATGCTTGACGATATAGAGATAGCTGCCGTGCGGCAGGTCGCCTTCGATCCGCACCTTTTGCCCGAGAATCCAGCGCGCGCAAAAGCGGTGAAAGCGGCCCCATGCCGTTGCCACGACCGGAACCCCTGTAGGCCATGGCCATGCCACAGCCAGAGCGGCGAGAACCAGCAGCAATGAGCCGCTGTAGAATATCAGCATGAAGACGAGCGAGCGCAGGACGGTGATCATAAGGCCGTTCTTCAAATCCCGACGAGCGCGGCGGCGCGGCGGAGGAGATATTTATTATATTCCCGCATCAGCATTCTCAGGCTGGGTCTGCTGGGCACAGCATCATAGACGATCGTCAGATTGCCCGGCACCGCCTGCCGCAGTTCAAGCGCGGCGCGGCGCATGTGCCAGTCCGTCGTGATGAGGCGGACGGTGCGGAAATCCCGGCGCTCCAGCCAATGCGCGGTTTCGATGGCGTTGGAGCGCGTGTCGATCGCTTCGCGGCCCAAAGTGATGCAGCAGGAAAACAGCCGTTCGGGCCTTTCATATTGCGCCGCCAGTTCCGCCGGACGGACGGAGCGATCGACGCCCGAAATCAGCATCCGCTTTGCCGCGCCCTCTTCAAGCAGGGCAAGGCCGCGATCGATCCGGCCAGCGCCGCCCGTCAGCACGACGATGGCGTCGGTCGCGCGGCCATCGAGCGGCTGGGGCAGGAAGATCGCGAACCAGGCGAAACCCAATATCCAGGCGAGCAAGGTCACCGCAAAGAGGCGGACGATCATAGGAGCCGCCCCAGGGATCGCAGCACGGTCCATCGCGCGGCCAGCGTCGAGAGCAGGACGCCGCCTATGGGTAGGGTGGCAAGGATCAGCCAACTGCTCCACGGCAGGCTGATCGCCGCCAGCAGATCGGACCCTGTCGCCGCGAGCC
Source organism: Sphingobium sp. TomTYG74 (assembly GCF_055393875.1). Lineage (NCBI taxonomy): Bacteria > Pseudomonadati > Pseudomonadota > Alphaproteobacteria > Sphingomonadales > Sphingobiaceae > Sphingobium > Sphingobium sp. TomTYG74. The sequence continues at coordinate 2,399,482 of NZ_AP027341.1, read as the reverse complement.
GGGTGCCCAGCAGGATGATGACCAGCAAGGCGGTGACAAAGCCCAGCAGGCCGCCGAACAGCGCGTCGAGGCCGATGCGCCGCTGAAAGAGCCGGGCGATCTGCACATCGGTGGCGCCCATCAGGTGGAGCACGTCGATCGTGCCGCGATGGCTGTCATGCGCGGCGCGCGCGGCAAGCACGACGATGGCGGCGGTGGCGAGCGCCATCAGCAAAACGATGCCAGCGGCGAGGCCACCTAGCGCGGCAAGCAGGCTGCCGAGCGGCTGGAGGAAGGCGGCGTGGGGTTCGACGCGAATATTCGGGGACAGGGTAGCGAGGACGCGGCCTAACCGCTGTACCTTGGCTGCCGTCGCGCCGGGGGTTAGTTCGACGTCGATCAGCGCCGGGATGGGCAGGTCGCCGCTTGCCGCATCCTGGCCGAGCCAGGGACGAATCTGGTCAGCGAGGGTCGCGGGATCGACCGGATGGACAGCGCGAACGTCAGCAGATTTGCGCAGCAGGCGGGCTGCGGCGCCGCTCAGTGCCTCACGACGGTCGGCATTGGCCTCGACAATCTGGACCGTGGCACGTCCAGCAAGGTCGGCGCCGACCGACTGCACCGCTGCCGCAAGGCCAAGGCCAGAGGCGGCGGCAAGGACGGTCAGGAACATCATGATCGCGATCACCCAGGGCATGGGTCCGGCGACGCGGCCTTCAGGTAATAGCCGGTGGCGAGCGGCGGCGGCGGCGCGGCGGTCTGCTCCGGTCATGACGCCGCCATGCCCTGCGGCCGGGGAGGGTAGCGCAGTGACCCGGTGGGATCGGACAGGCGGCCCTTGTCCAGCCGCATCATCTGCGCGCCCTCTACCTGGCCGATCAACGGCAGGTCGTGGGTCGCGACGACGATGGTGGTGCCGAGGCGATTGAGCGCTTCGAACAGGGTGAGCAGGCGGCGGGCCATATCGGCATCGACGTTGCCGGTGGGTTCGTCCGCGACGAGGATTTCGGGCCGGGCGATGACGGCGCGGGCGATGGCGACGCGTTGCTGCTCGCCGCCCGATAGGGTCGCCGGGCGCGCCTGCCCCCGGTCGCCGAGGCCCACCCAGTTGAGCATTTCGGAGACCGAAGCGTCGATCTCGCTTTCCTCCATGCCTGCGACCCGCAGCGGCAGGGCGATATTATCGTAGGCGGACAGATGCGCGACCAGCCGGAAGTCCTGGAAAACGACGCCGATGCGGCGGCGAAAGCCTGGCAGGCGCTTGCGGGGGAGTGTCACCACATCCTCCCCAAACAAGCGGATGACGCCGCGACTGGGGCGCTGGGCGAGGTAGAGGAGCTTCAGCAGCGACGTCTTGCCCGCGCCCGACGCCCCGGTCAGGAAATAGAAGCCGCCGCCATGCAGCGAGAAGCTGACGTCGGACAGCGTCTCACTGTCCAGACCATAGCGCAGGCCGACATTTTCGAACTGGACGATCGCCGACATGCTTCGATGAATGCGCCTGCGCGCTCCCTGCTTCCCCTTGGGTACAGCCATGGCACAGCGGGCGGCCACGCGTAAAGCGCCAAGCGCCTTCATCCGCCGAGTCGCGGCATCTTGCACCCGCCCATTCAATGCCGCTTGCCCTCGAGTCCAAGCCATGGCTATGAAGCGTCATGATCCTGGTGTGTCCCAATTGCGCCACGCGCTATATTGTGCCGGACAGCGCCGTCGGCCCCGATGGCCGCCAGGTTCGCTGCGCCTCCTGCAAACATAGCTGGTTCCAGGAAGGCGCGGCTCTGCCGGTCAGGGAAAAGGCCGTCGAGATGGCGGAAGCGCCCGTCGCCGCCGAAGCGCGTCCTGCCCCCACTCCGCCGCCTGCTGCCTCTGCTCCGCCTCCTCCTGCTGCGCCCGTCGAGGTGCCGGTTGAGCCTGCTCGGGCAGTAGAGACGGTAGCTGCGCCGATACCCGAGCCAGTGGCCGTCGCGCCGAGCATGTCGGCAGCGCAGACCGATAACAGCGTCGATGACATTTACGGTCGGCACCGTGAAGAGTCAGCGGAAAGCTATGCCGCGCCGGTCAGGCCGCGTCGCAATCGCCTGAAGCTGTGGACCTATGCGGCGGTGCTTTTCTGCCTGGCCGTTGGTGGTGTGGGTGGCGCGCTCTGGTATTTCGGTACGCCTAGCTGGGCGGTCAATCTGGGTTTTGTTTCCGAAGAGGGCGACCCAGACCTGCTATTCTACCTGTCCAAGCCCGCCGAGCGGCGCAAGCTGCCGACCGGGGAGGAATATTTCGCCTTTGGCGCGCGGATCGTGAACAGCGGCAAGCAGACTTTGCCCGTGCCGCCGGTGCTGGTGCAACTACGTGATCAGCAGAACCGGCTGGTGTTCAGCTGGACGACCAAGGCGGATCGCACCAGCCTGAAACCGGGCGAGGAAGCATCGATCAATGAAAGCCGGATCGACATTCCGAAGAACGCCGAGAATTTGTCGCTGACCTTCGTTCAGTGAGCCTATCAGGCGCGGCCGACATCGACGTATTTTGATTGTCGCGCAGAGCTGGCATCATGCAGATTAGCTTTGCGTCCTCTGCGGGCTCTGCGCGAATACTGAATTCTCGCGGAAGCGTGGAGATGCTGTGCGAGGTGCGAGCGCCCCGCCCGCTCCGTTCGCCATGAGCCTGTCGAAGCCCCTTCCTTTTCAAGAAAGTAAAGCCCTTCGACAAGCTCAGGGCGAACGGTCATTGTGGAGCGGATGCTTCACGGATAGCTCACCGTCTTGGGTCGCCCCTTCGGGATCGGGATGAATTCCTGATCGTCGCCGGGGATGAGCGGGAAGCGCATTGCCTCCCAATCCTCGCGTGCCTGATAGAGGCGATCTGTCGAAGAGGAGACGAAGTTCCACCAGACATGGCGCGGCGTTTTGAACGCCTCGCCCCCACAATACATCACCCGGCCGCCATCGACGCTCATCAACGTGGCGCGGGTGCCGGGACGCAACACGTAGAGCGTCTGGGGCAGCAGGGCGACGCCATCGAGCGCCGCGTCTCCGCCAGCGACATAGATGGCGCGCTCGTCCGCGTCGGTGTCGATCGGTACGGTCCCGCCGGGTGATAGTTGAATGTCGGCATAGATGGTGTCGGCATAAGTGGTGACCGGGGACGTCGCGCCCCACAGGCTACCCATGATGACGCGCGCGCTGGCCCGGCCGCAGTCGATGACGGGCAAGCCGCCTTCGCTGACATGTTCGAAGGCCGGCGCCATTTCCTCGATACCGTCCGGCAGGGCAAGCCATGTCTGAATGGCCGAGATTTTCGACTCGCGCGCGCGGTCGCTGTCTGGGGAGCGTTCGGAATGGACGATGCCGCTGCCTGCGGTCATCAGGTTGACCGCCCCCGGCTCGATCAGTTGCTCCGTGCCCAAGGAGTCCCGATGCAGGAAGGCGCCCTCGAACATATAGGTGACCGTCGAGAGATTGATGTGCGGGTGCGGGCGCACGTCGATCCCCTGTCCCGCGCCGATCTTCGCGGGGCCGGCCTGATCGAAGAAGATGAAGGGGCCGACCATCGTTCGGCCCGGCGCGGGCAGTGAACGATGGACGCGGAAGTCGCCCAGATCATGGGTGGTCGGGTTGATGGTCTGGATGACGAGGTCGTCTAACGTCATGAGCTTTCCCCTGATCAGGCTTCGCCGGGCGCGCGGGCCTTGATCGCCAGCGCGTGAACCTTGTCGCGCAGCAGATCGGCAAGCGCGGCGTTGACCAGCCGCTGGCGGGCCAGGCGGTTTTTCGCCGCGAACTCGGCCGAGACGATCTCCACCGTGAAATGGCTTTCGCCCGATCCGTCATGTCCCGCATGACCGCGATGCTTCTCGCTATCATCGATCACGGCAAGACGCTCTGGCGACAGGGCGGCGCGCAGCCGCTGTTCGATTTCCGTGGCCACCGGGCCTTTCAGTTGGGTGCTCATCGCCCCTATATAGGCCCTTTGTTCCATCATGCATCAGGGCAATCTTGTCTACCGACCCCTACTCGACCCGCCGTTTCAACCGCTTCCATGGCCGCGTGGAAAGTGACCGCCCCTGCGCGGTCGATGGGTGCGCCGAGCCCGGAGAGTTTCGCGCGCCGCCGCTGGAGGGCGCGTCACCCAATCAGGAAGGCCCGCGCTGGCGCTGGCTGTGCCTTGATCATGTGCGCGAATTCAATCAGGGCTATAATTTCTTCACCGGCATGAGCCCCGACGAAATTGCCGCTGCCCAACGACCTTTTGCAGGGTGGGAGCGGGAGACGCGCGCCTTTTCTTCCAACGCCGCGAGCCCGCCGCCCAAATGGTCGGACTTTCAGGACCCGCTTGATGCGATCGGCGCCAAGTTCAAGGAGCGGGTGGCAAAGGCACGGGCCGACGCGCAGATGCGGGAGGACGGCAAGTTCCTGTCCAAGGAGGACCGCAAGGCGCTGTCTGTCATGGGCCTGTCCATCGACGCGGATCGCAAGGCGCTGCGGCTACGTTATACTGAGCTGCTGCGGCGCTATCACCCCGACCATAATGGCGGCGACCGCAGTCACGAAAGCGCATTGCAGGGCGTGATCGAGGCCTATGGACTGCTGCGCAAGGCGGCTGCCTTCGCCTGAATGGCGCGGATCAGAAGATAAACCAGCCGATCAACAGGCCACATTGCACGACCGCGATCAGCATCAGCTGGGTGGAAAATGGTTCCTTGCGGGTCTTGTGACGGAATAGCTGACGAGCGATCAGTGCGCCCGGCGTTCCTCCGATCATGGCGAGGCCCAGGAGGTCAGCTTCCCTGACGCGACGGCCGCCAGACCTTGCCCGCGCCTTGTCATGGCCAAAGCACAATATGGTCCAAAGGTTGATGGCCACGAAGCCCAATGCCAGAATCGGATAGGTCATTTCGATGGCCTATACATTTTTCGTAAAGTTGGTCTGAAGAGACGGTTACGGCGTGAGCATCAGGCCATTTCGCGAAAATGGGCCGCTTGATCGGGGCAAAGGGAGGCCCCACTATATCGACACGCCCTTCCTGGATCGGTTAGGGGCCATAAAGATCATTCAGAAAGACCCGTTCGCATGACCGACATTCCCAACGTCCAGCCCGATACCCGATCAGAGACGCTGCTGGCCGCGCCCGACCGTGAGGTGGATGCGCGGGAAGTGTTCGGCATTGATGTTGATATGAAAATCCCGGCCTTTTCCGAGGCGGACGAGCGGGTGCCCGATCTCGACCCCGCCTATGTGTTCGACCCGGATACCACGCTCGCGATTCTGGCGGGCTTTGCCTATAACCGGCGCGTCATGGTGCAGGGCTATCATGGCACCGGCAAGTCGAGCCATATCGAGCAGGTCGCGGCGCGGTTGCGTTGGCCCTGCATCCGCATCAACCTGGACGCGCATATCAGCCGTATCGACCTGGTCGGACGTGACGCGATCGTGCTGCGGGACGGACAGCAGGTTACTGAGTTCCGGGAAGGCTTGCTGCCTTGGGCGTTGCAGCGCCCGGTAGCGCTGGTGTTTGACGAATATGACGCAGGGCGTCCCGATGTCATGTTCGTGATCCAGCGGGTGCTTGAAACCGACGGCAAGATGACGCTGCTCGACCAGAACCGCGTGATCCGGCCCAACCCGCATTTCCGCCTGTTCGCCACGGCCAATACCGTGGGCCTGGGCGACACGACTGGCCTCTATCATGGCACGCAGCAGATCAACCAGGGCCAGATGGACCGGTGGAATCTGGTGGTGACGCTCAATTACCTGCCCGCCGCGACCGAGGCGCAGATCGTGCTCGCCAAGTCGGGCGAGTATGACCATGAAGGCGGTCGTAAGGAAGTCGAGAATATGATCAAGGTGGCGGAATTGACCCGCCAGGGCTTCATCAATGGCGATATCTCCACCGTGATGAGCCCGCGCACCGTGATCAGCTGGGCGCAGAATGCGTTGATCTTCAAGAATATCGGCTTTGCCTTCCGCCTGTCCTTCCTCAACAAATGCGATGAGGCGGAACGGCCGCTGGTGGCGGAATATTATCAGCGCGTGTTCGGCAAGGACCTGCCCGAAAGCGTCGCCCACCGGGCGGCCTGACGCAATGATAGTCGTCGAACGCATCGCGCCGGATGGCAGCGCGCACCGGGTCAACATCCGGGGCCATGAGTTGATCGTCGATATGACGCCGCCCGACGGGCATGATGCCGGACCTGATCCGCATGACCTGTATGATTCGGCATTGGGTGCGTGCAAGGCGATGACGATGCTGTGGTATGCGCAGCGCAAGGGCATTCCGGTGGAGGGCATCCATGTTGGCGTCATCCGTGATGCGAGTGAGGAACGGGACGGCATTTACCGGCTGACGACGCGGATCGCGCTGAGCGGGTCGTTGTCGCAGGAGCAGCATGATACGCTGATCGGCGTCGCCGCGCGCTGCCCGGTTCACAAGCTGATGAGCGAAGTCGAAACGCGGATCGAGACGATCGCCGTGCCGCCAGTTGGCGAAGGCGAACGGCCGTGACGGACACCAGCGCCCTGGTCGCTGATCAGCGCCGCCTGCCATTGGAGCGCGCATTCAACCTGCGCGACTTTGGTGGCTATGCGACGGCGGATGGGCGCGTGGTTCGTCGGGGGGCGCTTTTTCGGTCGGGGACGATGGCGCTGCTGAGCGATGCGGACGCCGCGCATCTGCGGTCGCTCGGCATCCGGGCGATCTGCGATTTCCGGCGAGGCAATGAGCGCAGCGCGGAACCGACGATCTGGCATGGGGCGGAGGTCGATTATTTCTGCCGCGATTATAGCGAGAGCAGCGGCGTTCTGGGCGATATGCTGAAGCGGAAGGACGCGACCGCGCAGGACATGCGTGACGCGATGATCTCGCTCTATCGCGCGATTCCGGCGGACCACGCCGCATCCTATCGGGCGATGTTCGCGCAAATTGCCGCCGGACGCCTGCCGATCATCATCAATTGTTCAGCTGGCAAGGACCGCACCGGTGTTGGTGCGGCGCTGATCCTGGCGGCTTTGGGCGTGCCGCGTGAGACGATCGTCGAGGATTATCTGCTGACCAAAGAGCATGCCGATTGGCATTGGCTGCTGAACCAGCGCAACTCGTTGGTGGCGCGGGCATGGTCGACCCGCGCGGAGGCGTTGGAGCCCGTACTGACCGTAGATGTGGCCTATCTGGACAGCCTGTTCGCAGAGCTGGACGCGAACCATGGCGGTATCGAGGGGTATCTAGCCGGGTCGCTTGGTATTGACGAAGGCGCGCGCCGAATTTTGCGCGAAAGGCTGCTCGACTGATGGCGGAGCGGTCGCCTCTGGATGCCTTCAAGGACGTGCTGTCGGGCGCGGCCCGGTCAATCGCGCGCGATGCCGAGGTCGAGGTGGGCTTCACCGCCGACGCGCCGCATATGGCGGGCAAGGCGATCAAGGTGCCCACTCCGGGCCGGAACCTGCCGCCCGATCAGGTGGCGCTTGCTCGCGGTTTCGCTGACGCCAATGCGCTGCGGCTGCGCCACCATAATGCGCGTGTGCATACGGCTGCTGCGCCAGCCGACGCGACTGCGCGCGCGGTCTATGACGCGGTCGAGCAGGCGCGGGTGGAGGCGATTGGATCGCGGGCGATGGAAGGGGTGCGCGACAACCTCAACCATGCGCTGGACTTGCGGCTGAAGTCGGACCCGCTGCGCCGGGCGCGATCGGCCGATGAAGTGCCGCTTTCGACGGCGCTGGCGTTGAAGGTGCGCGAGCGGTTGACAGGCCAGCCGATCCCCAAGGATGCCATCACCGGCATGGCGATGGTCGATGCCTGGATCGAGGAAAAGGCGGGCGCCGATCTCGATGCTTTGGGCCTCGCCATCGACGATCAGCGCGCTTTCCAGAAGCTGGCACAGGCCATGTTGGAGCATCTGCAGCTCGTTGAAAGCGATGTGCCGCCTCAAACCGATGAGGAGGAGCCGCAGGACGAGGGCGAGGACGAAGAGGAGCAGCAGGAAGAGGGCGATTCCGGCGAGGAGGACGCTGGCGACAGCGATATGAACGCCGAAGCGCGCGCCGAGGATCAGGGCGACGACACCGAGGAAGGCGAGACCGAATATAGCGACGATTTCGACGCCGACAGCGATGAAGGCGCCGACGACATGGGCGATGAGGGCATGATGCCGGTCCGTCCCAACCGGCCGATGTCCGACTTGCCGCCGGGTTTCGACTATAAGCCCTATACGGTCGCGCATGACGAGGTGGTGACCGCCGAGGATTTGTGCGACGAGGATGAGCTGAACCGCCTGCGCGGTTTTCTCGACCAGCAGCTCGTCAGCTTGCAGGGCGCGGTGACGAAGCTCGCCAACCGGCTTCAGCGGCGGTTGATGGCGCAGCAGTCGCGGTCCTGGGATTTCGATCAGGAGGAAGGGCTGCTCGATGCCGCGCGGCTGGCGCGGATCGTCATCGATCCCACCCGGTCGCTTTCCTACAAGATCGAGCGGGATACCGAGTTTCGCGATACGGTCGTCACGCTGCTGATCGACAATAGTGGTTCGATGCGCGGGCGGCCGATCAGCATCGCCGCGATCAGCGCCGACATCATGGCGCGCACGCTGGAGCGGTGCGGGGTGAAGACGGAGATATTGGGCTTCACCACGCGCGCGTGGAAGGGTGGTCAGAGCCGGGAAGCCTGGCTGGCCGCCGGACGGCCACCGATGCCGGGGCGTCTCAACGACCTGCGGCACATCATCTACAAAAAGGCGGACGAGCCGTGGCGCCGGGCGCGGCGGAATCTGGGCCTGATGATGCGCGAGGGGCTGCTGAAGGAAAATATCGACGGCGAGGCGCTGCTTTGGGCGCATCAGCGGCTGATCGCGCGCAATGAGGAACGCCGTATCCTGATGGTGATTTCCGACGGTGCGCCGGTCGATGACTCCACCTTGTCGGTGAACAGCGGCACCTATCTGGAGCGCCATCTGCGGCAGGTGATCGAGTGGATCGAGAACCGATCGCCCGTGCAGCTGGTGGCGATCGGCATCGGTCATGACGTCACCCGCTATTACCGGCGGGCGGTCACCATCATGGATGCCGAACAGCTTGGCGGGACGATGGTGGAGCAGCTGGCCGGGCTGTTCGACGAAGATTAGGCCGAGATTGTCCCGGCTTGGGCATCTGAACCCGGCCTTCCCTTGAAAAGAAGATCGGCGATCTCGACCTTGGGACAGGGGTGCGCAGGCGTTTGTTGAGGAGTGTGCCATGAGTGTCGCCTTTCGCCGCGAGAGCGACGAGGAGCATCTGGAGCCGACGTTCGAGATTCCGATTCCGCCAGGCCCCAATTGGGTGACGACGCGCGGGTTGCGGCTGACGCGCGAGAAGGTCGAGGCGCTGGAGGCGATTGATGCGGCGGCCATGGCCGAAGAGGATGCGAAGAAGCACAAGCGCGAGCTGCGCTACTGGCGCACGCGGCTGGCGACGGCGCATCTTCAGCCAGCAGCGGCGGGGGACGCCGTGACCTTTGGTTCGCGCGTAACTTACCGGCTGAACGGCACGGAAAAGCGGATCGATATTGTCGGCGATGACGAGGCGGAACCGGCGGAGGGGCGGATCGCCTTCACCGCGCCGCTTGCGCGGGCGATGATGGATGCGGAAGTGGATGAGGCAATCGACTTCGCGGGCAAGCCGGGCGCGATCACCATCGTGGCCATTGAAACGATCGACGGAGAATAGCGCCGGTCATCCAGTGCCTTGCAATGGAAAAGCCCTCCAGTTCGATGCTGGAGGGCTTTTCCATGTGTCAGCCGTTGCGGCCAGCTTCGAAGAGGAACCAGGCGCGCTCTTCGGCCTGGTCGGTCCAATCATCGACAATGCCTTCGGTCGCGTTGTCGCCCGCTTCGGTGGCGGCGGACTTGGCGGCGCGCAGCGATTCGACGAGGCGAAGATTATCCTCGCGCAGTTCGTTCAGCATGTCGGCGGGGCTGACATATTCCGCGTCATTATCCTTGATCGACTGGTGGCGGCCAATGTCGCCGATCGAACGCAGGGTGGTATTGCCGGTCTTGCGCACGCGTTCGGCAATGGCATCGGTTACCGCCAGGATCTGCGCCGCCTGCTCATCGAACATCAGATGATAGTCGCGGAAATGCGGTCCCGACACATGCCAGTGGAAATTCTTGGTCTTGAAATATAGCGCATAGCTGTCCGCGAGCACGCCGTTGAGCGCTTGCGCCACGGACTTTGTGGCGTTGCTGCGCAGGTCGGTGGGCGTCTTGAGGTCGGGGGCTGTCATATCTTGCTCCTGGCTCGTGAAAATGATTTCGGGGGTATAATGATCGGATGGCGATAAGGTGCCATTCCCGCACAGCAATTACCCGACGAAATCATCGTTTAGACTGATCCACTCTGTCGATAAGTAGAGCGCCTTACACCAGCCCCATGGCGGTTACGCCAAGCATCAACGCGATGATCAGCATCAGTGCAGCGGCGGTCAGGCGGATAGCCTTGATCGGCCCCGGACGAAGGATGCGGTCACGGAGCAAGACGACCGGAACGAGCGCCGCCGTCACGCCGAGCGCGCCGCCAATTCCGGCCAGCAATGGTTCTGCCGTCCGCGTCGCGATGCCCAGGATCAGGAATTGGGAGCCATCGCCAAAGCCAAGGATGAACAGCCCCAGCGCCGTGGTGAGGAACGGCCCTGTCGGCCATTCCGCAAGAGGATCGGGGGCTTTCACCCGCCAAAGAAGGCCTATGCCCAAAAACAGCACGGCCAGAGCAAGAAACAGCAGCCGCGCATCAGATCCCAGCATCGGCGCCAGAAACGCGCCCGCGACGGCCCCGATCGCCGCATTGGCGGCGGCGGCCAGCATGATGCCCGCAATGATCGCGCCATCGCGGCTGAAACGCGTCGCCAGCGCCAGCACCAGCAATTGATTCTTGTCGCCAATCTCAGCCAGGAAGCATCCGAGCAGCGCGGTCAGCAATGCATCCATCAGCTATGGCGGCCGTCAGCGGGAAAGCGGATGTCCGGCGGTTGCTGCCGGTTTTGCTGCCATGAGGATCGGTATCACCTGCGCATCGGACATTTCCGCCGCGATGGCATCCCGCATGAGGTCGAGGTAGGACAGTATGACCGGCCCCGTCCCCTGCAACGACAGGGCGGATTGCAGCGTGTCCGCCAGCCCTTCGACGCTATCGAGATGATAGGCGCGGGCGACATGGCGAATCTGGTCAACTTCATCGCTCAATCGCAACAGGCTCACCTGTCCGCGCTGCCCGGCAAGGCCGTCGACGCGGCGCAGCATATCGGCAAGAATGGCCAGCATCGGATCATGTCGCATGGGAAGCATCCCCCTGTCCTGTCGCTCCGATGACATGATGCATCGGAACCTGTTAAGGCCGCGTAAAGTCTAGCACGCGGCCCGTTCAGCCGCCACGCGCGTCTTGACATTATCCCGAATCTCCCTCATGGGCGGCTGCTGAAACGGGGCGGCCCTTCACGGGGCCGCTTCTCTTTTTCACGATATTCACGACCAGGAACCAGGGCCATGGCCAAGCCAGCAACCGTCAAGATTCGCCTCGTCAGCTCGGCTGACACCGGTTTCTTCTATGTTACTAAGAAGAACCCGCGCACGAAGACCGAGAAGCTGAGCTTCCGTAAGTACGACCCGGTCGTGCGCAAGCATGTCGAGTTCAAGGAAGCCAAGATCAAGTGATCTGAAGGCGACTTCGGTCGCTTCGACCCATTTGATGGCTTCGATGGAAAAGGCCCGCCCCTGTCAGGGAGCGGGCCTTTCCTTGTGTCATTGAAACTGCGCTTCCGTTCGTTTCGCGCGTGTCGAGAAACGGTTTGGGAGGCTTCTCGACTTCGCTCGAAGCGAACGGAGGAGGGCGTAAAGCCCTCCCACCCATCAGTTGCCGACTGGCTGACCGTCGGTGCGCGTCACGACGATGGTCGATGAGCGTGGCGGCTGCCCCGCGACCGGCCAGTCACCCGTGGGATGCTGGATGTTGACGAAGAAGGTCTTGAGGTCCGGCGTGTAGGCGATGCCGGTGATCTCGCACCCAGCGGGGCCGACCAGGAAACGCTTCGACTGCTTGCTGGTCTGATCGACATAGAACATCGCGTTGTGACCGAAGGCCTGATCTATGGTCGTGCCGGTCACGCCCGAATTGCCGGGGACGCTGTGGTCCGTCTGCACCCACAGGCGGCCTTGCGGATCGATGCGGATGCCGTCAGGGCTGGAGAAGGTGTCGCCATTGATGTTGCCCGCCAGATTCGCCCCGCCGGACGCCAGGGCGGGATCACCCGCCAGCAGGAAGATTTCCCAGGTGAAGGTCGTCGCCAGCGGCGAATCGTCCTTTTCCTTGAATTTGATGATGTGACCGTGAAGGTTGCGCGTGCGCGGATTGGGCGCGTCGGTGACCTGGCGGCCGCTATTGTTGGTGAGCGTGCAATAGATGGCGCTGTTGTCCGGCGCTACGGTCAGCCATTCCGGACGATCCATCACGGTGCCGCCCGCGACGCGCGCGGCTGACTTGGTACTGATCAGCACATCCGCCTGGCTATTGAAATTGACGATGACGGGCGTGGGCGGCGTTGTACTCTGGCTGATGTTGCCGGGGTCGGAAGCGCCTGGGAGCAGCCCGTTCTGCCCCTGCACCAGCGCGCGCCATTCGCCGGTGCCATCGGCGTTGAAGCGGGCAACGTAGAGCGTGCCATAGTCCAGCAGGCCCGTATTGGCGGCGCGGTTGGATGCGCTGAAGGCGCGATCGGGCACGAACTTGTAGATGCAGCCCGGCGTACTGTCGTCACCCATGTAAAAGGCGACACGGTTGTTGCTGTCGGCCATATGCGCGACATTTTCGTGGTCGAACCGGCCCATGGCGGTGCGCTTCGTCGGATCGGCCAGTTCCTGATAGGGGTCGATTTCAACCACCCAGCCGTAATTTTGCGCAGGCTGCGTCGGGTCGAGATAATTGTCCGTAGTCTCTTCACAGGTCAGATAAGTGCCCCAGGGGGTGCGGCCGGACGAGCAATTGTTGAGCATGCCCTTGATCGTGCCGGACAGTTGGCCCGCAGCGGGTCCGCCCGCGCGATAGCTGCTGTTGCCCGTATAGCGCTTGTTGAAGCGCGAACCTGCCTTGACGCTCCATTTGCCATCGGTGCCCTTGGCGACTTCCACGACAGAGATGCCGACGGCCGAAAGCGCCAGCGCCTTCTGGTCGGCTGATGCCGTGGCCGCATCATAGCTGCCTGCGAACAGGATTTGGGCGTCGGGATATTCATGGTTGATCGCCAGCAGCCCGCCGCCGTTGGCGTCGGTGCCGGACAGCGCGAAATATTCCATGCCATCATGGTTGCCGCCCGCCCATTTTTCGGCGTCGGCTGACGTCGGGAAGCTGCCCGAATAGGCTGTGCCAGCTTCAACGGAGTCACCCGCTTTTAACAGGACATCGACGGTGTAGCCAGCCGGGACCGTGACCGTATCATTCTGGTTGGCGGCAACCGGGGCAAAGGCGATCGCATAGCTGGGCGCGGGCGCAGGAGTGGGCGTGGGGCTGGGCGTCGGGGTTGGCGAGGCGGAGTCATCATCGTCGCCGCAGGCCGCGAGCGTGCCGAGCATCGGCAGAATGGAAAGACCCAGCAAGCCGTTCTTCAGAACGGAACGGCGGCCGGGATTGGCGGCAACGATCGCTTCGAGGCAGTTGTCGCCAGCGTCGATCCTGGGTTCCGCATCGCGAAATGGCGCGCGCGCCTCGTCAGTGAGGTGAGACATGAATTTACCCCTGTTCCAGATCGGACTGTCGGCGGAATGCCGCGTCCCTGGGGCGGGGCTTGGCAGCGCTGCGTGAAATCAGCGCTTCATTTCAGGGACATGGGCATGAAAAGCCGATGACGGTCTTATGACGGCCACCGCCGGTCATTACAGCAGGGCATTCACCTGCTCGACAAAGCGCAGCACGGAAATGGGCTTCGACACATAGGCCTGCGCCCCCGCGCCGCGAATCCGGTCCTCGTCGCCCTTTCCAGCATAGGCTGTCACGGCCATGATGGGGACCGACGCCAGGCGCGGATCGCGCTTCAGCGACACGATCAAGTCAAGCCCGCTGACATGGGGCAGGTGAATGTCGGTGATCACCAAGTCCGGGCGGAACTCCAGCGCTTGCGAAACGACGTCGCGCCCATCCCGCAACGGCAGCACTTCATGGCCATGCGCGCGCAAAAGGTCGCAAAAAAGTTTGAGATTGAGTTCGTTGTCCTCGACAACGAGCACGCGCTTTGCCACCAGTCACCCGCGTTAAATGATGCGCATATTAAAAGCGCGCTGATACAACTGCCCCTTGCCGAGAATCAATCATGCGTTCCGACAGCCCCGATAGCAAGCAACTTGGCCCGGCCGATGGCGAAGACGCCCTGACGCTGGCCCTGATGGCGCTTGCCTGGACCTTGGGCGATGAGCAGCGGGCGGATCGGCTGCTGGCGCTTACCGGACTGGACGCGGACGCGTTGCGCGCTGGCGTGAATAATCCTTCGGTCCTGCGTGCGGTGCTGGATTTTCTGGCCGATCATGAGCCGGATTTGATCGCCTGTGCCGAGGCGCTTGATACCAAGGCAGAGGCGCTGATCGCGGCGCGGCGGGCGCTGGGCCGATGAGCCGTCCCCTGATCATCACGGATTGCGACGAGGTGCTGCTGCACATGGTCGTTCCCTTCCGCGAATGGCTGGACGAGCATCATGACGTGCATTTCGATATGCGCGAGCGCGGCTTTGCCGAGGCGCTGCGCCACAAGGATAGCGGCATCCCGCTGGAGCGCGAACTGGTCTGGCAGCTGCTGGTGGGCTTTTTCGATACGGAAATGCACCGGCAGATGCCAATCGTGGGGGCGGTCGAAGCGATGGGCAGGTTGTCGCGCATCGCCGATATCGTCGTGCTCACCAATATCGGCGAGCGGCATCATCAGCAGCGCGTCGAACAGTTGGCGGCGCATGGCCTCGATTTCCCGGTGCATTGGAACCATGGCCCCAAGGGCGCGCCGCTGGCCGCGATCGTCGCCGAGCGGCGGCCGTCGGCCGCGTTGTTCATCGACGATCTGGCCGAACATCATGAATCCGTAACCGAGCATGCGCCGGGCGTGTGGAGATTGCATATGGTGGGCGAACCTGAAATTTCGGCTGATGTCGATGCTGCCCCCTATGCCCACGCCCGGATAGACGACTGGGCAACGGCGGAGAGGTGGATCGCCGATCGGCTTGCCGACGGCCCCGCACCATTAAACATGGATAACCCAGATGGAGTCCCAGATGAGCGTTGAAGCCCGCCTTGCCGAACTTGGCATTACCCTGCCCGCAGCCGCCGCGCCGGTGGCCGCCTATGTGGCGGCAGTGGAAGCCAATGGCCTGCTGCATATTTCCGGCCAGATTTCGCTTTCCGACGGACAGCTGATGACGGGCCGCCTCGGCGAGGACCGCGACCTTGATTATGGCGTCAAGGCGGCGCGGGCCTGCGGCCTCAACCTTATCGCCCAGATCAAGGCGGCGCTGGGCAGCCTGGACCGGGTTGAGCGGATCGTGAAGCTCGGTGCTTTCATCAGCAGCGCCCCGAGCTT
This sequence comes from Sphingobium sp. TomTYG74, assembly GCF_055393875.1. Taxonomy (NCBI): domain Bacteria; kingdom Pseudomonadati; phylum Pseudomonadota; class Alphaproteobacteria; order Sphingomonadales; family Sphingobiaceae; genus Sphingobium; species Sphingobium sp. TomTYG74. The sequence continues at coordinate 2,383,942 of NZ_AP027341.1, read as the reverse complement.
CACGGACCAGCCGAAGGTGGCCAATGGCGCGTCGGAACTGATGGTCGAGGTGTTCGGCGAGGCAGGCAAGCACGCCCGCAGCGCGGTGGGCGTGCCGGTGCTGCCGCTGGGCGCGGTGGTTGAGATCGACGCGGTCGTCCTTGTCCGGTCGGCGGCCTGATCTTTCCTTCCTGACCGCCCGCCCCTTCGCCCATCGCGGGCTGCATGGGGCGGGCATCAGTGAAAATGGCATGGCCGCTTTTCGCGCGGCCATCGCGCAGGGCTTTGGCATCGAATGCGATGTCCGGCTGAGCGGGGATGGCGTCGCGATGGTCTTTCACGACGACGCCCTGTCACGAATGACCGGTGTCGAGGGGATGCTGTCGGACCATCGGGCCGAACGCCTTGAGCAGATGAGGCTGGCGGACGGCGGCGGCATTCCCCGACTGGGGACGCTGTTGCAGGCAGGCGGGCAAACGGTCCCGCTGCTGATTGAATTGAAGGTCACGGGCCGCCATGTGGCGCCCCTCTGTGCAGCGGTGGCCCGCGATCTGGCAAAGCATCCGGATGCCCTGGCCGCCGTCATGTCCTTCAACCCCGTCGCAATACGCTGGTTTGCCCGGCACATGCCGCAGGCGGTGCGGGGCCTTGTGGTGACGGAGCAGGGTGACACGGATTGGCGCGGCGCCGCCCGGCGCGGTCTTGCAACTTGGGTGGCAAGACCCGACTTTATCGCTTGTGATGTTCGTGACCTTCCTTCCCGTTTCGCAGCGCGGGCGCATGCGCGCGGTCTGGCCGTGCTGACCTGGACGGTGCGCACGAAGGCCGATCATGCTGCCGCTGCGGCGCATGCGGACCAGATCATATTCGAGGTCCCGCGTGACTGAATGCCTGGTGCGGGTAGCTGGCGGGGTTGCGGAACTGCCACGCGATCAGTGGGACGCCTGCGCCGGGACCGCCAACCCCTTCATGAGCTGGGATTTTCTGGCCGCGTTGGAACGATCGGACAGCGTTGGTCCGGGAACCGGGTGGCAGCCCTTGCCGATGCTGATCGATGGCACCGACGGACAGATCGCAGCCGCAGCGCCGCTGTACGGCAAGACGCATAGCCAGGGCGAATATGTGTTCGACCATGGCTGGGCCGACGCGTGGGAGCGCGCAGGGGGCCAATATTATCCCAAGATTCAGCTCGCTGCGCCCTTTTCCCCTGTTCCGGGGCCGCGATTGCTGTTGCGCGAGCCGATGCTGGCCCCCGCCCTGATCGCGGGGATCGAAAGCCTTGTCGAGAGTAACGGCCTGTCGTCTGCGCATGCGACCTTTATCGAGGCGGAACAGGTCCCGCTATTCGAAGCGGCGGGCTGGCTGATCCGCGAGGACAGCCAGTTCCATTGGACCAACCGCGGTTATCGTGATTTCGACGATTTCCTGAGCGGCCTGTCGAGCGCCAAGCGCAAGAATATCCGCAAGGAACGGGCGCGCGCGGTCGAGGGGCTGGAGATCGTTCACCTGACCGGCGGCGACCTCAAGGAGGCGCACTGGGACGCCTTCTGGCATTTTTACCAGGATACCGGATCGCGCAAATGGGGGCGGCCCTATCTGACGCGGGCCTTTTTCTCGATGCTGGGGGAAAGCATGGCGGATCGGGTGCTGCTGATGCTGGCACAGCGTCACGGCAGGCCGATTGCGGGAGCGCTCAACCTGATTGGTGAGGAGGCTTTATATGGCCGCTATTGGGGTTGCGCCGAGGACGTGCCCAACCTGCATTTCGAGCTATGCTATTATCAGGCGATCGAGGTCGCCATTGCGCTTGAGCTGTCCCGCGTGGAGGCCGGAGCCCAAGGGGGGCATAAGCTGGCGCGGGGGTATGGACCGGAGCCTACTTATTCTGCCCACTTCTTGCCCAATGCTTCGTTCCGCCGGGCCGTCGCCGAATTCCTCGCTGCCGAACGGACTGGCGTGCAACAGGACCGAATCTGGCTTAGCGAACGGGCACCGTTCCGCAAGCTAGGCTGACGATCAGGCGGCGCGCAACTGGTTTGCGGCAATCCAGGCGCGTGCCTGACGCTGCGCTTCGGCGATTTCGCGGGCCGTCATTTCTTCGGCGATCTCGGCACGCATCACCTGCCCTTCCTCATTGCCACGCAGCGCGGCGAGGTTGAACCATTTATGCGCTTCGATCAGATCGACTGACTTGCCGCCGGTTCCGCAGCTATAGGCGACGCCCAGATCGAAACAGGCTTCCGCCGATTCCCAGCCCGCCACTGGCAGGCGGCTTTCCATCAGAAACTGAGCACTTTTCAGACTGTTTGCCACGACCGAATCCCCCTGTGGATTTCGAGATAATGGTTTTCGACAGGCCGCACGGTGCACCGGCAGGGGATAAAAAATGGTTAACGCCGATTTGAGGGCTTAGGCATCAGCGCCCGAAAGTCCTGGATGGTACAAGGTTAATGCGGCAGGCCGCGTGATCTTGGGCTGGCATAGCAACCGGATTGATCCCATAGCCGCGCCATGACCAACCCTTCTCCCCCGGTCGCAATCGGACAACCAAAGAAAGACATCGGCTTTCGCGAATTCGTGGTGCTGAGCGCTTGCCTGATGGCGATGAATGCGCTGTCGACCGACCCGATGTTGCCCGCGCTGCCCGCCATGGGGCACGATCTGGGAATCGCGAATGCCAATGACCGGCAGCTTATTATCAGCGTCTATTTCCTGGGATTGGGCGCTGGATCTCTGCTGTTCGGTATCCTGTCCGATCGGTTCGGGCGTAAACCCGTGATGGGCGGCGCATTGGCGATGTTCATCCTGTCCACCATAGGGTGCGCGGTGGCGCACAGCTTTCCCCTGATGTTGCTGGGCCGGGCGTCGGCGGGATTCTTTGCCGGAGCGAGCCGGGTGATCGCCGTGGGCATCATTCGCGACCGGTTCAAGGGAGACGCGATGGCGAGAGTCATGTCGCTGATCCTTGCCGTCTTCATGCTGATACCCGTGATGGCGCCAAGCTTCGGGCAGGCGATCCTCTGGTTCGCGCCATGGCGATGGATATTCTGGATTCTGGCTATTCAGGCGGCGCTTATCCTGATCTGGATGGTCATACGCATGCCCGAGACGCTGAAGCCGGAAAACAGGCTGCGGATGAACCCATCAACGATCTTTCGCACCATGGCGGTGGTCCTCACCAACCGCAGTTCGGCAGGCTATATGCTGGCGAGCGGCGTGGTGATGAGCGGGCTCATCGGCTTCATCCTGTCCGTGCAGCAGATTTTCTTCGACCTGTTTCATGCCCAGTCATTCTTCCCGATAGCTTTTGCGATCATGGCGGGCAGCATGGGGGTCGGCAGTCTGCTGAACAGCCGCCTTGTATCGCGCTTCGGCGCACGGCGGCTGAGCCAGGGTGCGGTTCTGTCCATGATCGCGACGAGCGCCATCCATCTTGTCGTGATCGCATTCGGCTGGGAAAGCATGTTCACCTTCATGTTCTTCCAGTCGGCAACGATGATGGCCGTGGCTTTTACCGCTTCCAATTTCGGAGCAATTTCCATGGAGCCCTTTGCCAAGGGGGCGGGCGCGGCTTCCTCGTTCCAGGCGTTCCTGACGACGGCGCTTTCCAGTGCATTGGGCAGCCTGGTCGGGCGGGCGTTCGACGGAACTACCACGCCCCTGACTGTCGGCATGTTGGTGTTCGGGATCGCGGCGCTTCTGATCGTCCTGTCCGCCGAACGAGGGAAACTCTTCACCCGGCCGCATCATGATGCGTTGCGGGAGCCGGAATTCGATCCCGTCCACTGAAAAGAAAGGCGGCGATCACGCCGCCGCCTTCCTCACCTGATTCAGGCGTCGCGCCCGCCCGGCGTATGCGCACCGGGCATCGGTGGCACCGGCATCGGCGGGACATCGGCATCCTGCTCGTGCGTCTCGACGAGGCCGCGCGCGACATGGCTCTTGCGATAGCCATAGAGGAAGTAGAGCAACAGCCCGATCCCGCCCCAGGCCGGAAGTACCATCTGCGCATCTACAGGCAGGTTGAAGAAGAGGAAGAGACAACCGACGATCGCCATTGGCGCGATGAACCAGATGGCGGGGGTCCGGAAGGGACGAGGGCGATTGGGATCGCGCACGCGCAACACGAGCACGGCAATCGCCACCATGAAGAAGGCAAAGAGCGTGCCGGAATTGGAAATGTCAGCCAGCTGACCCACCGGCAGCAGCGCCGCGGCGATGGCGACAAAGACGCCCGTCACCATGGTTACGATGTGCGGCGTCCTGAAACGCGGATGGATGCTGGCAAGCTTTTCCGGCAGCAGCCCGTCGCGCGCCATCACGAAGAAGATGCGGGTCTGGCCGAACATCATCATCAGGATGACCGAGGGCAGCGCCAGATTGGCCGCGAGGCCCAGCGCGTTTCCGACCACGGTCCAGTTGATGGACCGCAGAACATGGGCAAGCGCTTCATTCGAGCAGACCAGATCCCCGGCATGGGCTGCGGTTGCGCAGGCTTGAGCGAAACCGACCGATCCAGGTGCGACGATCGAACCGTCCAGACCAAGGACCGGCTGGGCGCCAATCGCGCCAATCGCCCCTGCGGCAACAAGCAGGTAGAAAACGGTGCAGATCGCCAAACTGCCGATCAGACCGATCGGTACGTTGCGCTGCGGATTCTTGGTCTCCTCCGCAGCCGTCGAAACGGCATCGAAACCGACATAGGCGAAGAAGATAGAGGCCGCCGCACCAACAACGCCCATACCGCTCGTGCCTTCCGGTCCGAACCACCCATTAGGCGCGAAGGGAGAGAAGTTGCCCTTATCCAGCGCTGGCAGCGTCAGCGCGATAAAGGCGGTCAGCGCCGCGACCTTGATCGCGACCAGCACCGCGTTGACCCGGGCGCTTTCCGTCGTGCCGATGACGAGCAAGGCCGTGACGGCGAGCGCGACAACGATCGCCGGGATATTGATGACGCCATGGGAAAAATCGGCATGGGGGATGAAGCCGTTGAAGCTCCAGGCCGGCCCCGCTGACAGGGCCTGTGGCAACTCCAGTCCCGTCAGGCTCCTCATCAAACCCATGAAATAGCCGGACCAGCCCACCGAAACGGCGCTGGCGGCCACGGCATATTCCAGGATCAACGCCCAGCCCACCATCCAGGCCAGCAATTCGCCCACCACCGCATAGGTATAGGTATAGGCTGAGCCCGACACCGGCACCATCGATGCCAGTTCCGAATAGCAAAGCGCGGCGAAGGCGCAGACTGCTCCGGCAATGACGAAGCTCCACATCATGCCCGGCCCCGCCTTTTGCGCGGCGGCGGCGGTCAGTACGAAAATGCCGGTCCCTATGATGGCACCGACACCCAGAAGCGTGAGCTGTATCGGCCCCAATGTCCGAACGAGCGACTTTTTTTCCGCGGTCGCCAATATGGCGTCCAATGGCTTGATGCGCCCGAAGATCATGCGTGGAGCCCTTTGCCTGTCATCTTGTCCCCGATCAGCCGCGAAGCCGACCCGTTATATCTGCCGCAGAGACTATCGCCTATTGCGGCCCGCGCAAGTATGTTGCGCGACTTCGGCACATTTGTCCAAGGGAGCTACTGATGATCGAACTGCTGCGCGCCGCCAGCCTGCACGATGTGCCGCATGGCTTTGCCGGGCGTCGCGGCGGTGTGTCGGGCGGGGTGCATGCTGGCTTGAATGTGGGCCTGGGTTCAATGGATGAGCGAGAGGCGATCCTGCGCAACCGTGATTTGGCGAGGGATGCGCTGCTGCCGGGCGCGACCCTGGTGACCGTGCGGCAGGTCCATTCGCCGGACGTGGTGACCATCACCGGCGTAATTGATGAGGCGGATCGCCCCGCCGCCGATGCCATGGTCACAGATCGTCCGGGGCTTGTCCTGGGCATATTGACCGCCGATTGCGTTCCGGTGCTGCTCGCGGACCCGCAAGCCGGGGTGGTGGGCGCGGCACATGCGGGTTGGAAAGGCGCCATATCGGGCGTCACGGACAACACGCTGGTGGCGATGGGAAAATTGGGTGCCCGGCGCGAGCGGATTAGCGCCGCGATCGGCCCCTGTATCGGCCGCGCTTCTTATGAAGTGACTGTGGATTTCGCCCGCAATTTCGAGGAAGAAGATGTCGAAAATGGTCGCTTCTTCTCCGCAGGGCGCGAAGGCCATTGCCAGTTCGACATCGCGGCCTATGTCGCGGCGCGTTTGGCTCAGGCAGGGATCGGCCGGGTCGAGATGCTGGATGAGGACACCTATAGCCAGCCCGATCGCTTTTTCAGCTATCGCCGTTCCTGCCATCTGGGCGAGCCGAGCTATGGACGGCAGATTTCCATGATTGCCGTCGGTTGATGCAGCAGCCTGCATTGGCTGGTCAGCCGGGCGGCAGCCCCGGATCGATTCCAGTCAGCTCGACCGAAAGATCCCAAAGCCGCCGGGCATCCTCGACACTGCTGGCGCGCTTGTCGATCAACGCATGTCCTGACTCGCCACGCATTTCCCATCGTCCTTGGGGGCCGAAATAGTCACCACCCTTGGCGGTCGGATCGGTAGCAGCCTGAAGAGTCGGCCACGCTGCCGCCGCCACCGGATTGAAAAGAGGCCGCACAATAGGCAGCAACGGTTTTGTCCATCGGGGAAGATGGCGCATGAGTTCGGTCAGGGCAACGCCGGGATGGCAGCCGATGGCGCTCACCGGAGATGCCGCAGCCCGGAGCCTCCGGTCGAGTTCAAGGGCGAACAGCAGGTTGGCCAGCTTGCTTTGGCTATAATAGACGTTGGGACTATAGCCTTTCTCTGCGTTCCAGTCGTCCCACAACATGCGTCCATTGCGGTGTGCCAAGCTGGACGTAACAACCACCCGCGAACCGGCGGTTTCGGCGAGCTTCGGCAATAAAAGCGCCGTCAGCGCGAAGGTCCCCAAATGGTTGACACCAAATTGAAGCTCGAACCCTTGGGCCGTGCGGGTAAGGGGAGGTATCATCACGCCCGCATTGTTGATCAGCAGGTCGAGCCTGGGTTCGCTGGCGACCCTTTCGGCTGCGGTTCGGACGCTTCCAAGATCTGCCTGATCGAGTAGAATGAGATCCAGTTTCGCGCCTGGAGTTGCGGCCGCAATCTCCGCCATTGCATCCGCGCCCCTGCTGGCATCTCGGCAGCCAAGCAGCACTCGCGCGCCCTTTCGGGCCAGCAGCTTCGCGGTTTCAAAGCCGATACCGGTGTTCGCCCCGGTAACCAGGATCGTGCGTCCATCCTGATCCGCCACCTGGTTGTCGGTGAACCCCATTCTACTCTCCCCGTTCGCGCCTTATTGGTCCTTAGTCACCAATCCTGAACCAGAAAACAAGGCTGATTGAGCTGTGCAAAAATGCGGCGGCTCGCGGAGAAATAGTTGAAGCGGGAAAAACGATCCGGCGTTGTACTACAGTGCAGAAGCCGGCGAGCCAAGGTCCTGGGGAACCGGCACTGCCATTGACACATTCTGGAGGAGTGGCATCGATACAGATAATGTCCGGTTTATCCTGCGCTGGACGTGGATCGGCTGACGCGCATCGCGCGGTTGAAGCAGATCCGCTAAATCGTGCTCCGCCCGGGGCTGCTCGAGAAGTTCGGTGACAAGGTCGATATGCTGGGTGCGACGTGCAATGACGGGTATTCGGGCAGAAGCGGCTGCCCCGATGGTCGGGTTTATCGAAGGTCTGACAATCTATCGCGAGGACGCTCGCGCTCCGGACGCGACGAGTTGGTATCGATGCTGGCGCTTTGCGGTGGTTTGGACAAGCAAAAGCCCCCTGCGGCGTGTGCCGAGGGGGCCTTGCAAATCATGTTGGTTGCGGGAGCAGGATTTGAACCTGCGACCTTCAGGTTATGAGCCTGACGAGCTACCGGGCTGCTCCATCCCGCGTCACCAAAGGCAAAAGGGCGGCTTTGTGGGCCGCCCTTTTGTGAGATTGTGATGGGTTTTATTTCCTAAAGCGCAAGCTGTAATGCCTGGCGACGCCCTACTCTTCCGGGGCTTGAGCCACAGTACCATCGGCGCAGACTGGTTTCACGGCCGAGTTCGGGATGGGATCGGGTGGGTCACAGACGCTATGGTCACCAAGCAATAGAGCTTGCGCTTTGGGTTATAATCGATGCCGTGCACGGTAAATGTATTTCAGTTGTTATCTGGCTTGAGGTTTATCACCACATCGCTGACGTTTTGCTGTTGCCAGCACTGTCATTGATGGTGGGACTCGCTTCTTTCGAAGCATTCAAGCGCGATCAGAGCAATTAGGACCGGTTAGCTCCATATGTTACCACACTTCTACATCCGGCCTATCAAGGTCGTGGTCTACGACCGCTCGAAGAAATCTTATCTTGAGGGAGGCTTCCCGCTTAGATGCTTTCAGCGGTTATCCCGTCCATACATAGCTACCCTGCTGCGCCCTTGGCAGGACGACAGGTACACCAGAGGTATGTTCAACCCGGTCCTCTCGTACTAGGGTCAACTCCTCTCAAATTTCGACGCCCACGGCAGATAGGGACCAAACTGTCTCGCGACGTTCTGAACCCAGCTCACGTACCACTTTAATTGGCGAACAGCCAAACCCTTGGGACCTGCTCCAGCCCCAGGATGTGATGAGCCGACATCGAGGTGCCAAACGATTCCGTCGATATGAGCTCTTGGGAATCATCAGCCTGTTATCCCCGGCGTACCTTTTATCCGTTGAGCGATGGCCCTTCCACGAGGGACCACCGGATCACTATGACCGACTTTCGTCTCTGCTCGACTTGTCAGTCTCGCAGTCAGGCGGGCTTATGCCATTGCACTCTAACAGACGGTTTCCAACCGTCCTGAGCCCACCATCGCGCGCCTCCGTTACTCTTTAGGAGGCGACCGCCCCAGTCAAACTACCCGCCACAGAGGGTCCCTGCACCGGATAACGGTGCGAGGTTAGACATCAGAAAACAACAGGGTGGTATTTCA